>NZ_CP027433.1:2670990-4006485 GCF_002993285.1 Gordonia iterans | reverse complement strand
ACCAGCTCACCCAATCGCGGCCGCTGTCGGCGCGTCCTGATCCCACGTCGCGGTCTCCACGATCTGTCCCGCACGTGAAGTGGTGACCGTGAGCTCCATCCCCGGCACGCTCCCGATACGTGCCTCGTCGAGGGCCTGGATATAGCCGGTGTACCGCGGGTACTCGACCGGCTGGCACCGGGCCGTCGTGGTCTCCTCGCCGAAGAAGATCGCGGACAGTTCGACACGGTTCTGCTCGTGCCGCTGGTATCCGGCGCGCCGCTCGATCTCGGTGTCGTAGTCGTCGCCGTAGCGGTCGACGAACTGCTGGTAGGTGGCCATGGGGTGTCTCCTTCAATCGTGCGGTCGTGGTGTGGCCGCGTGGAGGGCGCCGGGACAGGTGCCCTATCGCCGGGACGTAGCCGTTTCAGGCCCGGCGCCCTCCGCGCCGTCACGCGACGATCGAGGCGGGCGCCCAGGGCTCGGAACGCGTCACCGCGGCGACGATCTGCCCGGCGTCGTCGATCTCGACGGCGAGGATGTAGCCGCCGCGCGGGCCGTCAGCGAGCACGACCTCGCGTCGGTTCGCCAGGGTGTGGTCGTCGGTGACGGTGTAGATGCGGCCGCGGTGGCTGATCCGGGTGCCGGCGGTGATGGTGGTGTTCTGCATGGCGTCTCCTTCGCTCGTGGTGTTACTACAGTTATAACAGGCTATGGGTTGAGATGCAACAGCTACCTACAATCAGGAACGAGCCGAAGGAGACCCAATGCCCAAACCCGCCGGGAACGCGCAGGTCATAGCCGACCGCCAACGAGCCACCCGAGCTGTCGAACTCCGCGCCCAAGGCCACACCTACCAAGAGATCGCCGACGCCCTCGACTACGCCGACCGCACCGTCGCCTATCGCGCCGTCCTACGCACCATCAACCGCAACGAAGCGCAGGTCGTCGACGACTTCCGCGACCTCATGGCCGAACGCTACGAAGCCCTCTACGAACGCGCCCTCAAAGAACTCGACGCCGCCGCCAGCAAAGGCCGCGAGATGGGGAAATCTCAACTGATCAACAGTGCCCGGCAAGCACTCGACAGCCTCGCCCGTATCCGGGGGATCGACAAGACCCCGACCGTCAACGTCACCACCACGACCACCGTGTCCGCCTCACAAGAAGCGATCGCCACCGAGATCGCAGGCCTCGCCGACGCCCTGCGCACCAAACTCCGCGCCGACGCCGACGCCGCCGGCCTCGCACCACCCGAACTGCCGGTCCTCGACGGCATTGTGGCCGCGGTGACCTACGACGACGAGACCCCCGATGACCAGTAGCCCCCTCGACGGCCTCACGATGGACGAGCTGATCGCCCTGAAACGACACCTCGCCGAAGAAGCCGTGAAAGCCGGGATCGCGCTCCCCGCAGCCTCCACGCCCGGGGCACTCGCCGGATCCTGCGACCCGTCGAGCCGTGAACGCACGCACACCCGCGCGATGGACGCCGCCCTCGTGCAACTCCTCGCCAAGCCGAACGCGCGACTGATGATCTTCAGCCCACCGCAGATCGGCAAGTCCACCCGCGCAGCCCGATGGTTCCCGTTCTGGTGGCTCACCATGAACCCGCGCGACAAGATCCTCCTCGCCTCCTACGCCGCATCCCTGGCGCACACACACGGCGGCGCGGTCCGCGAGATGGTGCGCATGTACGGCGCCGACTACGGGCTCCGCCTCTCGACCACCACCTCGTCGCGCGCCGCATGGGAACTCACCGCCGGCGGCGGTCTGCGGTCGGTCGGTGTCCGCGGCGGCCTGTCCGGCCAGCCCATGGACCTCGGCATCATCGACGACCCTTTCGCGGGCCGAGCCGACGCCGACTCGCCCACGATGCGCACCGCGGTCTGGAACTGGTACAGCGCGGTGTGGTCGGCGCGCCGATCACCGACCGCGCGCGAGGTCATCGTGATGACCCGCTGGCACCAAGACGACCTCGCCGGCCGCCTCCTCGACCGCGACGGCCGCGTCGAGGAAGGCGGGGAGTGGACCGTGCTCCACATGCCGGCGCTCGCCCTCCCCGAGGACCACGACCGCGGGATCTTCGCCGACCCACTCGGCCGCGCCCCCGGAGATCCGCTGTCGCACCCGAAGATCGACGACGGCGACACCACCGCGCTCGTCGCGCACTGGACCCGCCAGAAAAAGCGCTCCACCCCGCGGGACTGGGGCGCCATGTACCAGGGCACGCCGACGGCTGTGGAGTCCGCGTTGCTCGACGACGACCAGATCCGCGACGCCACCCAACCGGCACCGTCGGAGTTCCGCCGTAAGGCCGTCGGCGTCGACCCTGCTGGTGGTGGCCGCGACTCGGTTGGTGTGGTGGTTGCCGGTCTCGACGCCGAGGGGCGGGCGTGGTTCCTCGACGACCAGACCGCCCGGATGAAGGCCGACGAGTGGCCGGAGCGTGTGTGCCTGACCGCGTACGAGCACGACGCGACGCTGATCATCTTCGAGAAGAACTACGGCGGCGACATGCCCGGCCAGCTCATCGCGCAGGCCTGGAAGGCGCTGCAGGGCCGCGACTTGGTGTCTGGGATGTGCCCGCTGGTGAAGGGCGTGAACTCGCGGACATCAAAGGTGCTGCGCGCCGAGCCGATCGCGCAGGCGGTGCGCACTGATCGTGTGCGGTTCGCGCGCGGCGCTGACCTGGGCCAGTTGTGCACGGAGTGGACGATGTGGGAGCCGGGGTCGACGTGGTCGCCGGGCGCGCTCGACGCCGGCGTACACGTGGTGACCGAGCTCCTGCCGAATGTGCCGCGAGGGACGGTGGTGTCGAATCCGGCGAAGGTGCAGCGTGGGCAGGCTCCACGGGGTGGTCTCGCCGCCCGCCGCCGCGCCTCCTGATCGCAGTATGTGGGTAGCGGTTGCACAACAACCATCGAACAGTTATAACTGCGGTAACACCACATTGAAGGAGACCGACCATGAAGACCACAGCCAGCGTCATCGCCGCGACCCTGCCCGAATACCCGTTCGCCGACTGCATCGCCGTCGACCGCGGAGACGGCACCGACCCCTTCCTCGCCCCGACGGCATTCGCCGACTACTACGCCGCCCGCGACTACACCATCACGGCGGTCCTCTGATGTCCGGCAACACCGCCGCCGACGCGGCCGTCCTGTTCTGCCTCCTGTTCGCCGCCGCCGCCACGGCGTCCGCGATCTGGATCGTCGACTACTGGAAAGCGCACATGGCCGCGCCCTACGACCCCGAGACCGGCGAGCGGTACCCGACCCACCCGGACCGACTCTGCCCCGGCTGCGAGTCGGCCTACACAGACGGCCGCAAGCTGTGCGACACGTGCCGCGAACTGCGGGTATCGCGATGAGCCTGGTACCGACATGGCTCGAAGCCGAGGTCGACCTCGCGATCGACGAAGGATTCACCGGAAAGGCACTCGACTACGAGATCGAGCGCCGCTCACGCCGACATCGCCGCCGCGCCCGAGCACGCGACACCCACTACGGCCCGCGGCCCGCCGCCGACCCGTGGCCGCACCCGTGGTGACCTCACGCATCGCGCTCGCCGCAGCATTCCTCCGGGCCGCCGCCGCGCTCGTCGCCCTCGCCCTCATGATCGGCTGGTACCCCTGATGGCCGTCGGCGACTTCCCGCGCTGCACCGGCTGCGGTGCCCGCCTCAACGTGTGGACGCCGCCCCGCGAGTGCGAGCATTGCCGCCTCGAGTCCACAAGTCCTCCGCAATCGACGGTTAGAGTGAGACAGTAACCGGCAATTCAGGAGGACCGTCCGCGTGCCACACTCCCTCACGATCCTGCTCACCCTCGGCCTGATCATGCGCATCACCCGGCTCCTCGTGGTCGACGAGATCCTCCACCGGCCCCGCACCTGGCTGTGCGTCAAACTCGGCCTGTCGAACCCCATCGCCTACCTGCTCACCTGCTCGTGGTGCATGAGCGTGTGGGTCGGCGCCGGTGTGTCGGCGGCCTGGTGGCAATGGGGCGACACCCGATGGTGGACCGCCGCCGCCCTGGCCGGCACGGCGTCGCTGCTGGCCGGATGGGGCGCGAACTGGCTCGACCCCGCACCCGAGGAGGCGTAGCCGATGGCACGCAAACGCAACCCCGACTCACGTCTCCC
Organism: Gordonia iterans; assembly: GCF_002993285.1. NCBI lineage: Bacteria > Bacillati > Actinomycetota > Actinomycetes > Mycobacteriales > Gordoniaceae > Gordonia > Gordonia iterans. The sequence goes on along the minus strand of NZ_CP027433.1, from coordinate 4,002,362 downwards.
GGCGCTCGCCGCCGCCGCGCAACCCCTCTCGACCCTTCGCGTGCCCCCGGGCGCGATGGTCACCCAGATCCCCGTCCGGCGTGGACGCGACAACCGCACCGGATCCCGCGGACAGTCGGTGACGGCGGCCGCGCAAGTCCTCACCGCCAAGACGATCGACCGCAAGATCAAAGCGCCGCCCACCGAGCAGTGGCAGACCGAAGCATGGGACCTCCGCGACGAGATCGGGGAACTCCGCTTCATCGGAGACCGCCAAGCCCGCGCCTGCTCCCAAGTGCGCCTGTACATTGCCGAAGCTCCCGACGACCCGACCGCCGACCCCGTACCCACCGAAGACGAGATCGGGCTCGACCTGCAGGCGATCTTGTTCGGCAATCGCGCCGGTACCGAACAACTGATCAAGCGGTATGCGCAGCAGTTGATCTTCAACGGCGAGTCGATCCTGCACGTCACTCAGGACGGGTCGCGGCTGGCGGTCACCGCGCGGTCCCGTGCTGAACTCACCGGGCAGCCCGGTCGTTGGATCCTCAACGACGGCGTGAACGACCCGCACAAGGTCGACGACAACGAACTGCTGATCCGGTCGTGGACCACGCACCCGCAGTGGTACGCCCGCGCCGACGCCCCAGTGCGCGCCGTCCTACAAGCCGCCCGCGAGCTGCGCGGCCTGTCACAGTTCGTGACCGCGCAAGTCGACTCCCGCCTCGCCGGCGCCGGGATCCTGCTGCTGCCCGAGGGCATCGAGTCCATGATGAAACCCGACGACGCCCCCGAAGACTGGGACTTCGCCGACGATCTGACCGCGGCAATCATGACGCCGATCACCGACCGCGACTCCGCAGCGAGCGTGGTTCCATACATGGCGACCGTCCCGGGGGATCTGCTCGACAAGATCAAGCACCTCACCTTCTCGACGCCGCTCGACGAGCACGCCGCAGAACTCCGCGAAGAGACGATCCGCCGAATCGGTCTCGGAATGGACTCCGACCCATCTGTGCTCCTCGGTCAGGCGTCATCGAACCACTGGTCAGCGTGGGCGGTCGACGAGAACGAGATCAAGTTCGGTGTCGAACCGGTCGTCGCGACGCTGTGCCACTCGCTGACCGAAGGCCTGCTGCACCCGCTCCTGGAACAGCGCGGTCTCGATCCGTCGCGGTGGATGGTGTGGTTCGACTCGACACCCTTGCAGGTGCGGCCGGACAGGTCGAAGGACGCGCAACTGCTGTACGACAAGGGCGTGATCTCCGCTGCGGTTCTTCGCCGCGAGAACGGGTTCGGCGACGACGACGCCCCCGATGCGGTCGAGGCGAAGACCACCCTGATCCGGGAACTGATCGCCACCCGCTCGGACCTGATCGACAAGTGGCTGCCCGAACTCGGCATCGTGATTCCCGGGATCACCGACAACGCCGAACGCGTCGACGACACCCTCGCCGAAGACGAGGCACCCCCGTCCGCCGCCGAGGTGGTCGCCGACGTCGCCGAGGAGGCACCGGACGGGCCGCCGGTCATGGGGGAGACGGAGGCCACCGAGTGACCGCGCCGACGTCGAGCGACGTGTTTCTGGCCTGCCACATGGCCGTGCGGTTGTCCCTGCAAGGCGCGGCGAAAGCCATCGTGAACCACCGCGGCCGATCCGAACGCGGCCGGTACCGCGACGTCCTCGCCGAAGACCTGTACCTCGTCCTCGACCCGCCCGCCCAGCCCGACGAGCTCGACCGGTGGGAACAGACCTTCACCGCGTGGTGGGGTCTACCGTCGGTGCTCGATGAAGCTCAGGTCCCGCACATCCAGCTGTACATGCGTGCGTGCGCCCAGTACGTGCGTGACTGCATGATCCGGCAGGAAGCGCACAACCCTGACGCGCTGCGCGCCTACCTCGCCCAGGTCGACCATGTCACCGGCGCCGCGTAACCTGCAGCGCCTGGCCGCCGAGCGCCGTCTGGTGCTCGCCGAACGCCTCATCGAGGACGCGATGGTGCGCGCCGTCGGATCCTGGCTCGCCACCGTCCGCGACACCCTGATCGCCGAACTTTCCCCGGCCGGCCTGACCGCCGCCGGATACGGCGAAGTCGAACGGGCCGCCGAGGCGGCGAAGAACTGGAACGCCTGGCGGCACGAACTCGACAACACCTTGCTGCCCGCCGTCGCGATCGCGTTCGGGGAACAGTTCCAGGACGCGCGCCGCCGCGCCGGCAACGGATCGCTCCCGCACCAGCAGGACTACCTCGCCCAGGTCGCCGACCGTCTCCGGATCTGGCCCGAAGGCGCCTTCGAGCGTCTACGCCCTGAACTCCTCGAAGCGCTCGCCGAAGCCGAGACGATCGAGCAGATCACCGACCGCGTCGGCTGGGTCCTCGGAATCGACGCCGACCAGCGCGCCATCAAGGCGATGATCAACGAAGTCGAGGCCGAACTCGAGCAGCCCGATCTCACCCCGGAGCGGCGCGCCGACCTCCGCGCCCGCCGCCGCCGACTGTGGCAGGACCACGACGACGAAGAGACCCGGTGGCGGTGGCTCGCCCGCCGGATAGCGCGCACCGAAGCGCACGGTGCGGTGATGGCCGGCCAGCTCGCCGCCGCACGTGAACGCGAAGCCGAACACGGGATCACGCTGTACAAGCGGTGGCTCGCGACCGAGGACACCCGCACACGCGCATCGCACCGGGTCGCCGACGGGCAGACCGTGCCGCTCGCGCAGCCGTTCCGGGTCGGCGGGTTCCTGCTGCAGTTCCCCGGCGACCCCATCGTGATCGCACCACACGAAACCATAAATTGCCGCTGCTCCCTGCTGATTTTGGACGGCGACGAACTCCAAGACGAACTACAAGGCCCGGACGGAAGCCTCGGCGAGGTGAAGCCCGGAGGTGTCCGGGTAGGCACTGACGATCCTGACGAGGCCGAAGCGGCGATCCACGACGTTGTGGAGGCCGAGCAGTTGCAGCCGCCACCTGATCCGGCGGACCGCGGTGAACGGCACGGCCAGCCGACACCACCGGACGGCCCGCACATCGAGTGGCGCGACGAACGCGACGAACCGGTGTGGCGCGAACCCGACCCCGCCGACGTCGACCTGTCCGGCTACTCCGACGACGAACTGTTCCAGTTGATGGTCGACAACGCCGACGGATTCGACGGCATGTACGAAGCCGCCCGCAACGAATGGGATCGGAGAGCACTCGAACTCGACCGGCCACCATCCGACACTGACACCGAAGAAATTGATCTCGGGCTGCTCAACGACGCCGACCTGGTCGCACAGCAGACGAACGCGCCAACCTCCGCCGGCCAGGAGGAGTGGGAAACGCGAGTCGAGGTGATCGACTCCAAGATCGTCGACGACGACGTGTTCGATCGGCTCGCCGACGATGCACCGTCCGACTACAGGACCAGGCGAAGTGCAGCGCTGACAGAGGTCACAGCGATCGAGGCTTCCGACCCGAACGCATTCGATCCTGTGCAGTCACCCGAGCACGACAGGGGCATACCGCCGATCGTGCTGTCAGCCATCCCGGACCTGAAACTCGACAGGGCGGATGTCGAGAAGATCATCTACGGGGTACCCGACAACAAGGCTGGCGGTCACCTGTTCGGGGTGACTCGCCCTGGCAAGAGCGAGACACCGCGAGCATGGACCCCAGCCCGGTTTCTTCTTGCGCTACTGCTGCTCACCGTCGGATACCACTACGAAGCGTTCAGCGGCGATCGGCGGGTACGGCGCCTAGAGGTCAACGGCGTGATCTTCGAGCTGTCCACGTACACGCAGGGCGGGAAGACGAAGTTCCGGTCGTTCTTCGCGCTCAACGGGGCCGGTGTCTACAAGATCGACCGTGCGACGGGTCGCCGCGTTCCGGTGCCGCTGGATCGGCGTCTCCTGTACCGGGACGATCTGTGACGGTAGGCTGTCGGACATGATGACGTGGGAGGAAGAGCGCGCGGCCGCCAAGGCGGTCGTGGACGCTGTCGCGCCCGCACTCGACGCCGATCCTGCCTGGCGCGACCGCCTTTACCGCGACCTCGGCAACGGCAACATCGACGGCGATGACATCGCCGAGTCGGCCCTGAACGCCGCCGTCACGTTCGACGTCATCCTCACCCCGGACGTTCTCGCGGGCGCCCGCCGGGTGGCAGACGAGAGCGGCCAGATCCCCAACGGCGACAATCCGGTCACCGACATCTACCGGCACCTGGCGGTGCTAGAGCAGCGCACGACGCTGTCACCGGCTTAGCTTCGCCCATCCCGCCGCGACGGTGGGGGATACTGTCAGAGAACGAGATCTGTTCGTGCTGCTGGCGGTTGGGGCCGGGCACCCGAATCACCGGGAGCCCGAATGTCTTCTGCCACCCTCGCCGCCCTGACTGCTGCTGGTGTCGTCTACGACCGCGCCGATTTCGCCGACCCGCGCCTCAACGGGCCGACTGCCCTCACCGTCACCGCCGACGGCCGCGTGTACGGGCACCTCGCCACGTTCGACACCCCGCACATCGGGTTCGCGAACCAGCGCGTCACCCCACCCCGCTCGCAAACGAACTACGCCTACTTCCACCAGGGCGTCGTCCGGACCGGTGACGGTGACCTCCCGGTCGGGAAACTCACCCTCGGCACCGGACATGCACCGGTCGACGGCCGTACCGACGCCGTCGCAGCAGCCGCGCACTACGACAACACCGGCACCGTCGCCGCCGTCGTCCGCGCCGGCGAGGACCAGCACGGGATCTGGCTGGCCGGCCGGATCGTGCCCGGCACCCCGGACGAGCGGGTCGACGAACTCCGCCGGTCCGGGGTGTCCGGCGACTGGCGCGGGATCGACGGGTCGATGGAGCTCGTCGCGGCGCTCGCCGTGAACACGCCGGGGTTCCCGATACCGCGGACTGAGCAGCTCGTGGCGGCCGGTTCGTACGGTGCGCTGGTGGCGGCTGGGATCGTCGCCCCGCCGGGCGCGGACCTGCCGAAGTCGTCGGCCGAGTTGCAGGCCGTCGTCGCGGCCGCAGTGCGCGAGGAGATGGAACGCCGCGACGAACGCGCCCAGGTGCAGCGTCGTCGTGCGGCCGCAGTGCGGCGTGTGGATGCGATCGTCGCGGCCGCGCATCAGGATCGGCGGGCCGCAGCAGTCGCGAAGGTGAACACGGCGCTGGGGATCACCGCGGCGAGCGGCCGCCGGGTGCGCACCCAGGAGGGCGCTCAGCGGTTCGGGGTGTCGGTCGGCGACCTGATCCCGAAGGCGGTCGAGCAGGCGCGGCAGACTGCGGAGGACTTCGCCGAGGCCGCCGGGGACGATCTGGCGAAGGCGATCGACCCGGATCGCGGGAAGGACTCGGCCAAGGTGAAGAAGTCCGCACCGGCCAAGCCGAACGGTGAACCGAAGGCAGAGACGAAGCCGGGCGGCGGGAAGTCGCCGGCCGAACCGAAGGCCGACACCGAGCCCGCGGCGAAGCCCTCGGATTCGAGCGCGAAACCGGACAAGCCGCAGGTGAACGGCAACATATCGGAGAAGCCGAAGAGTTCGCCGTCCTCGTCGGATGACGCGTCTGCTGCCGACTCTCCGGTACCGCCGCGCACCGACGGCCAGCCGGGGGACCGTCTCGAAGAGGACCAGGCCCCGAGCCTCGGCCGCGACGGCGGCGCGCTCGTCGAGTTCCGCGACGGCGTCGCCTACTACTCGGATGGCACCTACACCGACGGCACTGGGTGGAAGGAAGGCGGCCCGCCGACCGCTCCGGCGACTGAACGCGTCGAGAGCCCCGCCGAGGTGCCTGACACGGCCCAGCCGGTCGCGTCGGTCGACGACGGCGGTGACTGGCAGGGCATGGACCCGTCTGTCACCGGCACCCCTGGTGAACCGGTCACTGACACCGATGTACCGCCGCGCCTGGACGGCGACGGCTACCTCGAAGAGGACCAGATCCCGGCGACGGGTGCGCATGGTGGCGCCCTGTCCGAGTATGTCGCCGGGGTCGCGTTCTACGACGACGGCACCGACACCGACGGCACCACGTGGCGGTACAGCGAACCGTACGAGGAGGAATCGACGGAGCGTGCGGTCACCGCGGCCGCCCTGTCGCGCGCGGTCGCCATCATCGCGGCGGCAGGTGGTGGTCACCCAAAAGCCTGATCGCGGCGGCGGTAGTGCGCAGAGTGCGAACTCCGGCCGGCGCGAGACGGTACGGGCAGCCGATCGGCTCGATCATCGTGACGCGTCCGGGTGGTAGCCGGGGTCGGGAATTGTCGCTGTCGCACATGAGCGACGACGACCTCACCGAGCTGATGGAGGACGCCGCAGCACGCGACAAGAACCCGCAGGTGTACGAGGCCGCATTCACCGAGTGGGCGCGCCGTCAACCAGACGTCGAACCGGCTCCGGACGACCTGCCGCCCCCGCCGGACCCGTGGGACGAACCGGACCCGACCGCGTCGGATCGGCTGGACATGCTGCGCGCCGAACGCGATGACGCACTCGAGCGACTGCGCGCGGAAGCACACGAGGACGACGCATCGTGGCAGGAGGACCTCGACCGCTACGAGGTGTACTCGGTGCTGATCGCCCACGAAGAGAAGCTGACCGCATCGCCCCGCGACGCAGACGCCGTGGACGAGGCCAGCAGCGGTGCAGTCAGCCGGGACGGCACCGCCGAGGTCGAGATCAGCGCGGCCCAGCGCAAGCAGTGGGAGATCATGGAGCAGGCCGAGCAGATGGCCGCCGCCGAGGGAATCTCGTACGAGGAGGCGCTCGGACGTGTCCAGGGGCTTGACCCTGAGCAGGTGCGGCGCCGCGAGTTTGTGCGCCTCGGCCGTGAACTTGGCTACTCGGCCACGAGCTTCAACAAGCTCGTCGACGAGGTGCACCAGGACTACGAGTACGACATGCAGCTGCGCATGGAGGACCATGCGCGCGGTCACGTCATCGCCCGCGAGCACCGGGAGCGCCCGGACTTCTGGTCGTGGTGGAACGAGAACGGCAAGAGCGTGTTCCGGATGACCGACGCGGAGGCCCGCAAGTACCTGTCGCCGGAGGCCAAGGAGTTCTTCGACGAGGTGGGCGGACGGGTCTCGAAATCCGACCTGGTGACGCTCATCGAGGCAGGTAGACTGAGCGAAAGCCTCGACCCGGAAGCGATCCAGATCGCATTCTCCCAGTGGGACGGACGGCACAAACGAGGGGACTACCTGCAATGAGCGTGAGCGTGACGCGTGAGGAGTTTCAGGAGGCAACCCGCGAGGGCCGCGAGTCCGGCCCCGGCGACAAGTGCCCATACCCGGGCGGGATCCTCGCCGCGACATGGCGGCGAGGGCACCGCGAATCGCTTGCGGCCCTGAACGCCGAGATGGTCGCCCGGATCGATGCTCAACGCCCCACTCATCTGACGGACGAGGCAGTCACCGCGGCGGCCGATCAACGCCTACGTGTCCTCGACGTAATCGACCAGTCCCGCAGCTGATGGCCTGCAATTGTGGTGGCAACCGTCGGGTGACGGTGCACGAGTCGCACCGCCCCGACGGGCAGATCAAACGCTATCTGACCGAGGTCGAAGCGCGCCGCGACGTCGAACAATACGGCGGCACCTACGCCCAGGTGACCCAGATACCTAGGTAAACGCGCTACGCTATCGGTTGAAAGCCGCTGGCGGTTGGGGCCGGGCAAGTGTTCACGCACTCACCCGGAGGAGCCAGCCATGGCCATCACCCTGCAGTCCCTGCTCGACGACGCCAGCCGCGCCACCGACCCCGCAGACCGGAAGGGCGCCGTCAAGGCGGCACTGTCCGGTGAGGGCGTCGACCGCGCACAGGTCGACGGCATGCTCAACGAGGCAGTCGAGAGCTTCCAGACCCTCAACGACAGCGAGCCCACCACCAAGGACGAGGTCCTGGCGCTGGAACTGCTCGCCGAGGTCATCGGCGTCGCCCGCGAGGTGACCAACGACCTCGACGCACAGGACGCCGAGATCGCGAACCGTCGCTCCGAGCTGGCCGCGCAGGTCCTCGGTGACGACACCAGCAATGAGGCCGCCGACGCCGACGAGCAGAGCGAGACCCCCGACGAAGGTGACGGCGACGCCGGTGCCGAGGTGGTCGCCGAGGCCGAGGCTGTCGCAGCAGAGGCCGCCGCGCCCGCCGGAGTGACCGCGGCCGCGCGCATGCCGCGCATCGACCTGGCCGCCATCAAGGCCAAGGCGCCGGCCGACACCGAACCGGCCCCGGGCCCCGAGCCGCGCGCGGTAATCACCGCGGCCGCCGGTGGCCGCGACACCAACGTCGGGCAGCGACTCGACCTCGACGGAATGGTCGCCGCCGCGATCTCGAAGATCGAGTCGATGCCGCGTGACTTCTCGTACGCGCGCGGTGAGACCCGGCCGTCGAACATCAACCCCGTGCGCGTGTCGGCCGGTATCGCCCAGATCCGCGGCGATTGGCCGGCCGAGCTCGTCGCTTCCGGTCAGGGCGCCGACGACAACGACGTCATCGAGAACGCGGTCAACCAGGCCCGGCTCCCCGGCGGAGGCATCGTCGCCGCTGGCGGCTGGTGCGCGCCGTCGGAGACCATCTACGAACTCGCGCCGCTGCTGGCCGACGCGAACGCCGGCCTGTACTCCTTCCCGGAGATCCAGGCCAAGCGCGGCGGTATCCGCACCACCACCGGAGTCGACTTCGCCTCGGTGTGGGGCGGCAATGTCGGCCTGATCCAGACTGAGGCGCAGGCGATCGCGAACACGGCGAAGGTGTTCTACCGGCCGGGCTGCCCGGAGTTCACCGAGCGCCGTCTCGACGTCATCTACTCCGGTCTCGAGGTCGGGTTCCTGCAGGACAACGCCTACCCGGAGGTCACCCGGCAGACCATCGAGGGTGTGATGGCGGTGCACGCGCACCGCGTCAACGCCTCGTCGATCGCCCGCGCGGTGGCCCAGTCCACCGAGGTCGACCTGACTACGGTCCTCGGACCGTCGGCGGCCGGGTCGGTCCTCAACGGCCTCGAACTGCAGATCGTCGACATCCGCTACAAGTACCGGATGCCCGAGAACGCGACCATCGAGGTCAAGGCCCCGTTCTGGCTCAAGCCCGTCATCCGCGCAGACCTCGCGCTCCGCGCCGGCGACGGCAGTGTGGTCGACGTGTCCGACGCCGAGATCACGGCGTTCTTCGCCAAGCGCGGCGCGGTCGTCGAGTTCGGCTACGACTGGCAGGACGCCTACAGCACCAACCCCGCCGCCGGATTCGGTAAGGCTGCCGCGCTCACCGCGTTCCCGACGTCGGTGGACCTGCTCATGTACCCGGCTGGCACGTTCGTCCGCGCCCGCGGTGAGGTCGTGAATCTCGACACGGTCTACGACTCGGAGAACCTGGCCGAGAACGACTACCTGCGGCTGTTCCTCGAAGAGAAGATCATGGTGCACAAGCGCGCCTACGAGTCGCGTCTGGTGAAGCTGCCGCTGGCGGTCAACGGCGCGACCGGATCGGCTCTGGTCCTCGACGGCAACGGCAAGGTCGTTCCCGTCGAGCCGTGATCGGCTGCGGTGGCCGAGCATGCCACGCTCAGGCCTCGGCCACCGCAGTCCACCAGCCCGCACTAGACCAAGGACCAGGACATGCCCCTCCCGCCCGTATGGGTTCCCCCGCACCAGACCAGCCCCCCGGCGCACGGTCTGCTGTCGGTTGCCGACGTCCTCCCCGAGAGCGGTTCGCACTGGCAGATCGCCGGGGTCGAGTACGACTGTCCGGCCCGGGTCGGCGAGGTTGTCGTCGGCTCGGTCGCGTGCCCGGATGACCCGGACTTCGGGGACGGCGACGAGGGTTTCGACCCGCGCACTGACGTTCCGGTCCGGCTGTCCACGGTGCTCGCCGCCAAGCCCGTCGGCCGCACCCTCGACGACTTCCGGGTGTTGGCACGAGAACAGCTCCGCGCCGGCGAGGGTCCGGCGCTCGAACAGGTGCTGTGGTCCACGCACGACACCGACCCGCGGTTCATGCACGAGGACATGCCGACCCCGACCGGCCTGGTCGCTGTCGGCGTCCTCGACGCTGTCGGGGCACTCGACGCCTGGCTGTACAACCACTACGCGGGTACCGGCATGATTCACGTGCCCCGCAAAATCGTCGGCCACCTGGTCAAGGCGAAGGCCGTCCGCCACGACGGCGGCCGCCTGGTCACTCAGCTCGGCACCCCGGTCGTCGCTGGCGCCTACCCGGGCACCGGTCCCGAGGACCAGACTCCCGACGCCGGGCAGGTGTGGATCGCTGCGACCGGCGACGTCCGGGTGCGGCGCACCGAGGTGCTGCAGGCCACCGACGGCGACTTCGATCCGGCCACCAACACGGTGACGACGATCGCTCAACGCATCTATGTGGCGTCGTGGGACGGACTGTCCGCGGCGGCTCTCGTCGACGTGAAGGAGCTGTGATGCCGACGATCATCCCGAAGGACCAGGGCGCCGACCTCGCCCGGCTCGCCGCCGACCTGCTGGCTGCGGCGGGGGACCGGCCCGAGCGGGTCGAGACGATCACTCTCGAGCGCGGCAAGACCGCTTTCGTCGTCGACGACGACTTGGCCGCCGCCCTCGCCGGAGCGAAGAAGGAACCGGCGAAGAAGGCGGCACCACGCAAGACGGCCGCGAAGAAGGCCACCGCGACCACCGAATAGGCCGCGCGCACAACTGAACACGATTTCGCCGCTGGCGGTTGGGGCCGGGCACCACACCACCAAATGAGAGGTGCCCATCATGCCGAACACCGTCTGGCCCAGCGTCCACGCGTCCCGCATGCGAATCACGAAGCTGAACGCGTGCGGCGTGCCCATCACGTCTCCGCTCAACAAGAGCCTGCTCGTCACCGACGGCATCGTGAAGATCAACTTTGCCCCGGAGTACGAGGACGGCGAAGAGACCCTCCGCAAGAACGGATCGGGGAAGATCTGCGTCAACCACGAGGATCCGCCGCAGCTGAAGAACGTCGGCGTCGAGATCGAGTTCTGCGGCATCGACCCCGAGGCGTGGTCGCTGATCACCGGTCAGGACCTCGTGCTCGACTACCTGGGCAACGCGGTCGGTCAGTCCATGGGCTCGGACCCGATCGATGCGAACTTCGCGATCGAGGGCTGGTCCGATGTGCCGGGCGTCGCCTGCGAGTCCGGCGAACCCGGGTACGGGTACTGGCTCGTCCCGTTCGTCGGGAACGGCCGTGTCGGCGACATGGAACTCGCGGTCGGCGGCGCCGAGTTCACGGTGTCGGCGAAGACGAAGCCGGGCACCGGGTGGGGTGCTGGCCCGTACTCGGTCGTGCGGGATGTCGACGAGAACGACGCGCCGATCGCGGTGCCGCTGCTGGTGCCGCTCACCAAGTCCAAGCACTTCCACTTCGAGATGACCCCGGTCGCCCCGCCGGAGCCGACCGAGGGCGCGGTGCTGCTCACCCCGTACACGCCGTAGTGCCAGACAGTCTGTGAGGCCGCGAACCCGCCCCGCTGGGGTCCAGGGTTCGCGGCCTCACGGCATCTAGACCGAAGGAGACCTGATGAAGTACAAGACGTGGCCGGTCGTCATCCCGGCCGACCTCGCCGACGAGTGGGCGACCTACGGTGCGGGAACCCGGCAGCGCGCCGAGGACCTCGCCCGCCAGGTGATGTTCACTCTGACCGGGCAGCGGTTCGGCACCATCACCGCGACGGTGCGGCCGTGCTTCCAACCGGCCGACGTCGGCCGCAACTACCGCGGCGCGGGGCACGTGTTCTGGCCGGGCCTGCTCAACGGCGCCCCGAACGCGGTCGGGCCGTGCGGGTGCAGTCCGCAGTGCACCGAGGTCGGCTACGACCGGCTCGCGCTACCGGGCCCGGTGCACGAGGTCGTGTCGGTGATGATCGACGGCGTGCTGGTCGACGAGACCGCCTATCGGGTCGATCACCGGCGGTGGCTGCACCGGATCGACGGGCAGCGGTGGCCGAAGCACCAGGACCTGCACGCGGCTGACGACGCTGTCGGCGCGTTCACGATCGTCTACCTGCAAGGCCTCCCGGTCCCGGACCCGGGTCCGGAGATGGCTGGTCTGCTGGCCGTGGAGTTCGCGCGCGGAATGCAGTCCGGGTCGTGCAAGCTCCCCGACCGCGCGACGAGCGTGTCCCGGCAGGGTGTCTCCGTCGAGCTGGCCGACATTCGCGAGTGGTTCACCAACGGGCTCACCGGGATCGAGCAAGTCGACCTGTGGATCATGGCGGTGAACCCGTACAAGTCGCGGCGGCCGGCGCGGATCACTTCGCCTGAGAGTGTGCGGGAGCGCCGCGCAATGGTGATCCGATGATCCCGTGCGGCCCGTACCCGGTGGCGATGGCGCTCTTGGCTCACCTGCAAGCGCATCTGACCGAGACCAGGGCCGGGGCGCCGGACCGGGTGGCGGTGTTCCCGCACGACATGCCGGCGGGGGAGTTCTGCGATCAGGCGTGGGTCGGGTACCGGTCGGTGACGCCGATGACGACACCGAAGGGCGGGTGCGCGTCGATGTGGCGCGCCGAACTCACTCTCGGTGTCACGCGCTGCTATCCGGTGATGCGCGACAACGGCGCCCCGCCCGCAGCGCACGTGGACTCGGCGGCCCGCGACATCGCCGATGACCTGGAAGCGATGCAGCGCGCGGTCCGCGACGCACTGCACGGGGTGACCTACACGCTCGGGTCGTGGCGGCCACTCAACCCGCAGGGCGGGCAGCACGGGTCACGCCTGGACGTGACAGTGGAGATCCAGTTGGGCGCGCACGTCGAACCCGGCGCCCCGATGCTTCCGGGGGATCCACGCGCCGACAACGATGGGGGGGAGCCGTGATCGGCCTGCTGAATCTGATCTGCCCGTCGTGTCTGCGGGTGCGGTTCTCTCCGCTGCACTGGTACGCCCGCGCGATGGGCGCGTGCCCGCGTACATGGCGGTAGGGCCGCTGGCTCAGCCGTTCAATCAATCGTGGGATGACGTGCAACTGTTACCCTCGATCGTATGAGTGAAGTGACCGTCCGCGCAGTTCAGCCCGTCCTCGGCATTCCCGACGGCGGCACCGTCACCATCGAGAAGACCCGACGTGTCGCCGCCGCGATCGAACAGGGGCACCTCGTCGTCGTCGATCCGCCGACCGGCACCGAGCGGGTCGAGACCATCGACATCGGCGCGGTCACCGTCGGCGCGCCGGACGAGTCGGCAACCCGGCAGCAGTGGGCGCGGTTCCTCAGCAACGCCGGTATCGCGGTCAATCGCCAGCAGAAGAAGGCCGATCTGATCGCCGCCTGGAAGGCCCACAACGAAGGCGACTCCGATCTGGACCAGGCCCAGGACGCCGACGCCGACATCGAAGGCGTCCCGGAGGACTGATGGCCGGGGGGCACGCCGAGCTGCACCGCGCCGTCTACGACCGCGAGACGGCCAGGGCTGCACGCCGGTGGGCCGACCGGATCGGCGGACGGGTCGTGAATGAGGCGAAGAAGCGCTGCCCGGTAGACGAGGGCACCCTGCGCGCGTCGATCACGCACGTCGTCGACGCCCAGCCCGGGAAGATCACCGTCGTCGTCGGGTCTCCGCTGGACTACGCCCGCTACATCCACGAAGGCACCGGTGTCCACGGCCCGAAGGGAACACCGATCACGCCGGTCACCCGCCAGGCCCTCAAGTTCAAGTGGGACGGCCCCGGCACGTCGACCCGCTCGAAGGACAAACGCGGCTACGTGTTCGCGAAGTCCGTCAAGGGCGTCAAGCCCAACCCGTTCCTGGCCGACGCACTCGAAGCGGTCATGGGCGTCACCCGGCGCCGCACCAACTAGAAGGAGCACCTCTGTGAGCACCACCAGCACTGCGCCCACCCGCAACGCCACCAAGAAGGCGTGGGCCGACTGGCTCGACCAGCACGACATCGACGTGCCCGCCAATGCCAGCCGCAACGATCTGATCGCCCTGTGGGAGCTGAACCGCGACGATGCGGACAGCGACGACACGGCGGTCGAGTACCGCACCGACCTGGACCAGACCGCCCGCGACCGCGCCGCCGCCGGCCTGGACCTGCGGCCCGCACCTTCGTCGGACGACACCGGCGACGACGTGCCCGTCGAGCTGTCGTTCTCCACCGACAGCGGGGAACGCAAGGAACCCGAGCGCATCAAAATCCGTCTCGACGGGATGACCGCCTACCTGTACGAACCGAACGACGCCCTGCTGGTGCTCCTCGCCGGCAGTTTCGCACCGGGCGCCGACCCGACGTCGAAGGTCGCGGCGATGATGGACCTGCTGAACGCGAGCTTGGACGCCAACGCCCGCCAGCACCTGCGGCGCATGATGTACGCCACCGACGGCAGCTTCGACACCGATGTGCTCGCGGAGATGTCTGCGGCTGTGATCCAGCGGTGGGCGCCCGCACTCGCCGAGCGCGCCGACTTCACCGTCGACAAGCCGGAGAAGCCGAAGCTGTCCCGGCAGCAGCGCCGTCAGGCCGAACGCGCCAACAAGAAGCGGTAGTGCCGCTCCCCGCGCCGTGGGGAACACCGCCGGGTCGGTGGTCGCTCAACGGACACCCGTTCACCGTGGTGTGCCCGGCGACCACCGACCTTGCGCTAGCGCTGGTGGTCCCCGACAAGGAAGGCGGCGGCCTGTGGACCACGCTCGAGTGCACTGCGCGGTCGCAGCGCAGCACTGTCGCCGAACTCGTCCTCACGGATCCGCCACCGCGGGGCCTGGACCTGTTCGGCGACATCGCCGACGCCCTCGTGCACAGTCTGATCGGGTGGAAGCGCTGGGAGGCCGCCTACCTGTGGCAGCAGACCTTCTCGATGTGGCCGGCCATCGACGGCGAGCACCTCGGCCGCGGTGTCGACCTCGCCGCACTGCCACCGGCCCGGGCGACGAACACTGTGTACGCGTGGTGGCGGCGTGCTCTCAGCAGCGACGAGGACGCCTGGAAGACGTTCGAGAAGGACATGAAACGTGAACCACGCCGGGTGATCCGGCGTGAGGCGGCCAAGCCGCTCGGTGCCGAAGCGGCCGCCCAGCTCCAGGCAGTGGCGGCCGCGGCGGGTGCCCGGCCCGTGTCGAACAGCGCTGGTGTCCCCGACCAGCGCACCTGAGCACGTATCCTGAGCAAGAAGTTAGTTCGCGCTGCTGGCGGTTGGGGCCGGGTGCTGTAGGTCCGGGAGGCCGCAGTGACCCAGCCGTGGGCGACCGCGCACGTCGACGCAGAGCTGCACTACGGTGACCTCGACCAGGAACTCGTTCGTCGCCTGTCGCGGTCCTCGGAGATCGCCGCCCGCGCCGTGCAGAAGAACTTCACCCAGCTCTCCCAGAACGCTCAGAAGACGTTCGAGCGGATGGAGACAGCCTACGACCGCCGCATGCAGGCGCTCGAGAAGCGCACCGGCCGCGCGGTCGTCACCGTCAACAAGCGCCTCGACAAGGTGACGAAGAAGGTCGACGTCAAGGTCGACCTCGATCCGCCCTCGGTGCGCAAGAGGGTCTCGGCGGTCAACAAGGAGATCCGCGGAGTCGACAAACGCGTCGGTGTCGACGTCGATGTCGACAAGAAGGCGGCCGCGCGGGGTGCACGACGGGCTACCGAAGAGGCTCAACGCACCGCGAACCGGAACCCGGTCGAGATTCCTGTGCGCATGAACCGCATGACCGCGGTGAACACGCTGTCGACGACCATGTCGATGCTGACCGGGTTCGCGGTCCGGTCGACGAAGGTGCTCACCAAGTTCACCGCGCTCGCCGGGCTCGCCACAGTCGCGGTCGGAGCACTGGTCCCGGTGATCGGCGCACTCGGATCAGGGCTGGCCGCGGTTGGTGGTGCTGCTGGCGTGTGGGCCATCGGCGGTATCGCCGCTCTCGGGGCCGCCGCCGTCGGACTCAAGGTCGCGTTCACCGGTGTCGGTGAGGCCATCAAGAACAGTCTCGACCCGGAGAAGGCCGAAGAGTTCGCGGCCGCCATGGAGAAGCTCTCACCGGCCGCCCGGGAGACGGTGCGTGCGATCCAATCGATCGGGCAGGCATGGAAAGACGCCGGCGTCCAGGCTGCGGTGCAGGAGGCGTTCTTCGCGGGCCTGGCACCGGGTATCGCCCAGCTCACCCGCTGGATCACGCCGTTGAAGAACTCACTGATGACCGTCGCGGAGGGCTTCAACCTCGGTGCCGACAGTGCGCTGCGACTGATCAACTCTGCGAACGGGATCAGCGCCACTGGGCGACTGCTCGACCATGCCGGCCGGATGGGTGGGAAGCTCGGTCAGGCAGTGTTCGGCGCGATTCCGGGATTCGTCGCGTTGGGATCTGCTGCGACACAGGTTCTTTCACCGATGACCGATGGTCTGGGGTCGATGGCTGATGAGTGGTCGCGGAACCTTCTCGCCATGCAGGCCTCCGGCGAGCTGCAGCAGAAGATGCAGGGTCTGCTCGATACGGCGTCGCAGTTCGGGCGGGTCCTCGCCGAGGTGGGCACGATCATCGGCGGCGTGTTCCGGGCGGCGTCGGCCGCTGGGAACGGGAACCCGCTCGCCGGGTGGGAGGCGTCGCTGCAGAAGATCTCCGACTGGGTGAACGGCCCGGTCGGGCAGGGTGCGCTCACCAGCTTCTTCGAGTCCGCGACCGCGGCGATGGGTGCGATCCTGCCTGTGCTGCTGCAGGTCGCCGGGGTGATCGGTGCGGTCGTCGCTCCGATCATCGCCGACCTCGCGACGTCGATCGGGCCCGCGCTGGTCCCAGCTATCCAGGCGATCGGTGAGGGTATCGCCGGGCTGACGCCGATGTTCTCGTTCTTCGGGGAGGTGCTGGCCACGGTGATCCGCTGGATCACGCCGCTCCTGCCGCTGCTGGTGCAGATGGCGCCGTCGCTGCTGGTGATCGTCGGTGCCGCGATGGGCTTCCTCAAGGTCATCAAGATCATCGACCTGCTGAAGAAGGCGTGGCTGGCGTTCAACGTCGTGTTCGCGATGTCGCCGGTGGGCCTGATCATCACCGCGGTCGTCGCCTTGGTGGCGGCCCTCGCTCTGTTCTTCACCAAGACCGAGGTCGGACGCCGGATCTGGGAGACCTGCTGGAACGCGATCAAGACGGCCGCGGTCGCAGTGTGGGAATGGTTCAAGACCAATCTCCTGCCCGGCCTGCAGGCTGGTCTCCAACTCATCGGCCAGGTCGTGATGTGGCTGTGGCAGAACGTGATGCAGCCCGCATGGCAGGGCATTCAGGTCGTCATCGGTGTCGTCTGGAACATCATCAAGGGCTACTTCACGGTGTGGATGACCGTGATCCGCGCCGTCGCGGCCGTCGTGATGTGGCTGTGGAACACGATCATCTCTCCGGCGTTCCAGGGGATCCGCACGGTGATCGGCGTCGTGTGGGGGATTGTGCGCGGCATCTTCAACGCGTGGATGGCCGTGATCCGCACCCTCGCCTCGGTGGTGATGTGGCTGTGGAACAGCATCGTGCAGCCCGCGATCTCCGGGATCGGATCGGTCATCTCGACGGTCTACAACTCCGTGATCCGACCGGTGTGGGATGCGTTCAAGTCCGCCCTCGAGTCCGTCGGTGAGGTCGTCGGGAAGGTCGTCGGCTGGATCAAGGACCGCTGGAACGACATGTCGACCGGGTTCCGGATCGTCAAGGACAAGTTCGGCGAGTACATCGAGAACGTCAAGGGCTTCTTCACTGGCCTGTGGAACAAGGTCCGCGAGATCGTCGACAAGATCGTCGAGAAGTTCAACTCGATCAAGGACAAGGTCAAGGGCGCGGTCTCGTGGATTCCAGGTCTGGCAGTGGGTGGTCTCGTGCCAGCCCTCGCCGGCGGCGGTTCGGTCGCGGCGCGACGGTTGGCGGCCGGTGGGACGACAGCGTCGACCGCGATCGAGCCGGGCACGTTCATCATCAACGCCCGGCAGACGCGCCGGAACAAGAAGTTGCTGCGCAAGCTTGCCCCGTCGGGGCGCACTATCTCCGGGCCCGGCACCGGCACCTCGGACTCGATCGTCGGGAAGTGGGGCGGCAAGGAGAACTCGCGCGTCTCGACGGGCGAGTACGCGGTACCGCCCGCGCGCGCGAACGAGATCATGCCGTGGCTGCTGGCACTGAACGCCGGCGCAAAGGTCGGCCGCATGCTCGGCGACCTCCTGCCCGGGTTCGACGCCGGTGGTCTGACTCCGCACGCCCAGTCGGTGCGCAAGTACATCTTCGAGAAGTGGCCGAGCATCAAGGACATCGGCGGCTACCGGCCGCCGGACGGCTACAACGAGCACTCCACCGGTAACGCCCTCGACGTGATGATCCCGGACTGGTCCGGGGCTGGGAAGCGCACCGGCGACGAAGTGCTGGCGTGGGCGCAGAAGAACGCCGACGCGCTCGGTTACACGCACGCGATCTGGCAGCAGAAGTTCTTCCCGAAGTCGAACCCGGACGGGTCGATGATGGAGGACCGCGGCAGCCCGACGCAGAACCACATGGATCACGTCCACCTGTTCATGAACGACGAGCCGAAGGGCGGTATCGCTGCGGTCGGGGGCCCGGACTCGGCCGGGATAAGTAACAGCGACGCCGGGAACCTCGGATCGACCTCGTTCAGCAGCGGCAGCTCGTCGACGCCCATCGGGTCCGGGATCAGCACCAGCAGCGGCGGGTCGGCCTCCTGGGGCAACAGTGGCGGTGGCAGCAAGTTCAACAGCGCCACCGAAGCTAAGCGCGGCGGCGTCACCCCGGTGTGGATCGAGAACTGGCCGGCGTCGATCGGCGGCGGCGGATCCGGCGGGTCGGATCTGTCGTCGACGGTGTCCGGTGACCCGTCGAGCTTGTCGACCGGCAGCGGGAATCTGCCCGCGAAGAAGGACCTGAAGAAGGGCGCGTCCAAGCAGGACATGATGGACGCCGTCTACCGGATCGGCAAAGAGAAGGGCATGTCGGACGAGGAGATCCTCGCCGCCGGTGAGACCCTCCTCGCCGAGTCCGACGGCAAGAACTACGCCAACTCGAACGTCCCCGAGTCCCTGTCCCGGCCGCACGACGCTGTCGGCTCCGACCACAAGTCTGTCGGCGTCATGCAGCAGCAGGTCGGCATGGGCTGGGGCGAACTGGACCAGCTGATGGACCCCGAGTACGCGATCGGCCGGTTCTACGACGAGATGAAGAAGAACCCCGGATCGGGGCCGGCGCACCAGCGCGCCCAGAGTGTGCAGCGGTCGGCGTTCTCCGACGGATCGAACTACCTCGCGAAGGAAGGCGAGGCCAAGAAGCTGCTCGAGCAGTCGAAGAAGAACGCGCTACCGGTCACCCCGGAGGGCACGGTGCCGGTGACGGTGACCAACGGCGACGACGTGGGCACGACGCCGCCTCCGAGCGGCGCGACGCCCGCGCCGTCGACTCCTCAGGCCACCGACGCCAGCCAGGACATCGGACTACCGGACCTGTCGGGGAACCGGTCGACGATGGCGGGGAACACCGCGGCGTGGGGTGTGAAGCTCGGCATGTCCCGCGACAGCGCGGCCGCCAAGTACGCCGACCCGGCAGCGTCGGTGGCGAGCGCGTTCGTCGGCGGCCAGACCGCCGCGGCGCTCGACCCGTTCGGGTTCGACTACGAGCCGCACTGGAAGCAAGCCGGGCTGCGGTACATGCAGGACAACCAGCAGCGCGACGACGGCACCAAGACGCTCGCCACCGCGATCACCGAGCTCGCGAACCGGCCCATCCAGATCATCATTCAGGGCGGCGCGGGGGACTCCGAAGAGGTCGCGAACAAGGTGATGGATCGGGTCAAGGCAGAGCAGAAGAAGACGATGCGGAGGCACCTGATCACATGACGACCTTGTGTGAGTACGGCGACATCCAAGCGCCGATCTCGAACATCCGCCTCGTCGGCTGCGACGACGGCGACATCTTCCACCTGCTCGGTGATCAGGCCGGTGCGGAGGGCGCCGAGATCCTCGAAGAGGGCATGAAGGGGCTGATCGAGGCGCAGGTCCGCACCGTTGAGCGCACCCCGGTCCGCTCCGACGGCGCGATCCTGCGGGCGGTGAAGACCGCGGTCATGGAGATCGAGCTGGAACTGTCGATCTCCTCGCTCCTGGTCGACGAGAGCTTCGCGGAGGTCGATGGCAAGCTGCGCGAGGCGTTCAGTTTCGAGCTCGACCACTGGTATCCGGAGTCGACGCTGGCGCGGATCGAGTGGGAGACCGCCGACGGTGTGCGGTGGCTTGACGTCGTGCTGACCGCCGGCCACGAGTACAAGGTCGAGCGCGACCCGAACCGGCGCGGGTTCTGGTTCTGGACGGTGAAGCTGAAGGCGTACAACCCGTTCTGGCAGGCCGAACCGGACACCTCGCAGCAGTTGACGTTCACTGAGCCGGGCGTGCAGACGGTGATCATCTCG
Source organism: Gordonia iterans (assembly GCF_002993285.1). Classification (NCBI taxonomy): domain Bacteria; kingdom Bacillati; phylum Actinomycetota; class Actinomycetes; order Mycobacteriales; family Gordoniaceae; genus Gordonia; species Gordonia iterans. The sequence goes on along the minus strand of NZ_CP027433.1, from coordinate 3,982,015 downwards.
AATCCGACCGGTGTGCCGATGTACCAGCAGTGGTCGGCGACGATCGGGCAGTGGCGGCTCCCGGACTGCTCGTGGGCGGGCAAGAAGTGGGAGCGGGTGCCCGGCGGGCCGCACGCCGACCGCACCGTGCTCTACCCGCCGTTGAGCGAGGTGAACGGTGGCCTGGTCGTGGACTATCGGCCCGGTGAGTTGGCGGTGCGCGACAAGTACGACACCAACCTGATCGGTGTGATGCCTGTGCCGGGCGACTACCCGCAGTTCTGGGTGCCGCCGTTCACCCCGCCCACCGAGCTCGACGTCGAAGCCGTCGCGGTGCCCGAGAACGGGGCCGGGATCAAGCTCATCCAGCCACGCCAGTACCGGCGACCGTGGGGGCGTGTCTGATGAGCCTGTTCGCGACCGCAGAGTCGAAGACCTACCTCGCTGAGCGGGCACGTCTGGCCGCCGACGCCGAGACGCCGCCGCCGATGACGCCTGAGGAGTTGCTCGCCGAGTGTGACGCGATCCTGGCCGCTACCGAGCGTGCTCGCCGGTCGGAGGAACGCGCCCGACGCGACACCCCGGTCATCCGCCTGCACACCTCGGAGTGGGCTCTGGCGCACATCGTGGGGGACCCGCTGGCATACAGCTTCGAGTGGGTCGAGAACGACACGGGGATGGGCTCGACGACCCACCTGGCCGAGGCGCCGGAGGCGCGCTGGCTCGTCGACATCTGGGGGCGCGTCGAGCGGGGCGAGGGTGAGGCTCCGTTCATCACCGCCGACTACGTCGGCGGCCGGTGGGGTGGCTGCCTCGACGACGTGCACGTGGAGGAGACGAGCACCGGCGACCAGATCGTCGTCGCGACGTGGTGCCACGACTACGAGAAGCTCAAGTGGATCTACTGCTGGCCGACCCCGTGGTCGCCGGCGGCGCTGCAGGGCAAGGCGTGGATGATGGTCGGCCCGTCGGACTGGTGCGGTCTGGCGACGCTGATGATGAACCTGCATCGCGAGCACAACTCCCTGATCACGCTCCCGGACGATCCGCTCGACTTCTCTCAGTACGGTCCCGGCCTGGACCTGTCCGAGTGGCCGGTCGTGGTCAACCCGCGCTCGTTCGAGCTCTCCGCGATCGGCGGGGCGCTGTGGTCGATGCCGATCATCCGGATGAAGACTTGGCACGACGCGTTCGCTGCGATTCTGGCCGACGCCGAACTGTCGGTGCAGTGCGACCGCTGGCTCGAGGGCGACGACGAGCCGTGGCCGGGCGCGGGCCTGCGGCACGGCACGCTGGTTATCTCGATCGTCGACAAGTCGGGCCGGTACCACGGCGGTACCAGCGAGCGCGGGAATCTGTTCACCGGGCTGCAGCACACGGTCCGCGAGTTCGCCTCCGACTTCATCGACACCACGCTGGTGTCGGTGTCCGGGCAGCCCATGCCCGACGAGTACCTCCAGATCGGCGTGAAGAGCACGCACCGGTCGATGCCGTACGTGATCCTTCAACCTGGCATCACGCCGGGGGTCCTGTCTGCTGACTTCGGTATTCGTCCCGCTAAGGGAATCCAGATCCTTACCGGCGGTAAATCGATGCCGGGCGTGAATGAGGCGATCTCGGCGATCATTCAGGCGATCGGCGACATTGTCGGCGACAATCTCACCGTTCAGGGATACGGCGTCGGGTCCATCGGCGGCGCGATCGACACGCTGCTGAAACCGTTCTACGAGAACACGATCCTCGCGTGGACGGCGACCAAGAGCTTCCAGCGGGCGCAGAACGCCGGATGGGACCGCTACTTCGAGTTCTTCCAGGACGGCGCCGATCAGGCGTACACCCTCGCGAGTCTGATGGCGATCCGCACCGGCCTGTGGGCCACCCGCCGGCGGTTCACGCACGAAGTGAAGATCATCGACGCCTGCCCGTGGATGGTCGGAGACAACGGCGTCGGCCACATGTGGCTGTCCGATCGTGTCGGCACCACGGAGCCGGGCGACACCTCGGGGCGGGTGTGGCTCGACCGGATCATCAAGCTCACCCTTTCGGCCGATGAAACCACCTTCCACCCGGAATGGGATGTCGTGATCGGTGGGGAAAAGGACTCCGACCCGTTCATGACAGCGGTGGGACGCATTAAGGAAACGGTGACTCAATTGCACGATCTCGGATTGGCGGCGTAATGACGAAACGCGGAAAGAAGCGATCAGCGAAGCGGTCCGGGAATGTGGTTGCGCCGGAGTTCCCGCGGTACGAGACCACCGACTTCGACGATCCCGACGACTTCGCGGTGTGGGCGTTCGCGGGGCTGCCGCACATGAAGGGTGCGCCACTCGGGATGCCGATTCCCCTGATTCGCTGGATCTCGCGGCGACTGTGGGACTGCGGCTTCCGTCACCATCCGGAGCTGCGGACGATCAAGTACCGGCCCCCGCACGCCGGTATGGGCGTCGCCATGCTGTCGGCGGCGGGGGAGTGGGTGCCGATCGACGAGCCCGATCCGGAGCCGGACCCCGAGTCGCCGGCGGTGGCCGCGGCCCGGCAGGTCCTCGGCCAGCTCGCGCCGGGGCAGCGCCGCCAGGTCGTGAACGCCCTCGGCCTCACCCCGCAGGAGACGGCCGGCGACGACCCGCTGGTGCCGTACCGCAAGGCCGACGGCAGCACGGTGATGGTCACCCCGGCGCAGGCCCGCCGCTACGCCCGTGCGAAGAAGGCCCGACGTGAGGCCGCGTCATGACCTCACCGAACCTGAGCAATCCCAACCAGCGGCCCGACGCCGTCAACGCGGGCGACGGGATCTCGGCTGCTGCGGCGCAGTCCCGCGCCCAGTTCTTGCAGGGCCGGATGAACGGGGTCGGCGGGCCGCTCGGGCCGGTCGTCGCGTGGATGCTCGACGGTGTCGCCGGACCGATCATCGACGCTGCCGAGGAGTCCGTCGTCGAGGGCACCGAGTCGATCACGTTCGACAACATCGCTGAGCGGGTGTTCGAGGAGATCGTCGACATCCGGTCTCAGGTCACCGGACCGTTGAAGGATCTTCTCGACGCGCTGCTGGGCGACTACACCGGTGGCGATTCGGCGTTGCTGCAGATCCAGTCGTGGGCGGCTGGTCTTGGTGGTCTGGTGGGTGCGGTGCTCGGTGGCCTGCCGGATCTGTGGCCGGTCGGGTCGGCGACGGACGAGATCGTCAACATCCTGTGGAACCCGTCGTTTGAGGGCGCAGTCTCGGTCGAAGGCGACGGGACGTGGTTCTGGGATGAGGCGACCGGTCGCACGGCGGCCGGGGCGGTGTACACCGACGCCGACGGGACCGACCGGACTCTGCTGTCGGAGCGGCACGAGGTGCGCCAGGGGCAGAAGCTCCGCGTGGGCGGGCACGCACGCTGGTCCGGTGTGACGGCGGGGGCGGGCGAGTGCTTCGCCGTGCGGATCGCCGCGTTCGACGCCGACGAGGTGCTGGTGTCGTCGACGACGTTGGGGTCGGTGTCGTCTCCGGCGGCCTCGTCGGGGTCGTCGTGGGTGGCGATGGAGGGCAACTGGACGGTCCCGGCCGGTGTCCGATACGTGCGCGTCCAGATCGTCGTCACCGGCGCGGTGACCGCGGGCCGCGTGCATTTCGATGACATGCTCCTGGCGCACGTCGGGCGGATGCCGCAGCGCATGGTCGACGGCCTCGAAGCCGCGCTGACCGCACTCGGTGACTGGCTCGAGACACTGGTCGATCAACTCCTCGGCGCCCTCGGTCTCCCCGCGCTCGGTGGCCTGTTCGACAAGATCAGCGACCTGTCCGATGAGATCGACGCGTGGCGTGGCGATACCGAGGCGCGCGCCGGCCAGCTCGCCGACCTGATCGGGGATCTTCTGGCGAATCCGGCGAGCCGGTTGGGGATGATTCCGCAGGGCAAGATCACCGGTCTGGCCGACACGCTGGCGAACCTCGCGGCGAACTTCGGTGGCCTGCTCGAAGCGTTGACCGGGGACTACACCGGATCGGACACCGCGCTGGCCGGGATCCAGTCGTGGGCCGAGCAGGTCGGCGAAGACATCACCGAGGCCCTGGACGGGATCGAGGGCGCGACGACGGCCGCGGTGAACGCGGTGATCGAGGGCATGAACAACACCGGCGCTTACGCGGCGGCGATCATGGCGGCGATCTCGGCGGCGATCAACCAGACCATCGCGAACATCTTCGGTGACGGCGGCACGAAGTGGGGGCAGGAGGTGCTCGTCGCGTCGGGCCCGGTGACGACCGGCCCGAACGACATCCCCCTCGGCTTCGGCATGCCGTTCAGTGGGAAGATCACCGACCTCAGCTTCTACTCGTCCGACCACGTCTCTACCGGTAGCGGATCGAAGCTGACGGTCGAGGTCCGCAAGAACGGGTCGACGATCCGGACCGAGGACTGGACGGGCGGCACGAACTCGAAGAACGTCACGGGTCTGAACCTGAGCGTGGCGAAGTACGACCGGATCACGTTCTGGGTGACCACGGCGACGTCGCAGGCAGCGAACATGAGCGTGTCGGTGATGGGGGCATACGTCTGATGGGCTTCCTACTGCGCAGATCATGGAACAACCGCGGCGGTGCCGACCCTGCCCTGTGGGAGAAGCCGGTCAACCAGGCCTCGAAGTGGCTGGTCGGCAAGTCCGGGTCGCAGCGGATCCAGGGCGAGGGCGGCTCATTCTCGATCTCCAACAGCGAGTCCCGGAAGTTCGTCCTGTCGGTGTTCGTCGGCGACGGCGGCACCTGTCAGCTCGGCGGCGCTTCGGGTGCGAACACGGTGCAGATCAGCCGCAGCGGGTCGACGATCACCGTGACCGCGCGACCGAACTCCGGGAGCGCGACGACGAAGACCGCGACCACAGAGATGCCCGCCGACCGGTGGACGAACGTGTACCTCGAATGCGTACCGTCTGGGCTGCTGTCGAACCAGGTGACCATCACTTACCAGGTCGACTTCCTCTCCGGTGTGGAACTGCTGTCGACCGGTGATCTCTTCGGCAACTCCTTCCCGACGAACGGAAAGGCGCTCGTGTGCAACAGTCTCGCGGGCTGGTGCTGGTTCGCCGACGCGCGCCGTGGGTTCTTCGGCTGGGGCGCATCGACCACGATCCCGATCAGCGACGCGAAGTACCGCGAGGCCGTCATCAACAACGCGACCTGGGACGTCATCCCCGGCCTGTCCGGATCGGCGACCTGGGATCGCCCTACGGATGTTCGGTACTGCCGGGCATGGATCTTCGGCGGCGGCGGAGGTGACGGCGGTGACGGTGGTGATGGCGGCGACGGCCGGGATGGGCAGGAGAGGACCTCCAACACCAACTCGAATGTCCGTGGCGACGATGGCGGCGACGGCGGGCGCGGCGGATCCGGTGGTGACGGTGGACGAGGTGCGTGTAACCCCGCAACCCCGACCAGCGGCGGCAGCGGCAGCAACGGCAGCAGCGGCGGAAGTGGTCGCACCCACAGCGGCGCTCCTTACGCCAACCCTCCCTCGTACCGTGGCGCTGGCGGCTCGGGCGGCGACGGTGGCTCTGGCGGCTCGGGCGGGAAGGGAACACCGGCAACCTTCATTCAGCTCCACGTCATGCAGGCTCAGCTTCAAGTCTCCGGAGGTAAGGCGGGCAGCAAAGGATCGAACGGCAGCTCGGGGTCCAACGGCGTCAGCTACGGATCGAACGGCGGCAACGGCGGCTCTGGCCAGAATGGCGGGAACGGGACAGCGTGCGTGTTCGGTGGTGTCAGTTCGTGCGACGGGACGGAGATCTCGAACGGCAAGACCAGCTTCGGGGTGACGACGTTCGATCACGGGCTCGGCCTGCCGAACAACGACGGCGGCGTCGCGCTGTACCTGCAGTGGTGACCGGCGATGTGGACTCCTGAACCAACACCCACCGTCCCCCGCCCGGTCGCCGGGTGGGCACCCGCAGGGCCGCCCGCGGTGCCGCGGGATCCGGTGCGCGGCTGGACGAGCATGCCGTCGGCGACCGGCGTCATCGACGGCCACGGCCCGCTCGACGGCCTCCTCACCGCAGCACCCGACGCCCTCGCCGTCGGATACGGCGTCGAGCACGCGACCCTGCTGCCCGCCGACGCCGACGTGTGGGACCTGATGGCGCTCGCCACCGGCCACGGCATCGACGTCGCCGAGCTCGCGGCCGCAGTCGCCGGCGTGCCGGTCATCGGCCTCGGCGGCCAGGTGCCCGGTCTGGTCGCCGCGCACACCGGCGGACTCATCGACGGGCACGGACAGATCTCCGGTGTGCTCGCCGACGTCGAGCTCGCCGCCGTGGCCTCTGGGCTCGGTGCGCTGGGCTCCTCTGTCGTCGCCGGTCCTCTCGCTGGTGCTGCGCCGTGGGGTGCCGCGGGTGCAGTCGACGGGAGTTTCGCGGTCGTGCCTGTCGCTGCCGTGTCCATCGCCTACACCACGACGACGGCCACCGTGTCCATCCCGCCGTGGGTGCGGTACATCGACGCCGTCGTCCTCGGCGCCGGCGGCGGCGGGTCACGCGGCGGGCAGGGCTTTCCGGGCTGGCCCGGCCAGGGCGGGCGCGGCGGGCACTGGAATGCGACCACCTGGGACCGCGGCGAAAGCCGCAACGGCTGGGCGAAACTGTCGGTCACCGTCGGGACCGGCGGGACCGGCGGCGGGGACACCGGCGGCACCGGCGGATCCACCACCATCGCGGTCACCGGCGGCCCCTCGATCACCGGGGCCGGCGGAGTCGGAGGTTCCGGCCAGCCCGATCTCCTCGGCACGGACCGGGACGGGCAGGCCGCCCAGGGCGGCAACGCCGGCGGGTCCACACCGGCGCACCTGATCTACAACGGCGTCAACTACCCCGGTGGCGGCCCCTCGACCGGTGATACCGCGAACATCCCAGGGAGCGGTGGGCGTGGTGGCGGCGGAGCCGTCTGGCCGGGTTCGCCAGGATCGGGCCGAGCAGGAGGAAGGGGACAGGCATGGATCCGCTTCTGGATGTAGAAGATCCACCCGACGGTGACGGGTGGTGGCCGTCCCGTTTCGGTGTCGACCGCGACTGGTGCGACGCCCGCGGCACCGCCTACCGCGCAGTCACCAACCATCCGACCTTGCAGGCACGACGCCGCGGCGACCTCCTAGACCTGCGGCAGACCGACGACCGCACCGACCACACCTACAGACTCGTGCTCACCGAGCACGGATACCTCGCACAGAAAGAAGGATGACCATGGCCTACACAGCACCTCACCGACGGGCATGCGCCGAAGCGATCGCCGCACTCGGAGCGAAGATCACCGTGCACTCCGGCGACCCCGGCACCACCGGCGCCAACCGCATCGGGTCCCTCGAAGGGACGACGACGTGGGCGGCCGCCGTCGACGGCCCCGCCGACCCGGAGACCGGACGCCCGACCGCCGAATGCGTCGGCACCCCGGTCGCGTTCACGATCCCGGCGTCGACGTCGTGCACCCACTACGGGATCTGGAACGGCAGCACGTTCCTGGTCGGGGAGAAACTCACCCCGGGGATCACCGTGAACTCTGAAGGGGCGCTGCCGACCACCGTCACACCGCGTCGCCGGTTCGTCGGCTGATCCCTGACCGCGTCGGCGGGCATCTCCTGACCTGGAGGACCGCCGTGGCGATAGTGTCACCGTATGGAGAAGAACCATCTCTACTTCGGCGACAACCTCGACGTTTTACGGCAGTACATCGCCAGCGAGAGCGTCGACCTGGTGTATCTCGACCCGCCGTTCAACTCGAATCGCAACTACTCGGTGATCTTCACCAAACACGGTGAGACCGACCTCGACAACACTGCCCAGATCGAAGCGTTCGAGGACACCTGGCACTGGACACACACGACGGAGCACCAGTACAACGAGCTTGTAACCGAGGCTCCCGGCGCGGTCGCTGACGCCCTGACTGCGTTCCGAATCCTCTTGGGGGAGAACGATGCTCTGGCGTACCTCGTCAACATGGCACCGCGGTTGATGGAGCTTTACCGCGTGCTCAAACCGACGGGATCGCTGTTCCTGCACTGTGATCCGACGATGAGTCACTACCTCAAAGTCCTGCTCGATGGAATCTTCGACGCGAGGAACTTCCGTAACGAGATCATCTGGGAACGAGTCGCGGCCAAGGGCGGCAAGATGACTCGGCTACCTGCGAACCACGATGTGATCCTCTTCTACGCGAAGTCGAAGGACACCACCTGGCACGAGATCAGGACCGAGTACGACACCGAAAACCTCGACCCGAAGACCGCTTCCAAGTACCGGCACCGTGACGAGGACGGCAGGGTCTTCCGCCTCGGCCCCTTGCTCCACCCTGAGCAGGGCAAGCGACCTAACCTTCACTACGAGCTGATGGGCGTCACCCGCACCTGGCGCTGGGAGAAACCACGGATGGAGCAAGCGGTGAGAGACGGTCGTGTGGTCCAGAGCGCACCCGGCAAGGTGCCGGAGCAGATCATGTATCTCGATGAGCAGCCCGGGCGTCTGACCGGCGACGTGTGGACCGATATCAACGTGCTGAACTCGCAGGCAGCGGAGAGACTGGGCTACCCGACCCAGAAGCCCGTCGCACTCTTGGAGCGGATCATCGAAGCGGCAACCAACCCCGGTGATGTCGTCCTCGACCCGTTCTGTGGCTGCGGCACAACCGTGGACGCGGCACAGAAGCTCGGCCGACGGTGGATCGGCATTGACGTGACATACATATCCGTTGATCTCATTATCAAGCGGCTACAGCACACCTATGGCGACGCAATCCTCGACACCTTCGACACCACGGGCATACCGCAGGACTACGCGGCGGCGCAGGCCCTCTTCAATCGGGATGCGTTCGAGTTCGAGCGGTGGGCCGTGTCCCTGGTCGGTGCACAGCCGAATGAGAAGCAGGTCGGAGATCGTGGGGTCGACGGCGTGGGCCGCTTCATGCTGGACGGCAAGGGCGCAGTCGGCAAGTTCCTGGTTTCGGTCAAGGGCGGCAAGACGATCAACCCAGGGATGGTGCGCGACCTGCAAGGGACAGTGAAGACACAAGGCGCGGCTATGGGAATCTTCATCACGCTGGCCCCGGCCACGAAGGGCGTCACCGAGGCGATCGCTCACGGCGGTGTGTGGACCCATCCGGCCAACAGCCAGACGTTCCCTGTGTTGCAGCATGTGACAATCAAGGACCTCATGCAGGGCAAGCGCCCTCAGCTTCCGCCGACAATGTTCAAGCCGTACATCGCCGCAAAGAAGCAGAAGCCGAAGGCGCAGAACGAGGGACTATTCGACCTGTGAATCGCCCCAGACACGCGCACGAGCGGCCCTCAGACTCCGGTCTGGGGGCCGCTTTCGTCGTATCCTTGGACCCGGAGGACCGAATGCCCAACCACCATCCATCCCGCTCATGGCGAGGCTGCGCGATGTGCAAGCCACACAAACGCCGCGGACAAGGACGCGCCCAGCGTGATCCCGTCGCCGTGCAGCGTCAGCTCGGACTCTCGCGCCGATACAGCCGACACGACGCCGGACTGTAGCCTGCGCCCGGCCTCAGCACCCCTTGCGGTTGGACGTCCTGCTGAACCCGCACCCGGCGGAGCACGTCTGAGTCACTTCGAATACTCGGGGCCCGGATCCGTATCCCCGAACGCCGAGCGGGCGAGAACTCTCCGTGACGACGCCGACGCCGCACTCGGGACACCGCTCAATCAGGCCATGGTCCTCGATACCGTCCATGCCTCACCGTATGCCCGGACATGTATGCATTGAGTCGGATTCGATGGAACCGAACCGCTCGCCGCTGCGTCTAACCCTGCATGGACGACTTCACCCGCACCCAGCCCATCGGCGACCAGATCCGCGACCTCGCCGCCCGCGAAGAACCCGCACCGCTCACACCCGGCGACCTCGCGCGCCTCGACCGGATCGACGCCGTGCTCCGCGACGCTCTGCCGACGACGCCGACACGATGAGTCGTCCGATTAGCTGACAGGGCAGGCCGGGTTACCCTGGTATGCGTAGTGCTGCTGGCGGTTGGGGCCGGGCTCGGTCCCGGTTCTCGTTCCAGCGCACGTCATCTGCTGCTGGCCGTGGGCCGGGCGACATCGTCGACCCGGAGGCCCCCATGGCAGAGAAGGTTCTCGCCTACGACCGCAAGATCGTCCCGCAGGAGACCGGCTGGTGGTGCGGACCAGCGTCGGTGCAGATCGCCCTCAACGCGCGCGGCATCGTCAAGTCCGAACGCGAGCTCATGCTGCGCCTGGAGCGGTACGAGGGCAACGTCAACGGCCGCGGCGAGGTGTACGACGACGGCGACGGCACCGACCACATCGGGCAGGTCACCAGGGTCCTCAACGACTATGCGCCGGCCGCGAAGATGGTCACGGTCGAGTACCCGAAGGACCCGCCCACGCAGGCACTCAAGGACCAGCTGTGGAATCATCTGCGGCGCTCGATTGACGCTGGCTACGGCATGGTCGCGAACATCGTCTCCCCGCGATCGAATCGGTGGAAGATCGCCGCGCCGTCCACGGTCGCCCCGAACTACGGGACCGGCACGGTCTGGCATTACGTCGCGATCATGGGCTACTCCGACGTCGGAGGGCGGAAGGTGTGGGTCGCCGACCCGGGCTTCTCGCCGTTCGGGTGGTGGGCGACGCTGGACTCGCTGGCGTCGCTGATTCCGCCGAAGGGATACAGCTACTCCACCGCGGCCGCGGCGACTGCTCCGGCGCCCGCGCCGGCACCGGCCGCCCCGGCGATCCCGAAGTTCACCGAGACCCGGGATATCGGGCAGTCACACTCGCCGCGCACGAGGTCACCGATCAACTTCCTGTTGCACACCTCGCAGTCGACCGGCGGTGCGCGCGCTCTGGCGAACTACTGCAAGAACCCGGCCAACCAGGCTAGTTACCACTACATCCTCGGGGGCGGCGAGCTCATCCAGATCGTCGACACCTCACGCGCGTCGTGGAGCGTGCTCGACGCGAACGCCTACACGATCAACCTGTGCTTCGCGGCCAGCTTCGCCGAGTGGTCGCGCGAGGAGTGGTTGAAGCGCCGCGACGACATCCGGGTCGCCGCCTACATCGCCGTCCGCGAGGCCCGCAAGGCCGGGATCTCGGTCGAGGTGCTGCGTCCGGGCCCGTACAAGCGCGGCTCGGGGATCTCCGATCACAAGTACGTGACCGAGGCGCTCGGGATCGGGAACCACACCGACGTCGGCAGCGGATTCCCATGGGACGTGTTCGCCGCCGACGTCGCCGCGTTCGTGCAGCCCGCCAGCGTGCCGGCGAACCTGATCGACGCCGAGGCCGCCCGCGCCGCCGGGTGGATCGGGAAGCGCCTGGCCCCGGTCGGCGCCGCCGGAGAGACGATCATCCGCCGCGACGGCCGCGAGGTCGGCCGGTTCGTGCCGTACGAGCGAGGGCACATCTACTGGAAGACCGGCACCCGGCAGGCGTTCGCCGTCCCGCACGCCGACCCGCAGATCCCCGGGTCCGGTCTGTTCGAGACCTGGGGTGCGGACTACCGGTGGGAGCAGGGGCCGCTCGGCTTCCCGATCCTCGCGCACACCGTGGTCACCAACGGTGCGGTGCAGGCCTTCGAGGGCGGCGTCCTGTTCCGGAAGAACGGCAGCGCGCGCGGCTGGGCGGTGTGGGGCCGAATCTACGACGCCTACCGAGCGAACGGCTCCGAGCAGGGTCCGCTCGGCTGGCCGACCTCCGCTGAGGAGAAGGTGCCCGGCACCGACAACCTGGTCCAGCACTTCGAGCACGGCCGCCTCATCTGGTCGCCGTCCGGCGTCGCAGTCCTCATCGACACCAAGGAGATCGCAGCATGATGTTCACCCGCGCCTACTGGCAGGACCTCGCCGACCGCGCGCTGCGGACCGCGGCGCAGACTCTCATCGCCGCCTGGGCAGGCGGGCAGGTCAACCTCCTCGACATCGACTGGGCCCAGTCCCTCGGCCTCGCTGGCGGGGCCGCCCTCGTCTCGGTGGTCTCGAGCATCGCGTTCCCGGGACCGGTCGGCGGCCGGCCAGCGGAGGAGTCGTACGTCGGGAAGCGGCGGCGCGAGCCGTGAGGATCCGCCGCGGCCAATGGCGGCCACTCATCCCCGAGCGGTGGCGCACCGTCGTCGTCGGCGTGATCCCGCTGTCGGTGCTCGTCGTCGGCGTCGACTACCTGCTCGGCGAGTCGTCGACCGCGCTCACCCAGATCGAGCTAGCAGCCCCGATCTGGGTGTGGGGTCTCGCGCTCGTAGTGTCCGGGCTCCTCACCCTCGTCGGCTACGTCGGCCGGTGGCGGCACGTCGCGATCGGCGGCCTCCACGTCGGCGGCGCCCTGATGATCACCCTCAGCGCCGGTATCGCCGTCGAGACGATCGACGGAGACGGCGGTTTCCGGTGGCCGTGGCTGTACGCGGCGGTCGGGATCGCGTCGTGGGGTGCCGCGCTCGGCTACTGGATGCAGGTCGAACCGCCGCCGGAGTGCGTGCAGCCCTGCCGCCGGGAGGTCTGATGGACTGGGACACCCCGCCAGCCGGGGTGCCGTGGCCGGTGTGGCTGCTCCTCATGCTCGTCGGCGGCCCCGCCGGCCTGTCGCTGCTGTTCACCAAGACCGCCGCGGCGCTCCCCGGTGCCCTCGGCGCGGCAGGCCGCTGGTGGCAGACACGGAAGACCCGGAAACTCTTGGAGATGACGGACCCACCGTCGGCGCGGATCGATGACGCCGAGATCGCCCGGTTGACCCGCCGGTACGAGGGCCTGGCCGCCGACGCCGAGCGTGACCGTGAGCAGCACCGCGCCCAGATCGCCGAAGTCCGCGCCGAAGTCGCCGAACTCAAAGCGAGCCTGACGTTGGCGAATCAGCGGATGTGGGCGGCGATCGGGTACATCCGGGTGCTGGTCGACGCGATCCGCCGCATCGACCCCGACCACCCGATACCAGATCCGCCTGAGCGACTCCGCGACCTCATCTGACCCGATCCGGTAGGTTACAGTCATGACGTTTACCTATCGGATCGGTCGGTCGTGAGTCGCGCATACGGATGGGACGGCGGCCAGATCGTCCCAGCCGAAGCCGACGTAATCCGCGACCTCGCCACCAAGACCATCGCCGGCACACCGACAGCCCACCTCGTCAAAGACCTCAACGAGCGCGGCATACCGACCGTGACCGGCGCCCGATGGTCCACCCCGACCCTCGGCAGGCTCCTCAAGAACCCGCGCCTCATCGGGAAGCGGCAGGCCCGCGACGGCCAGCTGATCGACAATCCCGACGCGCCCCCGATTCTCGACCTGGACACCTGGAACGCCCTGCAGGCGGTCATGCGCAGCGAAGACCGGCAGCGGTTCGCGCCCACCCGGCACCGCGAAACTCTCCTCGCGGGGCTGCTGCGATGCGGACGCTGCGGCGGCCCGCTCTACTGGACCGGCGGGGACGCGTTCTCGTGCGGAGACACCGACTGTAAGGGTGTCCGCATCCAGCAGGCGATCGCCGAAACTGAGATCACCGAACGCGTCCTCGTCCGGTTGACCTCGACTGGCTGGCTCGACGCCCTCTCGGCCGCCCTCCACAGCGTCGACGCGCAACGCGACATCATCGCTGACTGCGACGCCCGGATGGTGCGCCTCGCCGAGGAGTTCGGTGCGGGCGGGAACCCTGCGGCCTTCGAGGCCGGCATGGCCGCAGCACGCCGCCGCAAGGCCGAAGCGGAGGCAGCCCTCGACGCCGCGGTGGTCGCCAAGGCCATGCCGTCTCTCGCCCCGGCTGATGTGGTGCAGTGGTGGACCGACGCGACGATGAAAGACCACCGCGCCGTCCTCAACCTCCTCATCGACCACGTCGACGTCGCCGCCCGCAAACCCGGCCGCACGGGCGCCGACCGCCTCGACATCGTGTGGAAGGAGTCGGAGACGTGATTGCCGTGATCCAATTCCGGGGATATTCCGGGGATCGAGTGTCCCGGAACGACGAAGGCCAGGTCAGAAAACGTCTCTGACCTGGCCGTTCTCCGAGCCGCCTGGGGGAATCGAACCCCCGACCTATTCATTACGAGTGAATCGCTCTGCCGACTGAGCTAAGGCGGCGTGCTTCCTGCGAGAGGCAGCGGGAATGATCGTACCGACTGACCCTCGGACTGGGCAAAACCGGGTGGAGCGAGCTAACGTACAACTTGTGTCTAAGGCGTATTCAGCCGCGGAGCGGGTGTACGACGAGGTCAAGGAACTCATCCTGACCTGCGAGCTCGCCGGTGGCGAACTGGTCAGCGAAGGCGAGATCGCCGACCGCTGTCAGGTGAGTCGCACCCCGGTGCGGGAGGCCTTCCTCCGACTTTCCGCCGAGGGCTGGATGCGCCTGTACCCCAAACGCGGTGCGCTGATCGTGCCGATCGGCGAGCGTGAAGCACGCGAGGTGCTCGACGCCCGTCTGCTGATCGAGGGGCATGCGGTGCGCGACGTCGTCGCTCGGGAAGACGGGGCCGCTGAGCTTGTCGCCGCCCTGCGTGCGAATCTCGATGAGCACAACGGTGCCCGCGGTGAGGAGTTCGCTCGCATCGACACGCAGTTCCACCAGCTGATCGTCGAAGCCGGACGCAACAGCCTCCTCACCGGCTTCTACACGTCGCTCGGCGAGCGTCGTCGTCGAATGACGGCCGCGAGCGTGCACCGCGACCCTGCGGTGGCACGGCGCATCCGCGACGACCATGCCGCCCTGGCCGACGCGATCGCCGCGGGTGACGCCGACGCGTTCGATCGGCTCCTCCGCGAGCACCTGGCCGGCGTCCACGAGCTGCCGGGAGCGCGACGATGAGTGTGCGGCCCTGGATGGGCGTCAGCCTGGCAGTCTTCACCGCGGCGTGGGGCGGCAACGAGTTCACTCCGCTGCTGGTGATGTATCGGTCGCAGTCGCACGTGTCCGAGGTGGTGGTCGACGCGCTGCTGTTCACCTATGTGCTCGGGATCGTTCCGGCGCTGCTCATCGGCGGCCCGCTGTCGGACCGGTTCGGCCGCCGCCGATTGATGCTGCCCTCGCCGGTCATCGCCGCCGCCGGTTCGGCGCTGCTCGCGGCCGGTGCTCATTCGGTTCCACTGCTGGCGGCCGGCCGGGTGCTCAGCGGCATCGCGCTCGGCCTGGCGATGGCGGTGGGCGGCAGCTGGATCAAGGAGCTGTCCGACCGCGACGGCGCGACGGTCACCGCCGGGGCTCGTCGTGCCGCCCTCAGCCTCACCGCCGGATTCGGGCTCGGCGCGGCGATGGCCGCCGTGCTGGCGCAGTGGGGACCGTGGCCGAATCAGCTGGCATACCTGGTCAACATCGCACTGGCCGTCGTGTCTTTCGTACTGCTCGTCCCCACCGCGGAGACCCGGGAAGGCTCGGCAGCTGGGCGATTGATCGACGACCTGAAGATCCCGTCTGCCCTGAAGCCGCAGTTCTGGCTCCAGGTCGCGCCCGCCGCCCCATGGGTGTTCGGTACCTGCGCCGTGGCCTACGCGGTGATCCCGGCGCTGCTCACTGTGGAGACCGGCGGCTGGGAGATCGTGTTCGCGGGCGTGTGCTGCCTGGTCGGGCTCTCCGCCGGATTCGTGGTGCAGACCGTCGGTCGCCGCGTGGACACGCCCGGGTCGCCTCGCGGAACGGTGGTCGCGATGCTCCTCGTCGCCGCCGGCATGGTGCTTGCCGCTGTCGCCGCGCGCGTCCTCACCGTGCCCCTCGGGATCGCAGCAGCCGCCCTCCTCGGGTGCGGCTACGGCATGACCCTGATCTCGGGACTTCTTGCGACACAACGGATGGCGGGCCCGAACGATCTCGCCGGTCTTACCGCAGTCTTCTACGGTCTCACCTACCTCGGCTTCGCCAGCCCGGCGATCATGGCGTGGATCCACGGAAGGTTCGACGTCGGCTATCCTGCCATGCTGATCTTCGGTGCCGTCGTGGCTTTGTTGTGCCTGGCAGTGGTACTCGGCGGGTTCCGCCTCACCCGCCGGTCAATCGGAGTCGAGATCCCGACCGGCGCGAAGCGCGACCACCGGGAAGAGGACGTGCTGGTGCGGTCAGCCGATCAGTCCGGATAGCCGTTCGGATTCTGCGACTGCCAGCGCCACGAGTCGGCGCACATGTCGTCGACCGAGCGGGTGGTCGCCCAGCCGAGCTCGGCATTCGCCTTGGCCGGATCGGCCCAGTTGGCGGCTTGGTCGCCGGGCCGGCGCGGGGCGACCTCGTAGGGGATGTCCCGGCCGCTCGCCCGCGCGAACGCATCGACCAGCTGCAGTACCGAAATTCCTTGGCCGGTACCGAGATTCCATACCGACCAGGGATCGTCGACGACGTCGAGCCGGTCCAGGGCCGCGATGTGCCCGGCAGCCAGATCCTCGACGTGGATGTAGTCCCGTACGCCGGTGCCGTCGACGGTGTCGTAATCGTCGCCGAACACCGAGAGCTTTTCGCGCCGGCCGACGGCGACCTGCGTGATGAACGGCATCAGGTTGTTCGGGTACCCACTGGGATCCTCGCCGATCTGCCCGCTCGGATGTGCGCCGACCGGGTTGAAGTAGCGGAGCACGGCGATCCGCCAGGTGTCGTCAGCCACCGAGACGTCCCGCAAGACCTGCTCGATCATCACCTTGGTCCAGCCGTACGGATTGGTGGCCGAGGTGGGCATGTCTTCGGTGCGCTGCAGCACCGGGTTCTCGCCGTACACCGTCGCCGAGGACGAGAACACGAATTTCCGGACCCCGTGCGTGTCCATGGCGCGAAGCACCGAGAACGTGGAATCCAGGTTGTTCTCGTAGTAGTCCAGCGGCTGCGCGACGGACTCGCCGACGGCCTTGAAGCCCGCGAAGTGGATCACCGCGTCGATCGGCTCGGCCGCAAACACCGCCTCGGTCGCCGCGCGATCGGTCAGGTCGACGCGGTGAACCGGAATCGTTTGCCCGGCAAGAGCTTCCATCCGCTCGATCACCGAGGGCTTGGCGTTGCTGAAGTCGTCGGCGATCACCACCTCGTGACCGGCGGCCAGCAGCTGCAGGGCGGTGTGGGAGCCGATGTAGCCGGCTCCTCCAGTCACCAGTACGCGCATGGGATTCCTTTCGACAGGCTCAAGGGGCGGGGAAGGCCTCAAGGGGCGGGGAAGGCCTCAAGGGGCGGGGAAGGTCTCAGGGCGGGGACAGGCTCAAGGGGCGGAGAAGTCCTCAAGGGGCGGGGGCGGGTAAGGCCTCAATGGGCGGGGACGGGCTCGAAGGGCGGGGACGAGGGGCGGGGACGGGCTCGAAGGGCGGGGACGAGGGGCGGGGACGGGCTCGAAGGGCGGGACGGGGCAGGTGGCGGGGACGGGGCTCACCTGCCGGGGTGGTCTCGGGGCGGACATCTCATGGAGACTCGACGGTGCGTTGGGTCTTCGCGTACTCCGCTTCTACCGCAGACTTGACCGGTTCCCACCACTCGCTGTGGGTCCGGTACCAGTCGACGGTGTCGGCGAGGCCGGTCCGGAAGTCGGTGAAGCGAGGAGTCCAGCCGAGTTCGGTGCGCAGCCGCGTCGAGTCGATGGCGTACCGGCGGTCGTGGCCGGGGCGGTCGGTCACGAAGTCGAAGGCGTCGGCGGGCTGCCCCATCAGATCCAGGATGGTCTCGACGACGGTGCGGTTGTCCACCTCACCGTCGGCCCCGATCAGATAAGTCTCGCCGATCCGTCCGCGCTCGATGACGGCCCACACGGCGTCGTTGTGGTCGTGCACATGGATCCAGTCACGGACGTTGCGGCCGTCGCCGTAGACCTTGGGTCGGATGCCGGTGAGCACGTTGGTGATCTGCCGCGGGATCAGCTTCTCCACATGCTGGTACGGCCCGTAGTTGTTGGAGCAGTTGGAGAGGGTCGCGGCCACGCCGAACGAGCGGACCCAGGCGCGCACCAGCAGATCGCTGCCGGCCTTGGTGGAGCTGTACGGGCTCGACGGGTTGTACGCGGTGGCCTCGGTGAACTTCGCGGGGTCGTCGAGGTCCAAATCGCCGTACACCTCGTCGGTGCTGACGTGGTGCAACCGGACGTCGTGCCTGCGCACCGCCTCCAGCAGCGTGAACGTGCCCACGAGGTTCGTCTGGACGAACGACGACGGGTCGCGCAGCGAGTTGTCGTTGTGCGACTCGGCGGCGAAGTTCACCACCAGATCGGACTCCGCGACGAGCGGATCGACGACGGCGTCGTCGCCGATGTCCCCACGGACCACGCGCACCCGGTCGGCCACCGGATCCAGGGTGTGCGGGTTGGCGGCATAGGTGAACTTGTCGAGCACGGTGACCTGGGCACTGGGGCGCGTGGCGAGCGTCTGCAGGACGAAGTTCGCTCCGATGAACCCGGCCCCGCCGGTCACCAACACGCGCATCTAAGGCTTCCCTTTGTCGAGTGGTCGTTGCGGCCGACTCTACCGCTACGCTTGCCGCATGCGCGGAATCATCCTGGCCGGCGGCACCGGGACTCGCCTGCACCCGATCACGCAGGGTGTGAGCAAACAGCTGGTGCCGGTCTACGACAAGCCGATGGTCTACTACCCGCTCTCCACGCTGATGCTGGCCGGGATCCGTGACGTCTTGGTGATCACCACCCCGCACGACCGCCCCGCCTTCGAGTACCTCCTCGGCGACGGCTCCCGCTTCGGGATCTCGATCTCGTTCGCCGAGCAGCCGGAGCCCAACGGTCTCGCGCAGGCCTTCGTGATCGGCGCCGACCACATCGGCGACGACTCGGTCGCGCTCGTGCTGGGCGACAACATCTTCTACGGACCGGGTCTGGGCAGCCAGTTGCAGGGATTCGGGAACGTCGACGGCGGCGCGATCTTCGCCTACCGGGTCGCCGACCCGTCGGCGTACGGCGTCGTCGAGTTCGACGGTGAGGGCCGGGTGATCTCCCTGGAGGAGAAGCCCGCCGAGCCGAAGTCCCGCTACGCGGTCCCGGGGCTGTACTTCTATTCGTCCGATGTCGTCGAGATCGCCCGGGGCCTGCGTCCGTCGGCTCGCGGCGAGTACGAGATCACCGATGTCAACGCCGAGTACCTGCGCCAGGGACGTCTGCGCACCACGGTGCTCCCGCGCGGCACGGCCTGGCTGGACACCGGGACCTTCGATTCGCTCCTGGATGCCGGCAACTTCGTGCGGACCGTCGAGCAGCGGCAGGGCATGAAGATCGCCGTGCCCGAGGAGATCGCCTGGCGGATGGGCTACTTGAACGATGACGAACTGCGGTCCCGGGCAGGCGATCTCGCCAAGTCCGGGTACGGGGATTACCTGCTCGACGTCCTCGACCGCGGCCCGGAGCTGTGACCTGTCCGTACTGTGGCGTACGGATCCGGTCAGCCGTGCGACACTGCAGGTCGCTTCCCGTTCGACCGCGCTGGCGGAGGAGCTACGTGACAGTACGGACAGGCGGGCTCGCTGCCCGGAAAGGAACACATGCAGGTACGAGAGCTGTCCATCCCCGGAGCGTGGGAGTTCACCCCGGTGCAGTACGACGACGACCGCGGAGTCTTCCTGGAGAGCTTCACCGCCGAGTCGCTGTCCGACGCGGTCGGGCATGAGTTCACCCTCGCGCAGGCGAACACCTCGGTCTCGGCCGCGGGTGTGATCCGCGGCATCCACTTCGCCGACGTTCCGCCCGGGCAGGCGAAGTACGTCACCTGCGCGAAGGGGGCGGTCCTCGACGTGATCGTCGACATCCGACTCGGTTCGCCCACCTTCGGCCAGTGCGACGCGGTGCTGCTCGACGACGCCGACCGCAAGGCGGTGTATCTCTCCGAGGGCCTCGGCCACGCATTCTGCTCCTTGGAGGACGGATCCACCGTGACCTATCTCTGCTCGGCCGGCTACAACCCGAGCGGCGAGCACGGCATCGATCCACTCGATCCCGCCCTCGCGATCCCGTGGCCGTCGGTGGCCCGGGACGGAACGCTGATGGAAATCGTGCTGTCGGAGAAGGACCGCGACGCTCCCACTCTGGCCGAGGCGGCCGAATCGGGCCTGCTGCCCGGGCACGACGAGGTCGCCGAGTATCGGGCGAGGCTCGCCCGCTGAGCCCGCGCCGACGGACGGCTACTGACGACTGGTAGCCGTCGGACGGACCACGTAGACCGCCCGGTGTGAATCGGGGATCGTGGACGTCATCTACCGCATCTACCGCGTTTCGCCGGATGGGCCGGTGTCATTCGCGGCCGGACGAGATCCAGGCCGGATCGGCGACGATGTTGCGGTCGCCGACCACGAGTCCGGCGACGCCGTCGAGCTCGGCGACGGCATCGTCGTCGAGCACCAGATCGACTGCTGCGGCGTTCTCGGCGAGGCGGTCGATCGACCGGGTTCCGGGGATCGGCACCACTGGTAGTCCGGCACGACGTCCTGCCGCATACAGCCACGCGAGGGCCACCTGCGCGTTAGTGGCGCCGAGGCGTCGTGCCACTCCGGTCACGACGTCGACCACTTGCTGGTTGGCGGCCCAGTTCTCGCCGGTGCGTGTGGTCGCGCCGCGCAGATCGGCGGCAACCTGCTCGCGGGTCAGCGTGCCGGTGAGGAAACCGCGGCCGAGCGGTGAGTACGGGACGAAGCCGACACCGAGTTCGGCGCACGCGGGCACCACCCGCTTCTCCACGTCACGCGACCACAGGCTCCATTCGCTCTGCACCGCGGCGATCGGCCAGACTGATTGGGCAGCATGGAGTTCCGGTGCAGTTACCTCCGACAGCCCCAGGTGACGGACTTTGCCCGCGGCCACCATGTCGGACATCGCTCCGACCGTCTCCTCGATTGGCACGTCGGGGTCCCGACGGTGCAGGTACCAGAGATCGATCACGTCGGTCCCGAGCCTCTGCAGTGAGGCATCGCAGGACCGCCGGACGTACTCGCGGTCGCCTCGGGTGCGCTTGGCGCCGGCCTCGATCACCGAGCCGATCCGGCCGGTGATCCCGAACTTGGTGGCCAGCACCACGTCGTCGCGCCGGTCGGCGAGGAGTCGTGCGACGAGCCGCTCGTTGGTGCCCGCGGGACCGTCGGTGCCCGGTTCGGGTGCGCCGTAGACGTCGGCGGTGTCGATGAAGGTGATCCCCGCATCGACCGCGGCGTTCAGTACCGCAAGCGCGGTCGCGTCGTCGGTGCCGCCGTAGACCGGCGTGACGGCCATCGCGCCGAAGCCCATTGCGGAAGTGTCCAGGCCGTCGCCCAGCGTGGTCGTGTGCATGGAAGTTGTTTCCTTTCAGTCGTTCTCGCCAGTACGACGCTGCTCGGCGCGCTCGCCCGGATCGGTGATGGTCTGCTCGGCGCAGTCGAGTCCGGCGTCGATCAGCCGCCGGTAGTGCTCGACCTTCCGATCGACGGCGTCGAGGTCGTCGGCGAGTTCCCGGATCCGGGACTCGATCTCCTCCCGGTGTTCCTCCAGCAGCCGCATCCGGCGGCCGTGGGTGCGGGCGCCCTGCGCCACCATGGTCACGAAGTCGCGCATCTGGGCGACCGGCATCCCGGTGCGCCGCAGCCGGACCAGGAGATCGATCATCCGGACGGTGGCGTCGTCGTACTGCCGGACGCCGGCGGTGTTGCGCGGCACGGCGGGGATCAGGCCCTCGGACTCGTACCAGCGAAGCGTGTCGCGGGTGAGGCCGGTCCGCGCGGACACTTCGGCGATGGAGAGGCGGTCGTCTTCAGGCATGCCGCCACGCTATGACTTCGAGTGCACTCCAGCGCAAGCACCGGTGGGAAGGCTCAGGTGGGAATCGTCTCGCTCACCATTTTGGCGCGTGACACTAGAAACTCCCGATGCCCTTGCCGAGCATGGAGACGCCGATCACGAGCAGCAGGACCGCCATGATGACCGCGTTCTCCCGCTCGAGCCAGCCGCGCAGAGCGTCGAGCGGACCGCGGAGCTTGTCCGCGGCGACGAGGTACGCGATCACGGGAACCGCAACGGTGCTGGCGGCGATCAGCGTGAACACGACGATCGCGACGACGATCGAGCCGACTTCCAGGGACGCTGATCCGATGTCGACGCCGGCGCCGGCGGCCATGATGAGGTTCTTCGGATTCAATGCCGACAGCAGGAAGCCGAGTCCGAGCGCGACCGGGAAGGTGACCTTGTCGATCGCCTGCATCCATTTCGGCAGGGCCGGAGCGGCATCTCCCCGGGGCCGTCCTCTCCACTGCTTGAGGGCGAGGAGCAGCAGGAGCGCGCCGAGGGCGAGTTTGACGATTCCCTGCACGGGCTTGGAGGCGGTCGGATCATCCTCCGGGAGGATCGACGAGAGCAGCGTGAACACGACTACGGCGACGACGATGCCGACGACCCAGCCGAGCAGGAACCCGACGCTGGTGACCCGCGCTTTCGGGGAGAGAAGCATGAGGATGGCGGCGATGATCGGGATCGGGCTGATCGCGATACCCAGTGCGAGGGGGAGAATCTCCCCGATGGCAGCACCCATGGATGAACTCGTTTCTTAGTGTGGATCTGGCGTGGGTTCTGGTGGAGAGAGGGCGGCCAGGGCGGCCCGGTTGGTGGGGTAGACGGTCTGGTCGCCGAGGAGGCCGAGCTGGGCGAGCCGGTCGAGGGTCTCGGGCCGCACCCGGCTGAAGCCGAGGGTGACGGACTGATCTGCGAGCCAATTCTGCAGGGCTTCGAAGGATTCGGCACCGGTGACGTCGACGTCGGTGACGGCTTCCATGTCGACCACGAGATGCCGCACCGATCCGGGCTCCGCACTGGTGATCGCGGATTTCACGGCCCGGCTGAAGACGTCGCCGTTGGCGAAGAACAGCGGTGCCGCGAGCCGGATCACGACGACGCCGGGTCCGGTGACGCTGCCCCTCGGCGCGTCCGTCAGCAGTGACTCGCCGGGGTCGCCGGAAGCTTCCAGCACGTCGATGGCCGGGTTCGCCGCGCGTTTGGCGAGGTTGATCAGCGCGAGGACGAACGCGACCACGATGCCGGCCATCGATCCGACCATCAGGGTGACGACGAAGCAGACGGCGCCGATCGCGAACTCGAACCGGTCCTTGCCCCACAGCATCGCGAAATCGCGGATACCCAGCAGCGGGATGATCGCGACCGCCACGATCGCCCCGATCGCCGGTGACGGGATGTCGGTCAGCAGGGCGGTGCCGAACAGCAGCAGCAGGAGCGTGCCGGCCGCGAGCACGAGGGACGGCAGCTGCGTGCGCGATCCCGACTGATCCATCGCCGCGGTGCGCGAGGTCGACGAGCCCATGGTGAAGCTCGCCGACGCACCGGCGGCGATGTTGCCGACGCCGAAGGCGAACAGGTCGCGGTTCGGTTTGGTGGTGTAGCCGCGCTTCTCGCCGTAGGCGCGCGACACGAGCAGGCCTCGGCGGTGGTGATCATGGTGAGCGCGATCGCAGACGGGATGAGGGCGAGCCACAACGACCAGTCGAGAACGGGCCAGGTCAGCCGAGGGGGACCGGCCGGTACTTCCCCGAGCACGTCGACTCCGGCGGACTGCGCGTTCGTGAGCACCGCCACGACGGTCGCGACGACGAGCACGACCAGCGCCCACGGCAGCGCAGGCAGCAGACGCCGCCCGCCGACCAGCACCACGACCGCCGCGACCGAGATCAGCAGGGACCAGACGTTCGTGGTGCCGATCCCGGTGACGAGTCCGGTCAGTTTCTCGACGAACTCGCCGCCCGAGTCGATCTTCACGCCGAGCATCTTCGCGACCTGGCTCACCATGATGTCCAGGGCCAGACCGCCCACGAATCCCACCAGGATCGGTTTGGAGAGGAAGTTCGCCAGGAACCCGAGCTTGAAGAACGACAACCCGAGGAACATGACCCCGACGATGATCGCCTGAGCCAGCGCCAGCGAGGAGTAGTCGGCGCTTCCGGCGACCGCCAGTCCTCCGATCGAGGAGGCCACCAGCGCCGCGGCGGCGGCATCCGGGGAGGCCACCAGCTGTCGTGAGGACACCGTCAACGCGTACACGACCGTCGGCAGGATCAGCGCGTACAGGCCTGCCGTCACCGGCAGCCCGGCGATCTGCGCGTACCCGATGTTCAACGGGACCGCGATCGCGAGCAGGGTCACACCTGCCAGCAGCTCCCGCACCAGGTTCTGGCGGGTCAGCCCAGCAAGCGGCCGAACGTACAGTCCCCGCAGTGTTTCGAGCGTTGCGTTCACCACGGCCTCGATGCCGTCGTGTCGGAATCGGCGAACAGGGTCACGGACCTATGCGGGTGATCGCAGGGATCTGGTAGGTGCCGTCGAGCACTGCGGGACGGGGTTCGTACATTCGCAGCACGGGGCGGAAGTCGCCCGCGGGCGCCGGCAGCCAGTTCGCGCGCGCGGTGGGCTCGGCCGGTTCCGTGTGGCTGATCGTGATGACCAGGGAACCGTCGGCTTCGAACACGATCCCCGGAGTGCGATCCCCGATCGAGTACCGGTCGATGGGGTTGTCGACCATGAAGAAGTCCGGGACGTCGTACATGGTCAGCGACCAGAACGCGCCCACCGGAGGGGTGGGGGACAGGTGCAGCGTGTAGGTGCGCGACCCAGTGAGCTGCTCGCTCTGATCGTCCACGTACGTCATCACGTAGGCGGCCTCGTAGGCGTGGTTGCCCCACAGCCCGCCGGCGGCCGCCGCCGCACGTTCGACGATGCGCATCTTCGGGTCCGCGATCTTGAAGGCCGGGTCGTCCAGGGCGCCCACCTGGAAGAAGTCGAGGTTGTAGTCGAACGCGTGGAAGGTCAGCTTCCAGCCGTTCACGATCGGGCTGGTGCCCCCGGAATGCAGTACCTTCTGCAAGACGGCCGCGCCCTGCGCGTATCCGTCGGCGAGCGCCTTCGCCACCGCGTCGGGGGCCGCTGTGACGGGGCGCGCTGCGTCGTTGATGCCCAGCGGCGTCAGACTCTCCTGCAGCGGCCGGTCGCGTTCTGCGCCCGGAAAGGCACGACTCCACAGGCGCAGCTTGTCGAAGAACACGAGCGCCTCGGAGTCGGACGCTGCCGGCTGAGGGATGCCGTCGGCGGTCGCCTGCGGGTCCAGCGGGGTGAGAGTGGTGGCGTCCTGCAATTCGGCGACGGCGGGGAGGTCGTCGTCGCCGGCACACGCCCAGCGGCCGACGATCGATGCCACCAGTGTCGGGAACTCGATCACCGTCGCACCGGCCGGTGCATCGCCCGCCCAGCCAGGTGGGGCCAGGAGGAAGTCGCCGGCCGCGGTGCCGGTGGCGCGATGACCGACGTAGGCGAAATTGTCCGTCCAGGCATCCACGAACTGCAGCACGTAGTAGCGGCCCGAGGAGTCGGGCACGTGGAGGATGACCGGACCGACACTGAGGTCGAGCTGGGCCATCGAATACACGGTGTCGTTGTTGATCGTCACGAAGGTGTCGGCCGGTCCCGCTATCTTCCGGGCGTGACTGAAAGTGTTGAACGGCGCCGCGGGATTCGCCCCGACTCCCTCGTTCACGTACCGCTGCACCTGATCGAGGTTGAACACCAACGGGAATCCGTACAAGTACGCCTCGGTCGACAAGGCGGTGAGATTGGGGTTCGTCACGATGCCTCCTGAACTGAACGTCGGGGCGGGTGCGAGCGGCATCCGCGAGAAGCGTACCGCTCGCCGAAGGCGAGCGGACGTGGGAGCCGATGAAGCGACGCTACTCCGCTGGCTCGAGTGCGGGAACCGTCCATCTCCTCAGTTCGGCGACGCGTGGGCGATAGAGGCGGATCAGGAGATTCCACCCGTCCGGAGTCGGGATGGTGTTCGCTTCGGTGTCGAAATCGCCGAAGCGGACCGTCATAGAGCCGTCGTCGTTCAACGCGCCGAACACGTTGTTGACGTTGGTGACACCGGACGGACCCGGCTCGAAATAGCCGTCGCGGTTGTAGACGCTCACCGAGTAGAAGGCGTCGGCCGGCACGTCGCGGAAAGTCATCTGGTACCTGCCCGGCGTCACATCGGGGAAGACGGACACGTACGCGGCCTCGTCGTCAGGCAGCCCGCCCCACCCCGAAGCGGTGCCGAGAAGATGGTGGACGGGGTCCACCTGGGCTTTGCTGCCGAAGCTCTTCGAGTAACCGGGCAGCCCCTTCTGCAGGGTCAGCAGTGCGTCGCGGGTGGCCTTGTGGCTGGCCGGGTCGAAGGTGTTCGGCTCGAATGGGCGCGAGGCCTGTGCGTCCAGGAGCATTCCGTCCTGGATCCGGTGCACCTCGGCGATGTCCGCTGGGTCCGACGGGTTGAACAGGGTTCGCACGGCGAGGACGATGAAGTCCGAGCCGAGCTCTTCCGCTGAGAGCTCGTATGTGCCCGCGCCGTGCAGGACCCGGTTGATGTAGTGGTCCTGATTGATCAGCATCACCGACAGGTACCGGTCGCCGGCGTCGGGGATCGTGAAGGTGGCGCCCTGCGAGATGTCGACGATCGCCACCGAGTACAGCGTGTCGCGATTCTGCCGGATCACCGGTTGCCGGTCGAGCGGCGCCAGTTCGCGGTCATGGAAGACCGTGTTCACCGAGCCGGTGATCTTCAGGATCCCGCTCATCATCGCGTCCGTCTCCGCCCGCGCGAAGTTGTCCACATTCACCATGGTGTCGGGCATAGTCAGCTTCCTCCTGTTTGTGCAGCAGTCGTGGTCGGCGGGATTTCACTCGCGAGGCCGAGTTCAGGGAGGCCCTGGAAAGGGCGGGAGCACAGGGACGAAGAGCCAGTCGCGCCAGAAGTCGTTGAGCGACTCCGAGGTGTACGTGCTGGCGAGCGCGATGAAGTCCTCGGTGGTCGCGGCGCGGTAGCGGTACTTGTCCGTCCAGCGGTGGAGCAGTTGGAAGAACGCGCCGTCGCCCAGGCGAAGCCGTAGTGCGTGCAGGGTGATCGCGCCGCGCTTGTAGACCCAGTCGTCGAACATCACTTTCGGGCCCGGATCGGCCAGCGGCACGCGGACCGGTTCGGCGGCGAGCTTGGCGTAGTAGTGCCGTGCCCACTCCTCCGCCGAGCGCCCGCCGCTGCGTTGACTCCACAGCCATTCCGCGTAGCACGCGAAGCCCTCGTTCAGCCAGATGTCCCGCCATCGGGCGAGCGTCACCGAGTTGCCGAACCATTGGTGGGCCAGCTCGTGGGCGATCAGCCGCTCGTGTGTCAGCGAGCCGTCGCAGTGGTTGGCGCCGAATGTCGAGAAACTCTGCGCCTCCAGGGGGATGTCCAGGTCTTCGTCGACCACCACGGCGGTGTACTGCGGGAACGGATAGGGGCCGAAGAGCTCGGTGAAGACCTCCACCATCGCGACCTGGTTGGCGAAGCTCGCATCGAACCGCCGGCTCAGCCGCCGCGGCGACAGCGCGTAAACGGGCACCGGGGAGGTGGACAGGCGACGGTGCTCGTACTCGCCGATCTGAATCGACGCGAGATACGTCGCCATCGGCTCCACCTGCTCGTACACCCAGGTGGTGGTCGCCGCCGACCGCTTCTTGGCGATCAGCACCCCGTTGGCCAGCGCGTAATAGGGGCTGTCGGTGGTGACACTGATCTGAAACGGCGCCTTGGCCTCGGGGTGGTCGTCGCACGGGAACCATGACGGGGCGCCGTTCGGCTGGTTCGCGCACAGGGAACCGTCGTCGAGTTCCTCCCAGCCGACCGTGCCCCACAGGCTCCGGATCGGCCGCGGATTGCCCCCGTACCGCACCACCACGGTCATCGCCCCGCCCGGCGGGATCGGTTGTCCCGGCGTGATCGCCAGCTTGCCGCTGCGGTGCGAGTGCCGCGCCGGCTTGCCGTTGACGGTCACGCGCTCGACGCGCATGGCCCGGCCCAGATCCAAGGTGAAGCGGTTCAGCTGCTGGTACGACGTCGCCGTGATCGTGGCCGTGCCGCGCAACCGGTTCGACGAGACCCGGTAGTCGAGGGTCAGATCGTAGCGGGAGACCCGGAAGCCGAGGTTGCCGCTGTTCGGGAGGTACGGGTCGAGCTCGTGGGAGGTGCCGCTGAGGGTGGGGGTGTGAGTGACGCCCTTGCCCTTGTTCGGCACGCTGCGTTCTCCTCGATCCCGCTGGTGTGGTGCGGCGAGCGCCGCGGCCCTCACCCTACCGGGGGACGCCCCGACTCGCGCGTCGACGGCACGGTCGGTGCGGCGATGTCCCTACCGTGACGTATTTGTGGCGCGTCTGGCGGCCGCTGCGCCATCGTGGCTGGTCACCTGTGAGTGATCCGAAAGCTACGTCACGGTAGGGACACCGACGGCCGGTATCGGCTCAGTGCCCCGTGGCTTCCACGATCAGTTCCACGTGCGCGTCGCGCCCGACGAGGATCAGGGTCTCGCTGTCCGGCGGTGGGTCGACGTGAGTCGGAAGCGAGTCGCGCACGCTGGCGAGGGCGGGAGTGCCGGGCGGACACGGCAGTCCGGCGATCTGCGCGAGGCTCTCCTGCGAGTAGTCGGTGCAGGACAGTTCGTCGAAGGCCGGAAAGGTCGGATTCGCTTGTGCGACGAGATCTTCGGCGCTCGGAAGAGAGACGCTGATCCGATACGTGCCGCGGTAGCTCTCCTTGCCGGTGAACACCGGGAAGCGAGTCGCGGAGACGAACTCGAACTCCGGCGGGATCGTCACGTCGCGGGAGGCGAAGGCCTTCGCCGCGCGCTCGGCATCCATGTGGTCAGGCGTGAACGCATCGTCGTCGCCGAACGGGAAAGCCCACACCGTCGCGAAGAGCGCGATCGCCGCGATGAGCACCACCACCAGCACTGCCGCGAGGGCGAGGGTTGCCGCGAGTGCGATCTTGAGGCCCCGGAACTGCTTCGGCGGCTGGGGCGGGTGAGTCATCGGCGCGGCCACGGCGCAATCGGATTGCCCTGCCAGCGTGTGTAATCGGGGACATGATCGCCGCGCATCACCAACGAGCCGGGGCCGACGGTGGCGGCCGCGCCGATCGCCGAGGCCGGCAGGGCGACGCAGTGCGGACCGAGGGTCGCGCCAGGCGCCAGCTTCACCGAGTCGATGGCCATCACGCGGTCGTGGAACAGGTGGGTCTGGACCACGCAGCCGCGCTGCACGTTGGCGCCGTCGCCCAGTTCCACCAGGTCGGCCTCGGGCAGCCAGTACGACTCGCACCAGACTCCGCGGCCGATCTTCGCGCCGAGCGCCCGGAGCCACCAGTTGAGCACCGGCGTGCCGGCGGCCGCGTTGGCGAACCAGGGTGCGGCGACGGTCTCGACGAAGGCGTCGGAGAGCTCGTTGCGCCAGATGAACGAACTCCACAGCGGGTGCTCGCTCGCGCGCACCCGGCCGATCACCAGCCATTTCGCCGCGGCCGCAACGATTCCGGCCACCACGCCGGCGGTCAACAGCACCAGCCCGCCCACCAGGGTCGCCACCGCCGCATTCGACGACGACGCGATGGCCTGCAGCGTGAGCAGCACGCCGATGCCGAGCAGGAACGACACCCACACGGCGACCAGGCGCAGTGTCTCGACCACCGAGCGCGCGATCCGCAGCCTCAGCGGCGGTGCGAACGTCCGCGAACTGTCGGCTTCACCGGCGGTTCGGCGCAGGCGCTGCGGCGGACTGCCGAGCCAGCTGGACCCGGCCTTCGCCTTGGCCGGGGCCGCCGACAGGACGGCGACCAGACCGCCCTTGGGCACCTTCCGTTCGGGCGCGACCATCCCGGAGTTGCCCAGGAAGGCGCGCTTGCCGACCCGGGCCTCGCCGATCCGCATCCAGCCGCCCCCGAGCTCGTACGACGCCATCATGGTGTCGTCAGCCAGGAACGACTGGTCCCCGACGACGGTGAACTTCGGGATCACCAGCGCGGTGGAGATCTCGGTGTCTTTGCCGATGGTGGCGCCGAGGGCGCGGAACCACCACGGTGTCAGCAGACTCGCGTACAGCGGGAACAGGTAGGTGCGCGCGGAGTCCATCACTCGTTCGGTGAGCCAGACCTGCCAGCCGGTGCGGCTGCGCACCGGATAGGACCCGGGCTTCAGGCCGAGCGACGCCAGCCGTACGACGACCAGGGTCACCAGCGCGAAGGTGCCCAACGCGGCGAGCACCCCGAGCGGGCTCAGTGCCAGCGCACGCAGTGCCGCCGAGCCGAGGTCGTCCGACGAGAGCGCCCACGAGAACGTGACCACCAGGCCGGCGGCGAGCGAGATCAACGGGATACCCGCGATCAGCAGCGCCGACAGCGCGTAGATCGGCACCCAGTGACGGCGCGCCTGCGGGCGCTGATCCGGCCAGTGCGACTTGGCCTTGCCCAGCTTCACCGCGGGCGACCCCGCCCATCGCTGGCGCGCCTTGACCTTGCCGATCACGGTGGAACCGGGGTCGACGATCGCATCGCGACCGACCACCGAGCCCGGGAGCAGCGTGGAGCGGGAGCCCACCGTGGCGCCGCGCTTGATCTCCACGCGGCCGAGGTGCAGCACGTCGCCGTCCAGCCACCAGCCGGACAGGTCCACTTCGGGTTCGATCGCGGCGCCGTCGCCCACCGTCAGCATGCCGGTGACCGGCGGCAGGGAGTGCAGGTCGACGCCGGCGCCGAGCGAGGCCCCGAGGGCGCGCGCCAGGTGCGGCATCCAGGGCGCACCGGAGGCGTTGTGCGCACCGCTGGCCTCCATCAGCCGCTCGGCGATCCAGAGCCGGACGTGCACCGATCCGCCTCGTGGGTGTTCTCCCGGGGTCACGCCACTCAGGAGCAGACGTGCGCCGCCGGCGGCGATCACCAGGCGACCGAACGGAGTCACGAAGATCAGGAAGGCCGCCAGCAGCACCCACCAGTTCACATGAATCAGCCAGGGCGCGGAGTAGCCCAGCGCATCCGCGGCTGCCCGGCCGACGTTGTTCGCCACGCCCAGCCAGGTCATCCAGGCGATGCCCGTCAGGGTGGCCAGCGGGACCGCGGCCAGGACCTGGAGCAGGCCGGTCCGCGCGGGAATCGGGGTCGCTTCGCGAGCTTCGGCGGCTTCGGTCGGGGCGAGCGAGTCGAGCAGATCGGCGAGCGAGCCCAGGCGGGGATGGTCGTAGAGTTCGGCGACGGTGATCTCCGGGTAGCGCGTGCGCAGTCCGCTGACCAGCTGTGCGGCCGAGAGAGAGCCGCCGCCTTCGGTGAAGAAGTCCGCGTCGGGTCCGGTCACCGTGACTCCGAGCACCTCGGCCCACTGATCGGCCAGCCAGGCCTGGGTGGCAGTCAGCTCGGCGGCGGGTTCGTGGCTCTGCCCGGACGGGCCGCCGGGCACCGGCCACGGCAGCGCGTCGCGATCGACCTTGCCGGAGGTGCGGGTCGGTAGCTCGTCGAGCAGCACCAGGCGCGGCACCATCGCCGCGGGCAGCTCCGCGCGCAGGCGGGCCTGCGCGGCGGTCAGGTCGAACGCCGAATCGGTCGAGGCGAGATAGCCGATCAGCATGGCGTTGCCCGCGGCGTTCTTGCGTACCGCGCACGCGCCGCCGCTCACCCCGGGCAGGTTCTGCAGAGCGTTGTCGACCTCGCCGAGCTCGATCCGCCGTCCGCCGATCTTCACCTGGTCGTCGGCGCGCCCGACGAACAGCAGACCCGCCGGGTCCAGCCGGACCACGTCGCCGCTGCGGTAGGCGCGCGCCCAGCCGAGCGAGTCGAGCGGGGCGTACTTCTCGGCGTCCTTGTCCGGATCCAAATAGCGGGCCAGCCCGACGCCGCCGATCACCAATTCACCGGTCTC
Source organism: Gordonia iterans (assembly GCF_002993285.1). NCBI lineage: Bacteria > Bacillati > Actinomycetota > Actinomycetes > Mycobacteriales > Gordoniaceae > Gordonia > Gordonia iterans. Next base: position 3,950,396 of record NZ_CP027433.1, on the reverse strand, counting down.
GCCGACGGCCACCGGTTGCCCCGCGCCGTCGACGACGGCCAGATCCCACCCGTTCAGCGGCAGGCCGATCCGCACCGGCTCCCCGGCGTACAGGCGCGCGGCGGAGGCGACCACGGTGGCCTCGGTGGGGCCGTAGGTGTTCCAGACCTCGCGGTCGGAGGTGGCCAGGCGGTCGGCGAGTTCGGGTGGGCAGGCCTCGCCGCCGAAGATCAGCAGGCGCACCGCCTCGAGCGCTTCGGCCGGCCAGAGCGCGGCCAGTGTCGGGACCGTGGAGACCACGTTGACATCGCGCATCACCAGCCAGGGGCCGAGGTCCATGCCGCTGCGCACCAGCGAGCGCGGGGCCGGAACCAGGCAGGCACCGTGCCGCCAGGCGAGCCACATCTCCTCGCAGGAGGCGTCGAATGCCACCGAGAGGCCGGCGAGCACGCGATCGCCCGGACCGAGCGGGGCATCTTGCAGGAAGAGCTCGGCTTCGGCGTCGACGAATGCGGCCGCATTGCGGTGGGTCACGGCGACGCCCTTCGGGGTGCCAGTGGAGCCGGAGGTGAAGATGATCCAGGCGTCGTCGTCGACGGTCGCCGGAGAATGCTCCAGCGCCTCGCCGTCTCCGGCGGCGCGATGCCGGCCGCCGTACCGGGAGATGCCGTCTGCGGTGAGGGCGGCGTCGATCTGTGCTTCGCCGAACACCAGCTCGGCCCGCTCATCGGGGTCGTCGGCGTCGACCGGCACGTAGGCCGCTCCGGCGAAGAGCGTCGCGAGGATCGCGATGTAGAGGTCGCGGTGCCCGGACGGCATCCGGATGCCGACACGGTCGCCGTGCCCGATCTCGGCGTCGGCGAGCCGGCCGGCCATCCGCCGCACCACGGCCAGGAGTTCGGAGTAGGTCAGGACCTGGTCGCCGTCGTCGATCGCCGGCGCATCCGGATGGGCCGCCGCGGTGGCGGTGAGGATGTCGACGAGGGTGCGCGCGGCGGGCGCCTGGGCGGCGCGCAGGAACTCCTCGGGTATCGGCACAGCGTTGATTGTGCACCACGATGCCCGGTTTCGCCGTCGCGGCGGTCCGGACGTGAACCGGTGTCGAACACGGGGATTCGGGGAGGTGAACGCGCCGGGACTCGCCGGTGCGGCGGTCGGCGGCGTCACTGCCACCGTATGGTGGCATCGACGGAGAAGTCCGGCGACGGTCCGGCACCGCGAGAGGACGCGCGCGAGGCATGAGTGAACGCAAGACCACAGAACAGCTCTTCGGGATCGACCGGCTGCTCGACGACGACGAGCGCGCGATCGCCGCGACGGTCGCCGACTTCGGGGCCAAACGACTGCGCCCGCAGGTGGCCGGCTGGTTCGAGGACGGCGCCCTGCCGGTGCGGGAGCTGGCCCGCGAACTCGGCGACGTGGGCCTGTTCGGCATGCACCTGGACGGGTACGGGTGCGCCGGGACGTCGGCGACGGCCTACGGGTTGGCCTGCCTGGAGGCCGAGGCCGTCGACAGCGGGCTGCGCAGCTTCGTGTCGGTGCAGGGCTCGCTGTCGATGTTCGCCATCCACCGCTGGGGCAGCGAGGAACAGAAGCGGGAGTGGCTGCCGCGCATGGCGACGGGCGAAGCGCTCGGCTGCTTCGGTCTCACCGAACCGGATTACGGGTCGAATCCGGCGGGCATGCTGACCAACGCGCGACGTGACGGCGACGACTGGATCCTGAACGGCTCCAAGATGTGGATCACCAACGCCCCGGTCGCCGACGTCGCGGTGGTGTGGGCGCGGACCGACCTGGAGCAGGGGTCACGCGGCATTCGCGGGTTCCTGATTCCCGCCGGTACACCGGGGTTCAGTGCACCGGAGATCAAGCACAAGATGTCGCTGCGGGCTTCGGTGACCGGGGAGATCGTGCTCGACGACGTGCGGGTGCCCGCCTCGGCGATGCTGCCGGAGGCGCAGGGGCTGCGCGGCCCGCTGAGCTGTCTCAACGAGGCGCGCTTCGGCATCGTCTTCGGTGCGGTGGGCGCCGCTCGCGACTGTCTGGAGACCGCGATCGAGTACGCGTCGACACGCGAAGTGTTCGACAAGCCGCTCGCCGGCTACCAGATGACCCAGGCCAAGCTCGCCGACATGTCGGTGGAACTGGGCAAGGCGTACCTGCTGGCCATTCAGCTGGGCCGGATCAAGGACTCCGGCAAGATCGCTCCCGAGCAGGTGAGCCTGGGCAAGCTGAACAACGTCCGCGAGGCGATCGAGATCGCCCGCAAGTGTCGGACCATCCTGGGCGCCAACGGAATCACGCTCGAGTACCCGGTGATCCGGCATGCCAACAACCTCGAATCCGTCCTCACCTACGAGGGCACCAGCGAGATGCACCAGCTGATGATCGCCAAGGCGCTCACCGGCGAGGACGCGTTCCGCTGAGCCCGACCGCCGAAGTACGACGCCGCGGGAACGATGGTCGAACCGGGCGACGAAGAACGACCGAGGGAGAGCTGGTTGAGCCGGCGACGAAGAGTGACGCCGCGGGGACCGCTGGTTGAGCCGGGCGACGAAGAGTGACGCCGCGGAATCGCTGGTTGAGCCGGGCGACGAAGGAGCCCGAGTCGAAACCACACACCGACAGATTCACCTAACCGAAGAAGAACCGGCAGTGAGGGAATGCACATGGCAGCAGAGCTGAAACTCGGACTGAAGGCATCGGCGGAGCAGTTCGCTCCCCGCGAACTGGTGGAGGTCGGGGTGGCCGCCGAGGAGTTCGGCCTCGACTCGGTCACCGTGAGCGACCACTTCCAGCCCTGGCGGCACAACGGCGGCCACGCTCCGTTCTCACTCGCCTGGCTTACCGCGGTCGGCGAGCGCACCGAGCGTGTGCAGCTGGGCACCTCGGTCCTCACCCCGACGTTCCGTTACAACCCGGCGGTCATCGCCCAAGCCTTCGCGACTCTCGGCTGCCTGTATCCCGGGCGCGTGATGCTCGGGGTCGGCACGGGAGAGGCGCTCAACGAGTACGCCACCGGCTTCACTGGCGAGTGGCCCGAGTTCAAGGAGCGCTTCGCCCGGCTCAGGGAGGCCGTCGCGTTGATGCGGGAACTGTGGACCGGTGACGAGGTGAGCTTCGACGGCGAGTACTACACGACGCAAGGCGCGTACATGTACGACGTCCCCGCGGACCCGATCCCGGTGTACGTCGCGGCCGGCGGACCGGTGGTCGCGCGGTACGCAGGCCGCGCGGGCGACGGGTTCATCTGCACCTCGGGCAAGGGGATGGAGCTCTACACCGAGAAGCTGATCCCCGCGGTACGCGAAGGCGCAGCCAAGGCGGACCGAAACTTCGCCGACATCGACCGCATGATCGAGATCAAGATCTCCTACGACCCGGACCCGGAGAAGGCGCTGGAGAACACCCGGTTCTGGGCGCCGCTCTCGCTCACTCCGGAGCAGAAGCACTCGGTGAACAGCTCGGTGGAGATGGAACGCCTTGCCGACGAGCTTCCGATCGAGCAGGTCGCCAAGCGCTGGATCGTGGCGTCCACCCCGGACGAGGCGATCGCGCAGATCAAGCCGTATCTCGACGCCGGCCTCAACCACCTGGTGTTTCACAATCCGGGGGCCGATCAGCGCCGCTTCCTGGAGGCGTTCACCGCCGAGGTGGTGCCGGGCCTGCGGGAGCTGGCCGTCGTCCAGGAGTGAGATGCGCGACGACGGCGTAGGACGTTTCGACACGGTCTCGCCCTAGCGGGTTCGTCCGGCTCAACGAGCGATGGGCGGGTCGGCGAAGGTTTCGATGGTTGAGCCCGGCGAACATAGTGAGTAGGTGTCGAAACCACGTCCCTGGCGGCGTTTCGACACGGTCTCGCCCTAGCGGGCTCGTCCGGCTCAACGAGCGGATGGGCCCTAGCGGGCTCGCCTCGCTCAACGAGCGATGGGCCCGGGGCTCGTCCGGTTCAATGAGCGATGGACCGGGTGGATCGGCGAAGATCTCGATAGAGCCCGTCTCGGCGCGCGTGCGGCCGGATTACCCGGAAGGGTCGGGCGCCGGAGTCTCAATGACCGTGGTGGTCACGGTGCGGGTGCGGACTTCCGTGGTGGTCACCGTCTCGGTCTCGGTGGCCGTCTGGCGCTGGGTCTGGGTCGCGGTCTGGCGTTCGGTCCGGGTTTCGGTGGCCGTCTCGGTGGTCGGCTCGCTGTGGATCTCCTCCACCTCGGTGATCGTCGTCGTCACCGGGGCGGACTGGCCCCCGCGGCCCTGCTGGCCCAGCGCGAAGAAGCCGATGATGACGAGCAGCGCGGCGGCGACGGCGAGGGCGGCGATGATCTGCCAGCGCCGCGCAGCCGAAGAGCTGCCGGCGCCCGGAACCATAGTGGTGGCCTGACTGTCCGGGGCCGGGTAGACGCCGTCGGTCGGCCGGCCCGAAGTCCCGTAGCCGGCGGTCTGCTCGTCGTACCCCGGGTACGGCTGTCCCGTGGGTTGCCCTGCCGGCTGCTGGGGATCGCTCGGCTGCTCGGGTGGTTGCGGCGTGCTCAACGTTCGGACTCCTTCACGCGGCCTTGCGGCCGCTGTCGGTTCTCCAGGCTACCGCGCGGCCGGGCCGGATCAGACGTCGGCGAACGGATCGGCAGTGCGGCCGACCAGGTCGGCGACCGAGTCGATCACCCGGGTGGGCCGGTACGGGAAGCCGTCCACCGACTCCGCGGTGGAGATTCCGGAGAGCACCAGAATGGTGCGCAGACCGGCCTCGAGACCGGAGATCACATCGGTGTCCATCCGATCGCCGATCATCAGAGTGGTCTCCGAGTGTCCGCCCATCCGGCGCAACGCCGAGCGCATCATCAGCGGATTCGGCTTGCCTACGTAGTACGGCTCGCGGCCCGTCGCGGCGGTGATCAGCGCGGCCACCGACCCGGTCGCCGGGAGCGGACCCGCCGACGACGGGCCCGTGGTGTCCGGATTGGTGGCGATGAACCGCGCCCCGCGCTCGACCAGCCGGATCGCCGTGGTGATCGCCTCGAACGAGTAGGTCCGGGTTTCCCCGAGCACCACGTAGTCGGGATCGGAGTCGGTCAGCACGTAGCCGATCTCGTGCAGGGCGGTGGTGAGTCCGGATTCTCCGACTACATATGCGCTGCCGCCGGGCCGCTGCGTGCTGAGGAACTGTGCGGTCGCCAGGGCCGAGGTCCAGATGTTCTCCTCGCCCACGTCCAGCCCGGTCGCCCGCAGCCGGGCTTTCAGATCGCGCGGCGTGCGGATCGAATTGTTGGTCAGGAGGCTGAACGGGATCCCGGCGTCGCGCAACTCGTTGACAAAGGTGTCCGCACCGGGGATCAGGCGTTCCTCGCTGATCAGCACGCCGTCCATGTCCATCAGGTAGGTGAGGCTCATGGGTCCAGGGTAGGCCCCGCCGGGCCGTCTCGCGCAGGTCCGAGCGGCTCCGTCGCGTCGTCTGCGGGAGTGCTCAAAAACACATCTCCCGACGGGGGGCGATGCTCGCCATGCCGAGCGGTTGTCTAGCATGATGGACGTGACGTCGATCGGACTTTGAGCCGGATACGGCACATCGGTGAGGGATTCGGGCCAAATCGCCGGTGTCGCTGCGGTTCTACGCGCTAGCGTTCAGGTTGACGGGGGGTAAGTGAGCGTTCTCGGCGTGACAGTCGAGCACGTTCTCGAGCGAGACGAGGGTGGGTTCGATAGATGTCGGTGGAGAGCATCCAGCGGCCTGCGTGTGAGGTGATCCTCCATGCCGCGGGGCTGGGAGTCGATGCCTCGTGGGGACACATCTTCGGGCCCGTCGACCTGCAGATCCGCCGTGGCGGCGTCACGGTGATCGCCGGTTCGGGCGGCCGCGGCCGCACCGCGCTGCTCTTGACCCTCTGCGGCCGGATGAAGCCGACCACCGGTTCGCTCACCGCCTTCGGCCGAACCGGCGACGTCCGTCACCTGTTCACCAACTCGGCGATGGGCTTCATCGAGGAAGTCGACGGCATCCGCCAGACGATCCGGGTCCGGGACGTGCTCACCGAACACCTGCGCTGGCAGGCGCCCTGGTACAAGCTGGTCGGCGTCGCCGACGAGGACGACCTCGAGCGCATGTGCCGGTCGACGTTCGGTCCGCTGACGCTTCCCGCGATGGACGCGTACGTCGAGGAACTGCCCGAACTGACCGCGGCCCTGCTTCACGTGGCGATGGGCAACCTGCGCACGCCGCCGCTGCTGGTGGTCGGCGGCGCCGACAACATGGCGCGGGACGTGAACTCGCACAAGTTCATCGAGCGGCTGATCGATCTGGGCCGCAACCAGACAGTCATCACTGCGGACGTCAACGGTGTGGCCATGCGGGACGGCATCACCGACGTGATCGAGGTCGGCAACCTCACCGACGACGAGTTCGTGCGGCTCGAGCGAGGGGACCGGATCCGGTGAAGATGCTCGCCGCGTTCTCGCCCGGCAGCGATTTCAAGCGCTACTACCGAGGACGCATGCCCCGACTGGCGTTGTGCGTCATTCTTGTCATGCCGCTCCTTTACGGCGCACTGTATCTCTGGGCGTTCTGGAATCCGTTCGGCGCGGTCGACAAGATTCCGGTCGCGATCGTCAACTCCGACAAGGGCGCCGACGTCGACGGCCAACGCCTCACCGCGGGCAAGGACGTGGTCGACGGCCTGATCGAGTCCAAGCAGCTCGATTTGCACCTGGTCTCGCCCGACGACGCCGCCTCCGGACTGGCCCACGGCAAGTACTACTTCACGATCACCCTGCCCACAGACTTCAGCGAGCGTCTCACCTCGCCGACCAGCGGTGACGCGAAGTCCGCTCCGCTCGTCTTCAGCTACAACGACGCGAACAACTACCTGGCCACGATCATCGGACAGAGCGCCGCCGAGCAGGTGGTCAACATGGTCGGCGCGCAGGTCGGGGCCCAGACCTTCGACGTGGTGTTCGAGCAGCTCGATCCGATGCTGGCCAAGGTCACCGAGGCCGCCGACGGCGCCGGTGAACTCGCCGCAGGTCTGCAGCAGGCCAAGGGCGGTGCCGACGAATTGAACGACGGCGTGCAGCAGCTTGCCGGGGGCGTCATGGAAGCCACCGATCCGCTGCTCAGTGCTGCTCAGCGGCACCAGGGCCAGGGGCCCAGCGCCGCCGAGGTGAATGCCACGGCGGATCGGCTCGGCCGCACGCTGGACCGGATCAATCAGGGGCTGGGCGCGGCGACCACGGTGCAGTCACGGGCATACCAGGCCGTCGTGACGCTCCAGAATCAGCTGCGGCATCATCCCGATCCCACGGTGCGGGCGCTGGCCCCCGCCCTCGATCCGGTGGTGCAGGTGCTCGCCGCGCAGGGTCTGGGGCCGGACTCGCACAGCGATCTGAAGGCGGCGCAGCAGGATTCCGCGCTACTCGCGCAGCAGCTCGACAATCCGAACAGCCCGTTGCGGACGGTGCTGACGCTCTTCTCCTCGGGCGGTCTGGTGACCGATCTGGAGATGGTGCGCGGCGCCGTTACGCAGCTCAGCGACGGCACCGCGCAACTGGCCGACGGCCTCGGCGAACTCAGCACCGGCGCCGATCAGCTCGCCGCCGGTCTTGCCGAAGGTGCCCAGGCACTGCCCGACTGGACTCCGGAGCAGCAGGCGCAGTTGGCGAAGGTCCTGTCCGACCCGGTCACCCTGAGCGAACGGGTCGAGAACGAGGCCCCGAACTTCGGCACCGGCTTCGCGCCCTTCTTCTTCGGACTGGCACTCTTCGTCGGCAGCATCATCGCGTGGATGCTGTTCACCCCGCTGCAGGCGCGCCCGATCGCGCACGGCCTGAACTCGTTCCGGGTGGTGCTCGCGTCGTTCGCACCGACGCTGGCCATCGGCATCCTGCAGGCAGCGATCCTGTATCTGGTGACCGTGTTCGCCGTCGGCCTGCGGCCGGTGTATCCGTGGGCGACGTTCGGATTCATGGTGCTGATGGTCGCCATGTTCATGGCGATGATCCAGATGTTCAACGCGGTGCTCGGGCCGTCGACGGGACGGGTCGTCACCCTTGCGTTCCTGATGGTCATGCTCACCTCGGCCGGCGGCATCTATCCGCCGCAGACCACCGCGAAGCCGTTCCAGTACATCCACTACGTGGATCCGATGACCTACACGGTCAACGGGCTGCGACAGCTGACCGTGGGTGGAATCGATTCGCGCCTGTGGACCTCGATCGCCGTGCTCGTCGCCCTGATCGTCGTCTTCCTCGCCATCTCGATCTGGGCCGCACATCGGAACAGGCAATACAACATGGATCGGCTGTATCCGCCGGTGGAGGTCTGATCTGGACGATTAGCGCGCCGAATCGAGACGCAACAGAGCGCGGCCGGGGGGCCGGAAAGAACCTGAAGAAATCTCTCTACGAATGGAGAACGCAATGGCTGTGAACAACGATCCCATCGAGGTGCCGGTCTTCACTCAGTCCGGAGAAAAGACGTTGCTGCCGCGCAACGAGTTCGCCGACGGTCTGCTGCCTGCGGCGACCGCCTACCAGATCGTTCACGATCAGGCGATGCTCGACGGCAACGCGCGACTGAACCTCGCGACGTTCGTGACCACGTACATGGACAAGGAGGCCAAGCTCCTCTACGCCCAGACCGTCGACAAGAACATGATCGACAAGGACGAGTACCCGGCCACCGCGGCGATCGAAGACCGCTGCTGGCGGATGCTCGGCAACCTCTGGCACGTCCCGAACCCCGAGGACACCATCGGCACGTCGACGATCGGTTCGTCGGAGGCCTGCATGCTCGGCGGGCTCGCCCTCAAGCGCCACTGGCAGGAGAAGCGCAAGGCGGAGGGCAAGTCGATCGAGAAGCCGAACATCGTGCTCTCGACCGCCGTGCAGGTGTGCTGGGAGAAGTTCACGAACTACTTCGAGGTGGAGCCGCGCTGGGTTCCGGTCGACAAGGAGCACCTGTGGCTCGACGGCCACGACCTGGAGAAGTACGTCGATGAGAACACCATCGGCGTCGTGGCGATCATGGGCCAGACTTTCACCGGCGCCTACGAGCCGGTCAAGGAGATCTCGGCCAAGCTCGACGAGATCCAGGAGAAGACTGGCCTGGACGTGAAGATCCACGTCGACGGTGCTTCCGGCGCGTTCATCGCACCCTTCTGCCAGCCGGAGCTCGAGTGGGACTTCCGGGTTCCGCGCGTCGCGTCGATCAGCACCTCGGGCCACAAGTTCGGACTCGTGTACCCGGGCGTCGGCTGGGTGGTCTGGCGCGACAACGAGCGGCTGCCCGACAGCATGGTCTTCCACTGCGCGTATCTCGGCGGCGATCTGCCGACCCTCGCGCTGAACTTCTCGCGCCCGGGCGCGCAGGTGCTGCTGCAGTACTACCAGTTCCTGCGTCTGGGCCGCGAGGGCTACCGCGCCATTCAGCAGAACTGCCTGGACGTCGCCCAGTACCTGTCGAGCGCGATCGCCGAGATGGGGCCGTTCGAACTGGTCACCAAGGGAGACACCATCCCGGTGTTCGCGTGGACGCTGAAGGAAGGCGCCAGCCCGAACTGGACGCTGTACGACCTCGAGGACCGTCTCCGTATGAAGGGATGGCAGGTTCCGGCATACCCGATGGCCGACGACCTGGGCGACATGACGCTGCAGCGCATCGTCGTGCGCAACGGACTCAGCCACGACCTGGCGACCCTTCTGCTGAACGACATGAAGACCGAGGTGGCGTTCCTGGAGAAGCTCGACGGCCCGATGCCGCACGAGGAGCGCACCGCGTCGTTCCACCACTGAGCATCGGCGCACACACGGATTGAGCGGGTTGCCGGGAGAGCGGGGCGTCGTCAGGCAGGCGGCGCCCCGCACTCCCGGGCGGGCACACGGACGCGGGAGGAGCGCGGTGCACGGGAATCATGAGCTGGATCGGGCAGACGAGGCCGTCTTGGGGAGGGCGAGCCGGATTCTGATGCCCACACTGGGAAAGCAGTGCTGGGGATTCATCATCGGCTCGGCGCTGTTCGCGCTGGGGTCGGCGCCCGGCTTCTCCGACTGGGCGGGTGCCAACGCCGCGAACCTGAGCTACTTCATCGGTGCCTGGTTCTTCACCGGCGCCGCACTGGTGCAGTTGGTTCGGAGCGGTCCGATGACGGTCAAGGTGGATTATGCACCTGGCCAGATGTTCCGCGCCGAGTGGCTCGCCGGTTCGACACAGTTCTTCGGGACGCTGCTCTTCAACGTCAGTACCACCGCTGCCCTGATGGCCCGAACCGTGAAGGGCGAGCAACAACTGGTCTGGAATCCGGATGCCGGGGGGTCGGTCGCCTTCCTGATCAGTGGTGGCTTCGTGATTCTGGCGTTCGTGCGGGCGGGCAACTCGTTCTGGGCGGGACGTGAGCCCGACTTCTGGTCCGGCCAGATCAATCTGCTCGGCTGCATCGCCTTCGGCGTGGCCGCGATCGGGTCCTTCATCAACAAGGACGGCAGCGCGGTCGACGCCGGAATGGCGAACTGGGGGACGTTCATCGGTGCACTGTGCTTCCTGATCTCGTCGGCGATCGCATTGCAGTCGATGCCGTGGAACAAGCGCCAGGACATCGGGGGTGCCGAGAAGGTGGGGACGGTGGCCGGAAGCACCAGGCAGAGGCGCGGCGGATCCGCCGACGACGTCGCGAACGGGTAACCCGAACAACACAACAGGGGAGAAGGAGCAGTAACTGTGGGGGCATTGATCGGGGACGAGACAGTGAAGTCGTGGCAGGCACGGCTCAGCCGGATCGCCGGCGACGTCGTGGAGGAACCACCGATACACGGGGCAGGGGCAAGAGCGCCCAGGCTGCGCGGTCCGCAGGCCGGTGCCGGCGGGAACTACGAGCTGTACCGGTACTGTCGGCGGCAGTCGACGCTGACATCCGTGTTCGCCATGCTCGGGAGTCCGGCGCCGGTGTCCACCGGGTGGGCCGATCTCTGGACGGGCGACGAAGTGGTGTTCGGGACCTACCTGAGCCACGGGGCAGGCGGCAGTGCGGATCTCACCGTGCCCTACCGGCCCGGTGACCTCATTCTGACCGGAAGCGCCACCCGTCTCCCTCGCATCGACGACACGCCGTGCGACGCGGTGGGCGTGCTCATTCCGTGGCGGCTGGTGAGCCGCTGGCGCGCGGCGATCGTCGAGAGTCCACGCCCGATCGTGCTGGGCAGCCTGCTGGCCCGATCTGCTGCGGCCTATCTGACGTCGTTCGCGGTGCCGGTCGCGACCGGTCTGGCGCCCGAGTCCGGGGATGCGGAGCTGGCGCTGGTGGAGGTGCTGAACGCCGTGCTCGAGGAGATGGATCGGGAGCACAGCGCGGAGCCGGACAACCCGCTCCTGGTGCGGGCGGCCGTACTCGACCTGATCGAGCGAAAGTACTCGTATCCGGATTTCGGCGTCGACGCGATCGCGTCAGAACTGTACCTGTCGCGGCGCCAGGTCTACCGCTACTTCGAGGGTGACGGCCCGTCGCTGGCCTCCCGGATCGCCGACCGCCGCGCGCGGGCGGCGCTGGACATGCTGCGTGCCGACCCGCGGGTTTCGGTCGGCACGGTGGCGCGGCGGGCCGGATTCGGTTCGGTCGCCACGTTCCGCAAGCGTTTCCGCGAAAAGATGGGAATCGGACCGAGCGAGTACCGGCTGCAGTTGCTCAACGGACGGAACGACGCCGGGGTGGCGCTCTCTGACCTGGAGACAGGCTCGTAGGGTCGGCCACCCCGCACGGGCGCCGGGAGATCAGACTGCGGGCGCGGCCCGCAGCCGCCAGAGCGGGCTGACCGGGCCGTGTCCGGATCCGAGCGGGTAGGCGTCTTCGAGGCAGCGGGTGACCCAGGCCTTGGCGAACGCCACCGCCTCCGGCACGGTGCGTCCGTGCGCGAGCGCCGACGCCGCTGCCGCGGCGAGCGTGTCGCCGGCACCGTGATCGTGCGGGGTGTCCACCCGCGGAGCATCGAAAGCGTAGAACTCGGCGCCGTCGAACAGCAGGTCGGGGCTGCGGTCGCTGCCGCGCAGGTGCCCGCCCTTCACCAGCGCCCATTGCGCCCCGAGCCGGTGGAGTTCGCGGGCCGCGGCCTCCTGGCCGGCCCGGTCGGTCACCTCGATCCCGGTCAGCAGGCGTACCTCGTCGAGATTGGGCGTCACCAGGGTCGCGCGGGGGAACAGGACGTCGACCAGGGTGCCGCGCGCTTCGTCGGCGAGCAGCGAGTCGCCGTGCATCGACGCGCACACGGGATCGACGACCAGGGGAATCAGCGACTCGCCCCGGTCGGCGCCGTGCCCGATCCCGGCTGCGTCGAAGGCGGCCCCGACGGCCTCGATGATCGGGGTGGAGGCCAGCATGCCGGTCTTGCAGGCGTCGGCACCGATGTCGGACGCCACTGCGTCGATCTGCGCGGCGACCACCTCCGGGGTGATCTCCTGAAAACCGGTGACGCCGACGGAGTTCTGTACGGTCACCGCGGTCACGGCCACGCAGCCGTGCACCCCCGTGAGGGCGAAGGTGCGCAGGTCGGCTTCGATGCCGGCGCCGCCGCCGGAGTCCGAGCCGGCGACCGTCAGCACGCGGGCGGGCGGTTCACCGGGGTTCCTTTCGACGGGGCTCAAGGAGCGGGGTTCGGGGCTCGAGGAGCGGGGTTCGGGGCTCGAGGAGCGGAGGTCGGGGCTCGGGGGGCGATGCTCCGCGGTCACGGAGCCGTCCTGTCGACCGCCTCCAGGGGCAGATACACCTCGCCGCCGGAGCGACGGAACTCGACGGACTTGGCCTCCATGTCCGCGCGGAGCTTGGCGTCGATGTCGTCCTGAGTCACCAGGCCGTTCTCCTCCGCGTACGCCCGGACGTCCGCGGAGATCCGCATCGAGCAGAACTTGGGACCGCACATCGAACAGAAGTGTGCGGTCTTCGCGGGTTCCGCCGGAAGCGTCTCGTCGTGGTACTCCCGCGCGGTGTCCGGGTCCAATGCGAGGTTGAACTGGTCGGTCCAGCGGAACTCGAAGCGCGCCTTGGAGAGAGCGTCGTCGCGCTCCTGCGCCCGGGGGTGCCCTTTGGCCAGGTCGGCCGAATGGGCCGCGATCTTGTAGGTGATCACGCCGACCTTCACGTCGTCCCGGTTCGGCAGGCCGAGGTGCTCCTTCGGAGTCACATAGCAGAGCATCGCGGTGCCGGCCTGGGCGATCATCGCCGCGCCGATGGCCGAGGTGATGTGGTCGTAGGCGGGTGCGATGTCGGTGGCCAGCGGTCCGAGCGTGTAGAACGGGGCCTCTTCGCAGAGTTCCTCTTCGAGGCGGACGTTCTCGGCGATCTTGTGCATCGGCACGTGGCCGGGGCCTTCGATCATCACCTGCACGCCGTGCGACTTGGCGATCTTGGTCAGTTCGCCGAGCGTCCTGAGCTCGGCGAACTGGGCGTCGTCGTTCGCGTCGGCGATCGAGCCCGGCCGCAGGCCGTCACCCAGCGAGAACGTGATGTCGTAGCGGGCGAAGATCTCGCAGAGCTCGTCGAAATGCGTGTACAGGAACGACTCGGTGTGGTGGGCCAGGCACCAGGCCGCCATGATCGAGCCGCCCCGCGAGACGATGCCGGTGACGCGCTTGGCGGTCAACGGGACGTAGCGCAGCAGAACGCCGGCGTGGACGGTCATGTAGTCGACGCCCTGCTCGGCCTGTTCGAGGACGGTGTCGCGGTAGATCTCCCAGGTGAGCGCGGCCGGATCACCCTTGACCTTCTCCAGCGCCTGGTACATCGGCACCGTGCCGACCGGCACCGGCGAGTTCCGCATGATCCATTCGCGGGTCAGGTGGATGTCCTTGCCGGTGCTCAGGTCCATGATCGTGTCGGCACCCCACCGGGTGGCCCACACCATCTTCTCCACCTCTTCGGCGATGGAGGAGGTGACGGCTGAGTTTCCGATGTTCGCGTTGACCTTCACCGCGAACGCCTTGCCGATGATCATCGGTTCGGACTCGGGGTGCCGGTGGTTGGCCGGGATCACCGCGCGGCCGGCGGCCACCTCGCTGCGCACCAGTTCGGGGTCGCAGCCCTCGCGGGCGGCGATGAAGCGCATCTCATCGGTGACCAGCCCGGCACGCGCCCACGCCAGCTGGGTGGCGGCGGGGTGGCCGGCCTCGGTGTCGACGGGCTCGGGTCGCCGCCAGGAGGCGCGAGTCGGCGCCAAACCGCGATGGAGGTCGATCTCCGCGTCGTCGTCGGTGTACGGACCCGAGGTGTCGTACAGATCGAGGTGGTCGCCGTTGGTCAGGTGCACGCGACGCTGCGGGATGCGCAGGTGCGCGTCGTGCAGGTAGTGCTTGGTGCTGCCCTCGATCGGACCGCGGGTGACGTCGCCGGACGACATGTCGGAGGTCGAACGGACAGCAGAAGACAGATCGATGCTCAAGAGAAGCTCCCTACGCCGGCATTACCCGGACAGGTTCGTGCGGTCGGCGACCGCCCGTCGCCCTCTCAGCCCTCGGTGTCGTGAGAGCCCCCGTGTGTGTGATGTGCGTTCTCAACCCTAGAGCATTCGCGGGCGCGGCGCGGGGGAGTCGGTGTGCGCCACGCCGCTCCCGACGGAGTGGGGTGTGGTCGCCGCACTATCCGGGACCGGTGAGATGACCGCGGTGATCCGTCCCATACAGTGGTTGTAAGGCTAGACTTACCTGCCTTGAACTGCTTGAATGTCCGTCATGTACGACGATGACAAGACCGACGCGGTACCGGTCCAGCCCGCCGACGGCGCCGGTGCGAGTGAGCCCGGCGCGCCGGACGCCTACCAGGAGTACGAGGAGTACCCGGTCGCGTACAGCGAGGAGCCCGCCGACTATCAGGACGACTCGGCCGTCCCCGGATATGCCGCACCGGTGGATGCTCCGGCCGCGGACGACGACGACGATCAGGCGCGCGGCGGAGTCAACTGGCCCACCGTGCTCGCGGCCGCCGGTGTCGCAGCGATCATCTCGGCGATCGTCCTGGCGATCGGCATGGTCGGTCTGATGATGTCGGATGCCTCGCGCACCAACGGATCTCAGCAGACGCCGACTGTGGTCAACCTCGGAGCCGCGACGCAACCGACGGCACCCGCGGCGCCCGTCGCACCCGCTCCGGCGGCGCCCGCAGACGATCCGGCCGCGCCTGCGCCCGACGTTCCGGCCGCCACCGACGTGCCCGCCGCTCCCGCGGCACCTGCGGCGCCCGCCGCGTCGTCGAGTCCGGCGGCCGGCCAGCCGACTGCGCCCACCCTCGCGCAGTTCCAGCAGGATCTGGCGCTGCTGCGCAGCGGCGCCTCGAACCAGCAGAAGGGGCAGGTGCTCGAGGGCGGTGCGCCCGCCGCTGCCGTGATGACTCGGGTCCTCAACTACGGGAAGCAGTTCGAGCCGATGGGTATGGGCTACAAGCTGGTCGGCCCGGTGCAGCAGAACGGCGCCACCGCGACCGCACGTCTGGAGCTGTACGCGCCCGGCTACCAGTCGAACTACCTGACCATGCGCTTCGTCTGGAAAGACGGGCGCTGGAAGCTGAGCAACAAGTCGGTGTGCGAGCTGGCTGCCTTCGCGCAACTCTCCTGCAATCTGCGTTGAGCCTGCCGACCGGCTCGGGCCGGTGACACCTCCGGCCGGGGGCCGGCGGGCGGCTACGTGGTCTGGGCGGCGCGCTCGAGCTGCGGGCGCATCTGCTCGAGCAGGTACGGAATCGACAGCGGCGTCGGCTGGTTGAGGCCGGTGATCTCGGCGAGCGAGAGATGACTGACGGCACCGTTCTTCACCGAGGTGAGGTTCTTGTACCCCGGCAGCTTCAGCAGCTCGCGCTGCATGGCGTCGTTGCCCGTGGTGATCGCCATAAAATCGGACTCGAGCACGGGGACGTTCTCGGTGGAGATCGGAAAGCGCGGCTGCCGGGTCTTCGCGTACTCGGCGGTGATCCGCGGGGCCACCTTCATGCCGAACTGGCCGAAGAGGACGCCCGCGCCGTCGGTCGGATCGGCCATCACCTGGATCTGATCGCTGGAGAACATGTACGCCAGCGCGTAGGACTTGTCCTTGAGGCCCGGCAGGTCTTTGGTCACCTGGCCGATCTTGCCGTTCACCGACTCGGTGATCTGCTTGGCCTTCTCGTTCTGGTGGGTGATGGTGCCGAACAGGGTCACCAGATCCTGCCACGGATCCACCTGCTTGCCGGTGACGCCCGGAATCGTCGGAGCGATCTCCTTGATCTTGGAATACATCTCCGGTTGTGCCGTCGCCATGTAACCCTCGGCGAGGATCACATCGGGCTTCGCCTTCGCGATCTCGGCGACCAGGCCGTCCATCGAGAGCGAGGTGGACCGTTCCAGCTTGTCGCCCACCCAGGGTGCGGCCTCTTTGGTCAGGACCTGGGTCTGATCCAGATACGCCACCGGAGTCACACCGAAGGCGAGCGCGGTGTCGATCCACTGCGAGCCGAGGGTGACGATGCGCTTGGGAGTGCTGGGAATGACGACCGGTCCCTGCGGGGTGTTCACCTGCACGGGTCCGCCTTCTCCCGAGCCGTCCTCGTCGGGAGCGCTGCAGGCGGTGATCGCGAGGATCAGCGCGGCCAGCAGGGCCAGGAGCGCGGTGAGGCGTCGGATGAAGCTCGGTGTCATGCGAACACCATAACGCAGGCTTACCTTAGTTAATCCAACCTGGCGGTCACGGAAACGGACCACCGCCGGCGTTACGAGATGTCGAGCACGAGGGGCGCGTGGTCGCTGGCGCCGGCCGCGGCACGCGCCTCACGGTCGATGAAGGCATCGTGGACGCGGTCGTCCATCGCGGGGGAGCAGAGTGCGAAGTCGATCCGCATACCCTCGTTCTTGGCGAAGCGTCCGGCCGTGTAGTCCCAGAACGTGTACACGCCGGGCCCCGGCGTGAACGGGGCCGCGCTGTCGACGAAACCTGCGTCCGTGAACTCGGTGAACGCGGCGCGTTCGGGCGCGGTCACGTGGGTCCGGCCCTCGAAATACGCGCGATCCCACACGTCGTCGTCGGTGGGTGCGACGTTCCAGTCGCCGGCGAGCACGATCTGCGCGGCCGGATCGTGGCCCAGCTCCAGCCGGGTCACGCCGGCGAGCCGGTCCAGCCAGTCCAGTTTGTAGCGATAGTGCGGGTCCGCAGGACCGCGCCCGTTGGGGACGTACAGGCTCCATACCCGCACGCCCGCGCAGGTGGCCGAGATCGCGCGGGCCTCCGGGCGTCCGCTTCCCTCCGGCGCGGGCTCACCGTCGAACCCGTGGTGGACATCATCGAGGCCCACTCGCGAGGCGATCGCGACGCCGTTGTAACCGCCGTCGCCGCACATCGCGACGTCGTAGCCTTCGGCGAGGAAACTCATCAGCGGGAACTGGTCGTCTCGGCACTTGGTCTCCTGCAACGCGAGCACGTCGATGGCATGCCGGCTCATCCACGCCACGACCTGCTCGGATCGGGCGCGGATGGAGTTGACGTTCCAGGTGGCCAGTCTCATGCGGCGCCTCCGACTTCGGTGATCCGGGCTCCAGCGGCCGACCAGCGCCGCCGGACGAGATCGAGATCGGTGGCACCGGTCTGCAGCAGCAGGCCGAACGCGACCGGGACCGGCCGATCGGCGCCGTACGCGTCGACCGTCGCGTATTGCTCTCGCCATTCGTCCTGAGCTCGGGCGATCCAAGTGAAGTCGTCGGGGTCGGCGTCGGCGAGGAAGTCCTCACCGTGCGTGACGACGGTGAGGAACCCGGCTGCGCGAGCACCGGTCGCGGTGTGGTGGCGGCCGTCGTCGAGATCGCCGATGCAGTCGTTGAACGAGTCGCCGCCGTGCCAGAAGTAGTTGGGGAAGTCCCACGCCCGGGCGTACTGCGCGTACATGCCGTCCAGCGTGCGCATGGCCGAGCCGTCGAGACGGCGGACGACGATGCCGTGGTCGATGTCCGGCCTCAGATGCGCGGCGACCGGATCGGCGGTCAAGGCGACAGCCGGTCCGCCGGTAGCCGTCGCGCGGAGAAAGGCGTCCAGGTCGACGATCATTGCGAGGGCCCCCTGATCCGGACGAAGCTGCGGTAGTGGTCCAAGGTGTACCAGGCGCTGCCGTCGTCGGCGGTGACGATGCGTTCGGCATCCCGGCCCCGGCCGGGCTTCTTGGGATTGACGTCCCATTCCTGGAAACGGAGCTGCCGCCCGTCTGCTCCGGTGCGCGGCAGCAGTCCCTCGCGATTGCCGAAGGTGCGGCCGCCCTGCGTGCCCGGGGCGTTCGCCGCCGCAGGCCAGCGGTCGGCGTCGATCAGGGCAAGCGTGCGCAGCACCCGCTCGGGGGCCGGTGAGCGCGGCCTCGCGGAGGGTGCGACGCGCACCGAGTGCGACGGCGTGGAGGTCGCGGCCGGAGACGACGGGGACTCGGCCGACGGCGCGAGGTCGACGCTCTGCGAGTGCGGCGGCGAGGCGGCGGGGTCGGCCCGATTCGCGTTCGATCCCGAGCCCAGCCACCAGAGCAGCGCCACGACGACGATCAGCGCCGCCGTGCCGGCGGCCGTCCGCAGTGCGCGCCGGCTCGCGGGTGAGGCCGAGTCAGAGGAGGCGTTCATCGTCGTTCACGGTAAGCGATCAGGCGCCGGCCGCCTGGTCCAGGTCGACGACGGCGAACGTGTGGTGCAGCCGATAGGCGTTCGAGCGCAGCCGCAGCCGTTCGGCGCGGTCGGCGCCGGGCACCTCGGCTGCGTCCCCGGTCGGGTCGACGAGTACCTCGTACTCCGTGCCGGGACCGCTCCCGGTCACGTCGGCGATCCGCAGCAGCCGTTCGGGAACGACGACCCGCGCGGGCAGCCCCCGATCGAGGTACCAGGCAGTGATGGCGGTCAGTGCGGCAGGGCTCGCTCCGAACGCCAGTGGGACGGCGGCGTTCGCACGCGGTGCGTATTCGGCGCCGGGAGCGGAGCGAGCGGGCCGGGTCGATTCGGCGCCGGGAGCGGAGCGAGCGGGCCGGGTCATTTCGGCGGCGGGTGCGGAGCGAGCGGGCCGGGTCACTTCGGCTGCATCCGGGCTCGCGGACAGGATCCAGCCGTCCAGCTCTACCCGTTCTGCGGCGGGCGTCGCCTCGGTCAGGGCACGCTCGAGCGCCCGGATCTCCGAATTGCGCACCGGCGTAGCCGATAGGCGGCGAAGAGAGGTGATCGCTGCGGCCGGGATCCGCTCACGCGCGCCGTCGCGCTCGACGAGCAGTTCGTCGTCGTTCCGCTCGATCAGGAATCCGGTGACATCGGACAGGGCGGGCGAATGGACGAGCGCGGGGTCGGGGGCGGCCGCGTCGCGGCCCGCTCGCTGCGCGCCCGGCGCCGTCCGCCAGTCGGCGGGACCGCCCGCTCCGAGCCGGTAGCGGACCACGATGCGGTCGCCGGGGAGAGGATCCATGCCCGTGCCGCTCGTCAGTCGTCGTGCCCGAACGGATCGGCCACCGACCCGGGCAGCCAGGTGAGTCCCGGTGTGCCCCAGCCGTTGCGCTTGATCGCCTTCTTCGCGGCGCGGGCGTTGCGGCCGACCAGCACGTCGACATACAGGAAGCCGTCGAGGTGACCGGTCTCGTGCTGCAGCATGCGCGCAAAGAAGCCGTGGCCCTCGATCTCGATCGGATTGCCGTCGCGATCGGTGCCCGTCACCTTGGCCCAGTCGGCGCGTCCGGTCGGGAAGCCCTCGCCCGGTACCGAGAGGCAGCCCTCGTCGTTGGTGTCCGGGTCGGGCATGGTCTCCGGGATCTCCGAAGTGGTCAGCACCGGGTTGATCACTTCGCCGCGCCGCCGCTCCGGGCCGTCCGGGCAGTCGTAGACGAACATGCGCAGCCCGTGGCCGACCTGATTCGCCGCGAGGCCGACCCCGTTCGCCGCGTCCATCGTCTCGTACATGTCGTCGAGCAATTGGACGATCTCGGCGGACGGTCGCCCGGCGTCGTCGAGTTCGACCGGGGCGGTCGGCTGATGCAGCACGGGCTCGCCGACGATGCAGATGGGAAGAATCGCCATGAATACAGACTCTACTGCCCGGCTCGCCGGTGAGTCCCCGCGCCGGTGCGGGTCGAGTCGTGATTAGATACTCAGCGAACCACACCGCTGTCATTCACCTCCGTCTGTGAGGCACGACGGCGTACCCGCGACCACGAGGAAGGGATCCACCGGTGTCGAACGGCTCCGCTGCACAGCAGTCGGCCCAGCCCGATCCGCACGAGGTCGGCGCCGATGGCCTGACCCGCCGCGAGCACGACATCCTCGCCTTCGAACGGCAGTGGTGGAAGTACTCCGGCTCCAAAGAGGACGCCATCAAAGAGCTCTTCGGGCTGTCGTCGACCCGCTACTACCAGATCCTCAACGCACTCGTGGACCGCCCGGAGGCGCTCGCCGCCGACCCGATGCTGGTGAAGCGACTGCGCCGGTTGCGGGCCTCGCGGCAGAAGGCGCGCGCGGCCCGCCGCCTGGGTTTCGAGATCACCTGAGAGGCTTGCGCCCCACTCGGCGCGGCCCAGCCGGGCGCGTGGGTTAGAGTTGCCGTGATGAAAGCTGACCGCGAAACCAATCGCCTGCCGCTGCGCGCCGGCGCCATGCTGCTGCTCGCCGTTGCCATCGTGTTCATTGGCCTCGGCTGGCATTCGGCTGCCACCAGCGGCGACGAGTCGGCCCAGGAGAAGCTCAAGCAGGCAGGCCAGAGCGCCCAGACCACCGCTGCCACCAGCGGGACCGACGGCAGCCCTGCGACCTCGTCCCCGAGTTCGGCGCCCTCGTCGGCCGCGGCCGCTGACGGCCCGAAGGTCTGCGTCCTCAACGCCGGTACCGTCACCGGACTGGCGAACGAGGTCTCCGATGCGCTCGCCGAAGCCGGATTCGCGATCGGCACCGCGCCGGGCAACCTCTCGACCAGCAGCGTCACCGAGAACACCGTGTTCTACGGTGAGGGCGAGGAAGAGGCCGCCGAGAAGGTCGCCGAGGCTGTGCCCGGCGGCGCCGAGCCCTACGCGCGGCCCGCGGCGTTCACCCGCTGCCCCGGCGAACTCGCCGTCGTCGTCGTGAGCCGCTGAGCACCGACCGCCACACCTGATCCAGCCCAAGCAAAAACCCTGCCGAAGGAGCCGACATGACCGCCCGCCTCACCTACGGTGTCTCGACCAAGCGTGCCCTCGCTGCGTTCGCCGCCGCCGGCCTGGCCGGAGTGGCCCTGACGGCCTGCACGCCGGACGAGCACCCGACCAGCGAGAAGGGCACCACCCCGCCGGTCGTCACCGGCAACCAGGCGATCCCGGGCGAACTGGTCAATGCCGACGACATCCCGGCCGAGCCGTCCGGTGCAGTGGGCACCTTCACCTTGGTCGACGCCGACGGCAAGGTCGCCGGTGCCGGCAGCTTTGTCCAGACGCGGGGCGGCACCAAGCTGAACGTGCGGGTCACCGGACTGGAGAAGGGGCCGCACAAGGTGGAGATCCGCAACACCAAGGACTGCTTCGGCGGCGGTACCGCCAGCGTGATTCCGGCCGGAAACCTGCCGGGCATCGCGATCAACGACCACGGCGAGGGCTCGGCCAATCAGACGGTCGAGGTTCAGGTCGGCGCGCTGAACGAGAAGACGCTGGTCATCACCTCGTCGGGCAACGCCGGCTCCGCGGACGGCGCCGAGCCCGTCGCCTGCGGCCTGATCACCGCCAACTGATCCCGCGGCCTGGATTCGCACGAGAACACCGGTCTCGCCGTGACGGGGATCGAGCCGATCGAATTCCGGGCGTCGCCGACGCCGACCCTCGGCGTGGAGTGGGAGCTCGCACTGGTCGATCGCGACTCCCGTGATCTGGTCAACGCCGCCGCGCCGCTCTTCGATCTGATCACCGCGCGCGGCATCGGGCGCGCCGATCGCATCCACAAAGAGTTGCTGCGCAACACCGTCGAGCTGGTCACCGGCATCTGCACCACCACCGCCGAGGCGATGGACGACCTGGGACGCACCCTCGGGCAGGTGCGAGTGCTGACCGACGAACTCGGGATCGATCTGTACGGTGCCGGCACCCATCCGTTCGCCGAATGGTCGGCGCAGCAACTGACCGAAGGGCACCGGTACGCCGAGCTCATCGAGCGCACCCAGTGGTGGGGTCGGCAGATGCTGATCTGGGGCGTGCACGTGCACGTGGGCATCGACCATCGCGACAAGGTGCTGCCGATCCTGGACAGCCTGCTGCAGTTCTATCCGCACCTGCTGGCCCTGTCGGCGAGTTCTCCGATGTGGGGCGGCCAGGAGACCGGCTACGCCAGCAACCGCGCCATGATGTTCCAGCAACTGCCCACGGCCGGACTGCCCTTCCAATTCCGGACGTGGCCCGAGTTCGAAGCCTTCGTCCACGACCAGAAGACCACCGGCATCATCGATCACCTGAACGAGATCCGCTGGGACATCCGGCCGTCGCCGCACCTGGGCACCATCGAGGTGCGGGTGTGCGACGGAGTCTCGAACCGCGGGGAGCTCGCGGCCCTGGTGGCCCTGACGCACTGTCTCGTCGTCGATCTCAGCCGTCGCCTGGACGCCGGCGAGGAACTGCCTGAGATGGCGCCCTGGCTGGTGCAAGAAAACAAGTGGCGGGCCGCCCGGTACGGTCTCGACGCGATCATCATCCAGAATTCTGCGTGCGACGAGCGCCTGGTGACCGAAGACCTCGCGGAGCTGCTGGTCCGGCTCCGGCCGGTCGCCGAGGACCTGCAGTGCGCCGAGGAACTGGCCGCGGTCGACGCTATCGTGGAACGGGGAGCGAGCTATCAGCGCCAGCGGGCCGTGCACGCGCGCGCGGGCGACCTGCGCGCCGTCGTCGATTCGGTGGTCGGCGAGCTCGACTGATTTCGAGTCGCTTGTCCGGGGGTGATTTCGACTCGCTGCGCTCGCTCAATCATCGAAGGGGTGCGCTTGGCTCGCTCAATCATCGAAGGGGTGCGCTTGGCTCGCTCAATCATCGAAGGGGTGCGCTTGGCTCGCTCGATCGAAGGGGTGTGCTTGGCTCGTTCGAGCATCGAAGAGGCGCACGCAGCCGTTCGGCGGTCGACTGACTCGTGGTAGTCGGTGGTCGAGCAATCCGTGTGTTCGATGGTTGGGCGAACGGAGTGAGTCGAAATCGGCGATACCGTCGTCGACGATGCCCTTGAACGGTCAGCCGCGGCGGCGTGCCCGTTCCTCGTCCCGGCGCTGGACGCAGAGCTGCGACTCGTCGAGCAGATCCTCGCCGCTGCGCTGCTCGCGGTAGACCAGACGGCCCACACGCTGCGCGATCACGGGCGCGGTGATCAGCATGAACAGTGCGGTGAGCACCAGCATCCCGCCGTCGGGGTTGCCGGCGATCCGGATCAGGACGCCGATCAGGAGCATGCTCAGTCCGAAGGTCTGGGGTTTGGTGGCCGCATGCATCCGGGACAGGGTGTCCGGGAAGCGGACGATCCCGATGGCGGCGGTCAGCGCCAACAGGCTGCCGATCAGGATGAAGGCTGCGGAGACGATGTCGCGGATCATTCGTCGTCCCTCACCCGGAAGCGGGCCACCGCGATGGAGCCGATGAAACTGACCAGCGACAGGGCGACGATGGCCGGAACGATGGTGGTGTCGTAGGTGGCGGCCACCCAGACCGCGAGACCGCAGATGGTCAGCGCGATCAGGGTGTCGATGCCCACGAGCCGGTCCAGGGTGGTCGGCCCGCGCAGGCAGCGGAACAGCGTGAGCAGCACCGCCGACGCGAGCATCACGGTGCTCAGGGTCCAGACGGTAGTCATGGCTTCCACCGCTCCTCTCGGTTCGGGGTGGTCGGATCGGCTTCGGCGACGCGCTGCCGCTCCGAGTACGCAACGTGGTGGTAGTCGTCGTCGATTCCGTGGAACGGACTCGGATGCCATTCGCTGTCGCGCTCGAAGGCTTTGATGAACTGGCGCTCTACATAGGCCATCTGCTTGCGGAACGCGTCCACCTGACGCTGCGTCCGGACGTCGAAGACGTGGACGTACAGCATGCGGTGCACGTGATCGATCTCCACAACCATGGTGCCGGGCACCAGATTCAGGTAGTCGACGGCCAGCGTGAGCACCAGGTCGGACTTGATGGCCACATGCACGCGCACCACACAACCCAGCGGCGGGGGGCCGGGCCGGATCGCCGCCCAGGCGACCTGCGCCGAGGAGATGAAGAAGTTCCAGATCAGGTTCAGCGCCAGGTGAAGCGCGGCGATCGGGTGGATGCGGCCCTCCACAGGGACCCGGGGCAATGGCAGCACCGCCATCACCACGATGCCTACCACCACGCCCATGACGACGTTGCCCCAGGTGATGCTGCCCCACAGGAGTACCCAGACGAAGGTCAGCCAGAACAGACCCCACAGTCGGACGAGGAACTCTCGGAGGTCGCTGCCGAGCCACTTCGGGACTCCGAGGTGATCGTGCAGCCACACGATGGCGATGGTCAGCGGCCAGGCGAAATAGACGACGGACATCCGCCACAGGTTGCCGAAGAATGCCGGGATCGCCCGCTTGCCGACCGGCATGGGCCGTGGTTTGTCCGGGTAGGGGGTGTTGCTCATTCATCGTCTCCCAGCACCGCGCTCACATACGGCCCGCGTTCGAGGATGTCGTGCGCGGCGTCGTCGGTGAAGCCGAAGATCGGGCCGGCCCAGACGGTCAGGGCGATGCCCGCGGCCACCATCGCCGTGGTCGGCAGGACCATCGCGACGGGCATGCGACCGACGTCCTCGCGATCGGCGAGTTCGACGTCGGTGCCCTCCTCGACCAGCGCCGAGGCGGTGCTGTTGGTCATGCCGCCGTCCGGGGCGTCGGCACGCGGCCGCCAGAAGGCCTTGGTCCACACGCGGGCCACCACGTACAGCGTGAGCAGGCTGGTGACCACGCTGCCGGCCACCAGCAGCCAAGCCAGGACCGAGCCGTCCCGGGCGCCGCCCTCGAGCAGCGCCACCTTGCCGATGAAGCCGGAGAACGGGGGAATGCCGCCCAGGTTGAGCGCGGGGATCAGGAACAGCGCCGCCAGCACCGGACTGGCGACCAAGCCGCCGAGCCGCCGCAACGAGGCCGAACCGGCCTGCCGTTCGATCAGGCCGACCACCAGGAACAGGGTCGTCTGCACCAGGATGTGGTGGGCGACGTAGTAGATGGCCGCCGACATCGAGACCGCCGAACCGACGGCGATACCGAAGATCATGTACCCGATGTGGCTCACCAGTGTGAACGACAGCAGGCGCTTGATGTCGGACTGGGCGACCGCGCCCAGGATGCCCACGAGCATGGTCGCCAGTCCGGCGATCATCAGCAGGTTGTCCAGGGAGCCGCCCGGGAACAGCAGGGTGGTGGCGCGGATGATCGCGTACACGCCGACCTTGGTCAGCAGGCCGGCGAACACCGCGGTGACCGGCGCGGGCGCGGTGGGGTACGAGTCGGGCAGCCAGGTGGACAGCGGGAACACTGCAGCCTTGATGCCGAAGGCCACCAGCAGCACCGCGAACAGGGCGTTGCGGGTGCCGTCGGGAACGTCGTCGAGCCGGACCGCCATCTCGGCGAGGTTCAGCGTGCCGGTGGTCGAGTACGCGAACGCGATGCCGGCCAGGAAGATCAGCGACGAGACCATCGAGACCATCACGTACGACGCGCCCGCGCGTACCCGGTCGGCGCTGGCGCCCAGGGTGAGCAGCACGAAGCTGGCCGCGAGGAGCACCTCGAAGGACACGTACAGATTGAACAGGTCGCCGGCGAGGAACGCGTTGCAGACGCCGGCGGTCAGGATCAGATACGAGGGGAGGAAGATCGACACGGGTTGCTGCGTCGTCCCGTCCCGAATACCCTGACCGATCGCGTAGACGACGACGCAGAGCAGCACGAGGGTTGAGACCACCAGCATGAGGGCGGCGAGACGGTCGACCACCAGGGTGATGCCCAGCGGTCCGTTGGGGTAGCCCTTGTCGCCCCAGCCGCCGATCTTCACGGCAAAGGGGCCGTGCCTGCTGGTCAGGTACAGCATCATGGACGATGCGATCAGCGCGGTGCTGATCGCTCCGACCGTCACGGCGCGTTGGAACCGCGGGCTTCGGCCGCGCAGCAGCGTCAGGGCCGCACCGAGCATGGGAACCAGCGTCGGCAAGACGATCAGAACGGAGATCCAAGAGGGTTGGGGGATCACGGCCGGTCCCCCTTCTCGTCGTTCTGGTCGACGTCGTCGGGCCGCGGGCTGCCGTCCGGCGCGATGTCGTGGGCGTCGCCGCGTGTGCTGAGCGGAGTCGAAGGGCCTGTCCTGAGCGGAGTCGAAGGGTCAGGCTGGACTTCGGCGGGCGTGATCTCCGCCTGGGCCTCCTGCGGCGGTTCGCCCTCGGCGTCGTCCTCGTCGTCGTCCTCGTCGGGCATCTCGTCCGGGCTGAACTCCGGAAGACGGTCGATCACCGCGGCGTCCTCGGGCATCAGATCCGTCTCGATCACGTCGCGGTGACGCTGCGCGTACTCCTCGGGCGTCAGCGGGTTGCCGCGATCGTCGAACAGGTCGCCGGCGACGGTGTCCGCGCCCGTCTCCGGGTCGTCGCTGCGGTCGCGGTCCGGGAAGTTCTTGAGCGAGCCCTTGACGATCTTGACATCCTCGGAGTCGTCTTCCAGATCGTCGTCCTTCCGGTTGATGACGAACAGTCGGTAGGTCAGAGCGAGCACGAACGCGGCCACGCCCATCGTGATGACGATCGCGGTCAGGATCATCGCCTGGGCGAGCGGGTCGGCGTCGGTGGACGCGTCCACCGATTCGGCCCCCCGGATCGGCGGATTGCCGGGTCCGCCGGCGAGCGTGATGATCAAGACGTTGATGCTGTTGCCCACCAGCAGCAGTCCCAGCAGCATGCGGACCAGGCTGCGTTCCATCAGCAGGTAGACGCCGGACGCGGCCAGGACGCCGGCGACTACCAGCAGGCCGAGGTTCACGGTCATCGTGCTGCCTCCTCGGCGGGGACGGTGCAGGTGCCCGGCACGTCGGCGACGGTGTCGCGGGCGCTCGGCGCGTCGGCGACGTCGAGCCGGGCGCCGAGACTGCGCAGGACGTCGAGCACCAGGCCGACGACGATCAGGTAGATGCCTGCGTCGAAGAACAGCGCGGTGACCAGGTGGATCTCGCCGAAGACCGGGAGCGTGAGGTCGATGACCGCGGACGAGAGCGCAGGTGCGCCCAGGGCGAGAGAGGTGGCGGCGGTGGTGGCCGAGATCAGCAGCCCGGCGCCGAGGATGGTGCCGGCCTCCACCGGCAGTGCCTCGCCGAGTTCGTAGCGGCCGCCGGCCAGATAGCGGAGCACGAGGGCCAGACCCATCACCAGGCCTCCGGCGAATCCGCCGCCGGGCGCATTGTGGCCCGCGAAGAAGAAGTAGAGCGAGACCACGACCAGGGTCGGGAACACCAGGCGGGTGGTGGCCTCCAGCACCATCGAACGGTGCTTCGGGTTGCCCAGCTCGCTGCCGCGCAGCCAGGTGGTGCGGTCGGGAATCAGGTCGTCCTCGTCCAGCCCGGCTTCGCTGCGGGCGACGTCGGTGACACGCGGGGCGGCGCCGAAGCGGCGGCTGCGGAAGACCATCGAGGCCACGCCGGTCGCCGCGACGATGAGCACCGAGACCTCGCCGAGGGTGTCCCACGCACGGATGTCGACCAGGATCACGTTCACCGTGTTGCCGCCGTGCCCGAATTTGTAGGCGGCCTCGCCCAGATCGACGAACAGCGGCTGCGCGGAGCGGGCGGCGGCGGCGAACAGGCCGACCAGGACCATGGCGGTGCCGAAGGCGATGCCGATCAGTGCACGCAGCGGACGGAAACCCGTCTTGTGCCGCGGTTGCGGTTCGGAGGCCAGCTTGCGCAGCACCAGCACGAAGATCACCAGGGTCAGGCTCTCCACCAGGAACTGGGTCAGCGCCAGATCGGGCGCGCCGTAGATCGCGAACAGCGCACCGCAGCCGTAGCCGGTGATGCCGACGGTCAGGGCTCCGGCCAGGCGGTTGCGCAGCATGGTGGCGGTGATCGCCGCCGCCACCATGACGATGCCGATCACTGCCTGCTCGACGTTGGCGAAACCGTTCAGCTCCAGGTCGGTACGGGCGCCGAGGAACAGGACCGCGACCGGCAGGATCACCGTGGTCGAGAGGATCACGCCCTGGGTGATCGGCAGGGAGCCGCGCTGGGTGTTCCGGGTGACCCACAGCGACAGGGTGTCCGCGCCGCGCAGGATCCGGTCGTAGGCGTGGTCGGCGTTCAGGCGCGGCGGATGGTCGAAGAGGTGATCGCGGATCCGGCGCAGAATCAGGAAGAGCGCGGCGCCGGCCACCACGACGATGATCGAGAACACCACGGGCAGCCCGAATCCGTGCCACATCGCCAGGTGCTCGAGCTCCTCGCCGTAGCCGGGCAGCGTTTCGGCGTAGGGCTCGATGAAGTGGCCGATCCATCCGGCGGCGAAGGCGGTGACCACGCCCAGTACGGCGAGGAGCAGCGACGGGACCTGGAACATGACCGACGGCGGGTGCAGCTGTGCGACGGGCCGGGTGGGCAGGGTGCGCACCTTCCGGCCGAAGGCGCCCCAGAGGAATCGGGTGGTGTAGGCGAAGGTGATGATCGAGCCGAGCAGCAGGACCACGTCCACCAGGTGCGCCAGCCACGGGGCGTAGGCGCCGGTGTCCCACATCGCGCCGAAGGCGGTCTCCTTGCCCACGAAGCCGAAGGTGAACGGCAAACCGGCCATCGAGGCGCCGGCCACGGCGGCGATGCCGGCCAGGAAGGGCAGCCGGTGGCCGAGCCTGGCGAGCCGTCGGATGTCGCGGGTGCCGGTGGAGTGGTCGATGATGCCGACCACCATGAACAGGCTCGCCTTGAACATCGCGTGCGCGATCACCATGGCGATGCCGGCCATCGCCACATTGGCCGCGCCCACGCCGACGAGCACCATCATGAAGCCCAGCTGCGACACGGTGCCGAAGGCCAGAATGAGCTTGAGGTCGAGTTCGCGGAGCGATCGCCAGCCGCCGAGCAGCATGGTGAGCAGGCCCAGGCCGACGACGAGCAACTGCCAGCTGATCTGCTCGTGGAATCCCGGTGCGAGCCGCGCAACCAGGTAGATGCCGGCCTTGACCATGGCCGCGGCGTGCAGATACGCGCTGACCGGGGTGGGGGCGGCCATCGCGCCGGGCAGCCAGAAGTGGAACGGGACGATGGCGGACTTGGTGAGTGCGCCGACCAGGATCAGACCGACTGCGATGGCCGAGTAGACCCCGCCCGGCGGATCGGCGATCAGGTCCGACAGCAGGTAGCTGCCGGTGCGCTCGCCGAGCATGATGATGCCGACCAGCATGGCCAGGCCGCCGAAAGTGGTCACCAGCAGCGCCTGCGTCGCGGCTCGACGCGACGTCGCGCGCACCGCGTAGTAGCCGACCAGCATGAACGACAGAACGGTGGTCGCTTCCCAGAACACGTACAGGACCAGCATGTTGTCGCTGACCACGAGCCCGAACATGGCCGCGGCGAAGGCGACCAGTTCGCCGCCGAACACCTCGACGCGCCGGCGCATCTTGTCGAAGTAGTTGGCGCAGTACACCAGGACCAGTGCGCCGACACCCAGGATCAGCACCGAGAGGATCGCCGACAGCGTGTCCATCCGCAGCACGATGTCCATCTGCAGGCTCGGCACCCACGAGACGGTCTGCGTCATCGGCTGGTCGGCCGGCGGCCAGTTCAGCAAGAGCCAGATCAGGGCGCTCAGCGGCATCAGGGCCAGCACATAGAACCCGCGGGTACCCAGGCCGCGCATGATCGGGGGCGCGAGCAGCGCACCGATACCTAGCGCGATCAGGACCTGGATCAAGAGGCACTCCGTCGATCGAATGGTGGGCGGGGTGTCGTTCGAAGCGGTATTACCCGAAGTACTTTACCGTTCCAGATATGTGGTCTTTACGGAGAGTCCTGTTGACAGCGTTGCTGGTGGTGGTCGCACTGACCGGTGCCACGGCGTGCGGCAACGACGACGAGCCTGCGCGCCCGGGAGTCGCCTTGCCCGACGACTTCCCGGAGGCGCAGGTCCCGCTGGTCGACGGCGCCATCCAGAGTGCCGAGCGCCGGGACGACGGCTCGTGGTCGGTGACCGTGCAGGCCCCCGCGGGTGCGGGCGACGCCTACGACGACGCAGTGAAGAAGCTCACGGAAGCGGGCTACGTGGAGTCGAGCCGGATCGAGACCGGCCGGGAAAAGGGCGTGATGATGCAGAAGGAGGACGACGGGGCCACCTACTGGGTCACGGTCGGCATCACCGCCGCCGCGCAGGGCAGCCGGAACACGGTCCTCTACACGGTCACCCGGACCTGACCCGGGGTCCCGGGCCGTTTCGACACGGCTCCTTCGTCGCCTGCTCAACGAGCTGGTGGGGATGCTCTCGCCGGTTGAGGGTTCTTCGCTGGTGGGGCTGCTCTCGCCGGTTGAGGGTTCTTCGCTGGTGGGGCTGCTCTCGCCGGTTGAGGGTTCTTCGCTGGTGGGGCTGCTCTCGCCGGTTGAGGGTTCTTCGCTGGTGGGGCTGCTCTCGCCGGTTGAGCGTTCTTCGCTGGTGGGGCTGCTCTCGCCGGTCGAGCTGCTTCGCTGGTCGAGCGGAGTCGAGACCCCCGGCCAGGCTCAGTCCGGCGTGCGCTCGGGCC
The DNA here is from genome assembly GCF_002993285.1 of Gordonia iterans. Taxonomy (NCBI): domain Bacteria; kingdom Bacillati; phylum Actinomycetota; class Actinomycetes; order Mycobacteriales; family Gordoniaceae; genus Gordonia; species Gordonia iterans. The sequence continues at coordinate 3,919,739 of NZ_CP027433.1, read as the reverse complement.
GGCGCAGCCGCAGCCGTGCCGATGACTTCCGCACCGGGATCACCCGGCGCCGGGTGCCGTCGGCCACCTCGGCACGGCGGTCGTCACGGCGCTGCAGGCGGCGGGCGCGCGACGAGTAGTCCCAGTACTCCGGGCGGGAGCTGACCCAGCGCTGCATGCGCCAGGCGAACGGGATGTGGGCCAGGTACGCGCCGACCAGCAGCACCATCAGTGCGTACGGGAAGGTGAACAGCAGCGCAGCCGCGGCGGCGACCACGATCAACACGGGTGCCACCGCGCGGGGGCGCAACTTGGCCGACTTGAAGCTGAGTGTCGGTACGCGGCTCACCGCGAGCAGCGCCACGAACACGAGCCAACAGCCGACGAACACCGGTCCGGTCCACCAGCCCGAACCGAACTGTTCGCCCAGCCCGATCGGCAGCAGCACCATCACGGCGGCCGCGGGAGCAGGCACCCCGACGAAGAAGTCTTTCGTGTAAGCGGGAGCTTCGTCGTCGTCGAGCAGGGTGTTGAACCGTGCCAGCCGGAGGATGATCGCCGAACAGTAGACCAGGGCCAAGCCCCATCCGATGCTCTGATCGAGGTCGGACTCGTCGCGCAGAAGGATGCTGTAGACCATCACCGCCGGCACCACGCCGAAATTGATCCCGTCGGCGAGCGAGTCGAGCTCGGCGCCCATCTTGCTGCTGGCATCCATCATCCGGGCGACGCGACCGTCGAGGCCGTCGAGGATGGCGGCCCCCACCAGCAGCAGCATGGCGAGGTCGACCCGGTCCGCGTCGGCGAAGCGCATGGCGGTCAGCGCCGCGCACAGCGCCAGGAGGGTCAGCGCCGAGGGCAGGATCAGTCGTCCCGACCTGGCCTGCACGCTGTCGTCGTCCGAACGACGTGTTCGGGTGCGACCGGCGACCGGGGGATCACGGCGCGTCCGGGCGCCGGCCGGCCGCCGGTTGCGGCGGACCCGGTCCCGGCCGGTCATCGCGGGAGTTCCGCGAGGACCGTCTCGGCGCCGACGGTGCGCTGGCCGACGGCGACGCGGGCGACCGTCCCAGCGGGCAGGTACACGTCGACCCGCGATCCGAAGCGGATCAGGCCGTAGGTGTCGCCCAGGGCGACCGGTTCGCCGGGACCGACGTCGCACACGATGCGACGCGCGACCAGTCCGGCCAGCTGGACCACGCCGAGCCGCTCCCCGGCTTCGGTCCGCAATCGCAGACAGGTCCGTTCGTTGCGTTCGCTGGCCTCGGGCAGGTCGGCGGACAGGAACTCGCCGGGGGTGTGCTTCACCGCTTCGACGACGCCGGAGATCGGGATGCGCTGCACGTGGACGTCGAACACCGACAAGAAGGTGCTGACCCGGGGCAGGGGGTGATCGCCCAGGCCGAGTTCAGCGGGCGGGATCGCCTCGTCGACCAGCGCCACGGTGCCGTCGGCCGGCGCGACTACTGCGCCCGGGGTGCTCGGCGGTACCCGAGACGGGTGCCGGAAGAACAGTGCACACGCCCCCGCGGCGGCCAGGGCGGGCCGCGCGATCCATCGGTGCCGGCGCCCGAGCACGGCTACCGCCGCGGCGCCGGCCACGAACGGCAGACCCTTCGGGTGGATCGGCGGGACCGTCTCCTGGACGAGGTCGATCAGGTGGGCGGGCCCGGTGCGGTCACCGGGCTGGGCGGGTCGTCGTGCCACCGATCAGGCCTCGACGGCGCGCTTGATCTTGCCGAGCGTCTCCCGCATGCCGGCCTGCAGCTCGGGCTCGAAGCTGTCGTTGCCACCGAAGACCTTGTCGACGAGAAACGCCGACAGCGCGCTGGTCTTGCCGTCGGCGGCGGTGCGGGACTCGGTCACGGTGACCCCTGCCTCGGTCGGCTCGATCGCGAAGCCCCACACGGTGTTGTTCTCGGTGATCTTCCAGGCGATCTTCTTGTTCGGTTCGAAGGCGACCACCTTGGCGGTGGTCGGCCAGAACAGCGGTCCACGACGGTTGAGGTTCGCGGTGCGGGTGCCCAGCTTCACCGGTCCGCCGAAGACGAACATCTTCTTGCACTGCGGGCTCCACTCGCCCATGCGCTGCAGGTCCGAGACCACCGCCCAGACCTGCTCGGGGGTGCCGGCGATCTCCACGGACTCTTCGATGAGAGGTGCGGCCATTGTCTTGCTCCTTGCGTCCGTCCGGTTCTGTGAACCGGAGCTCCTGAACCAGAACCCTATTCGACCGGGAGGCGGGGCGGGAACACGGTTCGCGGTCCGCCTCTCCCGCCGGTGCGGTCACGGGTGATTTCGACTCACTTCGTTCGCTCAATCATCGAAGGGGCTCGTTCGCTCAATCATCGAAGGGGCTCGTTCGCTCAATCATCGAAGGGGCTCGTTCTCTTAATCATCGAAGGGGGTCGTTCGCTTAATCGTCGAAGAGGGCTGTAGTTCGCTCGGGCCGCTACAGAGAGAGGGCGGCGGCGACGAAAAGTCCGATCGCCAGGAACACCACGGCGTTGAGCCACACGGCCGGGTTGTGCGCCGGGTCGTCGGCGTCGTCCTCGCCGTCGTCAGCGCCCTCCAGCAGCAGCGCACCCAGCTTGCCCGGGGTCAGCAGGTCGATCAGCACGAACGAGAACATCATGAGCGCGATGGTCGCCACGCCGTAGATCAGCACGTACACGATGCCGCGGCCCAGCGGGAGGTCGTGGCTCGCCGAGATACCCGCGGCCAGTGCGATCGTCAGGCCGAGCGCCTGCGACACGGCCAGGATCACCGCAGAGCGATTGCCCTCGGTCCAGATCCAGCGCCGCAGACTGCCCGGGGTCACCAGATCCAGCCCGATGAACCCGAGCACCAGCAGGCCGACGGCGAGCAGGCCGTACGAGGTGAGGTCGGCGAGGTCGTCGCGCAGCAGAGCGAGATCGTTCATGCGCTCACCCTAGCCTGCACGCAGGGGGTCTCGACTGCGCTCGACCGGCGTGGGGCGGTCTCGACTGTGCGCGCCCGGTGCGGGTCGGCTGAGCCGCGCTCGACCGGCGTGGCTCAGCCGACCGTGACCATGTCCCAGTCGCCCAGGTGCGACGAGAGCTCCGTCAGGTGCGCGTCGGCGTCGCCGAGGGTGTGCGCGATGGCGGTGAGGCGGCTGACGTAGTGCGCCACCGGGTATTCAGCGGTGACGCCGATACCGCCGTGCATCTGAACGGCTTCCTGGCCGATGAGCCGGCCGGACCGGCAGATCTGCAGCTTGGCCCGCGATCCGGTGATCTCCTCGGCGCTGCCGTCGTTCAGGGCGGCGGTCAGGTAGAGGCTCATGCTGCTTGCCAGTTCCAGCGCCACGTACATGTCCGCGGCACGGTGGGTGAGCGCCTGGAACGTGGCCAGCGGGACACCGAACTGCTTGCGCGACTTGAGGTATTCGGTGGTGAGCCCCAGCGACTTAGTCATCGCGCCGACGGCCTCGGCGCACAGGGCGCTCTGCTCGATCAGTGCGACGTCGTCGATCACGCTGTCGGCCGCCGCGTCGCCGAGCCGGATGCCCGGTGCATCGGAGAACGTGATCTGGGCGCCGCGACGGCGATCGTGCGTCCGGTATGCGGTGCGGACGACCCCGGGAGCGTCGGCCTCCACCAGATACAGGCCGACGGCGCCGTCGGCATCCCGCGCGGACACGACCAGCACGTCGGCGCAGTCGCCGTGCGGCACCAGCGGCTTGGTTCCGGAGATCTTCCCGTCACGGACGGCGGTGGCCACCGCGTACGACGGCCAGCGGTCGCCCTGCTCCAGATGGGCGAAGGCGGCGAGGCGTTCGCCGCTCGCCAGCGCGCCGAGGACCTCCTCCTTGACGGAAGTGTCGGCGCCGGAGCGCTCGATCAGCAGTCCGGGCACCACGACCGAGTCGAGGAAGGGCTCGGGCGCCAGGGAAGCGCCGAACTCGCTCATCACGGCGGACAGTTCTTCGATCCCGGCGCCGAAACCGCCGTGCGCCTCGTCGAACACCAGCCCGAGGAGGCCGATCTCGGCGAGGGACTTCCACACGTCCCGGCTCCAGCCGAGCGGGGTGTCCGTCACGGCGCGGAGAGTCTCGATGTCGTAGGTCTTGGCCAGCACGTCGCGCACGGTGTCGCGCAGCATGATCTGCTCGTCGGAGAGCTCGAAATCCATGGTGATCCTTTTCAATGGTGCTGGGCTACAGCCCGAGCACGGCCTTGTCGATGATCTGGCGCTGCACCTCGGAGGAGCCGCCGTAGATGGTCACCTTGCGGTAGTTGAGGTACTCGGGCACCGAATGCCGGGCCCAGTCGGGGGTCAGTGCCGCCTCGAGTTCGGCCTCCGGGTCGACCGGTGCCACCGGCAGCGACGCCGGGCCGGCGAGATCGGTCAGCAGTTCCAGTGCCTCCTGCTGCAGCTGCGAGCCACGGAGCTTGAGCAACGACGACGCCGGGTTCGGCTTGCCGTCGGCGGACGAGGCGACGACGCGCAGCTGAGTCACCTCCAGAGCCAGCAGCTCGTTCTCGAGACCGGCCAGGCGTGCGGCGAAGAGCGGGTCGTCGAGCATGGTGCCGCCGCCGGCGCGCGGCGTCTCCGCCGCCAATCGCTTGGCCTTGGCGAGCTTGGTCTTGGTCCAACCGACGCGGGCGATCCCGGACCGCTCGTTGCCGAGCAGGAACTTGGCGATGGTCCAGCCCTGGTTCTCCTCGCCGATGAGGTTGGCGACGGGGACGCGAACGTCGTTGAAGAACACCTCGTTCACCTCGTAGCTGCCGTCGATCAGCTCGATCGGCCGGAGTTCCACGCCGGGGGTGTCCATCGGGAAGACGACGAAGCTGATGCCTGCCTGCTTCTTCACATCGGGGTCGGTGCGGACCAGGCAGAAGATCCAGTCGGCGAACTGGCCGAGGGTGGTCCACGTCTTCTGCCCGTTGATCACGTACTCGTCGCCGTCGCGGACCGCGCGGGTCTTGAGTGAGGCGAGGTCGCTGCCCGCTTCGGGCTCGGAGAAGCCCTGGCACCACCAGATGTCGAGATTCGCCGTCTTCGGCAGGAACTCTTCTTTCTGCTCCTGGCTGCCGAAGTGCGCGATCACCGGGCCCACCATGCCGGCGTTGAACGGGAGCTGGTCGGGCACGAAGTTCAGCGCCATCTCCTCCCGGAAGATGTGGTGCTGCACCGGAGTCCAGTCCTGGCCGCCCCACTCGACGGGCCAGTGCGGCACCGCGAGCCCCTTCTCGTTGAGGATGCGCGTGGTGGCCACGACGTCGTCGGGGTAGATCAGTTCGCCGGTTTCGCAGCGGTTCCGGATCTCTTCGGGGACGGCGGTGGTGAAGAACTCGCGGAGCTCGGAGCGGAACGCTTCCTCTTCCGGGGTGAATCGCAACTGCATACGTCAGTCTTACCTCATTGACCGAACGTTCGTACGGGCGGGCGCGAGGAGAACTCGACACGCGCTATTGTCAGGTGAATGAAACGCGTTCATGCCTTCGCCGACGACGTGCTCGGCGATCTCGACGCCGTGGGGATCGCTCGCGCGATCGCCTCCGGCGATTTCAGTGCGGCCGAGGCCTCGGAGGCCGCCGCGCGGCGCATCGACGGGGTGAATCCGGAGATCGCGGCCGTCGCCTTCGACGACCGGGAACGAGCGCTGGTCCGGGCCAGGGAGAACGGCTTCTCCGGCGTGTTCGCCGGCGTGCCCACCCTGATCAAGAACAACACCGCGTACGCCGGCCTGCCGACGCAGCAGGGTTCTGCCGCGATCCCGCCCCGGCCGGCGGCGAGCCACGAGGCGTTCACCGAGGAGTTCCTCGGTACCGGCGTGAACATTCTCGGTGCGACGACGATGCCGGCGTTCGGGCTGACCGCGACCACCGAGTTCGCCGACCGGGCACCGACCCGCAACCCGTGGGACACGGATTACTCGTCCGGGGCCAGCTCGGGCGGGTCTGCGGCGCTGGTCGCCGCCGGTGCGGTCCCGATCGCGCACGCGAACGACGGCGGCGGCTCGATCCGCATCCCGGCGGCGGCCTGCGGATTGGTGGGACTCAAGCCGAGCCGCGGCCGGACCGCGGGTGTGGCGACGGCGTCGAACGCGCCGATCGACTTGGTCTCCAACGGGATCGTCTCGCGTTCGGTACGGGACACCGCCTACTTCCTTTCCGACCTGGAGCGGCTCCGGCGGGTCGACGGCTTCGATCCAGTCGGGTTGGTCGAAGGGCCGGGGCGGCGCCGCCTCCGGGTCGCGATGATCACCGATCCGCTGACCGGTCAGCCGCTGGACCCCGACACCCGCCGCGAGGTCCACGCGGTGGCCGATCTTCTCGAGGAACTCGGCCACCGGGTGGAGACGGTGCCGATCCCGGTCGATCGCTCGTTCATCGACCATTTCACCAACTACTGGGCGCTGCTGGCGTTCTCGCTCGACCGCTTCGGCGGAAAACTTCTCGATCCGGAGTTCGACCGCGGAAAACTCGACCCGTTCACGCGAGGCCTGTCCCGCAAGTTTCTGCGGAACTTCTACAAGACGCCGTCGACCCTCATCGGTCTCAAGCGGGCCACGGCGAAGTTCCGTAAGGCCTTCGACGACTACGACGTGATCCTCACTCCGACCCTCGCCCACCAGACTCCCGAGATCGGCTACCTGGATCCGGACGGCGACTTCGACGAGATCTTCGACCGTTTGGTGCGCTATGTCGCCTTCACCCCCGCGGACAATTCGTGCGGCACCCCGGCGATCTCCCTGCCGCTCGGCAGTTCGTCGGCCGGCATGCCGATCGGCATCCACTTCTCCGCCGACCGCGGCGGCGAGCGCACCCTGCTAGAGCTGTCGTACGAACTAGAGGAAGCCCGGCCGTTCGCGCGGATCCAGGACGCCTGACCGGCGCACACCGGATGCCCGCCGACGTATCCGGTGACGCGCCAACCGGAGAACCCGCCGTCGCGCATCAGCTTGTCACCGGGCAGGATCCGGCGACTGATCGTGAGGAGGAGGGTGACCGCGAGCTCGGCGGTCGACGCGATCGAGTCGTGTGTCGGGGCGTTGGTGACGGCGATCCCGCGCCGGCGGCAGGCGTTGAGGTCGATGTTGCTGAATCCGTCGCCGACGTTCGCGATCAGCTCCAGCTTCGGCGCCGCGTCGATCACCTCGGCGGGGACCTGCACGTCCACGGCGCTGATGAGGGCTTCGGCGTTCGCGACGGCGTCGATCAGCTGGTCGGCGACGATCTCGTCGGCCGATGCCCAGCTTCGGTAGTCGATATCGGCGGCGTCGAGACGGGCGAGCGCAGCGGGCGGGAGGGCGGTGGCGAGGTAAACGGTGCTCATGGTCCGGACGATGAACCAACAGTGCCGTCGTCCGCAGACGTCCTGCGCACGACGGCACTGTTCTCACCGTGCCAGTCCTGAATCAGTGCGAGATGGCCTTCTCCGCGCCGACACCGGTGAGCGAGCGGACCTCCATCTCGGCGCGGCGGGCCACGTCGGGGGTCTCCCGCGAGGTCAGCGTGCCGACGATGCCGAGTAGGAAGGCTGCCGGGATGGACACCAGGCCGGGATTGGCCAGCGGGAACCAGGCGAAGTCCATGTTCGGGAGCATCGAGTTGGACTTGCCGGACACGGCCGGGGAGAACACGATCAGCACGATCGTGATCGACAGGCCGCCGTACATGCTGAACAGGGCGCCGCGGGTGTTGAACCGCTTCCAGAACAGCGAGTACAGGATGGTCGGCAGGTTCGCCGAGGCGGCCACCGCGAAGGCCAGCGCCACCAGGAAGGCGATGTTCTGGTCCTTCGCGAGAATGCCCAGGACGATCCCGATGATGCCGAGCACCACCACGGTGTAGCGCGAGACGCGGACCTGCTCCTCCTCGGAGGCGCCGTTCTTCTTGATCACCGACGCGTAGATGTCGTGGGCGAACGACGCCGACGCGGTGATCGCCAGGCCGGCGACGACGGCCAGGATGGTCGCGAACGCCACGCCCGCGATCAAGCCGAGCAGGACCTCACCGCCCAGGTGCAGTGCCAGCAGCGGCGCCGCGGCGTTCTGCTTGCCGGGAGCGGCCATGATGGTCTCCGGGCCGACCAGCGCCGCGGCGCCGTATCCGAGCACCAGGGTGAACAGGTAGAACGCACCGATCAGGCCGATGGCCCAGACCACGGACTTGCGGGCTTCCTTGGCGGTCGGCACCGTGTAGAAACGCATGAGCACATGCGGCAGACCCGCGGTGCCGAGCACCAATGCCAGACCCAGCGAGATCAGGTTGATCTTCGAGGTGAAGTCGATGCCGTACTGGGCGCCCGGTGCCAGGATGTCTACCTCGGTGCGCTCCTGGGCCATGCCGAGCAGCTTGGACAGGTTGAAGTTGATGCCGTTGGACAGCATCACCCACACGGTCATGACCGCGGTGCCGGCGATCAACAGGACCGCCTTGATGATCTGCACCCAGGTGGTGCCCTTCATGCCGCCGATCAGCACGTAGGTGATCATCAGCAGGCCGACGACGGTGATGACCGCGGCCTGTCCGGCGTCGCTCTGGATGTTCAGCAGCAGCGCCACGAGGGCGCCGGCGCCCGCCATCTGGGCGAGCAGGTAGAAGATCGACACCGTCAGAGTGTTGATCGACGCGGCCAAGCGCACGGGACGCTGCTTGAGCCGGAAGCTCAGGACGTCGGCCATGGTGAACTTGCCGGTGTTGCGCAAGAGCTCGGCGACCAACAGCAGGGCGACGAGCCAGGCGACGAGGAAGCCGATCGAGTAGAGGAATCCGTCGTAGCCGTAGATGGCGATGGCACCCGCGATGCCGAGGAAGCTGGCGGCCGAGAGGTAGTCGCCGGCGATCGCGATGCCGTTCTGGGTGCCGGAGAAGCCGCGGCTGCCGGTGAAGAACTCGGACGCGTTGCTCGTGCCGACGCGACTGACCTTGATGACCACGATCAGGGTCACGATCACGAAGGCCACGAAGATCATGATGTTCAGGGTGGCGTTGCCGGTGTCGACGTCCTGGGCGTCGGCGAGGAGGTGGTTCATCGCACGCCTCCCACAGCGGCGTCGGCCTCACGGGCGTAGGTGCCGTCGTCGAATCCTTCGCGGACCACTTCGGCCTCGGGGTCGAGGCGGTGGTTGGCGAACCAGATGTAGGCGCCGGTGATGGCGAACGTGGTGACGAACTGCAACAGGCCCAGGATCAAGCCGACGTTGATGTTGCCCCACACGGGCGTTCCCATGAAGCCCGGCGCGAAGACGCCGAGTACCAGGTACAGCCCGTACCAGGTCAGGAAGAACGCGGTCATCGGGAACACGAAGTTGCGGAGCGTCTTGCGCAGACGCTGGAACTCCGGGCTCTCCTGCGCGGCGATGAACTCGTCGGCGCCGGGGGTGCTGATGTGCCCAGGCTGTGGCGGATGTTCGGATGCGGTAGTCACTGGCGACCTCCTCGATGCGTTGCCGCGCGCGGGCGGCCTTGCTAGAAGGTTCGGGGAGATCCAGTTCACATGCCAGAGAAAATGTGACCTGAACGACGAGTACCGCCCGTCGTGCGGTGAACGGTAGCCGCACGCGGGCGAACGGCAAGCGGTCGAGCTGACCGTACTGTGACGTACGGCCGCGGCCCGGGAGTCGCGGCACGCGGCCACTTGGCGTTTCGGGACTGAGGCATCCGGCTGGGCGCCGAGCTACGTCACAGTAGGGACAGTGCGGCGGCGGCGCGCGCGAGGAAGTCGTCGACCTCGTCTCTGCGATAGCCGCGTCTGCCGAAGCCCGGCGGACCGAAGACCGCCTCCTGCACCGCGCCGGGAGTGAGCCACGACAGCGCGGGATCGGCCGGATCGCGGAACTTGGCCTCGAGGGCGTCGAGGAAGTCGTCGACCTGGTCTTCGTTGTATCCGCTCCGGCCGAAGAGCGGTTTGCCGAAGGTGGCGTCCCGGATGTCGGCGGCCGTCAGTCCGGCGGAGGCGTTCGCTCCGGCGGACGCCTGTCGTTCTTGATCGACCGGGACCTCGGCGACCAGGTCCGCCAGGTCGTCGGCGCACTGGCCGAGGAAATCGTCGACCTCGCCGGGGTGGTAGCCGCGCTGTCCCATCGGCGGTGCGCTGAAACTCACCTGTCGAACCTGATCGGGCGTGAGGTGCGCCAGGGCGGGATCGGCCGGATCGCGGAACTTGGCCTCGAGAACGTCGAGGAGCTGGTCCACCTCGTCTTCGGAGTAGCCGCGCTGGAGGACCGGCGGCTTGAAGAAGGCGATGTGGTGGACGTCGTCGGCGGTGAGTCTGGGGTAATCGGAACTCATGGGGTCATTCTTCACGGTGGACGCTCAGTCGCCGGCGGGGGCCCGTTCGAGGCCGAGTCCGAGGCGTTCGGGCAGATGCATGCGCGCGAACACCGTGGGGACGTCCGGGCGCACGGTGCGACGGGTCGCCACAGAGACGGTGACCATCGTCGCGAAGGTCAGCGGCACGGTGACCGCCGCCGGAAATGTCGCGATGGCAGCCGGCCACCCGTCGGTGAACCAGAACACTCCGGCTACCACGGCCGCGGCCGAGGTGATCGCCCCGACCGTCAGGCCGGCGATCGCCCCGGCCGCGGTGAGTCCGCGCCACCAGATGCCGAGCACTAGCAGCGGGCAGAGGGTCGCGGCCGAGACGGCGAACACCAGACCCACCGAGCGGGACAGTTCCAGGGTTCCGGCGGCCAGCGCGAGCCCGATCGGGACCAGCCCGCCGAGCACCGCGCAGAACCGGAAGCTGCGCACCCCGGACGGCAGCAGGTCCGTGGACACCACGCCGGCGATGCTGATCAAGAGTCCGGAGGCGGTTGCCAGGAACGCGGCGATGGCGCCGGCCGCGACCAGTGCGACCAGCAGTTCGCCGCCCAGTCCACCGGCCACCGAGGACGGGATCATCAGCACCGCGGCGTCGGCGGTGCCGGTGGCGAGCACCTGGGGCACGTACACGCGTGACAGCACGCCGAGCACCGTGGGGAAGAGGTAGAAGCCGGACAGCAGCACGATCACGGTGAGCGCGGTGCGCCGGGCGTCCGCCCCGGTCCGATTGGTATAGAACCGCACCAGCACGTGCGGCAGTCCGAGTGCGCCGAGGAAGGTCGCGAGCATCAGCGACAGGACCTGGTACAGCGGGTGATCGCCGCCGAGACCGCCGCCCGAGCGCGTCCACTCGGACCCGGTCTGCGGCGCGTCGGACACGACGGGGGTGGCCGCGCCCGCGTCGAGCAGGATCGTTGAATCCTGGCCGATGACGTGGGTTCCCGCGGACAGCGGCGCGTCGTCGAGACGCGTGCCGTCGACCGTTCCGGTGACTCGGACGCCCGAGGGATCGGCGACGGTCACCGAGACCTCCGTGGTGACCTCGACGGAGGTGGCCGTCGAGACCCGGGCGGGGAGGGGGTCGCCGAGGTCGGACGGGTTCGACGCGAAATGCAGGACGACGACCAGCGCGGGCACCGCGATCGCGGTGAGTTTGAGCCAGTACTGGACCCCCTGGGCGAAGGTCACCGAACGCATGCCGCCGCTGACCACGTTGACGATCAGTGCACCGCCGACCAGCACCACGCCGACCCAGCCGGGAAGGCCCAGCAGAATATTCAGCGTCAGACCCGCGCCTTGCAGCTGAGGGAGCAGGTACAGGACGCACACCAGCACCACGACGACCATGGCGACACGGCGGGCCTGCAGGGAGCCGAGCCGAAACTCGGCGAAGTCGGGCACGGTGTACGCACCCGAGCGGCGTAGGGGCGCGGCGACGAACAGCAGCAGGCCCAGATACCCGGCGGTGAAGCCGATCGGGTACCAGAGCGCGTCGGCGCCGTATTTGGCGACGAGGCCGGCGACCCCGAGGAACGACGCGGCAGAGAGGTACTCCCCGGAGATGGCGGCGGCGTTCCAGCGGGCGCCGATGCTGCGGGAGGCCACCAGAAAATCGGACGTCGATCGGGCTCCGCGGCCGCCGTACGCGCCGATGGCGACCGTGCCGACGGTGGCGATCGCCACCGCGACGACGATGAGTGCTGATCCCGTGCTCACGTCGGACCGCGTTCTTCGTCGTCCATCAACTGCATGAAGTGTCGTTCCGCCTGCTCGGCGAGCCGGATGTAGAGGCGTCCGGCGAGATAGAGGATCGGGTAGGGGAGCAGGCCTAGCACGATCCAGTTGATCGAGATCCCGAAGAGCGTCGCGGCGGCGAAGCCGTCGACCCACAGGCCGATCAGGGGGATGGCGACGAACAGGGCCGCCACCGCCAGTCCGATCCGCAGCGCCAGTCCCAACTGGGCGCGGACCAGTTCGCCGACCAGATGCTCGCCGACCTCGGTCTGCTCGGTCACCTCGGCCCGAGTCCGGACCGGCCGCGCGCCGCGCCGCTGCGACAGCACGACGCGCTCGCGGCGTGGGGAGTCGGGGGTCATGGACGGCCGCTCACCATTCGCTCACGACGATCCGTCGCCGCGACCGGAGCGGAAGGAGCGCAGAGGGTCGCGCACCAGACGGTCTTTCAGTTCGCGAACCTGCCGGCGGCTGACGGGCAGCTCCACTTCGGGGGTCTGGCCGTTCGCGCGGATCATCACCTTGGTGCCGGTACCTGCGGTCCGCAGCCCGGTCACCATCGGAAGCGCGACGAGGTACGACCGGTGTATCCGCGCGAAACCTGCGTCGGCCCAATGGGATTCGAGCGTAGAGAGGGTCACTCGAACCAGATAGTCACCGCTGGCGGTGTGCAGGCGGGCGTAGTCGCCGACGGCTTCGACCCACGAGATCGTGTCGCGCTGGATCAAGGACGTCACGCCCCCGCGCTCGACGGGGATCACGCTTGTGCTGAGCCCCGTCGATGAAATGCCTGAGTCGGCGGACGTGTCCGTGTCCCCGGCGATTTCGGCGGTGGCTGGGTCGGCGCCCGCAGCGGCAGGGTCGGCATCGGTCCCGGCGGTGTCGCCGACGAGCGTGTCCGGACGGCTCGCCAGGACACGCTCGATCGCCTGCGCGAGACGCCGTGCGCGCAGTGGTTTCAGGAGGTAGTCGACGGCGCCGACGTCGAACGCCTGGACGGCGCGGTCGTCGTGTGCGGTGACGAACACCAGTGCGGGCGGGGTCGCGTAGCGGGCGAGGACGGTGGCGAGCTCCATGCCGTTGAGTCCCGGCATCGAGATGTCCAGGAAGGCGGCGTCCACGGACTGTTCGGAGAGCAGCCGCAGGGCTTCGGTGGCATCGGAGGCGCCGATCACCTCGCCGACCGCCGGGTGTTCGCCGAGCAGAAAAGTCAGTTCGTCGAGGGCGGGGGCTTCGTCATCGACGGCCAGGACGCGCAATGCGGTCATCGGGGCCGTCCTTCCTGCGCCGGATCCGCACGGATGCCGGCGGCGAACTTGGGGACTCGCATGCTGACCTTGGTGCCCGCACCGAGTCCGGTGTCGACGATCAGACCGTAGTCGTTGCCGAAAGCCGAGCGGAGGCGTTGATCGACATTGGTGAGTCCGACGTGTGCGCCCTCGCTCTCGCTCGACGGCGCATCGGAGCCGCTGAGTGCGTCGATGGCGCCGCTGCGCAGCAGTTCGGGGTCCATGCCCACGCCGTCGTCCTCGACGCTGATCTCGCAGTCCGTGCCGGAACCTCGTGCGGTGATCGTGATGGTGCCCTCCTTGCGCCCGGCGAGTCCGTGGCGGACGGCGTTCTCGACGATCGGCTGCAGGGCCAGGAACGGCACGACCACTCCGAGCACCTCCGGATCCACGTGCAGGCGCACGTCCAGGCCCACGCCGAAGCGGGCGCGTTCGAGCGTGAGGTAGCGGTCGATGTTGCGGAGTTCGTCGGCGAGCGCGGTGTACTGACCGGCCGCACGGAACGAGTAGCGGGTGAAATCGGCGAAGTCGAGGATCAGTTCGCGGGCGCGCGCGGGGTCGGTGCGGACGAACGAGGCGATGGTGCCGAGGGCGTTGTAGATGAAGTGCGGGTCGATCTGGGCGCGCAGGGCGAGTACCTCGGCGCGGTCCAGACGCGCCCGCGAGGCGTCGAGCTCGGCCAGCTCGAGTTGGGTGGCCGCGTAATTGGCGACCTCGGTGAGCGCGCCGATCTGCCCGGGGCCGGGCTGGCGGACGGTGGCGACCACGAGCACTCCGGCGCTGATGTCGTCGGTGAGCAACGGCGCGGCGATCAGTGTGCGGACGAAGTCCGGCGAGCCGCCGGGGGCGTCGAACATGGTGCGGCGCTGGGCGTCGAGCGCCTCCCGGGCGAGAGCTGTCGCATCGCGCACGACGGGCGCGGTCCAGATGTCGGGGTCGCCGTCGCGGGCGAGGAGGGCGCCGTCGGCGTCGAACAGCGCGACGCCCTCGGTGGCGGTCAGTGCGCGCAGCGGCCCGACCGCTTCGGCCGCGGACTCGCCGGTGAGGCCGCCGCGGAGCGGATGCGCTGCGGCCGCGGCGGCGGCGAGAGTCTGGTGGACGGCGCGTTCGTGCGGGGTCGAGACCATCCGGCGCGTCCGCAGGACGATCACGAACAGCACCACGGCCAGCGCGGTGCCCAGCACCCCGATCGCGACCAGTTCACCGGACATGATGCTCCATGTTCCGAAGCTACCAACGCCCAGCGTTTCCTCCACTCAGCACATGCGTCGTCGCCTCATCATCCTGCTCGTTCTCGTCGTGGCCCTGGCGGGCTGGGTGCCGGCCGGGCGGACGACGGCCGCCTCCGAACTCGTCGCCGCCCGAACGGCGGTGTTCGGTGCGGACAACGTCGACCAGGGCACGGGGGCGATCCGCGCCGACCGCGTCATCTTCTCCTGGTTCGGTGTCGCCAATTTCGCGGTTGCGATGCGCGGACCGGTCTTTCTACTGGACGCGTGGGTGCCCAACGTCTACCCGGGATACGTGCCGACGACGCCGACGCAACTCGCGGCGCTGCGGCCGTCGCACATCTTCATAGGGCACGCACATTTCGATCACGCCGCCGACGCCGTGGACATCGCGCGTGCCTCCGGCGCCCGGATCGTCGGCTCAGCCGAGCAGTGTGGGTTCTTCCGGTCCCAGAGCCGGTCGGTCCGGTGCGATGTGGTCAGCCCGGCCGGCGCGCCGCCCGCGAGCACGACGACATACCACGGACTGCCGGGCATCGGGGTGACCGCTGTGCGGCACCTGCATTCGCAGATCCACTCCCCCGCCGGTCACCTGCCGCCGCTGCTGCCGTTGCCGCCCAGTGGGCGCCTGCTGACCGATCCGCCGACCACCCCCGCCCTGACTCGGCTGGTGCCGCACCTGAACGATCCCGAGGGCGGAACCGTGCTGTACAAGTTCACCGTCGGCGGGAAGTCGATCGTCTGGCACGACTCGGTGGGCCCGGTCGGTCAAGATCCGGCAGGACCGGAGATCCTGGCCGCGCTCGGCCGACTCGGTCCGGTCGATCTGCACGTCGGCGCGATTCAGGGTTTCAACGAGATGACCAACGGCCTCGGCGATGCGATTACATCGAGGCGGTGGGTGCGGCCGTGTTCGTGCCCGGCCATCACGACGACTGGTTCCCGGGGCTGGCGACTCCGGCGACGAGCCGGGAGGCGGCGTTCTTCTCGGCGCTGAAGTCGATCGACCACCGGCCGCAGGTCCGCTACCTGCGTGATCCGGCTGACTACCTCGACCCCGATCGGGTGACGGTGCCGCTCAGCTGACCGGCCCGTCGCCCGTACCGTGACGTAGCGATCCGCCTCGGGACGGTGACCGGGCAGAGAACACAGCCGTCACCCGGGGAACGTCACAGTACGGACATCGCGTCCCCGGGTACGTCACAGCACGGACGGGCGGGTCAGCGAAGGGCGCGCCGGAGGAGTTTGCCGGTGGCGGTGCGCGGCAGGGCGGTCACCATCTCGACCTCGCGCGGGTACTTGTGGGGGGCGAGCCGGGCTCGGGCGAAGGCGATGACGCGATCGGCGTCGAGGTCGCTGCCTGCGACCGCCACCACATAGGCCTTCACCGTTTCGCCGCGATACTCGTCGGGGATGCCGATCACCGCGGCCTCGGCGATGTCCGGATGCCCGGTCAGGACCCGCTCCACCTCTGACGGCCACACCTTGTATCCGGCCGCGTTGATCTGGTCCTTCTTGCGATCGACGATGTAGAACCAGCCGTCGGCATCCATGAAGCCCACGTCGCCGGTGCGCAGTGCCCCGTCGGAGAAGGCATCGGCGGTGGCCGCCGGATCGTGCCAGTACCCGGAGATCACCTGCGGACCCATCGTCACGATCTCGCCGATTTCGCCGACCGGCAGATCGGCGCCGTCGTCGTCGACGACCCGGACCATCGTGTCGAACACCGGCACCCCGACGGAGAGCGCATTCGAATCGGGATCGACCGGCGCGCGGGTGCCCGGTGGAACGGCGTGCGACGGCGACGTGGTCTCGGTCTGGCCGTAGATGTTGTGGATGTAGGCGCCGAGCCGCTCGGCCAGCCGATCGGCGACATCGGGATCGACGGGGGCGCCGCCGGAGTAGCGCAGCCGCAGCGACGCGAGATCGGCCGCGTCGACGCCGGGATCGTCGGCGAGCGCGATGTAGGCGGTGATCACCGCGACGCAGAAAGCCGGTCGGTGAGTCCGGGCCGCTTCGGCGATGACCCGCGGATGGAACCGGTGCGTCAGGACCAGCGCTCCGCGATTGAGCATCGCCAGCGCGACGCCGCCCACCAGGCCGGTGACGTGGAACACCGGCGCCAGAGCGAGTACCGGTTCGCCGGTCAGCAGACCGCTCCAATCGCGATAGACCTGGGCACTGAAGGCGAGGTTGGCGTGCGTGATCTGTGCACCCTTCGGCGGTCCGGTGGTCCCGGAGGTGGCGGCCAGCACCGCGATGTCCGACGGCCCGACCCGGCGGGCGGCGGCCCCAGCCCCGTCAGCCCCAGCCCCGTCAGCCCCAGCCCCGTCAGCCCCAGCCCCGGCGCTGCCGTCGGCGTCGTCATGTCGGCGCTCGGCGACGAGATCGGACAGATCGACGGTATCGGCAGGCCGGCGGCGGGTGAGCGCACCGAAGATCCGCGGGTCGTCGACACGCTGGCCGTCCAGCGCCGAGGCGGTGACCACGATGCGCACGCCGGTGTCACCGCGGGAGAGGATCCGGCGGAGGCGGTCGGTGTAGATGTCGTCGAGCAGCAGGATCGCCGACGGGGTGAACGCCTCCAGGGCCGCGGTCAGTTCCTCGGTGGTCGACATGGGACTGACCAGTGCGGCGGTGCCGCCGGCCTTCCATGCGGCCACCAGACCGATCACGAAGGCGGGATCGTTCTGCAGACACAGGGCGAGCCGGTCTCCGGGGGCGAAACTGCGGGCGATGAGCAGGACCGCCAGCGCCCCGGCGGCGCGGTCCACGTCCGCCCAGGTGAGGACCTGGTCGAAATAGCAGACGGCAGGGTCCTGCGGGTGGTCGGCGACGGCGGCGTCGAACATGTCCAGGGCGGTGGCGTACTCCCGGCGCAGGTGCGCAGAACGGCCCGGCGGATAGGCCGCGAGCCAAGGTTTCTCGTCGTAGCCGGTCACGGGGCCAGTCTAGGACGCACCGTCGTCGCCGCGTCCGGCTATTGTGTTCAGTGTGACTGAACATGTGCCGCGCGGCGTGGGTCCGGTGATTCGGGACATCCGGCGGCGTCGGGGGTTCACGCTGCGCGCGCTGGCGGCGGAACTGGACGTCAGTGTGGGCACCATGAGCGCGATCGAGAACGACAAGGTGGCGATGACGCTTGGTCGGCTGCGTGCGCTGGCGGCCGTGCTGCAGGTCGCGGTCGCCGATCTGGCCGATCCGCTCGTCGAGCCGGGCCGTCGGCCGTCCGCGCCGTCGGCGGCGGAGGCGCACTGGCGCGTGTTCGAGCCGCTGGAGCTGGACCCGGTGCTCCAGGCTGCGCTCGACGTGTTCGCGGAGACCGGCTATCACGGGGCGACGATGCGGGTGCTCGCGGCGGCAGCCGACCTCAGCGTGGCCAGCATCTATCGCTATCACCGCAGTAAGGAGCGGGTTCTGGTGGCGCTGGTCGATGCCCAGCTCGACGATCTGCAGTGGCGGATCGACGCGGCTGCCGGCGGTGTGCCGTCGCCCGCGGCGGCCTTCGCGCAGATGGTGCAGGCGCTCGTCCTGGCGCATGTTCACCGTCGCGACCTCTCCTTCATCGTGGAAACCGAGTTGCGGAGCCTGCAGGAGCCCGACCGCAGCAGGATCGCGGCGGCACGCCGGGCGGTGCCGCGCGCGCTGGTCGGCGCCGCGACTGCTGCGGTGGCTGCGGGCGAGTTCTCGACCGGCTCGCCGGAGGCCACCGCACATGCCGTGGTGTCGCTGTGCCGCGCAGTGCCGTTCCGCTACGACGGCGTCCAGCCCTTCGACTCGGCGGCGATCGCCGCCGAGTATGCCGACCTCGCAGCGGCCATGATGGGACAGTGAAGTTCAGAATTGCTGAACACTCTGATGAGTTCTTGTCGCGACTGAACATGCTGGTGGCGGCGATATTTGAAGGCGCTTGACGAATCTGTCGGGCCGTGTGATTCTCATCTCAGCCATCCGGCTAAACGATCGTTCACCCTGCGCCGCCCGCAAGCGTCCGCCAGGTCCCTGTGAAAGGTTCTCTTCCGATGACCACTGTTCCCGATCTCACCGAACTGCTCGCCGACTCGCCCAGCAACTGGGGCAAGTGGGGCCCGGACGACGAAGTGGGCAGCCTCAACTACCTCACCGCGGCCCAGGTGCTCGCCGGCGTCTCGCTGATCAAGCGCGGTGACCTGTTCACTCTCCAGCGCCTCATCGGCGACCCGAAGGGTGATCCGGTCTGGCCGGGCAGGTCTCCGGCGAGCAAAGAGATGGTCTTCGACGAGTCGGACTGGGACGAGGGCGGCGAAGGCCCGCAGTTCCCCGGCGGTCTGCACTACGCCGACGACAAACTCGAGGCCTTTCTGCAGGGCTCGACGCAGTACGACGCGCTCGGCCACGTGTGGTACGACGGGCAGATCTGGAACGGATATGACGCTCGCACCACCATCGGCGGACTGCAGAAGGCCAGCGTCGAACCGATCGCCGAGCGTGGAGTGGCCGGCCGTGCGGTGCTCCTGGACTTGGCGCGCTGGCGCGGGGTCGAAGCTCTCGGGCCAAAAGAAGCGTTCGATCACGAGGATCTGCAGGCCTGTGCGGCCGCACAAGGCGTGGAGTTGCGCCCGCGCGACATCGTGCTTCTGCGCACCAACCACCTGGAGCTCTTCTTCGCCGATGCGGAGGGCTTCTACGCCGACTTCGGTGAGCCCGGCCTGACGTACTCGCCGGCCCTTGTGCAGTGGTTCGCCGAGATGGAGATTCCGAATCTGGTGACCGACACGATCGCCAACGAGGTGACCTACGATCCCGAGAGCGGTGCCGCGCTGGTGCTGCACAACGCCCTCATGCGCAACTTGGGCATCGCCTTCACCGAGATCTGCGATCTCGAGAAGCTCGCCGCCGACTGCGCCGAGGACGGCGTCTACGAGTTCTTCTACGTCGCGGCGCCGTTGAAGATCCACCGGGCTTCGGGCTCGCCGGTCAACCCGGTGGTCATCAAGTGACGTACGCCGAGCGCCCGTGGCTGGCGCGCTATCCCGTCGGAACGCCGGCCGACATCATCCAGGAACACGGGACCGCCCTGGGAGTGTTCGACGCGGCGGTCGAGGCCGCCCCTGACGCCGCCTTCTTGCAGTACTTCGGGACGTCGCAGAGTTTCGCCGACGTCGACCGGGCCTCTCGCGCGCTCGCTGCGACTCTCGCAGACCGGGGGTTCTCGGCTGGTGATCGGCTGGCACTCTACGTGCAGAACAACCCGGCGTTCGTCATCGGGATGATCGCCGCGTGGCGCCTGGGCGGCATCGCCGTGGCCGTCAACCCGATGAACAAGGCGCGTGAGCTGACCTACCTGCTGGCCGACTCCGGGGCCACGGCGCTGCTCGCCCTGGACGACCTGTACGCGCAGGTCGGCAAGGACGTCGTCGAGAACGGCGACACCGCGGTGTCGACGGTGATCACCTGCTCGGCCCGGGATATGCAGGACCGTGACGATGCGCGCCTGTTCGCCGGGCTGGAGCGGATCCGGGTCGAGGGCACGCTGGACCTCGCGACAGTCGTCGCCGCAGGGGGTGGGGACGAACTCGCGGATCCAGGCCTCGGTCCGGACGACGTGGCTGTGCTCGCGTACACCTCGGGCACCACGGGCGACCCGAAGGGAGCGATGAACACGCACGGGAACTTCGCCTTCAACGCCCAGGTCTATCGCGAATGGACTGGCCTGCGGCCGGGGGAGGGCGTGCTCGGCGTCGCTCCGCTGTTCCACATCACAGGACTGGTCGGACACATCATGGTGGCGATGCTGGTCCGCTCTCCGCTGATCCTGGCGCATCGGTTCGAGCCGGCGGTCATGGTGGATGCGATTCGTGAATACCGCCCGGTGTTCACGGTCGGCGCGATCACCGCGTTCGGGGCGCTCGCCGCGGTTCCCGGCGTCGCCCCGGAGGACTTCTCGAGTCTGCGGATCCTGTACTCGGGCGGTGCGCCCATCGCTCCCGCGGTAGGAGACCGTCTGGAGAAGACGTTCGGTGCGTACATCCACAACATCTACGGGCTCACCGAGACCAACTCGCCGTCGCATGCGGTGCCGCTGGGGGTCCGTGCCCCCGTCGACCCGGCTTCCGGTGCGCTGTCCGTGGGCGTTCCGGTGTTCAACACGGTGGTGCGGGTGGTCGGGGCTGACGGCGCCGACGTGCCGGTCGGCGAGGTCGGCGAGTTCGTCACCTCGGGACCGCAGGTGGTGCCGGGCTACTGGAACAAGCCGGAAGCGACCGCGACGTCGATCCCCGGCGGCGAACTGCACACCGGAGACGTCGGATTCATGGACGACGACGGATGGTTCTACGTCGTCGACCGCATGAAGGACATGATCAACGCATCCGGCTACAAGGTGTGGCCACGCGAGGTGGAGGACGTGCTGTACACGCATCCGGCGATCCGGGAGGCGGCGGTGGTCGGGGTGCCCGACGAGTATCGGGGGGAGACGGTGAAGGCGTTCGTGGCCCTCCACGCGGGCGCCGAACTCGAGCCCGACGAACTCATCGACTTCGCCAAGTCGCAGATGGCGGCGTACAAGTATCCGCGGAGCGTCGAGATCGTCGACGAACTGCCCAAGACGGTGACCGGGAAGATCCTGCGTCGGGAACTGCGGACCGCCGACTGAGGCGGCCGACCCACGGGACCGGGGACGTGCCCGCGCACGTTCCCGGCTCGTCGGTGGCGAGGTTACCGAGAGTCGTCGAACCGGGAGGAGACGCTGCGACCGAGGCGGGCGACCTGCTGGTCGACGGCGACGATGGTCTCGGCCATCTGCTTGCCGGTCAGCAGAGCGGCGAGGCCGGTGTCCAGGAACGGCTTCGCGAAGCGGAGGACACCGACCCATTCGGGGCAGTAGACCCGGCGCCTACGCTGCTCGATGCCCTTCGCGAAGGCGACGCCGCACTTGTCGATGGTGGTGACGTGGCTCAACGGGCCGGGAAGGTGCGCCAGCATCTCGCGGAACGCGGGCAGGTCCGACTGCGCGTCGCGGACCATCGGGGTATCGATCCAGCTCATGTGCGCGCTGCCGACGTCGACGCCCAGATGCGCGACCTCCTGCCGCAACGCGCCGGCGAAGCTCTCGACACCCGATTTGGAGGTGCAGTAGGCGGCCAGGCTCGGTGCGGTGACGAACGCGGCCATCGACGAGACCACGAGTACGTATCCGCGGCGGTCGATGATCGAGGGAAGGGCGGCGCGCACGGTGTGGAAGACGCCGTTCACGTTGACGTCGATCAGTCGGTGGAAGGCCTCGGGTTCCACGTGCAGGACGCTGCCGTAGCTGGCGATGCCCGCGTTCGCGACCACCACGTCGAGTCCGCCGAAGCGTTCGACTCCCTGCGCCACGGCGGCCTCCATGGCGGGCAGGTCGGTCACGTCGGCGACGATGCCGAGCGCGTGCCCCACCCCGAGCTGGTCCACGGTCTCGTCGAGCGCGTTGCGGTCGATGTCGGTGAGGATCACTCGCGCGCCGCGCTTGACCACCTGGAGCGCGGTTTCCGCACCGACCCCGTTGCCGCCGCCGGTGATGAGGACGACCTTGCCGCTCAGGTTGCTGCCCATGGGGCGAAAGCCTACTCGGAAGTCTGTGTCGGACGACACAGCCAAGCCGAGCGGCCGGAGCGGTGCGGACCGGACGGCGACAGTTCACCTGCGCGATCCAGTGGGTTCAGCTCGCGCTGCTGTCATGGCCGCATGGGATATCTGATGACGATGGGCGCGGTCGCCGTGGTGCCGCTGACGGTCTTGCTGTTCGCCCGCGAGGATCGCCGCGCGAGCGCGGACACCTCCGCCGACTGACGCTCCGCTCGCGGACCCGCGCGCTCACGCGCGACGACACCGGCCGTATGCGGTCCGCGGGCGGCAATGTTCCCTCGGCGGTCCGTATACGGCCGCTGTTGTACGGCGTGGCGGGTGATCTCGACTTCGCTCGATCGGCGAGGGGCTCGATCGGCGAGGGGGCTCGATCGGCGAGGGGGCTCGATCAGCGCGGGGCCCGATCGGAGGGGGTGCTCGATCGGCGTCGGCCTCTCGGCGACCCTGCGTCGGGTCGACGCAATGCGCCTTGCACTCTCCTGGGGCGAGTGCTAAAAACGAGGTTGGCACTCACGGCATGTGACTGCCAGGTCGGGACGGTGAGGCCGGTCCAACAGACACCCCGGTCGTCCGTCGCGGGCACCGAGTCCGGCCCACGAACCTAGTGTCACCCCCTACCGGAGGATCACTTACCAATGGCAAAGCAGATTGCTTTCGACGAAGAGGCCCGTCGCGGCCTCGAGCGGGGCCTGAACGTCCTCGCCGACACCGTCAAGGTCACCCTCGGCCCCAAGGGCCGCAACGTCGTCCTGGAGAAGAAGTGGGGCGCCCCCACGATCACCAACGACGGCGTCTCGATCGCCAAGGAGATCGAGCTCGAGGATGCCTACGAGAAGATCGGCGCCGAGCTCGTCAAGGAGGTCGCCAAGAAGACCGACGACGTCGCGGGCGACGGCACCACCACCGCCACCGTGCTGGCACAGGCGCTGGTCCGCGAGGGCCTGCGCAACGTCGCCGCCGGCTCCAACCCGATGGGCCTCAAGCGCGGCATCGAGAAGGCTGTCGAGGCCGTCTCCGACTCGCTGCTCGCCTCGGCCACCGAGATCGAGACCAAGGAGCAGATCGCTGCCACCGCGGGCATCTCGGCCGGCGACCAGAGCATCGGCGACCTGATCGCCGAGGCCATGGACAAGGTCGGCAACGAGGGCGTCATCACCGTCGAGGAGTCGAACACCTTCGGCCTGCAGCTCGAGCTCACCGAGGGCATGCGCTTCGACAAGGGCTACATCTCCGGCTACTTCGTCACCGACGTCGACCGCCAGGAGACCGTCCTGGAGGATCCCTACGTCCTGACCTACTCGGGCAAGATCTCGACCGTCAAGGACCTGCTCCCGCTGCTGGAGAAGGTCATTCAGGCCGGCAAGTCGCTGCTCATCATCGCCGAGGACGTCGAGGGCGAGGCCCTGTCGACCCTCGTGGTGAACAAGCTGCGCGGCACCTTCAAGTCCGTCGCGGTCAAGGCCCCGGGCTTCGGTGACCGCCGCAAGGCCATGCTCGCCGACATCGCCATCCTCACCGGTGGCGAGGTCATCAGCGAAGAGGTCGGCCTCTCGCTGGAGACCGCCGGTCTGGAGTCGCTGGGCACCGCGCGCAAGGTCGTGGTGACCAAGGACGAGACCACCATCGTCGACGGTGCGGGCGACAACGAGCAGATCGCCGGTCGCGTCGCTCAGATCCGCAACGAGATCGAGAACAGTGACAGCGACTACGACCGCGAGAAGCTGCAGGAGCGCCTGGCCAAGCTGGCCGGCGGTGTCGCGGTGATCAAGGCCGGCGCCGCCACCGAGGTGGAGCTCAAGGAGCGCAAGCACCGCATCGAGGACGCCGTCCGCAACGCCAAGGCTGCCGTCGAGGAGGGCATCGTCGCCGGTGGCGGCGCTGCGCTCCTCCAGTCGGAGTCGGCCGTCGACGGGCTGTCGCTTACCGGTGACGAGGCCACCGGTGCACAAATCGTCAAGGTCGCGCTCTCGGCTCCGGCCAAGCAGATCGCCGTCAACGCCGGGCTGGAGCCGGGCGTCGTCGCCGACAAGATCCGCAACTCCGCGCAGGGCACCGGCCTCAACGCCGCCACCGGCGAGTACGAGGACCTGCTGGCCGCCGGCATCAACGACCCGGTGAAGGTCACCCGCTCGGCGCTGCAGAACGCTGCCTCGATTGCGGCACTGTTCCTCACCACCGAGGCCGTCGTCGCCGACAAGCCGGAGAAGAACCCGGCCCCGGCGATGCCGGGCGGCGACGAGATGGGCGGCATGGGCTTCTGATCGCCTAGCTTTCCGCGCAGTCGCGCTGAACAGACCGAAGGCCGGTCACCGCGAGGTGGCCGGCCTTCGGCGTTCGTGCACGATTTGACCTCAAGTGAACTTGAGGTAGTGCAGTGGTAGGCATGAACCGAAGGCAGGTGCGACGATGAGCATGGAATCCGTGGCGTGGGACGTCATGTACAAGTCGATGACCTCGACGGACGGCGTCTCGCGCGCCGATCGCCGTCAGACGCTCCGCCGGATCGCCGAGTTCGCGCGGCCCCACCGTCGTCGTATCGCGGTGTTCCTGCTTCTGTCGGTGATCACGGCCGTGCTCACGGTCGTCACGCCGCTGCTCGCCGGGCGGGTGGTGAACCTGATCGCCGCGGCCGATTCCGCGGCGGCCTCGACCATCGTCTGGCTGGCTGTGCTCATCGCCGTGATCGCGGTCGCCGAGGCAGGTGTCGGCATCGCGACCCGGTGGCTCTCGGCGAATCTCGGCGAGGGCCTGATCCTCGATCTGCGTCGCGCCGTGTTCGACCACGTCCAGCGCATGCCGGTCGCCTTCTTCACCCGCACGCGCACCGGGGCCCTGGTGAGCCGGCTGAACAACGACGTCATCGGCGCGCAGCGAGCATTCAGCGACACCCTCTCAGGCGTGGTCTCGAACTCGGTGTCGCTGGTCCTGACCCTCGGTGTGATGTTCGCGATCAGCTGGCAGATCACGCTGCTGGCGCTGATACTGCTGCCGGTGTTCGTGGTGCCGGCCCGCCGGATGGGCACGCGGATGGCGGGCCTGGCCCGCGAGTCGGCCGAGTACGACGCGCGGATGTCGACGCAGATGACCGAGCGCTTCTCCGCGCCCGGGGCGACCCTGGTGAAACTGTTCGGCCGCCCCGAAGCGGAGTCGCGCGAGTTCGCGCGGCGGGCCGACGCCGTGCGCGACATCGGCGTCCGCCAGGCGATGCTGCAGGAGTACTTCTACACCGCGCTCATGCTGGTGTCGGCGCTGGCGCTCGCGCTGGTCTACGGACTCGGCGGCTGGCTCGCCGTTCACCAGCACCTCTCGGCGGGCGCCGTCGTCGCCCTGGCCCTGTTGCTCACTCGCATGTACGCGCCATTGACGGCGCTGGCCAACGCGCGGGTGGAGATCATGAGCGCGCTGGTCAGCTTCGAGCGGGTCTTCGAGGTCCTCGACCTGCCGCCGCTGATCGCCGACAGCCCCGACGCGGTGGGCGTTCCCGCCCCTGAGCGCGGCGTCCGCCTCCGGTTCGACGGCGTCTCGTTCGCCTACCCGGCCGCTGACAAGGTCTCGCTCGCCTCGCTGGAGGAGGTCGCCCAGCTCGACAACCGCGGCGGCGAGCAGATTCTGCACGACGTCGACCTCGACGTGCCGCCCGGCGCGATGGTCGCCCTGGTCGGCAGTTCCGGCGCGGGCAAGTCGACCGTCGCCTCGCTGGCCACGCGCCTGTACGACGTCGACGCCGGCAGTGTGCGGCTCAACGGCGTCGACGTGCGCGACCTGACGACGGAGTCGGTGCATCGTACCGTGGGGCTGGTGACCCAGGACGGGCACCTCTTCCACGACACCGTGCGCGCGAACCTCGCCTTTGCCGCGCCGGGCTGCACCGAGGGCGACCTCTGGTCTGCGCTGGAACGCGCCCGGCTCGACGACCTGGTCCGCTCCCTCCCCAACGGGCTCGACACGGTGGTCGGCGAACGCGGCTACCGACTCTCGGGCGGCGAGCGCCAGCGCCTGACCATCGCCCGGCTGCTCCTGGCCCGGCCCTCGGTGGTGATCCTCGACGAGGCCACCGCGCATCTGGACTCGACGTCGGAGGCGGCGGTGTCCGAGGCGCTCGCCGAGGCGCTGGCGGGGCGGACGTCGCTGGTGATCGCGCATCGCCTCTCGACGGTGCGGGCGGCGGACGAGATCGTGGTCCTCGAGGCCGGGCACGTCGTCGAACGCGGCGACCACGCGACGCTGCTCGCTCTCGGCGGCCGGTACGCCGAGCTGTATCGGACCCAGTTCGCGCCGGCGTGAGAGGTCTGCGGCGCCGATCTCTGCCGGATCCGCCGGGGCGTCGGCCGATTTGTGTCCGATGTCGTAAGCGGGCTCATGGCCCGTCCGAAGCGGCCCTACGATGACCCCATGACCGACACCGCGACGTCGAGCGCGACTACCGTCCCCGGAGCCCCGAGCCCGTTCCCTACCCTCCCCAACTGGCGCGACCTCGGCTACTGGCCGGCCGCCGACGGCAAGATCGTGCGACCGGGGATGCTGTACCGCACCACCGAGTTCGAGAAGACCAGCGAGGCCGATCTCAAGGCCGTCGGCGACCTCGGTCTGGCCACGATCGTGGATCTGCGGACCGTCCCGGAACGGGGCGCCTGCCCGGATCCGGTGTTCGACGACGTGGGTCCGCTGTGGCTGAACATCCTCGAGGATGCTCCGCACACCGCCGGCGCCAACCCGATGAAGTACGCCACCGATCCGTCGGCCGTCAAGGAACTCACGCCCACGGTCGCGCAGGAGATGATGATCGGCACCTATCAGCAGCTGATCAACTCCGACAGCGCTCTCCGCTACTACGGCGAGTTCTACACGCTGCTGCTGGCCGGCGACCTGACGCCGACCGCCTTCCACTGCACCACCGGCAAGGACCGCACCGGCTGGACCGCGGCGTCGTTCCTCAGCCTCATGGGGGTGGCGAAGGACGACGTGTACAAGGACTATCTGCTCACCAACTCCAGGCTGCTGCCGGCGCTGGCGCCGCTGGTGGCGCAGTTCGAGAAGCAGGGAGTCGATGCGGGTGCGCTGAATTCGCTCCTGGGTGTGGAGAAGGTCTACCTGGACACCGCCTTCGATCTCGTCGCCAAGGGGTGGGGCACGCTGGAGAACTACTTCGCCGAGGGGCTGGGAATCGATGTCGACGGGCAGGCGGAGCTGCGTGCGCGGTACCTGGTCGATCCGTCCTGATCGCCGATCGTCCGGCCTCGGAGGCAGGCGGTGAGGCATATTGACTGACATGACCCGTTCTCCCGCGCTGCCCGCTCCCAGCCCGATCGCCGCTCTGCCCAACCTCCGGGACCTGGGCGGGTGGACCGGCGTCGACGGTAGGCCTGTCCAGACCGGAAAGCTGTTCCGCTCCACGGACTTCCGTTCCTTGCCCGGCGACGCACATCAGGAGCTCGCCCCGCTCGGACTGCAGACCATCTACGACCTCCGCTCCGCCTCCGAACGGCAGGCGATGCCCGATCCGGCACTCGACGGCGTCACCGACGTGCCCCTCGACGTGTTGGCTGACGAGGCCCAGGCCATCCCCGGGAACCTGGGCCAGATCCTCGAGGACCCGAAGGTGGTGCACGAACTCACCGCGGCGATGGAGGGCAAGGCGATCGAGATGATGGCCGGGACCTACCGCAGGTTCGTCACTATGGGGAGCGCGCGGGCGTCGTACCGCCGCTTCTACCTCGGTCTGCTCGGCGAGGACAGGGGGCCGGCCTTGTTCCACTGCACCACCGGCAAGGACCGCACCGGGTGGGCCGCCGCCAGCTTCCTGAGCATCGTCGGCGTCGACCGCGACGACGTGTACGACGACTATCTGGAGACCAACCGGCGATTGCTGCCGGCGCTGCAGCCGCTGTTCGACAAGTTCGCGAGCGCCGGCGGCGACCCCGACCTGCTCAAGCCGCTGCTCGGGGTGCAGCGGCAGTACCTCGACGCGGCGTTCGACGAAGTGGACAAGAACTTCGGCGACGTGCCGACCTACTTCGACAAGGCGCTCGGCATCGATGCCGCGGCGCAGGAGCGGCTGCGCGCGACTTATCTCGCCGGCTGACACGACGATCGGCTCCTCACTCCGAAGCCGACGAAGGAAGGTAGGTTTACGGCATGGCCGTCTCGGTATCCAACGAATTCGACATCAACGCACCGGCGTCCGTAGTGATGGAGGTGCTTCAGGACATCTCGTCGCTCCCGGACTGGTCCAGCGCTCACAGCGCGGCGGAGGTGCTCACCACGCACGACGACGGCATGCCCGACAGGGTGAAGGTCTCCGTCGGCATGCTCGGCATCAACGACACCCAGGAGCTCGCCTACACGTGGACCGAGAACGTGTGCTCGTGGACGCTGCTGGAGAGCTCGCAGCTGGCCGAGCAGCAGGGCTCGTACACGCTCACCTCGACCGGTGACGACTCCACCCACGTGGTGTTCACGCTCGAGGTCGACCTGAAGATCAAGCTCCCCGGGTTCTTGGTCAAGAAGGGCCAGAAAGCTGCCGCCGAGACCGCGAAGAAGGGCCTCACCGCTGAAGCCGAGCGCC
Source organism: Gordonia iterans (assembly GCF_002993285.1). Taxonomy (NCBI): domain Bacteria; kingdom Bacillati; phylum Actinomycetota; class Actinomycetes; order Mycobacteriales; family Gordoniaceae; genus Gordonia; species Gordonia iterans. Next base: position 3,891,037 of record NZ_CP027433.1, on the reverse strand, counting down.
GCGCGGCGGAGTGACCCGCGCGCCCGACCTGACGACGCCGCGCCGCCCTCTTCCCGGGGCGGCGCGGCGTCGTCGTCGAACGGTTCGGCTCGGCACCCGGGACTTTGGTAACCCGTCACCCTCTCGAACAACGCCGTCAGCGGTCGCGCTATAGGCTGTCAGGCGTGGACGACTACATCTCACTCGACGACATCGAGATCGGCGCAGACCTCTCCAAGGTCTCCGGTCGGAAGGCACTGCAGAACGTCGTCGATCTGACCGACACCCGCGGTTTCGCCGTCGTCGACGACGATGACGACGACCCGATCCTCCTCACTCTTCCGCAGCGCAACGTGGTCGACACCTGGCGCGAGGACTATCCGTACGAAGAGCGCATGAACCGCGCCGAGTACGAGTCGCAGAAGCGCCTGCTCCAGGTGGAACTGCTGAAGTTGCAGAAGTGGACCAAGCAGAACGGGATCCGCCACCTGCTGGTGTTCGAGGGCCGCGATGCCGCGGGCAAGGGCGGCACCATCAAGCGGTTCAACGAGCACCTCAATCCCCGCGGCGCGCGCACCGTCGCGCTGGAGAAGCCTTCCGAGCGCGAGTCCACCGAGTGGTACTTCCAGCGCTACGTCCAGCACCTCCCGGCTGCCGGGGAGATGGTCTTCTTCGACCGCTCCTGGTACAACCGCGCCGGCGTGGAGCGGGTAATGAGTTTCTGCACCCCGGAACAATACGAGCAGTTCCTGGACCAGGCGCCGGCCTTCGAGAAGATGCTGGTCGACGACGGCATCAGCCTGGTCAAGTTCTGGTTCTCGGTCAGCCCCCTCGAGCAGCGCACGCGGTTTGCGATCCGGCAGATCGATCCGGTGCGCCAGTGGAAGCTGTCGCCGATGGACCTGGCGTCGCTGGATCGCTGGAACTCGTATTCCGACGCCAAGGAGACGATGTTCGCCCGCACCGACACCGACTGGGCGCCGTGGACCGTGGTCAAGAGCAACGACAAGAAGCGAGCGCGGCTCAACGCCATGCGCCATGTGCTGAGTCTGCACGAGTACGACGGCAAGGATCACGAGCTGGTCGGCGAGCCCGATCCGCGGATCGTGGCTCGCGCCCGCGACACCATCGGCGACTGATTGGATTCACCTGTTGCGTTCTCTCGTTTCTCTGTTCGGCATCGTGGCGTTCACGATCGCGATGATCATCGCGATCCCCACGATGTGGAGTGTGCAGCACGTGGTGTCCCCGGACGGCTTCGCCGAGGCCGCGTCGCAGGCCGCCGAGCAGCGCGAGGTCCAGGAGTACTTCGCCGATCAGATCGCGCAGGAGGCGACGCAGGCCGTCGACCTGCCGATCGCCGGCACCGCGGTGAAGCCTCTGGCCACGCAGTACACGCAGAGCCCGGAGTTCGTCGCGGACTTCACCGAGATCGCGCGGCAGCAGCACGCGTGGCTGTTCGAGTCGCCGAAGCCGGATACCAGCCTGCACGAGATGGATCTGAACATCACCCCAATGGTCAATCAGGCGCTCGCCAAGGGCCCGGTGCCCGTTCGGGTGGATCAGGGGATCACCATCGCGGTGGACCAGAACCGGCTGACCGCGGGTTCGATGGAGAAGACCGGACAGCAGCTCACACTGGCCGCGTGGATCTCCGCCGCGGTCGCCGTCGCCGCCGGCCTGCTGGCGCTGATCGCGGCTCGCCGGCGTGTCGTGGCGGTGGCCTGGCTCGGGATCGGCGCGTTCGCCGCCGGCGTCGTCGGCGTGCTGATCTCCAAGTACCTGCTGCGCTCGGCATCCGACAGCGTCTCGGCCAGTGAACTGAGCACGCAGCAGACCGTGCGGGTCGTCGCCGAAGACGTGCTCGGCGGCCTGACCACGACGTCGTGGATCGTCGCCGTGGCGGGCTTGATCGTCGCGCTGCTGGGCATCGTCGGCGTCGTCGTCACCGGCCGCCGGTCGACTCCATGACCGCGGCGCCCAGCCCCTTGAGCTCGTCCGGTGGCTCCTTGAGCCTGTCGAAAGGTCTGTGGCGGGCAGCTCCTTGAGCTTGTCGAAAGGTCTGCGGTGCGCAGTCCCTTGAGCTTGTCGAAGGGTCGTTTCGACTCGCCTCGTTCCTCGGCGGCTCAACGAGCGGCGGGCAGCTCCTTGAGCTTGTCGAAAGGTCTGCGGTGCGCAGTCCCTTGAGCTTGTCGAAGGGTCGTTTCGACTCGCCTCGTTCCTCGGCGGCTCAACGTGCGACGGGTAGCTCCTTGAGCTTGTCGAAAGGTCTGCGGTGCGCAGTCCCTTGAGCTTGTCGGGGGGTCGTTTCGACTCGCCTCGTTCCTCGGCGGCTCAACGTGCGGCGGGTAGCTCCTTGAGCTTGTCGAAAGGTCTGCGGTGCGCAGTTGGGGTTGACCCCGTTTCGTGGACATCGGTTAAGCGGCCTGGCTGGTCGCTTCGCGAATCGTGATGTCTTCGAAGACTGCGGGAGCGATATTGCCCAGCGCGCTGTGTCGTCTTCGTTGATTATAGAATTGGTCGATCCACCGGGACACGGCGGTCACTGCGCTGGTGCGGGTGGCGAACTCGCGCCGGTCGTAGAATTCCGATTTCAGAGTCGACCAGAAGCTCTCTTGCTGGGCGTTGTCCCAGCACACCCCGGTACGCCCGACCGACTGGCGGACACCGAGTTCGCCGGCGACCGCAGCGAGTTGTGCGGAGGTGTACTGGCAGCCGCGGTCGGCATGGAAGATCACTCCGGCAGTCGCGCCGGTAGCCCGATCGCGGAAGGTGTGGGCGTTGCGTAACGCGGTCTCGACCAGGTCGGTGTGCAGCGAATCAGAGAATGCGTATCCGATGACTCGCCGTGAGCAGCCGTCGCGGACCGCACACAGGTACAGCCATCCCTGTCCGGTGCGCAGATACGTGATGTCCGAGGTCCACACCACGTTCAGTGCGCCCTGGTCGAAGTCACGGTTCACCAGGTCGGGGATCGAGTGCGGACTCTGGTCGGCGATGGTGGTCGCCGGCTTCCACGAGCGTGGACTGATTCCTTTAATTCCGTTGTTGCGCATGAGTTTTGCCACCGTCTTACGGGAGACGACCTCGCCATCGTCTCGTAGATCATCCACGATCCGCGGCGCCCCGTACACCCCTCCGGAGGCTTGGTGGGCGGCGGCGATCTTGGCCGTCAACTCGGCCTGTCGTTGCCGGCGTGGACTCGGGTCGCTGTCTCGGCGGGCACGCCAGGCGTAGTAGCCCGAGCGTGAGACGCCCAGGAGCCGAACGCACCGGCTGACGCTGTACTCGGCCTTCTCCGCCTCGATCAGTGCGAACGCCTCGACGGGTTCGACTGCTCGGCCGCGAAGAAGGCCGCTGCTTTTTTCAAGAACTCCCGATCCAGCCGCAACTCGGCGACCTCGCGGCGCAGCCGCTCAAGCTCGGCACGTTCATCAGCGTCGATCGCTGGTGGCGGGTCAGCCATCTCCGCGCGTTCCTTGGCCACCCACTTGCCCAGGAGCTGCTCGCCCACACCGATCTCGCGGGCCACCTCAGCAATCGTGCGCCCGGTATCGATCACCAGACGCGCAGCATCGGTCTTGTACTTCGGGCTGTAGGTCTTACGTTGTCGAGAACCCATGAGGTCCATCCTCTCGCGCCGGCACGAAACCGGCGATCAGGATGTCCACTCAACGGGGTCAACCTCACAGTCCCTTGAGCTTGTCGGGGGGTCGTTTCGACTCGCCTCGTTCCTCGGCGGCTCAACGTGTGGCGGGTAGCTCCTTGAGCTTGTCGAAAGGTCTGCGGTGCGCAGTCCCTTGAGCTTGTCGGGGGGTCGTTTCGACTCGCCTCGTTCCTCGGCGGCTCAACGTGTGGCGGGTAGCTCCTTGAGCTTGTCGAAAGGTCTGCGGTGCGCAGTCCCTTGAGCTTGTCGGCGGGTCGTTTCGACTCGCCTCGTTCCTCGGCGGCTCAACGAGCGAGATTTGGTGGCTCCTTGAGCTTGTCGAAAGGTCGGTGTCGGCGCTGAGCGCTACCCGGTCAACGAGCAGTCGCCGCAATAGCCGCCGATCGAGGTCCGGTAGTAGAGGCAGCAGCTACGGCGACGATTCTCCGGACCGAGTGCGGCCGCGAGGTTCGGGTACGCCAATGACTGCGCCACCACCGCGTCGGCGGCCGACCCCAGCTGGCCGCCCGCGCTGATCACCGACGACGCGGCGTTGCCCCACAACAGTCCGGCCGCCACATGGCCCCGCCAGGCGGCGATGAGCGGCTCCGCATGACCGCGCGCCACCTCGTCGACCGGACTGCCGCCCGGTATCGGATCGGCGAGATGCAGCACCGTGCAGTTGCCGTCCCGGCTGATGCGCAGCCGGTTCGGGTCCAGTGCGACGCTGCGCCCGGTGAGCATCGCAGTGCCGAGCGCGACGGCCCAGATGCGCGCGATGTACTCGAAGAACACCCAGGAGACGGCGACTCGTCGTTCGCGGGTGCCGAGGATCTCCTCCGCGTGGTCGAACAGGTCGCCGGCCATCGCCGGGTCGAGCAGATCCGCCGCAGGCCGCCCCGCTCCGGCCTGATCCGGGCCGTACCGCACGGCGAAGTACGAATTCACCTCGCGGAGCCGGTCCAGCGCCGCGGGCATCGGGTTCGGCGACTCCACCTGCTCAATCCTTGGCAGATCCGACTGTGCGCCAAAGGAACTCGTATGCCAGCGCCGATTTGAACGCGGCCTGCGCGTTGTCGGCTGCGCCGCCGTGACCGCCCTCGATGTTCTCGTAGTAGCTCACCGGGTGCCCGAACTCCTCCAACCTGGCGACCAGCTTGCGCGCGTGCCCGGGGTGGACGCGGTCGTCGCGGGTGGACGTGGTGACCAGCAGCGCCGGATAGTCGGCATCCCGGCGTAACCGCTGGTACGGCGAGTATTCGCGGATGAACGCCCATTCCTCGGGGTCGTCCGGGTCACCGTACTCGGCCATCCACGACGCTCCGGCCAGCAGCAGGTGGTAGCGCCTCATGTCGATCAACGGGACCTGGCACACCAGTGCGGCGAACAGCTCCGGATAGCCGGTGAGCATCACGCCCATGAGCAGGCCACCGTTGGAACCGCCTTGCGCCGCAAGCTGTTCTGCGGTCGTGAACCCGCGTTCGACGAGGTCGCGCGCCACCGCTGCGAAGTCTTCGTACACCAGGTGCCGACCGGCTTTGCGGGCCTGCGTGTGCCAGGTGGGTCCATACTCCCCGCCGCCGCGGATGTTCGCGACCACATAGGTGCCGCCGCGCTCGATCCAGCTGCGCCCGGCGATACCGGAGTAGCCCGGCGTGAGGGAGTTCTCGAAGCCGCCGTAGCCGTAGAGGAGCGTGGGGCGGGGACTGGTCCCGGCTTCGGTCGACCCCGGGTCTTCGCTGGTCGAGGTCGAGCGGGAATCTTCGCTGGTCGAGCAGGAATCTTCGCTGGTCGAGCGGAGTCGAGACCGCACCACGAAGTACGGGATCTGCGTGCCGTCTGCGGACGTGGCGAAGAACTGTTCAGTGATGACGTCCGAGGCGTCGAAGAACTCCGGGGCCTGCTTGATCACGCTCACACCGGTGGTGGCATCGCCGTGCAGGAGACTCGGCGCGTGTGTGAAAGAGCTTGCGGAAAGCCAGATCTCGTCGCTCTCGTCGGGGTCGGTGTCGAGCACGTCGATGGTCGCCAGCCCGGGCAGGCCGTCGATCGGGGCGGACTCCCAGTCTCCGACCGTGAGGAACTCGAGGCGAGTCGCGACGTCGTGCAGGGTCACCAGCACCAGGCGCGAGCGGGTGAACGCGTACGACTCCAGGCTGGTGTGCCGGTCCGGGGAGAACAGGACGCGGTGGGTGCGATCTCCGGAGAGGTACGACGGGTAGTCGAACACCAGCAGCGAACCCGGCGCGTGCGTCACCCCGTCGACGGCCCAGTCTCGACGCGGCATGACGAGCAGATGATCCTCGCGGACGGAGAAGTGTGCGTCGGTGGGGATGTCGATGAGCACGGGTTCGCCGTCGACCAATTCGTAGCTGAGCGAATTGTAGAAGTCGGTGGACCGCGACACGAAGTGCCGCTCATAGCCGGGCGTGTGACTGTACGACGCCCCGGCTGCCACGTCGGTCACCTCTCCGGCGAAGACCGTCGGCGCGTCGTCGAGTGGGGTGCCGCGGACCCAACGCCGGGCAGTGCGCGGGTATCCGGAAGTGGTCATCGCGGGTAGTCCGTCGGGAGTCTCGGCGAAGTCTGTGCCGACGTAGACGGTGTCTCGGTCGATCCAGCCGATCGAACTCTTAGCCTCTGGAAGGGTGAATCCGCCGTCCGATTCGGAGACCCAATCACGTTGTGCCACATCGAACTCGCGGACGACGGTGGCGTCCGCGCCACCGCGGGAGAGGGCCACCAGCGCGCGGTCGTAGTCAGGGTAGAGGAGAGAGACGCGGGCCCAGACCCAGTTCTCGCCCTCGGCGCGGGCCAGCTCGTCGACGTCGATCAGCACGTCCCAGTCGGGCGACGCCGTCCGGTATGAATCGAGGGTGGTTCGGCGCCAGAGGCCCTTCGGGTGCTCGGCATCGCGCCAGAAGTTGTAGAGGTACTCGCCACGCCGCCGCACGTAGGGGATCTTCTCGTCGGTGTCGAGTACCTCGAGGGCGCCGTCACGAAGCTCGGCGAAGCGCGGCGACGAGGTCAGGTCGTCGACGGTCGGCTCGTTGTGGGCGCGCACCCAGTCGAGTGCGTCGTCGCCGGTGACGTCTTCCAGCCAGAGGTACGGGTCTTCGGTGTCCACCCGGCCCAGGGTAGTGGTTGGCCGGTAAGGAGAGAGTCGAGTGATCGGTCGGTCGTGGGGGAGGGGGATTTCGACTCGCTGCGCTCGCTCAATCGTCGAGGGTCTCTTGGTGATCGAGTAGCCGGCGCGAACGCAGTGAGCGCCGGCGTATCGAGATCACCGGCCGACGGGGTCGGGGAGTTCGCCGGTGCGGATCGGGCAGCGGGTGCGACTGTAGATGGTGGGCATGCACTCGTTGCAGTGCGTGCAGCGCGAGACGGTGTCGGGGTCGGCGGCAATCCGCCGGGGCAGGTCGGGCTCGCGCAGCAGCGCGCGACCCATCGCGACGAAGTCGAACCCCTCGGCCATCGCCAGGTCCATGCTCGCCCGGTCGGTGATGCCGCCCAGCAGGATGATCGGCAGTGAGGTCGCGGCGCGGAGTTCCCGGGCCAACGGCAGCAGATAGGCGTCGTGGTACGGGTAGTACTTCAAAAAGACCGGTCCCGCGGTCTTGAGGCCGGCCCGCATGGCGCCGGTGAATGCGGCGGCGAACGACGCACGCGGCGGCCGCCCGTGGAACAGGTACATCGGATTGAGCAGCGAACTGCCCGCGGTGGGTTCGATCGCGTCGATGTAGCCGTCGGCTTCGAAGAGCCGCGCCGTCTCACAGGCCTCGTCGACGTTGAACCCGCGCCACGGCTTCGGTCCCCGTCCGGGCCCCGGAGCCCCGACACCGTCGTACATGTTGAGTTTGGCCCACACTGCGACATCGGGGCCGACGGCTTCCCGGACCGTCTCGAGGACCTCGCGCGCGAGGCGCGCGCGGTTCACCAGCGGTCCTCCGTAACCGTCGCGGCGATGGTTGAGCAGAGGGGAGAGGAACGAGCTGATCAGATAGTTGTGACCGCAGTGGACCTCGAGGGCGTCGAATCCGGAGTCGACGGCGAGTTTGGCCGCGGTGGCGAACTTCGCACGCAGTGCGGGCATCTCGTCCACAGACAGCCTGCGCGTCAGTGACATTCCCATCGGCGCCGGAATCGCTCCGGGGCCGAGCGCTCGGGCGCGGTTGGATTTCGAGTTCGACACCGCACCCGCATGCCCCAACTGAGCCGCTGCCAGTGCTCCCTCGGCATGGATCGCATCGGTCAGCCGGCGCAGACCGGGTACGGCCTCGTCGCGCATCCAGATCTGGTGCCGGTCGGTGCGGCCCTCACCGGAGACCGCACAGTAGGCCACGGTGCTGATCGCGACTCCGCCCGCGGCGTATTCGCGGTGGAACTCGATCAGATCGTCGCTGACCAGCGCATCGGGGGTCATGCCCTCGAAGGTGGCGCACTTGATCAGCCGGTTCCGCAGTGTCAGCGGACCGAGTCGTGCGGGGGCGAACAGGTCGAGGACCATTCCACAATTGGAACACGTTCTATTCTCGGGTTCAAACTTTCGGCTGTCCGGGGTGACGTCACCCGACGATGCCCCCCACAGAGCGGCCCACTGCTCGGCGCTCAGATCGCGGGGCAGGCTCCCTGACGGGATGCGCGTCCGCGATAGGAGGCTACGGACCTGTCCGCGGGGAAGGCCCGACGAGTTCGACACGATGCAGGCAAACCCGGATCCGCGGCCGGTGAACACCGCTAACAAAGGGCACAGTGGACCTCGAGCGGGTTTCTCGGCCGAAACACCGGGATGGTCCGGCGCGTGGTGGACGCCACGATCGTCGTCGTCCGGGTGCCTGCGCATACGCTCGGGTCGACGTAGGCTGAACGGCGTGACTGAACACTTTGACACCGTCGTCCTGGGCGCCGGCCCAGGCGGGTACGTGGCCGCGATCCGGTCCGCCCAACTCGGAATGAAAACTGCCGTCATCGAGGAGAAATGGTGGGGAGGCGTCTGTCTGAACGTCGGCTGCATCCCGTCCAAGGCGCTCCTTCGCAACGCTGAGCTGGCTCATGTGTTCCAGCACGAGGCGAAGACCTTCGGGATCTCCGGTGAGGTGAGCTTCGACTTCGGCGCCGCCTTCGACCGCAGTCGCAAGGTCTCGGACGGGATCGTCAAGGGAGTCCACTTCCTGATGAAGAAGAACAAGATCACCGAGATCGACGGTTACGGCGTGTTCGAGGACGCGTCGACGATCGCGGTCGGCGATCGGAAGGTCACCTGGGACAACCTGATCATCGACACCGGCTCTACCGTGAGGCTGCTGCCGGGCGTCGAGCTCAGCGACAACGTCGTCACCTACGAACAGCAGATCCTGACCCGGGACCTGCCCGAGTCCATCGCGATCGTCGGCGCCGGGGCGATCGGCATGGAGTTCGGTTACGTCCTGGCCAACTACGGTGTGGACGTCACCATCATCGAATTCCTCCCCCGTGTCCTTCCCAACGAAGACGAAGAAGTGTCCAAGGAGATCGCCAAGCAGTACAAGAAGCTTGGCGTCAAGATCCTCACCGGAACCGCCGTGCAGACGGTCGACGATCAGGGCTCGCAGGTGGTCGTCACATACAAGGACCCGAAGGGCGCGGAGAACTCGTTGACCGTCGACAAGGTCCTGATGTCCGTCGGCTTCGCGCCGCGTGTCGAGGGCTACGGTCTGGAGAAGACTGGCGTGGCGCTCACCGATCGGGGAGCCATCGCGATCGACGACCACATGCGGACCAACGTCCCCGGCGTCTACGCGATCGGCGACGTCACCGGCAAGTTGATGCTGGCGCACGTGGCCGAGGCACAGGGCGTGGTGGCCGCCGAGACGATGGCCGGTGCCGAGACCATGCCGCTGGGCGACTACCGCATGATGCCGCGTGCGACCTTCTGCCAGCCGCAGGTCGCCTCGTTCGGTCTCACGGAGACGCAGGCCAAGGACGAGGGCTACGACGTCAAGGTCACCAAGTTCCCGTTCTCGGCCAACGGCAAGGCACAGGGGCTCGCGGCCACCGCCGGTTTCGCCAAGCTCGTCACCAACGCCGAGACCGACGAGTTGCTCGGCGGTCACCTGGTGGGCGACAACGTCTCGGAGATGCTTCCGGAGATGACTCTCGCGCAGAAATGGGACCTGACGGCGAAGGAACTCGCGCGCAACGTCCACACGCACCCGACGATGAGCGAGGCACTCCAGGAGACCTTCCACGGCGCGATCGGACACATGATCAACCTCTGACTGTCCGCGGTGCAGAAGCCGGAAGCAGAGTCAGAACCGCCGCGGCCCCGCCTCCTCGCAAGGAGACGGGGCCGCGGCGTCGTTCTGGTACGTCAGGTCACTCCGCGTCGACGAACTCGGCGAGTTTGGCGTTGACGCTGTCTTGGATCTTGTGCGCGTAGCCCTCGGCCGGCTCCTTGACCTCGCCGACCGTCTTCATCGCCTTCTCGACGACCTCGCCGATCAGCTTGGCCTGCTCGATGGACACGATGTGGAACTTGCGGTGCTTGGCGAACTTCTTCGTGACGTTGCCGGACAGGCCGTGCTCGACTTCGAGATCGTTGATGAGGTCGAGCTTCCACTCGCCCGAACCCTCACTGAAATCCAGTTCTTTCAGATCCACCCAGACGGTGTTGGGACGAGTCGTCGACTCGAACACGTAGCGGAGGTTCGTCAGGTCGATCACCACCTGCCACAGCGTCTGCGAGGCATCCGGCTTGCCCGGCTCCGGCGTGCGGAACGGCTGGGCGGTGTTCCGGATGATGCTCTGCATCGCGGCGAGCGCCTGCAGATTGTTCTTCGGCTGCACCTGGTGGCGGACGTAGAAGTCGGCGCGGGCGAAGCGGTCTTTCGCATCGCAGGTGCCGGGCAGTGGCGCATCGCCGCCGATGCCGTCGTACTTCTTGACCAGTTCGAGCTGCTGATCGTACGACGGCGAATTGGTCATGACCAGGTAGTCGCGGTCGTGGTAGACGTTCAGCTCGCCGTCGATGTACTCGAGGATCGCCGAGTCGCCGCTGGCGTCGTCGAGGGCGAGATGGATCGCGGGGTGGCTGCCGCCTGTCGGATCGGCCATCGGGATCACCTGGGGATTGTTCTCCTTGGTCCAGGCGATCGCTTCGCCGACGGTGGCGAAGTTGTCCAGGTAGTACTGCAGCCACACGGACATGGCGAGCTGCGGGCGCTGCGGGTCCGGGGTGCCGTATTCGGACTCGGCCAGCCACAGCACGTGACCGGCCAGGCCCTGTTCGTTGACGCCGTCGGCCGACAGGATGTCGTACACGCCGGCGACGACGCTGCCGTATTTGGCGGTCCATTCGAGCTTGCCCTCGACGCGGTCGTTGCGCTTGATCCCGCGGGGGAGCTTCCAGAGATTGGTATGGAGATCCTGATGGAAGTCCATGTTCCGGCCGACGATGACCGCGCCGTGGGCGTCCGGCCACATCACACGTGTGCACATAAGGGTGGTCTGCTTTCGTTGAGCGGTTTCCGCCTTCGACGATAGCCTGCAGGGCGGCTTCGCGTCTCCCCGATCATGCGTGAATCGCCGCATGTGACAGGCGATTTCGGTGGGGGGCGTCGTTTCGTGCCAGGTCGCCCGACGAAGTGTGCCGATCTGCGGCTCGGGCTCGCCGCGGCGGGTGCGGATCCCCGGGTGAGGCGGTCGCCTCCGGGCGTCGTGCAAGGGTCCGGGAGATGAACCGATTCATGCATGAGTGCTTCCATTTCGTGCCGTTTCTCGCGATAGTCGTGGACTTCTGCGCGCGAGCGCCAGCGTCACCGTGCGCATCGGTGTACAGACGAGTCATGACCACAACTGTGCTGCGCAACGCCCGCTTGATCGACGGAAACGGGGGCGACCCGGTCGACGACGCCGTCGTCGTGATCGACGGCGACACCATCTCCTACGCCGGTCCGGCCGCCGGGGCGCCGGACGTCGGTGATGCTGCGGTGGATGTGGATCTGAAGGGCAACTCCGTATGTCCGGGATTCTTCGACGTGCACGTGCATCTGGCGCTGCCGGGCACCAAGGGGTCGCCGGTGATGATGGCGATGGTTCCGCCGTCGTACTGCTACTTCCAGCTGATCGATCGCTTGAAGGTGACTCTCGAGGCGGGTGTGACGACCGTCCGGGATCTGATGGGTGTGGACGTGGGTGTGCGGGACGCGGTGGCGCACGGGCTGATCGAGGGCCCTCGGCTGCTGGTGGCCGACAAGATGCTCTCCCAGACCGGCGGTCACGCCGACTTCCACATCCCGTCGGGGCTGAGCGGCACCGAGATCGCCGGCGGCGTGCTGGTGGACAGTGTCGACGAGGCGCGCCTGGAGGCGCGTGAACTGTGCCGCGAAGGCGTCGACGTGATCAAGGTCGCCTCCAGCGGAGGAGTCACCTCCATCAACGATCAGCCCGACTACCTCGGTGCTCGGGAGGAGTTGGTCGCGGCGCTGGTCGAGGAGGGGCAGAACTATGGAGGCCGGCCGGTCGCGGCCCATGCGATCGGTCTCAAGGGAATCACGGCGGCGGTCGAGGCAGGTGTCCGCAGCATTGAACACGGCTACGCGCTGACCGACGAACTCCGTCAGAAGATGGTGGAGAACGGGCAGTTCCTGGTGCCGACTCTCTTGGAGACCATGCACCCGGACACGGCTACTCCGCAGGCAGTCGCCAAGAGTGAGAAGTGGCACAAGATGGCGCAGGAGTCCATCAAGGCTTCGGTGGAAGCCGGCATCAAGATCGCCACCGGCACCGATGCGGGTCTGGTGCCCGATCACGGCACCAACCTCGGCGAAGTGGGACTGTTGGTGAAGTTCGGCGGCATGACGCCGTTGCAGGCCATCACCGCGGGAACCAAGACCTCGGCGGAACTCTGCATGGTCGACGACAAGCTGGGCACGCTGGAGGCGGGCAAGCTCGCCGACGTCGTCGTGGTGAAGGGCGATCCGAGCACGGACGCCGATCTGGTCGGAGACAAGGAGAACATCCTGCTGGTGCTCAAGGAGGGGCAGACCAAGAGCAACCGAGGCGGCTTCGCGATCTGACGCGCACGACGGCGCGCCCACGGGCCGCCGTTCGAGCGGTCGTAGCGCGCGTCGTAGAGGTCGCACCCCGTGCCGGACTTCGCGGTGCGCGTGCGCGAGAGGCGTCGAGCGGGCATACTCAGCCGGTGTGAGCCAGCGCACTCTCGATCAGATCCTCGTCGAAGCGCAAGGGCTGCTGGTGCCGTTCGGCGACTCCGTACCGGAGTCCGAGCGGCTGCAGGCGGTGGTCCGAGGCATTGAGCTGTATCAGCCAGGGGCGTCGACCGACTACTCAGGCCATCTGGTGCTGGTCTCGATGCCGATCAGCGGGGACGACGGTCTCGCCGCGCTCTGCGCGGAATGCGTCGACGCGGCCGCCCTCGTGTTGCCTGCCGGCACCGCCCGGGGACTGCAGGCGCCGGCCGCGCCGGTCCTGCTCCGCCGGTCGCCGTGGGTGTCGGGCGACACGCTCATCCGCGCGCTCGCCGGGATCGTTCGTGACCCGAACGCGCTCGAGGATCCTTCGGAGGCCTCCGAGCGAGAAGCGGCCCTGGCTGTCCGTCGTCGGCAGAGCGCGCTGCTGGCATTGCTGAACGGCACGTCCGAGGCGGCCCTGCCGGCCGCCGTCGTCGGGCTGCGGCCGGATCGGGCGCACGTCGCCGTCGCCGCGGAGGTCCCGACCCGGAGTCTCGAACGGTTCCGGCTCGCTCTGGCGGCAGAGTTCCCCGAGGAGTGCAGCGTGCTCAGCGAGGGGATCCTGCTCGCGGTCGTGCCTGTAGCGACGGCCGAGACGGCGGGCGACGTCGTCGAACGACTGGGAGCACGACTGCGCCGGGCGATGCGGTCGTCCGGGGACCTGCCGGTCGGCATCGGTCATCGGGTGCCCGGGGTTTATCAGCTGCACGAGTCGGCGGCTGCGGCGCGAGAGATCCTGCGTGCGCTGAATATCAAGCTGGGCGCGCGGCCGCTGGCTTCTGAAGGCGCCGTCCGGATCGCGTCAGCTGCCGACGTCGACGACGCGTTGATGATCGTGCGGTCGGGGGATGCGTTGGTGCCCTACGAGAACGATCTCACCGCACCGCTCGCGGTGCTCGCCGACTACGACCGCGAGTATCGCAGCGATCTGCTGACGACGGTCTACACGGCACTGGAGTTCCGCGAGAACATCTCTGAGGCCGCCCGGCAGCTCGGCATCCATCCGAACACCCTGCGCGCCCGGATCGACCGGATCCGAGAACTCTCCGGCATCGATCTCACGGACCCGGCGAGCGCGCTGCGCGCGGTGCTCGGCTTCGTCTCCAGCAAGCGAATGCGTGCGCTGGCCAGACACACTATTGACTCAGGAGACGCTCCGACATGACTGTGGAGTATTGACCTCATAGCTCGCTGTTTCGCGGAGATTTCGTGTGTTCTGCACTGTTGCGTCTCACGTATTTCGTGGATTCGATCGGTGACCGCCCGTTGTCGGTCGCCTAACGTCGTAGGCGTGATCGACGTCGCGCCTGCGACCGTCGCTGGATTGGTCCGGATCGAGGCCGGGGCCGCCGAGAGTCGCCCGTCGGCACGGCGGCGCCGACGCTTCGCCCCTTGTCCGGGGCCGGCTCGCGGTGGCCGGCGGAGCGCGATCACACAGTTCCGCCCGTCTTGAGGGGGGCGGGCGGAACGCCGAACCTGCGGCGCGAGAGCGCCTATAGTCACAGCAGTGCAACCCGACAGCGAGCGTCGCTGGCGGACGCCGGGACCGATCGACGTCGACGCGGTGCTCGGTCTCCACCGGCGCGGTGCCCACGACCCCGCTTACCGGAAGGCGCCCGACGGTTCGATCTGGCGGGCGGTGCACACGCCGGACGGGCCCGGTGCGGTCGCAGTGAGCTCCGATGCGCCTGCGGGCGAGGTGGTCGGTCGGGCGTGGGGCCCCGGCGCCCCATGGCTGGTGGAGAGTCTGCCCGGCCTACTCGGTGCGGGCGACGATCCGGATTCGCTGCCCGTCGACTCGGACGTGCTGCGGCGGCTCGTCGCGCGGTCGCGAGGCTTGCGGATCGGCCGCAGTGATCGGGTCTGGGAGGCGTTGGTCGCGGCCGTCATGGAACAGAAGGTGGTCGGGGCCGAGGCCTACCGCGCATGGCGGTACCTGCTGCGGCGATACGGGACTCGGGCCCCCGGCCCGGTCGAACTGCTGGTGCCGCCGCCACGCCCGGTCTGGCGGGAGATCACGGAGGCCGACTGGCACCGCAGCGGCCTGGAACCGGTCCGGATGCGTACCATCAGGCACGCGGCGACGTACGACGTCGAAACCAAGGCCGATGTTCTCACGGCCCTGCCCGGCATCGGTCGATGGACCGCGGCACACGTACGGTTCCGCGCACTGGGCGACGCCGACGCGGTCCCCTTCGGCGACTATCACGTGCCGTCGATCGTCGGTCAGAAGCTCGCCGGCGAACCGGTGGACGATGCGGGGATGGCGGAACTGCTGAAACCGTATGCGGGTCACCGGTATCGGGTCGTGCGCATGTGTGAACTCCACGGCGAGTGGCCGCAGCGTCGTGCACCGCGCATGCCGGTCCGCGACTACCGGCGCCTGTGACGAGTCGTCACTAGTGTCGGCGGCGGCGGGCGGCGACGGCGGCCGCACCGAGGGCGAAGACGGTCGTGCAGACGAGGGCGAAGTAGACCAATGCGCCGTCGACGCCCCAGGGCGGGGTGATCACCAGATCCTGGCCGGTGCCCCAGGTGCCGTTGAGCAAGGGCATGTACGCCTGGATCCTGGTTCCGTTCGGGACGAAGACGATCGCGTCCTCCATCACGAACGCCCAGAACAATAACACCGCCAGGGTGCCGGCCGGATGCCCGAGTACTCCGGCGAGTCCGACTCCGAGTCCGCACGCGAAGAACGCGAACACCGGGACGGTGATCACGAAGCGCCCGCCTTCGGCCGAGAACAGATCGACCTGGCCGTACACGGTCGGGAACATCGCCGGCAGCGCGGACATCACGACCGCCACCAGAGCGGCACTCACCAGTGCGGTCACCAGACCGTAATAGAGCCAGCGTGCCAGCGCCGACGCGGGCGCCCACGGATACAGGTACCGGTCCATGTCCCGGGCCGGGCCCCGCATGCTCGTGGCCTGAGCGTATGCGGCGCTGAGCGCTCCGACGATCACGGTGAATGTCAGAATCCAGTAGACGGAGTTCGACGACGTCGTCTCGCTCACCGAGATCTCGCTGCTGTTGAGACGCGAAATCCGCTCGGCCACAGCGGCGATGCCGAAAGTGATGAGGAGCGGAAGGACGACACCGGCCGGGACTGATCCGAGCAGCAAGAAGCTGCGCAGGCCGCCGGTGCGCACCCGCTCGGCGACTACTCCGCGACGGACCTGGCCGACCGGCGCGCCCGGATTCACGCGAGTGCTCCCGTCTCGGCAGGGCCCAGGGCTGCGAGATAGGCCGCCTCCAGATCGGCATGCTCGCCGACGAAGCCGGAGACCCCCACGGCCGGGCTCGTGGTACCCCGATCCACCAGGACGACGCGCGCGACGGGTCGCTCTGGACTTGCGGAGTCTCCGGCGCTGCGCTGCACCTCGGCCAGCAGATGTGTCGCGACGACGACGCCCCGGCCTCGGCTCGCGAGTTCGGTGAGGAGCGAGCGGAACCAGACGATGCCTTCGACGTCGAGTCCGTTGAGTGGCTCGTCGAACACCAGGGCGTGCGCGTCCGGGAGCAGCGCCGTCGCGATGCCGAGACGCTGACGCATGCCGAGTGAATAACCGCCGATACGGCGATCGCCGTAGGCGGCGACACCGGTGATGTCCAGCACGTCGTCGACCCGTGAGCGGGGCAGGCCGGCTGCGGCGGCCACCCACCGCAGGTGACGGCGGGCTGTGTGTCCGGGATGGACGGTCTCGATCCCCAGGTGCATGCCGAGCCGGCGGGCGGGAGATCCGAGCGAACGCACCGGTGTGCCGCCGATGAACACGGAGCCCGATCTCGGGGTGACCATCCCGCAGATGCTGCGAAGCAAGGTGGACTTCCCCGCGCCGTTGCGGCCCAGCAGGTACACCACCTCTCCCCCGGACACGGTCAGATCGACGTCGTGCAGCACCGTGCGGCCGCCGAGGTCGACGCGGAGGTCGCGCACCTCGATATGCGGCGCCCTCGGCTCGTTGAGCTCGCCTCGCTCGTTGAGCTTGCTTCGCTCGTTGAGCTTGTCGAAACGTTGCTCGCCGAGCTTGCTTCGCTCGTTGAGCTTGCTTCGCTCGTTGAGCCTGTCGAAACGTCGCTCACCGAGCTTGCTTCGCTCGTTGAGCTTGTCGAAACGTTGCTCGCCGAGCTTGCCTCGCTCGTTGAGCTTGTCGAAACGTCGCACGGCGAGCTTGCTTCGCTCGTTGAGCTTGTCGAAACGTTGCTCGCCGAGCTTGCCTCGCTCGTTGAGCTTGTCGAAACGTCGCACGGCGAGCCGGTCTCCGATCAGGCGTTGCAGTAGATGTTCAAGCCGACGGTCTTGACGCCCTGGCAGAGCGAGTTGTTCGCCAGCCGCCAGTTGCCGTCGATCTTCTTGAACTCCACGGTGGTGTTGACCGTCGGCCGACCGGCCGAGCTCGCCTGCAGCCGGGCCTGAATGGTGTCACCGCTGCGGCCGGAGATCTCGGTGATCGCGTTCTTGCCGCGCGGGGCCCGGAACAACCCGAGGTTGTAGACGGTCTTCGGCACGATGACGGCGTCCATGCCGCCCTCCAGGTTGCGTGCCTTGGCCTCGTCGGAGGCGTCGGTCTCGACCAAGAACTCGATGATGTCGTCCAGTTCGGTGACGGTCGGGTCGGCGGAGGTGACGGTGAAGTCCGCGGGGAGTGCGTACGCGGCGGCCGCGGTGGCGTGCAGGCCGAGTGCGGCGGCGGCAACGGCCAGAACGGTGAGCAGGGTGAGACGAAGGCGGCGGATCATGCTGTTCTCCTTGACGTGGGGTGGGATCGATACGGGGTGGAATCACCGAACGCGGACGGTTCGGTCGACGGTGTACTTCAGGGTCGGGCGGCGGACTGGGTGAGGCTCAGCCGGAGCTCGCAGGCGCCGTTCGGGTCGGGGCGGACGGTCACCGCGTAGTTCGCGGGCAGTGCTTCGGAGCCCGCCGCCAGCGCCGCCTCGAGGATCCCGCGGACCAGACCGCGAGCCACCTCGGGAAGGTCGCGTTCGAGGTCTTTCAGCGGACATCCGCACAGGGTGATCTCGTGGTCGCCGAAGACCCGCATCACGCCGAGGATGCGGAACCCGAGGCGCGTCAGGATGGTCTCTGCCAGCACGACCGGGTCCGGCACGTCGGTGTCGGCCCGCGGCAGATGCTTTGCCGCCCAGGCCCGTCCGACGTCGGCAGCTAGCACCTCGCGCGCCTCTGGGCTCTCGCCGGTACGGGCGATGAGCATGATCAGCAGATCGTCGATCGGTGGTGCGACGACGAGGCGGTACCCGACCTTCGGGCGCCCCACTCCCTCGGGCGGAAGGGCCACGGTCACCACAGCACCCTCGTCCACCAAGTTGTTGAGGTGGAATCGCGCAGTCGTGACATGGATGTCGAGCGCGGTGGCGACTGTCTGGGCATCGAGGGGGTAGTCGGCTTCGGCGACGAGCGAACGGACCCGGTCTCGCTGACGGGGGCTCATTCGGCTCGGTCCTCGGGCGCCGGCGGGTGCACCACGACGAGAGTGGCGGTCGCGTCGGTGCGGGCCTCCAGGGAGTGCGGGACCCGGGCATCGACGCGGACCGCGGTGCCCGGAGACAGTTCGTGGATCGTGCCCTCGACGGCGAAGTCGATGACGCCGGCCTGTCCGAGTACCAGGATCGGGTGTGCCGCAGTGTGATCCGGCATGCGTTGAGCTTGGCGGAAGGCGAGCCGGATCACCGTCTCGGACGCGCCGCGATGCAGGACGGTCACCTTGGGTCGGTCACCGGTGTCGTCGACGTTGGGGTCGGCGAGACCGGTCAGGTACGACGAAGCAGCGGGCTCACTCATCGGTGGCGGGCTTTCGCGCGATGATCTCGATGGCGGCGAGCTCCCGGCGGTACTTTCGGAAGACTTTCCGCATTCCGACGATGCGTCGTCGTGCATCCGGATGGGTCAGCACGTTGCCGGCGATCTTCAGGGCACGGAGCGGACCCTCATCGGCGATCATGCGACGCGGTTCCAGCAGGGCCATCTTCGCGAAGCGCACCTGCTCCACCTCGAACCCCGCCGCGGCGAACCGCTCGCGCCACTCGGCCTCGGTCAGCGGCCGCGCGTTCACTTTGATCGAGCGGGCCAGCGCCTGCCGGATCTCGGTCTTCTGCTCGTCGGTGAGGGTGTCCGGCTCCAGCGCCAGCTCGTGGATGGCATAGCGGCCACCCGGGCGCAGGACGCGGAAAGCCTCGCCGATGATCGCGTCTTTGCCGCGCTCGGACTGCATGGTCAGCATCGCCTCGCCGATCACGACGTCACTGCTCGCCCCGGCCAGACCGGTCTTTGCGGCGTCGGCCTCGATCACGGTGCCGCGATGCCCGACGACCTTCTCGGTGAGGGCGACCGCCGCCGGATCAGACTCCACACCGATGTACGACTTCGGGTCAGCGGCGAGGACGGCGGCCGCGGTCTTGCCCAGCCCCGGTGCCAGTTCGACGACGTCGGACCCGGTCAGACCGGCGTCGGCCAGCATGTGCCGGGTCAACTCCAGGCCTCCCGGACGGAGGACGCGCTTGCCCATCCGGGCGAGCAACCAGTGGCCGGGCATGTCCTCGTCTTTGCGGCCGCTGAGCGGTAGATCGGTGGGTGTGCTGACCTCGGACATGTCGGCTCCTGAATTTCGAGGGAAGTTGTTCCGCTTAATAACTTACCCTTACCTAATTCGGAGACCATAGTCCGTAGGTCCTCAGTCTCGGCGGTCGGCCTCCGCAGCCGGGCCGAATGCGGATCAGCGCGGCGGTTTGCGCGCGTGGACGTACTGGCCGACTCCGGTGATCGTCTGCTCCACGTCCACCAGGCCGAGCCCGGGCAGGCGGCCGACGATCTCGGTGCGACCGAAGATGCGCAGACCGGACAGGCCGGCGACCGCCTGCGCACCGGGCACGGCAGCGATCGAGGCCCGCACCGAGGTGAAGACGATCAGCTCCCCGCCGGGCGCGAGGACGCGGGCCATCTCGTCGAGTACCGGCAGCGGGTCGGGAATCAGATACAGCGCGGCCAGGCAGGTGACGGTGTCGAAGGATCCGTCGGCGAACGGCAGCCGGTGGGCGTCGCCCCGGACGAAGGCGACTCGTGGGCGCCGGTGGGTGTGCACGGCCTGGGCCAGCATCGCGGCGGAGTAGTCGAGGCCGATGTAGGCGCCGTCTCCGGTCAGTCCGCGCGCGGCATCGGCGGCGTAGTTGCCTGGACCGCAGGCGACGTCGAGGACCCGGCGCTCACCGGGCCGGGCGAGGTAGGCGCGCAGGGTGCGGTCGTAGTCGAGGGTCGACGACCCGCCCAGGCTGAATCCCCGGGTGAACAGCGGCCGCCAGGCGCGCTCGTAGATCCGGGAGAACAGCGGATTCTGCATCAGCTGCTCGGCGAGCGAGCTCATCGCGCACCGTCGGAGAACTCGTCGCGCTCGATCCGCAGGGTGCCGATGGTGGTCGCGAGCATGTCGTACTGGCCCACCAGCAGCACCAGCGCGATCGCCTTGCGTTCGGTCAGGTGCCTGCGGAGCGCTGACCACGTGTCGTCGCTGATGTCGCGGTCGGTGACAAGTTCGTCGGTGGCGCGCAGCAGGGCCGCTTCGCGATCTCCCCAGCCGGCGTCCGGGCCCTCCAGGATCCGGCCGAACATCGCACCGTCGATGCCGGCTTTGGCGCCGAGTCGCCGGTGGTGGTCGAGCTCGTAGTCGCAGCCGCGCAGATGGGCGACGCGGATGATCACCATCTCGGTCTCCCGGCGGGAGAGTTCGCCGAACGGCATCATCCGGCTCGAATAGTGGAGCCAGCCGCGGAACAGGCCCTTGCTGCGGCCCAGGGTGGCGAAGATGTGGGCGTTGTCGGTACCGGTCGCCAGCGACATCGCGCGGACGATGACCCAGTTGATCGGACCCAGCTCGCGCAGGTGGCCGGGTGAGACGCGTGGTGTGCTCATGACTTCGAAGGTAGCCGACCGGTGAGCCGCGTCACGTCGACCGCGGGCCGGCGTGTGTGCCGGCCGGTGTGAGTCGGGCGCCGATGCTGCGGGCGGGGTCGTTTCGACTCGGCTCGTCACTGCGTTCCTCGCCGGCTCAACGGGCGAGGGGTTCTCGCCGCCTCAACGTGCGGTGCGCTTTCTGATCGGCTCAACGGTCGTGGGATCTGTCGTCGGCTCAACGGGCGAGGGGTTCTCGCCGCCTCAACGTGCGGTGCGCTTTCTGATCGGCTCAACGGTCGTGGGATCTGTCGTCGGTTCAACGGGCGAGGGGTTCTCGCCGCCTCAACGTGCGGTGCGCTTTCTGATCGGCTCAACGGTCGTGGGATCTATCGTCGGTTCAACGGGCGAGGGGTTCTCGCCGCCTCAACGTGCGGTGCGCTTTCTGATCGGCTCAACGGTCGTGGGGTTTGTCGTCGGTTCAACGGCGAGGGGTTCTCACCGGCTCGACGGGCGAGGGGTCAGGTATCGATACTCATGTACGGGGAGACGGTGCTGCGGTGCTCGTCGATCGTCACGCTGGTGCCCAGCGGCGGGAAGGCGCGCTGCGCGCAGTTGGGGCGGTCGCAGACGCGGCAGCCGGCGCCGATCGGCGTCACGGCGGCCTGCGGACCGAGCTCGAGGCCGTCGGAGTAGATCACCCGGCTCGCGTGCCGCAGCTCGCAGCCCATCCCGATCGCGAACGTCTTGGGCGACTGCCCGTACCGCGCCGCCCGGCGCTCGACGGTCCGGGAGATCCAGAAGTACTCGCGGCCGTCGGGCATCTCGGCGATCTGCGTGAGGATCTTCCCGGGAGATCCGAAGGTCTCGTACACGTTCCACAGCGGGCAGGTGCCGCCGCTCGCGGAGAAGTGGAAGCTGGTGGCGCTCTGGCGTTTCGACATGTTCCCCGCCCGGTCGATGCGGACGAAGGTCCACGGGACTCCGCGCAGGTTCGGTCGCTGCAGCGTCGAGAGCCGGTGGCAGACCGTCTCGTACGACACCGAGTAGAACGCCGAGAGCCGTTCGATGTCGTACCGGTAGTCCTCGGCGGCGCCGTGGAACTGGGCGTAGGGGAGGATCGCCGCGGCGGCGAAGTAGTTCGCCAGCCCGTGCCGCGCCAGCGCGAGGGCGTCGTCGGTGGTGAAGCTCCCCTCGTCGGCCAGCTGGTCGATCAAGTCGCCGAACTCCAGGTAGGCGAGCTCGGCGGCGATCCGGAAGGTGCGCTGGCCCGGTGACAGAGCGGCCGCGAAGTCGAGCCGCCGCGATTTCCGGTCGAAGCGGTGCAGCACGTCGTCGCCCAGGTCGACGCGCCGGTTGATGCGGACGCCGTGCAGCTCTTCGAGGCGGTCGGTGAGGCCGGTGCGGATGTCGACCGAGTGCATCCGCATTCGCGAGGTGAGCTCCTCGGCGGCGACGTCGAGCTCGTGGATGTAGTTGCGGCGATCGTAGAAGTAGTTGCGCACCTCCTCGTGCGGTGCGCTGATGGTGCCGCGGCGGCCGGATTCGTGGCGTCCGGAGGTGGCCGAGGCCAGCTGCTCGGACACCAGTCGGTATCGGCGGTGCAGGTCGACCATCGCCTCGGAGACCGTGCGATGCCGACTGACCATCGCACTGATCTCCGCGGGGTCGGCGGCGGCCGGGTCGGCGCCGAGGTCGTCGTCGAGCAGTGCCTCGCGCAGTTCGGCGATCAGCCGGATGTCGTCGTGCGGGTCGAAGAACGCGATGTCGATCCCGAAGACCTCGCTGATCTTGGCCAGAACGGAGGCGGTCAGCGGCCGCGAATCGTGCTCCATCTGGTTCAGGTACGACGCCGAGATGCCCAGCCCGCGCGCCATCTCCTGCTGAGACAGCCCGCGTTCGGCGCGCAGACTGCGCAGTCGTGAACCCACGTAGGTCTTGCTCATCGCCGGTCCTCTCGGTGTGCGGTCGGTACGGTGACCGCGTGTCGTTCTCTACTTCGTGCCGAATCCGCTCTGTCGCGGTGCTCGCCGCATCCGTGGTCGGGCTGACCGTGACCGCGTGCAGCGACGGCGAGGCCACCCCGGAGCCGCTGTCCGCGCTCGTGATCGGATCGGAAGACGTGCCTGACGGTTTCCAGGTGATGCCGGCCGACGTCGGTGAACTGATCGGCGGCAACCGCCGGACGCTGGAGCAGGCGAAGACCGTCGAGTTCACGCCGGCCGAGTGCAGACCGACCGCGGACGAGGCCTTCAGTCCGGGTCTGACCGCCGGTAACACCGCGCTGCTGGTGGCCTCGTCGCCGGCCGCGACGCTGTCCGAGCTGGTGACGACGGTGCGGCGAGACGTCGACGCCGACCGGCGGGCCTCCACCGGGCCGTGCCGAGTGGTGACCGCAGAACCGACGCGGGGCACGCTTGCCGGCGCCCGGATCGTCACCTCCACCCGCGAACTGCCGCCGCCGGTCTCCGCGGCCGCCGAACAGGCGCTGGTGGTACGGCAGGACTCCGTCACCACGCTGGTGGACGGCAAGGTCCGGGTCCGCAGCGCGCTCGTCGCCACCGTGCTGGTGCGTCGCCCGCGCGGGGAGATCGTCACGATGCAGCTCAGTGTGGTGTCGGCGAACAGCGGGGCGCACGACGGGACGCCCGGGACGATCGAACCGCCCATGGACGAGAGTCAGTTCCTCACGCTGGTCGACGAGGCGACTGATCGGGCGGCTCGCTGACCCCCGCGGGTGTGATGTCGCCCACTCGCCGCGCAGCCGCGCCCCGCCGCGGACGGGGCGGGGCGCGAAGCTCGGTGCGCAGCAGGTTACTCGCGGGTTTTGCATTTTCCCAGTACGCACGTACTTTTTGGCGATCTTGCGAAGCTGGGCCACGTCAGTAAATTTACAAGATTTGCAATTCTGGCGTGGAATCTGGACCCGCTTTGCAGCTAGATGGGGCTGGACCTGCATGTTTACCTTGTGGCACAGTGGCTGCAGGCACTGCCTCGAGGTCTTCCCAGATTCGCAACATGGGGGCCCCGGACATTGGTAACCAACTGCCCACGGGTAGTGGAATAGAAAGCGAAGGCTTATGAGCAACGTCGGACAGCCCCGTACCGCCGCGGAGATCCAGCAGGACTGGGACACCAACCCGCGCTGGGCCGGCATCACCCGCGACTACACCGCCGAGCAGGTCGCCGAGCTCCAGGGCACCGTCGTCGAGGAGCAGACCCTCGCTCGTCGTGGCGCTGAGATCCTCTGGGACGCCGTCAGCAAGAAGGACGACAGCTACATCAACGCGCTGGGCGCCCTGACCGGCAACATGGCCGTGCAGCAGGTGCGCGCCGGCCTGAAGGCCATCTACCTGTCCGGCTGGCAGGTCGCCGGTGACGCGAACCTCTCGGGTCACACCTACCCGGACCAGTCGCTGTACCCGGCCAACTCGGTCCCGCAGGTCGTCCGCCGGATCAACAACGCCCTGCTGCGCGCCGACGAGATCGCCCGCATCGAGGACGACAAGTCGGTCGACAACTGGCTGGTGCCGATCGTCGCCGACGGTGAGGCCGGCTTCGGTGGCGCCCTGAACGTCTACGAGCTCCAGAAGGCCATGATCGCCGCAGGCGTCGCCGGCTCGCACTGGGAGGACCAGCTCGCTTCGGAGAAGAAGTGCGGACACCTCGGTGGCAAGGTGCTGATCCCGACCCAGCAGCACATCCGCACCCTGACCTCGGCGCGCCTGGCCGCCGACGTGGCGAACGTGCCCACCGTCGTCATCGCCCGCACCGACGCCGAGGCCGCCACGCTGCTGACCTCGGATGTCGACGAGCGTGACCGTCCCTTCCTGGACGGCACCCGCACCAGCGAGGGCTTCTACGGCATCAAGAACGGCGTCGAGCCCTGCATCGCCCGCGCCAAGGCTTACGCCCCCTACGCGGACCTGATCTGGATGGAGACCGGCGTGCCGGACCTCGAGGTCGCCAAGCACTTCGCCGAGTCGGTCAAGGCGGACTTCCCGGATCAGCTGCTGGCCTACAACTGCAGCCCGTCCTTCAACTGGAAGGCGCACCTGGACGACGACACCATCGCGAAGTTCCAGCGCGAGCTGGGCGCGATGGGCTTCAAGTTCCAGTTCATCACCCTGGCGGGCTTCCACTCGCTCAACTACGGCATGTTCGACCTGGCCTACGGCTACGCCCGCAACGGCATGACCGCCTTCGTCGACCTGCAGGAGCGCGAGTTCAAGGCTGCCGAGGAGCGCGGCTTCACCGCCATCAAGCACCAGCGCGAGGTCGGTGCCGGTTACTTCGACAAGGTCGCCACCACCGTCGACCCGAACACCTCGACCGCTGCCCTGAAGGGCTCGACCGAAGAGGGCCAGTTCCACTAGGAACCAGCTTCCTCCTCACGAGGTAGACGCATGACGATCCCGGGGCCGGGAGCGAGAAGAATCTCGCCGCCCCGGGATCGTCGTCTCTCGGCCCGGAGATGTTCCGGTCGGCCGGGTGAATCGGACGTTCAGGAGAGTGCGAATGGCTAGCGGCAGGATCTCGCGGGTCGGGATCGTCGGCGCAGGGCAGATGGGGGCGGGGATCGCCGAAGTCTGTGCGCGCGCCGGGGCTCAGGTGCTCCTGTGCGAGCCCACACGCGAACGGGCGGCGGCCGGTCGGGCACGGATTCTGCAGTCGCTCGACCGAGGGGTGTCGTCGGGCAAGCTGACCGCGCGCGAGCGCGAGCAGGCCGCGGCGCGGCTGAGCTTCACCGGGCGTCTGTCCGACTTCGCCGATCGCGAGCTTGTGGTCGAGGCCGTCGTCGAGGACCAGTCTGTCAAGTGCGCGATCTTCGCCGAACTCGACGCGGTGCTCGCCGATCAGGAGGCGGTGCTCGCGTCCAACACCTCGTCGATCCCGATCATGGCGCTCGCCGGTGCGACGCAGCGCGCCTCGCGGGTGATCGGGCTGCACTTCTTCAATCCGGTGCCGGTGCTGCCCCTGGTCGAGTTGGTCGTGACGCCGGCGACGAGTGACGCGGT
Source organism: Gordonia iterans (assembly GCF_002993285.1). NCBI lineage: Bacteria > Bacillati > Actinomycetota > Actinomycetes > Mycobacteriales > Gordoniaceae > Gordonia > Gordonia iterans. Next base: position 3,865,258 of record NZ_CP027433.1, on the reverse strand, counting down.
CTCCGCGCGCGCCGCGGCCTTCGCGCACGACGTCCTCGGCAAGCAGGTGGTCAAGTCCGCCGACCGGTCCGGGTTCGTCGTCAACGCGCTCTTGGTGCCCTACCTGCTCTCGGGCATCCGGATGGTCGAGAGCGGATTCTCCACCGTCGAAGACATCGACAAGGCGATGATGCTCGGCTGTACGCATCCGATGGGGCCGCTCAAACTCGCCGATCTGGTCGGCCTCGACACCGTCAAGGCGATCGCCGACGGCATGTACGAGGAGTTCGCCGAGCCGTTCTACGCGCCGCCGCCGCTGCTGCTGCAGATGATCGAGGACGGTCGGTTGGGCAAGAAGTCCGGTCGGGGCTTCTACCGCTACGAGCCGTCGCCCGCGCGTCGGTGACGTCCCTCTCGCACAAGGGATTCGCGCGTGGTGATTGCAGGAGCAAGCACTTGCCGGCCAGCGCCCGCGGACGGTTCGAGATCCGAAACGGCAGGTTGTCGAACGTTACGCGGGGGTGAAATAGTTCACAACTGCTAGCACAACGCTAGCAATTGTTAGCACTTTGGCGCATACTTGGAGACGTCAGAAACCTCAGATCCACGGACTGTGGCGCCCCACAGGTGAGAGCGCGGATCGAAACCAAGGAGTTGCCATGAGCACCACCGAACGCACCCTCCCGACCCCCGTCTACGCCGTCGTCGGCGCCGGTGACGTCGTCGTCCAGGAGGCCAAGGACGCCCTCGACCGGCTCAAGACCCGCGCCGGGAGCGCCCAGACCCGTCTGGCCGAGACCCGCACTCGCCTGGCTGAGCTGCCCTCCGACGTGAGCGTCGAGGAGATCAAGGCCAAGCTGACCGTCGACGAGCTCAAGGGCAACGTCGAGGAACTGCGCACCAAGCTGAACAAGGACGAGCTGACCAAGGTCGTCGCACCGTACACCGAGCGCGCCACCGACTTCTACAACAAGCTCGCCGAGCGCGGCGAGGGCGCGGTGGAGCGTCTGCGCACTCAGCCGGTGGTCCAGGAGAACCTGGAGCGCGTGGGCAAGGTGTACAACGAGGCCGTCGACAAGACCGAAGAGGCCATCGGCGCCGTGTCGCACCAGACTCGCGTCGTCGGCGAGCGTGCCGCCTCGCTGGCCGGCCTGGCCGCCGACAAGGTCGAGGACGCCGCCGTCGAGATCGAAGAGGCCGGCAACAAGGTCAAGGCCGAGGCCCGGACCGCCGCCAAGAAGATCGACGGCGCCGCCGGCACCGTCGAGGCCAAGGCGCGGACCGCCAAGTCGTCGCCCGCCAAGCGCATCGCTGCCGCCGAGGCTCCGGCCAAGCCGGCTGCGAAGGCGCCCACCCAGCGGAAGGCTCCGGTCAAGACTGCGACCCAGCGCAAGGCCGCCCCGGCCCGCAAGGCCGCGCCGAAGTCGGCCAAGTGAGCCGACGCGCTTAGCGCACACCTGTCTCCGGCCCCGCACCTCCACGAGGTGCGGGGCCGGAGCGCATCGGGCCGCGCATCCTCGACCGGGCGTGTCTCGGCGGGCCCGATCGATTCTGGGCGACACTGATGAGATGATGACGAGTCTGCCCGCGCCACCGCCTGCGCCGAACGTGCCGACCGGCCTGGCCGAACCCGACGCCGCCCGCCTGCGCAATCTGCGCAGAATGAAGCTGCTGGCACTGTCACTGCTCTTTCTGGCCGGGATCATCTACCTGTTCACCCGCTGGCTCGAGCATCGGGACGGGCCGGACGTGGCGGCGTGGGTCGGCTACGTGCGCGCCGCCTCGGAGGCCGGCATGGTCGGTGCGCTCGCCGACTGGTTCGCCGTGACGGCGTTGTTCAAGCGTCCTCTCGGTCTCCCGATCCCGCACACGGCGCTGATCCCACGCAAGAAGGACGAGATCGGTGAGCAGCTCGGCGGATTCATCGAAGAGAACTTCATGACCCCGGAAGTGATCGAGGAACGTGCGCTGTCGGTGGATCTGCCGCGGCGGATCTCCACCTGGCTGGCCGATCCGGCGCACGCGGACAGGGTCAACGCGGAGGCCTCGCGGGCGATCGGGCTGGTAGCCGAGATGCTGCGCGACGAAGACATCGAGAACTTCATCCAGGCGGCGATGAAATGGGCCGCCGAACCGTTGTGGGCGCCGCCCGCCGGACGGATCCTGGAGCAGCTGGTCGACGAGGACCGGCTGGCGCCCGTGATCCAGTTGCTCTGCGACCGCGCCCACGAGTGGGCGCTGGGCAGTCAGCCGCTGATCGACCGCGTCATCGATCAGGATGCGCCCTCGTGGGCGCCCAAGTTCGTCAACAACCTGGTCGGCGACAAGATTTACCGCGAGCTGACCGAGTTCACCTATAAGGTCCGCGCCGACCCGCAGCACGACCTGCGGCTCGCGCTGGACGACTTCGTGCGTCAGTTCGCCCACGACCTGCAGCACGACGACGACATGATCGCGCGATTCGAGGAGATCAAGACCGAGCTGCTCGGCCGCGACGAGGTGACCGGGGCCGCGTCGACCGCCTGGCAGGCAGCCAAGGGCGTGATCGAGCAGATGCTCGACGATCCCCATTCGACCCTGCGTGTGTCGCTGGCCGGAGCGGTCACCCGGACCGCCGCGGCGATCCGCGACGACCGGGCGCTCCAGGAGAAGATGAACGGGTGGATCGCGCGGGCCGCGCGACACGTCGCCGCGAACTATTCGGCTGAGATCATCTCGGTGATCACCGACACCGTCCGCAGCTGGGACGCGGAGGACACCAGCCGCAAGATCGAGCTCCAGGTGGGGCGCGATCTCCAGTTCATCCGGATCAACGGCACCGTGGTGGGTTCGCTTGCCGGCCTGGTGATCTACACGGTGTCGGTGCTGCTGTTCCATTGAGTACACGCCAGCCGTGGGCGTGTCGTCCGGTTCGTTCCTTCCCGTGCGCTTGCACTTGCTAGCACCCGTTCGGGATACTGGACGACGAGAGGAAGGCTGCGGTGAGCGACAAGAAGAACGACCAGGTCGAGGCGGTTCCGTCGGTGTCGGAGGATGCTCCGGACGCTACGGCGGTCGACACCGTCGCCACCGCTGCCCAGGATCTGGCGCAAGACATCGGCGGGTTCATCCGCACCCAGCGGATGGCGGCTCAAGTCTCGCTTCGTCAGCTCGCCGAGCGGGCCGGAGTGAGCAACCCGTACCTGTCGCAGATCGAGCGAGGCCTGCGCAAGCCGTCCGCCGACGTACTCGCTCAGATCGCCAAGGGGCTCCGGGTGTCGGCGGAGGTGCTCTACGTCCGCGCCGGCATCCTGGAGGAGCGTCCGGCCAGCCCGGTACGCGATGCGCTCCTGGTGGACACCTCGATCAACGAGCGTCAGAAACAGATGCTGCTGGAGATCTACGACTCCTTCCGGCACGAGAACGCCGCGCACGCGACGGTCGGCGCGGCTGCGCCGGACGGGACGTCGTCTACTCCCGAACCGGCGCCGCCTGCGGACCCGGCGACTCTCTCGCCGAACTGAGCGAACGCTTCTCGCGCGCAGTTCTGCGGTTCCCGTACCGGGCCTGTTCCCGGGCGCGGCTAGAGTGGACTGCGTGACTGTGGGCTGGGTCGTGAATGCGATCGTCTTTTTTCTGTTACTGGCGATCACGGCGGTGACCGTGATCGGCGGACTGGCCGCGCTGGTGCACGCGATTTCGACGCGGCCGGACGCGTTTCCGGCCGTGGACACCAAGAGCAAGGGTTTCTGGGTCGGCATCCTGCTGGCGTCGACCCTCGTCGCCGGTCTCCTCGGCGCTCAGCAACTGCTGATGTCGCCACTGGGTCTGTTCTACCTGGCCGCGGTGGTCGGCATCTCCGTCTACCTCGCCGAGGTGCGTCCGCGGGTCGACGAGATCCAGGGCAAGTCCTGGTTCCGGAAGGCGGCATGATCGCCGGGGGTGCAGCGTGACCGAGTACCGGATCACCGAACTCGCCGAGGTCTCCGGCGTCAGCGTCCGCAACATCCGCGTCTACCAGGACCGCGGTCTGCTGCCGCCTCCGGAGGTGCGCGGCCGGACCGGTTGGTACTCCGAGGAGCACCTGGTCCGTCTGAACCTGATCTCCCGCCTGCTCGAGCGCGGCTACACCTTCGCCACGATCAGCGAACTGCTGATCGCGGCCAGCCACGGGCTGAAGGTGGAGCACGTGCTGCGCGACAAGCCGCGGGGCGGACGCTTCCGCAACCTGAAACGTGCGGCCACCATCACCATCACCGAACTGCGCCGCACGCTGAATGCCAGCGACCGGGCGATCGGGCTCAGTCAGAAGCTCGGCATGCTCGCCAAGGACGGCACCCAGTACGCGGTACGGAGTCCGGAACTGCTGGAAGGCGCCGAGGCGCTCGTGAAGGGCGGCATCGACCTCGACTCGCTGCTTGAGCGGTGGATGCGGGTCGAAGCGGATCTCGCCGACGTGGCGAAGAGCTTCGTCTCGATGATCACCGACAAGTACTTCGACGAGAACCTTCCGAACATGAGCGAGAAGTCGGTGTCGGAGCTCGCCGAGCTCATTCAGACGGTGCGGCCGATGGCGCACGACATCGTCGAGAACGCCTTCGCCAAGGCGATGGATGCCGAGATCTCCCGTGCCATCGGCGAGGCCAACAAGTTGTACGACGGCGGAGACGACGATGGCCGATAGCGTCGAGGTCCGCCCGCCCGACCCCGCCGCTGCGAAGCGTCTGCATTCGGCACGGCGCAGACGCGCGGGCCTGGCCGGGCTCGGTGCGGCCGGGCTGCTGGCCGGTGATCTGGCACTGGTGGTCGGCGGGATCGCCCGGGCGGCCGCCAAGCACCCGCCCGCCGTCGACGACGGTCCAGATCCGCTGCTGGTGGACCCCGGACGACTGATGCGCTCCACGGTGGTGCCGACCGCCGACGGGACCCTCCTCCACGCGGAGACTTCGGTGAACCTCGACGATCACCCGAGCGACGAGGTCCTCGTCTTTGTGCACGGCTGGACCTGCAGCACGCGGTTCTGGAACCCGCAGATGAACCACTTCGGCGGGGACCGCCCGGTGATCGCGTTCGATCACCGCGGCCACGGCCTGTCGGAGATGGGAAAAGCGCGGGTCACGGTCGACGTGCTCGGCCAGGACCTGGAAGCGGTCCTCACCACGCTGCTGCCGCCTGGCAAGCGCGCGATCCTGGTGGGTCACAGCATGGGCGGTATGGCGATCATGTCGTGGGCGGCGCAGTACGGCGCCGGCCGGGGCGTAGACGGTCCGGGATCACGCATGGCCGACCGGATCGCCGCGGTGGTGCTCACCTCCACCACGCCGCGGGACGTGGTGCAGCAGCAGTTGCTCACGCCGGCAGACCTTCCCCGGTACACGCGGGCGGTCCGGCCGCTGGTGGCGCGGGCCTTCGTGTCGACGCCGGTGCCGCTGCCGAGTAACAACCTCTCCACGCGGCTGACGCACTACCTGGCGTTGGGGCCGCACGCCCGGGCCGCACACGTGAAATTCACCGACGAGCTGATCGCGGCCGGCTCGCCGCGGGCGCGGGCTGCCTGGGGATCGGCGCTGTACCGGCTCAACGTCGTCGCCGGCCTGGAGGCGTTGACCGTGCCGACGCTGGTGGTGGTCGGGGACCGTGACCTCCTGACGCCGCCGCCGCACTCGGACTTCATGGCCGAGGTCCTCGACCGGAACGGGGTGCTGCTCGACTACGTGACCTACCCGGGCGCGGGTCACATGGTGCCGATCGAGCGTGCGCTCAGCTACAACCAGCTGATCGACGACGTCCTCGCGTCGGTCTGAGATCTCGACTCCGCTCGATCAGCGAAGCGACTCCGCTCGATCGTCGAGGAGGTGCCGTCGTCGGTCAAGCGCCCTCTCGTTGATCGAGCGGAGTCGAGATCACTCGCTCAGTCCAGCGCACACCCGACGAACACCGGCTCCGGGTGGAGCGTGATGCCGAAGGCGGCGCGCACACCGTCGCGGACGCGAGCGGCCAGCGCGATCAGGTCGGCCGTGGTGGCGGTGCCCCGATTGGTCAGTGCGAGCGTGTGTTTGGTCGACAGGCGCACCGGTGCATCCTCGCCCGGATACCCGCGGCCGAATCCCGCGCGCTCGATCAGCCAGCCCGCCGACAGCTTCACTCCGCCGTCGGCCGGGAACTGCGGGACGGGGGTGTCCGCGCCCACCCGGTCGGCGATGCGGGCGAGGATGCCGGGCAGGGCGGCGTCGTCGACGATCGGGTTGGTGAAGAAGCTGCCCGCGCTCCACGTGTCGTGGTCGGCGTCGTCGAGCACCATGCCTTTGCTGCGCCGCAGCGCCAGCACCTGCTCGCGGACATGCGCCGCGCCGGCGACGCCGCCCTCCTCGACGCCGAGGGCGCGGGCGAGCTCCCGGTAGCGGATGGGCGCGGAGCATGCGTCGTCGTTCAGCCAGAACGAGACCGCCAGCACGACGGCCTCCGCGCGGCCTTTGAGTCGACTGGTGCGATAGGCGAGGCCGAGTGTTTCCGGTCCGACCCACCTCGTCTCGCCGCTGGTGCGGTCGAGCAACCGAACGCTCCGGAGGCGGTCGGCCACTTCGACTCCGTAGGCGCCGACGTTCTGCACCGGGGTGGTTCCGGCGGCGCCGGGGATTCCGGACAGGCATTCCAGCCCGCCGTATCCGCGCCTAACCGTCTGCGCCACCAGGTGGTCCCAGTCGGTGCCGGCCTCGGCGGTCACGAACGGCTCGTCACTGCCGTCGCGCACGTCCCGACCGAACTCGATGCCGGTCGTCGCCACGACGATCGCGGTGCCGTCGAAGCCGTCGTCCCCGATCACCAGGTTCGAGCCGCCGCCGATCAGCAGGACAGGCTCGCCGGCGCGGTCACAGTCGGTGACGGCGGTGATCAGGTCCGCGGTGTCGGCGGCGGACACGACCGTCCGCGCCGGGCCGCCCAAGCGGAGCGTGGTGTACGCGGCCAGGCCGTCCCGGGCCGGATCAAGGGTGGTCGGGTGCGGGTTGTTCACCCGGATAACGGTAGCCTGACCACCATGGCGAGCAACTTCGACTATTCGGTCAGCTACCCGTTCGACGTTCGTACCCTGTGGTCGCTGATCAGCACCGAGCAGTATTGGCACGACCTCATCGAGCGCACCAACGCCGAGCACGGCAGTGTCGAGAGCTTCAGCCACGACGGCAGCACGGTGACCGTCGCCACCAAGCAGGGCGTCGGCGCCGAGGAACTCCCGTCGGTGGTCACCGCGGTCCGTCCGGGCGACGTCGAGATCCCGCGCACCATCGAGTTCGTCGACGCCGGCGACCAGATCATCGGACAGATGCAGGCCTCGGTGTCCGGAGCGCCGGCCAAGATCTACGGCGACGTGATCGTCAGCGGTGATCCGGCCTCGGCCGTGTACAGCGGAACCTGTGAGGTCTCGATCCCGTTCGTCGGCGGCAAGATCGAGAAGGCGATCATCGCTCAGCTCGAGCATCTCCTCACCGCTGAGCGGGACGCGACGGTGGAGATCCACCAGCGCTGATCGCCGAACGCCGGGCGGGTGTCCCGGTGTCCGATTTTCGTTGCCGACATCGCGTCGTTACCCTGAACTTTCATGGCACGACGGCTCAGCTATTCGGCACGTTTCGACTTCCCGGCGGAGAAGCTCTACCAGGCACAGTCGGAGCGTCAGTACTGGCAGGATCTCGTCGACGGTTTCCGCATTCTCACTCCGATTTCGGAGCTGGAGGAGTTCGCCGTCGGCGACGACGGCATGCGGGTGGTTCTGAAACAGGCCATCACCCGCGACATGCTGCCGCCCCTCGCGCAGACCGTGATGATGAAGGACATGATGATCACCCGGGTCGAGACGCTCTCGGCCTGGCATCCCGAGCGCACCGCGGGGACCTATACCGCGTCGATCCCGGCAGGACCGGGCTCGCTGAAGGGCGAGCAGCTGCTGGTCCCGACAGAGACCGGTTGCACGCTCCGCAAGACCACCGAGGTGAAGGTCTACATCCCGTTCGTCAACGGCAAGCTCGAACAGCTGATGCTGATCAATCTGGTGGATCTGTTCCGCGCGGAGGCCGAGTACTCCAAGTCGTGGGTGGACAAGAATCTCGCCTAGTGTCACGGGACACTAGTCCGTCCGGTGCGCGGCCGGAGGGCCGGATCACCCGGGGCACGACGAATCTGAACCGTCTGCGGCGGGTCGACCGTGCGATGGCCGGCGACCCGCGGATCCGGGCGGTTCTCGACGCCGCGGCGGCGCCCCTCGCCGTCGACCTCGGGTATGGCGCGCGCCCAGACACCGCCCTGGAGATGGCCGCCCGGCTCCGGGCCGTGACGCCCCGTCTGCGGTTGGTGGGGCTGGAGATCGATCCGGAGCGCCTGGCCGAACCGCGTGACGGCGTCTCCTTCGCCCTCGGCGGCTTCGAGCTCGCCGGACTGCGGCCGCATCTGGTACGTGCCTTCAACGTGCTGCGGCAGTACGACGAGGACGAGGTCGACGGGGCGTGGGCGCAGTTGCGGGCAGGGCTGGCACCGGGCGGCTACCTGGTGGAGGGAACCTGCGACGAGATCGGCCGTCGCGTCTGCTGGATCTTGCTCGACTCGGCGGGTCCGGTGGAGCTGACGCTGGCGTGGGCGCCGTCGTACACCGGACGCCCCTCCGAGCTGGCACCCCGCCTGCCGAAGGCCCTGATCCACCGGAACGTACCGGGCGAGCCGGTGCACGAACTGCTCGCGGCCGCGGACCGCTGCTGGGACCGCGCGGCCGGACACGCTCCGTTCGGACCGCGACAGCGCTGGCGACGAGCGCGGGAACTCCTGCGCGACGAGGGGGTTCCGGTCCGGCCGGTGCGCGGCCGTAGCGTCGACAACGTGCTGACTGTGCCCTGGTCAGCCGTTCGTCCGAACGGCTGACACGGCCGGCGGTCGCCTACCATGGCGCCATGACGGATCCGTGGGGAGCAGCGGGCGGCGAGCCGGACGGAGCGGGCGAGAGGCCCCGCGCCTACCGCTCCGAACCCGCTGGGGCCGGATCTTATGGGGCCGAGCCTGCCGGCTACGGCTTCACCGCGACCGGTGCGCCTTATGTGCCCGGCGCGGTCCCGCCGGGGCACCCCGCGCCGTATCCGTCCGGAAATCCGATGGGCGAGCCCCCGCGGCGGGGCGCGACCACCGTCCAGCTGCTGCTGGTGGTGGTGATCGTCGTGCTGATGGCCGCGGGTGGGGCACTGGTGTGGCTCTGGGCCGGCGGAGGCGACGACAGTGAGACGGCGTCGCCGGCGTCCACCACCACGGTCTCGGTGACCGAGGAGCCGGGGACTGAGGAGACGGTGACCAGCACGGTGCAGGCGGCGCCGGGGGCGCGCCTGCAGGAGATCGCCCTGCACGATCGCGGCGATCTGGCCGGCGGCCTGAACAACCGGTGGGCCGCGCAGCTGAGCGCCAAGCAACCCGGAGTCTTCGCCGAGGGCCGGACCTGGACCGAGGCCGACATCCTCGCCGAACACGAGCAACTCCGGTCCCGCTTTCCGCAGAGTCGGCTGGTGATGAGCACGCAGTGGCCGGTCTTCAGTCTCCAGGGGTGGTGGGTCACGGTGATGGCCGGAGGCTTCTCGAGTCCCGACGCCGCCAACGACTGGTGCCGGACCAACGGCTTCTCTCCCGACCACTGCTTCGCCAAGCTGATCAGCACTAGCGCCTCGTCGGAAGGTTCCACCAAGTACTGGAAGAAGTAGGCTGGCCGATGTGAGAGTCGCCGTCGCCCAGTGCAGTTCCGGGACCGATCCCGAGCGGAACCTGGAGGTCCTCGCCGAACTCACCGAGGCGGCTGCCGCGGCCGGCGCCGATCTGGCGGTGTTCCCCGAGGCGATGATGTGCCGGTTCGGCGTGCCGCTGACACCGATCGCGGAGCCGCTCGACGGACCGTGGGCGCGCGGGGTCGCCGAGGTCGCCGGGCGAACGGGAGTCGCGGTGATCGCCGGGATGTTCACGCCGTCCGGCGACGGCCGAGTCGCGAACACCCTCGTGATCGCGGTCCCCGGACAGCCGGTGCGCGGTTACGACAAGATCCACCTGTACGACGCGTTCGGGTTCGCCGAGTCGCGCACGGTCGCCCCCGGCAGCGAGCCCGTAGTGGTCGACGTCGCCGGGCACCGGGTCGGCGTCGCCACCTGCTACGACATCCGCTTCCCGGCGCTGTTCGTCGAGCTCGCGCGTCGCGGGGCCGAGCTCGTCGTCGTACCCGCGTCGTGGGGCGCCGGTCCGGGCAAACTGGAGCAGTGGCGGTTGCTGGCCTCGGCGCGTGCCCTCGACAGCGGGACGTTCGTGGCGGCCGTCGGGCAGGCACTGCCCGACGATCCGGAGGTCGCCGGAGGCTCAGCGCCCACCGGGATCGGTCATAGCCGAATCTCAGACCCGTTCGGTAGCGTGGTCGCCGATCACGGACCCGGGCAGGAGCTCACCGTTCACGAGCTAGATCTGTCCGTCGTCGGGAAGGCGCGCGCGGCGACTGCCGTTCTGAACAACCAGCGCGACATCCCGCGGGCGGACCCGACGGACTAAAGAGGCACATGACCGACTCGACTCACGGCAGCGACGACTCCGCCGAGCCGCGGCCCGACACGACCCCGGAGGACGGCTCCACCCCGGTGGAGCCGACCGGCGGCCCCGAGCTCGCCGGTGCGGACGATCCCTCGCTGGTCGAGCGGAGTCGAGACCTCGAGCCCGCGGCTCCGCCAGACCCCTCGCTGGTCGAGCGGAGTCGAGACCTCGAGCCCGCGGCTCCGCCAGACCCCGTCACCGACGAGCTTCCGGCCCAGCCGGCGGATCGGGCGGGAGCGCGGACGGATCCGCTCGCCGTCCCGGTCGTCGATTCCGGAGGGGCCGAAGGGAAGCCGGCGACCAAACCGGTGACGCAGGCGTTCGGCGGCGAGGCCTACTCCGCCGTCGACGCCGAGCCGGTGCCGCCCGCGGGTGAGACGCCGGTGGTCACATCGAGCCCGAAGGCGCGACGGACCTGGCGCACCGTCGGGCTGGTGACCGCGGCGGTGCTCCTGCTGGCGGTGATCGGCGGGGTCGGGACCGAGCTCTACCTGAGGAACAAGGTGACCGGGTGCCTGGAAGGCGCGTTCTCCGATCTCACCGGAACCTCGACGACGGTCTCGGTGCCCCGCGGACCACTGCTGCTGGCGTGGATGCAGGGCAACGTGGACTGGGTGCAGGTCGACACCGACGACTCCGGCGGCGGTACTGAGATGCGACTGCACGCCCGCGCCACCGACGTGAGCCGGGACGGCCGCACGGTGCAGCATCTTCAGGGTGAGGCGTACGTGCCGTACGAGCGCGTCGTCGAGCTGACCAAGGCCGATACCGGTGGCGAGATCACCGTCGACTCGATCAAGGGCGACGGCGATATGGGCACCATCACGATCGACTCGCGGTACCGGCTGGCGTTCCTGGCGATCCCGGCGACGGTGGTGCTCAAGCCGGTGCTGAACGGTGGCCGCGTCGACTTCGAGGTGCAGGACGCCAAGGCCTTCGGCATCGGCCTGCCCAACGACTTCGCGCAGCAGCTCGTCGACCAGGTGGCCACTGCGATGCTGGGTCCGCTGTTCGACGAGATCGAGGTGGAAGACCTGAGGGCCACGGATAAGGGAATCGAATTCCACTTCGCCGGGGACGACGTCAACATGCAGGCCGCGTCGGCCGGCACGACGTCGACGAGTGGCGCCTCGGCGTGCACGTGAGATCGCTGTAGCTCCGCCCCAGGAAATCCGTTCCGCCCTATGGATCCTGCATAGGGCGGAGCGGAAACCCTGGGGCGGAAGCCGCGCAGGGCACTGATCGCCCTCGATGATTGAGCGAGCGCAGCGAGTCGACATCACCGTTCGCAGGGTTCGCGACTCAGGCGAACACAGTCAGGCGAACACAGTCAGGCGAACACAGTCAGGCGAACACCACGGTCTTGCGGCCGTGCACCAGGACGCGGTCCTCGAGGTGCCAGCGCACACCGCGCGAGAGCACCAGGGTCTCGATGTCGCGACCCTGACGCACCATGTCGGCAGGCGTCTGCTCGTGATTGATCCGGCCGACGTCCTGTTCGATGATCGGCCCGGCGTCCAAGTCGGCGGTGACGTAATGGCACGTGGCGCCGATCAGCTTGACGCCGCGGTCGAATGCCTGATGGTAGGGACGCGCGCCGACGAAACTCGGCAAGAAGCTGTGGTGGATGTTGATCGCGCGGCCGGCCCACGCCTGGCACAACTCCGCGGGCAGGATCTGCATGAAGCGAGCGAGGACGATGGCGTCGGGGTCGTGCACGTCGACGTACTCGCGCACGCGGGCGAACGAGGCCGCCTTGCCTTCGGGATCGCCGGCCGGGAAAGGCACATGGTGGAATGGGATGCCGAAGCGCGTGGTGATCGATTCGAGATCGCGGTGGTTGCCGATCACCGCCTCGATCCGCGCCGGCAGTTCGCGACGTTCGGCGCGGGCGAGCAGATCGAGCAGGCAGTGACTGTCTTTGCTGACCAGGAGCACGACCGATTTTGGTTCACCGGTGTCGGTGAGGCGCCACTCGGTCTCCGGACCGAGTGTCTCGGCGACGGCGGCGAAGCGGTTGCGGACCTCGTTCGCGGTCAGGTCCACCGAGTCGGCGCGGATCGCCTGCCGGGTGAAGAACCACCCCGAGGCGGGGTCGGAGTGGTAGGCGGCCTCGGTGATCCAGCCGCCGATCTCGGCCAGGAAGCCGGAGATCGCGGCGACGATGCCGGTGGTGTCCGGACACCCGAGGGTGAGGACGTAACTGCGCCCGTCGTCGGGCGTGGCGGAGGTGTCGGCGGCGTTCACCTGAACCAGTGTGCCAAGCTCGTTTCTGTGACTGAAACCAACCTGCGCCGGGCCGAGGTCGCGGCCCTAGTCGACCACACTCTGCTCAAGCCGGAGGCCACCCGCTCCGATGCCGCGGCGGCCGTCGCCGAAGCCGCGCGGCTGGGCACGTACGCGGTCTGCCTCTCGCCGTCGATGCTGCCGATCGACACCGGGGACCAGCAGACATGCGTCGTCGTCGGTTTCCCATCGGGCAAGCACCATTCGTTGGTCAAGGCGGCGGAGGCGCGGCTGGCGGTGGATTCCGGCGCCCGGGAGATCGACATGGTGATCGACGTCGGCGCTGCGGTCGACGGTCGGTATGACGAGGTATTCGCCGATGTGGTCACCGTCCGAGAGGGTGCCGGTGACGCGGTGCTCAAGGTGATCGTCGAGTCGGCGGTGCTGCTGGAGAAGATCGGTCCGGAGGGGCTGGCGCAGGTGTGCCGGCGCGTCGTCGACGGCGGGGCGGACTTCGTGAAGACTTCCACCGGCTTCCACCCGGCCGGGGGCGCGAGCGTGGCGGCCGTCGCGATCATGCGGGAGGCGGTCGGCGATCGGGCCGGGGTCAAGGCGAGCGGAGGAATCCGTGACGCCGCCTTCGCCGCCGAACTGATCGCCGCCGGTGCGACTCGCCTCGGCCTGTCCGGCACCGAGGCCGTGCTGTCGGGCTTTCCTGAGTAACGCTTGGAGCCTCCGCGTCCGCTTCTCATGCTCGGCGTGCCGGTGGGCCGCTCAGTCCGGGTCGCGTAGGTGCCCCAGCACACCGGCCAGTTTCAGGCGGCCGCGTGCGCAGCGGCTCTTCACCGTGCCGGGGGCGATTCCCAGCCGTGCGGCGGTCTCGTCGATCGAGAGGCCTTGGATGTCGACTGCGATGATCGCGGCGCGCTGGCCGGGTGGGAGAACGTCGAGCGCCCGGCCGATGGACAGGCGGAGGTCGACGTGCTCGGTGAAGTCGATCGGGGTGTCGTCCGGGAGGTCGTTGTCGAATTCCGGGAGCGGGTTGGTCGCGTGGGTGCGACGGCGGCGGAGCCGGTCGAAGCAGGAGTTGACCACCACGCGGTGCATCCATACCAATACCGAGGAGTCGCACCGGAAGTTGCCCGCGGTCCGGAAGATACTCAGCAGTGCGTCCTGCAGTGCGTCCTCGGCGTCGTCGCGGTCGCCGGTGGTGCGTAGGGCGATCGACCAAAGGTACGCCTTGTGTCGCTCGAACAGTTCGCGGAAGGCGGTGCCGTCTCCCCGCGAGGCTGCGCTGAGCAGACCGTGGTCGCTGACCTTTTGCTGAACCATCCCCCGACTCATGGGAGTGACTGTAAGCGGATATCTCGGGCCCGGAGGAGGGATTTCGCGCGCGTGTGGATAACCGGAGTTCGTGTGAACACGACAGTTGACAAACATACCTGGGTGCGGATAAAGCTGCAGGTGGAAGGGTTCGTGGTGCCCCCACGAGGTGCTAGAGGACGCATCGGCCCGTCGTACTCACCTCCGTAGCCATGACTTCGCACACTATGGTGTGTAATGATCTGGTTGTAAGCGGGTATGCGCCCGCGGATCCCCGACGAGGGGCAAGCGGCGCAGCGGCCCGGACACTCCCGGTACTTAGGTAGGCTGCTGACATGGTGGATGTCGTGAGATCACGGAGGGCTGAGTACGCAGCTCTCACCCGACAGGCGATTCTGGACTCGGCGGCGACCCGCTTCGTCGACCAGGGCTATGCCGAGACCGGGATCGACGAGGTGAGTCTCGACGCCCGCGTCAGCAAGGGCGCGGTCTATCACCACTTCGCTGACAAGCCGGGCCTGTTCGCCGCGGTGTTCGAGAACCACTGCACCGAGGCCCTCGAGCAGATCGAGGGAGCGGTGAACGAATCGATGTCGCCCCGCGAGCAGATCGTGAAGTCCATCTCCGCGATGCTCGCCGCGTACTCGAAGGATCGCAGCCTCCGGGGGTTGTCCCGGCAGGCGGGATTCGCCATCGGCGAAGACCGGCGCCGGGAGATCCAGCAGAAGGGTTCGCTGCCCTACGTGGAGTCGATCTTCACCCGCGCCAAGGAAGACGGCACCCTCGCCGAAGGCGTCGACGTGGCGATCGCCGCCCGGATGGTGCTGGAGCTGGTGTTCGACGGCGCGGTCGCGTTCGCCGAGCAGCCGACCAAGCGGGGATACCGAGCCGACATCGAACGCGTCCTGGTCGCGATGGTGACCGGACTGCTCGTCGACGACGACGCCTGACCGGGCCACGTCAGTAACGCGCGGCGTACTTCAGGCGCCGGGACAGGCGGCTGCCGCAACCATCCGATCGTCGGCGCGGGAGCTGTTCGTCCGCAGAGGATTTCACGCGACGTCCGTCGAACACATCGCGCAGCATGCGGGGTGCGAGGGGCTGCCGGCGTTGGCCCGCGTCTCGGCGTGGGCGTTGGGGCCGGTGGCACTGGAGATCGAGTCGGCGGCGTCGGTGCCGGTGCTGCGCCGAAGGCCCCGGTGGGCGGTGGTACCGCGATCGTGTTCGGTGGGAAGTACGGGTGCACGATGACCGCGGTCGGACACGACCGCGGTGGCCGGCTGGTCGGGCTGACCGCGGCGCACTGCGCCAAGGGCGGCCACTACAACGTGAGTTTGCGGAGCAATCGTGCCGCCGGCGTGATCGGCCGGGTGTCGGTGCTGTCGAAGGGCGGTGACTTCGCGGCGGTGACGCTGGATCGCAGTAAGGTGCGTCCGGTGCGTTCGGTGGGTCCGGCTCGAATCGTCGGTGTGGCCCGGTTCCCGGCGTTCGGCGTCAACGTCTGCAAGATGGGCGCCACGACCGGTTTCACCTGTGGTCCGGTGCTGCAGGATGGGCAGGCGCGGTCGACCGGATACGTGTGCGCGGCTTCGGGTGACTCCGGTGCGCCCGTGCTGCGCGGCAATCGGGTGGTCGGCATGCTCAACGGCGGTCAGTACGTCGGCGGTGTGGCGATTCAGTGCCCGTTCGGCGGTTTCCCGATCCACAGCCCGATGGTGGCGACCAAGATGACCGCGATCCTCGCCTCGCTCAACCGGCACGGCCGAGTCGGCGCGGGGTTCCGCGTCATTTGATCTGAGATCACTGACGGGCCGGCGTCCGCCGCGGCCGAAAGATCTCAGAGGGTCTTGACGTTGCGGCGGGCGTCGGCCTGATCGCGGGGCTTGAGGACGATCTGGTCGAGGTTCACGTGCGGCGGCCGGGAGGCGGCGAAGGCGATCACGTCGGCGACGTCGTCGGCGGTCAGCGGGGTCAGCCCCTGATAGATCTGGTCGGCGCGGTCGGCGTCGCCGTCGAAGCGGACCAGGGAGAATTCGGTCTCGACCATGCCCGGGCAGATCTCGGTGAGCCGCACCGGTTTGCCGAGCAGTTCACCGCGCAGCGTGCGGTGCAGCACTCCCTGCGCGTGCTTGGCCGAGGTGTAGCCGGCGCCGTTGTCGTAGACGTCGAGCGCGGCGATCGATGTGACCGTGACGATCAGCCCGTCGCCGGAGGCGATCAGCGCGGGAAGCAGTGCCTTGGTCATGCGGAGGGTGCCGACGACGTTGGTCTCCCACATCCAGCGCCAGTCCTCGAGGTCGGCTTCGCTCACCGGCGCCAGCCCCTTCGCGCCGCCGGCGTTGTTCACCAGCACGTCGACGCGTTCCAGGGTTCCGGCGAACCGCTCCACGGACGCGGCGTCGGTCACGTCCAGGTACATCGCCCGCCCGCCGATCTCCTCGGCGAGCTCGGTGATCCGGTCGGTGCGGCGCGCCCCGATCACCACCTGATACCCGTCCCGGGCGAGCGCCCGGGCCGTCGCCGCCCCGATGCCCGAGCTGGCGCCGGTCACCACTGCGACTTTTCCGGTGGAAGGGACGGTTTCGCTCACGGTGATCGAGGAGGCCATGATCCCAGTCTAAGGCCCTGTACGACTGCTAGATTCGAGGCCATGACGGGAGTGGTCGCGGCGAAGCTGCGCGTGGGCGCGGCCCCGGCGAGCCTCGTCCTCAACGCGATCCGCGTCGGCGGGCCGTCCATGCGCGACGAGATCACCGACCGCGCCGGACTCTCCGCGGCCACCGTCAACCGCCAGATCACTGCGCTGTGTTCCGCCGGACTGGTCGACGAACGGCCCGAACTGGTCGACTCCCGCGGCGTCGGCCGACCGAAGATCCCGCTCACTCTGGACCGCGACCGCTTCTGTGTCGCGGGGATCCACATCGGCGCACGACGAACCGCCCTGGTGATCGCCGATCTCGGCGGGCGCACCCTGTACAGCCACGCGGTCCGGACCCAGGAGGTGTGCGGAGACGGGGGTGCCGCCGCCGTCGACCGCTTGTGTACCCAGCTGGCCGAGCTCGCCGCCCGCTTCTCCGGTCGGCGCGTCCTCTGGGCCGGTGCCGCCCTGGGCGGGGCGGTCGACGCCGAGACCGGCGTCGTCGACCATCCGATCCTGCACTGGCGGGGCCAGCAGCTCGGCCGGCGACTGCACGAGGCGCTCGGCGTTCCGGTGTCGGTGGCCGAACACGTCCAGGCGATGGCGGCCGCCGAACTGCTCCTCGGCGGCGACGTGGTCCCGCACGAGATCGGGGGCGCGGCGTGCGGGCCGAATCCCCGGGGAGCGGCACTGTTCTTCTACGCGCGCGAGACGGTCGGCATGGCGATGATCATCTCCGGTGAGGTGCACCAGCCGCTCCGGGGCGCCGGCTCCATCGCCGGCCTTCCGGTGGAGCCCGGCCCGCTCGACGCATCCGCGATCGCGCCGCTGCAATCGGTGATCGGCACCGCCGCCCTCAAAGCCGCTGCGGCCCGTCTCGGCACGTCCGACGACGCCGGCGTGCTGGCCGACGCCCGCGCACGCGTTCTCGGCGAAGCGGTGGCCACGATGCGTGACGTCATCAACCCGGACTCGGTGATCGTGGCCGGTGACGCCTTCTCGGCGCACCCGCGCGGCCTCGCCCCGATTCAGGCGGCGTTCGACGCGGCGAGCAGGACGCCGTGGCCGCTGGAGATCACGCCGACCCGCTTCGGGGTCCACGTCCCGGAGGCGGCACCCGTCGCCGTCGCACTCGCCGCGGTGTACGCGGATCCGCTCGCCGTCGTGGGGTCGCTCGCGACCCGCTGACGCCGATCGTCAGCGACGACGCGCGGCGACGAACTCCAGCACCGATGCCACCTGGTCGGTGCCCGGGATCCGGAACTCGGCGAGTGTATCGCCGTCGCCCACCTTGATGCCTACGTCCTTGCCCGCGTGCCCGCCGACGCCGTCGCGGCGCTGCAAGTGCGCGAAGGCCTTCTCGTCGGTCACGTCGTCGCCGAGGTAGAGCACCGCGTCGGCGTTGAACGCGCGGCGGAGCCGGTCGAGAGCCAGCCCCTTGCTGGTCTCGATCACGGCGAGTTCGATGACGGCCTTGCCCTTGGTGACGTGTACTCCGTGCCAGCCGGCCGGTCCGGTCTCGGCCAGCACCATGGCGGCCGCGGCATCGTCGGGGGTGGCGTTGCGCACGTGCAGGGTGGTGCTGGCGGGCTTGGTCTCGACGCTGGTGCCCGGGAACTGCGCGGCGATCCCGCGGAAGTCGGCGATGATCCGTTCCAGCAGCGCCTGCTGGTCGCGGGTCAGCGGCTCGTCGAAACCGCTCTCGAACTCAGCGCCGTGGCTGCCGATCAGGGTCAGGCCCTCGCCGGCGCCGGAGATCGCGGCGAGATCGGCGCGGGCGCGGCCGGAGACCATCGCCGCCAGGGTGCGGTCACAGGCGCCGCATGCCTCCAGCGCCGTCAGGGACGCCGGGTTCGGCACGGCCATGTCCGGCCGGGGCTGGATCGGCGCCACACAGCCGTCGTAGTCGGAGGCCACGACCACGCGGTCCAGCGTGCAGAAGTCGGCGAGCGCGGCCCGCAGCTCGGTGCTGATTCCGGATGCGCTCATGGCCTCACTCTTCGTTCAGGGCGTCCAGAAAGCTGCGCGCCCACTGGTCGACGTCGTTGTGCATCACCTGGTCGCGCAGGATCTCCATGCGGCGTCGTCGTTCCTCGGGCGGATCGGTGACGGCCGCGACCACGGCGTCGTCGGTGGACGCCGAGTCGTACGGATTCATCAAGTACGCCTGGTCTAATTCCATTGCGGCACCGGTGAATTCGCTGAGCACCAGCGCGCCGCCCAGGTCCGGGCGGCAGGCCAGGTACTCCTTGGTCACGAGGTTCATGCCGTCGCGAAGCGGAGTCACCAGGGCGGCGTCGGCGGCCACGAAGTAGGCGAGGAGTTCGTCGCGCGGAACCGGCTGCAGCAGATAGCGGACCGGGGGAGCGTCGACCGTTCCGTAGGTGCCGTTGATGTGGGCGACGGTCCGCTCGACCGCGTCGCGCAGCCGGGCGTAGCTTTCCACGTTCTCCCGGCTCGGACTGGCCAGCTGGACCAGCACCGTGTCCGCCGGGTCAAGGCGGCCGTCGGCGAAGATGCGCTCCAGCGACTCGATCCGGACGTCGATGCCCTTGGTGTAGTCGAGACGGTCGACGCCCAGGAGCAGGTGCTTCGGATCGCCGAGCTGCTTGCGCAGTTCCACCGCACGCTCCTGGACCCGCGACGATGCGGCCTGTTCGGCCACCCCCGCCGAGTCGATGGAGATCGGGAACGCGCCGACCCGGACGACGCGGTCGCCGAGATCCACGGTCCCGAAATCGGTGCGGACGCCGACCGGGTCGGACGACGCCTCGACACCGAGGATCCGGCGGCTCAGCGTCAGGAAGTTCTGGGCGCCGCCGGGCAGATGGAAACCGATCAGGTCGGCGCCGAGCAGCCCGTCGAGGATTTCTCGCCGCCACGGGAGCTGGCTGAACAGCTCGTACGGCGGGAACGGGATGTGCAGAAAGAAGCCGATCTTCAGATCGGGGCGCAGTGCGCGCAGCATCGCCGGCACCAGCTGAAGTTGGTAGTCCTGCACCCACACCGTTCCGCCGGTCGCTGCGGCATCGGAAGCGGCCTGCGCGAACCGGCGATTGACCGCGACGTAGGCATCCCACCAGTCGGCGCGATAGACGGGTTTGACCAGCACGTCGTGATACAGCGGCCACAGCGTGGAGTTCGAGAAACCCTCGTAGTAGTCCTCGACCTCGTCCGCGCTGAGCGGGACCGCATGGATCTCGATGCCGTCGACGCGCGGGTCGTCGTCGGAGTCGGCGCTGCCGGTCCAGCCGACCCACGCGCCGGGGGTGCTGTCGAAGATCGGTGCCAGCGCGGTCACCAGACCGCCGGGCGCACGAGTCCAGGTGACGGTGCCGTCGGCGAGGACCTTCTTGTTGACGGGAAGGCGGTTGGCGACGACGACGAAGTCGGCGCCCGAACGGGTGACGTCGGCACCCGGCTCAGCGGCCGACATGGGTCAGTCGGTCTCTCCAGGCTCGATGCCGAGCATCGCGAAGAGCATGCGGCACTCGTCGGCATCGGCGGCGTACGCGGCGACGACGCGGCGGGCCGAGTTGGCGGTCTCGTCGGCGACGGGGTCCAACTCGTCGTCGTCCACAAGGTCAGTTGTCTTGGGAGGCATGCGGCCTATTCTAGCTGCGGTGATGGTGGTCCGCATGTCCGCCCCCGGACTCGCGCCAGATCTGTGCTCCAGGTGCCGAGGCGCGGTCGGTGTTCGCGACGATCGCGTCCCGGACGTACTGCGCCAGACCGGGCTCGAGATCGTCGTACGTGGCGGTGAAGCGCGGATCGCTCACATACATCTCGCCGAGGCACCGGTGGAACTCGGGCGAACAGTCGTAGAAGCGCTCGTGGATCTGGAGCCGGGCGCGCTCGGCGACGTCTCGCGCGACGTCGCCGTCGGCGGGCAGGCCGGCCCGCTTGGCGGCCACGAAATCGTCGTTGATCGCGTCGGTCTCGGCTTTGATCGCCGCCCAGTCGGCCTTGGTGTACGACGCGGTGCGACGGGCCGACTGCTTCCAGGCATCGGTGTCGCCCCAGCGCTGCTGGGCCTCGGCCTGGTACTCGTCGCTGAAGCCGTCGCCGAAGATCTCGCGCATCTCGGCGTCGGTGGCGGGTCGCTGACTCATGGTTCTCTCCAATGCTCGGTCGATGGCGCCCACGAGCTCGTCGAGCTCGTCGCGCCGGGCGATGACGGCATCGCGCTGGCGACGCAGGTGTTCCTCCGGCGAACCGCCGGAATCGAGCAACTGCGCGATCTCCTCCAGAGGCAGTTCCAGCCGCCGGTAGAGGACGATCTGCTGCAACCGCTCCAGGTCGGCCGGCCCGTACAGGCGGTAGCCGACCCCGGACCGGTCACTCGGACGCAGCAGCCCGATGGCGTCGTAGTGGTGCAGGGTGCGCACCGTGACGCCGGTCAGCTCGGCGAGCCGGCCGACCGTCCACCGGTCCTCGGGATCGTGCGTTGCCGTCATGGGAACCATCGTCGAGCCTCACGTCGCGGGAGGGTCAAGTCCATTCTCCGGACAGTGCTCAGCGCCGCCGGATGTCGCGGACGCTGCGCAGGGCTTGCGGGAGCGCAGGCGGGATCTTCGGCCGGCGCAGCCGGCGCGCGATGAACTCGCCCAGAGTGACCCCGGCAGCCAGTGCGCAGCCGATGCCGAAGGCGGTGGCCATCTCGGCGCCGCCGCGCGTGGGATCGTCGTTCATCAGGCCGTACATGCCGCGATAGATCGCCATGCCGGGAAGCATGGGAGTGATCCCGGCGATGGCGATCACCAGTGGCGGCGTCAGCGCCCGGCGGGCCGCGACGCCGCCGATCAAGCCGACGGTCACCGCGGCCACGGCATATGTCACCAGCGGGGTGGTCGTGTACACCACCATCACGCCCTGCACCGCTGCGCCGAGTGCCCCGGCCCCGATCGCGGCGGGGAGAGCTCGCCGTTCGGCGTAGCTCGCGGCGAGGAACCCTCCCGACGCGATGGCGCCGCCGAGGATGCGCGCGGGCAGATCGGACGCGCCGAACGGCGGAATGGTGGTCAGCTCCGGCAGATAGATGCCGAAGAGGCCGACGCCGCGCACCGCCAGGGCGACGCCGATCAGGATCCCGCCGGTCATCACCACGACCTCGGTGAACCGGGCCATCGCGGTGATCGGCGCCCCGGTGATCGCGTCCTGCACGGCACCGACCAGGGTCAGGCCGGAGAGCAGCACGATGATCCCGGCGGCGATGATCTGCGACGGATACACCGCGATGCCGGTGTTCTGCAGCACCCGGAACAGCACCGCGGCCGGGATCACCGCGATGAAGCCGCCGGCGATCTGCTGAAAGAAGATCGGTGTGCCGATCCGGTTCAGACGACGGTTCACGACGACGATCGCCACCGAGCTGGCGAATGCGGTGAGGCCGACCAGCCAGTCCGCCGCGAGGAAGATCGCCACTCCGTAGGCCATGAGTCCCCAAGCGAGCGTGGAGATCCAGCGCGGGTAGGGGTGCGGCGCCTCCACGATGACGTCGACGATGCGGTGCGCGGAGGTCGGGGTGATCGCCAGCCGCCGGATCCTCCGTACCAGGCGGTCGATCTCGGCCAGGCGGGTGAAGTCGAGCGAGCGGTAGTTGACCGTCCGGGAGGCGGTGATCGGCGGCAGGGTGCTGCCCCGGCGCGCGCAGATGAGGACGGTGTTGAAGGTGACGTCGATGTCGACGTCCTCCAGCCCGTAGATCCCGGCGACGAACTGCACCTGATCACGGGTGTCGATCGCACCGGTCCCGGCGTCGAGCAGGACCGCGCCGATCCGGGCGGCGAGGTCGAGCACTTCGGTGATCCCGGCTTCGTCGTGCAGGTCGATCGGCTTGCGGGGCGCCACCACGATCGACCCCGGTTCGATGGTGTCGATGGTCGCTCGGGCGGGACCGAGAATCTTGTTCAGGCCACGGCGGATATACTCACGCACGCGCCTGCCTCCTTAGCTCAGTGGTAGAGCAACGCTCTTGTAAAGCGTAGGTCGTCGGTTCAATCCCGACAGGGGGCTCCACATCGGCCCTGATCGTAGCGGTGACCACCGCGCCGGTCAGGGCCGAGCCGTCTGCGCGGCGGTTCGGGGACGCTTCGACCACGATCCCATCTTCCCCGGCGACGCCGGTCTCGGCCACCCTCGGTTTCGGTGTGCGTGAGTGGTTGTCCGTGAGTCGTGGTGCGCGAAACGTCATGGGCGACGGCGACGGCTGAGGCCGCGGGCCCGAGGCGAGGGTGCCGGGCACCCATCTTTCGGCGCCGTGGGGATCGGCCCAGTGGGATCGGCCCAGTGGGATCGGCGCAGTGGAGTCGGCGCAGTGGGATGGGCGCAGTGGGGTCGGCCCAGGTGGATCAGCGGTCGTGCGGGAGCGCTCTGGTGACCTCGGCCAGACGATCGGCGATCACCCGCAGGTCTGCGTCGTCGATCTCGTTCGGATCGACGACGGTGGCTGTGCCCGGGCCGGGTCCCTGCCCGGCGTCGCGGACCGCGTCGGCGAGCCCCCGGGCACCGGCGGGATCGGCAGGTGCGCGACCGGTGAGCCGGTCAGCTGCATAGCGGGCGACGTCGTCGGCCAACCGCTGGGCGGAGTCGACGGCGGGCAGCCACGCCGCAGCCACGGTGTCGGCCGGCGGCGGCTCGGAGAGCGCGCGGTGCAGGCGCCCGTCGAGTTCGGTGAGGGAGTGCGCGGCCGATCGTCGCGCGTCCACGACGGTGCGGTGCCGCTCCCCGGCCCGGCGGGCGTCGTCGTCGGGAATCGGAGTTCCGGCGGCCACCAGCTCGGTCGCCACGGAGTCCATCGCGTCGGCGAACGCCTGATGCACCCAGAGCTTCCGGGAGTGAGGCCAGATGAGGTAGCCGAAGACGATGACGATGGCACCGCCGATCGCGGTGGCCGCGATGCGCTGCAGGGAGAAGTTGTCCTGGTCACCGGGCGTGATCACGGCCACGAGCAGGATCACCACCGGGGCGATCGCGACCGCCTGGAGGGCGTACGAGCGCATCATCAACCAGGGGATCAGGGCGGAGATGATCAGCATGGCGATGCCGAATCCGACGCCCTTGGGCACCACCAGGATGATCACCGTCGCGATGCCGACGCCCACCAGGGTGCCGATCACCCGGAGAATCGCGCGAGAGAACACCGAACCGAAGTCGGGCTTCATCACCAGGCAGACGGTGAGCGGCACCCAGAACCAGTGGTTGTAAGGGAAGTACGCCTTGGCCCCGACGGCGATGCCGAAGCACAGGGCCAGCCGCACCGCCGCGCGGATCACCTCCGGTCCGATCGTCGCCCGGACGACGGGCAGCTGACGACGCGAGCGGCCGTCCTTCACCGTCGAGAGCGATTCTTGCAGCTGATCGATGCGCCGCGTCAGAGCCGACGACGACCCGGCCCGATCCGGTGCGGGCACGACCGGGGCCGCCCGCCGGGTGGTGCTCGCGCCGAGCGCGCGGAGGCGGACCGCGGCGGCCGCCGCCGCAGCGGGGTCGTGCTCGCCGACCAGGAGGGCTTGCACGCTGTCGGCGGTGGCCAGGACGTCGTCGTCGAGCGACCACCACCGTTTACCGGTTCCCCAGTGCAGAGGCAGTTCGGCGACCCGGTCGCGGGCGGCGTAGTAGGCGGCGTCGGCGTGGACGCGTGCGGCGGTGGTGCGTGTCCCGCCGTCGATCAGATCGTCGTGCCGGGCCTGGGCGAGCCCGGCCAGCGCCTCCAGGAGCGGCCGGACGGCCTTGCGCTGCGGCCGGTCCGGGACGAGCAGCGCTTCGATGCCCAGCAGTGCGGCGTAGATCGCGGCACCGGCGAAGTACAGTCCGAGCGGCGTCCACCAGTTGTGAATTCCGTCGACGCCGATCGCGATGGATGCGGCCAGCAGGAACTGCATTCCGGCGACGGAGAAGGCAGGACCGATCCCGGCCAGCAGGCCCATCAGCAATGCCAGCATCGCCAGCAGGATCGCCAGTGCGGGCAGCGGCATGTCCTGGGCGTAGCCGAGGAGGTAGCCGGCGGCGGCGATCGGCGTCGAGACGGCGATGATCGTGAAGTTCAGTCGGTACGTGCCTTCGCGCTCGCCTGCCGCGAGGAGCAGGGCGGCGAGGCCGATCCACATGCCGGTCACGATGTGCCCGGTGAGTGAACCCACGATGAACGGGCCGCCGACCGCCACTCCGGACCGGATCGCGTGGCCGACCGGAAACTCCGCCGGACGGATCCGGACCGTCTCAGCGATCCAGGACCAGCGAGGGTCGCCGAGGAGTGAACGGGTCGGGGCCGGCACGGGCGCCTCCTGGTCGAATTCCGCTTGCGGTCCGCGCGCTGATCGGAGCGCCGTCCGAGCAGGCGATCAACGCCGATGATGGCATAGGCGAGGCGAGATGCGGTCGTCATGGCGAACCGCGGTGCGGGCCTGGCACATATCGTTGCCGCGGCCCGCTGCTGAGGCGGCGCCCGTGAACAGCCGGAGGTCGCCCGCCGCCGTCGCCGCCCGACTATGTTGTCCTTATGAATGGGCAGAATCCGGCGCCTCGTCCGTCGCACCCGCCCCGGCCGCAGGCCCCGGCCCGACCAGGTGTGCGCCCGCTGCGCAGCGGCGGACCCCGGCCCGGCGACCTCACCGAACAACTGATTCACACCGACTTCTGGACGGACCAGATGGTCCAGGCCGCGGGGATTCCGATCGTGGACGTGCCCTTCGTGTCCGTCGGGTCAGGAATCGGCTCGTTTGTGACCGTCGACTACCTGCGGATCTTCGGTGTCCCGAAGAACCACCTCGCGGTGCTCGGCCCGCAAGACGTGCCGTGGCGGTCGTACGAGTATCTGACTCGCGTCTCGCAGATTCCCCGCGGCGAGCGGCTGCGGTCGGACTCGCAGTC
Organism: Gordonia iterans; assembly: GCF_002993285.1. Classification (NCBI taxonomy): domain Bacteria; kingdom Bacillati; phylum Actinomycetota; class Actinomycetes; order Mycobacteriales; family Gordoniaceae; genus Gordonia; species Gordonia iterans. Next base: position 3,839,649 of record NZ_CP027433.1, on the reverse strand, counting down.
CATGCCGGACAACCTCTGGGGGTTCCCGTCGTACGCCGTTCAGGAAGCGTGGCGGGACAAGACGGTCCGTCCGCTGTGGAACGTCCTGACCGAGCCGATCTTCGCGAACTACTACACGCCGAAGGCCGGTCAGGTGTTCGAGGCGATGGAAGTCGAAGCCGCGCGCATCGGCTACTACGACTTTCTGCACAACGGTCAGGTGCGGATGATCCGGCGGCGCACCGGCGGCGGCTACTTCACGGTGCTGACTCCGAAGCCCGGCACCTCACGTACCAAACGGGTGGCTTTTCGCAGCCGCTTCGTGCATGTCGCGATCGGCTATCCGGGACTCAAGTTCCTGCCGGACCTGCAGCGGTTCCGCGAGCGGTTTCCCGAGGCGGCCGGGCGGGTGGTGAACGCCTACGAACCGCACGAGCAGATCTATCAGTCGCTGGCCGCCCGACCGGGCACCGTGATGATCCGCGGTTCTGGGATCGTGGCCTCCCGCGTGCTGCAGCGCTTGATCGACGACCGCGACAAGCTCGGGTTGCAGACGCAGATCGTGCACCTGTTCCGGACCTACTACGACAAGGCGCACGGACCGCACGTCATGATGCGGCGTCCGGGCGGTGACGGCTGGGCGTATCAGGGGTTCAACTACCCGAAGTCCGTCTGGGGCGGGCAGCTCAAAGCCGAGATGTCCAGGCTCGAAGGCTATGACCGGGTCAAGCTCTACAAGAACATCTCCGGCACCAACACTCCGATCCGTAAGAACTGGCGGGAGCAGCTCAAACGGGGCCGGACCGAGGGCTTCTACCGAGTGGCGGTCGGCGAGGCGGTCGACCTGCGACCCGCACCGGGTGGACAGGGCGTGGTCGCGACGGTCAAGGTCGATCCGCTCGCCCCGGTGCGCCAGCCGGCGGGACCGGACGGTACGGTGACGGTGCAGGCCGACTTCGTCATCGACTGCACCGGACTGGAGGCCGACGTGCGCGAGCACCGGCTGCTGGCCGACCTGCTCGACCACACCGGGGCCGGGCTGAATCCGCTGGGACGGATGGACGTGGAGCGCACCTTCGAGCTGCGCGGCACCCGCAGCGGTGACGGCCGAATCTACTGCTCGGGCACGGCCACCCTCGGCGGCTACTTTCCCGGAGTCGACACCTTCCTCGGTCTGCAGATCGCCGCCGACGAGATCACGCACGACCTTGCCGCACAAGGCTTCTGCCGTAAGCTGACGCCGACGCGCTCGGTGCAGCAGTGGTGGCGCCGGATGCGGGTCAGGGAGGTCGAGTGAGGTGCTGCCGACACTGAACGGGCGCATCCAGCTCCGCATTCTCGTCACCGCCGTCGTCGGCGGCATCTGGACGGCGTTGCTGGCGCCGGTCCTGCCGACCGGTTTGTCGGTCGCGCGCACCTATCGGGACGCCTACGTGATCCTCGGCGTGCTCATCGCACTCGGCGTCCTGTGGGAGCTGGTGTACCACTTGCTCATGCAGTTCCGGTGGGAGAAGGACTGGCCGACCCTCTTCGGTCTGCTCACCGGCGTCTCCGAGGGCGTGGTCCTGTGGCTCGTGATGCGCTTCGTCCTGCCCGGCTTCTTGCCTCCGGCGCCGGCCTTCGCTCTCCAGTTCGTCACCACGTGGCTGATCGTGTGGCTGGTGCTGAACGGGCCGCTGCGGGCGATCTTCGTGCGGCAGCGATTCCGGGGAGGCCGCTTCGTATGAGTGAGACGACACGGGCAGCGAGTGGTCCGGACGGCGAGCAGGTGCGGGTGTCCCTGGTGCCGGGCGACGGTGTGGTGATCCGCAAACCAGACTTCTTGTGCGTGCTCGGACCGCAGTCGGCGGCACTGGCCGAACAGGTGCTCGCGTTGCCCGGGAAGCTGGAGCGAGCCGACGCCGGACGGCGTGGACGGCGCTTGGCCCGTGGGGTCGCCGAACTGGTCGCGGCCGCCGATCTCGACGAGGCGGACGTCGCCTTCGCCGCCCCGGATTCCGTCGGCATCACGCTGTTCCTGACGGGTCGTGTGTTCGGCGAGATCGACGGGCGGCGGGTGGAACCGTTGGAAGGGCGGCCGTTCGAGCAGGCGATCCCGTGGCCGTTCCTGGGACTGTGCCTGGTCGTCGCCGGATCGACGCCGGATCCGGCGGGTGAGGAACGCTTCGACCTGGTCGACGGCGTGGTTCCGGCGGCCGCCGCCCGGCTCCACTCGCCGCAGACCTCGGGCGCCACGGAGTTCTATACGGAGGCGCTCGAACGCGTGCGCCGCGAACTGGCCGAGTATCGCAAGACCAAAGCCCCGAACGCCGGTGACGGCGCCCGGAACGTCGGTGACGGCGCCCCGGTCGCCGAACCGGAGCTCGCGGGGCCGGTGACCGCCCGAACCCAGGACGCCGCCGAGCACGACGACGAGATCAGCACCGATCCGGTGTCGCCGCCCGAGCGTGCCCCCGAACCCTTCCTCAGCGCCTCGCTGGCGCCGGAGCCCGGTGCGCGACAAGCCGGACCGCCGGGCCGGTCGGCGCTTCCGGCGTCGGATCGTGCGCCCTCGCAACCGGGCCGTGCGCCGCTTCCGACCCGTTCTCCCCGGAGCGCTCCGGGCTCGCCGGCGCCGTTCCAGTCGGCGCCGCTGGCCGGTCAGCCCGGGCGGATGCCGAACCGGGACTCCGGTGGAGCGCGTCCGCCCCGCCCGGCGCGTCCGCCCCTGCCGGTCGCCGAACCCGCCGCGCCGCTCACCCCGCCGCCGATGCCGAAGGCGAAGGCACGGCCCACGGTGATCGGGGTGCGCTGCGTCAACGGGCACCTCAATCACCCCGACGGGTGGATCTGCGGTGCGTGCGGCATCCGGATGGATCAGATGACGACCATCCCGGTCGAAGGAGAACGGCCCTCGCTGGGCTGGCTGCTGCTCGACAGCGGAGAGGTGTTCTCGCTCGACGACGACATCGTGATCGGTCGAGTACCCCTTGCCCCCGCGGAGCGGTCTGCCGACCGCAAGTCGATCGTCGTGCACGACGCCGGCGGCGCGGTCTCTCGTCGGCACCTGGAGGTCCGGCTGGTCGAATGGGACGTGTTCGTCGTCGACCTCGCTTCCAGCAACGGCACCTTCGTGACCGATCCGGGCCCGGGCAGTCGCGAGGTCCGCCTGATCCCGCACCAGATGCGCAAACTGGTCCCCGGCTCCCGCATCCGCGTCGGATCTCGCATGCTCACCTACGAGTCCCCGCACGCGAGGCTCTGATGGCGGCCCAGCAGACGGCGTTCCTGCTGCTCGACGTCGCGGTGGTGATCGCGGCGGCACGGGTGGGGGGACGCCTGGCGAAGGCGTGCAAGCAGCCTGCGGTGGTCGGTGAGATCACCGCAGGGATCGCGCTCGGACCGAGTCTGCTGGGCCTGTTGCCGGGCGATCCGTCGTCGTGGCTCTTTCCCTCCGACGTCCAGCCGCTGCTGAAGGCGATCGCGCAGCTGGGTCTGGTGCTCTTCATGTTCATCGTGGGACTGGAACTGGACATGCGCCTGGTCCGCGGCCGCGAACGCTCGGCCGCATCGATCTCGGTGTGCTCGGTGGTCGTCCCGTTCGCGCTCGGCGCCGGGCTGGGGGTGCTGCTCTACCCGTCGCACGACGAGGTCGGCGGGATACAGATCGACAAGCTCGGCATGTGCTTGTTCCTGGGCATAGCCATGTCGATCACCGCGTTCCCGGTCCTCGCCCGGATCCTGACCGACCGCGGCATGCAGCGCACCGCGGTCGGCACATTCAGCCTGGCGGCGGCCGCCGTCGACGACATCATCGCCTGGAGCGCCTTGGCCCTGATCATCGCCGTGATTCAGGGCGGCAGTCCGGTCGAGGTGGCCAAGATCGTCGCGCTCACGGTCCTGTACACGGCCGTCATGTTCGCTGTGGTGCGTCCACTGCTCGCCCGGCTGCTCGCGTGGCGGGCCCGCAGCGAGGGCTTCCCGGCCGATCTGCTCGCGGTGGTGCTGATCGGGCTCTTCCTGTCCGCGGCAGCCACCGAGTGGATCGGCATCCACGCGATCATCGGCGCCTTCGTCTTCGGCGTCGTCATGCCCAAGGCCGGCGGCGAGCAGCTGATGCGCGAGATCCTGGAACGACTGGAACAGGCCGTCGTGCTTCTGCTGCTCCCGATGTTCTTCGTCGTGACCGGACTCAGCGTGAATCTCGGCGGTATCGGCGGCACCGGCTGGCTGCAGCTGCTCGCGGTGATCGGGGTGGCGTGCGCGGGCAAGTTCGCGGGCGCCTACTTCGGCGCCCGGGTCAGCGGGATGCCCTCGCGCCAGTCTGCGGCCGTCTCCGTGCTGATGAACACGCGGGGGCTCACCGAACTGGTCATCCTGACCGCCGGACGCGAACTGGGTGTGCTCAGCGACGAACTGTTCGCGATGATGGTGGTGATGGCACTGGTCACCACCGCGATGGCGGGCCCGCTGCTGGCGGTGATCTATCCGCCGGCGATGGTGGAACAGGACATCGCCGCGGTGGAGCGTCGTGCGTTGACGGCCGGATCGGCGACCCGCGTGATGCTGGTGTTCGACGACCTCGACGACGACGTCGACCGCCTCGCTCAGCGGCACGCGGGGCTGCTCTCGGTCGGGATGGGTGCCGACGTGGTGCTGGCCGGGGTGCTGCCGCGCAGTTCCGGCGATGCCACGCTGGAACTGGCGCCGGTGGTGCCGGACTTCGCAGCGATGGCGGCGGCGGTGGAGAAGCTGAACGCGCTCAGTGCCCGGGTGCCGGGCGCCCGTTCGGTGTCGGTGCTGTGCCGGTTCACCGACGACGCGGCCGCGGACTTGGAAGCCATGGCCGAGAACGGGTCGCCCGACGTGATCGGTGTGGATGCCGCGGCCGGTCAGGTGGGCGTGGCGCTCACCGTGGCGCCCGTCCTGCTGGTGGATGAGGATTCGGCCTCGACGGCGTCGTCGCAGCTCGTGTGCCGCAGCGAAGACAGCCGCAGCGGGCGGACCGCGGTGATCATCGCCGCCGAACTGGCGTTGCGTACCGGCCGGGACCTGTTGGTGGAGACGCCGCAGTCGCGGCGGCGGATGCTCGCCGACCTGAAACCGGTTGCGGCGCTGGGGGTGACCGTCGAGGTGACGGGCACCGGCCTGCGCCGAACGGGGGAGACCGTGCTGGGTGTGGTCGGCGGCGACACGGTCGGGGCGGTCTACCAGGTGTTCGACGGAACGTTGGTCAGCGAGGAGGGACTCGGGGACCGGATCCAGCAGCGATTCGGCGCCGGGAGCGCAGCGAGCGGGCCGCGTTTGGACGGCGCCGGGAGCGCAGCGAGCGGGCCGCACGCAGACCGCGCCGAGGCGCGCGACAACTCGAGTGGAGGGCAACTGCCATGACCCCATCGGACCATCCGCAGCTGCTGGCCGACTTCGTCGTCGTCCGGCGACTCGGTGACGCCGGAAACGGTACCTTCTACCTCGCCGTGCCCCCGCAACGCTTGGGTCTGGCCGACGACCGAGTGGTGGTCAAGGTGTTCAGCGGCCCGTGCAGCGACGACGCCTACCGGCGCGGGGTGCGGGAACTGCGCGCCTTTGCCGCGGTTCGGTCCCCGTATCTCGCGAAGCTGTACGACGCCGTGCTCCAGGGGCAGTTCATGTATGCGATGGAGTACTTCCCGGCGGGGTCGCTCGCCGATCCGGCCGGCGGAGTACTCGAACGCGACGCCGCCCTCGCCGCACTGGCCGATGCCGCGCGCGGGGTGCACGACCTGCACGAGGCGGGCATCGCCCACGGGAACGTGACCCCGAGTTCGGTGATGATCTTCGAGGGTGGGGGACGGATCTGCGACCTGGGGCTCTCGCGTGTGCTCAGCACCGACGAGCCGCTGACCAGCTTTGTGCAGCCGGGGTCGGTGCAGTACGTCGACCCGTCGCTGCTGGCCGGCGGTACCCCGTCCCGAGCGACCGACGTCTGGTCTCTGGGTGCGTGCCTGCACTTCGTGCTCACCGGGACCGGGGTCTACGGGGCGATCCCGGAGGCTCAGCCGATGCTCGCCATCCGCGCCGCGTTGTCCACCCCGCCGGCGCTGGCGCCCTCGTTGAATCGGGACGAGGCGGCCCTGATCGCGGGCTGCCTCAACCTGTCAGGTCCCGTCCCGGGCACCGCCCTGGAAGTGGCCGGCCGGATCGACGCGCTGCGCCGCTGAGACCCGGGTTCAGCCGTAGACGACGAACAGGTCGGTGCGCAGTTCCGTGCCCGGCGTCACCGACGGGTCGGTGACGTAGACCTCGCCGATCAGCTTCGCCTCGCCCAGGCCGCGGTCGGCGAACTCGGTCATCAGGCGGCCCCAGCTGTCGCCGAGGCCGTCGTACGAGCCGAGGTGACTCAGCGCCAGGGCGCGGCCGGACGGGAACGTGCCCGCGGTGAATCCGTCGGGCGCCGCGGCGACCGGAAAACCGATCTCCAGGTCGAACGCGCCGCTCGGCGGCCCGGAGTACAAGGCGTAACCGGGGCCGATCGGACCGGCCGGGGCGAGGGCCGAGAAGCCCGCATCGAAGACTGACGGGAGGTCGGCGAGGGTGATGGCCTCGGCGAACTCGGTGACGGTGGGAACGCCCTCGGGCAGTTCGACCTCGGTCGGTGCGGTGAACGGCTCGTCGCGCAGGATCAGGGGGATGCTCATGTCGGTGAAGGTAGCAGTCGTCACTGACACACGCTGCCCTTCGCAGGGCACACTGGAGACCGTGAGCGAGGAAGCAGTGATCGTCGATACCGTTTTCGGCCCGGTCTCCGGCACGCGCACCGGGGGCGTGGACAACTGGCGGGGCGTTCCCTATGCGGCGCCTCCAGTCGGGGACCTGCGCTGGCGGCGGTCGCGGGATCCGCAGCCGTGGACCGAAGTCCGGGATGCGACAGCGTTCGGGCACGTCTGCCCGCAGCCCGCGATGCCGGTGATCGACCTGGGCGCGGGCACCACGTCCGACGAGGACTGTCTGCACCTGAACATCTGGTCGCCGACCGGTGCGGCCGAGGACGGCGACCGGCACGCGGTGATGGTCTGGCTGCACGGCGGCGCGTACATCTGCGGCGCCGGTTCGCAACCGTTGTACGACGGCACTGCGCTGGTCCGCGCCTCGGTCGAGGAGGACGTGCCCGCCGTCGTGGTGACGATCAACTACCGGATGGGCGCGTTCGGGTTCGCCGAGTTCGGCGACCTGCCCGGCACCGACGGCGCCTTCGACACCAACTGCGGCCTCTCCGACGTGGTGCAGGCGCTGCGCTGGGTGCAGCGCAACATCGAGCGTTTCGGCGGCGACCCCGACCGAGTCACGGTGTTCGGCGAGTCGGCGGGCGGCGGCATCGTCACCACCCTGCTCGCGATGCCGGCGGCGAAGGGCCTGTTCGCCCGGGCGATCGCACAGAGTTCGCCGGCCACCAGCGTCTACGACCGCGAGCGCGGTGCCAGGTACGGCGAGCTGTTCCTGGAGGAGGTGCACGCCCCGGACCCGCCCACCCCCGACGCCTTGCGCCGGCTTCCGGTGGCCGCGCTGGTGTCGGCCGGCACTCGCGTGTTCAATCGGGTGCCGTCGGAGTTCCCCGGCACTATCGCGTACGCGCCGATGATCGACGGCGACTTGGTCCCGCGCGATCCGATGGAGGCGATCCGCGACGGCGACGCGCACGACGTCCCCCTGATGATCGGGACCAATCGCGACGAGACTTCGCTGTTCAAGTGGATGAAGACTCCGCTCATGCCGGTCACCGAACAGCAGGTGCAGGCCATGTTCGAGCTGATCGCGCAGGAACAGCCCGAGCTCGCGATCCCCGGCGTCGACGACGTCGCCGTGGCCTACGGCGGCGAATCGCGGATCCCGGGGCGCAACGGCGCGCGGTTCATGGGGATCTCCCGAGACCTCGCCTTCCGGATGCCGGCGGTCTGGATCGCCGAGGCGCACAGCCGCCATGCGCCCGTCCACCTCTACCGCTATGACTGGGCGACTCCGCTCTTCCGGGTGCTCGGGATCGGCGCCACCCACGCCACCGAGCTGCCGTACATCTGGGGCAATCCGGCGTCGACCAAAGCCGACATCAGCTACCGGCTCGGCGGGCGCAAGACCGGCTCACGGGTGCGTCGCCGGATGCAGGAGCGCTGGCTCGGCTTCGCCGACGACGGCGATCCGGTCTCCAGCGACTCCCCGGCCCAGTGGAAGCCGTACACCAACCAAGAACAGCACTCGCTGCTCATCGGCGCGACCGACACCGCGGTGACCGAGCTCGACCGGAACCTGTTGCGCGCCTGGGGCAGCGACGCGCTCGGCTTCCGGTGACCGGCGACGGCGTCCGACCGATCCGGGCACCGGCGCTCCACGACGGCGGGTTTGTCCACGGCGCCGTCGTACCCGGCGGCTCGACGTTGTTCACCGCGGGCATCTCGCCGCTGGACTCGGCCGGCGGGATCGTCGGTCCCGGCGAGGCGACGGTGCAGACTCGGCGCTGTCTGGACTGTCTCGCCGAGGTGCTCGTCGCGGCGGGGTCGGCACCCGCGCAGGTGGTGAAGCTGACCGTCTACGTCGCGACCGCCGACCCCGCACTGCTCGGCCGGGTCTGGCAGACGGTGGACGCGTGGTTCGCGGACACGCCGCCGGCGATCGTCCTAGGCGTCACGGCCCTGCCGTATCCGGAGCAACTCGTCGAGATCGAGGCGATCGCGACAGCCGAGTAGGCGAGGTCTCGATACGCGGGACTCACTGCGTTCGCCCCGCTACTCGACCACCGAACCAACCCCCTCGGCGGTCGAGGCAGGAGTGGGGTTTCGATACGCGGGACTCACTGCGTTCGCCCCGCTACTCGACCACCGAACCAACCCCCTCGGCGGTCGAGGCAGGAGTGGGGTTTCGATACGCGGGACTCACTGCGTTCGCCCCGCTACTCGACCACCGAACCAACCCCCTCGGCGGTCGAGGCAGGAGTGGGGTTTCGATACGCGGGACTCGCTGCGTTCGCGCCGCTACTCGACCACCGAACCAACCCCCTCGGCGGTCGGTGGGTGAGCCCCCTTGGTGGTCGAGTAGGACGAGGCGCTAGCCGAGGACGTATCGAGACCACAGCCGAACGTCGCCGGGATCGAGCACAGCAACCTCACAGGAAGCGTGCAGGCGTGATCCAGGTGCTCGGTAGATTGTGGTGACCATGACTTCTTCGAGTCCCGGCAGACCGTCCGGGCGAGCTGCGCGAGTCCTCGTCGTCGACGACGAGGAGAACATCCGGGAACTGCTCGCGGTGTCCCTGAAGTTCCAGGGATACGAGGTGACCACCGCTGTGGACGGGCCGAATGCGATCGATCGGGCGCGGTCGTCCCGGCCCGACGTGGTGATCCTCGACGTGATGATGCCCGGCATGGACGGCTTCGGCGTGCTCAAACGGTTACGCGCCGACGGCCACACCGCGCCCGCCCTGTTCCTCTCGGCGCGAGACTCGGTGGAGGACAAGGTGAACGGGTTGACCATCGGCGGCGACGACTACGTGACGAAGCCGTTCAGTCTGGAGGAGGTGATCGTCCGGTTGGAGGTCCTGCTGCGGCGCAACGGATTCGGCGACGAGGCCGAACCGACCCGGATCACCTTCGCCGACCTCGAGCTCGACGACGAGACCCACGAGGTGTTCAAGAACGGAGAACTCGTGGCACTCTCGCCGACCGAGTTCACGCTGCTGCGCTACTTCATGGTGAATGCGGGCACGGTCTTGTCCAAGCCACGGATCCTCGACCACGTGTGGAACTACGATTTCGGCGGTGACGTGAACGTCGTCGAATCCTATGTCTCATACCTGCGCCGCAAGATCGACACCGGGCCCACGCGGCTGATCCACACGCTGCGTGGCGTCGGCTACGTGATGCGCGAACCGCGGGAGTAGGCATGACGACGTCGGCCGGCGTCCGTGCCGGAAGTCGGTCCGAGGCGGACCCGGTTCGGTCGGGTCGCCGGGGAGTGCCGCTGCGGGTGTCGCTGGTGCTGCTCACGCTGACGCTCGTCATCACGGGGCTGGTGGTGTCCGGCGTCGCCGTCACCTCGGCGATGCGCAGCGATCTGCTGAGGCGAGTGGACGCCAACCTGGTCGAGGCGACGGCGACCTGGGCGCGACCCGGTCCGGTCCCCCAGGACGGCGACGCACCCCGCGGACCCGGTCCGCGCCGTCCACCGTCTAACTTCTTCGTGCAGGTCAGCGGTGGCCCCATCGGCACGATGACCACCAGCGACTACGACGCGACACCGGATCTCTCGGGACTGCCCGTCGGCGATGCCGGGCCGCTCACCGTCCAGTCCCGCGGCTCGGGGCCGCAGTGGCGGGTGATCAAGCGGACCGGCGATGCGAACGAACAGAACGGATATGCCCCGGTCACGGTGGTGGTCGCGACGCCGTTGCAGGACGTCGACGACACCCTCAACCGGCTGATCTGGCTGCAGGCGGGGATCGGCGCCTTGGTGGTGATCGTGATCGGCGCAGCCGGGTATCTGCTGGTGCGGTCCTCGCTGCGGCCGCTGCGGCGGGTGGAGGAGACCGCGCACGCGATCGCCGCCGGCGACCTGGAGCACCGCGTGCCGCCGCAGCGCCCGGGCACCGAGGTGGCCGGACTCGCGGACTCGCTGAACACCATGCTCGGCCGAATCGAGACGGCCTTCGCCGCGACGGAGTCGTCCGAACGGCAGGCCAGGGCCTCGGAGGAGCGGATGCGGCGCTTCGTCGCCGATGCCTCACATGAGCTGCGCACGCCGCTGACGTCGATCAAGGGTTTCGCCGAGTTGATCGGCAGCGGCATGACGACCGACCCGGCCGACGGGATCGCCCGGATCTCGGCGGAGGCCGACCGGATGAGTCTGCTGGTGGAAGACCTGCTGATGCTGGCGCGCCTGGATGCCCAGCGGCCACTGGCGAAGGCCCCGGTAGAGCTGCCCGTCCTGGTCGACGATGCCGTGGCCTCGGCGCGAGCGGCCGCACCGGACCGGGAGATCGTCGTGGCCGACCACACCGAGGGTCCCGGCCCCGTGGTGCAGGCGGATGCGGCTCGGCTGACGCAGGTGCTGCACAATCTGATCGGCAACGCTGTGGCGCACACGCCGGCCGGCTCACCGATCACCGTGGCCCTCACGGCCCCCGGCACGCAGGCGCGGGTGGAGGTGATCGACCAGGGGCCGGGTCTGAGCGAGGAGGAAGCGGAGCGGGTCTTCGAGCGCTTCTACCGCGGAGATCCGTCTCGGCAGCGGTCCTCGCCGTCGTCGGGCAGCGGGCTCGGCCTGTCGATCGTGGCGGCCCTGATCGCCGCACACGACGGCTCGGTCGGAGTGGTCTCCTCGCCCGGTGCAGGCGCCCGCTTCTGGTTCTCTGTGCCGCGCCTAGACGGTTCCTGAGCCGGCGGTCCGCGCCGGCGCGGATCGCGACCGGGGCGTTCGGCCCGACTTGCCTCGGGCGCACCGCAACTCCGCCACGGCCGATTACGCTGAAGGCATGGCAACGATCTTCACCCGAATCATCAACGGCGAACTGCCGGGCCGCTTCGTCTGGAAGGACGGCCAGTCCGTCGGCATCCTGACCATCAACCCGGTCACGCCGGGGCACGTCCTGGTGATCCCGCGCAAGGAGATCGATCACTGGGAGCAGATCGACACTCCCACCTTCACGCACCTGTCGGACGTCTCGCAGAAGATCGGTCGCGCAGTGAAGCAGGCGTACGACGCCCCCCGCATGGGTCTGCTGATCGCCGGTCTGGAGGTGCCGCACCTGCACATCCACGTGTTCCCTGCGTGGTCGGAGGAGTTGTTCGACCTGCGGGCCGCCGAAACCGATCCCGATCCGGACGTGCTCGACGAGTCGGCCCGCCGCATCCGCGCCTCCCTGCGCGCGATGGGCTATCAGGAGAACGTGCCGGACGAGCCCGCCTCCTGACCGCCGGGTACCCGAGCGTCGCGACGTCGCGGCACCGATGGCGCCCCGATCACCACTGCTCGCGCAGGTTCTCGTTCTTGTTGACCAACTGGGTCTGGGTGACGATGCCGACGACGGCGAGCACCACGTAGATCACCCACCAGTACCAGTGGTCGGAGATGCGAGCGGTCACGTCGGAACGGGTGAACTCGCTGGTCCGGACCACATCGCCGAGGACCATCAGACCGCCGACCATCACTGTGGAACCGGCGAACGCGCTCAGGACGATCAGCAGAATCGTCGGCAGGCGTGCGGCCAGCGTGATCCAGGCCAGCACGACGCCGAGCACCACTCCGACGAGAATGATGAGCCAGTTCCAGTCCACGCCCATGGCGACCATCAGTGCGGTGCCGAGCGCGAAACCGATCGAGGCCATCGCCAGCGTCACGGCCACCACGTAGTACAGGTAGGCGATGAGCGCGAAGGCGAGCGCGACCACCACGCCGACGACCCACCCGAGAACCGTGCTGAGATAGCCGCCGCTGGTGAGCGCCGCGACGATTCCGGCACCCAGATTGAAGCCGACGAAGGCGCCCCAGACGGCGATGACGAACCGCATCGCGGCCACGCCCCAGAAACAGAAGAGCGCGCCGGCCAGCAGCGCCAGGATTCCGATCACCACGTTCGCCATGTGCTGATGGTACGCAGAACCGGGTCGCTGATCGGGTCCGGACGCGCCTGGACTCCATCATCTGGCACAAGGTGATCTCAGCGTCGGACCGGCGATGCGCCGATCACACGGTCTGGTGGATCACCAGTGGGAGGACCGGCCCCGCACCGGCCTCTCGCAGTGCCGCCGCGGCGAGCGTGATCGGCCAGGTCGACGACGTCTCGTCGACCACCAGCAGGACGCTGGGTCCGCCCGGTTCCGGCCCGGTGCCGTCGAGAGCCGGGGGAGGCCCCAGATGATCGCGCCAGTACACGGCTTCGGCCGCGCCGTTGGCCTCGCGGCCCGGCCCGTCGCCGGGTCGGACGGGGTAGTCGTCGCACGGCGCGCGCTTGCCGATGACGCGGAGCCGCTGTGCCAGATCGGCGGCGAGGCCGGTGCCCAAGTCCAGAGCGCAGATCAGTTCCGGGCGGATCCCTGCCCGGCCCCAGTCGGCGAGCACGGTAACGGCGGCCCGAGCCAGCTCGTCGCGCGCGGTCTCGTCTCCCCGTCGCGCCTGATCGAGGGTGTCCCCCCACTGCGGCGCATCCGCGAACGCGAGCACCCGGCCGGGCTCGGCGAGCCGGTTCGCAGGGATCCGGCCGCGGGTGCCGTATGTCCCGCCGGGCCACATCTTGCGGGGTTCGAGGACTTGGGCCTGGCGGCGCAGAGCCGTGGACACGATGCCGAGGACCTCTCGCGGCGCCTTCAGTTGCAGGCCCGGGGTGAGAGTGCCCAGGCAGACGCTGCACCTGCCGCAGTCCTCGGCGCGCGGATCGTCGAGGGCCTGCGTGAGCAGTTTCATCAGGCACGCCCGGCCGCCGATATAGCTGCGCATGATGTCTGCCTCACGGCGCCGCACGCCGAGCACTCCGGCGTAGTGCTCGGCGTCGTGCCGCCAGGGCCTGCCGGTGCGCACCCAGCCGTCCGCGGTGCGTTCCACCGCGCCGTCCACCGCGAGTTGCTTGCACATCAACTCCACTCGCGTGCGCCGCAGGCCGGTCACGGCCTCCAACTGCGGCACACTCACCGGTCCGCCCGCGTCGTCCATCGCGGCCAGCAGCCGCTCCATCCGGTTCGGATCGGGGATGGTCGCGGTGGCGAAGTACTCCCAGACCGACTCGTCCATGCCGGACGCCAGGAGCACGACGACCGCCTCGTCGAGCGCGCGCCCGGCACGGCCCACCTGCTGGTAGTAGGAGACCGGCGACGGCGGCGCGCCGACGTGCACCACGAACCCGAGGTCAGGCTTGTCGAACCCCATGCCCAGCGCCGAGGTGGCCACCAGTGCCTTGACCCGGTTCGCGAGCAGGTCGTCTTCCAGGCGGTGCCGCTCGTCCGCGGAGAGCTGGCCCGTGTACGCGGCGACCGGATAGTCGTCGCCGCGCGCCGCTTTGATCGCGGTCACCAGGCGGTCCGCGTCGGCGACGGTCAGCACGTACACGATCCCCGATCCGGGCAGGACAGGCAGTTGATCGGCGACCCAGCCGTAGCGTTCGAGCGGGGAGAGTCCGTCGATCACGTTGAGGTGCAGTGATTTCCGGGCGAGTGGTCCGCGCAGCACCAGGGTGCGGCCGTCCTCGCCGAGTTGCGCGGCGACGTCGTCGGTGACGCGCTGGTTGGCGGTGGCGGTGGTGGCGAGCACGGAGGTCTGCGGGTTCAGCTGCTGGAGCACGTCCGCCACCCGGCGGTAGTCGGGACGGAAGTCGTGCCCCCAATCGGAGATGGCGTGCGCCTCGTCGATCACCACCAGACCGAGGCGGCCGGCGAGCGCGTCCAGCACCCGTCGCCCGAAGCCCGGATTGGCCAGCCGCTCCGGGGAGACCAGCAGCACGTCGAGCTCGCCGGCGGCCAGATCGGCCTCCACCGCCGACCACTCGTCGATGTTCGACGAATTCACGGTCGCCGCGCGCAATCCGCCCCGGGTCGCGGCGGCCACCTGATCGCGCATCAGTGACAGCAGCGGCGAGACGATGAGGGTCGGACCGCCGCCGGCCGCGCGGATCACCGCGGTGGCGGCCCAGTACACCGCGGACTTGCCCCATCCGGTGGCCTGGACCACCAGCGCGCGGGCGCCCGGTGTCGCCAGGGTGGCGACCGCCGTCTCCTGGTCCGGGCGCAGTCGGGCATCGGGTCCGGCCAGCGCATGGATCACCCGTTCGGCGACCGGGCGGTCCTGCGCGCTGAGGGTGCGGGTTTCCATGTGCACGACCCTATGGGCTGGTGCCGACAGATGCGGCGATGGCTCGGTCATGTCTCTGAGACGCGGCAGCTCGCTCCACGGTTCCCTCGGGTCCGTCGCGGTCGGAGCCGGTGCCCGCATGACGCCCGCGAGTCACAGGAACCTGACAGGGAAGGGGCAGGGGTGTTCCAGCCGCCGGAACGAGGCTGGGCGTCATGACAGCAACCATCGATCCAGAACCCGCGGCGGTGCGCCGCCCGGAGGGGCCCGGCGCGCCGCCGGTGCTCGACGTCGTCGTACCGGTGTACAACGAGCACGAAGACCTCGAAGCGTGCGTGCACCGGCTCCGCGCGTACCTGCACCGACAGGTCCCGTACTCGTCGTGCATCACGATCGCCGACAACGCCAGCACCGATACGACGCCGGTGATCGCCGCGCGGCTGGCCGCCGAGCTCGACGACGTGCGGGTGATCCGCTTGGACGAGAAGGGCCGTGGCCGGGCGCTGAACCGGGCGTGGCTCGCCAGCGACGCGCAGATCGTCGCCTACTGCGATGTCGATCTGTCCACCGACCTCAACGCGCTGATGCCGCTCATCGCGCCCCTGGTCTCCGGGCACTCCGACGTGGCGATCGGCACGCGGCTCGACAGATCGTCGCACGTGATCCGTGGCCCGAAGCGGGAGTTCATCTCGCGCAGCTACAACCTGATCCTGCATGTCGGGCTGCGCACGCACTTCTCCGACGCGCAGTGCGGGTTCAAGGCCATGCGTGCGGACGTCGCGCGAGAACTGCTCCCGCACGTCGCCGACACCGGCTGGTTCTTCGACACCGAACTGCTGGTGCTGGCCGAGCGGATCGGGCTGCGCATCGCCGAGGTCCCGGTCGACTGGGTCGACGACCCCGACAGTTCGGTCGACATCGTGTCCACCGCCCTCGCCGACCTGCGGGGGTGCGTGCGCGTGGGCTGGGCACTGGCCACCGGGCGGCTTCCGGTCGAACGGTTGCGCCGGAACCTGGGCCGTGACCGCGACGACGGCCCCGACCTCGCGGGTGTGCCGCGCGGAATGACGGGACAGGTCGTCCGGTTCGTCACAGTCGGTGTCGCCTCGACCCTTGCGTACGCGCTGCTGTATCTGCTGCTGCACACCCACGTCGGTGCACAGACTGCGAATCTGCTCGCGCTCGCGATCACCGCAGTGCTGAACACCGCGGTCAACCGGCGCTTCACCTTCGGCGTGCGCGGTCGGCGTGGACTCGTCGGCCACCATCTCTTCGGCTGGGGTGTGTTTCTCTTCGGCTGGGCAGTCACCGCCGGGTCGCTCGTGGCGCTGCACGCCGCCGTCGCCGAGTCGAGCCGCGGGCTCGAACTCGCCGTCTTGATTGTCGCGAATCTGGTCGCGACGGCCACACGCTTCGTCGGACTCCGCTGGATCTTTGTGCGGCGCGGTCCGACTCGTTTCGACAGCCGTGAGGAGGCTGCATCATGACTACTGTCGAGCTCTCGCCCGTCTCTGCACAGACCGGAGGTGAGAAGCAAAAAGACGCTGCGCTGCAAGTGAATCGGCGATCCCAGTGGATCGAATGGAGTTCTCTTGCTGTCCTCCTGATCGGCACCCTGGCCGCCTACCTGTGGAATCTCTCCGCGAACGGCTGGGCGAACTCCTTCTACACCGCGGCCATCCAGGCCGGCTCGGAGAGCTGGAAGGCGTGGTTCTTCGGGTCGTCGGACATGGCCAATTCCATCACGGTGGACAAACCGCCTGCGTCGCTGTGGATTCCGGCTCTGTCCGTGCGGGTATTCGGTCTCAACTCGTGGTCGCTCCTGGTCCCGCAGGTGTTGATGGGAGTGGCCTCGGTGTGGCTGCTCTACGTGATCGTCAAGAAGCAGTTCGGGCACTGGGCGGGGATCGGTGCCGGAGCGGTGCTCGCGCTGACTCCGGTGGCCGCCTTGATGTTTCGGTACGACAATCCCGAGGCCCTGCTGATCCTGTTGATGCTCGTCGCCGCCTGGGCGACGACGAAGGGCATCGAGACCGGCCGGTGGCGCTGGGCGCTCTGGGCTGGTGTCGCCGTCGGATTCGGATTCCTGACCAAGCAGTTGCAGGTCTTCCTGATCCTGCCGGCGCTGGCTGTCGCGTTCTTCGCCTTCGCGCCGGGCACCTGGCTGCGCCGGTTCGGGCAGCTGTCGGCAGCTCTGGGAGCGATGATCGTCAGCGCGGGATGGTGGATTCTGACTGTCGAGCTCTGGCCGGCCGACTCGCGCCCGTACATCGGCGGCTCGCAGAACAACTCGATCCTTGAACTGACATTGGGATACAACGGATTCGGGCGTTTGAACGGGAACGAGCGGGGCGCTGTGACACCGGGCGGCGGGGACGCTCACGCGGGTGTCGCGGGAACCGGAGACGGACCGGCCGGAGCCGGGGGAGGCATGTGGGGGGAGACCGGCTTCTGGCGGATGTTCGACGGTGAGCAGGGCGGCCAGATCGCATGGCTGATCCCGACGGCGCTGATCTTCGCGGTGGCCGCTCTGGTCCTGATCGGGCGTGCCGTGCGCACCGACGGCCGTCGTGCGTTCCTCGCGCTGTTCGGCATCTGGATGCTGACCACGATCGCGGTGTTCAGCTACATGCAGGGCATCTTCCACAGCTACTACACCGCGGCCGTCGCACCTGCGCTCGCCGGGTTGCTCGCCGGTGGGGCAGCCGTGTGCTGGAGCGCACGTGACCGGCTGTGGGTGCGGCTCGTCCTCGCCGCAGGTTCGATCACGGCGGCGATCTGGGCATGCGTCCTGCTCGGCCGTTCGGCGGAGTTCGTGCCGTGGCTGCGCTGGGTCGTGCTGGCGGCGGGTGTCCTCGCCGGGCTGGCGCTGATCGTCGTACGCACGGGCGCGGCGGCCCGCGTGGCGGCTGCCTTCGCGATCGTCGCGGCTCTCGCCGGGCCTGCCGCGTACACCGTGGACACCCTGGCCACTCCAGCGCAGGGCTCGATCATCAGCGCAGGCCCGCGCGTGGACGGCGGATCGGGTCCGGGTCGCGGCGGGCCGCCCGGAATGCGCGACGGCGGACGTGACGGATCGGGGCGTGACGGTGGTCGAGGATTCGGTCCGGGCGGGATGCCGCCGGCGGCGCCCGGGAATCCGCCGACCGGGGCCGCTCCCGGTGTCGGGACTGCTCCTCCCGGAACCGGCGGAGACGGTCAGACCGGGCCTTCCTCTCGGACTGCGGGACCCGGCGATGCGGCGGGTGGGCTGCTGCGGGGCTCCGAGCCCAGCGAGCACGTTGTCGCGCTGCTGCGGACCGACGCCGACCGGTTCACCTGGGTCGCCGCCGCGCTCGGATCCAACTCGGCGTCCGGCTTCCAGATCGAGTCCGGGCACGCGGTGATGCCGATCGGCGGGTTCAACGGCACCGATCCCTCGCCCACACTCGAACAGTTCCAGAAGTACGTCGAAGAAGGGAAGATCCACTACTTCATCGCCTCCGGCGGCGGGATGATGGGCGGCGGCCGGGGAGGGAGCGGCACCGCCTCCCAGATCAGCGAGTGGGTCACGGCGAACTTCACCTCGACCACGGTCGACGGCGTCGTGCTCTACGACCTGACCGCGCCCACGAAGTAGTCCGCGGATCGGCTCGATCTGGGGCAGGAGTCCAGCGGATCGGCGCGTCCAGCGCGCCGATCCGCGGACTTCTCGAGTCCGGTCGGGCGAATCCGCGGACTCTTGATGCCTCGTGGCGGCTGAACGCCGTCGCGGCAGTCGGCCAGTGGTCTCGACTTCGCTCGACCAGCGAGGCCGATTAGGCTGGTCGTCGTGCGAGTACTCGTGATCGGCTCGGGCGGCCGCGAACACGCCCTCCTCCTCGGCCTCAAGCGCGACCCGTCGGTCGACGACCTGCATGCCGCGCCGGGCAACGCCGGCACCGCTGCGGTGGCGACCAACCACGCTGTCGACGTCGCCTCGCGCGAGGCCGTCGTGGAGCTGGCGCAGCGGATCAAGCCCGACCTGGTGGTGATCGGCCCCGAGGTGCCGCTGGTGCTGGGAGTCGCCGATGCGCTGCGCGAGGCGGGCTTCCCCACCTTCGGACCGAGTGCCGCCGCCGCCCAGATCGAGGGCTCGAAGGCCTTCGCCAAGGACGTGATGGCCGCCGCCGGTGTGCGCACCGCGCGGGCCGAGGTGGTCGACAACCCCGCCGACCTGGACGCCGCGCTCGACAGGTTCGGCCCCACCTGGGTGGTCAAGGACGACGGTCTGGCCGCGGGCAAGGGCGTGGTGGTGACCGCCGATCGCGCCGCCGCCCGGGCGCACGCCGCGGACTGTCTGGAGCACGGGCACCCGGTGCTTCTGGAGAGCTTCCTCGACGGTCCCGAGGTGTCGCTGTTCTGTCTGGTCGACGGTGAGGACGTGGTGCCGCTGCTGCCGGCGCAGGATCACAAGCGCGTCGGCGACGGCGACCAGGGCCCGAACACCGGCGGCATGGGTGCCTACACGCCGTTGCCGTGGCTTCCGGAGGGGAGCGTCGAGCAGATCGTCGACGAGGTGGTGCGCCCCGTCGCCGTCGAGCTGGCTTCCCGGGGAACACCGTTCTCCGGTCTGCTCTACGCGGGCCTGGCGATGGGCGCCGAGGGGCCGGCCGTGGTGGAGTTCAACTGCCGCTTCGGCGACCCGGAGACGCAGGCGGTGCTCGAGCTTCTGGAGTCCCCCCTCGGTGCGACGCTGCACGCCGTCGCCACCGGATCCCTGGCGGACCTGCCGACGCTCCGCTGGCACGACGGTGCCGCGGTGGTGGTGGTGCTGGCCGCTGAAAACTACCCGGGCACCCCGCGGACCGGCGACACGATCACCGGCGCGACCGGCGAGGGCCTGCTCCACGCGGGAACCAAGATCGACCGTGACGGCGACGTCGTTTCAGCAGGCGGGCGCGTGCTCGGCATCGTCGGCCGCGGCGCCGATCTGCGCGCCGCCCGCGCACAGGCTTACGAACGGCTCGCCGCCGTCCGTCTTCCCGGATCGCATTTCCGCACCGACATCGGTCTGGCCGCCGAAGAAGGACGCATCTCGCTGTAGCGGCGGTCGTCGAGGCATCCGGGCTGCGCGCCTTACCCCGCGCGGCCCGGTGCGACCGCTTCGTGTGAGCGGATTCAGCGCGACGGGTTGACGAGTGCGAGGTTGCGACCGAGAAACTCCACTTGCTCGGGCAGCACCGAACGCCAGTACCGGCTGGTGTGACCACCCGGCGACGTGCCGAACGCAGCCGGCGGGCGCAACGCGGATGCCCACTGCCGCGTGTAGGTGTAGAACTGGTCGGCCGAGCCGATCGAGATCATCACCGGGATCTTGGTGAACAGGTGCTGCTGACCGAACAGCGAGTTGGCGGCGTAGTCGTCGTACGAATCGAATGCGCGCGGCGGGAAGGCGACGGGGTCGGCCCACATCGCCGGCGAACTGACCGCGATCGCGGCGACCCGCGGAGCGCCGACGAGTGCCCCGATACGCAGCGCACCGTAGCCGCCCATCGACCAGCCGAACAGGCCGAAGCGATCGACCTGCACGTCGAGACGGTCGTCCGCGGCGAGCATGGGAAGGAACTCGTTGATGACCATGGCGGCGCCGTCGGTGCCGTCGGCGCGGCGGTGGTAGTAATTGCGGCCGATGTTGGCGCTCGCGAGAGCGAACGGTGTGCCGCCGGACTCGACGTAACTCTGCAGCACGCCCTGCATGTTCAGGCCGCGGCCGAAGATCGTGCTCTCGTCGGTGTTCAGCGCGTGAGCGACGATCACCACCGGCAGGGTTCCGCTGACCCCGATCGGACGGACGGCCGCCCAGCGCACGGGGCCGCCCATCTGGGTGGAGGAAATGGTGCCGGTGACCGGGACCGGCCCGCCGGGAGCGGCGGGCGCATGTTCCTGGGGCGGCAGTTCGTCACCGCCGCCGAGCGGAGGCTCCGGGTCGCTCGGAGTGGAACTCTCGGCGATGCCGCAGGCGGTGAGCGTGGCGAGCGATGCCAGACTGGCGGCACCCTTCAGAAGGTGCCGCCGGCTCGGCCGGTGGTACTGCGCCGTCATCGGCGCGGAGTCCTGCTCACAGAGTATCGATCGCCTTCTGCAGCAGCTGCGTTACTTCGTCGGCGACCTCGGCCAGAGCCGGGTTGTCGTCGACGACGGAGGACATGATCTGCGGGTTCATCGCCTCTACGATAGCGCTTCCGGGCTCGGCGGGATCGCTCCGGACGACGACGTTGCACGGGAGCAGCAGCCCGACCTGCTTGTCCGCGGTCACTGCGCGGTGAGCCATCCCCGGGTTGCAGGCGCCGAGGATCACGTAGTCCTCCAGATCGACGCCGATCTTGGTCTTCAGAGTCGCGGACATGTCGATCTCGGTGAGCACTCCGAAACCCTGGTCGGCGAGAGCGGTGCGGACCCGTTCGATGACCTCCGGGACGCTGCCGGTGGTGCGGGTGGCGAGAGCGAGCTGCATGGTGACCTCCTCGGTCGGACGGTGTGGTGGTCGGGGGTGGTTTCAGGAAAGAGTCAGGAACAGCTTCTCGAGCTGGTCGACGTCGAGGCTCTCGCCGTCGGTCGGCTCGTTGGACAGGCATTCGCGCAGTCCGGTGGCCACGATCTTGAACCCGGCCCGATCGAGGGCGCTGGAGACCGCAGCCAACTGGGTCACGACGTCTTTGCAGTCGCGCCCGTCCTCGATCATGTTGATCACCCCGGCCAACTGGCCGTGCGCGCGGCGCAAGCGGTTGAGGATCGTCGCGGTGGCCTCATCGTTGCCGATCATGGTCTTCCTCTCTGTCGAAGCAGTGTCCATTGTATGCCCGTCGGGGTATTCAGTGCTTGAAGCTCACTTTCGGGAGGAGCCGGTCGAGCCAGCGGGGGCTCCACCACGCGCCGTGGCCGGAGATGCGCAGCATCGCCGGCAGCAGGACCAGCCGGATCAGCACGGCGTCGAGCAGGACCGCGACACCGAGGATGATTCCCATCTCCTTGGGCGGCAGCGGCTCGGCGAGTGCGAAGGAGAAGAACACGGCCACCATCACCGCGGCGGCGGCGAAGATGATCCGGCCGGAGTAGGCCATCGCATCGACCTGCGCCTGGTGCGGATCGTCGTGGTGTTCGTAGTGCTCCTTCGCCGTGGCCAGCAGGAACACGGTGTAGTCCATCGCGATCGCGAAGATCATCGCGAAGAAGAACACCGGGCCCCAGCCGTTCAGGAACCCCTGTGGGTCGAATCCGAGCAGATCGGCGCCGACGCCGTCGCCGAAGATCAGCTTCGCGACGCCGAACGCCGCTGCGGTCGAGAGCAGGCTGACCACGGTGCCGAGCAGAGCGATCACCGGTGCGCGCAGCGCGATGAGCAGCAGGACGAAGCCGAGCGCCAGGATGGTGCCGGCCACCCGCGGGAACCAGGTGTTCAGTGCGTGCTGCAGATCGAGGTTCTCTGCGGACGGGCCGCCGACCAGGACGTCGGCGGGCATCGCGGCGCGCAACGCATCGAGCGTCGCACCCATCGAGTCGTCCGACGGATCGGCCTGGGGCATCACCTGAATCATCGTCAGCCCGGAGCCGTCGGCTGCAGGCGCCGCGGGCAGCACCGCGGCCACATCGGGATTCTGCCGCGCGATCTGCGCGGCGGCCGGAGCCTGGTCTGCGGGCGCGATGACGGTGAGCATCCCGGGTGCGCCCGGCCCCATCTTCTCGGCCACCACGTGATATCCCTGCCGGACAGGAGCATCCTCGGGCACGACGGCGATCGAGGGCATCGCCACCTTGATCCCGACAACCGGCAGGGCGAGTGCGACGAGGATGCCCAGCGCGACGAGCGCCGGCGTCCACGGGTGCCTGTGCAGGAACGAGCCCCATCGATGGAACCACGGTGAGACGCCGGGAGCGGTGTTCGCGGACCCGGCGCCGGCGGTGGTGCTGCGCCGTCCCTTCGCCCAGGGCAGCGAGCCGGCGTTCACCTTCCCGCCGAGCGCGGCCATGGTGGCCGGAAGGAGGGAGAGGCTGGCGGCGAGCACGAACGCCACCGCGAGCATGATGCCGACGGACATGGTCCGGACAGCGGGAGCGGGAACCATGAGTACGGCGGACAGGCTGACCAGCACGGTGATTCCCGACAGCAGGATCGCCTTGCCTGCGGTGTCCATGGTCTCCACGGTCGCGCGCACGGCGGTGCCGCGGTCGTCGGGGTCTTCCCCCTCGCCGACCCGGACGGCGAAGGCTGCCCGGAACCGCGACACCATGAACAGGGCGTAGTCGATGCCCAAGGCGAGGGCGAACATCATCGCGAAGTTCATCGCCCACACCGAGATCGGTGTGACCATGTTCAGCAGCACCAGGGCGCCCGCCGAAGCGACGAGACCGGCGAGGGTCAGCAGCAGCGGGAGGCCGGCGGCCACCAGCGATCCGAAGGCGACGATCATGATCGCCAGCGTGACCGGCCACGAGATCATCTCGGCCTTGATCATCGCGTCCTTGTTGGCCTTGTTGAAATCGCTCCACAGCGCGGACGATCCGGTCGGGTAGACGTCGATTCCGTCGCGGGACAGTCCGGTGATCTCCTGCTTGTTGTCGTCGACGGCCTTGACCATGTCGTCGGTGCTCGCGGCGGCGCCGATGATGGCGATCGCCGTGTGCCCGTCGGGACTTATGGTGCTCCCCGCCTGGGGTTCGATCACGGTGGTGAACCGGGGGTCGCGGCCGGCGATCTGTTTCAGTTCGGCGATCACTCGTGCCTGAGCGGCGGGGTCGAGGGGGTGATCGGGGGAGTCGATCACCACCTGGACCGCAGCGGACGAGTTGCCGCCGAAGTGTTCCTGGGCGAGTTCGCGGACCTGAACCGATTCCGAACCGTTCGCCTGCCAGCCGGCGCCGGCGAGCGAGGAGAACACCGTGGGGGCGACGGCCCCCAGTCCGATGACCAGAACGGCCCAGATCGCGAAGGTCCACCGACGGTGGATCGCCGTCCAGTGGCCGAGTCTGGCGAGCGGTCCGGGCCTGCCCGCGCTGCTCGGGGTGTCCGAGGGCGCCTGTGTGTCGGCGCCGGCGGCGCGTGAACGTCTTTCGGTGGTCATGGGTGTGCTCCGTTCCTTTCCCGGTGGGGCGATCTCCGGCGGCGTGGATGCATCCGCTGGGATCACATACCCGGTGGGGTGTACAAACGATCCTTGCCTGTATACCCCTAGGGGTATCGATCGCGCAACAGGGGGCGCGCGGCTCGTGTCGGCGGCTGTCGCTCGGCGGCGGTCCCGGGCCAGGGCTACACTGAGCCGGTGAAGATTCGCAGGACTCTGGCAGGGGTCGCCGCGCTCGGCGCCGGCCTGGCCGTCTTGGTCGCGCCTGCGGCCCCGGCTCCTGGGGCGACGGACTGCCGATCCGTGTCGATCGCCGAGGCGTTACCGGCGACGACGCCGGTGCTGTCGTGGTCGGAGAACCTCGCCTACGACCGCTCCGGCGCACTCTGGGTCTCCCGCGGTCAGGAGAACGCGATCGAGCGCTACGACACGCACGGCCGCATGACCGGTTCGGTCCGGGTCGAGGCGCCCGGTGCCGTCCGCCTCGGTCCAGACGGCCGCATGTACGCCACCACCGGGACCTCCCCGGAGAATCTCGTGCTCCTGGGCAGGGGAACGGTCGTCTCGTTCGATCCTGAGTCGCCCGGATCGGCTCCGCGAGTCGTGGCGCGTGGGCTGGGCATGCCCAACGGGCTCGCGATCGCCGGCGACGGATCGATGTACGTCGCCGACTCCGCGCTCGGCCTGGTCCGGATCATGCGCGACGGGGTGATCGACCGGGACTGGACCGCCCGCGCCCCGAAGAGCCTTGCGCCGACGACCGTCGCCAACGGAATCGCGCTGAACGGGATAGCGATCCGTGGGAACGACGCGTACGTCGGCTTCACCGAGAGCCTCTCCGGCCGGATCCTGCGCGTTCCGCTGGACCGCCCGGAAGCGGCGACGGCAGCAGTCGACGTCACCGCTCCGCTGCCCGGACTCGTCGACGACCTGGCGTGGCTCGACGACCGGCGGCTG
This sequence comes from Gordonia iterans, assembly GCF_002993285.1. Classification (NCBI taxonomy): domain Bacteria; kingdom Bacillati; phylum Actinomycetota; class Actinomycetes; order Mycobacteriales; family Gordoniaceae; genus Gordonia; species Gordonia iterans. The sequence continues at coordinate 3,814,852 of NZ_CP027433.1, read as the reverse complement.
GCTGTGACCACGACCACCGGGCAGGTGGTCGTGACAGATCGGCGGACGGGGGCGCGCTGCACGGTGCAGGCGGGCCGCCCGCTCACCTCCCTCGCCGTGGCGCCCGACGGGAAGTCCGCGGTGGCCGGCACCATCGACGGTGCGGTGCTCCGGCTGCGCGGCGGACCGTTCACCGCGCGGTGACCTTCACCGCGCGGCACCCGCGGAATTCTCTGTCGGCGGCGGCGAGGGCCTAGACTCTGCCACGTGGGAAAACCTGCCATCAGCAACGTCCTCGCCAGCCGCTACGCCTCCGCCGATCTCGCCGAGATCTGGTCGCCGCGCAACAAGATCATCCTCGAGCGCAGACTCTGGATCGCGGTGCTGGCCGCGCAGCGGGAGCTGGGCATCGACGTTCCGGAGTCGGCGATCGCCGACTACGAGGCCGTCGTCGACCGGGTCGACCTCGACTCGATCGCCGAGCGCGAGCGGATCACCCGGCACGACGTGAAGGCGCGGATCGAGGAGTTCAACGCCCTCGCCGGACACGAACAGATCCACAAGGGGATGACCAGCCGCGACCTCACTGAGAACGTGGAGCAGTTGCAGATCCTCAGCTCGCTCCAGTACGTGCGCGGCCACACCGTCGCCCTGCTGGCCCGGATCACCGAGCGCGCGGCGCAGTACACGTCGACCGTGATGGCCGGCCGCAGCCACAACGTCGCCGCCCAGGCCACCACACTCGGCAAGCGCTTCGCCTCGGCTGCCGACGAGCTGATGATCGCGCTCACTCGACTCGACGAGTTGATCGCGCGCTACCCGCTGCGCGGTATCAAGGGCCCGATGGGCACCAGCCAGGACATGCTCGATCTGCTCGACGGCGATGCGGCCAAGCTCGACGCGCTGGAGAACAAGGTGGCCGTTCACCTCGGGTTCGCGAACGCGCTGACCTCCGTCGGGCAGGTCTACCCCCGCTCGCTCGACTACGACGTGGTGTCCGCCCTGGTGCAGCTGGCGGCCGCCCCGAGCTCGCTGGCCACCACCATTCGCCTGATGGCCGGCCACGAGCTGGTCACCGAGGGATTTCAGCCCGGGCAGGTCGGCAGTTCGGCCATGCCGCACAAGATGAACACGCGCAGTTGCGAACGCGTCAACGGCCTCGCGGTGATCCTGCGCGGCTACGCCTCGATGGCCGGTGAACTGGCGGGCGCCCAGTGGAACGAGGGCGACGTCTTCTGCTCGGTGGTGCGGCGCGTGGCCCTGCCGGACGCGTTCTTCGCGTACGACGGATTGCTCGAGACCTTCCTGACCGTGCTCGACGAGTTCGGCGCGTACCCGGCGGTGATCGCCAACGAACTCGACCGCTACCTGCCGTTCCTGGCCACCACCAAGGTGCTGATGGCGGCGGTCCGGGCCGGCGTCGGCCGGGAGACCGCGCACGAGGCCATCAAGGAGAACGCCGTCGCCGTCGCACTCGCCATGCGCGAGGAGGGCCGCGAGCCGGATCTGCTGGATCGGCTGGCCGCCGACGACCGGATCCCGCTGGATCGCGCCGCGCTCGACGGGCTGATCGCCGACAAGTCCGCCTTCGCGGGGGCGGCGGATGCGCAGGTCGCCGACGTCGTCGCCGCGGCCGCGGCGCTGATCGAGGCGGACCCCGACGCCGCCGCCTATCGGCCCGCCCCGATTCTCTGATCCTGGGTCTCCGCTGATCCGGCGCCGTGCGAGGGTCGTCGTGCGTCCGGGTGTGTCCGAGGCCAGGGTGCCCGGCACCCCTGTTTCGGTCTGGCACCGTCCGTCGAGGGTGCCAGACCGAGCCGAAGGTGCCCGGCACCCTCGGGTCGTCCTCGACTCTCGAAAAGAGGCTGCCGCCCCTTTCCGTAAGGTGAGGCACGACGACGGTTGCCGATACCGAGGAGAAGCTGATGACCAGCGCGGCGCGCACAGCCTACGAGACGCTCGAACCCTTCCACGTGCTGGCGTACTTCAACCCCGGCATGGGCGATGCCCTGGCGTCGACGGGCCTGGATCCGCACGCGTTCTACACCGGTGCCCGCGGTGCGCCCCTCGGCGCGTGCGATGCCTCCGTGGTGGCCGCGGCCTTCTACAGCTTCGCACCGGCCCAGATCGAGACGGCCTGGCAGAGCGCTCTGTCGGTCGGTTTGGACGCCGTGGCGCAGGCGCGCAACGCCATGCTCGAGAAGCAGTACCGCGAGATCCTGGGTGCGGTGGCCGACCAGCCGGAGATCGCCGAACTGGCCGACCGATACGGCGAACTGGCAGCGTCCGTGCCGCGCAGTGGACGAGCGCTGGGGGCGGCCTGGGCTGCGGCGGAGGCGCCGGAGACGCCGATTCTGCGCCTCTGGCACCACATCGCCGTCTTGCGTGAGTGGCGGGGCGACAACCACATCGCGACGCTGGTCGTGAACGGTCTCGACGGCATCGACGCGTGCACCTTCCACGAGGCGCAACTGCTCGACCCGTCGGTCGCCCGGCGCAGCCTCGGGAAGCGGATGACCATGCTGACGCGCGGCTGGTCCGACGACGACTGGGAGCAGTCCGTGGAGAGGCTCGTCGCTCGCGGGCTCGTCGAACGGATCGACGCGCCCGAGGGCAAGGTGGCGCACCGCCTCACCCCGGCGGGCGCGGAACTGTACGACGACCTCGAAGCGACGACCGACGCACTCGGCGAGAGGGTGTGGGCGGTCGACGGCGCCGACGCGACGCTCGCCGCCACGCGCCCGCTGGTGAAGGCGGTCATCGACGCGGGCGTGCTCCCGGGGACCCGTAAGAAGTAGCCCGACCGCGCCGACGGGGCGCGGGGTCGTCGCCGATACAGTTGACGTCATGCGTCCTGCACTCTCCGACTACCGGCACATCGCGTCGGGCAAGGTCCGCGACATCTACGAGATCGACGACGACACCCTGCTGCTCGTCACCTCGGACCGGATCTCCGCCTACGACTTCGTCCTGGACTCCCCGATCCCGGACAAGGGCCGGATCCTGACGGCGGCCAGCTTCTTCTGGTTCGACGAGCTCACGGTGCCGAACCACCTGGCCGGCGGACCGACCGACGAGCGGATTCCCGCGGAGCTGGTCGGCCGCTCGATGGTGGTGCGCAAGCTGCCCATGGTGCAGGTGGAGTGCGTGGCCCGCGGGTACCTGACCGGGTCCGGCCTGGTCGACTACCGTGCCACCGGCTCGGTGTGCGGCGTCCAGCTCCCGGCTGGGCTGACCGAAGCCGATCGTCTCCCGCAGCCGATCTTCACCCCGGCCACCAAGGCGGCGCTCGGCGATCACGACGAGAACGTGAGCTTTGAGCACGTGGCGGATCAAGTGGGCGACGACCTCGCTCGCACACTCCGCGATCTGACGCTCGACATCTACTCGCGCGGCGCGGATCTCGCTCTGGATAGAGGGATCATCTTGGCGGACACCAAGTTCGAGTTCGGCCAGGCGGCTGACGGCTCGCTGGTGCTGGCCGACGAGGTGCTCACCCCCGACTCGTCGCGCTATTGGGAGGCGGCCACGTGGAGGCCGGGGGAGGTGCAGCCGAGCTTCGACAAACAGATCGTGCGCAATTGGCTCACCTCGGACGCTTCGGGCTGGGATCGGCACGGATCTACGCCGCCCCCGCCGCTGCCCGAAGACGTCGTCGAGCGCACTCGTGCCCGGTACATCGAGGCCTATGAGCGCATCTCCGGACTCAGCTTCGCCGACTGGCCGGACCGCGCCGATGTCTGAGCCCAAGCCGACGGTGGCGGGGGAGGACCTTTCGACACGGTCCTCGGCTAGCGCCTCGGACCTGCTCAAGGAGCGAGCGGCACAGCCCGTTGAGAGTGAGTCGCTCGTTGAGCGTGTCGAAGCGTCCGGCCCGCTCGTTGAGCGTGTCGAAGCGTCCGGCCCGCTCGTTGAGCGTGTCGAAGCGTCCGAGTCGCTCGTTGAGCCTATCGAAACGTCCGAGCCGCGTGATTCGCTCGTTGAGCTTGTCGAAACGTCCGAGCCACGTGATTCGCTCGTTGAGCTTGTCGAAACGCCGCCCCGCGCCAAGAAGGTCCCCACCCGGCGTGAGTTCCACGGCGACGTCTTCGTCGACCACTACGAGTGGATGCGCGCCAAGGACGATCCGGAGGTGATCGCGTATCTGGAGGCGCAGAACGCGTACACGGAGGTGCAGACGGCTCCCCTGGAGAGCCTTCGGAAGGACATCTTCAACGAGATCCGTTCCCGCACAAAGGAAACCGACATGTCGGTTCCGGTGCGCTCGGGCCGCTACTGGTACTACGTGCGGACCGAGGAGGGGAAGTCTTACGCGATCCGGTGCCGTTGCCCGATTTCCGGCGACGACGACTGGACTCCGCCGGAGATCTCCCCGGAGACTCCGATCGAGGGGGAACAGGTCCTCCTCGACAGCAACGTCGAGGCGGAGGGTCATGAGTACTTCGCGCTCGGCGCGCACTCGGTGAGCCACGACGGCCGGCTGCTGGCCTACAGCACCGACACGGTCGGCGACGAGCGCTACACGCTGCGTATCAAGGATCTGGAAACCGGCGAACTGCTGCCCGACGTGATCACCGGTACCGCGGGCGGCGCCACCTGGTCGAAGGACGGCAGGCACCTGTTCTACCTGACTGTGGACGAGGCGTGGCGGCCGGACACCGTGTGGCGGCACGACGTCGGCGCCGGGAACGGAGTGAGCGGGCCGGATTCGCTCGGCGCCGGGAACGGAGTGAGCGGGCCGGATTCGCTCACCGGTGCGCAGGACGCGAAGGTCTTCCACGAGCCGGACGAGCGATTCTGGGTGGGCTTCGGCGCCACGCACAGTGACGAGTACTTGATGGTCGTCACCGGTTCCAAGCTGACCAGCGAGGTGTTCACGCTCTCGATGGACGATCCGACAGGCGACTTCGTCTCGGTCGCCGGTCGCACCGAGGGGGTCGAGTACAGCGTCGAGCATGCCCGCCTGAACGGCGAGGACTATTTCGTGATCGTGCACAACGGCGAGGTCGACGGGGTCAAGGCGGTCGATTTCGCGGTCGATGCGATGCCGGTGGGCGATCCGTCCGCACGCCGCACGCTGGTCGGGCCGCGACCGTCGTTCCGGATCGAGGATGTGGACTGCTTCGCCGACTACCTGGTCCTCTCGTACCGAGAAGACGCCCTGCCCCGGCTGGCCATCGCGGACCTGCGGGGGCGGACCGGGCTTCCGGGCGCCGGCGACTTCGTCCCGGTGACCTTCGAGCAGGAGCTCTGTTCGGTGGGCCTGGGGGCTAATCCGGAGTGGAACGCTCCCCATCTGCGGCTCGGTTACGCGAGCTTCGTCGAACCGGCGGAGGTGCTCGATCTGGACGTGAGCACCGGTGAACGCACGCTCCTCAAGCGTGCGGTGGTGCTGGGCGACTTCGATCCCGCCGACTACGTCGCGACCAGGGAATGGGCGCTGGCCGCCGACGGCACCCGTATCCCGGTGTCCGTTGTCCGGCGCGCCGACGTGTCGGCGGGGCCGGAAGGCCGGCCGAGCGGACCGATGCCGTTGCTGCTCAACGGGTACGGCGCATACGAGATCAGTTCGGACCCGGGTTTCTCGGTGTCGGCACTCTCCCTGCTCGACCGCGGGGTGGCCGTCGCCACGGCGCATGTGCGAGGCGGTGGCGAGATGGGCCGTGACTGGTACGAGGGCGGCCGTGAGCTGAACAAGCGGAACACCTTCACCGACTTCATCGCCGTCGCGCGCCATCTCGTGGACGCCGGGTGGACCACGCCCGACCAGATGGTCGCCGACGGCGGTTCGGCCGGCGGACTGTTGATGGGCGCGGTGGCGAACATGGCGCCCGAGCTGTTCGGCGGAATCCTCGCCGCGGTGCCTTTCGTGGATCCGCTCACCTCGATCCTGGATCCGACGCTTCCGCTCACTGTGACCGAGTGGGAGGAGTGGGGCGACCCGTTGCACGACGCCGAGGTGTACCACTACATCCGCAAGTACTCGCCGTACGAGAACGTGGCACCCCGCCCCTACCCGGCGATGCTGATTCTGAACTCGCTGCACGACACTCGGGTCTTGTTCACCGAAGCTGCGAAATGGGCTGCGCGACTTCAGGAGGCGACGATGTCGGACAACCCGATCCTGCTCCGTACCGAGATGAACGGCGGTCACGGCGGGCCGTCTGGAAGGTACAAGCAGTGGGAAGAGGCGGCCTTCGAGCTCGCGTGGATCCTCCGCCAGTCCGGGGCCGTCTCGATCTGAGGTCCATGCGTTCCCGGAGAAACGAATGGCGAGCAGAGTACGAGAGAGAACTCGATTCGTACCGGGGACGTTTCGGCCGTGAGCCGAGCGGCCTGTGGAAGTTCTTCCATAGCCGTCGGTGGGTGCGGTGGGTGGCACACAGCGAACCCCGATGCCGAACCCGCCCGGATCAGCCTTCGCCGGCCAGGCAGAACAGGCCCTCGTCGGTCAGTTCGACCAGGCCGTCGGTGAGGAGCGAGTCGAGGGCGCGGTCGCGCTGGGCCAGGTCCCGTGTCCAGGCCAGGTCCAGCCGCGCGCGCTCCACCGGTCCAGGGGCGGCGCGCAACACGTCGAGCAACTTTCCGCGGGCCTGCCGGTCGGTGCCCTCGTACTTCTGAGTCCGGCGCGCGGGACCGTCGTACGCCGGCCGACCACGGCCGAGCCAGCGGCACGATCGGCTGATCGGGCACTCCGCGCATCGCGGGTTCCGCGCCGTGCACACCAGCGCACCCAGCTCCATCAGCGCGGCGGAGAACTCCGGTGCCTCCGGCGCCGGGGAGCCGTCGTGGAGCCGCGGTAGCAAGGCTTCGGCGTCGGCAAGGTCCGCCTTCGAGGGGTTTCCGGGTTCGCGGCCGTGCACCGCCCGGGCGATCACCCTCCGCACATTGGTGTCGACCACCGGTACCGCCTGACCGTGCGCGAAGCAGGCCACCGCGCGCGCCGTGTAGTCGCCGATGCCGGGCAGGCCCAAGAGAGTTGCCACGTCGTCGGGAACGACGTCGTCATGCTCTGCGGCAAGGACTTTCGCGCATTCGTGCAACCGCAGTGCGCGTCTCGGATAGCCGAGCTTGCCCCACGCTCGCAGCACCTCGCCGGCCGGTGCCGCAGCCATCGCGGACGGGACCGGCCAGCGCGACACCCATTCGGACCACGGACCCTCTACGCGTGCGACCGGGGTCTGCTGCAGCATGATCTCGCTGATCAGGATGTGCCACCCGGTGACACCGCTCGCGCGCCAGGGCAGCGGCCGGCGCACCCTCCTGAACCAGTGGAGCACGGGCTCTGGTGGCAAACTGTCAACCATGAAGGATCTCACTCCCGCGCAGGCATGGCAGGTCATCAAAGAAGGCAACGAGCGCTTCGTCAGGGGCGAGTCGATACATCCCAGTCAGGGTATCGCCGACCGCGCCAAGCTGGTCGGCGGCCAGGCGCCCCACGTGGTGCTGTTCGGCTGCGGCGACTCGCGGGTCGCCGCCGAGGTGATCTTCGACCAGGGGCTGGGCGACATGTTCGTGGTCCGGACCGCCGGGCACGTGCTGGACGCCTCGGTGCTCGGATCCATCGAGTTCGGCGTCGAGTACCTGAACGTCCCGCTGATCATCGTCCTCGGGCACGACAGCTGCGGGGCGATCTCGGCGACCCTCCGGGCGCTCGACGAACTGGAACTCCCGGGCGGCTATGTGCGCAGCATCGTCGAGCGGGTGGCCCCGAGTGTCATCGCCGGGCGGGGAGAGGGACTCACTCGTGTCGACGAGTTCGAGGCCAAGCACGTCAACGAGACCGGCAAGCTGTTGATGGATCGCAGCCGGATCATCGCCGAGCGGGTCGCCGAGGGCCGGCTGGCCATCGTCGGGCTCAACTATCACCTGGACGACGGCGCGGTGAACATGTCCGGCCTGATCGGCGACATCGGCGAGGACATGCCGACCACTGCTTGATACCTGAGTGCGGGCTGTGATCTGCCCGCTCAAGTCGCGACACGCCGTGCCGGGTCGGCGAGGGCCCTGGCGTGCGGCGATACCGTGGCAGACGTGATCGAACCGAGCGGACCGCTGCCTACCGAGGTCTACTGGCGTCGACGGCTGCTCGCCGTCGCCGTCGCAGTGGTGGCGATCGCCGTGGTGATCGGGCTGATCGTGTGGGCGAGTTCCAGCGGCGACGATGACGCGTCTGCGGCCAACGCCGCCGCCAGCTCGCAGGCCGACGCTCCGGCGTCGGGAGAGCTCCCCGCACCCGCCCCGAGCATCTCGGGACAGGCGCCGACCAGTGCGCCGCCGTCGTCGCCCAGCCAGACGGAGACTCCGCCGCAGACCTCACCGGCGGCCGGCGACAGCGCCGTTCCGTGCTCGGACCAGTCGCTCTCGGTGGTCCTGTACACCGACAAGCCCACCTACACCAAGGGCGACCAGCCGGTCTTCACCATCGTGACCACCAACGGCGGTCTGGCGGCCTGCTCGCGGGATGTCGGCAAGGCATCGCAGAACGTCGTCGTCCGGTCGCTCGACGGTACGCGCACACTGTGGAGCGCCCAGGACTGCGCCCCGGACAAGACGGTGAACGACCAGACCCTCGCGCCCGGCCAGCAGGTGACCGACACCGTCACCTGGTCGGGTACCACCAGCAGCCCCGGCTGCGACCGGCCGCGAGTGGCGATTCCAGTCGGCGCCTACCAGGCCATCGCCAAGATAGGCGCCAAGGAGTCGGCCCCGATCACCTTCAACGTGATCGCGCCGCCGCAGCAGTAGGCGACCGCCCCGGGCGCGCGTTCAGTCGAAGCGCTCGAGACTGCTCTCGGCGAGGCGGGAGAGACCTTCCCGGATGTGACGGGCCCAGATGCTGCCGATTCCCTCGACCGCCTGCAGGTCCGCGGCGCTGCACGCCAACAGTGACTGCAGTGAACCGAACTCGCGCACCAGGCGGTCGATGTGGCCGAACTGGAGGCGGGAGATGCGGGCGAGCAGACGGTAGCCGCGGGGGCTCATCGGCAGATCCTGCGCCTCGATGGTGGTCGGGTACCCGAAGGCGCCGGCCACCAGGGTGAGATCGAGAAGATCGGCGTTCGACAGGTTCTCCAGCGAGTCCAGGATCTGCCGCACCTGCTCGGTGTTCGCCGGTTCGGGGGCCGGCTGGTAGTCGCGCACCAGGAGCTCGCGCATGATGTCGTTCTCACTGGTGAGCTCCTCCAGCTGGAGGTCCACCTGGCGGCCGTAGGTGCCCAGTTCCAGGACGTAGTCCTCGATCTCGACGCCGACGCGGCGCACCATCTCCATGCGCTGGGCCGCACTGCAGGCATCGCGCAGCAGCACGTAGTCCTCGATCTCGGCCCGCGAAAGCTGTGCGCTGACCTCGTCGAGCCGCGACTTGTACCGTTCCAGCGTCGAAAGCGCCACGTTGGCGCGCGACAGCAGCGCGTCCGGGTTCTCCACCACGCGACGGTTGCCGTCGACGTACAGGCTGACGATCGACATCGACGCGCTCACCGTGATCACCGGCGTGCCGGTCTGGATCGCGGTGCGCTCGGCCGCCCGGTGCCGGGTGCCTGACTCGGCCGTCGGAATCGTCGGATCGGGCACCAGCTGCACGTTGGCCCGGAGGATGCGGTTTCCGTCCCCGGACAGCACCACCGCGCCGTCCATCTTGGCGAGCTCGCGCAGCCTCGTCGGGGCGAACTCCACGTCCAGGTGGAATCCGCCGTCGCAGATCCGTTCGGTGTCTTCGTCGTACCCCAGCACGATCAGGGCGCCGGTGCCGCCGCGCAGAATCCGCTCGAGGCCGTCGCGCAGCCGGGTGCCGGGGGCGACGCGGCGCAGGGTGGCGCGCGTCTGGTCGGACGTCGGCTCGGTGAGGGTCATCGTCGTCTCCGATAGCTGGCGGGGCCTGGCGGGCGGGCTCGGGCGAACATGCTCCGGCGTGTATGGGTTAGCGTAACGGTCTGTGAAACCCGTGTTCGAACTGCCCGCGAACCCCGAGCCGATGGAGCTGCACCCGAAGGCGCCCGCCCCCGGAGAGCCGCTTCGTCTGCACCACGGCTTCTGCTACGGCTGCGGGGACGACGCTCCGGTCGGTCTGCGCCTCAAGGTGTTCGTCGGCGAAGGATTCCGGCTCACCGCCGAGATGGCGGTGGAGCCGTGGATGCAGGGCGGCCCCGGAGTGATCCACGGCGGGATCCTGGCCGCGGCGTTCGACGAGCTGATGGGGACGGCGCCGCTGCTGATCGGCGTGCCGCCCGTCACCGGGCATCTGGAGGTCGACTTCGCCGAGCCGATCCCGCTCGGATCCGTCCTGAAGTTCGACGCCGAGGTGGTGGCCAAGGAACGCCGGAAGGTGTTCGTGCGGTCCACCGCGCACCTCGCCGATCCGGCCCGGCCGGTGGCATTCGCGCACGGCATCTTCATCGCGATCGACGTTCGCCGGCACTTCGCGGCCTACAAAGAGAACGCGATCACGTAACGGCTGCCCGGACTGCCTCCGCAGCGGCGGCAGTAGGGGGATACTGAGCAGCACGTCTGACTCCGGAGGTCCCCATGAATCCCTCAGCAATCCGTCGAGCGGCGATCGCGATGATCGCCGGTGCCGTGCTGGTGGTGACCGGATGTTCGGCGAGCGTCTCGGTCGGCGACAAGAAGCTGTCGAAGGACTCGCTCCAGAGCAAGCTCGCCGACGAGATCGGTGCGGGCGAGGGGAGTAGGCCCGACGTGCGCTGCGACGGTGACCTCAAAGGCGAGGTCGGAGCCACGCAGAAGTGCCAGGTGATGATCGCCGGGCAGGCGGCACCCTTCACAGTCACGGTGACCTCGATCGACGGCGACACCATCAACTTCCGCTACGTGCGTGACGACCTCGCGAGTGCGACCGACAGCCCGACGACCGCCGAGACGACGGCCACCGAGGAGGCCGCGACTGCGGTCGAGCGGGCCACTGTCGAGTCGACGACGGCGGATCACCTGAATCGGGAGAATCCGGGACGGGATCTGACCGTCAGCTGCCCGGGGAACCTCGCCGCCCAGATCGGCACCACGATGCGGTGCTCGGCGACCGCCGCCGACGGTGAGGAGGCCGAAGTCCTGCTGACGGTCACCTCCATCGAGGGGACCAGGGTCAACTGGGACGTCGAACTCCAGTGACGCCGGGGCCGGTCAGAGTGACGCGGGACCGGCGGCTCAGAACGGGGCGGAGGCGTAGTCGTTCGACGGCCGCATCGCCGCTTCGGCCGCTTCGGCCAGGTCGGCGACCCGGCTGATCCGGATGCCGCTGGGCAGTTCCTCATCGGAGCCGGCCGGAATCACCGCGTGCGTGAAGCCGAGCCGCTTGGCCTCGGCCACACGACGGCCGATCGAGGAGACGCGCCGGACTTCGCCGGTGAGGCCCACCTCGCCGATGGCGACGGTCCCGTGCGGGATCGGCCGGTCCTTGTGGGCGGAGCGCAAGGCCAGGAACAGCGCCAGATCGGCGGCCGGCTCGGTGACCTTCATACCGCCGACCGTCGACACGTAGACCTCCATGTCGTGGGTCGGCACGTTCGCGCGCGCCGAGGCGACGGCCAGCATCATCGACAGCCGGGCGGGGTCGAGCCCGGAGGCCGCGCGTCGGGGCAGGTTCGCCTGGGTCTTGCTCATCAGGGCCTGGATCTCGCCCACCAGCGCGCGCCTTCCGTCCATGGCCACCAGGTTGACGCTGCCGGCCACGTCGTTCTGGTGCTGGTGGACGAAGATCCCCGACGGATCGCTGACCTCGTGGATGCCGTCGCTGCGCTGCTCGAAGCACCCCACCTCGTCCGACGGACCGAAGCGGTTCTTGATGCCGCGCACGAGGCGCAGCGACGAGTGCCGGTCGCCCTCGAAGGCCAGCACGACGTCGACCAGATGCTCCAGTGAGCGCGGCCCGGCGACGTTGCCGTCCTTGGTGACGTGGCCGACCAGGATCACCGAGACGCCGCTGTTCTTGGCGAGCGAGACCAGGGCGGTGGTCACCGCGCGGATCTGGGTGACGCCGCCGGACACGCCGTCGGCGCCGGTGGCCTGCACCGTCTGCACCGAGTCGACGATCAGCAGGCTCGGCCGAACCTGCTCGGTGTGGCCGAGAATGGTCGCCAGGTCGGTCTCGGCGGCCAGATAGACGTTCTGGTGCACGGCGTCGGTGCGTTCGGCGCGCAGCCGCACCTGCCCGGCCGATTCCTCGCCCGTGACGTAGAGGGCGGTGCGCCCGCCCCGGGCCCACTGCTTCACCGTCTCCAGGAGCAGCGTGGATTTCCCGACGCCGGGTTCGCCCGCGAGCAGGATCACCGAACCGGGCACCACCCCGCGGCCGAGGACCCGGTCGAACTCGCCGATCCCGGTGGGCGTCGCGCCCGCCGCCTCCGGATCGATCTCGGTGATGCGCACAGCCGGGCTGCGCGGGGCCACCGACGCAGGACCGCCCGCAGCCGTTGCCGGGACGCCCTCCTCGATCGAACCCCATTCGCCGCAGTCCGGGCACCGGCCGACCCACTTGGGCACCTGATGTCCGCAGGCGCCGCACCGGAAGACCGCCTTCGTTTTCGCCACGCGCTCACCCTAGATCAGGCCGCCGACACCGCCGACCGTGCCGCTCGACCGGGGGACGCGCACCCGAGATGCGTCCGGCCCCGATCCTGCGAGGATCGGGGCCGAACGTCCGCTGTGGGGTGCCGGATCAGTGATGGCCGCCCTCGCCGTGGGGAGGTTGCACGTCGCGCACCACATCGTTGCGCTCTTCGAGATTGCTGCCGTCGACCGGGGTCGCCAGGGTGATGGTCTTGGTGCCGATCGACGGACCGGTGGGCTTGCCGTCCTTGTCGGCGGGCACGTCGTACACCTCGAAGGTGAGGGTCAGCGGGACGGTCAGGCCGGCCGCGACCGTCTCGCCCGTGTTGGTGAGCTCGGCGTCGAGGCGGGTGATGCCGTCGTTCTTCGCCTCGTCGTCGGAAAGATTCGACGGGACGCCGGCGTTCAGGTAGCTGTTCGGCGCGATGATGCCGTTGTCGCCGGGCGACGAGGAGCGGCCGGAGGAGGTGATGAACTCGACCTTGCCCTGCGGGGCGGTGATTCCGGTGAGCTTGACGTAGCGGATCTGGCTGTCGTTCGCGATGGTGAAGACCAGCTTGAACGGGCCGCCGTCGCCGAAGACCTCCGAGGCCTTCTCGACCGGGTACATGATCTGCAGATTCCGGATCGCGATGGACCCCGGCAGGATCGTCTGGTCGCCCTCGGTCTGGCCCGGGTCGAGCGCGATGGTGCCGTTTGCGCCGTTGATCGCGGCTTCCTTGTTGTTGGTCTGGGAGATCTTGCCGGCGCTGCACGCGGTGCTACCCAGTGCGAGCGCGAGGCCGAGAGCGCCGACCGCGGCGCCCTTGGCGATGCGGCGAGTGGTCCGAGTGAACACTGACACCTTCAATCCTCCGAAGTTTCGCGCGTCGCGCACGGTTGCCGCGCGACGCTTCACTACGCAGCGTAGTGGGCCGCACCCGGAAAAGTCCGACGGGGTGGCCAGATTGGTGGCAAATCAGTGGCCGCGCGAGCGGTCGCGGCCATCGGACCTGGGGTGATCAGCGGCCTGCGGGACGGGTGGCCGACGGTCTCCGGGCCGTCGTCATAGGCCCTGACCTGCACCGCCGGAGAATCGGTGTCGTCGTCGCGTGTTAGACTGGTAACACTCGAAAGGGGCACGGAGCATTGAATTTCAAAGTTGGTGACACCGTCGTGTATCCGCACCACGGTGCTGCTCGGGTGGAAGACATCGTCGTACGGACCATCAAGGGTGAAGAGGTCGAGTATCTGGTCCTGAAGGTGACCGACGGTGACATGACTGTTCAGATCCCTTCCAGCAAGCTTGATTACGTCGGCGTGCGCGACGTCGTCGGCGCCGAGGGGCTGGACCAGGTCTTCGAGGTGCTGCGTGCACCGCACACCGAAGAGCCGACCAACTGGGCGCGCAGGTTCAAGGCCAATCAGGAGAAGTTGATCTCCGGCGACATCATCAAGGTGGCCGAGATCGTGCGAGACCTGTGGCGTCGGGAGCAGGACCGGGGACTGTCGGCGGGTGAGAAGCGCATGTTGACGCGCGCCCGCCGCGTGCTGGTCGACGAGCTCTCGCTCGCGCAGGACACCGATGAGGCCCGCGCCGAGACCATCCTCGGCGAGATCCTGGCCGCGGCGTCCTGACCGCTGATCGTTCGGGGCGCGTCGTCGCCCTGATCCCCGCCGCCGGTATGGGGACCCGACTGGGTCTGCCGCGGCCGAAGGCGTTCGTGGAGCTTGCCGGAAGTTCGCTGCTGCGTCGCAGTATCGACGCCGCCCGGGCCTCCGGAGTGGTCGACGAGGTGGTCGTGATCGTGCCGGCTGAGCTGGCAGACGCAGTCCGCGCAGAGTTCGGCGAGGTCACGGTGGTGGCCGGCGGCGCCGAACGCAGCGATTCGGTGCGCGCCGGACTCGCCGCGGCGGGCGACGCCGAGCTGATCCTGGTGCACGACGCCGCGCGTGCACTGACCCCGCCGGACCTCTTCGTCCGCGTGGTGACGGCGTTGCGCGGCGACAGGCAAGCGGTGGTCCCCGGCCTTCCGGTGGCCGACACCCTCAAACGCGTCGACGGTCGCGGTCGCGTGTTGTCCACGCCGGACCGCAGCGAACTGCGTGCGGTGCAGACCCCCCAGGGCTTCGCCGCGGCGCTGCTGCGCCGGGCCCATGCCGCCGCCGCCGACGCGACGGACGACGCCGGCCTGGTCGAGGCACTCGGCGCCGAAGTGCACGTGGTGCCCGGCGACGAGCTGGCGTTCAAGATCACGACGCCGTACGACCTGCGGCTGGCAGAACTGCTGCTGAACCGGGAGGAGACCCGATGAGAGTCGGCATCGGCACCGACGTGCATGTGATCGAAGCCGGCCGGGACTGTTGGATGGTCGGGCTCCTGTTCGACGGCGAGGACGGCTGCTCCGGTCACTCCGACGGCGACGTCGGGATCCACTCCCTCTGCGACGCGCTGCTCTCGGCGGCCGGGCTCGGTGATCTCGGCTCGGTGTTCGGCGTCGACCGGCCGGAGTGGAAGGGCGTCACCGGGGCGCAGATGCTCGCCCACGTCGCCGCCCTGCTCGACGAGCACGGCCTGGCGCCGGTCAACGGTGCGGTCCAGGTGATCGGCAACCGGCCGCGGATCGGCCCACGCCGCGCCGAGGCGCAGGAACTCCTCTCCGATCTGCTGGGCGCTCCGGTGTCGGTGTCGGCCACCACCTCGGACGGGCTGGGCCTGACCGGTCGCGGCGAGGGGATCGCCGCGGTGGCGACGGCGCTGGTGACCCCGAAGCCTGCGGCACTGAAGTAGGATCGCAGGTCGTGACTCTCCGCCTGTACGACACCGCGGCCCGCGAGATCCGCGACTTCGCCCCGCTGCGCCCCGGCACCGCTTCGGTGTACCTCTGCGGCGCCACCGTGCAGGGTGTCCCGCACATCGGTCACGTCCGCAGCGGCATCGCCTTCGACGTGCTCCGTCGTTGGCTGGCGTACGACGGCCCGGTGGAGGGAGCCGACGACGCGCGGGGCAGCGGTCACGGCCTGGACGTGCTGTTCGTCCGCAACGTCACCGACATCGACGACAAGATCCTCCGCAAAGCCGACGAGCACGGGCGGCCTTGGTGGGAATGGGCGGCCACGCACGAACGCGAGTTCTCCGCTGCCTACGACGCGCTCGGCGTGCTGCCCCCGTCGGCGGAGCCGCGGGCCACCGGCTTCGTCACCCAGATGGTCGACTACATGCAGCGTCTCGTCGACCGTGGGCACGCCTACGCAGCCGACGGCAACGTCTACTTCGACGTCCGCAGTCTTCCCGACTACGGCAGCCTCTCGCGCTTCAAGCTCGACGACGTCCACCAGGGCGAGAGTGCGGGCACGGGCAAGCGCGATCCGCGGGACTTCACGCTCTGGAAGGCCGCCAAGCCGGGTGAGCCGTCGTGGCCGACACCGTGGGGCGACGGGCGCCCGGGCTGGCATCTGGAGTGCTCGGCGATGGCCACCTCGCTGCTCGGTGCAGAATTCGACATCCATTGCGGCGGAATGGATCTGATCTTTCCGCACCATGAGAACGAGATCGCGCAGAGTCACGGCGCCGGCGACGGCTTCGCGCGGTACTGGCTGCACAACGGCTGGGTCACCATGAGCGGCGAGAAGATGAGCAAGTCGCTCGGCAACGTGGTCTCGATCCCCGAGATGGTCAAGAAGGTCCGGCCGGTGGAACTGCGTTACTACCTCGGCAGTGCGCACTATCGGTCGATGCTGGAGTACTCCGACGGCGCCCTGCACGAGGCCGCCACCGGATACCGGCGCATCGAGTCGTTCGTCCACCGGGTGGCCGATCGGGTCGGCGAGGTGCCGGTCGGCTCGGTCACCGCAGAGTTCGCCGCTGCGCTCGACGACGACCTCGGCGTGCCCGCCGCGCTGGCCGTGGTGCACAACAGCGTCCGCGAGGGCAACGCGGCGCTTGATGCCGGCGACGGCGAGCGCGCCCGGAAACTCGCGGCACAGGTCCGCGCCATGACGGGTATTCTCGGCACCGACCCGCTCGATCCGCGCTGGGTCCACTCCGGCGACGCCGACGACGCGGCCACCGCCGCTCTGGACGTGCTCATCGGGGCGGAGCTGGAGCGCCGTGCGCAGGCGCGCGCGGCCAAGGACTGGGCCACCGCCGACGCGGTGCGCGACCGGCTGGCCGAGGCCGGCGTGGAAGTGACCGACACCCCCGACGGCGCCCAGTGGGCGCTGCGAACGAAGGACTGACATGGCCGGCAACTCCCAGCGCAAGGGCGCTGTCCGCAAGTCGGGCTCCAAGAAGGGCCAGGTGGTCGGGTCCGGCGGTCAGCGTCGTCGCGGCCTGGAGGCACGCGGCGCGACGCCCAAGGCCGTCGACCGCACCTATCACCCGGCGCACAAGAAGGCGAAGGCCGCGGCCAAGGCAAAGTCGGCGGCCGGACGCAGCGCCGCGCGTCGCAAGGACGACGGTCCCGAGTACGTCGTCGGCCGCAACCCGGTGGTCGAGTGTCTGCGCGCCGGTGTGCCCGCGACGGCCTTGTACGTGATGACCACGATCGACGCCGACGACCGCGTCCGCGAGGCGATCGCTGAAGCCGGTGACAAGGGCATCGCGATCCTGGAGGCGAGCAAGACCGAACTCGATCGCATCACGGTGAACGGCCTGCACCAGGGGCTGGCGCTGCAGGTGCCCGAGTACCGGTACACCCATCCGGACGATCTGCTCGCCGATGCGCGCGCTTCGCCGAACCCTCCGCTGCTGGTGGCCCTGGACAACATCACCGATCCGCGCAATCTCGGCGCGGTGATCCGCAGCGTCGCCGCCTTCGGCGGCCAGGGCGTGCTGATCCCGTCGCGCCGCAGCGCGAGCGTCACCGCGGTGGCCTGGCGCACCAGCGCCGGCGCCGCCGCCCGGCTGCCCGTCGCGCAGGCGCCCAATCTCACCCGCACGCTGGTCGACTGGGCCAAGGCGGGCTGCCAGATCGTCGGGCTCGACGCCGACGGCGACGTGACCCTCGACGAGTACGACGGCACCGGACCCACGGTGGTCGTCGTCGGTTCCGAGGGCAAGGGCCTCTCGCGCCTGGTGCGGGAGAACTGCGACTCGATCCTCTCGATCCCGATGGCCGGGGACGTGGAGAGCCTCAACGCCTCGGTCGCCGCCGGTGTGGTCCTCGCCGAGTTCGCCCGTCAGCGCCGCATCGCGGAGTAGTCGGGGTCTCGATACGCGGACTCACTGCGTTCGCCGCTACTCGACCAACGCCCCTTCTCGTCACCGCTTCGCAGGCGAGGCGGTTGGTCGCCGAGTAGGTGAGCGAGTCGGCGGCTACAGCGGCAACTCCTCGCACGCGCTGAGCCGCCGCACTCGAGCCCGGGAGCGGCCGGCGACGAGTGCGTCGGCGCTGAGCACGATCAGCGCCGCCCACACGATCCCGAACCCGATCCAGCGCGCCGACGACAGGTGCTCGCCGAGCACCGTCACCGCGCAGATCAGCTGGATCACGGGCGTGACGAACTGAATCAGCCCGACCGTGGTCAGCGGGATCCGTCGTGCCGATGCGGCGAACAGGAGCAGCGGGACGGCGGTGGCGACCCCGCTGAAGATCAGCAGGCCGGTGTGCACGGGGCCGTGCGCGCCGAAGTCCAGCCCCGGTCCGGCCACCGCCAGCACCACCAGGATCGCCGCCGCCACCGGCAGCAGGATCAGCGTCTCGACCGTGAGGCTGTGCAGGGCGGGCAACTGCGCGCCGACCTTCTTCTTGACCAGTCCGTACATAGCGAACGACGAGGCGAGCGTCAGCGCGGTGAGCGGAAAAGACCCTCCCGCGACCGATAGGTAGACGCCGGCCGCCGCGCCGATCCCGACGGCCAGCCACTGCAGGGGCCGCAGCCGCTCGCGCAGCACGACGACCCCGAGTGCCACGGTGACCAGCGGGTTCAGAAAGTATCCGAGGGCGGCTTCGCTGGTGTGTCCGGACGTGACGGCGGCGACGTACACGACCCAGTTGACGGCGATGAAGAGCGCCGCCGCGGTGACGCCGAGCATCAGCTTCCGGTGCCGCAGCAGCGGCGGCAGCCACGACCAGTCCCGACCGATGCCCAGGACGATCAAGCAGAATAACGCGGTCCACACGATCCGGTTCGCGAGGATCTCCCACGGCCCGGCCGGCCGCAGTGCGTCGAAGTAGATCGGGAACAGACCCCAGATTCCGTAGGCGCCGAATCCGGCGGCGATGCCGCGCGCGGACTCGGCGGCCCAGCGCTGCCGCATGGTCGAGCGCGCCCGGGTGGGGGCGCTCATCGGGCGCTGACGCGGACGCCTGCGGCGGTCAGGGCGCGGCGCACCGCGCGGGCGTGCTCGAGAGCCCCGGGGGTGTCGCCGTGCAGGCAGATCGAGTCCGCGTGCACGATGATCGGCGAGCCGTCGAGCGCCCGGATCCGCCCGGTGGTGGCCAGTTTGACCACCCGGTCGGCCACGGCGGCGGTGTCGGTGAGGACGGCCCCGGCTGTCCCGCGCGGAACCAGCGTCCCTTCCGGCGTGTAGGCCCGATCGGCGAAGCCTTCGGTGAGCACCGGAATCCCGGCGTCGCGGGCCAGTTCCAGAGACAGCGAACCCGGCAGACCCATCAGCGCCAGACCGGCCTCGCCGACCGCCGTGACCACGGCGGTCGCCTGTTCGGGATGCGCGACGATCGCGTTGTACAGCGCGCCGTGGGGCTTAACGTAGTCCACGGTGCCGCCGACCGAGCGGGCGATCCCGGACAGCGCGCCGATCTGGAAGAGCACGTCGGCGATCAGATCTTCGGGGGCGATCTCCATGAAGCGGCGCCCGAACCCGTCGCGGTCGGGGTAGGAGACCTGCGCCCCGATCCGGACGCCCGACGCGACCGCCTGCTCGCAGGTGCGCCGCAGCAGAGTCGGCGTGCCGGCGTGGAATCCGCAGGCGATGTTGGCGCTCGTCACGAGCTGAACCATCGCGGCGTCGTCGCCGATGCCCTCGCCGAGGTCGGCGTTCAAGTCGATCACGCGGGAATTCCGGGAGCGCGGACGAGCATCAGAGGGAGCCACGTTTTTCATGGTAGATCCGTATCCGCACGTCTCCGCTGCGACACCGGTCACGCGGCGCATGGGTCGCTGGAACCTTGTCAACGCCCGACGATAAGGTGTCACACCATGGCGCAAATGGACACCCGCGTGACCACTGTCGACGGCAAGGTCAACGGCGTGCGCGGGCGGCGGAGCCGCCGGGGGACCATCTCCTGGCTGGGCGTTCCGTACGCGGCGCCGCCGGTCGGGCCGCTGCGATTCCGTGCGCCGCAGCCAGTGGAACCGTGGCAGGGCACGCGTGAGTGCGACGAGTACGGCTTCTCGCCGATCCAGGACCGGATGTTCACCGCACGCGCCGACGGCCGCTTCCATCCGCGCAGCGAAGACTGCCTGACGCTCAACGTGTTCGCCCCCGACTCGGCCTCGTCGTCGCCCCGACCGGTGATGGTGTTCAACTACGGCGGCGCGTACATCCTGGGCGGATCGTCGACGCCCATCTACGACGGCGCCTTCCTGGCGCGGGCACGCGACGTGATCGTGGTGACCGTCAACTATCGGTTCGGCGCGTTCGGATTCCTGGACCTGTCCGAATACTCGACGCCGGAGCGGCCGTTCGACAGCAACTGCGGACTGCGCGACATGGTGGCGGCTCTGGAATGGGTGCAGCGCAACATCGCCGCTTTCGGCGGCGATCCCGACCGCGTCACCGTATTCGGGGAGAGTGCGGGCGGCGCCGCGGTGCTCACGCTGCTGTCCACCCCGTCCGCGGAGGGACTCTTCTCGCGCGCCATCGCCCAGAGTCCGGCGGCCGACCTCGTCGTGCACAAGGAGAACGCCGCACTGCTCGCCGACGAGTTCGTGCGGCAGGTGGTGAATCCGGCCCGCCGCGCGGGCCCCGAACGCACCGGTGTGCTCGAGCCGGCGGAGGTCGCCGACATCGTCGACAACGCCGATCCGTTCGAATTGCAGGCGGCAGGCAAGCGGCTGATGGCTTTCAGCAAGCACGCCGAACTGTCCGACCCGATGCCCTTTGCGCCAGTGGTCGACGGAGACTACCTGCCGTATTCGCCGGTGGAGGCCGCCCGGGCCGGTAAGACGCACCGCGTGCCGCTGATCACGGGAAGCAACCTGGACGAGGGCGAACTGTTCGCTCGGTTCTGGAGCATCCTGCCCGACTCGACGCTCTTTCTGGTCGGCGTGCACGACCCCGAGGTCCGCGAAGAGATCCAGCGCATGTACCCGGGTACGCGTGACAAGGTCCGGCTGTCCGCGGATGCCGTCTTCTGGATTCCGACGACGATCTTCGCCGAGTTCCACGCGAAACACTCGCCGACGTACATGTACCGGTACGACTACTCGGCGCTCGCTCTGAAACTCAGCGGGATCGGCGCCACGCACGCGACCGAGCTGCTGGCGGTGTTCGGCATCTACCGGCACCCGATCGGGGTGGGTCTCGCACTGGCGGGCAGTTGGGGCTCCACCAAGCGGATCACCGGCACCATGCAGTCGCTGTGGACCTGGTTCGCGCGCACCGGGGTGCCTTCCGAGAGTTGGCCGCAGTATTCTGCGGACGACCGCAACGTGCTGGTGATCGACGATCCGGTGCGCCTGGAGAACGACCCCGACGGCCCGCGCCGCTCCGCGTGGGAGCGCGTGCACCTGCAGTTGCGCCGGGACTGATCCGCGAGAGCGAGGCGAGACGTGCGAGGAACGACTGCGATCGCGGGTCTGCTGGCCGTCGCGGTGGCGCTCGCCGGATGCGGGGGCGGCCCGTCGGACACCGGCGCGGCGCCCGACAGCGTCGCGGTGAGCGCCCCGTCGAGCCGGTCGAGCGAGTCCGCCCGCCAGTCGAGCGACTCCGCCCGCCAGTCGAGCGGAGTCGAGACCCCGGTCTCGCTGCCGCCGCCGTACATCGAGCGCGCCGAGTGGGCGCAGACGCAAGTGGGGCCGAGTCTCCAGATCTACCCGACGCGTGCGGGCCGCCGGGTCAGCGGACACGGGGCGGCCGAGGCCGCCTGGCGGGAGGTGCTCACGCTGCGCCCGGACGCCGACACCCCCGGCATGCGGGCTCAGTTCGACTGCCACTGGAGGTTCGCCCGGATCGTCGACCCGGAGAAGACCAGCTGGAATCTGGAGCCCGGTCGCCCGGTCGTGAGCGAAGAGGAGATGATCGCCAGCCGCTGCAATCCGGGTTTCGCCGAGGAGTAGGTGCGAACGCTGACTCTACTGTGACGTCAACCGGTACCCGTATCCTCGATCACCCGACGTTTCGCCAGGATCGTGCCCTTCGAGACCGGAACACGAGCACAGCATGGGGGAGTTGACGTCACAGTAGGGACAGACGCCCGGGACGAACGGCGAGAGAGCTGGGTGCCGGGGTTAGTCGCGGGCACGCATGCCGACGCCGCGGCAGATCAGGTAGATCACGAACGAGATCGTGGTGACCAGGACCGAGACCGGCAACTCCGGGGCCAGCGACAAGATGAGCCCGCCGACCGAGGCCACCAGCGCGAAGGTGACCGACAGCAGCACCTGCTTGGCCGGCGAGGCGGTCAGCCGCGCGGCCGCGGCGGCGGGAGTGATCAGCAGGGACATCACCAGCAAGGCGCCGATGATCTGCACGCCCTGCGCAGCGGCAAGGCCGACCAGGATCGCGAAGACCACCGACAGCGTGCGCATCGGCACGCCGGTCGCCGTGGCCACGCGCGGGTCCAGGGACGCGAACAGCAGCGGGCGATAGATCACCGCGAGCACCGCGATCACCACCGCGGCGGTGACCGCCACGGCCACCAGCCCGCCGGTCCGCACACTGACCACCTGACCGGTCAGCAACGCGAAGCCGGTGCCGGCCCGCCCGTACAGGTGCAGGAACAGCACGCCCAGGCCGAGACCGAAGGCCATCACGACACCGATTACCGAATCCCGTTCGCGGGCGCGATTGCCGAGCCAGCCGAACACCGCGGCCGCCACCACCGCACCGATCACGCCGCCGAGGTTCACGCTGAACCCGAGCAACAGCGCCGCGGCCGCGCCGGTGAACGAGAGCTCGGCCGCGCCGTGCACGGCGAAGCTCATCTGCCGCGCCACGATCATCGGGCCGAGCAGGCCCCCGATCAGACCGAGCAGAGCCAATGCGAGCAGCGACTGCTGGACGAAGGTGCGCGAGAGCAAGTCCGCGGTCTGCGAGAAGTTCCAGAAGTCGGCGATCCCCGCGGCGGCGACGGTGGTGGTCACCGGGCGACCACCCGGGTGGACTCGGCGCCGCCGTAGGTGTGTTCTTCGCAGTGATGGTGCTCGCCGTCGCCGCCGATCACCACCAGCCGGCCGCCCACCTCGGCGACGTCGACCCGGCTGCCGTAGAGCTCGCTCAGGGTCGCGGAGTTCATCACCTCGTCCACGGTGCCGATCCGGAAGGCGCCGTCGACCAGGTACAGCACCCGGTCGACGAAGGGCAGCACCGGATTGATCTCGTGCGTGACGAACAGGATCGCGGTGTCGCGGCGGCGACGGCGCGCCTCCAGCAAGTCGACCACGGTGCGCTGGTGCCGCAGGTCCAGGCTGGCGAGGGGTTCGTCGCAGAGCAGGACCGCGGGATCGTTGGTGAGGGCCTGCGCGATCCGCATCCGCTGCTGTTCGCCCCCGGAGAGCAGGCCGAACGGCCGCTTCGCGAACTCCTGCGCGCCGACCTCGGCGACGGCGGCGTCGACGGCCGCGGCACGACGGCGGCGGTTTCGCAGCCCCAGCCCCCACGCCGCGCCGTCGAACCCGAAGCCGACCAGGTCGCGGCCGCGCAGCGCCATCGTGTCGCTGTCGTCGGCGTGCTGCTGCGGGACGTAGCCCAGGGCGCCGCGATGGCGCAGCGAGCCGGTGGTGAGCGGAACCAGGCCCAAGACGGCGCGCAGCAGGGTGGTCTTGCCGGAGCCGTTGGGGCCCAGGACGGCGAGGAATTCGCCCGCCCGGACCTGGAGGTCCAGTCCCTGCCACAGCACGTGTTCACCGATCGCCAGGCCGGCGTCGGCGAACTCGATGACGGGTTCAGCGGTCATGCGGGCTCCGGCGGTCATGCGTTGAGGGCTTGCTCCAGTTGACGGATCTGTTCGGACTGCCAGTCGAGGTAGCCGGTGACTCCCTGCGGCAGGGACTCGGTCAGTTCTACCACCGGGATCCGGTTGTCGCGCGCGATCCGGAGCATCTGGTCGGTCGCCGGGTCGACGGACTGGGGGTTGTAGATCAGCGCGGCCACCTGGCGGTGGGTGAGCAGGTCGGTGAACTTCGCGACGTCGGCGGCCGAGGGAGATTGGCCGTTCTCCACTGCATCGGTGAAGCCGGGCGGCGCCGCATCCACCAGACCGGCCTCGGCCAGCAGGAACTCGCTCAGCGCCTCGGTGGAGGCGACCCTCGCGCCGTCGTGCTGGGCCTTGATCGCGGCCAGCCGTGCCTGCAGCCCCCGGATGCCTTCGTTGAAGGTCGTGGCGTTGTCGCGGTAGTGCTGAGCGTTCATCGGGGACACGGTGGCGAGCGCCTCGGCGGTCTTGTCGGCGACCTGGCCGACCAGCGCGAGATCGTAGAAGACGTGCTCGTTGGGGCCGTCGCCGTGATCGTGGCCTTCGTGACCGTGCTCGTGGTCGTGGCTGTGATCGTGATCGTCGCCGGCCTCGTCCGACCCGGGCAGCAGGGCGGCGGCCTCGACCTTGATCGCCCGCGACCCCTTGGCGGCGGACTCGACGTAGGCGTCGTAGTGCCCGCCGTTGAAGACGAGCACGTCGGCGTCCTCGATCTTGGCGGTGTCGGCCATCGACGGCTCGAACTCGTGGGGGTCGGCGCCGGGATCGTTGAAGAGGGAGGTCACCTCACCGTGCTCGCCGACCACCGCACTCGCCACTGCGCCCCACACGTCGGTGGAGGCGACGACGATAGGGTTGTCGGTCTCGCGGGGGCCCTCGTCGGACGAGCAGGCGACGGCGGCGAAACCGGTTGCGGCTACCAGTGCGACGGCCGCGAGGCGGCGCAGGAGGGGAGCGGTACTCACGACAAGCCTTCCGATAATGACAATCGTTACCGGGTTGATTCTACGGACGGTCCGCCGTCTCACTAATGCTGTCGCGCGCATGAATCCCGTCTGGTCCCGACAGTTCGCGGGCCCAGTCGCGGAACCGCGACGCCACCCGGGGCGCGCCGCGACCGGCGTCGTCGGATTAGGCTGGGCGCATGACTGGTCATCGGCCGCGGCGACTGGCGCTGATCTCGGTGCACACCTCGCCGCTCGCCCAGCCGGGAACCGGTGATGCCGGCGGCCTCAACGTCTACGTCTGGCAGACTGCGAAGCGGCTGGCGCGCCGCGGCATCGAAGTGGAGATCTTCACGCGCGCGACTGCGTCCGCGGACGAGCCGGTGGTGCAGGCGGCGCCCGGCGTCCTGGTCCGGCATGTGGAGGCGGGGCCGTTCGACGGTCTCGACAAGCGTGATCTGCCCGGCCAGTTGTGCGCCTTCTCGGCGAACGTGCTGCGCGCCGAGGCGGCGCAGCCGCGAGGCTATTACGACCTGATCCACTCTCACTACTGGCTCTCCGGCCAGGTCGGCTGGCTGGCCCGTGACCGCTGGCGAGTGCCGCTGGTGCACACTGCGCACACGCTGGCCGCGGTGAAGAACTCCTCCCTCGCCGGCGGCGACACGGCCGAGCCGATGGGGCGGGTGATCGGCGAGCAGCAGGTGGTGGCAGAGGCGGACCGGCTGATCGCCAACACTGGCACCGAGGCGGCCGAACTGGTCGAGTACTACGCTGCCGACCCGGCCAAGATCGACGTCGTGGTCCCCGGGGTGGACCTGGACTGCTACACGCCCGGATCGCGCGAGCGCGCGCGGGCCGCGTTGGGGCTCGACCCCGCCGACGTGCTGGTGACGTTCGTCGGCCGGATTCAGCCGCTGAAGGCTCCGGATGTGCTGCTGGCCGCGATGGCGCCGCTGATCCGTGCCGACTCCACCGGCCGACTGCGGCTGCTGGTGGTGGGCGGACCGTCGGGCACCGGACTGGAGCGGCCGACGGTGCTCGCCGATCTGGCACAGACCCTGGGCGTGGCCGACCGCGTCAGCTTCTTGCCGCCGCAGGCCGCGGACGACCTCGCACAGGTGTACCGGGCGTCGAACCTCGTCGCGGTGCCGAGCTTCTCCGAGAGCTTCGGGCTGGTCGCCGTCGAGGCCCAGGCGTGCGGGGCGCCGGTGATCGCCGCGGATGTGGGCGGTCTGGGCGTGGCGATCGACGACGGGGTCACCGGGCGGCTGGTCGACGGACACCGGGTGGAGACCTGGACGGCGGAGCTGGCGCAGTTGCTCGGTGATCCGGCGCTGCTCGACCGCTATTCCGAGGCCGCACCGCTGCACGCTGAGCGCTTCTCGTGGGAGCACACCGTCGACGCGCTGCTGTCCTCGTACGGTGCGGCGATCGCCGGCTTCCCGGTGGACCTGCGCCGTTCCCCACTGGTCCGCAGGCGCCGTGCCGCCGCCGGGGTGGCGGGGATCGGCATGCCCCCAGGAGGCGGCCTGAGCATGAAGGGCTGGCTCAAACCCCGACCGAGGAGGACCGGATGACCGACCCCGCCCAGCAGAACCTGGCGACTCTCGAGGCGGTGCTCACCGAATCGGGCATCGACTACGTGCGCAAGGACTCCGGCGGCGCCAAGTCCGAGCACGTCGTCGTCGAGCTGCCCGGTGAACGCAAGCTCAAGACCACCGTGCTGCTGACAGCCGGCGTCCACGGGGTGCGTGTGGAGGCGTTCGTCTGCCGGCACGCCGACGAGAACCATCTCGCGTTCTGTCGCTATCTCCTGGTCCGGAACCGCCGACTCTACGGGGTGGCGTACACGCTCGACAACGTCGGGGACGTGTACCTGATCGGCCGGATCTCCCCGGAAGCGCTGACCCGGGAGGAGGTCGACCGCGTCCTCGGACAGGTGCTCGAAGCGGCGGACGGCGACTTCAACAAGCTGCTGGAGATCGGTTTCCTCACGTCGATCCATCGCGAGTGGGCCTGGCGGACGGCGCGCGGCGAGCCGATGGCGAACCTGCAGGCGTTCGCCCACCTGATCGACGAGGCGAAGCTGCCGGAGATCGGCCCGCTGGACACCGGAGATCCGGTGTCGATCGACGAAGCCACGCCCGGCGGCGGCGAGATGGACTGATGTGATCCGCGATTCAGGCATAGGGTGTGATCGGGCACAGCTCCGCCTGACGGGGTGACCTGTCCGACCGTGACAATTGATGTTGTTACGGTTGTTGTGCCGCAACTCACTACTGGAGGATGTCCATGAGCTTCCGCAATCCGTACGACGACGTCGAGATCCCGAATGTCAGCGTCTACGACTACCTGTTCGGCTCGATCGCCGACGAGGACCTCGACCGCACCGCCCTGATCGATGCGCGCAACGGCGCGACCACCACCTACCGCGGGCTGATCGGTTCGATCGACGCGGCCGCCGGCGCTCTGGCCGCCCGCGGCATCGGCGTCGGCGACGTGGTCGCCGTTCTGTCGCCGAACGTTCCGGCCTTCGCGACCGTCTTCCACGGCATCCTCCGGGCAGGCGGCACCGCGACGACGCTCAACGCGCTCTTCACCGCGAAGGACGTCGCCAAGCAGCTCACCGATTCCAAGGCCAAGATGATCGTCACGATCTCGCTGCTCTCGCCGCAGGCGATCGAGGCCGCGCGCGAGGTGGGCCTCAGCGACGAGAACGTCATCATCCTCGACGGTGAGGGCCAGGAGGCCAGCGGTCACCCCAACGCGGTGGACCTGCTCGGCACCGGTCTGCCGGCCCCGGACGTGTCCTTCGATCCGGCCACGCATCTCGCCGTGCTGCCGTACAGCTCGGGCACCACCGGCAACCCCAAGGGCGTCATGCTGACGCACCGGAATCTGGTGGCGAATGTCGCACAGATCGAGCCGCTCAACGGCATGACCCCCGACGACGTGGTGCTCGCGGTGCTTCCGTTCTTCCACATCTACGGCATGACGGTGCTGCTCAACGCCGCGCTCAAGGCGCGCGCAGCGCTGTTCGTGATGCCTCGCTTCGACATGGTCGAGTTCCTGGAGGGCATCCAGAAGCACAAGATCACCTACGCGTTCATCGCGCCGCCGGTGGCCGTCGCCCTGGCCAAGCATCCGATCGTCGACAAGTACGACCTCTCCTCGGTGCACACCATGCTCTCGGGCGCCGCGCCGCTGGACGCCGAACTCGGCCACGCCGTGGCCAAGCGCCTGAACCTGCGCATGCTGCAGGGCTACGGCATGAGCGAGCTCTCGCCGGTCAGCCACATCATCCCGTTCGACGGCGGAGAGCAGACCCGAGGCGTGCTGGCGCCGCTGTCGTCGGTCGGGTGGGCCGTGCCGAACACGGAGAACCGACTGGTCGACCCGGCCACCGGTGAGGACATCGACATCCCGGCCGAGGGCGTGTCCGAGCCCGGCGAGCTCTGGGTCAAGGGTCCCAACGTGATGGCCGGGTACCTGAACAACGACAAGGCGACCGCCGAGACCATCGACGCCGACGGCTTCCTGCACACCGGCGACATGGCGACCGTCGACTCGACCGGCTGCATCACCATCGTCGACCGCCTCAAGGAACTCATCAAGTACAAGGGCTACCAGGTGCCGCCGGCCGAGCTGGAGGCCCTGCTGCTGACCCACCCGCAGGTCGCCGACGTCGCCGTGGTCGGTGCGCTCGACGACGAGGGCGAGGAGGTGCCCAAGGCGTTCGTCGTGGTCCAGGAAGGCCAGGAGCTGACCGCCGAGCAGGTCATGGAGTTCACCGCCGAGCGCGTCGCCCCGTACAAGAAGGTCCGGCAGGTGGAGTTCATCGCCCAGATCCCGAAGTCCGCGTCGGGCAAGATCCTCCGCAAGGATCTCCGTAAGTAGTCCGGCGCGACCGCAGGGCGGTCGGCGATGCCACCGAGGGCGATCACCGGGTCATCCCCGGGGTCGCCCTCGGTGCGATCGCGGACTGCGCGGAAGGGCGGGCTGAGTCCGTCGTCGAAGGGTCGAGGACGCGAGGCGTGGAGGACTGTGTGAGAGGTATCCGGATCGCGTGGCTGGTCACTGCGCTGGTCGCGATGCTCTATGCAGCATGGACTGCGTTCGGCCCGGCCGAGTCGGCGTCGATGGCGTGTGGCAAGTTCGGCGCTCTGGAGATGCCGAATGCGCCGGCGGACGCGACGTGCAACAGCCCCTTGTGCTACGCAGTCGGGGTGTGGCCGCTCGTCGTCATCGGGCTCGCCCTTGGCGGGCCGCCGATGATCGCCGCACCGGCGTTGCGGGCCTGGGTCTCGTGGGCCGTCGTCGTGACGCTGGGGGTGGTCGCCTTGCTCGGTGTCGTCCAGTGGCCGGTGGTGTGGGGGCAACTGATGTTCGCGATCCCGCTGCTGGTCGTGGCGGTGATCGTGGCATCGCTTCAGGTGGTGTTAGCCCAATATGATGCAGGTCGGACCGCCGTGGGAGAGTGTGCGAAACTGTGACCATGAGCAACGGCAAGCTGATCCTGATGCGTCACGGCGAATCCGAGTGGAACGCCTCCAACCAGTTCACCGGCTGGGTGGACGTCGACCTGACTGACAAGGGTCGTGCCGAAGCGGTGCGGGCGGGTGAGCTCCTCACCGAGAAGGGCCTGCTGCCCGACGTGCTGTACACCTCGCTCCTGCGCCGAGCGATCACCACGGCGAACATCGCGCTCGACAACGCCGACCGGCACTGGATCCCGGTGGTCCGGGACTGGCGGCTCAACGAGCGCCATTACGGTGCGCTGCAGGGCCTGAACAAGGCCGAGACCAAGGCCAAGTACGGCGACGAGCAGTTCATGCTGTGGCGTCGCAGCTACGACACCCCGCCCCCGGCTATTGAGCCCGACGCCGAGTACAGCCAGGTGGGCGATCCCCGGTACGACGGGATCCAGGTTCCCCTCACCGAGTGCCTGCTCGACGTCGTCGAGCGCCTGATCCCGTACTTCGACGAGACCATCGGCGCCGAGCTCAGGGCGGGCAAGAACGTTCTCGTTGCGGCGCACGGCAATTCGCTGCGCGCCCTGGTGAAGCACCTCGACCGGATCTCCGACGAGGACATTGCGCAGCTGAACATCCCGACCGGCAACCCGCTGGTGTACGAGGTGACCGACGAACTGCGCTCGGTGTCCCCGAGCGGCGACCCGCTGGCCCCCAGCGGCGCCTACCTGGACCCGGAGGCAGCGGCCGCCGGTGCCGCCGCCGTCGCCGCCCAGGGCAGCAAGTAACGGTTCGCGCCCGGCCCCGTCACGCCCCTGCAGCCGACAGTGAGCTCGGCTACATTGGAAACATGACTGACGGGGAACTCACGGTGACGCATCTGGCTGAGCGCGAACGTTATCGCGCGGAGATCGACGAGGACGGCGCGCCGGTCGAGGTCGGATACATCGACTACACGCGGGACGCCGGGCACGCCGACGGCGATCGTCTCGCCCTCACGCACACCGTCGTCTTCGACCGCTACGGCGGCCGCGGCTACGCGGCGGAACTGGTGCGACAGGTGCTCGACGACGTGCGCGCCGACGGCAACAAAGTGGTGCCCGTCTGCTCGTACGTGGTCCGGTACCTGGAGAAGCATCCGGAGTACTCCGACCTGGTCGCGTCGTCGTCCTAGCGCCGTTCGCCGCCGGTCGCCCCGGTGCCGTCCGGACGCCGCGTTCACCTTCCGGTCATCCGGCCGAACCCTTCGTGAACAGCGCGGTAATCGGGCCCTCCGGACTCGCTCCCGCGTGTTGACTGGCCGTAGACTCCCGGATGTGTCCGAGTCCACCGGCGGTCCCAGCGCGCCCGATGAGCAGACAGGCACCGGCATCTCCGGTCCGGCCTTCGTCGACGACGAGGCGGTCACCTACAACCCGGACGGCTCGGTCTCCCGCGGCGGTCTCCTGAACCTTCTGGTCACCCACTCCGAATCCGGAATGGCCGTGGTGGACGCCGACCACCGGATCGTGCTGTTCAATCAGCGGGCCGTCGAGCTCGGTCTGCTTCGCGATGCCCTCGCCGACCCGGTGGCGGTCGCCGTCACCGAGGCCTTCGTGACCGGCGTCGAGCAGCGGTTCGAGTTCGTGCCGCCGGTGTCGAGCCTCGGCTTCGTGTCGACCGGGCGCACCATGCCCCGCACCATCGAGAACGTCCGTTGCGTGGTGAACATCGCCGAGCACGGCACCTCGCGCTATGCGCTCGTGTACGGGGAAGACGACTCGACCAACCTGCGGGTGGAGGCCACTCGCCGGGACTTCGCCGCCAACGTCTCGCACGAGTTGAAGACCCCGCTCGGCGCGATCAGCCTGATGGCCGAGGCGATGCTGGAGTCCCGCGACGACCCGCTCGCCGTCGAGCACTTCGGTCATCGTGTGCTGCACGAAGCGACCCGCATGAGCACGCTCATCAACGAGCTGATCGGTCTCTCCCGGCTGCAGGAGGGGAAGATCGACGAGTTCACCGAGGTCGACGTCGACACCCTGATCGACGACGCGCTCAGTTCGGCGGCGGTGAGCGCTGAGGTCGGACAGATCGAATTGGTCAGCGACGGCCCGTCGGGATTCACAGTCTCCGGCGACCGCACCATGCTCATCACCGCGCTCAACAATCTCATCGTCAACGCCGTCAACCACTCGCAGCCCACGGACGTGGTCTCGGTCAGCCGCAAGGTGGTCGAGATGGACGGCGAGCAGATGGTGGCGATCGCGGTGACTGATCGGGGCATCGGCATCGCGCCCGCCGACCAGCAGCGCGTGTTCGAGCGATTCTTCCGCGTCGACAAGGCGCGGTCACGGGCGACCGGTGGCACCGGCCTCGGCCTGGCGATCGTCAAGCACGTCGCCGCCAGTCACGGCGGGCACATCGGCCTGTGGAGCAAACCCGGCACCGGATCGACCTTCACCCTGTACATCCCGATCATGAACGGTGTGCGCGACGACGAGCCGCCGGTACCCGGGACGTCATCCGACCCCCAGAACGCAACGCACCACACAACTAAGGAACGCACGCCTTGACGCACGTACTGATCGTCGAAGACGAGGAAGCCCTGGCCGACCCCTTGGCCTTTCTGCTCCGCAAGGAGGGTTTCGAGGCCAGCATCATCAACGACGGCGCGAAGGCCGTCGCGGCGTTCGAGCGCCTCGGGCCGGACATCGTCCTTCTCGACTTGATGCTGCCCGGCATGTCCGGCACCGAGATCTGCAAGGTGATCCGGGCTAAGTCGTCGGTGCCGGTGATCATGGTGACCGCGCGCGACAGCGAGATCGACAAGGTGGTCGGCCTGGAACTCGGTGCCGACGACTACATCACCAAGCCGTACTCGGCCCGCGAGCTGATCGCCAGGATCCGGGCGGTGCTGCGCCGTGGCGGCGCGGTGGCCGAAGAAGAGGATCTCGCCACCGGAGTCCTGGAGGTGGGGCCGGTTCGCATGGACGTCCAGCGGCACACCGTCACCGTCTCCGGGAACGACGTGACCCTGCCGCTCAAGGAGTTCGATCTCCTCGAGTACCTGCTGCGCAACGCCGGCCGGGTGCTCACCCGCAGCCAGCTGATCGACCGGGTGTGGGGTGCGGACTACGTCGGCGACACGAAGACCCTCGACGTCCACGTCAAGCGGTTGCGCTCCAAGATCGAGCCGGACCCCTCCCAGCCCCGGCACCTGATCACCCTCCGCGGGCTGGGCTACAAGTTCGAGCCCTGATCTCGCGGAGAGGCGTTTCGACACGAGCTCGGCTGGCGCCTCGCTCGGCTCAACGAGCGAGGAAGGAGGGGCGTTTCGACACGAGCTCGGCTGGCGCCTCGCTCGGCTCAACGAGCGATGAGGGACGGGGCGTTTCGACACGAGCTCGGCTGGCGCCTCGCTCGGCTCAACGAGCGAGGAGGGAGTCCGCTCGTTGAGCCGCCGAGGAACGAGGCGAGTCGAAACGTGCCGACCGGACTGCGCTACAGCTGCTCGTATTTGAGGTCGACGCTCAAGCGCCGAGTCGCGGCGGCGGTGGCCGGGTGCACGGCCACGATGCCCAGGCCGGACCGCCGGCGGCAGACACGGGCGAGCTCGTCGTACGCCGCCTCGCCCAGCAGCTCGGTGAGCTCGGGTCCGTAGGACTCGAAGACCGGGGTCGCGCCGACGTGGGCGTCCGGTGAACCCGAGCAGTACCACGACAGGTCGTGGCCGCCCTCGCCCCAGCCGCGCCGGTCGTACTCGGTGATCGTCGTCTTGAGGATCTCCGTGCCGTCGGGGCGGGTCACCCATTCCTGTTCGCGCCGCACCGGGAGTTGCCAGCACACGTCCGGCTTGACCGTCAGTGGTTCGAGCCCGCGTTTGAGCGCCACCGCGTGCAACGAACACCCCGTTCCGGCGGCGAATCCCGGCCGGTTCAGAAAGATGCACGCGCCCTGGTGGGTGCGGGTCTTCAGGGCCGGTTCGTCGTCGAGGTCACTCTCTTCCAGGTACCCCTTCGGCCCGAGCGGATCGGCGCCCGATCCCTTCTTGTGGAACTGCCAGTCGTCCGGCGTCAGCAGGGCCACACCGGCGGCCAGCCGATCGCGGTCGTCCTCGTCGGTCAGATACGCGCCGTGCGTGCAACACCCGTCGTCGCCGCGCCCGGCGACGATCCCCCGGCATGCCGGGGTGCCGAACACGCACGACCACCGGGACAGCAGCCAGGTCAGATCGATGCTGATCAGATGGCCGGAATCGGCGGGATCGTAGAACTCGTACCACTCGCGCGGGAAGTCGAGCGGCACCTCGGGCGCGGGCGGCGCGGCGTCGTGATCGGAGGTCACACAGCCGACCCTAGTCCTCGCCGGGGAAACGGGTGCAGCCGTCCGGGCCCGGTGCCCTTTCCTTCTCGGACGCTCGGGCAGTAATTTGTTCCCGGTGAGACTCGGAGTGCTCGATGTGGGCAGCAACACGGTGCACATGCTCGTCGTCGACGCACGCCCCGGCGGGCCGCCGGCGGCGATGAGTTCGACCAAAGCGGTGCTCCGGCTGGCCGAGCAGATCGACGACGACGGCAAGATGACTGCCGAGGGCTCCGCCGCGCTGGTGACCACCATCCGCGACTTCACCACCATCGCCGAATCGTCCGGCTGCGGCGAGATCATGGCGTTCGCCACCTCGGCGGTCCGGGATGCGACGAACTCCGACGAGGTGCTCAAGAAGGTCAAGAAGACCTCTGGCCTGGACGTGTTCGTCCTCAGCGGCGTCGACGAGGCACGGCTGACCTCGCTCGCGGTACGTCGCTGGTACGGGTGGAGCGCCGGACGCATCCTCGCCCTCGACATCGGCGGCGGCTCGCTGGAGATGTCCAACGGACTCGACGAGGAGCCCGAGGTGGCGATCTCGTTGCCGCTGGGAGCGGGCCGGATCACGCGGGAGTGGCTGCGCGAGGACCCGCCCGATCGCCGCCGGATCGGCGTGCTGCGGGACTGGCTCGACGCCGAGCTCAAGACGCCGGCCAAACGGCTGCGCGAGCCGGGCAAGCCGAACCTCGCGGTGGGCTCGTCCAAGACGTTCCGCTCGCTGGCGCGCCTGACCGGCGCGGCGCCGTCCAGCGCCGGTCCCCGGGTGCGTCGCACCGTGACGCAGGACGGCATCCGGCAGCTCATCTCGTTCATCTCACGGATGACCACCGCCGACCGCGCCGAACTGGAAGGCGTCAGTGCCGACCGCGCCCCGCAGATCGTGGCCGGGGCGCTCGTCGCCGAGGCGACCATGCGGGCGCTGGGCGTGGACACCCTGGAGATCTGTCCGTGGGCGCTGCGCGAGGGAGTGATTCTGCGGCGGCTCGACAGCGAGCCCGCCGGACCGATGACCACGGCCACCCCGTAGCCGACAGATGCCTAGACTGTCGGAGGAGAGTTGCGAGGAGAGCGCCTCGCGCGTCTACGAGGCAAGGTGGGGTGGCCGCTGATGACAAAGGATCGCGATCCCGATGCGCGTCCGATCACCGTCGACGAGCTGATCGCGCGCACCGGCGAGTTCCCGAAGGCCGGTTCGCCGGCCGTCAGCCGGGCGGAGGAGACGCCGGCGCCGGACGAGCACCGGACCACGGCGTCGGGGATGCCCGACTACACGCCGCCGGTCAAACCGACCGCCAAGGCGGTGGGGGCCAGCGGCATGCCGGTCTACACGCCGGTCGGCCGGTCCGCGGACGACGACTCGCCGAACGCGGTCACCGGCATCATCCCGGTGGTCGGGGATGCGGACGACGACTTCGGGCCGCTCGACACCGGCGGGCTGCGCGCGGTGGAGCCCGACGATCTGGTGGGCGTCGACCTGCCGACAGGTGAGCAGCCGATCGTGGTCGCAGCGACCGAAGAGACCACTGCGACCGACGTGACCACCGCCGCGGACGTCGCGGCCCCGGTCGCCGGTGAGCG
Organism: Gordonia iterans; assembly: GCF_002993285.1. NCBI lineage: Bacteria > Bacillati > Actinomycetota > Actinomycetes > Mycobacteriales > Gordoniaceae > Gordonia > Gordonia iterans. The sequence goes on along the minus strand of NZ_CP027433.1, from coordinate 3,779,887 downwards.
GCCCGCCGAGACCCTTCCCGCCGATGCGACGACCCTCGTCGACGCAGCGGACGTGCCGGAGGTGGCGGCCGCAGACCTCGCCGACGACGATGCCGAGGACGAGGGGGCCGGCCGCGCCGCGGTGTTCGGCTGGCTCGGCCTCATCGGCGAGATCCTGCTCGGGCTGGCCGTCGGCGCCGGCTTGTTCTGGGGGTTCACCGTGCTGTGGAAGCAGTACGTGTACTTCGCCCTGGTGCTCGCCGTGCTGGTGATCTTCGCGATCGTCACCTTCGCCTACGTCCTGCGCAAGCGCGACCTTCCGACCACCTTGCTGGCCTTGGCGGTGGGCTTGATCGTGACGATCGGCCCGCTCGTCCTGCTGGTCTAGGACGGGAGACGGCGAACGTGCGACCGGAGATCCCGATCGGCCTGTCGACGGCATCGGTCTATCCGCAGAACACCGAGGCGGCGTTCGCGTACGCGGCTGAGATCGGCTACGACGGCGTCGAGCTGATGGTGTGGAGCGATCCGGTGAGCCAGGACGTCTCGCACGTCGCGCATCTGTCGCAGAAGTACCAGGTGCCGGTGCTGTCGGTGCATGCGCCGTGCCTGCTGATCAGCCAGCGGGTCTGGGGCCGGGATCCGTCGGCCAAGCTGGTGAGGTCGGTGCAGGCGGCCGAGGACCTCGGGGCCGACACCGTCGTGGTGCACCCGCCGTTCCGCTGGCAGCGCGACTACGTCCGGGGCTTCGATCGGCTGGTCCGGCGGCTGGAGGCGGAGACCGACGTACGGGTCGCCGTGGAGAACATGTTCCCGATGCGCGCCGACCGGCTGTTCGGCGCGGGTGCGCGGTCGGCCCAGCGCATGGCCGAGCGCGGCGGGGCGCCCGGCCTGAGCGCGTCGGCGTTCGGCAAATCGATCGACCCGACCGACCACGGCTACGACAGCTACACCCTGGACCTGTCGCATTCGGCGACCGCGGGGGTGGACGCTCTGGCGATGCTGGAGCGGATGGGAGGCGGGATGCGCCACCTGCACCTGACCGACGGCACCGGTGCGGCCACCGACGAGCACCTGATCCCCGGCGACGGCACGCAGCCGGTGATCGAGGTCTGCCGCCGGCTCGCCGCAGGAGACTTCGCCGGCGCCGTGGTGCTCGAGGTGCACACCGGCTCGGCCAAGAGCAAGGCCGAGCGCACCGCCATGCTGACTCGTTCTCTGGAGTTCGCCCGCCGGCATCTGGTTCGCAACGACAACGAGGAGACCCATGTCGACCGCATTGGCTGACCTGCTCGACTTCACCGTCGTCGACCGGTCGACCGAGGAGGGCATCGTCCGGTATCGCGGCGTGATTCCGGACGTGTTCACGATCGGGCCGAAGGTGCACGGCGGCAGTGTGCAGATGATGGTCTCGCACGTCGCGCGCCGGGCGCTGGGCGAACTCGCCGCCGGCGACGACGTGGTGCGGCTCGGCGACGTCACCGCGCTGGCCGTCGCCAGCGACTACCTCGCGGCCCCCGATCCCGCCGAACTGGACTTCGCGGTCCGGATCGTGAAACGGGGCCGCACCGTCTCGCTGGCTCGGGTGGACGTGACGCAGGGCGGACGGTCGATGGTCACCTCGACGGTCACTCTGGGCCGACTCGACGCCGGGGAGCCGCGCCACCGCGAACCCACGTTGCTCGACGACCTGTCGCCGGTGCCGGACGAGAACGCGCTCGGACTGGAGGGGACACCGCTCGGCGAGGTGATGCATCTGGCACCGGCGGTGGATCTGGCGATCGATCCGGACTGGTTCCCGGCGCTGCGCGGGCAAACCGGGCCGCCCGTCACGCGCGGCTGGATCCGGGTGAAGGACGCCGGCGCGCAGCCGACCGGCCTCGACCGGGAGTTCCCGGTGCTGGTGTGCGACATCTCGCCGCCGGTCGTGATGAATCTCGGGCTGTTCGGGTGGGCCCCGACGGTGCAACTCACCACCTATGTGCGCCGGCGCCCGCAACCGGGCTGGCTGCGCTTCGCGGCGAACAGCACCGAGGTCGGCCGGGGTATGTTCGCCGAGGATCATGTCGTCGTCGACGAAGCCGGTGCCCTGGTCGCGCAGTCTCGTCAACTGGCCCTGATCCCGTCGGGCGCCTGACGGCCGCGGCATCGGACACCCCACTACTCACGGAGGCATTGGACATGAGTGAACGCATCGCGATCATCGGCGGAGGGAAGATCGGCGAAGCGCTGCTCGCCGGCCTGATCAATTCCGGCAAGCCGATCCGCGACCTGGTCGTGGTCGAGCGCAGTCCGGAGCGGCGGTCCGAACTGGCCGACGACTACGGGATCCGGGTGACCGATGACGCCCGCGACGCGGCCGAGGGCGCGCAGGTGGTCGTCATCGCAGTGAAGCCGGACGCCGTGGACGCGGTGCTGCGCGATCTGTCGCGCGCCGACGACCCGGGGGAGACCGAGCGGATCACGGTCACCCTGGTGGCGGGGATCCCGTCGTCGCATTACGAGGCCGCACTGCCGGCCGGCGCGCCGGTGGTCCGGGTGATGCCCAACACCCCGATGTTGGTCAACGAGGCGATGAGTGCGATCAGTCCCGGCCGCTACGCCGACGATGAGCAGGTGGCGGTCACGGCGCGCCTGATGGAGAGCGTGGGCGCCGTGATGGTGGTGCCGGAGAAGCAGATGGACGCGGTGACCGCGATCTCGGGATCCGGCCCGGCGTACTTCTTCCTCCTCGTGGAGGCACTGACCGACGCGGGCGTCGGACTCGGGCTGACCCGTGCTCAGGCTCTCGAGCTCGCCGGACAGACCCTCAAGGGCGCAGGCCAACTACTCGTCGACTCCGGCATGTCGCCGGTGGAACTGCGCGCTGCGGTCACGTCGCCCGGCGGCACCACCGCGGCCGCGTTGCGGGAGTTCGAGCGCTACGGCCTGCGGCATGCCGCAGGCGAAGCAGCGCGGGCGGCCGCCGAACTCAGCAGGCAGTCCGCACGTCGAGTCGAGCTTGAGACTTCCCGGGGAGGTGTCGCGAATTCCGCGGACCGATCCTCCGCCGAGGGTTAGGCTCACTACCAGCGACTTTCCTCGGGAGTGGGGGTGGGGACCCTCCCTGAGGGGAGGCGATTTAGCCACTCACGTCGCATTTTTCACACCCGCCACGTTAAGCTCCTAGCAGCACGTACGTGTCTATGTCCGCCGGAGGGGAAGCCGGTGGCCGCGATGCGTGCACCGGAGGTTTACATATTCATGGCTGCAGCAGACAAGCCTGGGGACAGGACCGACTTCACCGAAGCGCGCGTGTCAAACGCCAATTCGGCTTCGCAGTTCCTGACCGTCGCCGAGGTCGCCGCGCTGATGCGCGTCTCGAAGATGACCGTGTACCGGTTGGTGCACAACGGTGAACTGCCCGCCGTCCGCGTGGGTCGCTCGTTCCGGGTTCACGCCAAGGCGGTTCACGACTACCTGGAGACCTCCTACTTCGACGCCGGATAGGTCCGCGACGCGGATCGGTCGGCCCGATTTCACCTCGGGTCGGTCCAATCGTTAGAATGGATCGTCAGGTCCCGGTCGTGCTGAGCGGGACGACAGTGCCGCCGCCGAACGAGTGCGGTGGCCTACGGACCGTCAGCAAAGACCGTGAGGAGAGCCCCGTGGGTTCAGTGATCAAGAAGCGCCGCAAGCGCATGTCGAAGAAGAAGCACCGCAAGCTGCTTCGCCGGACACGCGTGCAGCGCCGCAAGCTCGGTAAGTGAGTGGCCGCGGGAACGCTCACACAGTGCGTTTCCGCCACAGGTCGTTTCGGTGCCGAGTGCTCGAATCGAGCTTCCAGCAGTGCCCGCCCGGGGTTCCCGGGCGGGCGCTGCCGCATCTCGTGTGCTCCCGACATGCCCTACCCTTGACCCATGGCTGAGCAGTCTGTGAGTCCGCCCCGGTCGGTCCTGGTCACCGGGGCGTCGACCTTTCTCGGCGGCTACGTCGTCTCGCGCCTTGCCGCGAACCCCGACGTCGAACGCATCGTCGCCGTCGACTCCCGGATCCCCAGCAAGAGCCTGATGCGCCGGATGGGCCGGGCCGAATTCCTCCGTCTCGACATCCGGCGGCCGGCGATCGCCAAGGCGCTCGCCAGCTACCAGGTCGACACCGTCGTGCACGCGGCGCCGTCGATCATGGATGCCGCCGCGCATTCCCCGGCCATCAAAGAACTCAACGTCGTCGGTTCCATGCAGGTCTGTGCCGCCTGCCAGCGGACACCGAGCGTGAAACGACTGATCCTGCGCTCCACCGCGATGATCTACGGGGCCAGTGCGGCCGACCCCGCCTACTTCACCGAGAGCACTCCGGCGCGCCGAGAGCCGCGCCGCGGCTACGGGCGCGACATGCTCGACGTCGAGGGCTACGCCCGCGGGCTGGCTCGTCGCCGACAGGACATCGAGGTGACGATCCTGCGCCCGCAGGCGATCCTCGGCCCGCGGATCGCGACGCGGATGAGTTCGTATCTCTCACTGCCGCTGGTTCCGGTGGTGATCGGCCGGCAGGCGCGGCTGCAGTTCCTGCATGAAGAGGACGCGCTCGGCGCTCTGGAACGGGCGACTCTGCGCCCGGTCGCCGGCACCTTCAACCTCGCGGGCGACGGGGTGGTGACCCTGGCTCAGGCTGTTCACCGCGCCGGTCATGTGCCGCTGCCGGTTCCCGCGCCGCTGATCGCTCCGCTGACCGGAGTTCTCCGCGAAGGGCGGGTGCCGACCATCCGCTCCGAGCAGGAGAGCTATCTCGCGTTCGGGCGCGTGCTCGACACCACGCGGATGCGTAACGAACTGAGGTTCGAGCCGCGCTACACGACGCTGGAGACGCTCGACGATTTCATCGAACGGGGCGGCACCGAACCGCTGATCGGCGCGGGCACCTGGCGAGCGCTGGAACGTCGTGCGGTGTCGGCCGCCACTGCGATCCAGTGAGCGTGCACGTACGATGAACATCTGTGCCGCACCCCTGACCCGCGTCCGCGGAGGCCTGGGGATGACGTTCGATTCCGATCACTTCGAGGGGGACTGACTTGGCTCCGGCGGACAAGCCCGCAGACTCGCGTACCGCGAAGGTGATCTCGCTGTACACCGCCGACCCGCGGGCGCACAAGCGCAGCGGTCTGCCGAGTCGCCCTCAGGCGGCCGGCCACCCGAACACCGACGGCTTCGGCACCGACGGGGCGGACATCGTGCCGATCAACAACGAGATTCTGCTGCCCGACGAACCGGTCGCCCCGCGCGACCCGGTGCGGCATTCGCCGCTGTTCAGCCTCGGCGGATTGCGGTCGGCCGTCGCCGATTCGCTGATCGCCACGTCCGGCTTCATCCGGGAACGGATGACCGGTGAGTACTCCGTCGACGACTTCGGGTTCGACCCGCACTTCGCCGAGACGGTCTTCTTCCCCGCGATCCGGCAGGTCTACCAGAAGTGGTTCCGCGTCGAGGTCAGCGGCATCGAGAATCTCCCAGCGGTCGGCGGCGCACTCCTGGTCGGCAACCACGCCGGGTCGCTGCCGGTGGACGGCCTGATCTCGTCGGTGGCGGTCCGGGACAATCACCCGAACCAGCGCTACCTGCGGCTGCTGGCCGCCGACATGGTCTTCGACACGCCTGTCCTGGGTGACCTCGCCCGTCGGACCGGGGCCACCCTGGCGTGCAACGAGGACGCCGAATCCCTCCTGCGGAAGGGCGAACTGGCGGCGGTGTGGCCGGAAGGCTACAAGGGGCTCGGTAAGCCCTACAAAGATCGGTACAAGCTGCAGCGCTTCGGGCGCGGCGGGTTCGTCACCACGGCCATTCGCACGCAGGCGCCGATCATCCCGATGTCGATCGTCGGCTCGGAGGAGATCTACCCGATGATCGCCGACCTCAAGCCGCTGGCGAAGGCGCTCGGACTCCCGTACTTCCCGGTGACCCCGCTGTTCCCGTGGCTCGGTCCGCTGGGTCTGGTCCCGCTCCCGTCCAAGTGGCACATCCACTTCGGGCGCCCGATCGACACGTCGTCGTACGAGGTCTCCTCGGCCGACGACCCGATGGTCGTGTTCGACCTGACCGATCACGTCCGCGAGGAGATCCAGCAGACCCTGTTCCGCATGCTCTCCCGCCGCGGCAGCGTCTACCTCGGCTGACCTGGGCCGGTTCGGTCCACGGTGAGGTCGACTCGTGGTTTCTGAGTTCCGTCGAATGCGCTCGCTCACTCATCGTGGGGGCAGAGCTTTCGCCGGTTGAGCCCGGCGAACGAAGTGAGTCGGTGTCGAAACCACCCACGCGCTGCCGGTCGAATCCGAGGTCAGGAGTCGTCGGCGGCCTTCTTCTCGGCGAGCTCGCGGAGCACGCGGCCGGCCACGAAGGCACCGCCGGTCGCGGCGCCGAGGACCATCGCGGTGCCGACTCCGTACTTGGCGGCCTTGCGCGCGGTGCGGAAGTCGTACGACTCCCAGCCGCGCACTCGAGCGACGTCGCGCAGATCGGAGTCCGGGTTGATCGCCACCGCGGTGCCCACCAGCGAGAGCATCGGCACGTCGTTGTACGAGTCCGAGTAAGCGGTGCACCGCTTGAGGTTCAGGCCCTCGCGGACGGCGAGCGACCGGATCGCGTGCGCCTTGCCGGGGCCGTGCAGGATGTCGCCCACCAGGCGTCCGGTGAAGACCCCGTCCTCGCTCTCGGCGACCGTCCCCAGCGCGCCGGTCAGACCGAGACGCTTGGCGATGGTCTGCGCCAGCTCCACCGGGGTCGCGGTGACCAGCCACACCTGCTGGCCGGCGGCCAGGTGCCGCTGCGCCAGCGCCTCGGTGCCCGGCCAGATCTTGTCGGCGATGTACTCGTCGTAGATCTCCTCGCCGAGTGCGACCAACTCGGCCGTCGAGCGTCCGGCGATGAAGCTGAGCGCCTTGTCGCGTCCTTCGGCGACGTCGTCCATGTCCTCGCGGCCGGTCAGCCGGAACTTCGCCTGCTGCCAGGCGAACTTCATGATGTCGTTGTAAGAGAAGTACTTCCGCGCGGCGAGACCACGGGCGAAGAGCACGATCGAAGCGCCGTGCACCAGCGTGTTGTCGACGTCGAAGAAGGCGGCCGCCGTCAGATCGGTCACCTGGCCGGGTTCGGTGCTCTCGTCGTCGGGGATCCGGGCGCCCAGGGATTCGATCGCCGCGCTCGCCGAGGCCTCGCCGGCCAGCACCTGGCGGAGTTCCGCGGCGGACTGCCGGAATCGGCCCGCCCGGTCGGACAACCACGCCGCCACCCGGCGGCTCTCCTCCGCTTCGCGCAGGGCCGCCTCGGCCTCGGCGCTCAACTCGTCGGCGGCGGCCTCGTCGGCGTCGGCATCCTCGGCGAGGGCCTCCTCGCCGTGCTGTTCGGCGACGAGTTCCTCGCTCTCGTGGACGTGAGCTGCCAGCTCCGCGTCGTTCTCGACGACGACGCCGGGCTCCGGGTCGTGCGGCGTCTCCGTGTCGGCGGCGAACTCCTCGTCGGGTTCGGGAGCGTTGCGGCTCACGAGCCACCTCCTTGGGGGTCGGGTGATCCGTGCTGGTTGTCTCGCCGCCAAGCCTATCGCGGCTCGCAGACACCGAGCCTTCGCCGCGCGAGCAGGGTCGTCGGCGCGCGGCGAGCAGGCGTGCTGCCACGGGGCGATATCCTGGTCTCATGGCGGAGACCGTCACCGAGGTGACTTTGCTGACACGCGCCGGGTGCCATCTCTGCGAGGTGGCGCTGACGCAGTTGCGGACCATTGCGGTCGACTACCGGATCGAGCCCGTCGTCGTCGACGTCGATCAAGCCGCCGAACAGGGTGATCCGGAGCTGCGGGCGGAATACGGGGACCGATTGCCCGTGCTGCTGCTCGACGGCGAGGAGCACGGTTACTGGGAAATCGATGAGGTAAGGCTGCGCTCAGACCTTGACAGACTTCTCCGGGTGGTTGGCGACGGGCCGCAGCGGTGAACTAACCTGTGTAGTACATGTGCTCGCATCGGGGACGTGACCGCGACGTGAACGGGACGCCGCGTTAACTGAGGAAACGGTGACAGCGTGAGTCTTTTGTTGTTCGGGGTCTCCCATCGGAGTGCGCCGGTGCCGGTGCTCGAACGACTCGCCGTTTCCGAGTTCGACCGACCGAAGCTGGTCGAGACGATCATGCAGAGCCAGGCGGTCAGCGAGGCCATGCTGGTCTCCACGTGCAACCGTATCGAGATCTACGCGGTGGTCGAGGCCTTCCACCCCGCGCTCGAAGCGGTAGGCCGGGTCCTCGGCGACCACTCGGGCCTGAACATCAGCGAGATGACCGGGCACGCCTATGTGCACTATTCCGAGGCCGCGGTGGAGCATCTGTTCAACGTCGCCGCCGGACTCGACTCGATGGTGGTCGGCGAACAGCAGATCCTCGGCCAGATCCGGTCCGCCTACACCGTCGCCGACGAGTGCAAGTCGGCCGGCAGCACCCTGCACGAGCTGGCGCAGCAGGCGTTGCGCGTCGGCAAACGCGTGCACACCGAGACCGGCATCGACCGCGCCGGGGCTTCGGTGGTCTCGGTGGCCGTGCACCGGGCCCGGAGCATTCGCGGTGAAGGACAGGCCCCGATGCGCCGGGCGGTGGTGATCGGCGCGGGCGCGATGGGCTCGCTGGCCACCACGCAGCTCGCCCGCGAGGGCATCACCGAGATGATCGTGGTCAACCGCACCGCCGACCGCGCCCAGGAACTGGCGGTCGGGGTCACCGAACGGCACGGGATCGCCGCGCGGGGAGTGAGTCTGGACCAGATCACCGAGGTGATGGCCGACGCCGACATCGTCGTGACCGCCACCGGCTCGGTGTCCCCGGTGTTGCAGGTGGGCGACGTGCACGAGGCGCTGCTGCGGCGAAGGTCGATGGTTCCGCTGATGGTCTGCGATCTCGGGCTGCCCCGCAACGTCGACCCGGCCGCCGCGCGGCTGCCCGGCGTCCACGTGATCGACATCGAGAGTCTCCGCGGCGACAGCGAGACGCGTGCGGCCGCCGCCGACGCCGCGGCGGCCCGCGGCATCGTCGCCTCGGAACTGGCCGGCTACCTGGCCGCGCAGCGGCAGGCGGAGGTGACCCCGACTGTCGCCGCGCTGCGCCAGCGCGCCGCCGACGTCGTCGAAGCCGAGATCCTGCGGCTGCAGAGCCGGCTTCCGGACCTCGACGGCGATCAGCGCGACGAGGTGGCCAAGACCGTCCGCAGGGTCGCAGACAAGTTGCTGCACGCCCCCACGGTGCGGGTGAAGCAGCTCGCGTCGACCGGCGACGGTGATCACTACGCCGCCGCTCTGCGAGAACTCTTCGAACTGAAGCCCGGTACCGCCGAGCAGGTCGCTCGGCCGGATGCGGGCCTGGAAGACATCCGCTAGCTCGGCACTAGTGTCCCGTGTCGGAAGTTTCTCGATGGTTGCCGGGAGTCCGATGGGCGGCCGGCAAGGCGGACGAGGGAGGGATACCGGCAGGTATCCTGACCGAGGACAACGCCGCCAGACGCTCATCGGGCCCCGGCATACCGCGAAAGAACTTTCGACACGGGACACTAGGCTGGAACCACGCCACCGGTCTCGCGACCGGCGCGCGCGGGTCTCGCGTCCCGCCCGGCGGTGCTCACCACGAGCCTCGCCGATCCCCGCTGAAGCGTCCGGAAGGATTGTCCGTGTCAGACAATGCAGGCTCTGCCAGCTCCGCTCCCATCCGCATCGGCACCCGAGGGTCGTTGCTGGCCTCGACGCAGGCGCAGGGCATCGCCGACCGGCTGATCGCGCTGGGCCACCCTGCCGAACTCGTGATCATCAAGACGCCCGGCGACCTCGATCAGCGTTCGCCGGTCGCGCAGATCGGCGTCGGGGTGTTCACCACCGCGATCCGCGTCGCGTTGCGCGACGGCGAATGCGACGTCGCGATCCACTCGTACAAGGATCTGCCGACCGCGCCCGAACCGGATCTGACGATCACCGTTCCCGAGCGCGTCGATCCGCGGGATGCGCTGGTCAGCCGGGACGGACTGGTTCTCGGTGAGCTCCCGGCCGGGTCGCGGGTGGGCACCTCGTCGCCGCGGCGGGCCGCGCAGCTTAGAGCACTGGGTCTCGGTTTGGAAATCCGCCCCCTACGAGGCAACCTTGATTCTCGGTTGGGCAAAGTCGCGAACGGTGAACTGGACGCGGTGGTAGTCGCCCGAGCCGGCTTGGTCCGCATCGGTCGCACCGATGCGGTCACCGAGGCACTGGACCCCGTGGTCATGCTGCCTGCGCCGGCCCAGGGGGCACTGGCCGTCGAGTGCCGTGCCGACGATGCCGAACTGGTGAGAATCCTCGCCGAGTTGGACGATCCGTCCACCCGTGCGGCGGTCGACGCCGAGCGTGCAGTGCTCGCGGCCCTGGAGGCCGGGTGCACCGCACCGGTCGGTGCGATCGCCGAGGTGGTCGAATCGATCGACTCCGGCGGGCGCATCTTCGACGAGCTGTCGCTTCGCGCGGCGGTGGCGGCCGAAGACGGATCCGAGGTGATCCGTGCTTCGGTGGTGGGCCCGGTGGAGCGTGCCGCACAACTCGGCAAGGATCTCGCCGCCGAACTGCTGGAGCTCGGTGCTGCCGCACTCGTCAGCCCGGAGTCGTAGCCGCGACCCCGTACTGACGGCTCCCGCAGAGAACGAACTGCAAGCCCCGCCTGCGGGGCAGGAGAGTGCGAACGCATGAGCCGTACCAAGAATGCTAATCCGGGCCGGATTCTGTTCGTGGGGTCGGGTCCCGGAAACCCGGATCTGCTGACCGTGCGCGCCAAGGAAGTCCTGGTCGACGCGACGGTGGCCTTCGTCGATCCCGACGTCCCGCCGGCGGTCGTGGAGCTGATCGGGTCCGCTCACGTGCCGCCGCAGGCGGAGAAGACGCGCAGCAGCCGCAAGGCCGCCGAGGCCGAGACCGCCGACGAGGAGACGCCCGAGGCGCCCCAGGTGGTGCACCCGGCCCTCGGCGACCCGGCACAGGTCGCCAAGACCATCGTGGCCCAGGCCAAGAACGGCGTCGACGTGGTGCGCGTGGTGACCGGCGATCCGATGACCACCGACGCGGTGCTCGCCGAGATCACCGCTGTGGCTCGTACCTCCGTCGGCTTCGAGATCCTGCCCGGGCTGCCGCACTCGTCCGTGGTGCCCGGCTTCGCCGGTGTGCCGCTGGGGTCGGGTCACACGGTCGCCGACGTGCGCGGCGAGGTGGACTGGGCGGCGCTGGCCGCCGCTCCGGGCCCGCTGGTGCTGCACGCCACCGACGGTCACCTCGGCGAGGTCGCCGGGGCCCTCACCGAACACGGCCTGGCGCCCCAGACGCCGGTCGCCGTGACGGTCAACGGCACCACCTGTCAGCAGCGGACCGTCGAGGCGACGCTGGCGACGCTGACCGAGGCTGCGGCCGGACTCGCGGGCGCGCTGATCCTGACCGTCGGCAAGCTGGTCGAGAAGCGCGCCAAGTTCTCCTGGTGGGAGTCGCGCGCGCTGTACGGCTGGACCGTGCTGGTGCCGCGCACCAAGGATCAAGCCGCCGACATGAGCGAGCGTCTGGTGGGCCACGGCGCCATCCCGCGCGAGGTGCCGACCATCGCCGTCGAACCGCCGCGCAGCCCGGCCCAGATGGAGCGCGCGGTCAAGGGGCTGGTCGACGGCCGCTACCAGTGGATCGTGTTCACCTCCACCAACGCCGTGCGCGCCGTCTGGGAGAAGTTCGCCGAGTTCGGCCTGGACGCACGCGCGTTCTCCGGAGTGAAGATCGCCTGCGTCGGCGAGGCCACCGCGGCCAAGGTCCGGTCGTTCGGCGTGGAGCCGGAGCTGGTGCCGTCGGGCGAGCAGTCGTCCCTCGGCTTGCTCGAGGACTTTCCGCCGTACGACGAGATCTTCGACCCGGTGGATCGCATCCTGCTGCCCCGCGCCGACATCGCCACCGAGACCCTGTCCGAGGGCCTGCGCGAGCGCGGCTGGGAGATCGACGACGTCACCGCCTACCGCACCGTGCGCGCGGCCCCGCCGCCCGCCGAGACCCGCGAGATGATCAAGACCGGCGGCTTCGACGCCGTCTGCTTCACCTCCAGCTCGACGGTCCGGAACCTGGTCGGCATCGCCGGCAAGCCGCATGCGCGCACCATCGTCGCATGCATCGGTCCGAAGACCGCCGAGACCGCGATTGAGTTCGGTCTCCGGGTGGACGTGCGTCCCGAGGTGGCCTCCATTCCGGCGCTGGTCGACGCGCTCGCTGCCCATGCCGCGCAACTGCGGGCCGAGGGGGCCCTGCCCCCGCCGCGCAAGAAGTCCCGGCGGTCGCGCTCGTAGGGTGGTGGGCATGGATCACCCTTCGGACCGGCCGCGCCGGCTGCGGACCACACCTGCCATGCGCAGGCTGGTGGCACAACATCGCGTTCATCCCGCGCAGCTGGTGCTGCCGATGTTCGTCGCCGACGGCATCGACGCGCCGCGGCCGATCTCGTCGATGCCCGGCGTCGTCAACCACACCGTCGACAGCCTGCGTGCCGCCGCCGACGAGGCGGTGGCCGCGGGGGTCGGCGGTCTGATGCTGTTCGGCGTGCCGCGTCCGGAGGATAAGGACGCGACCGGATCGTGCGGGGCGCGCCCCGACGGAATCCTCAATCGCGCGCTCACCGCGCTGCGCGAGGATCTCGGCGATTCGACCGTGCTGATGGCCGACACCTGCCTGGACGAATTCACCGATCACGGGCACTGCGGCGTGCTCGACAGCGCAGGTCGCGTCGACAACGACGCCACCGTCGAGCACTACCGCGCGCTCGCGGTGTCCCAGGCGCGCGCCGGCGCGCACGTCGTGGCTCCCAGCGGGATGATGGACGGCCAGGTCGCCGCGATCCGCGAAGCCCTCGATGCCGAGGGCTTCGCCGAGGTCTCGATCCTGGCCTACACCGCCAAGTACGCGTCCGCGTTCTACGGCCCCTTCCGCGAAGCGGTCGGGTCGTCGCTTCAGGGGGACCGTCGTACTTATCAGCAGGATCCGGCCAACCGCGGAGAGGCCGTGCGCGAGCTGCTCGCCGACCTCGACGAGGGTGCCGACATGGTGATGGTGAAACCGGCCATGAGCTACCTGGACATCGTTCGCGACGTCGCCGAGGTGTCCGACCGCCCGGTGGCCGCGTACCAAATCAGCGGCGAGTATTCGATGATCTGCGCGGCCGCCGAGCGGGGCTGGATCGATCGCGAGGCCGCGCTGGACGAGGCCGTGCTCTCGATCGTCCGGGCGGGCGCCTCGATCGTCTTCACCTACGCCGCCGTCGAAATGGCCGGTCGCCTGCGGGCTACTACGCTGTAACCATGACCGTCCCATCGCTGCCACCCAGGGCGCCCGTGCCGCAGTCGCCCGGGCCCGCGGGCGATGCGCCGGCCCGGCCCGACAGCATTCTGATCCTGATTCAGCTCACCGTGGTCGCGGCGATCTGCCAGGTGATCACTCTCCCGCCCGCGTACTCGATGATGCGCGAGGAGATGGTCACCCGGGCCGAACAGATGAAGGACTCGGCCGGTATCGAGAATGTCGAACAGTACGCGACGGTGATGACCGTCGTCGCCATCGCGGTCGCCTCGATCCTCATCCTCGCGCTGGCCGCCGCTGCGGTGCTGCTGGTGGTGCGCGGATTCTGGTGGGCGCGTTTCCTGCTCGGCTGGCTCGCCGCCGTCGTCACGATCAACATGATCTTCGCGTTCTTCGGGCACGTGTTCGGCGAGGCCGCCGCCACCGATCCGCTGCCGGTCTGGACCATGATTCCGCGGGTCCTCGGCGGGGTGGCGGCCGTCGGAGTGCTGCTCGCCGTCATGCACCCGGACACCAAGAAGTACGTCGACGCGATGGCCGCTCGCCGCAAGCGCCGTCGCGACCGGAGCGGACAGGGGAACCCACGACGATGATCGAGCACTCTCCCGGCTACGTGCCCGACCCGGCGACCCGCCCCACCCAAGTACGCTGGGCGTTCGGGCTGTGGCTGCTCTCCGGACTGCTGCTGGTGGTCCTCGGGGTGATCAGCCTGGTCGCCGAGGCGTTCCAGTCGCGCTGGAACCTCGGCGTGCTGGCCGTGGAGGTGCTGATCGGGGCCGTCGGCCTGGTGTACATTCTGCTGGCCCGCAAGGCGACCTGCGTTCCGCAGTGGCGGGGTTCGCTGGCTGCGCTCACCTTCGTCGTGGTCGTGATGGTGCTGGTGCTGACCATCGGCTTCCAGTCGCCGGGGCTCGCGGTGGTCCTGGCCGTCACGACGATCGGCTTCGCCGGCACGGTGCTCGCGTACCGCCCCAAGGCCGATGCGTGGTTCAACGGATCCGAGGCCGGCGAGCAGGAGTCCGACGCGCGCGAGGACGGGCGGCGCGATCCCCGCGACGACGATCCGGCAGATCCGCGATGAGTGCTGCCGAGCCGACGGACCGCGGCCCGGACGAGTCCGGAGCGGGCACCGAGGAGGGCGCTTCGCACGAGCGCCTCGGGGAGTCGTCCGACGACGCCGGCATCGTCGAAGCCGAGGCCGAGGAAGCGGCGGCGCGGGACGACGACGCGGTGACCACCGAACTCGCAGAGGACGGTGAGGACGGTTCGGCAGGGGACAGCACCACCGAGGATGATCCGGGGGAGACTCTCTTCTACGAGCCGGGGGGCAGCTGGGCGCTGGTCGTGATCGGCGGCGGCCTGATCGCCGCCGTGGCGATCATGGAGATCCTCGGCCCGGGACGCGTGCACTGGCCGGTGCTGAGCATCTTCTTCGTGATCTTCGTCGGATTCGGCTGGCTTCAGAAGGCCGCGGCGCAGCGGCACGTGTCCGTGCACCTGACCGAGACGACGCTCCGCCAGGGCGCACAGACGGTGAAGCTCGCCGACATCGCCGAGGTGTACCCGGAGAACCGCGGCCGCGAACACGCCAAGTGGGAGAGCGCGCTGGCCCTCGGCGAACTGCCTGCGGTGCCTCGTCGCCGCAAGGGCGTCGGTGTGCGCATGAAGGACGGCAAGCTGGCCCAGGCCTGGGCGCGCGACGTCGACCGATTCCGGTCCGAACTCACCGAGGCGCATCTCGCGGTGAAGATGGGCCTGACGCCCCGGAAGCACTCCGGCGACGGCGCGGACTCGTAGGGCGATCGTGGCTCGCCGCCCGGGTGGATCGTCGGCCGTCTTCGTGCTGATGGCGGTAGTCGCCGTCGTCATGGCGTCGATCGCCGTGGTCGTGGCGCTGGGGGCGTCGCCGGGGGAACGGTCGTCGCCGGGGGAGGGGGCTTCGTCGGGGGAGCGGTCGTCGCCGGGGGAGGGGGCTTCGTCGGGGGAGCGGTCGTCGCCGGTTGAGCACCGTCGAAACCCCCACGTCCACCTCGGCGACAGCTATGCCTCCGGCACCGGGGTGACGCCGCTGATCGCCGATTCGCCGTTCTTCTGCCAGCGCTCGCAGCAGAACTTCGGGCAGCTGGTCGCGGCTCGGAAGGGCTGGGCGCTCACGGACGTGTCCTGCTCCGGCGCGACCACCGGAGACCTGCATTCTTCCCAGTACGACGGCGTCGGACCGCAGCTGGACGCGTTGGGACCCGGGACCGAGGTCGTGACGCTGAGCCTCGGCGGCAACGATTCGGACCTCTATACGACGCTGATCGGGACCTGCGCGAGCATGGGTCGTGACCGGCCGGACACGCCGTCGCCCTGCCGCGCCGAGATGGGGCACCGGGTCGCCGAGATCCTCGCCGGGACGCAGACTGACCTGACCGAGGGGTTGCGCGCGATCGCTGAGCGCGCGCCGGAAGCTCGGGTCTTCGTCGTCGGCTATCCGTGGATCCTCCCTGCTCAGCAAGGCTGTTACGACGAGATTCCGATCGCCGCGGGCGACGTTCCGTTTGTGCATGGGACCCAGGCCCGCCTCAACGACGTGCTGCGGCGGTCGGCGGAAGCTGCTGGTGCGCACTACGTGGACGTGTCGGCGGAGTCCCGGGGTCACGACGCCTGCGCGGGCCCGGCGCAGCGGTGGGTGGAGCCGATGACGGTGTCGGGTCCGGCGTCCCTGCACCCGAACCTCGCGGGCCAACGCGCGCTCGCCGACGCCGTCCTTGCCGCCCTACGGAGTCGTTGACGGTCCAGATACCGCGGAACCGATTCGGGTGACCGCGCGGAGTGTCGAGCGCCGCGGTGGACAGGTCAGGACTGTCGGCTGGCGCGGAGGCAGTCATAGCCGGGGCCACCACGGAACTACTGATCATCATCGATGTCAGACCCCCGTCGTAGAGTGATGTCAGACACACAAGGAGAGTCGAAACGCCCGGTTCTACCAGCGGGAACAGCACTTCGAGGGAGGTGAACATCGTGACCGTCAACGGCATCTCCTACAACGACGACACCGCTGGTTTCGACCCCGACACGCTGATCGCCGGCCTGTCGCCCGCAGAACTGCTGGCGGTGCAGACCGCCGCAGAGAAGCGGTTGAGCGCCGAGGCGACCGCACTGTTGGCCGCCGAGTCCGACGACGGTCTGTTGGGTCTGCTCGACGCCCGTGAACAGGCCCACCGCCGGGCGGAGGTGTTCGACGCTGCGCTGTATGTCGAAATCTCGACAAGCTCGATCCACCGAATCTCCGACCGTGGCGTGTACCGGCGTGCCGGGCACATCTCGGCCCACCAGCTCTACGCCCACGGTGCTCGTCTCGGTGTGGGTGAGGCCCGCCGCCGCCGGGTCACCGCCGAAGGCATCGGTGCGATGGGCGCGTTGACCGGTGAACGCCTCGAACCTCGCCTGACGGCGACCGCGGCCGCCGTCGCGGACGGGGACGCCGGCGGCGCCCACGTCGCCGCCGTGGCCGAGATCATGGACAAGCTCCCGTCGGCGGTCACTCACGATCAGCGGGTCAAAGCCGAAGGCATGCTCGCTGATGCGGCGCGGCGTCTGGACCCTGCCGCGGTCACCGTGGTCGGTAACCGGATCCTGGCGTGGCTCGACCCCGACGGGACTCTGGCCGACGACCACGACCGGGCCCGGCGGCGCACGTTCAACCTGCAACCGCAGAACCGGCAGTTGATGAGCAAAGTGCGGGCGCTGCTCACCCCGGTGCTGCGCGCGAAGTTGGAGGTGGTCTTGCATCAGTGGGCCACCGCGGGGATGAACAATACCGATGACCCGGATTCCCCGCGTGGGGCGGCCGATCAACCCGGCCTCGACCCGGCGGTCCTGGCGGCCGCCGCCGAGCGGGATACACGGACGCTCGGGCAGCGTCAGCACGACGCCCTCGAAGCGTTGTGCGACTGGGCCCTCGCGCTGGCCGGGCAACCCGCACCCACCCGGATCCCCTCACAAGTCGTGGTCACCGTGACCGATGAGGATCTGGCGCGTCAGGCCGGGATCGGCTGGACCGCCACCGGCACCCGCATCCCGGTGTCTGATCTGGTGCAGTTCGCCGCCGACACCATCCCGTATCTCGCGGTGTTCTCCAAGGCCACCGGCAAGCTCCGCCACGCATGCTCAGGCCCACGCATGCCCGACTGGACCGACGACGGCCAGACCGACCCTTCGACTCCGCTCAGGACAGGTATCGACCGCTTGGGTGGGGCGTGCGGACGGCACAACCGGATGAACGGCAAGACTGCCGGGCATTGGGAGTCGACGGTCCTCACCTTCGGTCCCGACGCCGGACACGTCGGGTGGCGGCCCGTCGGACGCGGCACCCGGTGGCAGAGCAACATCATGTTCCACCCCGAACGCCTGGCACCCGACCCCGGGCACAGCCACCCGACCACGGCAGCCGGACCAGACCACCCCGGACCACCCGACGACACCCGGCCACTCGGCGACCCCGGACCACCCGAGGATCTCGGGCCGCCCGAGGAGAAGGACCTGGACCGGGACGACGATCGATCGACTCCGACGATCATCGTCCGCTACCGGCCGTCCCCGATCCGGGTGATCGCCCCGGTCGACCCGCCCTCGGGAGCCGAACAGATCCTCGCCCGACTCTTCACCCGGGCGGCCTGACCGCACCACCGCGGCCAGGCCGCCCGTGCCCTCGAAGCCGGATTTCCCGGAGAACCAGGGTCCGGAGGGTCAGGCGAGATCGCCCCCAAGGACTCCGCGCGGCCCGTTGACACGCCGCAGGGGTAGGGCGTCGGCCATTCATGGCGGCCGCGCGCCGTGATCTGCATCCCCCGATACCGCCCGGACCGGGGCATCCGAGGCGCGCGATTGGGACCCTGGCCCAAGATTTGGAACACTGGAACCCATGTCCGCACCCACCTCCGTACCCGACCCGGGCACGACCGTCAGTGCTGAACTCTTCGCACGGGCCACGGCATCCATCCCGGGCGGTGTGAACTCGCCGGTGCGGGCCTTCTCTGCGGTGGGCGGGACGCCGCGCTTCATCGCCGAGGCATCCGGCTGCACGCTCGTCGACGTCGACGGCAACCGTTACGTGGACCTGGTCTGTTCGTGGGGCCCGATGATTCTCGGCCACGCACACCCCGCCGTCGTCGAGGCCGTGCGCGAGGCCGCCGTCGGCGGCCTGAGCTTCGGTGCTCCGACCGAGGCGGAGATCGCGCTCGCCGAGGAGATCGTCACGCGTGTCGCGCCCGTCGAGCGGGTTCGCCTGGTCAACTCCGGCACTGAGGCCACGATGTCCGCCGTGCGCCTGGCCCGCGGCTTCACCGGACGCAGCAAGATCGTCAAGTTCGCCGGCTGCTACCACGGCCACGTCGACGCACTTCTCGCCGACGCCGGTTCGGGCGTTGCCACCCTCGGCCTGCCGACCTCGCCGGGTGTCACCGGCGCCGCTGCGCACGACACGCTGGTGCTGCCGTACAACGACCTGAACGCCGTGGCAGCGGCATTCGAACTGCACGGCGACGACATCGCCGCCGTGATCACCGAGGCCGCCCCCGGCAACATGGGCGCCATCACACCGCAGCCCGGCTTCAATGCCGGACTGCGCGAGCTGACAGCCCGGCACGACACGCTGCTGATCATGGACGAGGTGATGACCGGATTCCGGGTCAGCGCCGCCGGCTATTACGGCCTCGACCCGGTCGAGGCGGACCTCTTCACGTTCGGCAAGGTGATGAGCGGTGGACTCCCGGCCGCGGCATTCGGCGGCCGCGCCGACGTGATGGACCACCTCGCCCCCGTCGGCCCCGTCTATCAGGCGGGCACGCTCTCCGGGAACCCGGTCGCGATGGCCGCCGGTCTGGCCACCCTTCGGCACGCGACGGACGACGTCTACGCCGAGCTCGACGCCAACTCGCAGCGTCTGCAGGACCTACTCGGGGATGCGCTGACCGGGGCGGGCGTACGACACCGCGTGCAGTCCGCGGGCAACCTGTTCAGCGTCTTCTTCCTGCCCGACGACGCCGACCCCGGTGTCCCGATCACCGACTACGCAGCCGTCAAGGCCACGCAGACCTGGCGCTTCGCACCGTTCTTCCACGCCCTGCTCGACAGCGGCGTGTATGCGCCGCCGAGCGCGTTCGAGGCCTGGTTCACCTCCACCGCACTCGACGACGACGCGTTCGCGACGATCGCCGACGCCCTGCCCGCCGCTGCGGCGGCCGCTGCGGCCGCGTCCGGTCCCGAGGCGGCGCGATGACCTTTCGACAAGCTCAAGGAGCGAAATGACGAGCTCGGGGAGCGAAATGATGAGCTCGGGGAGCGAAATGATGAGCTCGGGGAGCGAAATGACGAGCTCGGGGAGCGAAATGACGAGCTCGGGGAGCGAAATGACGAGCTCGGGGAGCGAAATGCGGAGCTCGGGGAGCGAAATGCGGAGCTCGGGGAGCGAAATGACCTTTCGACGAGCTCAACGAGTGAGTGGGGGAGTGAAATGAAGACGATCGTCCACCTGCTGCGCCACGGCGAGGTCTACAACCC
Organism: Gordonia iterans; assembly: GCF_002993285.1. Taxonomy (NCBI): domain Bacteria; kingdom Bacillati; phylum Actinomycetota; class Actinomycetes; order Mycobacteriales; family Gordoniaceae; genus Gordonia; species Gordonia iterans. Next base: position 3,760,031 of record NZ_CP027433.1, on the reverse strand, counting down.
GGACGGGATCCTGTACGGCCGTCTCCCAGGCTTTCGGCTTTCCGAGACGGGCCGCGCACAGGCGCAGACTGTCGCCGACGCACTCGCCGACCACGACATCGCCGCCGTGTACGCCTCTCCGTTGCAGCGGGCGCAGGAGACGGCCGTGCCCGTCGCAGCGGCGCACGACCTGGACATCCTGACCAACGACGACCTCATCGAGGCCGACAACCAGTTCGAGGGCCTCGTGGTCTCGATGGGCGACGGTGTGCTGTCCAAGCCCCGGCACTGGGCCAAACTCCGGGACCCGTTCACTCCGTCGTGGGGCGAACCGTACATCCAGATCGCGCATCGCATGCTCGGAGCGGCCAACAAGGCCCGCGACACCGCGCCCGGTCACGAGGTGGTGTGTGTCAGCCACCAGCTGCCCGTCTACACGCTGCGCCGCTTCCTGGAGGGCCGTCGTCTCTGGCACGATCCCCGCGTCCGGCAGTGCTCGCTGGCCTCGTTGACCAGTCTGATCTACGACGGCGACGAGCTGGTCGACATCGTGTACTCGGAGCCGGCCGGGGCCACCGACCCAAGGATCACCGGAGCGTGAATTGAGGTGACCTTCTTCGTCGTCCGTCGACTGGCGGCGGTGCTGCTGTGCGCCGTCGTCGGTGCCGTGTTCCTCGCCGGCTGCAGCGGCGGCGACGATGCCGTGGTGCAGGGCCAGGGCAATGAGATCGTCGCGCCCGGCGGCAAGACCGTCATCGAGTATCCGATCGGCGACCGCAAGCCCATCGGAACGGTGTCGGGTGAGTCGTTGTTCGGCGACGGCACCGTCGACCTCGCCGACTACAAGGGCAAGGTCGTGGTGGTGAACGTGTGGGCGTCGTGGTGCCCGCCGTGCCGCCGGGAAGCCACCGAACTGGAGCAGGTGTTCCAGGCCAAGAAGGCCGAGGGTGTGCAGATGGTCGGCATCAACTTCCGCGACAATCGGAGCGCCGCACAGGATTTCGCCCGGGACCGCGGGCTCACCTTCCCGTCGCTCTACGACTACGGCGGCCGCAACCTGAAGGCGCTGGGAGTGCCCGTCGGCGCGGTGCCCACCACGGTGATCCTGGACCGGCAGCTGCGCCCCGCCGTCGTCTATCTGAAGGCGATCACCGAGTCCGAGCTCACCGAGGCCGTCGACCGTGTACTCGCCGAGGGCGACGCCGCGCGATGACCTCCATGCCGTTGGCGAGCAGCGCCGAGTGGTTTCAGGACACCGCCCTGTCCGGACCGCTGTTGCTCGCGTTCGGCGTGTGCATGTTGGTGGGGCTGATCTCGTTCGCCTCGCCGTGCGTGGTGCCCCTGGTGCCCGGGTACCTCTCGTACCTGGCCGGACTGGTCGGTGCGGAGGCCCCCGCCGTCCGGCCGGGCGAGCCGCAGCGCAACGGCCGGATGCGGGTGTTCGGCGCCGCCTTGTTGTTCGTGCTCGGCTTCACCGTCGTCTACACCTTGATGACCGTGGCTTTCTTCGGGCTCACCGGGGCCCTGTACGACGAAGACCGCATGCTGTTGATCCAGCGGATCGGCGGCGTCGTAGTGATCTTGATGGGCCTGATCTTCCTGGGCACCATCCGCACCGGTGAACTGCGTATCCCGCTGCCGCTCAAGCTCTCCAACTGGCTCGGTGCGCCGGTGCTGGGCGCAGTGTTCGCGGTCGGCTGGATCCCGTGCACCAGCGCGACGCTGAGTGTCGTGCTGATCACCGCGAGCGGTACCGAGGGCTCTGATGCCTTCCGCGGGTCCCTGATGGTGATCGCCTACTGCCTCGGCCTCGGTCTGCCCTTCGTGATTCTCGCCGTCGGATCGGCGTGGGCTGTGGGCGGTCTGGCCTTCCTGCGGCGCAACGCGCGCGTGATCCAGGTGATCGGCGGGGTCTTCATGCTCGCCGTCGGCGTCTTGCTGCTGTTCGGCTGGTGGAACGACATCGTCGATTGGATCCGGATGAAGTTCGTGTTCGACATGGAGCTGCCGATATGACCTCGACCGCCACGCCCGCCTCGCCCGCTGCTCCGCGGCCGGCGCCGCCGCAGCGCAGCGCACTGCGCCGCCGGGTGCTCGACCCGATGCGCAAGGCATGGCACGAGCTGACCTCGATGCGAACGGCGCTGGCGCTGCTCTTCCTGCTCGCGCTGGCGGCGATCCCGGGTGCGCTGCTGCCGCAGCGCGAGCTGAACGAGGGCAAGACCGCGCGCTACATCGCCGACCGCGGCACGCTCGGCCAGTGGATGGATCGGTTCCAGCTGTTCGAGGTGTTCTCGTCGACCTGGTTCACCGCGATCTACGTGCTGCTGTTCGTATCGCTGATCGGCTGCATCACGCCGCGCTGCTGGGAGTTCGTCCAGCAGCTGCGCGCCGAGCCGGTCAAGGCGCCGCGCAATCTGAAGCGTCTGCCCAGGCATCTCTGTGTGACGGTCGACGGGACGCCCGAGGAGATCGCCGAGCGGGTCAGGACGAATCTGCGCGGCTGGCGCACCAAGACACGGGTCGTCGAACCTTCCAAGGCGCATCCCGCCCGCGCCGGGAGCGGAGCGAGCGGGCAGAACGCCGACGGCGCGGTGATCGAGATCTCCGCGGAGAAGGGTTATCTCCGCGAGGTCGGAAACCTGGTCTTCCACCTGGCGCTGGTGGCCCTGCTGGTGACTATCGCGATCGGCAAGCTGTTCGGTTACGAGGGCACCCGCACGCTGGTGGCCGGCGACGACCAGGTGCTGTGCAATACCTCCACGGCCGTCTACGACAGCTTCCGCTCGGGCGCGATGGTCGACGGCACCGACCTCTCGCCGTTCTGCATCACCGTCGACGAGTTCACCGCGACCTTCCTGCCCAACGGACAGCCCGAGATGTACACCTCGCAAGTCTCCTACACCACCGACGTGAGCCGGCCCGAGAGTGAGTGGAGCAAGGGCACCATCCGGGTCAACGATCCGCTGCGGATCGCGGGGGACCGGATCTACGTGCTGGGCAATGGGTTCGCGCCGACCTTCACGGTGACCTTCCCGAACGGTGAGAAGCGGACGCAGACCGCGCCGTTCCTGCCCCAGGACACCGCGACCATGCTGTCCGAAGGTGCGCTGCGGTTCGACACCCCGGCCGGGATGTATCCGGACGAGGACGAGCGACGCAAGCATCAGATCGCGATCGACGGCCTTTTCGCGCCGGATCCCACCTACCACGCGACGCTGCTCCTGTCGCAGTCGGCGATCGTCGACGATCCGGCGGTGGCGATCCGCGTGTACGTCGGCGATGCCGGCCTGGACACCGGTCGCGCGCAGAGCGTCTACACCCTCGACCGGTCGCTGATCGAACAGAACCGTCTGGTCCGGAAGGCCTCGGTGAACCTGGACGTCGGACAGAGCACTACGCTCCCGGACGGCACCGTCGTCTCCTTCGACGGGTACAAGCGCTGGGCGTCGGTCCAGGTCAGCCATGATCCAGCGCAGAATTGGGTGCTGGTCTCGGCAATCGTCATGATGGTCGGACTGCTGGTGTCGATGCTGGTGCGACGACGCAGGATCTGGGTGCGCCTGGTCCCGACGACCAGTTCCTCGAGCTCGGTCGAAGGGTCGGACAGTTCGTTGAGCTCCGTCGAAGGGTCGGGCAGCTCCTTGAGCTCGGTCGAAAGGACCGGTCCGGAGCCCGCTCCGGAGCAGCGACGTACTGTAGTAGAAGTTGCCGGCCTGGCTCGCACCGATCAGGCCGGCTGGGGCGAAGGATTCGACGAGCAGGCCCGCGGTCTGCTGGTCGAGGGTGGACGCGCGAAGCCCGGGAAGTTGTAGGAGTCAAGAGTGGAAACGGAAATGGGTACCTACGTCAATGAGACGCTGGGTCGCTACTCCGACTTGCTGTACGTGACCTCGATCGGGGTCTACTCGCTGGCGGCGGTGTTGCTGTTCACCGCGCTTGCGATGGGCGCGAAGGCCAAAGCCTACGTCGGGGACCTCGCCGACAGCGACAAACAGGCTCGCGAACTGGTCGGTGCCACGGCGGCCCCCACGAGGGCGGTGCCGTCGGCCGGGGATCGGACCCCGGGCAAGATCAGCGGCCCGCCGCCAGCCCCGCGCCGGAATCGGGCCGCGGTGCTCAGCGCATCGGCGTACCCGGTGGTGATCCTGGGTCTGGTCGCGCACGTCGCCTCGATCGTTCTGCGCGGGCTGGCGACCGATCGCGCCCCGTGGGGCAACATGTACGAGTTCATCTCGCTGACCTGCGCGGCGGGTGTCGCCGGAGCACTGGTCGCACTGCGTAAGCCGGCGCAGCGGCCCCTGATGAGCTTCGTGCTGTTCGTGGTAATCATCATGATGTTCGCCGGCGGCAAGTGGCTGTACACCCACGCCGCTCCGGTGGTTCCGGCGCTGAAGTCGTACTGGCTGGTGATCCACGTCTCGGTGATCTCGATCGCTTCGGGTGTCATGGTCGTGTCGGGTGTGCTGAGCATGCTCTTCTTGGTGCGTGAGCGCTGGCCGTCGACCGCCGACATGCTGCCGTCCTCGGAGACCCTCGACCGCGTCGCCTACAAGTGCGTCGTCTTCGCCTTCCCGCTCTTCGGTCTCGGCGTGATCTGCGGCGCCATCTGGGCTGAGGAGGCGTGGGGCCGCTTCTGGGGCTGGGACCCGAAGGAGACTGTCAGCTTCATCTCCTGGATCATCTATGCCGCCTACCTGCACGCTCGCGCAACGGCCGGCTGGCGCACCGCGGCCGCCTGGATCAACGTGGCCGGGTTCGTGACGGTGATCTTCAACCTGTTTGTGATCAACCTGGTCATCTCCGGCCTGCACTCCTACGCTGGCGTGTGAGCGGTTGGACGAGCCTCGGGTCTCGATTCGGACCCCTTCCCTTCGACTGCGCGTCGTCACCGGCTCCGCCCCGCGCTCAGGACGAGCGTCGCCCGCTCGACAACCGACTCGAGACAGCAGCTGATCGCCGCCGCGCGGTACACCCCTTTTCGATGGTCGAGTAGGACGAGCCCGCTAGGGCGAGGACGTATCGATACCCCGCACCCCACCATGAAGGAGAACGAATGAAGAACGTCGGAGTGATCGGCGGCGGCACCATGGGTGCCGGCATCGCCGAAGTGGTCGCCAAGGCCGGTTCGACCGTGCGCGTCCTGGAACGCGCCGAGGCCGTCGACGCCGCCCGGGAGCGCATCGCCAAGAGCCTGGCCCGCGGCGTCAAGGCCGGCAAGCTCAGCCAGGAGGATGCGGACGCCGCGCTGGCCCGCGTCACCGTCACCACCGACATCGACAGCTTCGCCGACAGCGACCTGGTGATCGAGGCGATGCCGGAGATCGAGTCCCTCAAGCTCGAGTACTTCCACAAGCTCGACGGGATCATCCGCGAGGATGCGATCTTGGCGACCAACACGTCGTCGATCCCGGTGATCCGACTGGCCAACGCCACCAAGCATCCTGCGCGCGTACTGGGCATGCACTTCTTCAACCCGGTGCCGGTGATGCCGCTGGTCGAGATCGTCACCACTTTGAAGGTCGACCGCGCCGTGGTCGACAAGGTCGCCGCGTACGCCACCGACACCCTGGGCAAGACGACCATCGAGTCGAAGGATCAGGCCGGCTTCATCGTCAACGCACTGCTCATCCCGTATCTGACCAATGCCATCCGCATGTACGAGTCGGGCTTCGCCTCGGCCGAGGACATCGACGCGGGCATGGTCAACGGCTGCGGTCACCCGATGGGCCCGCTGCGCCTGTGCGACACGGTCGGACTGGACATCTGCCTGGCCGTCGCGGAGTCGCTGTTCGCCGAGTTCGGGCAGCCGCACTACGCGCCGCCGGTGCTGCTGCGCCGCATGGTCGACGCCGGCTATCTGGGCCGCAAGACCGGCCGCGGCTTCTACGACTACTCGAAGTAGGCGCTCGGCAGTAGGACAGCACCGAACACCAACGACGAAGGGCGCCCTCCGCGAGGAGGGCGCCCTTGGTCGTAGGCGTCAGAGTTTGCGCAGAAAATCCGGATCGTCGTCGGGGCCGCGTGGAATCTCCCGGCGGGGGCCGGGAGCCGACCCGCCGTTCGACGGTGTCTGCGAGATGCGCCAGACGACGAAGCCGACCGCCAACAGCACGATGGCGACGTAGAAGTACAGCATGCCTTCCACGGTACCCGTCTTGGACGGGCGGCGGCGTCGGCTGCGACGCGGTGTCAGCGGTTGAGCAGTGCGATGACGTCTGCTTCGCGGAACCGGCGGTGACCGCCGGGAGTCCGGATCGAGGGGAGCACCCCGGTGCTGGCCCAGCGGGCCACGGTCTTCGGGTTCACGTTGAACATCTCGGCGACCTGCCCCGGGGTCAGGTTGTGCTGGCGCGCCATGCTGGGCGTGATGGGTGCGTTCTCGGCGACGGTCATCGATCCTCCGGTCGTGGATGTATCGCGGGACTGATTCCATGCATACACCCCGAACCGGCAGGTGCTCGAATGGTCAGTAAACGGTAAAGGGTCGGTAATGTCCGCCTGGTCCGGTTCGGTTTCGGTGTCGACACACCGACGACGTAGGGTGTCAACCATGACGGATGAGCAGGTGGGATCCCCGGCACAGCAGGTCACTCTCGGGTCGTTGATCGGCTGGATCGCGCTGTACACCCTGGTCCGCATGGGCCTGGTCGCCGCATTCGCGGCGGTGATCATCGGCGTCGCCCTGCTGTTCGGCGTCAAGGTGCCGATCCTGGTCGCACTGGCCTTCGGTGTGCTGATCGCGCTGCCGCTGGGGCTGGTGCTGTTCAAGTCGATCCGGCTGAAGGTGAACGAGCAGATCGCCGTCTACGACGCCCAGCGCGCGGCCCGCCGCGACGACCTGCAGGCCCGGCTGCGCGGCGACGGAAAGTAGCCGCGGGGTGGCGATCGTCGAGGCGACCGACCTGGTCCGCGAGTACCAGATGGGCGAAGAACGCGTCCGGGCCCTCGACGGCGCCAGCTTGCACTTGGACGGCGGCCAGTTCGTCTCGGTGATCGGTCCGTCCGGCGCGGGCAAGTCCACGCTGCTGCACATTCTCGGTGCCCTGGACACGCCGACCTCCGGGCGGATCGTGGTGGACGGAGTCGACCTCGGCGCGCTCGACGACGATGCCGCCTCCGAGTTCCGCCGCCACCGGGTCGGCTTCATCTTCCAGTTCTTCAACCTGGTGCCGACGCTCTCGGCATGGGAGAACGTGGCGTTGCCGAAGCTGCTCGACTCGCGGTCGCTGAAGTCGGCCAAACCCCGCGCCGTGGAGTTGATGGAACGCGTCGGCCTGGGCAATCGGATCGACCACCGGCCCGCAGAGCTGTCCGGAGGGCAGATGCAGCGGGTCGCGATCGCGCGGTCGCTGATCATGGATCCCAAGATCCTGCTCGCCGACGAGCCCACCGGCAACCTCGACTCCAAGACCGGCGCCGACGTGCTGGCGCTGCTGGCCGAGGTCGCGCACGACGAGCCCGATCGCCTGGTTCTGATGGTGACCCACGCCGACGACGCCGCAGACTTCAGCGATCGTGTCATCACGGTGCGCGACGGCAAGGTCAGTGACCCCGGCAGCGCCGGCGCCGCCTCGCCGGCGCGGGATCCGCGGGGTCGGGACCGTCGGACGCGTCCTGATCCCGAACGATCCGGTACCGGGCTTCCTGGACTGCCCGGTCTTCCGGAACGACCCGGACGGCCCGCGCAGCCGGTCCCCGGTGCCGCGTGGATGACCGGCCCGATCCCCCGGGTCGACGACGGCGGCAAGCATCGTGCCGAGTGAGATGAGCCGCTGAGATGAGTGCTCTCGGAGCGGGGCTGACCCGCGTCCGGATCCTGAATCTGCGGGAGCTCGCGAGTCATCGTCTGCGGGTGGTCACCTCCCTGATCGTGGTGATCGTCTCGTCCGCGCTGCTGATCGCAGTCCTGGGGGCCTACGGATCGATGACCGAGACGGTGCGCCAGTTCAACGCGGCCATCTCCGGATCGGCCACCGTGGAGGTCGCCGCGATCGCCGACAGCGGGATCGAAGACCAGCTGGTCGGCGAGCTGCGCCGGGAGGTGTCCGACGCCAAGGCGGTGGTGCCGCTGGTGCGCGGGGTGGTGCTGATCGACGACGAGCCGGTCACCCTCCTCGGCTCGGACATGCGGGTCACGTCGCTGTCTCCGCAACTGCGCTCGGCGGTGGAGTCGTCGGACCGCGAGGTGAATCCCGACGATTTCCGCGACGGCGTGATCGTCGGCGCCGCGACCGGACTTCGCGAGGGCCAGACGGTCGAGATCGGCGGCGCCGAGGTCAGGGTGCTCGGCGTCGTCGACAGCCCGGACACACAGGTCCTCAATGGCGGCCGATTCCTGTTCGCCTACCTGGACCTGGCACAGACCCTCGCCGGCCTCGACGGGGCGGTCGACTCGATCATGATCGTGCCGGACGACGGCGTCGAGACCGCGGCGCTGAAGAGCCAGGTGGCGGCCGTCGTCGACGGGCGCGCGGCCGTCGTCGATCCGGACTTCCGGGTGAAGCAGAGTGAGGTCGCCAGTGCAGTGACCCGCGACTCGACGCTGCTGGTGTCGATGGTGTCGCTGATCATCGCGGCGTTCCTGGTGTTCAACACGATGAACATGGCGGTCGCCTCGCGGCGGCAGGCGCTCGCGATGATCCGGGCGATCGGTGCACGACGACGTCATCTGGTCGGCGACCTCTTGGCCGAGGCCGGAGTCTTCGGGCTGGTCGGCGGCCTGATCGGCGTGCCGGTCGGGATCCTGGCGGGCCGCTGGGCGGTCGGAAAGCTGCCCAGCGCTGTCGGCTCGACGGCGTTGCAGGTCGAGTATCACCTTCCGGTGTTCGCGATCCCGATCGCGGTGATCGCCTGTGTGCTCGCCTGTGTCGCGGCGACCGCGCTGGCCGCGCGGTCGGTGTTCGCGGTGGCGCCGGTGGAGGCAATGGTCCCGGGAGAAGCATCGGATGCGAACCCGCCGTCGTCCAGGTTGCTCTGGTCGGTCGGCGTGGGTGGGGTCGCCGTGCTGGCCGGCTCCTTCGCGATGGCCGCGACGGTCGAGGGCCGCGGCGCGTTGCTGGCCGGGGCTGTGTACTCGGTCGGCGCGTTGCTGATCTGCTTCGGCATCACGGTGCCGCTGGTGCGGGCGGTGGTGTGGGCGTCTCGGCGCTTCGGCGGCCCCGGACAGCTCGCGGCGATCAACTCCGATCGCGCTCCGCGCCGCGTCTGGGCGACCGTGATGACCGTGGGGGTGGCGATCGCCGTCGGCATCGGCACGTCCGGCGCCCTGAACAACATGGTCGGATCGATCTCGAACTCACTCGACGGCCTCGCCGATCCGGACGTGTACGTGTCGTCGCGCAGCGCCGAGGACATCCCGGTGGGGCCGATCCTCGATCCGGCGATCGCCGAACAGGCCCAGCGAATTCCGGGCGTGGAGCGGGTGATCGGCGGTCAATGGGCAGCGGTCAACGTCGGCGAGGCGCGCGCCATGCTGCAGGGGCTGGAACCCGGTTCGGCGGCGCCGTTCATCAAGAAGTCGTCGCCGGAGGCGGTGCAGCAGACGCTCGACGGCGACGGCATCCTGGTGTCGCGGGTGCTTGCGCGCACACTCGGCGTGCAAGTCGGCGACACGTTGCGATTCGCGACGCCGACCGGCTATCGCGAACTGGTGGTGCGGGACGCCGTCAATTACGTGACCATCGACTCCGGGACGGGCGCGATCTCGGCGACGTTGATGGCAGAGTGGTTCAACCGTCCCGGCGACACCTACCTGCAGGTGTTCACCGAGCCGGGGGCTGATCGAGCCGAGGTGCAGCGGCAGCTGGCGGCGATCGCCGATCGGTACCCGGGGCCGGGGAACCGGCCGGTGCACGTCTACACCGGGCAGGTGGCGCTGGAGGCGACGCAGAAGACCGTCGAGCAGGCGGGGGCGTTCACCGTCGCGATCCAGTGGATCGTCGCGGCGGCCGCCGCCATCGCGCTGCTGAACACGCTGCTGCTGTCGGTGCTCGAACGCCGCCGAGAACTCGGTGTGCTCCGGGCGATGGGCGCATCCCGGCGCTTCGTGACCCGGATGGTGCTTGCCGAGGCGGGCGGGGTGGCGGCCGTCGGCGCGCTGGTCGGCATCGTGATGGGCTCGGGCCTGCATTACATCGCCGACACGATCCTTGCCGAGACCACCTCGATCGACATCATCTACCAGCCGCTGTGGTCTTCGGTCGGGTACGTCGCCGCCGCGGCCGCACTGTGTCTTCTCGGCGCCGTGGTGCCCGCCTACCGCGCGTCGCGGATGAATATCACCGAGTCGATCCTGTCGGAGTAGGCGGCAGCTCGCCGTCCGCCGTCTCCCGCCGATCCCCGCCTTCTCGCGCCCGTCCCCGGCGGCAACGACGTGGAGTCGACATTCCGGAACCGGCGACTGCCGGATCGGTGTCGAGTTGTCGGGTCTCCAAAAGCGCCGTCCGTCAATAAATCTTGACAAAGATCTGAATGTCAACATAACCTGACACCATGCACGACGACGAGAAGTTGACAAAGTCCGAAGGCGACCGGGTCGCCGGAGCCGCTGCGAGCGGTGACCCCGCGGTCGGATTGGCCGCGGTACGGGCGCTGCGAACCCTCGCCGATCGCCTGGAGGACGTCCAGGTCGCCAACGCCCGCTCGCGCGGGTGGAGCTGGCAGGCCGTCGCGGACGTCTTGCAGGTCAGCCGCCAGGCCGTGCATCAGAAACACTCGTACCGCGAGAGCGCCGCGTCGACCGACGCCCCGCCCAGCGGTACCGACCCGGCCGGCTCGGCCGGAAAGGACGGAAACGATGTTTGAACGTTTCAACGCAGAGGACCGCGTCGTGATGATGTTCGCGACGCAGGAGGCCCGCGACCTCGGGCACCGCGGTCTGGGCAACGACCACCTGATCCTCGGCATGCTCGGCAACGCCCGCAGCCCGCTGTTCGCGCTGCTTCACGCGCAAGGGCTGCGGCTCGAGTTCGCGCGGGAGGTGGTCCGCGACTACCACCAGGAGCACTCCGCCGAACTCGACGACGCGGAGGCCGTTGCGGCGGCCGACCGCTACGAAGAAGATCGCGAGGCGCTCAAGAGCATCGGGATCGATCTGGACAAGGTGCGCGAGGCGGTCAGCGACAGATTCGACGAAGACCTCGCCGACGGTTGGGGTGAGCGGCCCCGCCGCGGTCGTGGACGTGGCCGCGGATGCGGCGAGCCCGGCCGGCGGCGCGGTCACGGACGTGGGCGCGGAGGGTTCGGTCCGGAGGGCTTCGGTCCAGGAGGCTTCGGGCCGGGTGCGTTCGGCCCCGCCGGCTTCGGGGCTGGCTTCGACCCGCGCGACGGCGAGGGCCCCTGGGACGGCGGGCGCGGTCGGCGTGGTCCGCGCGGGCGTCGCGGTCGTGCGCGGGTGGCCTCGTCGACTCGTGAGGCCCTGGCCGCGGCGGTCCGCCTCGCGCGGGACTACGGCGACCGCACGCTCCGGGTCGAGTATCTGCTCCTGGGGATCCTGGAGACCGGTGATCCCGCATCGACCGCGTTGATCGAGTCGGCCACCACCGTCGACGCCCTGCGCGAGGCGGTGCTGGCCACCGTGCCCGAGGTCCCGGCCGACGCCTGACGCCCCGAGCGTGCTGACTGCGCGGTGCGGCGGCGGTGCGCCTACTCGTCGCCGGAGAGCACCGCGTACACCTGGCGCAGGCGCCGGAGCGGCTCGTTCTCCAGGGATGACGTGTTCAGGACGTCGTCGATCTTCGCCAGTTCGGCCTTCGCGCACTGATCCTGTTCTTGACGTGCGGTCGGATTGAGCCGGTGCACGGCGTCGATGTACGCCTGTACGATCTCGGGCGTCGTCGCCAGCGCGATCGACTGGGTCCCGAGCTCGGCGCCGTTCGCGAGCACGACGATCGGCCGCACGACCGTCACCGCCAGTGTTCCGGCCGACTGCGTCACCGGTCCGACGGTGAACGAGATCCGCGCCTCACCCTCGGCGGGCACCTCGCGGTCCAGCGGATACGACGACGTCGACGTACTCGGCAGCCCGGTGGCCTGATCGACCGGAAGTGCGGCGGTGTACGACGCGTCGACCTGCACCTCTGGGAAGAAGACCGGAGCACACGGCTTGATCGCCGTCGAGCGTACGACCTCCACCTTCAGCGTCGTCGTGCGCAGCGGGTCGCCGCTGAAGGTGCTGACCGTCGTCTCGATCGGGTACGCCGTGACACGCCCGCCGGCGGCCTCCACCGGAACCGGTGCGCCGAGCCCGGTGTCGCCGATACGAACCTCTTCGGACGAACCGCGCACCCACAGGACGACGCCGAGGACGATCACTCCGATCATGATCAGGACGCCGATCGCCGTCGCGACGGGATGATTGATCCGGCCGGGTTCCACCCGCTGGTTGTGGGTCATCGTCGTAGGTTCCCTGTCGTCGCCGTGGGCTGCGTCAACTCAAGCCGATCGCCACACCCGTCGCAACGGCCCACACCAGCATGGCAAACCCGGTGGTGGCCAGGGTTGGGATCAGGGCGCGGCCCTGTGCGCCGGACACGACCGGGCGCAGCGCGAGGATGCCGAGGGGGAGTGCGAGCAGGCCGCTCAGCGCCCACCAGTCGGCGAACGCGCCGACCCAGATCGTGATCAGGAACGGGACGAAGATCAAGAGCACGAACAGGGTGCGGGTGCGGCGGTCGCCGAGACGGACGGCCAGGGTGATCTTGCCCGACTCGGTGTCGGTGGGGATGTCACGCAGATTGTTGGCCACCAGGACGGCGCTGGAGAAGCAGCCGACGGCGATCGCGCACATCAGGCCGGTGACGTCGACCCGGCCGGACACCACGAACTGGGTGCCGAGGACGGCGATCAGCCCGAAGAAGAGGAACACCGCCACCTCGCCGTAGCCGGCGTACCCGTACGGCCGGCTGCCGCCGGTGTAGAACCAGGCGCCCAGGATGCAGACGGCCCCGACGGCGAGCAGCCACCACGCCGTGGTCACCGCGACCACGATCCCGGCGGCGGCGGCGATGCCGAGCGAGACGAAGGCCGCGGTCTTGACCGACCGCGGACTCGCTGCGCCGGAACCGACCAGGCGGAGCGGGCCGACCCTGTCGTCGTCCGTGCCGCGGATCCCGTCGGAGTAGTCGTTGGCGTAGTTGACTCCGACGATCAACGCGAGCGAGACCACCAGCGCGAGCGCCGCCTTCCACCACACGATGTCGCCCACGTGTCCGGCCGCACCGGTGCCGACGACGACGGGGGCGATCGCATTCGGCAGGGTGCGCGGCCGCGCGCCCTCGATCCACTGACTCACTGTTGCCACGCGCCCATCTTTCCACCGCGCCTCGACGGCGCTTCCGGAGGCCCAAATTCTGGTGACATACGTTGAGACGATTTCTCGCGAGTAACCCGTTTGGATGCTTACTACCTGGTCAGCGGCATGTTCTGCTGGGGTCATCGCCGGAACGGACAGCATCGCTGGACGGTGCCGGAACCAGCCCCGTGACAGCAAGGACCTCGCGTGACCCCTCGGTCGACCAGCACTCGCACCCGTCTCGCCGCCGCTACTCTGGCGTGCGGCCTCTGCCTCGGCGCCGCCGCGCCCCAGGCCTTCGCTGCGGATCTGCCGCAGAACGAGGCCGTTCAGCAGATCTTCCAGGACCTGATCGACGACGACGTGCTGCGCTCCTGGGCACCCGGCACTACGCCCACCAACGATCTCCTGGCGAAGGTGATCGACGAGGACGCCGGCCCGGCGATCGTCATCGTCACGCCGGGGACGGACGACACCGGGTTGCACCCGAGGATCGACCGGATCGTCGGCACCCGGGACGCGGCCTACATCAAGTACCCGGAATCGTTCGGGCCGATCATCGCCGGCCGGAGCGACGCCGCCCTCGGGCTGCCGTTCCTGGCGCCGGGGTACGTGAAGTCGCGCACCGTAGCCGAGCAGAACAATCTCGCAGTCATGGAGGCGCTGAAGGACTACGGCGGCGTCGTCGTCTACACCGGCTATTCGCAGGGAGCCGAGGCGCTGGGGAACGCGGCCGAACAGGGCAAGGACGAGCTCGGGCCGAACACGCTGATCCTGCTCGTGTCCGATCCGCGCAGCCCGTGGGGCATCAAGGGCTGGGCCAAGGACCTGCCGTTCAGCGACCTGTGGGTCACGCCCGGCCTGGGCCTGTTGGGGGTCGACAACGACGGCGCCCGGGATCCGGGCGACACCGGTGAGGTGAATGTGGTCTCGGTGATCATGCGGGGCGACCCGGTCGCAGACTGGCAGTGGAAGTGGCACCGGCCGGTCTCGTCGCTGCTGGTCAACGGGGCCGGCTTCCTGGCCATCCACTCGCCGGGAGACGGGCCCTACGGTCACCTCGACTGCTCGGAGAACAAGCAGGGCGTCGTGCTCGTGCGCAATGAGGGCTGCGCGCCGAAGATCCTCACCAGCGCGGACGGCAACACCACGTACGCGATCTACGACACGTACCACCCGCTCGCGCTGTTCAACGCTCTGCTGTACGACGCAGTCGGAATCAAGTACGACACGAAGGATCTCGAGCGGTGGAACACGTACGCCGAGGCCTTCTATCCGATGGAGGACGTCACCGAGAAGGGCGCTCGCGACGGCGTGAAGGTCGCGGCTGCGGATAGCCGGGCGGCCGATCTCACTGGCACGGCGGAAACAGGGACGCACACGCAGAGTCTCGACCAGCCGGTCGCGGCGCAGTCTGAACCTACTGCCGAGGTCGCCGGCAAACATCGGCTCATGGGCCAGAGCGGCGACTGGGTGGAGCCGCAGGACCAGAGTTCCGGGTACGTCCCCCGGCACGGGAAGCATGTGGAGACCCACGCGGTCCAGGGCGACGACAGTGGCGTGCTTGAGTCGAACCCGGATCCCGCGCCGAGCCTGGAGAACGGGGCGAACGGGAAGGATAGCGTGGGCGACCCGTCCGGAGCCGGTGAGGTCGCCGCCGTCGGCGGACTGGCCGAGGTCGGCTAGCTTCGTCTCGCGGGGGTGATCGCCGCACTCTGATCGGCTTGACCACCCGGACAGTGTCACCAGGTGGCACCATCCGGGGTGTTTGGCCTGCGAGACCTGTGCGGGGCTCAACAGGCAAGAACCGTATGCTGTAGGCATGGAAGTACTACGCAGCGTAATAGTCGTCGTTCATCTGATCGGGTTCGCGATGATCCTGGGGCCGCTGGCACTGGCAGCGCTGCACAAGCGCTACGAGTTCGATACGACGGCGCAGGTCGGTCTGGTGGTCGCCCTGATCACCGGAGTGTTCCTATCCGGCCCGTGGGGCGACTTCGACCCGAACTACCCGAAGATCGGTACCAAGCTGATCTTGCTGGTGATCTTGGGCGGCTTGCTCGGCATGGGGGCGGCGAAGGCCAAGCGCACCGGTGAACCGGTGCCGGCCGGGCTGTTCTGGGCGGCGGTGGCCGTCGCGGTCGGCGCGTGCGGCGTCGCCGTGATCTGGTGACTCGCGGTCGGTGACGTGATCGAGCCCCGTTCTCGGAGTCGAGAACGGGGCTCGATCGGGCGGCGGTTTCGACACGCTGCCTCGCCTATCGGCTCGGCAGCTGTTCAACCAGCGATCAGGTTCGGCAGCTGCTCAACCAGCGATCAGGTTCGGCAGCTGCTCAACCTGCGATCAGGTTCGGCAGCTTGCTCAACCTGCGATCAGGTTCGGCAGCTGGTCAGCCGCCGAGCCGGGTCGACTAGTGGTCAGGCCCGGTCAGTTCGCCGTGAGGGGTGAGCCGTCGTACAGGATGTCGAAGAACTGCGCGGCGACCAGCTGCTCCTTGCTGCGCTCCTTGCCTGCCGCCTTGCGGTAGGCGAGCACGTGCCGGAGGCTCAGCGCCGAGTAGATCAGCGGCATGTGGTCCTTCTCCTGCGAGTAGACGCCGCCGGCACCCTTGGCCGCGGCCAGGATCTCCCGGGCCCGTTTCGGGTGCTTGAGGGCATCGCGCAGGACGGCCGCCTTGATCATCTTCTTGCGGCCCGGCGGCACGACCACGAGTCCGTCCGGACGGAACAGCGCGGTGTCGAGTTCGTCGGCGGTGGCCACCGAACAGCCGGCGGTCGGGCGCGGGTTGCACTCGACCATGTAGTGGGTGCCGTCCTCGGTGACGAGGTAGTCCATGCTGATCTGGCCCGTCCAGTTCAGCTCCTTGGCGATCTTCTGCACGGCCGCGAGTGACGCATCGGTGTCGACGGACTCGAAGACGATGCCGCCGCGATCGTCGATGGTCAGCGGGTGCTCGTAGCAGCTGTGCAGCACGATCTCGCCTTCGTGCGCGATGCTCCAGCTGCAGCGATCGGTGCCGATCAGGAACTGCTGCACCAGCCACGGATCTTCTTCGGTGGGCTTGATGTCGGAGACCGCGGTCTGTCCGGCGAGCGGGCCGTAGTTGGTGATGATGTCCAGGCCGCCGCGGCCGAACGCGGCGCGGGCGAACCAGTGCTCCCAGCGCTGGGTGGCCTCGACGAACTGCTCGGGCGTGGTGCAGACGAGGGTCTCGGCGACCGGCAGGTCCAGCTTCTTGCACAGATCGGCGAACTTGGTCTTGTCGTTGACCAGCAGCAGCGGCTCGATCTCCGGGAAGAACAGCGTGGTGTGCGGTGCCGCCTCGGCGATCTTCGTGCGGTTGGCGGCGAGGTAGAAGACCTCCTCGAACATCGGCAGCAGCCAGTCGATGCGCTCGGAGTTCAGGATCTTGATGACGTCGTCGACGAACTGCTCCGGTTCCTGGGTGGGCGGAGCGGTGATGATGAGCTTGTCGACGCCCTTGGAGTGACCGCCGGGCGTCTCTTTGAAGGTGTCGGTGGCGACCAGGTAGTGGTCCTTCTCTTCGCCGAGCTTGTGAATCTCGTCGACGGCGAAGGGCATGCGCACACTGGTGGCGAGGATACGGGGGTCATCTTCGAATGCCATGCGGCCAACGTAACAGCAACTACGGCCGCTTCGGCTGGTAGCGGGGGTGTTCGGCCCGATCTCAATCAGTCTGGCACAGGCTAACCCGTGTGCATCTCTCGCAGCCGCCGCCGGTCGACCTTGCCGGGCCCGCGCAGGGGCAGATCGTCGACGACGACCACGCGGCGGGGCGCTGCGTGGCGCCCCAGCCGCGCTGTGACCGCGTCGCGCACCTGCGCGGCAGTCGGCGGGTTCGCATCCGGCACGACGGCCACGGCCACCGCCTCGCCCAGGCGGTCGTCGGGTACGGCGAACACCGCGCAGGCTGCGACGCCGGCGAGCGACTCGACCACCGCCTCGACCACCTGCGGCACCACGGTGAGACCACCGGTCGAGATCGCCTCGTCCGCGCGGCCGGTGATGCGCAGGACCCCGTCGTCGACGGCCCCGAGGTCATCCGTCCGGAACCATCCGGGTTCGGCGAAGGCCGGATGATCCGGAAGGTTGCGGTAGCCGAGCGCTGTGGTGGAACCGCCCAATTCGACCCGGCCGACGCCGTCGGGCCCGCGTTCGGCGATCCGCACGCGCACCCCCGGCAGCGGAACTCCGTCGTACACACAGCCGCCCGCGGTCTCGCTCATGCCGTAGGTCCGGACCACGCGCAGGCCGGCCGATCGTGCCGCCGCGGCCAGCGGCGGGGGCGTGGCCGCTCCGCCGACGAGGATCGCATCGAGGCGGGCCAGGGCCCGGGTGGCGTCGGGGTCGTCGAGCGCCTTGCGCAGTTGCAGTGGTACCAGCGAGGTGTACCTCCGCGGTCCGGGCAGGGCCTCGACGGCCGCGGGAAGTGTCCGCGGATCGAAGCCGGAGGAGACGTCGACGACGACGGGGGAGTATCCGGCGGCGAGTGAACGCAGCAGCACTTGGAGCCCCGCGATGTGGTGCGGCGGCAGGGCCAGCAGCCAGCTTCCGGGGCCGCCGAGCAGCTCGGCGGTGCCCTCGGCGGAGGCGCGCAACGTCTCCGCCGAGTGCATGGCGCCCTTGGGGATTCCGGTGGTGCCGGAGGTCGAGATCACCAGTGCGCACCGGTCGTCGATCGGTGCGCCGGCGCCCAGGTGCTGCGTCAGCAGGGCAGTGGTGCGCCGGTCGCCGGCGGGCACGGGCAGGTAGGCGTCGTCGCCGTCGAGCAGAGACAGCAACTCCCGCCGGGCATCGAGCACGGCGGGAGTCGAGGCCAGCGGCAGGGGCCGCAGCGTCCGCGTCAGGGCTGATCCTCCGGTGTCGCAGGGTCGGGTGCGTGGGGGGCGAGCGGTTCGTCGTCGAACGGCCGGCCCGCCGTCTCCAGCGTAGTCCGGACCCGTGCGACGTCGTCGTCGTGCGGTGCCTCGCCGGTGATCGTGGAGACCGCCACGCCGGCGTCGCAGCTCAGTTCGGCCGCACGAGCTGCTGGTCGAGCGGCCAGCCGGCGGCGGCGAGGCGGGAGGCGACCTGATTGATCTCCTCCTGCGTGGGTCGCTCGTCCTTCACCGTGGCGATCGCGGCGGCGACGTCGTCACGGGTGGTCGGTGAGTCCGGGTCGCGTTCGAGTGCCAGGGTCAGCACCACGTCGGTCATCTCCGAGTCGTCGAGAATCGGCGTCAGAAGGGCGAGGAGCGGCGGGAAGTCGGTCGGCGGGACACCGTCCGGATAGCCGGTCCGGATCCAGTTGACGACGTTCTCGAAAGGGTTCGAAGCCATGGGATTCTGCACTGCCTTCTTGGGAGGAATCGGCTACTTGTAGGCGCCGGCCGGGAAGATCTGGATGTCGAGGTGGTGGTAGATGGTCTGCCGGGTGATCCAGAGGATGCCCAGCAGGATCACGATCGCCACGAGCGCGTAGAGGGCGTAGCCGACCAGCTTGAGGCCGGGCTTGGGTGCGACGACGGCGCCTGTGGCGTCCGGGCCGCCCTCGGCGCGGGCGATGCAGCGCATGCCGACGGCGAACAGTGCGGGCAGGCCGGCGCCCAGCAGCAGCCCGACGGCCAGCACCTGCGCGATGGACTGCGCGATCTCGGCGAAGTCGATTCCGAACATGGTTCTTGGTGTCCTTCTCTTCCGGTCCGGCTCAGGCCTGCTGCTTGGGTTCGACGTCGAGGTCGACCCTGAGCTCGGCGGGAACCGGCGAGTTGGTCGACTCGTCCCAGTCGGCGTTCACGTTGCTCGAGTCGACCTTCTGTTGCTGGGCGCGCCACCACATGTAGAGGGAGGCGAGCGCGAGGATGAGGAAGATGGTGACCGCGCCTGCGGCGCCGCCGATGCCCCGCGCGATGAGATACGAGATCGCGCCGACGACGGCGGCCGCGGGCAAGGTGGTCAGCCAGGCGACGGCCATGCGTCCGGCGACGGCCCAGCGTACGTCCGCCCCCTTACGGCCCAGACCCGAACCCAGGATCGAGCCGGTGGCCACGTGAGTGGTGGAGAGCGCCATGCCGGCGGCCGACGAAGTCAGGATGATCGCCGCGGAGGAGGCTTCGGCGGCCATGCCCTGCGGTGCGCTGATCTCGACCAGTCCCTTACCGAGCGTCCTGATGATGCGCCAGCCTCCGAGGTACGTGCCGAGGGCGATGGCGATCGCGCAACTGGCGATCACCCAGAGGGGCAGGCCCTGCTCGGCGACGTCCGGATCGAGGTGGCCGGTGACGATCAGCCCGAGCGCGATCACGCCCATCGTCTTCTGGGCGTCGCCGGTGCCGTGGGCGAGGGAGACCAGCGAGGCGCTGGCGATCTGGCCGTGCCGGAATCCCTGTTCCTTGCGGGTCTCGGAGATCTTCTTGGTGATCGCGTAGATGAGCATGGTGCCGACCGAGGCGACGATGCAGGCGATGACCGGCGCGAGCAGGGCCGGGACGATCACCTTGCCGACGATTCCGCTCCAGTTGACGCCGCTGGTGCCCAGAGCAGCCAGGCCGGAGCCGATCAGGCCGCCGAACAGGGCGTGCGACGAGCTCGAGGGCAGTCCGAGCAGCCAGGTCAGGATGTTCCACAGGATCGCCCCGACCAGACCCGCGGAGATGATCGTGAGTGCGACCTCGGCGCCGCCGACCTGCGTACTGAGCTCGCCCGCGTCCGAGGGGAAGTTCAGGATCCCCTGCGCGACGGTGGTTGCTACCTCGACGGACAGGAAGGCGCCGACCAGATTCAGGACTGCGGCGATGGTCACCGCGGTCTTGGGCTTCAGGGCACCGGTGGCGATGGAGGTGGCCATCGCATTCCCGGTGTCGTGGAAGCCGTTGGTGAAGTCGAACCCGAGTGCTGTGACGATCAGCAGCACAAGGATCAGCATTTCTGCGCTCATGACAACAACTATGAGGCCTGCCGTGCGGGTTCGGTCAATCTCGCTGATCGGGGGACGCCGTCCCTGAACTGCGAGTTTTATGATTTCTTTACTGAAGTCACCTAATGTTCACCCGGGTGTCGGAGAGTGTTCGCCGTGTGGTCCGCGCAGATTTCCCGGGCAAGAGCGCAGGTGTGAACGTCAGGTTCCTCCGCGGCAGCGCTGCGGGTCGCGGGAGCGCCGGCAGGCTGCGGTGGCAGAATGCCCGTCATGACGATGAAGCTCGGCATGCCCATCAACTATGCGGGGGACTTCCGCGAGACCATCGAGAACCTCCGCGACTTCGAGAACGCCGGAGTGCGCCGGGTGACTGTACCGGAGGCGTACAGCTTCGATGCGGTCTCGCAACTCGGCTACATCGCCGCGAAGACCGAGACGATGGAGTTGCAGACCGGCATCCTGCCGATGTACTCGCGGACCCCGACGAACCTCGCGATGACCGCGGCCGGTCTGGACTACATCAGCGGCGGCCGCGCGATCCTCGGCATCGGCGCCTCCGGACCGCAGGTGATCGAGGGCTTCCACGGCGTCAAGTACGACTTCCCGCTCGGTCGGGCTCGCGAGAACGCCGAGATCTGCCGGAAGGTGTGGCGCCGCGAGCGGTTGGAGTACGACGGCCGGCACTACCATCTGCCGCTGACCCCGGAGCACGGCGGCAGCGGCCTGGGGAAGCCGCTGAAGCTCATCAACCATCCCGTGCGTGAGCGCATCCCGATGTTGCTGGCGGCGATCGGCCCGAAGAACGTCGAACTCGCGGCGGAGCTCTTCGAGGAGTTCCAGCCGTTCCTGTATCACCCCGAGTACGTCGACGCGGCATTCGGCCCGGCGCTCGCCGCGGGCAGGGCCAAACGTGATCCGGAACTGGGGCCGCTGCAGATCGTCGTGCAGACGTCGGTGCTCATCACCGAGGATCAGGCGGCGATCGACGTGGCGATGAACATCGTGCGGCATCACGCCGCGCTCTACATCGGCGGCATGGGCGCCCGCGGCAAGAACTTCTACAACTCCCTGGTGCAGCGCTACGGCTACGTCGACGAGGCCGCGCTGATTCAGGATCTCTACCTCGCCGGCCGCAAGGACGAGGCCGCGGCGGCCGTGCCCGACGAACTGGTCCGGGCGATGAGCCTGATCGGCCCGCGGAGCGTCGTCGCCGAGCGCGTCGAGGCCTTCCGCGACTCGGGCGTCGGGGTGCTGCTGGCGGCGCCGTCGGCGTTCACCCACGCCGAGCGAGTGGCGGATATGGCGGCCCTGGCCGAACTGATCGGCTAGGGCCGGCGCGGTGCCGGCGAGCCCGCCGGCCCATCCGCCCTCGATCACGCGAGCTCCCGGCGACCAAGGATGCACTTGTTGGAACGGTGTCCGGCCCCGCGGGTAGGGTCTGCCTGCATGGGGCGAAGCCAGTGTGTCTGCGGTCACGACCAGGGTGCGCACGTGCACTATCGCGACGGCACCGATTGCAGTCTGTGTCCGCATGGCGGGTGCGCCCGGTTTCGTCCGGCTACGGGTCTGCGGGGACTCCTGGCGAAGCTCACCGGTCGCTGAGTGCGACCGGCGTCGAGCGTCGACTTTTCGCGAAAAACTCTGGCACTCGCAATGCGAGAGTGCTAATATTGTGGTGCACGGATCAGATGGCTGCCTGGCGCAGTGATCAGGCAGCTCGCGTTCAAGGAGGTGTCTACTGTGCTTCGTTTCGACCCGTTCACCGAACTCGACGCTCTCAGCCGGTACCTGCAGGGGGCCGACCGGACGACGTCGGCGTCGGGTCCGCGATTCATGCCGATGGACCTGTCCAAGGTCGACGACCACTACCTGCTCACCGCGGACCTGCCCGGGGTCGACCCCGGTTCGATCGACGTCAGTGTCGACAACGGCGTCCTCACGGTGTCTGCGCACCGCACCGCGCGAGTGTCCGAGGACAACGCGCAATGGCTGGCCACCGAACGCTTCTCCGGGACCTATCGCCGCCAGCTCTCCCTCGGTGAGGGCATCGACCCGGCGCGGATCACGGCGCAGTACGCCAACGGTGTACTGAACGTGACGATCCCGATGGCCGAGGTCGCCAAGCCGCGCCGCATCGAGGTGGATCACCTCGACGGCGCCCGCGAGATCAGCGCTGCGAGCGGATGAGGGGGTGAACGAGACGATGATTCCCGACCGGATCGGTGAGGCGCCGATCGACGTCGACCCGGCCGACTGGCTGGACGGTCTGATCGACGTCGAGTTCGACGAGGACGCCTACGAACACATCGTGCCCGAGCCGGCTCTGGTGCCGGCCGCCTGAGGTGCAGACCGCGAACCGCCCCGCCCGAACACTCTCGGGCGGGGCGGATCGCGTCGTCCCATGCGGTCGCCGGTGCCTCACGGGAGTGGAGGCGGGGCCGATCTGCTCGCGATGGGCACGCCGCGCCTGACGCGTTGCTACGCCGGTTCACGTTCGCGACGGCTGCGAGCGTAGTGGAGGTGCACGGGTGCAGCGGATGTGAACCAGCCCTGCGTCACGGGGCGCAGATCAGTACGTGTGCGGATCAGTAGTAGTACGGGAAGCGGTCCCAGTCGGGGTCGCGCTTCTCCAGGAACGAGTCCCTGCCCTCGACCGCTTCATCGGTCATGTACGCCAGGCGGGTGGCCTCGCCGGCGAACACCTGCTGGCCCATCAGGCCGTCGTCGGTCAGGTTGAAGGCGAACTTCAGCATGCGCTGCGCGGTGGGTGATTTGCCGTTGATCTTGCGGGCCCACTCGATCGCGGTGTTCTCCAACTCGGCGTGGTCGGCGACGCGGTTCACCGCGCCCATCCGGTGCATGGTCTCGGCGTCGTAGGCCTCGCCGAGGAAGAAGATCTCGCGCGCGAACTTCTGCCCCACCTGCTTGGCGAGATAGGCGCTGCCGTAGCCGGCGTCGAAGCTGCCCACGTCGGCATCGGTCTGCTTGAACCGGGCGTGCTCGCGGGAGGCCACGGTCAGGTCGCAGACGACGTGCAGGGAGTGCCCGCCGCCGGCGGCCCACCCGTTCACCACCGCGATCACCACCTTGGGCATGGTGCGGATCAGGCGCTGCACCTCCAGGATGTGCAGGCGTCCGCCCTCGGCCGCCACGCGCGCCTCGTCGACGGTGTCGCGGCCGGCGGCGTCGACGTCGCTGTCGTGCGCGGTGGCGTACTGGTAGCCCGAACGTCCGCGGATGCGCTGGTCTCCGCCGCTGCAGAACGCCCAGCCGCCGTCCTTCGGGCTGGGACCGTTGCCGGTCAGCAGCACGGTGCCGACGTCGGGGGAGCGTCGCGCGTGGTCCAGAGTGCGGTACAGCTCGTCGACGGTGTGCGGGCGGAAGGCGTTGCGGACCTCGGGGCGATCGAAGGCGATCCGGACGATGCCGTTCGCGCGTCCCTCGCCGGTGTGGCGATGGTAGGTCAGATCGGTGAGGTCCTCGAAGCCTGGGACGGTCTTCCACTGTGCGGGGTCGAACGGCGAAGTCATGGGTCCGAGACTAATCGGCGACGGTCCGCCCCGGACCGCGCGGATCCCCCGACGGCGTGAGCGGAGCCCCCGAGGGGCGCGGAGTCCTCTCGGCGGTCGCGCTGGCCTCTCGACGGTTGAGCAGAGTCCCCTCGACGGTTGAGCGGAGTCCCCTCGACGGTTGAGCGGAGTCGAAACCGGAACCCAAGCGAGCGTTTGGTCGAGCGCGGGTTACGGTGGATCGATGAAGGGTGCACCGGCCGATGAGAATTGGGATGCGAAATCGTCCGGAGAGTCGCCGCACGCCGGCGGCTTCCGGGCGAAGATCGACATCACCACCGAACGGGGCGGGCCCCGGTACGACGAGCTGATCGAGCAGGTCCGCACCTTCATGGACAAGGTGCGTTACGCGTGTCCCACGCCGGAGCTGGCCGACGAGATCATCGACGACCTCAAGGTCTTCAACGCCAAGCTCGACACCATGCTGGTGGACGAGTGGCACAGCCCGTCGGGAACCCGCGTCGACCTGCCCGCGCGCGGCAACATCACGCTGCCGCCGTACGAGGTGACCGACGGCGGTGAGCACGGCGTGACGGCGACCCTGACCTTCCGGCCCTTCCACTTGGGCGGCAACAACGTCGCACACGGCGGTCACGTCGCGATCGCCTTCGACGACCTGGGCGGCATGGCCGCTGCGCTCAACGTCTACGGGATCTGCCGCACCGCGTACCTCACGGTGAGCTACCGGTCGCTGACTCCGCTGGAGACCCCGCTGACGATGAAGACCTGGGTGGATCGCCGGGACGACCGCAAGCTGTACGTGAAGGGCACCTTGCACGACGGCGACCGGCTCTGTGCCGACCTCGACGCCCTCTTCGTCGCACTCAAGCCGGGCCAGGCCTGAGCCGTACTGGGACGTAGACCTCCGGTGAGCGCCTCGCCGTCTTCGGAAATCCCAGGTCACCGAGGTGTTGAGGGCGACGGCCCGGTAGCACAACGCCACAGTACGGTCAGCGGGCGGAGGTCACTCCTCGACGGGCAGCGAGCGGATCGGCACAGCGGGTGTTCCGACCGCGACGACGTGATCGGGAAGGTCCCGAACGACGACGCTGCCCGCACCGACCACGGTGTTGCGGCCGATGGTGACCCCGGCACCCACGGTGACGCTGGAGCCGAGCCAGCAGTTGTCGCCGATGGTGATCGGCGCGGTGCGCTCGGCGCCGTCACGGCGAAGCGCGTGGTCCTCGATCGGGTGCAGCGCCGTCGCCAGTACCGCGGACGGCCCGATGCGGACATGGTCGCCGAGGGTGATGGGCCCGTCGTCCATCAGAAAGGCGTTCGCGTTGAGGTAGACGCCTGATCCCAGACGCGTGTTGAACCCGTAGGAGACGCGCAGCCGCGGCACCACCTCGATGCCGTCTCCACAGACGGCGAACAGGACGCGCAGAATCGCCAGGCGCCCGGCGTGGTCGGCCGCGGGCAGGGCGTTGAACTCGTCGACCGCAGTGGCGCACCGGTCCCGCAGTCGCCGCAGCTCCGGAGTGTCCCGGTACCAGTCGCCGCTGACGAGGGCCTTCACGTCGTCGTGCATCGCGGTGCGCTAGGTGAGCTCGTGCACCTCGAGGACGAAACCGGCCTCGCGCAGCCGGTCGATCAGGACGTCGCCCATCGCGACGGCCGGCGTCAGTGCGCCAGCCCGGTCGGGGAGCTTGTCCCGGTCCAGCGCGAGTGCCAGGGCGGACTCGCCGAGCATCACCGCGGTCGCTCGATAGCCGGGATCGCCGTGTGCGCGCATCTGCGAGCGGAACCGGCGTCCGTCGCTGGTCCGGGTGAAGGTCTGGGTGGTGAAGTGCCCGGCCTCCTGCGCCCCTTCGTCCGGTCCGTCGCCGGGTTTGGGCAGGATGCGATCGAGCAGCGAACGCGTCGGACGGAAGCTCATCGCGGCCAGACCGATCCCGGTGCCGACGGCCACCGCACCGGCGGCCAGCGTCGACAGGATCGGCATCCCGCCGACGTTCATCGTCTCCTGGTACCGGAACCCCGGGCCGTAGGCGTCGTCGAGCAGGGCGTTGGATCGCCGGACGACCCGGGTGTTGTACGAGGCCATGAAGAACGGCGCCAGGGTGCCGCGCAGGGATGGATCGACCTTCTTCGCGTCCACCGGGCTGATGTCGCTCGGCTCGGCGCTGGGGCCGACCTGCTCCAGCTCGCCGGGACCGCTGGAGAGGGCCCGCGGATTGAGCAGCAGTCGGCGCTGCTCGGGATCCTTGGCCTGCTCGGCGATCACGCGCACCGAGTCGATGGTGCCGCCGGACACGGCGCCGCGGAACGACCTGAGCACCATCGTCGTCTCGCCGAGGGTGCCGGCGCCTTCCTCGGAGACCTTCTTGTAGAGCAGGTAGGCGCCCAGATCCGAGGGGACCGAATCGAAGCCGCACGAGTTGACGATCCGCGCCCCGGTGCCCTTCGCGAGCTCGTCGGCCTTGTCGATCGTGAACCGGGTGAAGGGGACCTCGCCGGTCAGATCGACGTAGTCGGTGCCCGCGGAGGCCGCCGCGATCACCAGGTTCTCGCCGTAGCGGAGGTACGGCCCGACCGTCGTGCAGACCACCTGCGTGCGGGCGCACATCGCATCGAGGGAGGCGGGGGAGTCGGAGTCGGCGATCACCAGCGGCCACGACGACGCGCGCTCGGGCAGGCGACGGCGCACCCCCGCCAGCTTGGTCTCCGACCGTCCTGCCAGGGCGATCCGGGTGCCGTCCGGCGCCTGCTCGGCCAGATAGCGGGCCGTCAACTCCCCGACGAAGCCGGTGGCGCCGTAGACGATGACATCGAATTCGCGACTCATTTCATTGACCCTAGGCCATCTTCTTACCGCGGGGTAGGGAGAGAACGGGGCAGTTCATCGTTCGCCGCGTCGCTCGCGACTCACTCCCCGCTGTTCACCGCGTATCCCAGTGAGAACCAGCCCCACGGCTTGGGTGCGGCGCGGGTGTAGAACTGGTCCAGCTCGGCCACTTCCCATCCGGCGGCGGCGAGTGCGGCGGGGACGTCCCGGGTCAGCTCGCAGCCGCCGGCCGCCAGGCGCTCGACCGGGTCGATCAGGCGCTGGATCCGGCGCACCGACGCTCCGGGCGCCAGGCCGTGCTCCAGGAAGGCCAAGCGCCCGCCCGGCCTGACCACCCGGGCCAGCTCGGCGAGAACAGGCGGCAGCTCGGGAACGGTGCACAGGGTGAACGTGGAGAGCGCGCCGTCGAAGACGTCGTCGTCGAACGGCAGGGATTGTCCGTCCAGCCCGCCGCGGCTGATCGGGATCGGCGACGATGCGACCCGCTCCTGTGCCCGCGCCCAGGCGAGGTCCGCGGGTTCCACGGCGGTCACCGAGGTCACCCGGTCGCCGTAGCAGGCGACGTTGAGGCCCGAACCGAACCCGATCTCGACGATGTCGCCCGACAGCGGGGCGCACGCGCGGGCGCGCAGCTTCTCCATCCCCGGCATTCCGCAGGTCTTCTCCACCAGGCGTGGAAGGATTTTGTCGTCGTAGAACCCCATGCCTCACGGTAGCGCCGTCGCGCGGGCGGGTGATCTCGACTTCGCTCGATCAGCGGAGGGTCGCTCGATCAGCGGAGGGTCGCTCGATCAGCGGGGGGGGGTCGCGCGATGAGCGGGGGGGCGCTCGATCGGCGGGTGTTCGTTCGATCAGCGGAGGAGCGCTCGATCAGCGGAGGAGCGCTCGATCAGCGAGGGGTCCGGCTCGATCGGTGAGGGCCTTCGGCCCGGCGGCGGTGCGCAGCTGCCGTTTCCGTAGGCTTCCCAGCATGAATCCGTCGACCGTTCAGGCCCGTGTGATCGTCGACGAACTGATCCGCGGCGGGGTGCGCGACGCCGTGCTGTGCCCGGGGTCGCGCAACGCGCCGCTCTCCTTCGCGCTGCACGCCGCCGATGCCGAGGGCAGGCTGCGGTTGCACGTGCGGATCGACGAGCGCTCGGCCGGCTATCTCGCACTCGGCCTGGCCGTCGCCTCGCGTACCCCGGTCCCGATCGTGATGACCTCAGGCACGGCGGTGGCCAACATGAGCCCGGCGGTGTTCGAGGCGAACTACGCGCGGGTGCCGCTGGTGGTGATCAGCGCGAACCGTCCGTACGAGCTCCTGGGCTCCGGCGCCAATCAGACCATCGAGCAGTTCGGCATCTTCGGCACGCAGGTGCGGGCGGCGATCAGTCTCGGCCTGGCCGAGGAAGACCTGGACACCAACTCGCAGTGGCGCAGCGCGGTCGGCCGCGTGCTGGCCGCGGCGCGCGGGGCGCGCACCGGCAACGCCGGGCCCGTCCAGTTCGATATCCCATTGCGTGAGCCCCTCGTCCCCGACGCGGGCGACGGCCCCGGCACCGCCCTCGCCGACGTGGCCGGCGGCCGGTTCTCCGGACGTCCGGGTGGCAGGCCGTGGACCGAGGCGCCCATCGGACGGCTCGACGTCCCGATCGAGATCGACCTTGCCGAATCCACGGTGGTGGTCTCCGGCCACGGTGCCGGCGTGCACCCGGAACTCGCGGACGTCCCGACGGTCGCCGAACCGACCGCGCCGGTGCCGGAGACGCCGCTGCACCCGCTGGCACTGAGCGCCTGTAAGCCCGCCCAGGCGATCATCTGCGGCCGTCCGACGTTGCACCGTTCGGTGGCGCGGCTGCTCGCCGACCCCGAGGTGCGCGTGTACGCGCTCACCACCGGGCCGCGCTGGCCGGATGTGTCCGGCAACGTGTATGCCACCGGAACGCGGGCGGTCATCTCGGGCGCCCCCGCGCCGGACTGGCTCGCACACTGCGACCGCATCGACGGCGCGGTGCGCGCAGCGGTGACCGCCGAACTGGACGCGGTCCCGGAGACCACCGGGCTGCACGTGGCACGCGCGGTCGCTGCGGCAGTGCGGCCCGGCGATCAACTGGTGGTGGGGCCGTCGAACCCCATCCGCGACGTGGCCCTGGCCGGCCGCGTCGCCGACGGCGTGCGGGTGCTGTCCAATCGCGGCGTCGCCGGGATCGACGGCATCAACTCGACGGCGATCGGTGCCGCGCTCAGCGGCGCCGGGCAGGGGCAGACCGTGGCGCTCCTGGGCGACCTGACCTTCGTCCACGACGCCACCGGCCTGATCATCGGCCCGGGCGAGCCCCGCCCCCGGTCGCTGCGGATCGTCGTGGCCAACGACGACGGCGGAGGGATCTTCGGCCTCCTGGAGCAGGGGGATCCGCGGTTCGGCGCGGACGCCTACGCCGGCGCGTACGAGCGGATCTTCGGGACCCCGCACCGCTCCGATCTGGCCGCGCTGTGCGCCGGCTTCCACCTGCCGTTCGCGCGTGTCACTCTCGCCGAGCTCCCGGCCGCACTGCACGCTCCGCCGCCGCCGCCGGGCGGGATCGAGGTGCTCGAGGTCGCGACGCAGCGGGAGCCGCTGCGCCGAATCCACGAGCGCATCGCCGACCGCCTGCGCTGACGTTCCATGGCGGCCGCCGCGGTCGAGCGGATGCCGGAGGGGAGGAGCCCGCGGACTATCCTGAACGCCATGGACCCGGTGATTCTGCGGCGCGTGCAGCTCGGCCTGGTGGCCGTCGGCGTGATCGCGACGCTGATCGGGACGATCATCATCCTCGGCGCCTACCGCAACGACGCGAAGATCGATGCGAACCGGGCGACGGCGGTGGCCGACGTGATCTCGGCCGACCGCCTGCACGCGGCGGTCACCTTCGTCACACCCGACGGGGTGCTCCGCAACCCGACGCTGGGCCTGCTGTACCCGACTGAACTGGAAGCGGGGCAGCGGATCCTGGTCGACTACGACGCCGCCGAACCGGACGACTTCGCCCGTCCGGCCGGGCGCGATGCACGTCTCGCGGTGCTGCCGGGGGTGTCGATCATCGTGCTCGGCTGGGCAGTCGTGATCGTGGTGATGCTGGTGGTCGCCGCGGCCAGCCGGCGGATGAACCGCCGCAGGCAGTCACCGGACCCCGCTCTCGTAGACTCGGTCTCATGACACCGATCGACGACCACGGTTCCCGCGCCAGCCTGGAGAAGGATCCGGCCGAGGTCGCCGAGATGTTCGACGGCGTGGCCGGGCGCTACGACCTCACCAACACGGTGCTCTCCTTCGGGCAGGACCGCCGCTGGCGCAAGGCCACCCGCCAGGCCCTCGCCCTCCGGCCCCGGGACGTGGTCCTCGACCTCGCCGCCGGCACTGCCGTCTCCACCGTGGAACTGGCGGCGTCCGGGGCCACCGTGATCGCGGCCGACTTCTCGCTCGGCATGCTCCGGGCCGGGTCCGGGCGCCCGGTGCCCAAGGTCGCGGCCGACGCCCTGCATCTGCCCTTCGCCGACGGCAGTTTCGACGCGGCCACCATCTCCTTCGGACTCCGGAATGTCAACGACGTTCCGCTCGCTCTGTCCGAGCTGCGCCGCGTGTTGAAGCCCGGCGGCCGTCTCGCGATCTGTGAGTTCTCCACGCCGACCGCGGAACCCTTCCGCAAGGTCTACATGGAGTACTTGATGAAGGCCCTCCCGGCGGTGGCCACCAGGGTGTCGAGCAACCCGGCCGCGTACGTGTACCTCGCCGAGTCGATCCGGGCGTGGCCCGATCAGCCGGGCCTGGCCGCGCAGATCCGTGAGGCCGGGTTCGGCGATGTGAGCTGGCAGAATCTGACCGGCGGGATCGCGGCGATTCACACGGGTGTCGCCGGGTAGGTCTCGATACGCCCGGCGCTCACTTCGTTCGGCCGGGCTACTCGACCACCATCAGGACGCCGCGTGCTTTCGGCCGGGCTACTCGACCACCATCAGGACGCCGCGTGCTTTCGGCCGGGCTACTCGATCACCATCAGGACGCCGCGTGCTTTCGGCCGGGCTACTCGCCTGAGCGGCTGCGCCCGTTGGCGGTGAGACTCTCCTGTCGGTGGTCGAGTAGCCCGAGCCCCCAGGGCGAGGGCGTATCGAGACCCACTGTGCGCGAGGAGGTCTCGGTAGGTTTCGGCGACGAACCCGGATGCGGAGGTCTCGAGACCCTCAGGTGAACGGGGGACGGGTCTCGAAGCGGGAGAAGCCACGTCCCGCCGAGCGCCAGGCGCGCGCGATCAGGTCGGTGTCGTCGGGCGTCAGCAGGTTGCCCATCACGCGCACGACGACCTGCATCAGTGCGGCGGAGCGGATGCCCGGGCGGCCCAGCAGCGGCACCGTGCGGGGCATGGTCAGCAGACCGGCGGCACGGCGGGCAGCGGCGAACGCGGCGCCGTATTCGTGCCGGAGCAGCTCGGGCCATACTCGGGTGTGGTCGCGGCTGGAATCGAGCACCTCCACGGCCATCGCGCCGGTCTCCAGCGCATAGTCGATGCCCTCGCCGTTGAGCGGATTGACGCACGCGGCGGCGTCGCCGATCAACATCCAGTTCTCGCCGGCGATCCCCGACACCGCGCCGCCCATCGGCAGCAGCGCCGAGGCGATGCGCTGCGGCGGCGACGTGAGCTCCCACTCGCCGGTCACCATCGCGGCGTAGTGCTCCAGGACCGGCCGCAGCCGCAACGCGGCGGGCCGTTTGGCCGTCGCCAGCGCACCGACCCCGACGTTCACCGTCCCGTCGCCGAGCGGGAACACCCAGCCGTAGCCGGGCAGCAGGTTTCCTGCCGGATCGCGCAGTTCCAGGTGCGAGCCCATCCATTCGGCGCCGGACCGCCCGGACTCGGCGTACGACCGTCCCGCCACTCCGTAGGCGGTGTCCCGGTGCCACGTTCGCCCGAGTGTCTTGCCGAGCGTCGACTTGACGCCGTCGGCCACGATCACCTCGCCGACGCGGATCGTCGTACGCCCGCCCGGCCCGGTCACGACCACCGAGCGGATCCGGCCGCCGTCGAGCTCGACGTCGACGGCCTTGCAGCCGGACGCCATCTGCGCGCCGCGTGCCAGGGCGAAGCGGCGCAGGTCGTCGTCGAGGGTGGACCGGGCGACCGCGCTTCCGAACGGGCCGAACCGGGACGCCGGCCACGACACCTGCTGGGCGGCGCCCCAGCCGTGCAGGTCCAGGCCGCGGATCCGCGGCCGGGAGTCCAGGTACGACGGCAATCCGAGCTCGCGCAGGGCGCTGACCGCGCGCGGCGTCAGCCCGTCGCCGCAGGTCTTGTCGCGAGGGAACACGGCGGCGTCGAGCAGTACCGTGTGCCGGCCGGCGGCCGCGGCGTGGGCGGCCGCGGCGGCACCGGCCGGACCCGCTCCCACCACCAGAACGTCGGCGGAATCCGGCGGTACGGCTGCGTCGTGGTGTGGACTGGTCACCCGTCGATTATGTCGCTGCGGTCTTGCGGCTAGGCTGCTGGTGTCGCGCAGCGACGAAACCCGAGGCCGCCGCAAGAGGGGACGCCACACGTGAAGTCGACATTCGCCGGACTCGACCTCGGTAGCGAGGAGTTCGCCGCCGACGTCGCCGACGCGCTCGGGCGCGTGGAGGAGCTGCTGCTCGGCGAGCTCTCCTCGGGCGACGAGATCCTCACCGAGGCGGCCACGCACCTGGCCAAAGCCGGCGGCAAGCGGTTCCGCCCCATGTTCGCCATCCTGGCCTCCCAGTTCGGGCCGCGGCCGGCGTGCGACGACGTGATCACTGCCGCCACCGTCGTGGAGATGATCCACCTGGCCACGCTGTACCACGACGACGTGATGGACGAGGCGCCGCTGCGCCGCGGTGCGCAGAGCGCCAATGCGCGTTGGACCAATTCGATCGCGATCTTGGCCGGCGACTTCCTCTTCGCACGGGCGTCCCGTCTGGTCTCCACTCTCGGGCCCGACTCGGTGCGGATCATCGCCGAGACTTTCGCCGAGCTGGTCACCGGCCAGATGCGCGAGACGGTGGGTGCGCGGGGCGGCGATGCCGTGGATCACTATCTGCGCGTGGTGTGGGAGAAGACCGGCTCGCTGATCGCTGCGGCCGGACGCTTCGGCGCAATGACGGCCGGAGCCGATCCCGAGCGGGTGGAGATCCTGGCCAAAGTCGGCGACATCGTCGGCGTGGCCTTCCAAGTGTCCGACGACGTGATCGACATCGCCTCGGTGACCGGCGATTCCGGCAAGACGCCGGGCACCGACCTGCGGGAGGGCGTCCACACGCTCCCGGTGCTCTACGCGCTCGACGGCGACGGACCCGACTCGGTGCGCCTGCGCGAGCTGTTGCTCGACTCGGAGACGAGTGCGGCCCGGCCTCTGACCGACGACGCCGAAGTGACCGAGGCCCTGCACCTGCTGGTGGTTTCGGACGGAATGGCGCGGGCGCGTCGTCGTCTCGCCGACATGGCCGACGAGGCCGATGCCGAACTCGCCAAGCTTCCCGCGTGCCCGGCCCGCGACGCCTTCGCCTCCCTGGTGCGGTACACGGTCGACCGAGTCGGCTGAGTCACAGTCTTCGCCGAACCTGGAACCCGACGGGGCATCCCGACGTTGACCGGATGGAGAAACGGCGCGAACTTCGCGCGCGTGCCAGGATTGAAGCGACGAGAGAGGTGACATGCACTCGTTCAACGGATTGAAGACTGCAGCCCTGATGGGTCTGATGTCGGCGGTGATCGTCGGCATCGGCGCCGCCTTTCAGAACACCACGATCCTCATCATCGCCGTGCTCATCGCGATCGGCACCAACGCGTACGCGTACTTCAACAGCGCCAAGCTCTCGCTCAAGGCCATGCACGCTCAGCCGGTCACCGAGGTCCAGGCACCCAAGCTGTATGCGATGGTCCGCGAGTTGGCGACCAAGGCCAACCAGCCGATGCCCGCGCTCTACATCAGCCCGACCGAGTCGCCGAACGCCTTCGCCACCGGCCGGAATCCGAAGAACGCGGCGGTCTGCTGCACCACGGGCATCATCGAACTGCTCGACGACCGCGAGCTGCGCGCCGTCCTGGGTCACGAGCTCAGCCACGTCTACAACCGGGACATCCTGATCAGTTCGGTCGCCGGCGCGATGGCCGCGGTGATCAGCGGCCTGGCCAACTTCGCGATGTTCGCGGGCATGTTCGGCGGCAACCGGGACGGCGGCGTCAACCCGCTCGCCATGATGTTGATCGCCATCCTCGGCCCACTGGCCGCCGCGGTGATCCAGATGTCGGTGTCGCGGGCGCGCGAGTATCAGGCCGACGAGTCCGGCGCCGAGCTGTCGGGTGATCCGCTGGCGCTGGCCTCGGCGCTGAACAAGATCTCCGGCGGCATCGCGCTGGCGCCGCTGCCGCCCACCCCGGAGCTCACCAGCCAGCAGCACATGATGATCGAGAGCCCGTTCCGGGCCGGCGAGAAGCTGAGCAAGCTCTTCTCCACGCACCCCCCGACGGCCGACCGCATCGCCCGGCTGCACGAGATGGCCCATCGCGGCGGTCAGCACTTCTGACCGTACTGTGACGTAGCGATCCCGGGCGGGAGGCGGTGAACGTGGGCGATGCCCCTGAAGCACGCCGTACGCGCGCGCTACGTCACAGTACGGTCATCCACGTGCCGAACAAACCGCGGTGACCGCAGTAGGGCGACTCTCGTGGCGGTGTGCGCCGCGTGAGGGGAGTGAACCGCATGAGAGTCACGCGACGGATCTTTCTGGGAGTCATCTACCTCGCCGCGGTGGTGCTGATGATCGTCGCCGTGGTCGACATCGTCCGCGGCGACTACAGTCCCGCCACGTGGACGGCGCTCGTCGTCGGCCTGTTGCTGGCGATCCTCGGTCTGCCGCTCGGATGCGACAGCTCGATCGACGGCTACTCGCCGCTGTTCGACGAGAACGTCAACCGCAACGCGGTGTACGACGACACCGAGTGCTGACGCGCCGCCCGCGCCGGTCGAGCGGAGTCGAGACCGTCAGCGGTAGTTCACGAACTGCAGCGCGATCCCGAAGTCCTCGCTCTTCAGCAGGGCGATCACAGCCTGCAGATCGTCGCGCTTCTTGGACGAGACCCGCAGCTCGTCGCCCTGGATCTGCGCCTTGACGCCCTTGGGGCCCTCGTCCCGAATCTTCTTGGAGATCTTCTTGGCGTGCTCGGAGTCGATCCCTTGAACGATCTCACCGGTGATCTTGAAGGTCTTGCCCGAAGGCACCGGGTCGCCGGCCTCGAAGGCCTTGAGCGAGATGTCTCGACGGATCAGCTTCTCCTTGAACACCTCCAGGCCGGCCAGTGCGCGCTCCTCGGCGTCGGAGGTGAGGACGATCTTGTCCTCGCCCGACCACTCGATTCCGGTGTTGGTGCCGCGGAAGTCGTAGCGCTGCGAGAGTTCCTTGGCGGCCTGGTTCAGGGCGTTGTCGACCTCCTGGCGATCGACCTTGCTCACCACGTCAAACGAAGAATCAGCCATGGCCCCACCCTATGTCAGCAGCGGATTTGGATGCACCGGGGGCCCGCGTTGTATTCTGTATCGCGTTGCCTGAAACGGTGACACGGCAGATTGCCCGAGCGGCCAAAGGGAGCGGATTGTAAATCCGTCGCGCAAGCTACGTAGGTTCGAATCCTACATCTGCCACCATGAGGATCGCCCTCGCGAATCCAGCTCGACCTGCGGTTTTGGTCAACTGGGGAGTGTGTGTGTAACCTCGTGAAGGCTTCTCGCTCACGCCACGGCGCGTGGGAGGGATACGCCCCCTTAGCTCAGTCGGCAGAGCGTTTCCATGGTAAGGAAAAGGTCGACGGTTCGATTCCGTCAGGGGGCTCGCTTGGTGCGTCGGCGTCCGCGAGGGCGCAACGCACCGAACAGGGCGGTGTAGCTCAGCTGGTTAGAGCGCACGACTCATAATCGTGAGGTCGGGGGATCGAGTCCCCCCACCGCTACGCAATTCGGCTGCTCCCGCGAGCCCGCCCGCAGTGGGTCGAACTGCGCCGGGTCCAGCAGCGGCCGGACACAGAGCAAGATGCGAAAGTAGGCAACGAAGTGGCTTCCTCGACGGACGTGCGCCCGAAGATCACCCTGGCGTGCGAGGTGTGCAAGCACCGCAACTACATCACCAAGAAGAATCGCCGGAACGATCCGGATCGCCTGGAGATCAAGAAGTTCTGCCCGAACTGCGGGACTCACCAGGCGCACAAGGAATCGCGCTAGGTTCAGGTTCTTCGCGGTCAGCGCCGGCACGGCGCGTCCCAACGACACCTCGAGCGGGTCGTCTCCGATGTGAGATGGCCCGCTCGATTTGTTCTGCGCCTTCGTCGAGGAGCAGAATCTGACGAGTTTGACGTGCGGCCGAGGCCGGACAGACAAGACTGACAGCCACATGGCCGAGTGCGTGTATCGGTTCCGCCGCCGCCCAGCGGACGCACTCGACGGCGAGTGCGGAGGAGAGACATGACCGAGCTGACCGACGACGTCGTCAAGGAGAACCTCGAGGCGCTGAGTTCGCCGGACCTCTCCGGGGACGCGCTGCTCGAGCACACCACGGCGATGGTGGGCTACCACTACACCGTCGACGACTACTACGAGGTAGGCCGCGAGGAAGTCCGCAAGCACGCCACGGCGGTGCAGGACGCCCACCCGACGCACTGGAGCGAAGCCGCCGCCGCCGAACTGGGCCACGACACGCTGATCGCGCACCCGACCTATGTGTCGGTGCTCGGCATCATCGCTCAGCGCAAGCTCTTCGAAGAGGTCGTCACGGGCTACGACCTCTGGCAGATCATGCAGACCGACCAGCGCCTGGTGTACCACCAGCCGATGAAGGTCGGCGATCGGCTGATCTGCGACGTCTCACTCGACTCCTTCCGGCGGATCACGCGGCCGGCCGCCGACGGCGCGGAGCCCGAAGCGATCGACCTCATGGTCACCAAGAACGTCATCTGGAACCAGCACGACGAGCCGGTGATGACCACGTGGACCTCGCTGGCGGCCCGCCCGGGCCTGGAGGTGCCTGCCGAGCTCGCCGAGTCTCTCGACCACGTGATGATGAAGGTGGACGCCTACGGCAAGCCGGGCAAGACCGTGGAGCGCGAGGGCGGCCGGTACGACCTGCCCGACCCCACCGAGCGTCCCGGCCCGTACGCGGCGATCGACTTCGACACCCTGACCGTCGGTCAGGAGCTTCCGCCGAAGACCTTCCTGCTGACCCGGGGCAACCTCGCGAACTACGCGGGTGTGGCCGGCGACCCCAATCCCATCCACTTCTCCGATCACGTGATCGCGGCGGCCGTCGGCATGGACGACGTGGTGGCCCACGGCATGCAGACCATGGGGCTGGGCGCGACCTACGTCTCCGAGCACATCGGTGACCCGGCGGCCTTCTGCGAGTACAACGTGCGCTTCACCAGCCCCGTGTACGTTCCGGCCGACGACAGTGCGGCCGTCGAGTTCACCGCGAAGGTCAAGTCGCTGGATCCGGAGACCCGGCGCGGCACCATCGCGCTCACCGCCAAGCAGGACGGCCGCAAGATCTTCGGGCGCGCCAACGTCGTCGTGCAGTTCAACTGATCCCGCCGATTTCCTCAGGACTGACGGGCCGATGGTCCCCCGATCGTACGGACCTCGCGTGTTCGGCCGAGCGGGAAACCCGACAGGCCTAGCGTTGACGTCGTGATCGCCGCCGGGTGATCCGAAGTGAAGGAGCAGATTATGGCTCAGGTGTGTCCGCAGTGCAACAAGAAGACCGGTATGGACATCGGGTACAAGGACAGTCAGGGACGGCAGAAGTACCAGTGCCAGAGCTGCAAGTTCGAATGGAAAGACTGACCACTCGGTAAGGCGTCCGGCCCGCTGCTCTCGGTGGGCCGGACGTCCGGAGGGCAGGAGCGGAGTGACGGTGCAGAGGAGCGGCAGTGGCGAGTGAATTGCAGGAAGTGTGTACGCGGCTGCTGGACACCTGCTCGACGATCGACCAGCGGTCGGCCGAGCTGCGGGCGGCGAACACACAGCTTGATCGGGCGCTCCAGGAGTTGAACCGGGCGATCTCCGACAGCGGGGCTCCGGTACGTGATGCCGTGGCCATGGTGGCCGATGCGAGTCGCAAGGCGCGTGCGGCCGAGGGGTCGCTCGGCGCGGCTTCCGCAGCCGGTACGAGCTATGCGCGCAGCCAGATCGGTGCAGGGTCCGGCGGAATGGGCGGCCCCCCGAGTCGCGGGGCGACCGCCGGCGGAGCCGGTGTGGCTGCCGCTGGGGGAGCCGGAACTGGGGGAGCCGTCCCGACCAGTGGTTTAGATATGGAGCAGATCGATGGCGCGCTGGCGGCGATCAACCCCAACTTCGACCCGTACAGCTTCGACGATGCGTTCCGGACGAACTGCGGCCACACCTCGTCGATCCTGTTCGACACGCTCAATGGTGCGCCGGTGCGGGCCGCGCCGGGTGGAACGACATTGACCACGCCCCAGATGGAAGCGGCCACGAGTCTCCCGCAGACACCGGCGACCCCTGCGCAGGTCGAGGCCTCGCTGCGTGCGGCCGGAGCCGGTTCCCATTGCGTCGTCGGCGTCGACAGGTCCACCGGTGATGGGCACTGGTTCAATGCGTATTACGACGGCCAGGACGTCTGGGTGCTGGACGCCCAGACCGGAGTCCGCAGCCCCTGGCCGCCGGATGAGCCGGATGCAGTCGTCTGGGATGCATCGCTCAACCCGGCTGACGTGGCACCGTGAACCCGACAAGGATCGATCCGAGAGAGGAGCCCGGGGTGAGTCTCACCGCCGCTCAGCAAGAACTGGCCGACTACGGTATCGCGATCTTGCGCACCAAGATCCCCGACGCGGAGTTCAACGTCACCGCGCTCGATGACGACGCGGTGTGCATTCATCCGCAGCTGCGGGGCGGGGGCTGCCTGATCGTCGCACCAGACAAGACCGCCCTGTTCGCGGCGTCGTCGATTCCTCCGCACCGGGCGATCGAAGAGTTCCGGAAGGGCCGCCGGAGCGCTCTCCCCGCGGTCTGACGCAGTGCGAGTCTGATCCCGTCAGAGGTTCTGCGCGACGTTCCTGAGCGCCGCTTCGGAGACGCTCAGGCGCTGTTGCGTCGCCCGCATAGACTGGATCGCCCCGGCGATGCCTTCGAGTGCCGCCGCGTATTTCGGATCGGAACTGCCACCGATGAGCGCCCGAATCGCAGTGCTCTTGGGGCCGACCTCGGTCCGCTCGGTCGACTCGAGGTCGCTGCGCACCTTCCGGAAAGCCGCCGCCAGCGATTCCACGTTCATCCGCAGCTGCTGGAGCTGACTGCCACCTCCGCCGACCATCACCCGGACGCCGGCCCCGCCAGCCTGGGCGTGCTGGGTGGCACGCTTCTCCGCGGCGGTGGCGCGAGATTCCCGGTGTGCCTTCTTCGCGGCAGCCTGTGCCGCAAATGCCCCAGCGATACCGATCAGGACGCCCGCGCCGATGAACGGGAGTGCGGATCCGACGAGCCCGATCGCTGCCGCGCCTTGGCCGCCGACCACTGTCAACGTGCCGAGGTGCTTCAGTAGCGATG
This sequence comes from Gordonia iterans, assembly GCF_002993285.1. Classification (NCBI taxonomy): domain Bacteria; kingdom Bacillati; phylum Actinomycetota; class Actinomycetes; order Mycobacteriales; family Gordoniaceae; genus Gordonia; species Gordonia iterans. The sequence goes on along the minus strand of NZ_CP027433.1, from coordinate 3,720,905 downwards.
AACTGGCTGCGGCGCCGGCCGCGAACTTCTCGCCGGGGCTGCCGGCTTCTCCGCGGACGGCGGAGCCGATCGACTGGAGGTCGCTGCCGAGGCTGAGGGCGGCGCCCGAGAAATCGAAGAACTTTCGGACGACTTCGGTGCCGCCGAGTACGCCAGCCAACTGCTTCGCGGTGTCGTCGCTCACTGCGGCTTTCGTGAACTCGGTGGCTGCGGAGAGTATCTCCTCGCCTACTCCGAAGGTGCTGGCGACACCGCTCGCACCGTCGACCCAGGATCGGACGGTGGCGCTGTACGCGGAGTGGCGCGCGGTCCGATAGCCGACCCGATCTGCCTTGGGGATCGTCGGGACGCCATCCGTGTTCGCATCGGGGTTCATGGTCTGCCTACTCGGCTGGCCGAGGCCGGTCGAGACGACCCATGTTGTACGACAGCATGTGCATGACGGCCTGGGACAGTTCTTCCACTGAGGCGGCGGCCGCGTCGCCGATCGCCGCGTCACCGGTGAGGAACCGGTACACGGCCGCGAGTGATCTCCCGGTGCGCGAGTATGTCCACAACCAGTAGTAGGCCGGGGAGACCTGCAGGACGTCGTCCTGCGGGGACAGGAGGAGCAGGCCGTCGTCGGTGAATCCCAGACTCCGCCCCGCCGGAACCAGCGTGCAATCACCGAGCCAGCTGAACGCGGTCTCGGCCGGTCCGGTCGCGAGGATTCCCTGGGTGGTCATTTCGGTGAAACAGGATTTAGCGATGCCGTTGTCGGCGAGAAACTGGTCGACTTCGTCGAGTGCGCGAATGTTCTGGCAGAACTGAAGTAGCGAGGACTGATCGTCCTCGACCGCGATCAGTCGACCACCTGCCATAAAGACCGACGCGAACTCATCTGTGCGGGTGGTGTCGTGAAAGGGCAGTCGGCCGAGGTACTCGCCGACTGCGGTGACCACGTGAAGCGACATGGTGAGCGAACTCCTCCGGACTGGTGGACTGTGACGCCACCGAGCCTACTTCGGTCGGCTCGGTCTGATCGGCAACAGTGGTGTCCGCCATTTGGATGAATCCGCGCCGTGAACTGCCAGGTCGGCACGACATTGGAAGGTCGTCCGCCCGGCAAGTGCAATAGGCTGCTACACGAATTGCGACGGTGGGTCGCACGGATGAGGAGCAGCGAGCCGTTGGCAGTCAAGGTCGATTACTACAAGGTTCTGGGCATTCAGATGGGTGCCACGGACGAGCAGATCACGGAAGCCGTTCGCAAAGTCAGCCGCGAGTGGCGCAAGCGCACCGAATCTTCTGACATCGCCGTACGTCAGGAGGCCGAGCTGCGCGTCGCGCAGATCAATGAGGCGCGTGCGGTACTGACCGATCCGCAGCAGCGGCAAGCGTACGACGCCCAGCTGCAGCGTGAAGGCGTCGAGGCTCCGAAAGCGGTCGACACCACCAACCACGGCGGTGACTGGCTGAAGCAGGCCAACCACTTTCTCGGGATCGGCGACTACCATTCCGCGGCGTATGCGGCGCGTGAGGCGACCCAGCAGATGGGTAACAGTGCGGAGAGCTGGTGGATTCGTTCGCGTGCGAATGCTGGCCTGGAGCGCTATGAGGATGCGATCTACGAGGCGCAGCAGGCGACGAACCTCGAAACGAACAATCCGACCTATCATTTCCACCTCGGCTTCGTTGCGGAGAACCTCGGTCGTTACGACCAGGCGATCCGCGAGTACCAGGTCGCATCGACGATCGATCCGACGGAGGCGACGTACCAGCTTTCCATCGGTTCAATCCTGCTCGACCTCGGCAAGCCGCGGGAAGCGCTGGGCGTGCTGGAGCCGGTCTACGCCCGGAACCCGGGTGACCAGACCGCGAACTTCTACCTCGGTATGGCCCTTATCGATTGCGCCGAGCAGATTCCGAGCCTGAGGAACGAGGACTCCTACGTCGTCGCTGCGCAGGCAGAACTCGATGAGATGCGGTCCTACTGCGACAAGGCCAAGACGCTGCAGAACCCGCCGCCGGAGGTGGTCCAGGGTGTGACGCAGCTGGACGAGTACCTCGCCCGGATGGGGACCAAACGCTTCCATGTGCCGTTCGGTCAGGCGCGGTACCGTGGCCCGGTCGCGTCGGCGATCACCGCCTGCTTCATCATGTTCGTGTTGTTCCTCCTTGGCATCGTCGGCGCGTCGACCGGTACTGGCGGTGGATTTCTCTGGTTCCTGATCTGTATCGGGGTCGGTGTCGGCGTCTTCTTCTTGACCTGGGTGCCCAACTGGAAGGTCAATTCGCGTCTCTTCGACTGAGTGACCATCCGGTTGGTTCAGTTCTCAGCGGCACTCTCGACCACCACGTCACTGAAAGGCTTCTCCATGCGTCCGATCGGCATCGACCTCGGCACCACCTACTCGGCCATCGCCACCATCGGTGTGGGCGGCCAGCCGGAGATAATCCGCAACAACATGGGGCAGGCGACGACTCCCTCCGTCGTGATGCTGGAATCTACCGGTGAGGTGCTCGTCGGACAGGAGGCCAAGCAGCAACGGGTGATGGCGCCGGGTGACATCATCGAGTTCGTCAAACGGCAGATGGGTAACCCGACGTGGGCGTTCCACGGGGACACCGAGCAGTACAGCGCGGTCGCGGTGTCGGCGATCATCCTGCGGCAGCTGGTCAAGGATGCGAGTGAGGTGCTCGGCGAGGACATCTCCTCCGTGGTGATCACTGTGCCCGCGTATTTCAAGGACGGACAGCGAAACGCCACCAAGCAGGCGGGCGAGATGGCCGGCCTCGAGGTGCTCCAAGTGATCAACGAACCGGTGGCTGCGGCGATGAGTTACGGGGTAACCCGTGGCTTCACCGGCACCATGCTGGTGTATGACCTCGGTGGCGGAACCTTCGACGTGACCGTCGTGCGGGTAGCCAACGGCAGCACCTTCGACATCCTGGCGCACGAAGGTGATTCGCAGCTCGGCGGTTTCGACTTCGACAACCTGATCATCAACTGGGCGACAAGCGAATTCGAGGCCCAAACCGGGACTCCGGTCGAGGACACCCTCGAGATGCAGGCGCAGCTGCGTGATCGTTGCGAGCAGGCCAAGCACAAGCTCAGCCAGGTCGACAAGGCGCCGATCTTCATCAGCTCCGGCGGGCAGAATGTCAAGCTGGTCCTCACCCGGGAGAAGTTCGAGCAGCTGGCCTCGTCGCTCCTGGCCACCACGGAGGACATCACCCTCGATGTGCTCGACGCGGCGGGCATCACCAAAGCGCAGGTCGACAAGGTGCTGCTGGTCGGTGGCTCGACACGGATGCCGATGGTCAAGCGGATGCTCACCGAGCTGATGGGGCAGGAGCCCGACCAGACTGTGCACCCGGATGAGGCGGTGGCACTCGGGGCAGCGGTGGCCGCCGACGTGAACGGGGTACAGCGACAGGGCGCCCAGCAGCAGACCGCCTCCGCTGCACCGATCGTCCTGCACGACGTCACCTCCCACTCGCTCGGCGTCAAGTCGCTCAACGAGCAGGGATTCTTAGCGAACACAGTCATCATCGAGGCGAACACCCATATTCCGTGTCAGGTGCGCCGGACGTTCTTCACCACGGCTGACAATCAGACGGACCTCCATGTCCAGGTCACCGTCGGTGACGGTACTGATCTGCGCTATGTCGAGGACCTCGGTGATTCGCATCTGAAGATTCCGCCGCACCCGCAGCAGTCGCCGGTCGAGGTGATCTATTCCTGCGACATCGACGGCATGATGCACGTCGAAGTGATCGATCTCGTGGACAACAATCGGCTGGGTGAGTTCGAGGTGGAGCGACCCGGCGCGGTCGATCAGGGTGAAGTCGACCGGATGCGCGACGCCCTGGCCAGTCTGGACTTCCAGTGAGCGCCGACGGGGGTGTTTCCGATGGCCGCAGCGAGGTGACTCTCGAGTCGGTCGACGAACGGCTGACCCAACTCACCGACCTCTTTCGCCGTCGCCTGCTCGAGGATCGTGGTGCGCAGGCGTCGATCCGTGAACTCCAGGAGAGGAACGCCGCCCTCGAGGCAGAGTTGTCGGGGCGAAACCTCAAGCCTTTCCTCTCGGCGATCGGCCTCCTCGCGGAGCGAATCGACTCGGAAGTGTTGCACCGTGGCGGGGAGGCCTTCCTGGAATCGGTCCGCGATGAGCTGAATGCCGCGATCGAATCGCTCGACGTCGTGGTCGTCGACACGCCGGGCGACTTCGACTCGGTGCGGCACGAGGTGATCGCGGCCTCCGGCGAGGGACCGCGGCGAATCGTGACCCGGGTGATCCGGCCGGGATTCGAGCGCAACGGGATTCCATTGCTGCCGGCCCGCGTCGAAGTGCTGCGCATGCCGGAGCAGACAGGTGACGGCATTGGCACCGATTAGCGTTGATCAGGTGCACGCGCAGCTTGCTGCACTGGTGACCGAGGCCGAGCAGCGTCAGCGGGTGGTGGCCGAGCTCCGCGCGTCGATCGGCGCCCTGCGTGAGCAGTGGCGGGATCGAAGCGGTCGGCGCCGTGCCCAGGTCGTCGAGGACGAAGATAAGAACTTGCTGCGGAACCGCAAGGGTATCGAGGCGCGTGCGATCGAGGTGTCCGACACCGCCCGAGCCATTGCCCTGCGAGCTGTCGAACTGCAGGCTCCGGGCTTTCTTGCGCTCGACCCCGCGAGCCCGGAGTGGCTTGTCCCGGAGCTCCCCGCGCAGCGGTTGGGTTGCGCGGTGCGAATTGGGAGCTTCGACAGCGAGGGTGTGCCGGCGTTGGTGCCGCTGCTGAACGTGTCGGGCTGGTCGGTTGACACGCCGCTCGCCGAGTTTGGCCCGTTTGCGCAGTTGGTCGCGATGCGTCTGCTCTATGCGCTCGGTCCAGCCGGGGTGAATCTGACCGTGTACGACCCGTCCCTCAAGGTCGAGATGGGTAGCCTTGCTGAGATCAAGCGCGTCGCACCGTCCTCGATCCGGCCGACCGTCTGGAACAGTGAAGATCTGGAACCGGTGCTCGACGACCTCGTTGATCACGTGCGTTCGGTGGTCGATGAACTGGCCGCGGAGGGTTTCGACAATTACCTCGATGGTTTCATAGGCACCGGGCGGCTGGCGAAGCCGTTGCAGATCCTGGTGCTGACCTCGACGGAAGATCTCAGTGAAAAGGCGAGTAAGCGGCTCGCTCAGTTGGTCTCGGTGGGCCGCGGCCGCGGTGTCGCGGTGATCAGCCGGACGACCGGGCCGATGCTGGATTCCGGCATGGTCGAGATCAAACTCAACGGCCGCCGGTCGACCACCTCGGCCGTACCGGGCGTCGGATTCAGTCAGGATCCGGTGCCGGAAGCCGAGCGACTTCTCCGGCTCGCCGAGCACCTAGCCAAGGTGCCTAAGGCGAGTACTGCGCCGATCGTGCACTTTCCGCAGATCAACGATCCGTTGCTGGAAGAGGGCTGGATCGATCCCGGTGACGAGGGTATCGAAGCGACGATCGGTCTGGTCGGCCGCCATCCACTCACGGTTCGGCTGCGCAGCGCGAACCCGCCAATGCCTAATGCGCTGATCGGCGGTGCCGTCGGTCAGGGTAAGTCCAATCTTCTCCTGGTCCTGATCCACTCGCTTGCGTCGAAGTACGCGCCGACCGATCTCGAGATGGTGCTCCTGGATTTCAAGGACGGCGTGGAGTTCGCTCGTCTCGGGCCGGATGCCCGCGGCCGCAACGGTCTGCCGCACCTGCGGGCGATGGGCCTCGAGTTCGATGTCGACTTCGGGCTGGCCGCATTGGAGTGGGTGACCGATCAGCTGCGCGCGCGCGGCGACGCCTTCCGCGAGACCGGAGCCACGAGCCTGACCGAGTTCCGTGAGAAGGGCAATTCGCTGCCCCGCATTCTAGTGGTTGTCGACGAGTTCCAGCGACTCTTCGAAGGCGACGACGACACCGTGGATCGCGCGGCCAGACTGCTGGAGAGCATCGCGCGCACAGGCCGCAGCTACGGTGTTCACCTCGTCCTCTCCTCACAGACGATCACCGGTATCAGGGGCCTGGCAGCCCGGAGCGATGCGATCTTCTCGCAGTTCCACAATCGAATCTCGCTGAAGAACACGCCCTCGGAATCGGCCGCGATCCTCTCGACCGGCAACAGGGCGGCTGCGGACCTCCGTGAGCGGGGCGAAGTAGTGACCAACGACTCGCTCGGCGAGGTCGGGGCCAATGTCAAGGGCGTCGCCGCATACGCTGACGAGAAATATCTGCAGCGGATCCGGCAGCAGATGTGGAGCCAGGGTGACACCGGCCGGCCGTGCCGTGTTTTCCGGGCGCGTTCGCTGGCCGAGCTGCCTCCCCGCTATGTCGCAGCGCCGGGCGAAATGGTGCTGGGCAGTCCCATCTCGGTGACCGAATCGGTGCGGACCATCACTCTGCGTCGTGCCGTCTCGCAGGCCGTCGCCGCGGTCGGCCCCGATGCCGGACTGGCGTCGCTGGTGATCGCCGCAGCGGTGCGTTCGCTGCCGAACCTCCGCAAGGTGGTGCTGTTCGACGGTGCCGGGATCGATCCGGTGGGGTATCCGGTGATGACAGCGTTGCTGGACCAGTTGCGCGCGGGTGGCACCACTATCGAGACCGTCAGCAGAGCTGAGGCGCCGTCTCGTCTCGGGCAACTCGCCGACGAGGTGCAGAGCGACGACGAATCGGTTCCAGATCTGGTTCTGTTCTTCGGTATGGACTCCATGGTGAACCTCGAGGAGCCCGATCCGGCAACGTTCATTCAGCCGACGGACAAGCTGCAGCTGTTCCTTGAACTCGCCGGTCAGCGGCAGGTGACCGTCCTCGGCTGGTGGCAGTCGGTGGCCAAGCTGCGCAAACATGTGGGCTTCGAATACCGGGGGATCCGGGCGAATGTGCTCTGCGGCGCCTCGCGGGGCGATGTTCAGGACATCTGCGGCGCGATGGTCAAGCCGCCGATATCGGATCAGCGCGTCCTGTTCATGGACAGGGGTGCTGGTTCGCGAGTTGAATTGCTGGTTCCGTTCGCTGCGCCGGGAGGTCGACGATGAGTGCAGAGTTGTCCGCCGACTACCGTGAGTACGCCGAGGCGATCACCGCGCTGGCGTCGGTCGAATCGAGACGAGCTCAGGCCATGAGCCGTGCCGACCAGACGCGGTCCGAGGCGATCGCGCGCTTCGATGCTGGACAGGAAGCCGAGAAACGCAAGTTTGGGACATCGGAACGGAACGTCGCCGCGGCCGACGAATCGCTCGGGAAGCTGTTTGTTGACCTGCGGACCTCGGCTCCGCGAATTGCCGATGCAGTGCCTCGCGCACAGAACCTCGGGCAGGTGGACCGCGCAGCCGGTGAGGTCGAAGCGTGGGCTACGCAGGCCGCGGTGAATGTACAGTCCCTGCTCCGCACCCTCGACCGACTCGCCCGAGCCGCACCCGCACCTGTACCTGCGCCAGCCCCCGTCGTGCCCGCTCCCAGCGGCAACGGCAAGATCATCGCTATCGTCGCGGTGATTGCGGTGGTGCTGCTCATTGTGCTCGTCGCCGTCCTGTGATTGCCCCTGTGCGGACGGCCCCGCAATACCCGCAGCAAACTCAGAGATAGTATAGGAGATCACCATGTCGCAACTCGGACAGCTCAAGCAGACGATCGAAGATATCGGTCGCGAGGCGAAGTCGACCGGCAGTAATCTTTCCGCGTTCAACAGCAAGTTCTCCCAGCAGGTCAACACGGTCCAGCAGACGATCGGCGGGAGTGCGCAGCGTAAGGATCAGGAAGTGATCCAGACGATTCAGGCGGCGCGTGCGAAGGTCGGAGAAGCGGTGCAGGCGCTTGAAGCCGCCGCGCAGACCGCTCAGAACTACGGCCGCTCGCTGTGACCGAAGCGGCCCCGGACCTTGCTCGAACCCGGGACGCGCTGATACAGGCCGCAGAGCAACTGCAATCCACCGCGCGGGTTTTGGAAGAGGTGGCGACCGCCTACCGGCCGGTTGTCGGTGAGGTCACCGCCACCGTGGGGGGAAGCACGCAACAGGTCGACATCAAGATGGTGGAGACTTTGCAGCATGCTCGGCATCTGACTGATCAGGCGATAGAAGCGCTGAAGACGACAGCTGCTCGAGTCGCCGGTTACGCGCAGAGCTTATGAGGTGACCGGGCATCAGACCCCGTATGCCAGCGGGTTTGGGCAGTAGCATGGCGTCGTCTACACTAGGTGAGTCGAGGGTTTACCTAGGCTTGCGCGCTGCCCATAGGGTGGCGCGTTGGTGTTGTTAGGCTCGACACCGTGCCGGACTCGGGTCCGACGCAAAGGGGCGTAGCTCAACTGGCAGAGCAGCGGTCTCCAAAACCGCAGGTTGCAGGTTCAAGTCCTGTCGCCCCTGCACCCGGCGTCTCCGGCCATGCGGCCCGGGGACGGCCTCCGGCGGAGGCTTAGGCAGACGAAGGGATCGGTGAGCAGGTGGCCAAGCGTGATCGCAAGGCTCCGAAGGACGACGCGGAGGCGACGACCGGCGACGACACCGGTATCGACGTCGACGTGATCGAAGCCGACGAGCTGAAGCCCCAGGGCAAGCGGCGCGCGCGCGAGCGTCGGACCGCGGACGGCCGGACCAAGCCGGCCAAGGCCGGCGGGGTAGACGTCGACGCCGAAGAGGCCGGGACCGACAGCAGGAACCCATTCGTCCGGATCTGGGTCTTCCTGACCCAGGTGGTCGGCGAACTGAAGAAGGTCATCTGGCCGACCCGGCGTGAGATGGTCGTCTACAGCATCGGCGTGCTGGTGTTCGTGTCCCTGGTCACCGCGATTATCGCGGGCCTGGACATCGGATTCGCCAAGCTGATGCTCGCGGTGTTCGGCTGAGTCGGCCCGCGGTCGGGCGCAGCCCGGCCGAGCAAGTGAATGAACAGGCAGTGAAGGAGCGTGGGCTGCGATGAGCACCCCGGAGAACGAGATCGAATCGCCGGAGACCGGTGACGCGACGGCGGAGGCCGCGGCCGACGTCGTAGCGGAGTCTGCGTCGGTCGATGCCGACGCTCCCGAGGCCGCTGAGCTCGGCGAAGCCGAGGTGGCTGTCGAGGCTGAGGAAGCCGTCGAGGTCGTCGACGAGGTCGAGGAAGACCCGATCGAGGCCAAGAAGCGCGAACTGCGCCGCCAGCCCGGCGACTGGTACGTGATCCATTCGTACGCCGGCTACGAGAACAAGGTGAAGGCCAACCTCGAGACGCGCGTGCAGAACCTCGATGTGGGTGATTTCATCTTCGAGGTCGTCGTGCCGTCCGAAGAGGTCACCGAGATCAAGAACGGCCAGCCCAAGAAGGTCAACCGCAAGGTGCTGCCCGGCTACATCCTGGTGCGCATGGAGCTCAACGACGCCTCGTGGGGCGCGGTGCGCAACACCCCGGGCGTGACCGGCTTCGTCGGCACCAACGGGCCCACCGCCCTGTCGATCAAGGAAGTGCTGCAGTTCTTGCTGCCGCGCGCCGAGGTCCGCAAGGCCGCCGCTGCCAAGGCGGCCGCCGCCGTCGGCGAGAGCGTCGAGGCAGCAGCCGCAGCCGCGTCCAACCTGGTCGAGGTCGACTTCGAGGTCGGGGAGTCGGTCACCGTCATGGACGGCCCGTTCGCCACGCTGCCCGCGTCGATCAGCGAGGTCAACACCGAGCAGCGCAAGGTCAAGGTCCTGGTCTCGATCTTCGGTCGCGAGACCCCGGTCGAGCTGGGCTTCAACCAGGTGGAGAAGCTCTAGCCGGGCGGTCCGAGAGGACGCCGGGCGGCCCTGGGCCGTCCACCACGCACAAAGACTTCCGCGTATCCAGCGTGCGCGGATCTGTAAGAAAAAGGACAAAGAGAGATGCCTCCCAAGAAGAAGAAGATCGCCGGGATCATCAAGCTCCAGATTCAGGCGGGCGCGGCCAACCCGGCGCCGCCCGTGGGTCCGGCGCTTGGTCAGCACGGCGTGAACATCATGGAGTTCTGCAAGGCGTACAATGCCGCGACCGAGAACCAGCGCGGCAACGTCGTGCCGGTCGAGATCTTCGTGTACGAAGACCGCTCGTTCGACTTCAAGCTGAAGACTCCGCCCGCCGCGAAGCTGCTCCTGAAGGCCGCAGGCCTGCAGAAGGGCTCGGGCGTGCCGCACACGCAGAAGGTCGGCAAGGTCACCATGGACCAGGTCAAGGAGATCGCCAAGACCAAGCAGGAAGACCTGAACGCCAACGACATCGACGCCGCCGCGAAGATCATCGCCGGCACCGCGCGCTCGATGGGCATCACCGTCGAGGGCTGACACTTCGGCGGTTGCCTCGTTGGTTGAGCCCTCTTCGACCGCGTTGTCGTCGCACGCTCAGCCACGCAGGCTCACGACCCGCGCAGCGAGTCGACACCGAACCAAACCCCGTGGGAGGGCCGCGCTCGGCCCACTAACCACTCACTCCCGATCCGCCGCGATCGAGAAGAAGGAACAGAGCACATGAGCAAGAAGAGCAAGGCCTACCAGGCCGCCGCCGAGAAGGTCGATCGCGACGCGCTGTACAGCCCGCTGGAGGCTGTGACCCTCGCGAAGGAGACCTCCTCGAAGAACACCGATTCGACCGTCGAGGTCGCCGTCCGCCTGGGCGTCGACCCGCGCAAGGCCGATCAGATGGTGCGCGGCACCGTCAACCTGCCGCACGGCACCGGCAAGACCGCCAAGGTGATCGTCTTCGCCGCCGGCGACAAGGCCACCGAGGCCGTCGCCGCGGGTGCCGACGAGGTCGGCGCCGAAGACCTGATCGAGAAGATCCAGGGCGGCTGGCTCGATTTCGACGCCGCCATCGCGACCCCGGACCAGATGGCCAAGGTCGGCCGCATCGCGCGTGTCCTGGGCCCGCGCGGCCTGATGCCGAACCCCAAGACCGGCACTGTCACCACCGATGTGACCAAGGCAGTCAACGACATCAAGGGCGGCAAGATCAACTTCCGCGTCGACAAGGCCGCCAACCTGCACTTCGTGATCGGCAAGGCCTCGTTCTCGCCGGAGCAGCTGGCCGAGAACTACGGCGCCGCGTACGACGAGATCATGCGTGCGAAGCCGTCGGCGGCCAAGGGCCGGTACGTCAAGAAGGTCACCGTCTCGACCACCACCGGTCCGGGTATCCCTGTCGATCCGGCCGTCTCGCGCAACTTCACCGAGGCTGCGCAGGCCTGATCTGCCGCCGCTGCTGAGCAGCGACCCGCTCCCAGAGCAACCACGAGGGGCACTGCCGAACCGGCGGTGCCCCTCGTCGTGGTATCTGTTCGTTCGCTCTCTGCTCCGGGCCTTTCCACGGCCCCGCTGCTGATCCCGTCGGCTCTCTGACTGCTCCGTTCCTCGCGACAACCGTCCGGACGGCGCGACGACTGGCCGAGGAAGCGACAGTTAGGTGTGTCGCTCCTGTGGCCGGATGTCGCGGACGGGTGTCGCGAGCGGCCCGGGCGGACGGAGGAGGCCCGGTCAGGGCAAGCCCGGGATCTGGAATCCACGCGCATCCAGATGTCGGCGGAGGACCGGGATCAGCTGTCTTCTGCGCAGGTCGCTCCAGACGGCGCGGATCACGTCGAGCCCTAGTTCGCGCAGTCCGTCTTCGCGACGCTTCTCAGCGACGACGATGTCGGCCGGAGCCTGCCCGGCGCCAAGGTACTCGCCGCTGTACTTGCAGATTCCGTCGAACTCCAGGACCAGCTCGCCGTCGAAGTCGTGGTCGACGTAGGCGACCGAGCCGTCGTGCAGGTCGTACCGCTTCTGCAGCACCGGGGTCGGAAGTCCGGCCTCGATGATCTGGGCCCGGCACCACGACTCGCCGGGGTTGGCAGCGAGCGGGTTCGAGTGGCGCAGGGCGCGTCGAGCTCGTGCGATGCCGCGCCGGGGTCTTTCCAAACGCTCTGTCAGGGTCTCCGGGTCGACCCCTCGTTTGCGGGCCGCGTCGAATACGGCGAGCGCTTGTGGGAAGCTCGACGACAGCGCCACGTCGGCCGCGGTCCGCGCCAGGCTGGTCACCTGCAGTCCGTCGACGGTGACGACGTCGTCCTCGGGGAGCGGTCCGGTGTGGAACACGGTGGCGCGCCCTTTAACGGCGCCGCCGGCGGCCCGGCGGCCGGTGACGTGCACCGAGCGGCGGTCGGGCTCGAGCAGGCTGAGTCCGTGAAGGGCCGCAGCCGACTGGTGACTCAGGATGCGGTCGGCTCCCTCGGCGCCGGAGCCGTCGTCGCGCCCACGGGTCGCGGCCGCCACGCACCAGGCGCGGTACCGGATCTGCTTCTGGAGGTATGCGGGCCGGCCTTCCACGGCACTCTTCGGGATGTACACGCCGCGGCCGACGGCGATCAATTCGCCCTCGGCGAGGGCGTCGTCCAGTTCGCGCTGTCGTATACCGTCGTCGAGCGCGCGCCGACGACGCAGGAGTCCGCGCTCGTCAAAGTTCCACATGTCTATTGGACGCGCCGACACCCTGCTCGGTTCCATCTTCTGCCAGACGGGAGCGCCAGCACGGGACTGAGCCCTCTCCGACGGCGCCACGAGTCCCGACGACGGAAACCGGCAGTCGCGACACTCGACCGGCAGGCGCGACACCCGGGGCCGGAAGCGGCAGTCAGAAGTGCCGCTTCTGTGGTCGGTCGTCGCGGCGATCCTCCGGCTGTCGCGAAGGGCGTACTCACGGTCGGCGGGTGTCGATCGCCCTTCGGGCACTGGAATCCCTGGTTCTTCAGCTTCTGACCCTGGAGCAGACGAGGCGGTCCCGATCGGGAATCGGGCGGGACCGGCAGACGTGAAGAGGCGAGGCCACAAGGACACCCCTCCTCGTGGCCTCGTCGTCTACCGGCGTTCGGCCGCACTTCCCACGCGGCGCGCCTGCCGAGGCTAGCGTCGTCGTATGGAACCTGTGGGGAGCAAACTGAGCATCGTCGGCGCGGGAGCGGTCGGCACGTCGATCGCCTACGCGGCGCTCATCCGCGGGGTCGCTCGGACCGTCGCGCTGATGGACGTGAACCAGGAGAAGGTCGACGCCGAGGTGCTCGACCTGTCACACGGCCTGGAGTTCGTCTCCCGGGCACAGGTGATCGGCGGTTCGGATCCGTCCGTCTGCGCGGACTCGGACGTGGTGATCTTCACTGCCGGCGCCAAGCAGAAGCCGGGACAGACCCGGCTGGAACTGGCCGAGGCCACCGTCGAGCTGACCCGCACCGCTCTGCCGCCCATCGTCGAGGCGGCCCCGCACGCCCGATTCGTCATGGTGACCAATCCGGTCGACGTGATCACCTACGCCGCGCTGAAGTTCACCGGCCTGCCGGCCAATCAGCTCCTCGGATCCGGAACCGTGCTCGACTCGTCGCGGCTGCGCTTCCTGCTCTCCGAACACTGCGGCGTCGCGGTCCAGAACGTCCACGCGTACATCGCCGGCGAGCACGGCGACTCCGAGATCCCGCTGTGGTCGTCGGCGACGATCGGCGGCGTGCCCTTGCTCGACTGGGAGCCGCTCGGCGGCGGGGCGCTGCTCGACGCGGCCGCCCGGGACCGCATCCACCGGGAGGTGGTGGGCTCGGCTTACCGGATCATCCAGGGCAAGGGCGCGACCAACTACGCGATCGGTCTGGCCTCGGCGCGCATCGCCGAGGCGATCCTGAACGACGAGCATCGCGTCCTTCCGGTCTCCTCGCTCCTCGACGACTTCCACGGCATCGGGGACGTCTGTCTGTCGTTGCCCTCGCTGGTCGACCGGAACGGGGTGGGGCGGAGTCTTCCCATCGCGGTGTCGGCCGACGAGCTCGCCGGGCTGCGCGCGTCGGCGCAGACCCTCCGGGAGATGCAGCAGCGGTTCGGGTTGTAGGCCGCAGCGTGGACGCGCCCGTGGCTGCGGAGCGTTGTCCACAGGCCCGGCTCCGGACCCGGCCGGGCTGTGGACAGCGGTCCGCCGGGCACCGAAGGGCGCAGCTACCGTTGTGGCATGCGCGACGACAAGCTCCTCACCCGGATCGCCGGACTCCTGCGACAGGCCGAGGGCACGGACAACGAGCATGAGGCGCAGGCCTTCCTCGCCGCCGCCCAGCGACTGGCTACGGCGTCGTCGATCGATCTGGCTGTCGCCCGCGACCACGATCCGGCGCTCAAGCGCAGGTCGACGCCCGTCACGCGGCGCATCGAGATCGGTGCCGCCGGCAAGCGGGGGCTGCGGACCTACGTCCAGTTGTTCGTGGCGATCGGCCGCGCCAACGATCTGACCGTCGACGTCGCCTCGAACTCCACCTATGTGCTCGCCTACGGGTTCGCCTCGGACATCGACGCGGTGGAGGCGCTCTACGCGTCGCTGGTGGTGCAGATGGTCGCCGCGAGCGACGCGTATCTGAAGTCCGGCGCGTACAAATCGGAGACGGCCCGACGCGTGGTGACCCGGAACCACGGTCCGTGGCGGCGGCGGGTGGTCGAGGAGAAGGCGCTCTCGCCGATCACCGCGCGCTTGAACTTCCAGTCGGCGTTCGCCGAGCGGATCGGCGCCCGGCTCGCCGAAGCCCGCGACCAGCAGCGTGCCGAGGCGATCCGCGAGGACGGCGGCTCGCCGGCTTCATCGACGGCCCTGGCCCTGCGGCACAAGGATCTCGAGGTGGCCGACTACTACAAGACCGCGTCGACGGCGCGCGGCACGTGGCGGCCCAGCAGTGCGACGGCGGGCTATTCGCAGGCGGCTCGCCGCGCCGGCGATCGGGCCGGGCGACGGGCCAAGATCGGCGCCGATCGCGAGTTCGGAGCACCGCGTGGAGCTCTGGAGGGATGACGAGCGGAAGCCGGTGAGCAGACGACGCCCTGGGGGCTCGGAGGCCGGCGCTACCGCCGGACGCCCGACGAGTGGTAACCGGCCCGCAGGAGCAGTGCCGCCTGCGCGCCCAGAACCTCGCTGACCAGGCCGAGTAGCGTCTCCCGGAACTCCACGCCGTGCCACCGTGTGCCGGTCCGGTCGGCACTCAGTCCGTTGCTCACCGACAGGTGGTGCGCCAGCTCGTGCAACACCACACTCTCCCGGCCGAACGACCTGTCGATCAGGGGGACGGCGATCGTCGCGGTGGCCGGCTCGTAGTGGGCTCTGGTTTGTCCGCGACGCTCGCGCACCGTGACCGGACCCGCGTTCGGGAACTCGGTGCGAGTGGATTCCCTCGCCAGCACGTCGTCGACATAACGCTGGACCGAGGCGATGTCGGCGAACCGCTTCTGTACTGGCAGGTGGAGGTGTGAGCCGTGGAACTCCACGGGCCCGCCACGGTCCAGGACCGCCGACCACAGCTGTTCGGCCTCGTAGACGGCGGCGGCGCTCATCGTCGTTCGCCGTCGAGGTGTGCCGGACCGTCGAACGCCGAGGTGGGCTCGGGTTCGTACGCCATCGCGGTACCGCCGTTCCTGCTCGTCGCTGCTGACCGGGACACTTGTGATGGGTGCGCGCTGCGGGCGTCACCGGAGACGCGTCCAGGTGTCCAGCCTAACGTCCGGGCCGGTTCGTGACCTTCGCGAGTCGTCCCGGACGCCGGAGTCTGCAGGTCCTAGGCTGGAAGTGGCCCGCCACCCGGCGGGCGGAACGATGGAGGAGCGCAGCGATGAGTGCACCCCGACCGGTGAAGGTCGAACGTGTGGAGTACTACACCCGCAGCTTCCGCAGCAGGCTCTCCTGGCTGGGTCTGCGGCTGAGCGCCTATCCGGTGATCGCTGCGTGGTCGCGGAAGCCGGAACTGGACTGGCCCTACGGGCTGTTCGACGACGTCGCCGGAAAGGTGGTGCCGCCGCTTCCCGGAAACTTCCGTGAACCGGTGGAACTGCCGCACTGCAAGGCCGAACTGCAGATCCCGGAGGGCAGCCGCGGCGACCGCGCAGTCCTGTATCTGCACGGCGGCGCGTTCATCGTCGGCGGCATCGCCTCGCATCGCCGGCTGGCCGGCTCCATCGGCGCCGCGGCGCACGCTCACGTGCTGGCCGTCGAGTATCGCAAGATGCCAGAACATCCGCCGTCGGTGTCCGTCCAGGACTGCCTCGACGGCTACCGGTGGCTGCTCGACCGGGGCTTCGCTCCGGGACAGATCGCGATCGCCGGGGATTCGGCGGGCGGCTTCCTCACCGCGATGACCGCGATCGCCCTCCGGGACGCGGGCATGGAGCTGCCGGCCGCCCTGATCCTGGAGAACCCGCTGATCGACCCGACTCCCTCGCGCCGCCGGGAAGGCGCGTACCGCACCGCAGACCCGCTGTTCCCGCACCTGGCGTTCACCCAGTTCGACCGGATGATCCGGGAGTCCGAGCCGGCCGGCGACGCCGTCGCCCCGCTCGACGTCGAGCTGACGGGCCTGCCGCCGACGCTGATCCAGGTGGGATCCCACGAGATGCTGCGGGTCGACGCCGAGGACTTCGCCGCCGGCCTGGCCGCGGCCGGCGTACCGGTCCGCCTGGAGATCTACCGTGGCGCGGTACACGTGTTCCAGGCCTTCATCGAGGTGCTTCCGGAGTCGCGGATGGCGATCCGGGCGATGGCGAACTTCGCCGTCAAACAGTTCCAGGCGCGCGCTGCCGCTGGCGAAGCCGCCGGCGAGGAGATCGCCGGCTGACGCCGACCTGTCGCGCTGGTCCGGATACGCGGCGCACTCCGTTGGTCTCGATACGCGGACTCACTCCGTTGGTCTCGATACGCGGCTCACTGCGTTGGTCTCGATACGCGGCTCACTGCGTTGGTCTCGATACGCGGACTCACTCCGTTGGTCTCGATACGCGGACTCACTCCGTTGGTCTCGATACGCGGACTCACTCCGTTCGCCGCTACTCGACCACCAACCGCTACTCGACCACCAACCGCTACTCGACCACCAACCGCTACTGACCACCAATCGCTACTCGACCATTGACCGATACTCGGTGGTGGTCGAGTAGCGGGGCGAACGCAGTGAGTCCGCGCGTATCGAGACCCCGCGCCTACATCGGACGGAGCTGCGTGGGTGCCGGGACCGGGGCGGTACCGAGGTCGCCGTCAGACAGGAAGGTCAGGTAGCTGGGCTTGTTCGGATCCAGCACCAGTTGCTGACGACGGCCGCGGGCCTTGATCAGGTCGGGCACGATCGTCAGGTATCGGGGCAGGCTCGCCGCGTACACGTCCACCCGCAACCGGTGACCGGTCTTGAGCACCGCGTCCGTGGCCACCAGGTCGACGTCGATCCGCACCGGCTCGTCGGCCGGCACCGGCAGCCGGCGTTCGCGGGAGAGGTAGTGCACGGCGTCGATCAGGGCGCCCTCGTCGGAGTACCGGGAGCGGGAGACGTCCAGGGCCCGGTTGGACGCGGTCAGCGCGCCGTTGGTCAGCACCGTGGACGTGCCGTCGGGGGCGACGTCGTTGACCGTCACGGCCCAGATGCCCTCGTGGGCGTTGGTCGCCACGTTCAGCCGGAGGTTCATCGATCCGGAGATCTGGGTCGGGCGCGAGACCGGTGCGCTGGTGAAGCTGAGAGCGCCGCGCTCCTGGTACGACGCGTCGTGGCTGAATCCGCGACCCAGGGCGATCGGCAGCCCGGCGAACACCTGCGCCGCGTCGCGAGAGACCACGCCCCGCAGGTCGGGTCGGGTGTGCAGGTGGTGGACGTGCAGGTCCGGCGCCGTCCCGAGGCTGCCGTCGTGCCTGGCGTGGTCGGCGGTCCCGGACTGGTCGGGGGTCAGGAACAGTCGCTGCGTGGTGACCTCGCGCCGCGGGAAGTGCTCTCCGCACGACCAGCCGCCGCCCTGCTGCTCCAGAGTCACCGGACCGTAATCCTCGATGCCGTTGGGGATGTCCTTGAGCCACCGGTCGAACCAGGCGCGCTCGAGCACGTCCAGCTGCGGAGGCTGATGAGCGCCGCCGTGGTCGCAGCCCGGATCGAGGTGGTAGCCGTCGGCCACGAGCATCTGCTTGCGTCCCGGCGGCATCTGCAGCTGGTCGTAGACGCCGGTGGCGCTGCGGCCGAACAGGTCGTGCCAGGCGCCGACCGTGAAGGTGGCCGCCTCGATCTGCCCGATGTCGGGGGACCGTTCCAGGAAGTACGGATGGTCGAAGATCCGATGGTCGCGTGCGGTCAAGAAGCCCCACAGCAGCGACGGCAGCTCAGTCGCGGGGCTCTTGAGCCGGTCGCGGAGCCAGCGATAGAGATCGCCGCGCAGCAGATCGGCCAGGGCGGTCGCCGGGTTCGGCGCCCATTTGACCGCGTTGACCATCGCCAGCCACATGGGGATGAACGCCGACGGCATCCCGCCGGTGATGTAGATGTCGCGGACCACGTCCTGGCTGCCCTCCACGGCGAAGACCGCTTTGAGCGCGGCCGGGCGCAGTGCTGCGGCCTGCAGTGAGTTGATGGCCGAGTAGCTCCAGCCGACCATTCCGACGCCGCCGTCGCACCACGGCTGCGCGGCGATCCACTCGATCACCTCCACCGAGTCTTGCTGCTCGCGGCTGCTGAGGATCTCCCACTTGCCGTGCGAGGCGCCCGTTCCACGGACGTCCACCATCACCTGCACGTAGCCGGACTGCACCAGGTTGCGGTTGACGCCGAAGACGTCGAACAGGCCCCGGTCGAAGGTTCGGGTCAGGCGCGCCAGGCCGGCCAGCGGACCGTCCTCCTGGGTCATCGTTCCGGCGACACCGCGGATCACGCGCCCGATGCCGGGACCGTGCAGGGTCAAGTCGAAGCCGTCGAGCAGCGCCCGGTTGTAGGGGTTCACGTTCAGGATGACGGGGAAAGGCGCCCGGCTGGGCTGCCCGAGGCGATTGGCCGGGCGGATGACGGTGGCGCGCAGGCGCACCCCGTCGCTCATGGTGAGGGTGACGTTGCGGTCGATGGTCACGCGCGGGTAGGGCTTGCGGCCGTACACGGACTCGTGCCAGATCGCGGCCTGGTGTCCGCCGGAGGCATCACGATACGGGTGCCCGGGATGGTGCGGAGCCGCGGCGGGACCGAGGTCTCCACGCAGGAACGACCCCTCGCCGTCGAGATCGAGATGAACACTCACGTGCTTCTCTCTCCTTCCCCGCTGCACCGTTGCAGCGGTCGTCGCCCCCGACTCGGCTGTGACCCAGCCCACGGAACTTCTTACCACCAATTAAGCACGGATACGTTCCCGGTTGTCATTCGGGGGCAACCGAACCGGTGTGCTCAGGCAATCGAAGCGTTACCGAAGCCGCCGCCGCCATCAGCATCGCACCGGACAGCTGCACCGAGAGGTCGCGCTCGGGGGTCTGCGACGAACGCACCGCCCCGGCGATGAACTCCGGTCCGGCGCTCTGGGCGTCGGGGACGACGGCGGGCGAGCTCCAGTCGGGGCCGAACAGCGGCAGCCCGTCGATCTCGGCGCGCTGCGACCATGCCGCCTCGGCGCTGGTCACCACCAGTCGGGCTGCCGTCTCCCGGATCCGCTCCTCGCCGGGGGCGCCCACGGGAAGATCCGTGGCGATCAAGGCCAGGTAGCGGGCGAGGATGCCGGTGAACAGTCCGCCGTCGCCGCCTCCGTGGCCGGACAGCACTCCGTCGGGCCGTGCCTCGTGCCGGGCGACGACGTCCAGGAGTTCCTCGAGGCGGTGCAGGTGCCGCAACTCGCCGGTCAGGCGGTACGCCTCGAGCCAGAGGCCGAGGGTCACGCCCTGGCAGTAGGTGTACACGTTGTTCTCCTCGCGGCGGCTCCCGTCGGGGTTCGCCCAGAAGCCGTCGGCGATCAATCCGCTCGGCAGCACCAGGTTCTCCGCGATCCAGTCGGCCGTGGCGACGCCGCGCTCGATGCGCCCGCGCCGGGCGAGGAAGATCCCCGCCGGCCCGTTGGCGGGCACGTTGAAGAAGTGGTCGGAGGTCCGCCACGGGATGCCGCCGCCGAGTTCGGGGGTCCACGCGTCGTAGAGCACCTCCGTGAGCTTCCGCTGCGCGCGCGGCCGTCCGCCGCGCGCTATATGCCGGCTCGCGCGCTCGAGTGCCAGCGCCAGCCAGGCCATATCGTCGTAGTACTGGTTGGTCCACCGGCCGAAGTTGCGCAGCCGGATCCCGCGGGTCAGGGCGCGGGCCTCGCCGGCGGCGCGGACGTCGCCGAGCCTGGCCGCGTCGACCAGGATGTCGAGCAGGTGAGCCTGCCACCAGTAGTGCCACGACGACGTGATCCGCTCCTTCGACCCGAAGCGTCCGGGCGGCGGCCAGGTGATCACACCGATGCGGGTGACCGGGACCACGTGGCCCAGGCGACGCAGGTGACGATCACGCAGGGCGTCGATCGCCGCCTCGGCGCGGGCCGCGGGCGTGGCCGCGGCGTCGGGGGAGGGGGACGATTCGACTTCATCGGTCATGGCCGCTACCCTAAATCCCGGTTCACCGGATTACGTGCCGGTGCATCGAGTTCAACCAGAGACCGTTGGTCGTTCGGGAGTGATCCCGGCCGAAGGCCCGAGTTCCACTCGGCGGCCCACGCAGGATGAACGAGGAGACTTCGCCGCGGTCCGCCGTGTGCCGACATCGCCCCGTGCTTCCTGCACGGGGCGTTCGTGTTTCTCCGGCCGGACGCTGCACCCCATCCGAGCGGCGGGAACTGGGTCGTGACACCCGCAGGGTGTCAAACGGAAATGACACGAGAGGAGGCGAAGTATGGCCAACCAGGACAAGATCGATGCAGTCGCAGAGATCACCGAGCAGTTCAAGGGCGCTAACGCGGCGGTCATCACGGAATACCGTGGTCTGTCCGTTCCGCAGATCTCCGAGCTGCGTCGCTCGCTCGGCGAAGGCGCAACCTACTCCGTCGCCAAGAACACCCTCGTCAAGCGCGCTGCTGCCGAAGCAGGCGTGGAGGGGCTCGACGAGCTGTTCGTTGGTCCGACCGCGATCGCCTTCATCGAAGGTGAGCCGGTCGTCGCCGCCAAGGCGATCAAGACCTTCGCCAAGGACAACAAGGCTCTGGTCATCAAGGGCGGCTACATGGACGGCCGTGCGCTGTCCATCGCCGAAGTTGAGGCCATCGCCGACCTGGAGACCCGTGAGGTCCTCCTGGCCAAGCTCGCCGGTGCCATGAAGGGCAACTTGGCAAAGGCCGCCGGGCTGTTCAACCAGCCCGCTTCGCAGGTCGCGCGTCTCGCCGCGGCACTGCAAGAGAAGAAGGAGGGCGAGGAGGCAGCCTAGCCTCCCGCCCCACCCGCGGCCGGGCAACCGGTCGCACCACCGACCCGGCCCGCATTCCGCGAAGGGGATGCAGGCCCCCCGTACTGGGACTTAAAGGAAGGACGCCATCATGGCGAAGCTCACCGCTGACGAGCTCATCGAGCAGTTCAAGGAACTGACCCTGCTGGAGCTCAGCGATTTCGTGAAGAAGTTCGAAGAGGTCTTCGAGGTCACCGCCGCGGCTCCGGTCGCCGTCGCCGCTGCCGGTGCTCCGGCCGCCGGTGGCGCCGAGGCCGCCGCCGAGCAGGACGAGTTCGACGTGGTGCTCGAGGGTGCCGGCGACAAGAAGATCCAGGTCATCAAGGTCGTCCGCGAGGTCGTCTCGGGCCTGGGCCTGAAGGAGGCCAAGGATCTCGTCGAGGGTGCTCCGAAGGCGCTCCTGGAGAAGGTCAGCAAGGAAGACGCCGAGGCCGCCAAGGCCAAGCTGGAAGAGGCCGGCGCCTCCGTCTCGCTCAAGTGAGACCGCGCTCGCCTCGTGCGAGCGACCAGCCGTATCGGCAACGACGAAGGCCCGCAGGGATCCCCTGCGGGCCTTCGTCGTATCCGCCCTCGAGGATTGCGCGAGCGGAGCCCTTCGGCGGAGCTCAGGAACCACCGAGAAGTCGACCCGACGCCCAGGGACCAAGGTCCCGGCTGATCTGGGACCGACGACTCTGTGACCTGCACCGCTTCGGCATCGCCATGTGGACTCTCGTCTCACTTTGGCTAAGTCGTCTTCCTTAGGTATTCTCAGCCAGTCAAGAAGTTACCGCGAGGTAAGTTCCGGCCGATCGTGATCGTGGCGACAGCCCTGGTCTGTGGTGTCGTCGGATGCGGGCGTGGGTTAGAGTGACCGCAGCCACATTTGACGCACTGAGGGAGCACGGCTCCGCGTGGTGGTCGGCACGGCAACGCTACGACTTCTTGGTGCACACGACACGTCTGGAGGACGCAGTGGGAGTAGAGGTCGC
Source organism: Gordonia iterans (assembly GCF_002993285.1). Classification (NCBI taxonomy): domain Bacteria; kingdom Bacillati; phylum Actinomycetota; class Actinomycetes; order Mycobacteriales; family Gordoniaceae; genus Gordonia; species Gordonia iterans. Next base: position 3,698,789 of record NZ_CP027433.1, on the reverse strand, counting down.
AGTCGAGGGCTTGACCAAGTCGTTCGGCTCACAGAACATCTGGCGTGATGTGACGCTGACCCTGCCGGCAGGAGAGGTCAACGCGCTCCTGGGGCCGTCGGGCACCGGTAAGTCGGTGTTCCTGAAGACCCTGATCGGGCTTCTGCATCCGGAGCAGGGTTCGGTGGTCATCGACGGCACCGACATCACCCAGTGCTCGGCCAAGGAACTGTACGAGATCCGCAAACTCTTCGGCGTGCTGTTCCAGGACGGCGCGCTGTTCGGCTCGATGAGCCTCTACGACAACATCGCCTTCCCGCTTCGTGAGCATACGAAGAAGAAGGAAGACGAGATCCGTCGCATCGTGATGGACAAGGTGGAGCTGGTCGGTCTGGCCGGCGCCGAGGACAAGCTGCCCGGCGAGATCTCCGGCGGTATGCGCAAGCGCGCCGGTCTGGCACGCGCGCTGGTGCTCGACCCCGAGATCATCCTGTGCGACGAGCCGGACTCCGGTCTGGACCCCGTGCGCACTGCCTACATCTCGCAGCTGCTGATCGACATCAACGCCGAGATCGACGCCACGATCCTCATCGTCACGCACAACATCAACATCGCCCGGACCATCCCGGACAACATCGGCATGCTGTTCCGCAAGGAATTGGTGATGTTCGGTCCGCGCGAGGTGCTGCTCACCTCCGAGCAGCCCGTCGTCAAGCAGTTCCTGGCCGGTGACCGCTTCGGCCCGATCGGCATGTCCGAGGAGAAGGACGAGGCCGTGGCCGCCGCGGAGGCCGCCATGCAGGCCGCCGGCATCTCCGGCGGCGGCACCAAGGACGACTTCAGCGAGATCATCCCGCAGGTGCAGCCGAACCCGGGCATGCCCGTGCGCAAGGCCGCGATCCGCCACCGTCAGAACGTCCTGAACATCGTCAACGGTCTGCCGCCGAACGCACAGGCCGCCATCCGCGCGTCGATCGCCGAAGAGGACCGCCGGGCCGCGGAGACGCCGGACACCTCGGCCACCCTGGTCGCCATGGCGAATCACCAGTTCAGCTATCCGGACGGCGTCGTCCTCGACCATCATCACGACGCCACCGCGGTGGCGTCCGCCGGTGGTGTCACCGAGGTGATCGAGACCCCGACCGAGACGATCGTCCTCGACGAGGAGACGCGGCAGGTCGCGACCCTGCCCGAGGAAGAGCGCACCGAGGAGATCACCCGGGTGATCGACGACGGACAGGGGAGCGGCCGGGCATGACGACCGCCACCCAGCGTGGCGTCGCAAGGCTGCAGAAGGCCGGTGACGGGGCACTGTCCCAGACCGGCAATGTGGTGCAGCTCTTTGTCGACGTCGCGCGTCAGCTGTTCGTGCGCCCGTTCCAGTGGCGCGAGTTCATTCAGCAGGCCTGGTTCATCGCCAGTGTCACCATCCTGCCGACGGCGCTCATCGCGATTCCGTTCGGCGCGATCGTGTCGCTGCAGACCGGCTCGCTGATCAAGCAACTCGGCGCGGAGTCGTTCACCGGCGCAGCGAGCGTTCTCGTCGTCGTGCAGCAGGGTTCGCCCCTGGTCACGTCGCTGCTGGTGGCCGGAGCCGCCGGATCTGCGGTGGCCGCCGACCTCGGCTCCCGCACCATCCGCGAAGAGATCGACGCCATGGAGGTGCTGGGCATCAACCCGGTGCAGCGACTGGTGGTCCCGAGGGTGCTCGCCATGGTTCTGGTGGCCATGCTCCTCAACGGCCTGGTCGCCGTCGTCGGCATCGCCGGCGGCTACTTCTTCAACGTGATCGTGCAAGGCGGCACCCCCGGTGCTTACCTCGCGTCGTTCGGTGCGCTGGCGCAGTTGCCTGACCTGTACGTCTCGACCTTCAAGGCGGCGATCTTCGGCATCATCGCCGGCGTGGTCGCGGCCTACAAGGGACTCCATCCGAAGGGCGGCCCGAAGGGCGTCGGCGAGGCGGTCAACCAGTCCGTGGTCGTGACCTTCCTATTGCTGTTCTTCGCGAACCTGATCATCACAGCGGTCTTCATCCAGATCGTTCCGCCGAAGGTAGGTTAGCCGTGACCCGTGGTGTGACGATTGCCAAGAGCCGGCCCGAGTACCTGGTCTACGAGGCCAGGAAGCAGCTCGGTCGTCCGTTCAAGCTGCTCGACGGTGCCGGCGAACAGATGTCCTTCTACGGACGGACGCTGGCATGGATTCCGCGCACGCTGGTGCACTACACCCGCGAGGTGATGCGCATCCTCGCCGAGGTGGCCTTCGGCGCCGGCGGCATGGCCGTCATCGGCGGCACGGTGGGCGTGATGATCCTGATGTCGGGCTTCACCGGCGTGGTGGTCGGCATGCAGGGCTACGCGGCCCTGAGTCAGATCGGTTCGGAGGCGCTTTCGGGCTTCCTGTCCGCCTACGTCAACACGCGCGAGGTCGCGCCCCTGGTGGGTGGTCTCGCGCTCAGTGCGACGGTGGGCTGCGGCTTCACCGCGCAGCTCGGCGCCATGCGCATCTCCGAGGAGATCGATGCGCTCGAGGTGATGGCGGTGCCCTCGATCCCGTTCCTGGTCTCCACGCGGGTGATCGCCGGCTTCGTCGCCGTGATTCCGCTGTACGTGCTCGGCCTGATGGCCGCCTATCTGGCGTCTCGGGTGATCAACACGACCTTCAACGGCCAGTCCACGGGCTCGTACGACCATTACTTCAACCTGTTTCTGCCACCAGAAGACGTCCTCTGGTCGTTCGGCAAAGTGCTGGTCTTCGCCTTCGTGATCATCCTGGTCCACTGCTACTACGGCTACTACGCCAGTGGGGGCCCGGCCGGCGTGGGTGTGGCCGTGGGACACGCGGTGCGTTCGGCGCTGGTGCTGATCGCGCTGATGGACTTCTTCCTCGGTCTGGCCATCTGGGGCACGTCGACGTCGGTCCGGGTCGGAGGTTAACGCGCGATGCAGACAGTCAAGCGCAGGCTGCTCGGCCTGGTGTTCTACGTCATCGTCTTCGGGTTGCTGGCCACGTCGGTCCTCATCTTCCGGGGCACCTTCGAGACCGTCACCAAGGTGACGCTGGTGGCCGGCGACGCGGGCAACGCGCTGGTGCCCAAGGCCGACGTCAAGGCGCGCGGCGTGGTGGTCGGGACGGTCAAGGCCGTCACGGTCCGCGAGGGAGGCAAGGTCGACGTCGAGCTCGGACTGGATCCGAACCTGGCCGGCGACCTGCCGGCCAACACCACAGCCCGTATCCTGCCGAAGACCCTGTTCGGCGAGCGCTTCGTCTCGCTGGAGATCCCGGCCGACCCGCAGGGCGGCACCCTGGCCAAGGGCGGCACCATCAAGACCGACGCGAGCGGCAACGCCCCCGAGGTCGAGGATCTGTTCGACGCACTGCTGCCGATCCTGGAGGCCGTTCCCCCCGAGGACCTGAACGCGACGCTCACCTCGGTGAACGCCGCCATCGGAGGCCGTGGCAAGGAGCTGAACAAGACCATCGAGCAGCTCAACACCATCTTTTCCCGGGTCAACGCGAACATGCCCGAGCTGCAGGGCACCCTGCGCGGTCTGGCCTCGTTCTCGCAGACCTACTCCGATGCGCTGCCGGATGTGATCGACGCGCTCGACAACCTGCGCGTGACCAACCGGACCGTGGTGGAGCGCCAGGGCGACCTCCGCAACGTCATCGCGACACTCGGCGTGGCCGCGGTCGACACCACGAACTTCCTGAACAAGAACCGGCGCAATCTGGTGAACGTGTTCGTCGACTCGGAGTTCATGCTCAAGCAGCTGGCCCGCCAGTCGCCGGTGTTCCAGTGCACGTTCCACAACTTCGCCACGATCATCCCGAAGGTCGGGCCGATCGTCGGCAAGGACACCGAGAATCCCGGAGTCCACGTGAACGTGCAGTTCGTGAATCCGCGCGGCCGGTACCTGCCGAACCAGGACGAGCCCCGCATGTGGTGGCTCGATCCGCCGGCCCGCTGCTACGAACCGGCCACCAACGGCCGCCCGTTCCCGCAGTACCCGGGCGGCAGCGTCCCGGACGGCTCGTACCAGCCGCCGTCGCGTAACGCCGGTCCGAAGACCTGGCCGAATCTGCCGCAGCCGCAGTTCGCGGGAATGCCCGCCGGCAAGGGCATGGAGAGCGACTACATGACTCAGATGAAGCTGATCTACGGCGCCGACAGCGGTCAGAACCCGGCGGACGTGCCGGGCTGGACCACCTACATCGGCGGCACCGCACTGCAGGGAGCGCAGGTGACGATCAAATGAGGGGTGTCTGGTCTCCGCTGATCAAGCTGATCGTCTTCGCTGTGGTGACGATCCTGGCGACGACGGTGCTGGCGCTGTTGATCGCCAATGCGGGCGCGTCGGGCAAGAACAGCTACAAGGCGATCTTCACCGACGCCGCCATGCTGAACCCCGGAGACGACGTCCGGATCGCCGGCGTGCGCGTCGGTCAGGTCCAGAGCGTGAACATCGTCGAACAGAACCGCGCCGAAGTGGCGTTCGACGTCAACCGCAGCACGCTGCCCAAGAGCACCCGGATCTACATCCGGTACCGCAACCTGGCCGGTCTGCGGTACGTGGCACTGGAGAAGGGGCCCGGCGACGCCGCCGAGACGGTCGGCCCGGGCTACACGTTCCGGTACCACGAGGACCGCAAGGTGAGCAGCACGTTCCCCGCGGTGAACCTCACAGAGCTGTTCAACGGCTTCCGGCCGCTGTTCAAGCAGATCACCCCCGACGACATGAACAAGCTCGCCGAGACGGTGATCGCCGTGTTCCAGCAGGGCGACGGCGTCGACATGGGCGCCACCATCGGCTCGCTGATCAATCAGACCGCCGAACTGACCAACACCATCGCCGACAAGGACAAGGTGATCGGCGAGATGATCACCAACCTCACCAAGGTGCTGGACACGGTGAACAAGAACGACGACCAGCTGACCGATCTGCTGGTGAACACCGAGAAGCTGGTGACCGGCCTGGCCGCTCAGCGCGGTTCGGTGGGCTCGGCGATCAGCTCGGTGTCGAACCTGACCTCGCTCACCGGCTCCATCCTGAGTCAGACCCGCCCGTCGATCCAGGCCTCGCTGGCCGGTCTCAAGGCCACCAGCGACAAGATCAACGCGCGGCAGGGCGACGTGGAGGACGTGCTGAAGAACCTCCCGGTCAAGCTGGAGAAGCTGGGCCGCTCGGCCACCTTCGGTTCGTGGTTCCAGTTCTACCTGTGCGGCCTGGACATCACCGCGGGCAACGGGAAGTCGAGGCTGCTGAGCCAGCCGCTGGTGCCGCTGCCGGACATCAACCACGTCCTCTACACCAGCATGGCCACACGCTGCTGGGCCGACGGCAAGATCAACGGGGAGGGGTGAGCATGTCCGACCAGCAGAAGAACGCGGCCGACATCGACGTCACCAAGCTGCCGCCGAAGAAGTCCCGCCGGTTCGCGGGTCAGCGCAAGCCCCGCAGCATCGGCATCCTGGGCGTCACGGTCCTGATCATGCTGACGCTGTCGTCGTTCTATCTCAAGGATCTGCCGCTGGTGGGCGCCAGCCCGCAGTACACGGTCCAGTTCGACGAGGCCGCCGGCGTGAAGCCCGGCAACGAGGTCCGCGTCGCGGGCGTCAAGGTCGGCGAGGTCACGGCGGTGGACCTCGACGGCGACCGGGTCCTGATGCGGATGCGGGTGGCGAACACCTGGATCGGCGACAAGACGCAGGCGACCATTCAGATCAAGACGGTGCTCGGCCAGAAGTACATCGCGCTCAACCCGATGGGCACCAAGCGGGCCGATCCGCGCGAGGTCCTCACCGACACCGTCGCCCCGTACGACGTCGTCGAGGCGTTCTCCGACGCCGCCGACCAGATCGAGAACGTCGACACAGATCAGGTGGCCGAGGCGCTCGGCAAGCTGTCCGACGTCTTCCGGGCCTCGGCCAAGGACGTCGGTCCGGCGCTGGACGGCATCTCCCGGCTGTCGCAGACCATCGCGAGTCGAGACGCCGAGGTGGAGCGACTGCTGAAGGCGACGCGCTCGTCGGCCAAGATCCTGGCCGACCGCAACGAGGAGTTCACCCGGTTGATCGCCGGCGCGGGTGTGCTGCTGCAGGAGCTCAACAACCGCCAGCAGGCCATCTCGTCGCTGCTCAAGAGCACCGAGGCGCTCAGCAAGGCGCTGACCGGAATCGTGCGCGACAACGAGAAGCAGATCGGCCCGGTGCTCAAGTCCCTCGAGGGCGTGACCACCCTGCTGACCTCGCAGAATGCGAACCTGCGGTCGTCGATCCAGAATCTCGCACCGTTCTACCGCCTGTACGCCAACGTGCTGGGCAACGGACGGTGGTTCGAGGCGACGGTGACCAACCTGCTGCCGCCGGCCCTTCCGGCGCAGAACACCCATCGCCCGCCGAACATGCGCAAGAACCTCACGAATGGGGGGACGGGTAGCTGATGAGCACACCGGACGCGAACGTGGAGAACACCTTCTTCACGCCCAGGAACAACAAGATCATCGCGCTGGTCGCGGTGGTGGCGGTGATCGTCGGCATCATCGGCTGGTGGGCCTTCGGCTACCTGAACTCGACCAAGGTGCGGGCCACCTTCTCCAGCGCGGTGGGGCTCTACGAGGGCTCCAACGTGCGGGTGCTCGGCGTGGACGTCGGCAAGATCACCAAGGTGACGCCGCAGGGCGAGACGGTCCTGGTGGAGATGGACGTGCGCCACGGGGTCACCCTGCCGGCCGACGTGCAGGCCGTCCAGGTGATCCCGTCTCTGGTGGCCGACCGCTACGTGCAGCTGCTGCCGGCCTACAGCGGCGGCGCCGCCGCGGGGAACAACGTGAACATCCCGATGGACCGCACCGCGGTCCCGGTCGAGATCGACGGGATCTACGCCAACCTGCAGAAGCTCTCGAAGTCGCTCGGCCCGGGCGACGACGAGGTGAACCAGAAGGGCGCGCTGAGCGAGTTCGTGAGCGCCGGCGCCACCGCGCTGGAGGGCAACGGCGAGAAGCTCGGCAGCGCCATCGAGAACCTGTCGAAGGCGGCGTCCCGGCTGTCGAACTCCCGGGGCGACCTGTTCTCGACGGTCAAGGACCTCGACGTGTTCGTCGGAGCGCTCAAGGAGAGCGATTCGCAGGTGCGCCTGTTCAACTCGCAGATGGCGCAGTTCAACAGCTTCCTGGCCGGTGAGCGGAACCAGCTCGGCAAGGCGCTGAACACGCTCTCGTATGCGCTCGGCGACGTCGCCGGCTTCCTGGCCGACAACGAGGCCAAGCTGGGCAAGGCGATCCGGGATCTGCAGCCGACCGCGCAGGCGCTCTACGACAACCGCGAGGACCTCCTGGAGATCTTCACCGTGCTGCCGACCACGATCAGCAACCTGATCAACGCGTACGACGCCGAGTCGGGCACGGTCGCCATGCGCGTCAACATCCTCGATTTGCAGGACCCCATCGGGGCACAGTGCCGCCTTCTCGACCTGGGCAAGCTGATGCCCGGCAATCCGCTCGCCATGGAGTTCAGCCGGAAGATGAAGCCGCTGGTCTCGCACTGCGAGGAGATCGGCGAGCAGATCCAGGACGACGTGCTCGAGCCGATCCTCCCGATCCTGCCGTTCGGCATCATGAGCAACTACAAGCTCCAGCGCATCCAGCCGCCGGGCTCGCGACCGGGCAACCCCGATCCGAAGCTGCCGGGAGGGAACTGATGAAGTTCGGTAAGAGCAACCGTCTCAAGGCTGTGGGACTCGGCGCGGCGATGGCCGCGATGATCTTCGGCGTGTCGGCGTGCGGTGTCAACGTGCAGGAGATGCCGCTCCCGGGCGGCGTCTCGCTGGGCGACAACCCGCGCGAGTACAAGATCGAGTTCGAGAACATCCTGGATCTGGTCCCGCAGTCGGTGGTGAAGAAGAACGGCATCCCCGTGGGTCGCGTCACCAAGATCGAGGTGCCCGACGGGGAGTGGACCGCGCTCGTCACGGTCAAGGTGCAGAACGTCGTGAACCTGTCGGATCAGGCGCGTGCCGCGGTGCAGCAGACCAACCTGCTCGGTGAGAAGTTCGTCGCGCTCAGCGAACCGGAGGGCACGGCTGACGACCCGCGCCAGAATCCGGCCGTGCCGATCGGCGTCAGCCGCACCAAGACGACCACCGACATCGAGGAGCTCCTCGGCGCGCTGTCGCTGCTGCTGAACGGCGGCGGCATCGCCCAACTCTCGCCGATCGTCACCGCGCTGAACCAGTCGATGGGCGGCGAAGAGGGCAACAAGCAGACCCGCGAGCTGCTGATCAACGCGGAGAAGCTGATCCGCGGACTGAACAAGCAGCGTGACGACATCGTCAACGCGATCGACGGCATCTCGGTGCTGTCCGATCGGGCGTCCAACCAGACCGCGCAGATCGAGCGGATTCTCGACGAGCTGCCGGCCGGCATCGCGGTGCTGGAGGAGCAGCGCCCGCAGCTGGTCGACCTGTTGGTGAAGCTCGACGAGCTGGGGCAGGCGGGTACCGCGGTGCTCGGCAAAGCCCACAAGGCGATCATCACCGACCTGAAGGCGCTGGCGCCGATCCTGACGCAGCTCGCGAAGGCCGCCGACGATGCGATCACCGCCGCACCGCTGATGCTGACTCATCCCTTCCCGGACGACATCCTGCCCGCGGTGCAGGGCGACTCGACCAACTTGTTCCTCAACGTCGACCTGCGACTGCTGAACCAGCTCGAAGCGCTCGGCGTGGGTCAGGGAACTCCGCGGTACCAGGCACCGTCGGTGAATCCGCCGAAGGTCGATCGCAACAACCCGTACATCAACGGGAACGGCCCCCGTTGGGGCTGGCCGACCATCTCCCTGCTGCCGCCGGCCCCGAATTCGCGGCTCGGGCCCAACACTCCGCCGTCGGGCGGGCTGTATCCGATGAACCCGGTGCCGCCGCCCGCCGCCCGCAACCCGTCGAGCCGGTCGACGACGAAGAAGAAGCCGACGACCAGCAGCACGCAGAACAAGCCCGGCCGCAACCCGAGCTCGGCCGACGTGAACTACCTGGACGGCCCGATCGCGCTCCTCGGAGGCACCGATGGTCACTAAACTCGTCAAGATCCAGCTGATCGTGTTCGCGGTGATCGGCGTGCTCGCCATCATCTTCGTCGGGGCCAACTACGCCCGCCTGGACAAGCTGGCCGGCATCGGCCAGTACCCGGTGACGGTCGAGATGGGCGACAGCAGCGGCGGCATCTTCACCAACGCGCAGGTGACCTATCGCGGCGTTCCGGTCGGCCGCGTGGGCAAGCTGACGCTCACCGACGACGGCGTGAACGTCGAACTGCTGATGGATTCGCGCGCACCCGACGTTCCGGCCTCGGCGGTCGCCGTCGTCGCCAACCGTTCGGCGGTCGGCGAGCAGTACATCGACCTGCGCCCGCCGAACGGCGACGGACCGTACTTGAAGAAGAACGACGTGATCCGCAAGTACGAGCTGCCGCCGGTGCTGCAGGACGTCATGACCGACACGATCACGCTGACCGAGTCGGTCCCGGTCGAGGACCTGACCACCGTGGTGCACGAGCTGGGTCTGGCGTTCAACGGCCGGGCCGAGAGCATGGACCGGCTGGTCGATTCGCTCATCAATCTGACCGAGGCCGGCTACGACAACCTCGGTGAGACCATCAGCCTGATCCAGAACTCGAACGTGGTGCTGTCGACCCAGGCCGACCAATCCGATCAGATCCTGGCCTGGTCCCACGGTCTGGAGCTGGTGACCGCGCAGCTGGCGTCGTCGGATCCGGACGTGCGCCGGATCCTCACCAACGCGCCGCTCACGGCATCGCAGTTGTCGTCGTTCCTGCAGAAGCACGGGGGCGACACCGGCAAGCTGGTCCGGCTGCTGGGCGAGACCATGCATACGGTGGAGCCGGCGACGTTCTCCACCGGCGCCACGCTGGCCATGCTGTCGGCGCTCTCGGCGGGCAGCCACTCGGCGGCTCCGGGCGACGGGCAGATCCACTTCGGCATCGTGCTCGAGACCAACAATCCGCCGACGTGTACCCGGGGCTACGAGGGCACCAAGAAGATCATCGACGAGATGAAGCGGAAGAATCCGGACTTCGACATCAACTACGACGACTTCCCGTTCAACCGGGACGCGAGTTGTGCGGTGCCGGTCGGCAACCCCACGGGTGTGCGCAGTGCCAACCGGGCCGCGCTCAGCAATCCGGAGTACAAGCAGCCGTGGGACAACACGGCGAAGAAGATGCCGGACACGCTGAACTTGAACCCGCTGGCGACCCAGTTGGCGTGGCTGATGGGCGTGCATCCGACCAAGTACAAGAACTGACCGCAAAGCCGCCGTCACCGAGCCTTTGGTGGCGGCGGGTGCGTGGGGGGTGCCGGTCCACGGGGGTGGGCCCGGTGTGAGTAGACGTGAAGGCCGTGATTGGGGTGATCGGTCGTGAGTAGATACAGTGGCGCCCAATGAGTGAGCAGACCTCTTCCGAGTCCGACGACGAGACCAACGACACGCCCGCGAGCGAGTCCGGTCCCGCGAGTGCTGCGGCTGACTCCGCATCCCCTGGGGGCGATGTCGAGGCCGCTCGGCCCGACGACGCAGAGTCCGACGACGCAGAGACCGACGACGCAGAGACCCTCGATGCGGCGGCGAGCGCCGCGCCGTCCAAGGCCGACAAGCAGATCACGAAAGCCGAGGCGAAAGCGGCCAAGGCCCGGGCGAAGGCGGAGCGGGCGCGGGCCCGGGCTGAGAAGGGCCCGACCGAGCCGTGGACGGACGCCGACGGCGGACGCGACTGGAAGGCATCGGCGATCCTGGCGACCGGCGTGGCCGCGCTCGTCGCGGCGATCACCTGCCTCGGATTCTTCGGCTACTACGGAATCACGGCCTACGTGAAGAACGACGGCGCGGCGGTCACCCTGCGCGACGAGTCGGTCGACGTCGCCGAGCAGGCGATCATCAATTCACTGAACATCGATCCCGAGGACATCGACGGGTGGATCAAGCGGGTTCAGTCGACGATGACCGGTGAGGCCCTCGAGCAGACTCAGGGCGAGAGCGTCCAGGCACTCCGCAAGCAGGTCGAGGCCGCCGGCGAGACGCCGACCGCGGAGATCTCCGCGGTGGTCAACCGCGCCGCGGCGACCGAGGTGAACGTCGACGAGAACTGGGCCACCGTGCTGGTCTTCGCGACCGCGACGGCCAAGGCCGACGCGAACGCACCGGGCGAAGCGGTGCCGATGGAGTTCCTCGTGACCGTCGTCGAGGCCGACGGCACGCGCAAGGTCAACAAGGTGGTGCCCCTGCACGTGATCCGGGGTCTGGAAGACCAGGGCGACGTCGAGCAGGGGGATGCCGGTGAGCAGGGCGATTCCGGTGAGCAGGGCGACCAGGCCGGCACCGAGGACGAGGGCGGCAACTGATGAGCGAGAAGAACACGTCCGACGACGCCTCGACCACCCCCGCCTCGGCCATCCCCGGCTACAGGCCCGGAAAGGCCGGCGGGATCGGTGAGCAGACGCAGAAGCCCATCGTCGAGACGGTGCTGGACCTGTCCGGCGGCGCCTCGTCCGGGTCGGCGGCGTCCGGGGCAGAGGCCCGCGGCGAGGTGATCGAGGCCGAGACGACGGTGATCGAGACCGAATCGGGCACCATCACCGAGACCACGCTCGACCTGTCCGGCGGAACCAAGAAGCGCGATGCCGCAGCGGCCACCGAGCGGATCCGCAAGGCGCGGGGGAGTTCGGCCCCGACCGCCCGGGTGCGCGAGCGCGCCGTCGATGCGGACGCCCTGAAGTCGACGTCGAGCACCGACGCGGCCGTGGACGGGCCCGACGGCCTGCACCCGGTGCGCACCGGAAAGCAGACGGTGTCGCTGGCCGTGACCCTCTGGCTGATCGCCGCGATCATCGGCGGACTGGCCGCGTTCTTCGCGTGGCATCCGGGGGTGCCGGGACGCGGCGACAACCTGGCATTCGTCGACCAGAGCCAGTCGAACGAGGTGATGGCGCAGTACTCGGCCAAGGCGTGCGCGCCGTTTACCTACGACTTCGACAAGATCACCGACGACATGAAGCGGGCGCGCACCACGCTCACCGGTTCGGCGCGCGAGGAGTACGACAAGACCGCCGAGACCAACCGCAAGCTCGTCGTCCAGACCAAGGCGGTGGGCACCTGTCACGTCGACTACGTCGCGCTGTCGGCGCTGGAAGGCGACCGGGCAACCGTCCTCGCGATCCTGATCATCAAGGTCACCTCCGGCGAGGAATTGCTCGATCACGTCGCGCCGCGCATGCAGGCCACGATGGAGAAAGTCGACGGCCAGTGGCTGATCAGTGAGGTGGTCGACGTCCGCTGAGCGCGGGTCGTCGACGTCGCCGCGTCCGGATGTTTCGGCAGCGAACTCTGCACCGAACCGCGCGTATCGCTTGACGAGCGGCCGTTCGCGGTACAGTCTGTTCCCAGACAAGAGCACGTGTGCCGGTCGCGAATCGCCGCGACGATCGCACCGGTCATCCGCCGGGACGGTCGAGTGGGATCACCGACCACGCCAGCGCAGAGCTCGTCGCGGGGCGCCGTCACGCACCGTCGTTTGACGGGGTTGACACAGTCTGCCCATTTTCTGGTACTGTAGGACGTTGCGCTGGCTGCACCCTGTCTACGTCTCGGAACGTCCAACCGAATGCGACTGTGTTCGTCTTGGGATCTCCGCAGGTCGACCCGGGTTGTCAGACCGTGCACCAGGCCCCAAGGCCAAAGGCTAGACGCCAATTTATAGAACACAACGCGAGAGAAGGACGCATCTTGGCACTCGACCGCCAGTCCACCTCAACCACCTCGACCGGCAGCATCCCTGGAGCTCCCCGCCGTGTCTCTTTCGCCAAGATCGATGAGCCGCTGGAGGTGCCGGGCCTTCTTGATCTGCAGCTGGATTCCTTCGAGTGGCTGATCGGCTCGCCGGAGTGGCGAGCGAAGGCGATCGCCCGGGGTGAGGAGAATCCGGTGGGCGGGCTCGAGGATGTCCTCCGCGAGCTCTCTCCCATCGAGGACTTCGCATCGTCGATGTCCCTCTCCTTCTCCGAGCCGCACTTCGACGAGGTCAAGGCCTCGATCGACGAGTGCAAGGACAAGGACATGACCTACTCGGCGCCGCTGTTCGTCACCGCCGAGTTCATCAACAACAACACCGGCGAGATCAAGTCGCAGACGGTCTTCATGGGCGAGTTCCCGATGATGACCGACAAGGGCAGCTTCATCATCAACGGCACCGAGCGCGTCGTCGTCAGCCAGCTCGTCCGCAGCCCGGGCGTCTACTTCGACGAGACCATCGACAAGGCCACCGAGAAGACCCTGCACGCGGTCAAGGTGATCCCGAGCCGCGGTGCGTGGCTCGAGTTCGACATCGACAAGCGCGACACCGTCGGCGTCCGCATCGACCGCAAGCGCCGCCAGCCGGTCACCGTGCTGCTGCAGGCGCTGGGCGTCACCCGCGAGGAGATCGCCGAGCGGTTCGGCTTCTCCGAGATCATGATGTCGACCCTGGAGAAGGACCACACCAACAACCAGGACGAGGCGCTGCTGGAGGTCTACCGCAAGCTGCGCCCGGGTGAGCCGCCGACCAAGGAGTCCGCCGAGAGCCTCCTGGAGAACATGTTCTTCAAGGAGAAGCGCTACGACCTCGCCCGCGTCGGTCGCTACAAGATCAACAAGAAGCTCGGCCTGACCGATCAGCCGATGTTCGGTCCGTCGGTGCTGACCCGCGAGGACATCGTCACCACCGTCGAGTACCTGGTGCGCCTGCACGAGGCCGATCCGAACAGCGCCACCGCGCCGATGATGACCGGCCCCGGCGGTGTCGAGGTGCCCGTCGAGGTCGACGACATCGACCACTTCGGCAACCGTCGCCTGCGCACCGTCGGCGAGCTGATCCAGAACCAGATCCGGCTGGGTCTCTCGCGTATGGAGCGCGTCGTCCGTGAGCGGATGACCACCCAGGACGCCGAGGCGATCACCCCGCAGACCCTGATCAACATCCGTCCCGTCGTGGCGGCGATCAAGGAGTTCTTCGGCACCAGCCAGCTGTCGCAGTTCATGGACCAGAACAACCCGCTGTCGGGTCTGACTCACAAGCGCCGCCTGTCGGCGCTGGGCCCGGGCGGTCTGAGCCGTGAGCGCGCCGGCCTCGAGGTGCGCGACGTGCACCCGTCGCACTACGGCCGCATGTGCCCCATCGAGACCCCGGAAGGCCCGAACATCGGCCTGATCGGTTCGCTCTCGGTGTACGCACGCGTCAACCCGTTCGGCTTCATCGAGACGCCGTACCGCAAGGTGGTCGACGGCAAGGTCACCGACCAGATCGAGTACATGACCGCCGACGAGGAGGACCGCTACCTCATCGGTCAGGCCAACACCTCGTACGACGCCGACGGCAACATCACCGACGAGCGCGTCCTGGTGCGCATCAAGGGCGCCGAGGTGGAGTTCGTCCCGGCCGCCAAGGTCGAATACCTCGACGTCTCGCCGCGCCAGATGGTGTCGGTCGCGACCGCGATGATCCCGTTCCTGGAGCACGACGACGCGAACCGCGCGCTGATGGGCGCCAACATGCAGCGTCAGGCCGTGCCGCTGGTCCGTTCCGAGTCGCCGCTGGTCGGCACCGGCATGGAGCTGCGGGCCGCGGTCGACGCCGGCGACGTCATCGTCACCACCGACACCGGTGTGGTGGAGGAGGTCTCGGCCGACTACATCACCGTGATGGCCGACGACGGCACCCGCCAGAGCTACCGTCTCCGCAAGTTCGAGCGCAGCAACCACGGCACCTGTGCCAACCAGGTCCCGATCGTCGACGAGGGTCAGCGGGTCGAGGCCGGTCAGGTGCTGGCCGACGGTCCGTGCACCGATCAGGGCGAGATGGCGCTGGGCAAGAACCTGCTCGTGGCGATCATGCCGTGGGAGGGCCACAACTACGAGGACGCGATCATCCTGAGCCAGCGGCTCGTGGAGGAGGACACCCTCACCTCGATCCACATCGAGGAGTACGAGATCGATGCCCGCGACACCAAGCTGGGCGCCGAGGAGATCACCCGGGACATCCCGAACGTCTCCGACGAGGTGCTCGCCGATCTCGACGAGCGCGGCATCGTCCGCATCGGCGCCGAGGTCCGCGACGGCGACATCCTGGTCGGCAAGGTCACGCCGAAGGGCGAGACCGAGCTGACCCCGGAGGAGCGGCTGCTCCGCGCGATCTTCGGTGAGAAGGCGCGCGAGGTGCGCGACACCTCGCTCAAGGTGCCGCACGGTGAGACCGGCAAGGTGATCGGCGTCCGCGTGTTCAGCCGCGACGACGACGACGATCTGGCCCCCGGTGTCAACGAACTGGTGCGCGTCTACGTCGCGCAGAAGCGCAAGATCCAGGACGGCGACAAGCTGGCCGGCCGCCACGGCAACAAGGGCGTCATCGGCAAGATCTTGCCCGCCGAGGACATGCCGTTCCTGCCCGACGGCACCCCGGTCGACATCATCCTGAACACCCACGGTGTGCCGCGTCGTATGAACATCGGCCAGATCCTCGAGACCCACCTCGGCTGGGTCGCGAAGGCCGGCTGGAACATCGACGTCGCCGCGGGCGTGCCGGACTGGGCCGAGCGCCTGCCGGAGGAGCTGTACTCGGTGGAGCCGGACACCAACACCGCCACCCCGGTGTTCGACGGCGCCCGCGACGAGGAGCTCGCCGGTCTGCTGGGCTCGACGCTGCCGAACCGCGACGGCGACGTCATGGTGAACAGCGACGGCAAGGCGACCCTGTTCGACGGCCGCTCCGGCGAGCCGTTCCCGTACCCGGTCTCGGTCGGCTACATGTACATCATCAAGCTGCACCACCTGGTCGACGACAAGATCCACGCGCGTTCGACCGGACCGTACTCGATGATCACCCAGCAGCCGCTCGGCGGTAAGGCCCAGTTCGGCGGCCAGCGTTTCGGTGAGATGGAGTGCTGGGCCATGCAGGCCTACGGTGCGGCGTACACGCTGCAGGAGTTGTTGACCATCAAGTCGGACGACGTCGTCGGCCGTGTGAAGGTCTACGAGGCGATCGTCAAGGGCGAGAACATCCCGGAGCCGGGCATTCCCGAGTCCTTCAAGGTGCTTCTCAAGGAGCTCCAGTCGCTCTGCCTGAACGTGGAGGTGCTCTCGTCCGACGGTGCCGCCATCGAGATGGCCGACACCGACGACGAGGACCTCGAGCGCGCCGCGGCGAACCTGGGCATCAACCTGTCGCGCAACGAAAGCGCGACGGTCGACGACCTCGCCAACTGACCGCACGGGGGGACTGCGTCCCCCCGTGTACCCCCCTAAAGCCAATTAGCGACACTCCTCTGGAGGGGCAAACATCGTGCTCGACGTCAACTTTTTCGACGAACTGAAGATCGGCCTGGCCACGGCCGATGACATCCACAACTGGTCGTACGGCGAGGTCAAGAAGCCGGAGACCATCAACTACCGCACGCTGAAGCCGGAGAAGGACGGCCTGTTCTGCGAGAAGATCTTCGGACCGACTCGCGACTGGGAGTGCTACTGCGGCAAGTACAAGCGCGTGCGCTTCAAGGGCATCATCTGCGAGCGCTGCGGTGTCGAGGTGACCAAGGCCAAGGTGCGCCGTGAGCGCATGGGCCACATCGAGCTCGCCGCTCCGGTCACCCACATCTGGTATTTCAAGGGTGTGCCCAGCCGGCTCGGCTACCTGCTCGATCTGGCGCCGAAGGATCTCGAGAAGATCATCTACTTCGCCGCATGGGTCATCACCTCGGTGGACGATGAACTGCGCCACTCGGAGCTCTCGACCCGCGAGGCCGAGATCACCGTCGAGCGCAAGGCGATCATGGACGACCTCGAAGCCGCCCTGGCCGAGCGCCAGAGCAAGCTCGAGGCCGATCTGGCCGAGCTGGAGGCCGAGGGCGCCAAGGCCGACGCCAAGCGCAAGGTCCGGGACGCCGCTGAACGCGAGCTCAAGCGCATGCGTGACTCCGCGGGCCGCGAGGTCGAGGCGCTCGACGAGATCTGGGACAAGTTCACCAAGCTGACCCCGGGTGAGTTGATCGTCGACGAGCGGCTCTACCGCGAGCTCGAGGACCGCTTCGGCGAGTACTTCACCGGCGCCATGGGCGCCGAGGCCATCAAACGTCTGCTCGAGGACTTCGACATCGACGCCGAGGCCGAGTCGCTGCGCGAGACCATCCGCACCGGCAAGGGCCAGAAGAAGCTGCGTGCGCTGAAGCGACTCAAGGTCGTGGCCGCGTTCCAGCAGTCGGGCAACAACCCGCGCGCCATGGTGCTCGACGCCGTGCCGGTGATCCCGCCGGAGCTGCGTCCGATGGTTCAGCTCGACGGCGGCCGGTTCGCCACCTCGGACCTGAACGACCTGTACCGCCGCGTCATCAACCGCAACAACCGCCTCAAGCGACTGATCGATCTGGGTGCGCCCGAGATCATCGTCAACAACGAGAAGCGGATGCTGCAGGAGTCGGTGGACGCGCTGTTCGACAACGGCCGTCGCGGCCGTCCGGTCAACGGACCGGGCAACCGTCCGCTGAAGTCGCTGAGCGATCTGCTCAAGGGCAAGCAGGGCCGGTTCCGCCAGAACCTGCTCGGCAAGCGCGTGGACTACTCGGGCCGCTCGGTCATCGTCGTCGGCCCGCAGCTCAAGCTGCACCAGTGCGGTCTGCCGAAGCTGATGGCGCTGGAGCTGTTCAAGCCGTTCGTGATGAAGCGTCTGGTCGACCTGAACCTGGCGCAGAACATCAAGTCGGCCAAGCGCATGGTCGAGCGTCAGCGCCCGCAGGTGTGGGACGTCCTGGAAGAGGTCATCGCCGAGCACCCGGTTCTGCTGAACCGTGCGCCGACGCTGCACCGCCTGGGCATCCAGGCCTTCGAGCCGCAGCTGGTGGAGGGCAAGGCCATCCAGCTGCACCCGCTGGTGTGTGAGGCTTTCAACGCCGACTTCGACGGCGACCAGATGGCCGTGCACCTCCCGCTGTCCGCAGAGGCGCAGGCCGAGGCACGGATCCTGATGCTCTCGAGCAACAACATCCTGTCGCCGGCATCGGGCCGTCCGCTCGCCATGCCGCGTCTGGACATGGTGACCGGTCTGTACTACCTGACCACCGAGAAGGAGGACGCGGAGGGCGCGTACACCCCGGCGACCGGAGACGACGTCGAGCGGGGCGTCTACTCGAGCCCGGCCGAGGCCATCATGGCCGTCGACCGCGGTGTGCTCAGCGTGCAGGCGCCGATCAAGGTGCGGCTGTCGGACCTGCGTCCGCCGGCCGACGTCGAGGCCGCCGAGTTCGACGGCAAGTGGCGCAAGGGTCAGGAGTGGGAGCTTCACACCACCCTGGGCCGGGTTCTCTTCAACGAGCTGCTGCCGCCGGACTACCCGTTCGTCAACGAGCAGATGCCCAAGAAGCGTCAGGCCGTGATCATCAACGATCTGGCCGAGCGTTACCCGATGATCGTCGTCGCGCAGACCGTGGACAAGCTCAAGGACGTGGGCTTCTACTGGGCGACCCGTTCGGGCGTCACCGTGGCCATGTCCGACGTGCTGGTGCCGCCGGCCAAGGCGGAGATCCTCGACCGGTACGAGGCGCAGGCCGACACGCTGGAGAAGAAGTACCAGCGCGGTGGTCTGACCAAGGACGAGCGTCGTGCGGCGCTGGTCGAGCTGTGGCAGGCCGCGACCGAAGAGGTCGGCAAGGCGCTCGAGGACTACTACCCCGAGGACAACCCGATCACGATGATCCCGAAGTCGGGGGCGACGGGCAACATGACCCAGGTCCGCAACCTGTCGGGCATGAAGGGTCTGGTGACCAACCCGAAGGGCGAGTTCATCCCGCGTCCGATCAAGTCCTCGTTCCGCGAGGGCCTGACGGTGGCCGAGTACTTCATCAACACGCACGGCGCACGCAAGGGTCTGGCCGACACGGCGCTGCGCACCGCCGACTCGGGTTACCTGACCCGTCGTCTGGTGGACGTGAGCCAGGACGTCATCGTGCGCGAGACCGACTGCGGCAACGAGCGCGGCATCGTCGTGCCGATCGCGGCCCTGCACGGTGACCAGCTGGTCCGCGATCAGCACGTGGAGACCTCCGCGTACGCTCGCACCCTGGCCGCCGACGCGGTCGACGCGGACGGCAACGTCGTCGTCGAGCGTGGTCACGACCTGGGCGATCCGGCCATCGAGAAGCTGATCGAGGCGGGCATCACCGAGGTCAAGGTCCGTTCGGTCCTCACCTGCGGCACCGGCACCGGCGTCTGCGCCATGTGCTACGGCCGCAGCATGGCCACCGGCAAGCTCGTCGACATCGGTGAGGCCGTCGGCATCATCGCGGCGCAGTCGATCGGTGAGCCCGGCACCCAGCTGACCATGCGCACCTTCCACCAGGGTGGCGTCGGCGACGACATCACCGGTGGTCTGCCTCGTGTCACCGAGCTCTTCGAAGCCCGCGTGCCCAAGGGCAAGGCGCCGATCGCCGAGGTCGCCGGCCGCATTCGCCTGGAAGAGGGCGAGCGCTTCTACAAGATCACGATCATCCCCGATGACGGATCCGAGGAGCAGGTCTACGACAAGCTGTCCAAGCGTCAGCGCCTGCACGCGGTGGTGCAGCCGGACGGCACCGAGCGTCCGCTGGCCGACGGCGACCACGTCGAGGTCGGTGAGCCGCTCATGGAGGGTCCGGCCGATCCGCACGAGGTGCTCCGCGTGATGGGCCCGCGTCAGGTGCAGATCCACCTGGTCAACGAGGTGCAGGAGGTCTACCGCCGTCAGGGCGTGTCGATCCACGACAAGCACATCGAGACCATCGTGCGCCAGATGCTGCGTCGCGTGACCATCATCGACTCCGGTGCCACCGAGTTCCTGCCCGGTTCGCTCACCGAGCGCGCCGAGTTCGAGGCGGCCAACCGCGCCGTCGTCGCCGAGGGCGGCGAGCCGGCGTCGGGTCGCCCGGTGCTCATGGGTATCACCAAGGCCTCGCTGGCCACCGACTCGTGGCTGTCGGCGGCGTCGTTCCAGGAGACCACGCGTGTCCTGACCGACGCGGCCATCAACAGCCGCAGCGACAAGCTGGTGGGCCTGAAGGAGAACGTGATCATCGGTAAGCTCATCCCGGCCGGTACCGGCATCAACAAGTACCGGAACATCCAGGTGGAGCCGACCGAGGAGGCCCGCGCGGCCGCCTACGCACTCCCGTCGTACGACGACACCTACTTCAGCCCGGACGGCACCTTCGGTGCGCCGTCGGGAGCTGCGGTTCCGCTCGACGACTACGATTACGGCAACGACTACCGCTAAGGTTGTCTGCGAGGCCCCCGATTCATCCCCCGGATCGGGGGCCTCTCCGTCTCCGCGTGTCCCGCCGATCGAGCGCCTCCGCTGATCGAGCTGTCCTCGTTGATCGAGCGAAGTCGAGATCCCTCCGCCCCAGGTTTCTGGTTCCTCCCTATACGGCCCGCATCGGGAGGAACGGATTTCCTGGGGCGGAAGATCGCGACCAGAGAAGTTCGACGACGACGAGCCCCTCACCCGAGCAGTGAGAAGTGGCGCAGCCAGTAGCGGAGCAACCCGACGAGCTCGCCCTTCCGGAGGGTGTCCCAGGTCCAGCGGATCACCTTCAGACCGAGCGCCTCCAGCTGGTCCTGGCGGCGCTTCTCCTGCAGTACCACCTGATCCGCGCGCGCGTCGTCGGCGCGAAGGCCGCCCAGGTACTTGCCTTCGCCGTCGAACTCGCCGGCCAGGACTCCGCTCCAGTCGAAGTCGACCCACGCGTCCTGCGCGGGCAGGAGGTAGTACTTCTGAAGTTCGGGCGTCGGCAGGTCCGCCTCGATCATCTGTGCGCGGCTCCAAGATTCGCCGACTGACGCGGAGTCGGCATCGGAGTGCGCGAGTGCGTGTCGCGCGATCGCGGCACCGACCCGTCGTCGTGCCTTGAGCTCTGTGGTGAGCTGATCGACGGTGGCGCCGCGGCGAAGAGCACCGTCGAAGATCGTGAGCGCCTTGGCGAAGTCGTTCTCCGCACAGGCGAGGTCGACGGCGGTGCGGACCAGCGAGGTGACGCGCACGCCGTCGACCTCGACGACGTCGGCATCGCGCAACGGTCCCGGATGGACGAAGCGCTGCGCGGTCTTGCTTCCGCCCGCTCTGGTGCTGTTCGTCGTATGGACGCGAGACGTGTCCGGATCGAGGAGGGCGATACCGTGCACCGCCGCCGCCGACTGGTGCGAGAGCACGTTCTCGACTGCGCGACCGGCGGTGGAGATCCCGATGCATCGGAGGCGGTAGAGCTCGTCTCGGCGGCTCCATTCGTCGGCGGGCAGGTCGGCGACGGCGGCGTACGCACCGCCGCCGAGCCGGACGAGATCGTGGTTCTTCACGTGCCATTCGAGATGGTCGTCGGTGAGCCCGCGCGCGACGACGGCGCGGCGGCGGACGAGTCCATGACGGTCGCGAGGAAGCTGCATGCCTTCTTAGACGCGGCGGAGGCCTGCCGGGTTCCCTAGACACGCCGGTTGCGTCCTCGCCGGAAGCTCCCGCCCCAGGTTTCCGGTTCCGCCCTATGCGGGCGGTATAGGGCGGAACCAGAATCCCGGGGCGGAACCGGCGGCCTGGGCGGCGTTGGTCAGCGCGCCCCGTCTACGCGCGCCGTGCGTGCCCGCACGGCGTAGCCGACCCATGAGATCGCTACGACCACGGCGACGCCGAGCTGGACCAGCGTCTCGTGTTGCTGCGGGTAGACGACGCCGGTGAGGTAATGGTCGATGAAGCCGCTGGGCGGCAGCGTCGCCTCGCCGGATCGCTCGCGGGCCCAGTTCTCGACGTGGGTCAGCGGGCAGTCGTAGCCGATCAGAACGCTGCCGGCGCCCCAGATCGCGACGGCGACGTGAATCCAGATCGTCCGGCGCCATCGCCACGCGAGGAACCCGCCCGCGAGCAGGTACCCGAGGAACGCGAAATGCAGCACCATCGCGGTGTCGGCGATCAAGCGATATCCCATGGCGGTCTCTCGCCACTCAGCCTACGGACCGCCGCCCGATGGCGGGCGTGCGAGCCACCCGATGATTGAGCGAGCGCAGCGAGTCGAAATCACCGCTCTCGATCGATCGGGACGGCTACCGCGCGCCGATGGCGCGGGCGATCATCGGCCACGACAGCCGCATGTCGGCGGCGAACAGGCCCCAGCTGTGCGAGCCGTCGGGGCGGTGGTTGAACCGGTGCGGGATGCCGAGCGAGTTGAGCCGGTTCGACATGTTCTGCGTGCAGGCGAGGGAGATCGCCTCCACCACGTTGCCCCCGAACATGCCGCCGAGGGCTTCGACGGGGCCGCCGTCGACCGGGCCGGGCAGCCCGGAGCCCGCAGACAGGAAGATCGTCTTACCGCGCAGTCGCGGTGCGTTCACGACCGGATCGTGCTTGATCCACGCGGGGTCGTCGTACATGCCCCACATGTTGAACGGGTTGCCGCCGCCGCGCAGCGGCACCACGGTCGCTGTCAGCCGGCCGAGCGGGTCGGTGGTGCCGGGACAGCCGCTGTAGGAGGCGACGGCGCGGAAACGCCGGGGTGCCTGGATGGCGAGGTCGAGCGCGGGCCCCGCGGACATCGAGACGCCGGAGATCGCGTTGACACCGCTGGTGCGGAAGTGCTGGTCGATCGCGGTCGGCAGCTCGCGCGTGTAGAAGGTCTGCCACTGGTTGCGACCCAGGATCGGGTCGCGGTGATGCCAGTTGGTCATCATCGAGAACTTGCCGCCCATCGGCAGCACCACGTTGACCCGCTTGCCGGCGAAGAACTCCCGGACACCGCCGTGGTTGTACCAGGAGATGCCGTCCTCGGCGCCGCCCGCGCCAGGCAGCATGTAGAAGCTCGGCAGGCCGGCGGGCCTGCCTGCCGGATGTAGTACGTGGCTGCGGATCACCCGGTTCATCGCGGCCGAGTAGACCGAGATCAGTGTGATGCGGGGTGCGATCTGCTGGACGCCGACGACCCGTGCTTCGGCCTGTCCGGCCGGACTGAGCGCGAGGCCGATCACGGTGACGATCCCGGCGAGGGTGAGCGAGAGAAGACGAAGCCGCAGAGGAAGTTTCATAGCGTCTCGAATCCTAGGGCGAGGAAACGGCGTTCTGGAATCAGCGACACCGGACCGGACTGAACTGTGGCCGGATCGTGCTCTGAAACACAGCGGAGGCTGACCTGCGCGGAGGGGCCGCGAGAGCTAACTCACGTCCGTCCGAAGTGGATGCGGAGGGTCTTCGCCGGATACGGTACGCGCCAGTAACCTACGGTTACGTAACAATAAGAACTGACGCAGGCAGGCGCAGGAAGCCGGCGATGCCCGCGGGCTCACGAGGACTGAAGAGATCGAAGGGAAGCCAGCTTGTCTCACTCCAGATTCGAATCCGTGGGTGCGTATCTGCCCGCCGAATCGGTGGCCACGCGCCAGTTGATCTCCGCGCTGACGGCACCGCCGAGTTTCGACTTCGAAGCCGTCACCGGAGTCGTCGAACGACGTGTGCGGTCGACGGCGCCGGACG
The DNA here is from genome assembly GCF_002993285.1 of Gordonia iterans. Lineage (NCBI taxonomy): Bacteria > Bacillati > Actinomycetota > Actinomycetes > Mycobacteriales > Gordoniaceae > Gordonia > Gordonia iterans. Next base: position 3,675,242 of record NZ_CP027433.1, on the reverse strand, counting down.
ATTTCGAGGATTCCTACGCCCTCGCCGTCAAGGCCGCGCGGGACTGCCTCTCGCGCTCGCGCTACGACGCCGGAGACCTCGACGCGATCGTCTCGGTCTCGATCACCCGCAGCCGGGGAGGCGACGTGATCTACTTCGAGCCTTCGTTCGCCTCGATGCTGGCGAAAGAGCTCGGCGCCACCCGGGCGATTCATTTCGACGTGTCCAACGCCTGCGCCGGGATGATGACCGGCACGTACCTGATGGACTCGATGATCCGGTCCGGCGCGATCGAGCGCGCCATGGTGGTCAGCGGCGAGGCGATCACCCCCATCTCCGACACCGCCGTCCGGGAACTCGGCACCGGCTACGACCCCCAGTTCGCGTCGCTGTCGGTCGGTGATTCGGCCTCCGCGGTGATCCTGGACCGTTCCGACGACGACGCCGACCGGATCCACTACGTCGACCTGTTCACCGCTGCGGAGTATGCCGACGCGTGCCTCGGCATGCCGAGCGATCGCAGTCAGGGCATCGCGCTGTACACCGACAACCGGCGCATGCACAACGAGGCGCGGTTCACGCTCTGGACCGACGGACTCGCCGACTGTCTCGCCGCGCGGGGCCGGAGCTTCGTCGACGAGGAGTTCGACTACGTGATTCACCATCAGTTCGGAGCCGGCGCCGTCATCGCCATGAACAAGCTCGGTGAGCGTGAGTTCGGGGTCCCGATGCCGCCGCCGCTGAACGTGATCGAGAAGTACGGCAACACCTCGACCACGTCGCATTTCGTCGTTCTGGCCGAGCATCTGCGGTCCGGTGCCATTCCGGCCGGCGCGAAGCTGCTGATGGTGCCGGCCGCATCCGGAATCGTCACCGGTTACCTGTCGGCCACCATCTCGAACCTGGAGGCCTGACGTGGGCGTCATCATCACCGCAAGCGGCCTGAGCAACGGTTCGTCGTCGTACGACGGCGACGGCACCGGCAGCGTCGTCGAACATCTCTCCCGTGCCGGGCGGGCCGCCATCGACGCCGCCGGCATCGACGACCGCGAGGTGGGGGTCCTGATCAACTCCGGCGTCTACCGGGACTCGAATACGGTCGAGCCGGCCATCGGAGCCCTGATCCAGCAGGGCATCGGCCTCGGGCTGACGTACCAGCGCTCCGATCCCAAGTGCTTCTCCTTCGACCTGATGAACGGCGCCTGCGGGATGCTCAACGCGGTGCAGGTCGCCGACAGTCTGCTGGCCACCACCGGCACCACCCGCGTCCTGCTGGTCGGTGGGGACACCCACCCGTCGACCACGCGGCAGGCCGCCGGCGCGGACTTCCCGTACGACCTCGCCGGAGCCGCGCTGCTCCTCGAGCGGCGGGACGGCGACGTCGGGTTCGGTCGTGTCCACAGCCGTCTGCTGCCCGGACCGACCGGCGTCGAGGGCTTCGTCGACACCACCTCGATGGGTACTCGCGGTCGTTCGGTGATGACGGTGCGGCGTTCTCCGGACTTCGCGGAGTCCCTGCTCGACCTGGCCGAGGCCACGGCGGTACAGGCGCTCGACGAGGCCTTCGGGCCCGGCGGCGGGGACGCGGATTCGCCGGCGGCCGATCGCGCGGGCGTGGTGCTGATCAGCTCGCGGCCCACACCGGGTTTCGCCGCCGCACTCGCCGAGCGGCTGCGTCTGCCGCTGGCCGCCGGCGAGCTGCCCGGTGACACGCACACCGCGGCTCTCGCGCAGGCCTACCATCGCGCCGACGAGGCCGGGACGATCGCCGGAGCCACGGCGGTGCTGTTCGTGGCGGCGGGGGCGGGGCCGAGTGCCGGCGCGGTGCTGTACCGGACTCCCGGAGGCGAGCGATGACGGACGCCGCACCACTCCGAATCGACGCGCTGGGTCGCCTCGACTCCCAGGTCGCTCAGCGGCCGGACGCACCGGCCATCACCCACGCGGTCGGCGGCACCATGGCTCTGCCGGACTATCGGGACGTCACCTTCACCGAACTCGGTGCGTGGTCGGATGCGCTGGCCGGTTCGTTCGTCGCCGACGGCATCACCGCCGGGACGCGGGTGATCGTGCTCGTCGATCCGGGGCCCGAGCTCTACGCGATCCTCTTCGGTCTGTTCAAAGCGGGTGCGGTGCCGGTGGTGATCGACCCGGGCATGGGGCTGCGGGCGATGGTGCGCTGCCTGTCCGCGGCGCGCGCCTCGGCGTTCATCGGCGTCCCGAAGGCGCACGCCGTGCGGCTGCTGTTCCGGCGTTCGTTCCGCGACCTGACCGCGTCGGTGACGGTCGGCCGTCGGTGGGGGTGGGGCGGAAAGACCCTCGCGTCGATCCGTCGCGCCGGGCTCCCGGCGCCCTCGCGCACGGTCCCCGACGCGGACAGTCTGCTGCTGATCGCTTTCACCACCGGCTCCACCGGGCCGGCCAAGGCCGTCGAGCTGACCCACGGAAACCTGCACGCCATGCTGGGTTCGACGCGCTCGTTGACCGGTGCCGGACCCGAGCAGACGGCGCTGGTCACCTTGCCGATCTTCGGGCTGCTGTATCTGCTGCTGGGCACGCGCATCGTGCTGCCGCCGCTGGATCCCAGTCGGGTGGGCGACACCGATCCGTTGCATGCGGTGGATGCGATCAACCGCTTCGAGGTGTCCACCCTGTTCGCCTCCCCGGCGGTGCTCGCACCCCTCGTCGAGCATGCGGACCGTCATCGGACGCCGATGCCGTCGGTGCGCAGGGTGTTCTCCGGTGGTGCACCGGTCACGGTCGCCGTGGTCGCCGGGCTGCGCGCGGTGCTCCCGGAGGACGCCGAGGTGTTCGCCGGTTACGGTGCCACCGAGGCGATTCCGATGGCCGCGATCGAATCGCGTGAACTGCTGTCCGGTCTCACCGAACTCACCCGGGACGGCGCCGGTGTCTGCCTCGGCCGCCCGGTCGGCGGCCTGGATCTGGCGATCATCCCGGCCGTGGATCGCCCGCTGCCCCGCTGGGGCGACATCCCCGCACTGAGTGGCGAGGTCGGCGAGATCGTCGTCTCCGGGGCGCAGGTCAGCACGCGGTACTTCTGGCCGGCCACCGCCGACGCCCAGACCAAGATCGACGACGGCGACCGCATCTGGCATCGCACCGGCGACCTCGGCCGGATCGACGGTCAGGGCCGGCTCTGGTTCGCCGGCCGCAAATCCCAGATCGTGGTCACCCCGTCGGGCGTGCTGCACACCGTCGCCGTGGAGCAGATCTTCGGGTCGATACCGGGGGTGGCCGCGACCGCGTTGGCGGGTGTCGGCGAGCGCCCCCGGCAAGTACCGGTGCTGTGCGTCCAGCTGACCCCCGGCGCCGAGGAAGCGGCCGTCCTCGACGCCGTACGCAGCCGGGCAGCCGAGCACCCGATGACCGGCGAGATCACCGAGTTCCTGGTGCATCCCGGCTTTCCCGTCGACATCCGGCACAACGCCAAGATCAAACGCGAGGAGCTCGCCGAGTGGGCCGCCGTCCGGCTCGCCGCCGACCGAAAGGCACGTCCGATGACTCACCTTCCGACCGGCGGCGCTGCCGGGTACGCACCAGACGACGGTGCACCCGACGACCGAGTGCCCGACGACCGAGCACCGGTCGGAGGTGCCCTCGAGGAGGGCATCGCGCAGCTTGACCAAAGCCGCCGCCGGCCCGGGCGCGTCACCGTGATCGCGCTGCGGACGATTCCCGTCGCCGGCTGGCTGCTGCTCTTCTATGCCGCCTACCGGCGGGCGTCGGGACGCCCGATCACGCATCGTGCGCTGCGCGGAGTGGTGGCGGCGGATGCCTTCGCCAGCGTGGTGCTGCACACCGCGCAGATCCCGGCGGCCCTCGCCGCGGCCGGACCCGAGCGGTCGCGGGCGGCCACCGCGGCCCTCACGCTGATCTTCGGGATGACGTGGTGGAAGACCCGTCCGGAGGCACGATCATGAGAGTTCTGGTGACCGGTGCGTCCGGGTTCCTCGGCGGCCGTCTCGTGGAGCGGCTGCTCGGCGACCCCCGGTACGAGGTGTCCGTCCTGGCGCGCCCGACCAGCGATCTGAGTCGCCTCGGCGACCGGATCGACGTCCGGTACGGCGATCTGAGTGATCCGGCATCGCTGGCCGCGGCCGTCCGCGGGATCGACGTGGTGGTGCACAGTGCCGCCCGCGTCGACGAGCGGGGCACGCGCCGGCAGTTCGACGTCGAGAATCGGCAGGCCACCGAGGCCCTGCTGGCCGGCGCGCGGGCCGAGGGCGCGGCCCGTTTCGTGTTCATCTCCAGTCCCAGCGCACTGATGGATTACGACGGCGGAGACCAGCTCGGCATCGACGAGTCCGTCCCGTATCCGCACCGCTATCTGAACCTGTACTCGGAGACCAAGGCCGCCGCCGAACGTGCGGTGCTGGCCGCCGCGGACGGAGATTTCGTGACCTGTGCGCTGCGCCCCCGCGCGATCTGGGGTGCCGGGGATCGCAGCGGTCCCGTCGTCCGGCTGCTCGGCCGGGCACAGGCGGGGAAGCTGCCGAACCTGTCCGCGGGCACGACCGTCTACGCATCGTTGTGCCACGTCGACAACATCGTGGAGGCCACGGTTCGGGCGATCGACGCGCCCGGTGTCAGCGGGAAGGCGTACTACGTCGCCGACGACGAGGTGACCGATGTGTGGGGATACATGGAGGAGGTCGCCGGCGAGTTCGGCTTCACCCTCACCCGGCGGAACGTGAATCCACAGGCGGTCGCCCGGGTGGTCAAGGTGCTCGACCGCATCTGGACCGTCCCGGCGCTGGCGCGGCGAGTGCCGCCGCCGCTGTCGATGTATGTGCTGGCCCTGCTCACCCGGTCGTCGACCTACGACACCGGCGCCGCCCGGCGAGATCTCGGCTATCGGCCGGTGATCGACCGGGAGACCGGTATGAGGCAGTTCATCGAGTGGGTGCAGGAGTCGGGTGGCCTGGGCCACCTCACACGCGACCTGCATTGACCCCCGCCGCTGCACCGCCGGTCGCATCGCGTCGGCCCGGCCGGGCGCAGTGGTCCGACCAGCACAGAGATGAGGAAGCACCCGCCCATGACCTTCTCCACGTTCCGCCGCCCGGTTTCGGCCACCGAGCGGCTGTACCTCGCCGCTCGGCGGCTCGCGCCACCCTTCGCGATTCAGCTGGTGATCACCGGTGAGGGACGGCTCGACCTGCCGCGGTTGACTGAGGCCGTCGGCAAGGCTTCGGAGGCATGTCCGGGGGCGCGGCTGATTCGCCGCGGTGACGAGTGGATCGACTCCGGTGTGGCCCCGCGAGTGCTGGCCGTTCACCACGACGTGTCCCTCGACCGGCTCGACGACGACCCGGTGCTGACCGCCGATCTCGGTTCCGACGGGCGCACCTGCGAGGTGGTCCTGGCCGAGTCGGGAACGCAGACCAGCGTCGTCGTCCGCGCCTTCCACGGCGTGATGGATGCTCAGGGCCTCAACCTGTGGGTCTCCGACATCTTCCGGGCCTTGCGCGGTGAGGAGCCGCTCGGCGCCGCAGATCCCGACGCCGACCACGATCTGGTGGCCGACGTCGGACGCGAAGCCGGGCGCCCGACGCGGTTGCTGCCGACTCGGCGCGGCCCACTCGGGCGCACCGGGCCGGCACCGGCGGACCGTGCTTTCCATTGGCGGCATCGCCAGATCTCGTCGACCACTCCGGCGGCCGTCGCCCGAGTGTGTGCGCGGCTCGCGGAGCGCACCGAGGGGGCGTCGCGCTTCATGGTTCCGGTGGACCTGCGCCGGCACCGGCCGGAGCTGCGGTCCACCGCCAACCTGTCGCTTCCGCTGTTCGTCGACGTCGAGTCCGGCGCGGCCTGGCCGGCCGTGCACGCGCAGGTCCTCCGTCGGCTGTCGGCCGGGCGGGAACTCGCCGAGATGGACAACGGCGGCCTCGCCCGGCTGCCCGGCGGGGTGTCGCGCGGCATCTTGCGGACGGCGAACCGGCTCGGGGCTCGCCGTGACCGGAACCTGGTGTCGGCGATCGTCTCGCATGCGGGCCGCATCGACCTGCACGAGGTGTCCGCGCCCGGGTTCGCCGCGCGGCGCGTCGCGGCGCTGCCCGTGCACACCGGTCTGGTGCCGCTCTCGATCGTGATGCTCGAATGCGGCGGTGTCACCGCACTCACGGTCTCGTCGCGGGCAGGTCTGGGCGTCGTCGACCGCCTCGACGAGATGCTCGACGAGCTGGACGCCGCACTCGCCGACGGCGGGAGCGCTGCGCATCCGGTGCCCGCGTTGCCCGTGGAGCGCCGCCGCTACGACGACGAGTCGATCGACAGCTGCTTCCGGCGCCAGGCGGTGGCGCGGCCGGACGCCCCGGCCGTGTACGGTGCAGCCGCCGTGTTCACCTATGCCGAGCTCGACCACTGGGTCGACGCGATCGCCCTGCACCTCATCGACCGCGGACTCGGCCCGGGTGCGGTCGTCGGTGTGCTCGACGACCGCACACCGTCGTCGGTCGCCGCGCAGCTGGCCGTCGTCCGGATCGGTGCCGCGGTGCTGCCGCTGGATCGCAAACATCCGGATGCGCGGCTGGCCGCGGTGCTCAGCGACGCCGGTGCCGCGTATCTGCTGATCGGGCGGGGCATCGAGGCCCCCGGTGGAACCGAACTGCCGGTCGCGGTGATCGAGGACGTGCCGATCGGCGACGACGTCCCGCCGGTGAGCTGGCAGGTGTCCGGCGAACGGATCGCCTACCTGACCTACACCTCCGGCTCGACAGGCCGGCCCAAGGGCGTCGCCGTGACGCACCGCGGGGTGGTGAACCTCGCCGGGGCGGCCGCCGACTGGTGGCGGCTCGGGCCGGCGACCCGGTTCGCGCACCACCACACACCCGCCGCCGACATGGCCTGCGCGGCGATCTTCACTCCACTGATGACCGGCGGCTCGGTGGTCCTGGTGCCCGGCGACGTGTCGCATGTGATGCTGTCCGCCATGCTCGGCGAGTCGGGGGCCAACACCTTCATCTTCACGCCGAGCCTGCTGGAAACGGTCCTGCGGCTGGGGCTGAGTTCGCGCGGCGCGCGGACCGTGGTGTTCGGCGGCGAGCGCCTCGGGTACGGCTTGGTTCAGCGGGCGCGGGCCTTCTTCGGACCGGACACCCGGCTGGTCAACAGCTACGGACCGACCGAACTGACCATGGTGTGTGCCACCGAGGTGATCGACGACGACCTGGATCGCCATGACCCCGCCGACGGCGTCCCGATCGGGTCGCCGCCGGCCAACACCTCCGTCTTCCTGCTCGACGACGAGCAGCGGCCGGTCCCGGCGGGCGCTGTCGGCGAACTGTGCTTCGGCGGTCCTCAGGTGGCGCTCGGCTACCTCGGCCGGCCGGATCTCACACGCGACAGGTTCGTCACCCTGCCGGGAGGCGAGCGCGTGTACCGGACCGGCGACCTCGGCCGGGTGGTCGACGGCCGGCTGGACTACTTGGGACGGGTGGACGAGCAGGTCAAAGTGCGCGGCAATCGGGTGGAACCCGACGAGGTGCGCTCGATCATCGAGGAGCACCCCGGCGTCGACCGCGCCGCGGTGATCGGGCGCGAGTCGGAGCGGGGCGGGCGGTTGCTGGCCGGGTACGTGGTGCTCGCCGCGCCCGAGGCGGTGGGCGTCGACGCGATTCGGGACTTTCTGCGTGCGCGCGTTCCGGCGTACATGGTGCCCACGGTGATCGAGCTGGTCGAGGACCTCCCGCTGTCCCTGAACGGCAAGCTCGACGTCGGACGGCTTCGCGGCATCGGTGCTGCGGCCGCGGAGAACGCGGAGGTGTCGGGCGTGCAAGGCGCGGGGTCGCCGGGCACGACGGTTCGCGATGCAGAGGACCGCGGCGAGGAAGTCCGCGACGCCGACTCCCTGGAGGCGGTCCGGCTGATCTGGGTCGCGGTGCTGAAGGTGCCGGAGGACCGGGTGGTGGAGGACGCCGACTTCTTCGCACTCGGCGGTGACTCGCTGGATTCGCTGGAGATGCTCTCGCGGGTGGCCAAAGCGATCGTCGGGCCGGCCGGTGAGGCGGCGTTCGTCGCACAGCTGGAGGGCCTGGTCGCCGACATGACGTTGCGCCGGGTGCTGGCGGCGGCGCACCTCGCGCGGGACGGGGCGGTCCGGTGATCTTCGTCGGGCGTGGAGCCCTGTTGGGCCGGGCCGTGCGCAGTGCCCTCGCTTCCGGACACCGAGTCGATCTGGTGTGCGTCCCGCCCGGGGAGCCGCAGACCGCGGCGTGGGAGGCTGCGGGCGTCCGGGTGCTGGTGACCGAGCACGTGAACGCCGCCGCGCCGATCCTGCTCGATGCGTGCAGCGACGGCGTCGGATGGTCGATCAACAACCCGGTCATCCTGCGGGGCGGCTTGCTGGATTCCGGCGTGCGCTTCTACAACATTCACAACGGCCCGCTTCCCGCGTACCGCGGTATCCCGGAGGTGGCGGTGGTGCATGCGATCCTCCGCGGGGAGCAGCGGTACGCGGGCACCCTGCACCGGGTCGATGCCGGAATCGACACCGGTGAGGTGCTCGACGTCGAGGAGTTCCCGATCGCCGACGACGACGGTTTCGCCGAGGTGATGATGCACGGCCTGCGTGCGTGTCACACGTTGTTCGAGCGGAACGTCGGACGGGTCCTGCGGGACGACGTGCAGCCCTCGGCCGCGGCGATCCGCGCCGCCGACAGGGCGGCTGCGGACGGCGTCCGGGCCGGCTACTACGGGCGGCCGGAACGTGCCGCGCTCGCCGAGTTCGCGGATCACCCGAGGTTCGCCCGGGCGACCGCGTTCGGCGTCTTCACCCCGCACGTCGCCGACCTCGCCGACCTCGCCGATCTCACCGGTTGATCCTGTGCCGCCAGTCGAGCCCGTTCACCGGTCGAGCCGGTTCGCCGATTGAGCCCGTTCGCCGGTTGAGCTTGTCGAAACCCCGCCTATCCTGGATTTGTGAGCGAGGCCGCACGTTTCCACTGGCTGCTGCACCTGGATCTGGATCAATTCCAGGTGGCGGCGGAGCGACGACGTCGTTCCGAACTCGTCGGCGAGCAGGTGATCGTCGGCGGTGACGGGGATCCGAGCAAGGCGCGGCAGGTGGTGACGTGCGCGTCGTACGAGACGCGGGATCTCGGTGTGCGAGCGGGCATGCCGCTGCGGGCCGCCTACCGGAAGGCGCCCGGCGCGACTTACCTGCCGCTCGACATGGAGTTCTACGAACAGGTTTCGTCGCAGGTCTGGGAAGCGGTGCGCGCGCTGGGGCATCCGGTGGAGGTGTGGGGCGCCGACGAGGGTTACGTCGGCTTCGGGCCACGGGACCTCGATCCGCCGCCGGAAGCCGACGCCGTCCGGCTCGCCGACGACCTGCGAGCGGCGATTCGTGCGCGGACCGGGTTGGAGTCGTGCGTCGGGATCTCGGACAACAAGCAGCGCGCCAAGATCGCCGCAGGCTTCGCCAAGCGGGCCGTGCGGGCCGCGCCCCTTGAGCCCCGTCGAGCCGCGCCCCTTGAGCCCCGTCGAAAGGAACCCCGGAGTCGCTGCTTCACGCTGACCGACGCGACGTGGTTCGCCTTGATGGGCGAGCGTCCAGCGGATGCCCTGTGGAGTGTCGGCTCGCGCACCGCGAAGCGGCTGTCCGACAACGGGATCGAGACCGTCGCACAGCTCGCAACCACTCCGTTGGACACCTTGATCGGCCTGTTCGGGCCGCACAAGGGCAACTGGCTCTACGTCCTGGCGCGCGGCGGTGGCGACGATTCGATCGCGCTGGTGGAGCCGCCGGCCAAGTCGCACTCGAAGTCGCGCACCTATCCCGAGGACCTGACCGGTCGCGCGCAGTTGCACGCCGCCGCGCACGATCTTCTCCGCGACGTCCTGGCGCAGGTGGTCGACGAGGGCCGGATCGCGGTCCGGGTCGGCGTCACCACGCGGTCGTCGACCTTCTTCACCAAGTCCAAGATGCGCAAACTCGCGGCCCCGACCGTCCGGTACGACGACGTCGCGCCCACGGTCGATGCGCTCCTCGACGCGCTCATCGAGCCTGCGCCGGTCGAGCCAGTCGCGCCGGTCGAGCATGTCGTACAAGACCCGATTCGTCCCGTCCGACTCCTGTCGGTGCGTCTGGAACTCGCTGATCGCCAACTTGTGGTCGGCTCGATTCCCGACGACACTCACGACACGTTCGGATGCTAAATGTGCCATTCTGCTGCTGCCCCGGATGGGGTGCGGATGAGACAGTCGCGCCAAATCGGTAACGTATCGTACGTGGTCAGAACCTATGTTTCAGGTGGCTCTCAGTTTTCCGGCCGTCCATCAATGCGCCAAATTGTGACATGAGAAGAGCAAAGGAACTTCATTCCGTGCCGTGTGGCACAGATGTCAACGTTCCAGGTTGTGTGACACCCGGCACTGGGTCACGATTCACGCAACAACCAATTTGACACGAAGGATTGGCAGATCGTGAAGACGACCCCCGACCGTGCCGCCCGACGACGTGCAGCACAGTTCGAAGCCCGGGAAGACAAGAAGGGGAACCGTCGCTGGCGGACGAGTGCCGCCGCGCTGGGCGTGGCCGCCGTCGTCGGCATGGGGATGGCCGGCGGGGTCGGAACGTCGCTCGCCGACGACACGCCACCCGCCTCCGCCCTCGATGGACTGTCCCCCGAAATGATCCTCGATCTGCTCGACGACGAGATGATCACCGGCTTCGTCGAGATGTGCCGCACCGGCGCCCTCGCCAACGGCAACCCGAACGCCGGGCAGAGCACGAAGTGGAACCCGGAGGACACCACGAAGGGCACCTTGCCTCCGGGGGCGATCGCCACGTGCACGGACTCGACCGGACACGGCCTCGCGCTGGTGCTCCCGGACCGTTTCGAGATCGGGCAGCTCGGCAACGACATGGTGATCGACCTCGGGCCCGACATCGACGTGTACGACCCGATCACCGGCTGGATCAAGGTGCTCACACTGCCAATGGGCAAGCAGAATCTGCTGAACTTGGTGAGTGGCCTGATCTTCGAGGGCAACGACATCCTCGGCAACAACGTCAAGTCCATCGCCGAGGCGGACTATGGCGTCGCGATCGACCCGCGCATGTTCAGCAAGTACGGAAGCTACGAGACGGACATCTACAACAAGATCCGTGAGGACGCAGCCCTGGAACCGGACTGGGTTCAGGAACGGTACTGCAACGGCACCGTGATTTTCGGATCGTGCATCGGCGGCGGTGGCTGGCAGTACCGCACGGTCGACGCAAACCTGCAGAAGCGCACCGACGCGCTGAAGGTAGCTTCGTACCTGACCGGCCAGAAGTACACGGACTACACGCAGCCGGTGATCCTGCCGCCGTTGACCGGTCCGAAGGGGCAGTCGGTCATCAAGGGCGACGGCATCAACGTGGCACTCTCGATGCGCGACGGCCGGGCCTTCGCCGAGACCGGCAATAATCTGTCGATAGCAATCGCCGGCGCCGACAAGGGCAAGCTGGCGGCCGCCTATGCGAAGTGGGCGATCGCGATCGCCGCGAACATGGACACCGAGGACATCCGGTTCACCTGGTTCGGCCAGGATGTCGACTTCTCGAATCTCCTGCCGCTGCTGCAGTCGGAGATGGCGAAGGAGGCGCTTGGCGAGGACGGCGACATGACGCCGATGCTCGAACTGATCGGCAGTCTCAACGGCCAGATCCCGAGTATCAAGGAGGCCTTCTGCTTCGGCGTGAACGCCCAAGCCACCGCCGAGGGGCTCGGCAGCTGCTCCAACTACCTGGGCACGGTCGACACCTACAAGGATCTGCGAGCGCTGACCGACGGCAGCGCCGACTTCACCGGTGACAAGGTCTCCCGCCAGGAGCAGTACGGCCTGACCGACGTCAGCTCGCTGCTGTTCGGCAACGACGCCCTGATCAAGCATCTCGGACCGCTGCTCGGCGGCGACGCCGACATGGGTTCGCTGCTGAGCAACCCGGTCGTGGTGGACATGCTGGACGCGGTGCTGTCCGAGGACAAGCGCATCAAGCTGACCAAGGACTTCATCCGCTACACCAAGAACGTCGAGACGGTGTTCGAGAAGGAGCAGGCCACCGACGCGGACGGCAATCTGCTCTGGGACGACGTCTACATCTACGTAGCCAAGCGCGACGACGAGGGCAACGAGGTCCTCGACGAGAACGGCAAGGTCGTCACCGAGCGGGTCAAGAAGCAGGTGCAGGCCACCGACGACGACGGCAATCTGCTGTGGCTCGACGACGAGCAGACACAGCCCAAGATGGTCGACGACAAGACGCCGCGGATGAAGAACAAGGTGACCCCGCGGATGGTCGCAGCGTTCGAGGACGCATGGGAAGATTACGCCTCCGATGAGCCGGTGATGGTCGACGCCGAGGACGAGAACGGCGACCCGATCTGGATCGACGACGAGGGCAACGTCGTCGACGAGGGCACCGAGGGCGCGGTCAAGAAGCAGGTGCAGAAGGTCGAGGACGGCGAGCCGGTCTTCAAGACCAAGACCCGCTACCTGAAGAAGCCGGTGATGGTTCAGCAAGAGGTCGGCGGCGAGAAGGTCTGGCGCGACGCCACCGACGCCGACGACGACTACGTCTGGTTCGACGCCGAGGGCAACGAGCTCGACGACGTCGACGAAGACGACCTGCCCGAGGGCGCCGTCAAGAAGGCACCTGTTCTGGTTCAGAAGATGGAGCAGGCCACCGACTCCCAGGGCAACCCGCTGTGGGATCCGGTCGTCGCGAAGTCCACCACGGCGCACTGGCTGACCAGTGACTACGGTCTGCGCGAGCCGCTGGTGATCCAGTGGGGCAGCCACGAGGTGGTGTTCTTCCCGGCTGTCGAGGTCAACGGAACCTACCGCCCGAACCTGATCGGCATGCCGGAGATCCGTAAGATCGCCGACGGCGCCGACGTCGGCCTCTTGCCCAAGATCAGCCTCGTCCAGTGGGACAACCCGTTCGGCCTGGGCACACTCAGCCTCGACAAGCCGTTCGACATCTTCGGTACCGCGCGGGACTTCAAGAAGTCCATCACGCTCGACGACGACCTGAAGCGGCTCGACGGTCTGCTCGGCCCGCTGCTCTACGGCGGCGACAAGCGTCTGACTGCCGAGATCGGCGACAGCTTGAAGGACTTCGTCTCCAAGCCCTTCCAGGATCTGAACGACCTGCTCAAGCCGAAGCCGAAGGACGACGATCCAGTCGTCGATCCGGAGGATCCGGCCGAAGGCGAAGGCGACACAGACAACGGTGGCGACAGCGACAACGGCGACAACGGCGACAACGGCGAGCTCGGGACCGGCAGCGCGCCGGAGAACGCCGCCGCGACCGGGAACTCCGGTCTCGCGGGAGACCCCGGTGTCTCCGAGACTACGTCCGCCCCGGAGCCCGAGGTGACGACCGGTTCGACCGACCCGAGTCCTTCGCCCGAGTCGGCCCCCGAGCAGGCCGGGCCGACGACGACGCAGTCCTCCGCGCCGCAGTCGCCCGAGGCGTCGTCGTCCGAGTCGACGTCGACCGCCGAATCCTCTGAAGAGCTGGAGCCTGCGCTCGGCTGACTCAGGATTCCGCTGAACCGGGAGAGCCGGGCGCTCACGTTACGTGGGCGGCCGGCTCTCCCCGTTCGTGCCGGTTGGAGGAGCGGATCGCTTCTCCTTGTCTCTGCTCCGTCGGGTGCGTGGACGGAGGGGAGGAGGTCGGTCATCCGACGGAGTAGGACTGTGGGTGAGTGGTGAGTTCTACCCGACCGGCGTATCGCCGAAGCGTTCCCGCCAGTAATGTGCGTTCCTCCAGAAGTCGAGGTCTTGTTCGGCGTCGTTCAGTGCGAAGTCGAGCAGGCGGTCGCTCCACGAGTGTCGGCCATGCGGGATGGCCCAGACTGCATCCTGGTTCGTATAGAAGTACCAAGTTCGAGAGCGGAAGCCGTGACTCCAGTCGACCTTCACCGAGCACCCGTCACCGGGGTTCGAGACGATGGTGCCGCTCAGTAAGAGATCCATCGCGGAGACAAGCCGACCTCGTGTGTCGAACGGAGCGTGTTTGGTGTTGTACCGCTTGCGGACGAAGATCCGTTCCCCGGGAAGCATGTCCTGCACGTCGAACTCGTACCGCGCTTCCCGGTCCATCCGCCATTCGCCGTTCGCGAGGAAATCCCCGAGGGTGTTCTTGCCTGTCTTGGCGGGGCCGGCGTTGACGAACCAGGTGACGACGACGTCGTCCGGCGGGGCTTCACCCACCGCGGCGGCCGGAGGTGAGTCGGCATCGCTCGAACGATCCGCAGACATCAGAGTGACCGGTGCAGCATGCTGCTCGTCGGTTGGTACTGCGATGCCGTCCTCTGGCGCCGGCCGGCTGAACTCCGAGTAGGCCTTCTCGACGAGTTGTGGGCAGTGGTAGCGGGTGTACACGCTCGGGTGTTTCCGCATCACGTCGAGAACGAGGCGGGCGGCTGCGCGTTGTACGACGGGGTCGTGGAGGAGGTCGGCGAAGGCTCGGGCGCTCCGCCCCTCGAGCATGACGGTGTCCTCGCCGGCGTCGTCGTAGATCCGGCTCGTCATGACTGCCCCGCGGAAGCGTCGTTTGAATTCTCGTGCAGTGGTGCTTTGGAGGAGGTCCGACTTCCGGATGACGATGAATCCGCTGCCGTCCGGAAAGGCGACCAACGACTCCATTTTGCCGATCGAGACGCAGAACGCACGTCGGCCACCGTACGACCACGCGCTGACATTCCAGCTCTGGAACTCGGTGCGACGAGGCGCCGGGACGCAGTTCTCCAGATAGGTGCGGAGCAGTCCAGTCAGTTCAGCTGCCGTCGGGAGCTCCGAGAATCGGCGGGCTGACGTCGAGTACTTGACCGCCTGGGCCTCGGTCATCGGCTTCAGTTCGGTCGTGTCGGATGCGTTGAAGGCGCGGGGATCACGCATCCATTGATCTTGTTCGTCCTTGGTGAGGAAGTCGGCGAGCTCGTCGACGCCGGCTGAGACACTCGCGTGTGTGATGTTGCGGCAACCGGTCGGAATTCGTCGGTTGAGCTCGTGGATGAGTTCCTTCTCGAGTCGGCGGAGAGCGGGCTTGGAGAGGTTGCGCCGCCGAACCTGGACGGAGGCGATCTCGTCGCCCCACTTTGCGCGGTGCCCGGCCATCCTGCTCCGGATGTCGACCGATTCTCCGAGATAGTAATCGCCGTTCTTGAAAGACAGGAGGTACAAGCCGGCGTAGCGCGCCCGGTCGTCGGGGCCGACGCGGGTGTTGGTGCCCTTGAACTCGCGTGGAGCGCTGAATCCGATCGATCGCGCCCACGACTCCACTGTGTCGGATTCGGT
The DNA here is from genome assembly GCF_002993285.1 of Gordonia iterans. NCBI lineage: Bacteria > Bacillati > Actinomycetota > Actinomycetes > Mycobacteriales > Gordoniaceae > Gordonia > Gordonia iterans. Next base: position 3,659,948 of record NZ_CP027433.1, on the reverse strand, counting down.
CACGTGTGGACCGTACCGATTACGACTGAGGTCAGGCGGTCGATCGGCGTCCTACGAACAGGTGAAAAATGCGGCCAGGCGACGGCGACGATGACGCTGGCGTATGCGAGTCGTCGTCTCGTTGCGGCGCAACCGTTCACGGCTCTCCGGTGGCGCCCCTCAGGTCCGTGTCGCGACGTCAGCGCGGGATCTGGAGGGCGCGCAGCCGCGCGGCGGGGTCGACGTCGAGGCCGACTCTGTCCCAGGGGACGCCGATCGACAGGACTGCGTAGGCCGACGTCGGGAAGCGGTCGATCTCGGCATCGTCGTCGAGCATGAGTGCGGTGCCCGGCAGGCCGGGGAAGTGTCCGACGACGAGGAGCGTCGAGGCGTGCTCCGGCGCGTACGTGCGGATCGCCTCGAGGATGTTCTCCGGGGTGTTCTCGTAGATGTCCTCGGTGTAGACGGCCGGGGCGTCGATCTCGGTGCGCGCCAAAGTCTGACGAGTGCGCTCGGCCGTCGAGCAGATCACCGCGTCGACATCGAGACCGTCGTTCGCCATCCACTCTCCGGCGAGTGCGGCCTGGCGGCGTCCGCGGTCGTTGAGGGGCCGGTCGTGGTCCCAGACGCCGGCGGGGTAGTCGGACTTGCCGTGCCGCATCAGCACGAGCGTCCGCGGGGCCTGGCTCACGCGCTGCGAGCCGCGCGCTCGGTGGCGGCCCCGCCGGCCTGGATCTCACGGAGAAGACGCGCGGTGTCGCGCCAGGCAGACGCCTCCTGCAGGTAGAAGGCATAGCGGTCGTCCGCATCGTTGGCTCGCTCTTCTTCGGCGAGCTCGCGGAGTTCGAGGTACTCGTCGTAGCAGAGGGTCACGAGGGCGTTGATCCGTTCACCGGCACAGGCCTGGTCGACCTGCTCGGCGGTGAGCGTCATGAGGCTTTCGAGCTGGTTCCGGTACTCCATGAACCCACGGTAGAGGCAGGTGCCGACAAAACCGTGGAGGCGCGGGCAACTGGACGACGACGAGGGCCGTGAACAGTGGCGGGCACTGTTCACGGCCCTCGGGGTGTCGCGGCGGTCAGGAGGTCATTCGTCCTCGACAGCCGGTGACTCGGATTCGCCGGTGAGCGCCGGAGTCTCGGACGCTTCGGTCTCCGAAGACTGCTCCTGTTGCGGAGCCTGCTCTTGCTGCGGAGCCTGCTCCTGCTGATTCTTCTTGTCGAAGCCGAGCTTCGGGAGGCTGTCGTCGTTCTTCTTGATCTCGATCTCCGGGTACTTCTTCTCGCCCGGCTTCACCTCGATCGGGTACTCAATCTCCGGGGCCTTCTTGGCGGCTGCGTCGGATGCCTTGCTCGCGGAATCGGCGACCTCGGTGGTGATCTCACCGAGCTTCTTCGAGGCCTTCTCGCTCGACTCGGAGCCCTTGTTGGTCGCCTTCGCACTCAGTTCGGCGATGCCCTTGGCCAGCGGAGTGGCGAGCGGGCTGACGCCCTTGACGAACACCGGATCGAACAGGTCCTGGGTCGTCTTGAACGGATCGGTGAGGCCCAGACCGGTCGGATCCTCGATGCCGAGGGCCGCGAACAGGTACTTCGGGTCGAGCGGGATCAGGGTCGTCGGGAGCATGTCGCCGAGCCCGCCGACGCCGTCGAGCAAGGCGTTCCCGGTATCGGGCTGACCGAGCTTCTCGCCGAGCTGGAAACTCGGCAGGCCCACTCCGAAGATCGACGGTCCCGAGAAGCCCACGCCCTTCGGCCCGAGGTTGAACGCGCCGAGCGAGTAGACCAGCGGCAGCGGAACACCGCCGAGGAGCTCGCCGGTGTTCACCAGTGCGATGGTCTGCCCGGAGTTGTAGGCGATGCCGTCCGGGCCGTACTGCCACGACTCGAGAAGCGACGTGGTGTCCACGCCGATCCCCAGCACGGGGATCGCGATTCTCTGCGAACGCGTGCCGAGCGTGGCGCTGGTAGTTTGGCCGTTCTGGGTCACCATGCCCGGGGTGTAGAGGCCGCCGACCTCCAGCAGACCGAAGGGCAGCGCGATGCCGCTCGCGACCAGCGGAACGGTGACGACCTGGTCGCCGACCGCCACCTGGGTGGTGGACGCGAGCCAGCCGAACGAACCGTCGAGGAAGTTGTACTCGCCGCCGGCCTCGCGCTTGGTCACCGACATCCCCGGGATGTCGATGCCGTCGAGGTTCGCGAGCGCACCGGGGACACCCGCGTTCGGGTCGTGCACGGTCTCGTAGATCGGGTCGCCGTTCTCGTCGAGTTCGGGGACGAATTGCGTTTCGTACCTAGGGGTTACGACGTCTTTCGTGCCCCAGCTCTGACACACAAGACCTAGGAAGCCTCCCCAGCTGAGGCACCACGGGATGGTTGTCACGTCTTCGCCGACCTGAACGGCTTTCGTCTGCCCCTTCTGGACATCCAGCGTGTCCAGGGTGCCGATCCGGTCGGCGTACTTCTGCTTCAGCGCCTCGGAGGTCACCGCGTCGACGGTGATCCGGTCCTGGACCATCCAGGTCGAGCCGTTGATCTGCAGCAGCGGCCAGTCGTACGCGTTGCTCCACGAGTCCGTCGTGCGCTGCGCATCCGGGAGGCCGAGCAGGTTGAGCGGATCGTCTCCCAGGTTCAGCGCACTGAGTGCGTATCCGCCGCTCTGGACCACCTTGTCGCCCAGCAGGCCCTTCGCCTCCGCCTCGACGTTCTTGCCGGCGGTGGTGGCGTCGAGCCCGGTCAGGGCGGCGAGAGTCGCGGTGGTCTTGGGCAGGATCGTCGCGCTCTGCAGGACCCCGTCGAGCAGCGGAGCGCCGGCCAGTCCCTGCGGGAGCATGGCGGCGAGTGTGCCCATGCCGAGTGCTCCGCGCGAGCCGGGGACGTGGCCGGTGTTCGGCTGCTGGAGAAGCATGCCGGCGCCCTCGCCGAGACCTTCGATGAAGTTCAGCTCCGTGGTCTCCGAGGTCTTGCCGTTGCTGACCGTGGGCAGCGTGCCGTCGGGCGCGAGGGAACCGATCGGGGCGAGGATCGCGCCCTGCGTCTTGCCGAGGCTGTCGGCGACGATGATCAGGTTGTTCCACGTCGCGTAGTCGTTCGCGGCGTTCTGCTGTGCGTTGATCGCCGTCGCGGCGTGTGCGGCCGGCGCCAGTGCGACGCCGGCGGTGGCGAACACGGCGCCTGCCGCGAGCGCCGCCTTGCGCTTGCTGATGTTCAGCCGCAGCGTGCGCCGCTGCTCGGCGCGTTCGGCTCGCTGCTCGGCGCGTCGGACTTCGCGACGGCTCGGCTTACGGTGTGCCCCCATGATCGACTCTCCCCTTGTTCGCGATCTGTGTGATGGATCTGCCCAACTATTGCTGAACGCGCCGGTTTCGTTATCTCCCGAATCGTCGGGAAGTCGACATTCCTTCGTTTGAGCGACAACGATTCACGCCCTCAGCTGTCACTCGAACTGGAACTCGCGCGGGATCGACGCCACGGGCCGCGGAGGGGCTGCCGCCCGGTGGTGATCGTCGCCATTTGCGCACGATGGTTTCAACCCTGGGCGTGTCCGCGCGACGTGCCTAACTTCAGTGCATGACCATTGCAGATCTCATCGACATCCCCGCGCCCACGGCGAGCACTCCGCTAAACGCGATCGCGTCCGCGACCAACTCCGCCGTGCAGGCGGACACCAAGAAGGCCGCGGTGGTCTTCTCCGCCGACGCCGTCGCCGGAGAAGGAGTCTCCACCGAAGCCAGAGCCAGGCAGTTCAGTCTCTCGGTCGACGAACCGGCGGCGCTCGGCGGCGCCGACACTGCCGCCAACCCCGTTGAGTACTACCTGACCGCACTGCTCTCGTGCCAGGTGGTGACCTATCGATTCTGGGCGCAGCGACTCGGGGTCCAGGTCGACTCGATCACGCTGCACGCCGAGGGCGATCTCGACGTCCGCGGCTTCTTCGGGCTCGACTCCGACGTGCGTCCCGGCTTCACCGAGGTGCGGGTCGTCGTCGACGTCACAGGACCGGACGACGCCGACCGTTATGTCGAACTGCAGGAAGTGGTCGAGGCGCACTGCCCGGTCCTGGATCTCACGGTGAACCGGACTCCGGTCGTCAGCGAACTCCGCGTGAATCACGACTGAGTGTCGTCGGCGGAACGAGTTTGTCGGTAGGGGCGCGTACAGTTCTCGATAGAACACCAGAGCGAAAACTGAGTGGCCTCCGATCCGAGCGGGAATCGAGGCTCGACCAGCGCAGACGGGGTGCTGAATCATCGAGGGGGAATCGATGAATGCTCGAGAACTGACCGCACTGTGCGACCGGCTGTCCGACGACCTGACGGTACGTCCGGGGTCAGGCGAACGGTCCGTGCCGCCCCGCACTCTCGCCGAGTTCTGCGAAACGCTCAGACCGGTCGACGACGATCGCGAACTTCTGGCGTCGACAGCGGCGCTGCTGCGGCTGCGCAACATCGCCGACCACGCACTTGCGCGGATGGCATCGGCCGCCGGACGCGTCGGGCTTCCGGCCCGCAAGAAGGTGCGCTCGACGACGAATCTGCTGACCGAGCTCGGTGCCGCGCCGGCGGTGGCGCACCGGATCGTACGCCTGGGCGCGACGTTGCAGTCGGTGCCACAGGTGGCTCGTGCCATGCGCGACGGCGCCCTCGCCGCGGAGCGTGGCGATGCGGTGGTGCGTGGGCTCGCTCACGTGGCCGCGCGGGCGGACTTGTCCGACGAGCAACGGCAGACGGTGATCGATTCGCTGATGGTCCACACCGTCCCCAAACACGTCGAAGACCGAGCGCGGAGGTGGGCGCTCGAACTCGCTCCCGAAGAAACCGCCGACGAGGCGGTGCCGGTGTCCGAGAACATCGAGCTGAACGAGATGACCCTGGTGCAGGGCGACGACGGTCGCGTCCTGGTGACTGTCGACTTCGATGCCCTCGCCGGCGAAGAACTCAGCGCCGCACTGGATCCGCTGTGCCGGCCTGTGCCCGAACCGGACGGCTCGCCCGATGCCCGGACAGTCAAGCGGCGGCGTGCCGACGCGCTGGCGCAGGTGGTGCGCACCTACCTGGCGGGGAGTGACCGGCCTGAGTCCGGGGGAGTGCTGCCGCACGTCACCCTGATCGTTCCCGCGGCAGTCGCCCGGGAGCGAAAGGCCGCCGCAGAGGAGGAGTCGGCCGAAGCGGGTGTCGGTACGGTGCCGGAGTTCGGCTTCACCGGACCCGTCTCGCCGCGGACGGCCCGAATGGTGATGTGCGAGGCGTCGGTCTGCACCGCACTGGTCGACGACGTCGGTGTCCCGCTCAACGTCGGCCGCGAGCAGCGCCTCTTTCCGCCGGGTATCCGTAAGGCTCTGGTGGTCCGGGACCGTGGGTGCGCGTTCCCCGGGTGCGGGGCGCCTGCGACCTGGTGCGACGCTCACCACGTCGAGCACTGGGAGCACGGCGGTGAGACGTCGCTGGAGAACGGTGTGTTGCTGTGCCGTCGTCACCACACGCTGATCCACCACGGTGGATGGGAGGTGTTCATCGGTCATGACGGGCACCCGTGGTTCGTGGCTGCGACCGATCCCGCGCACCCGGAACGTCCTCGTGAGCCCCTGCGGTCGCACGGGCGCCGAACACTCACCAACCTGCCCGGCGCGGCATGAGCGTGAGGCGCGGTGGTCGCCGCCGAAGGTGGAGAAGCGCAGCGTGACCGACTAGGGGCAGCGGCGACACGTGAGAGGAGATCGGTGTCGGACACCGTGTCCGGCGCAGTGCGTTGTTTGACAACTTCATATCGGGCCCCGCCGCTGTTCTCGGTGGGCAGCGCGACCGCGTCGCAGGCGACGAGGATGTTGGCGACGAGGATGCTGGCGACGAGGATGTTGGCGACGAGGATGCTGGCGACGAGGATGCTGGCGACGAGGAGACGAGGATGCCCTGAAGCGCGCACGAGGGTCGAGGCGCGCACGAGGCGCACGAGGCGCGCCACCGTGCGGCGGTGGAGCGAATGAGGGTATGTCGGTCGCCCGATGGTGCAGGGTTCAGGTCGCCTGATGGCGCCGGCGTCAGCGGACTCCGGCGGACTCGGCGTGCAGGTGCCGGATCTCGTCGACGAGTTCGGGGGCGGGCCCGGCGACCGGCACGCCCGGCGCGACGGCGTTGATCGGCAACGGGGCGACGGGTGAATCGGGCAGGCCCCATTCGCGTCGCCACTGGAGCAGCTGGATCGAACTGGCGGCGTAGACGATGCGCCCCAGGCCCACCCAGGCGTGCGCGGCCGCACACATCGGGCAGTGCTCGCCGGAGGTGTAGACGACGGCGGCGTGCCGCTGCTCCTCGCTCAGGTTCTCGGCGGCCCAGCGAGCGATCGCGAACTCCGGGTGGCAGGTGTTGTCTCCGCCGGACACGTGATTGAAGTCCTCGAAGAGCACGTCGTCGTCGAGCACCAGGAGTGACCCGAACGGCTCGTCGCCGACCTCCACGGCATGTCTGGCCAGGGTCACGCACCTTCTCAGGTGGGAGAGGTCCTCTGGTTCCGGGCTGCGGACGATCACGGTTTCGACGGTAGTCCGGGCATGCGGATTCCGCGGCTGCTTCCACGCGGTGAGCGCCGATGCGGGTATCGGCCGCGGCGCGCGATCACCAGGCGCGAATGCCGTGAAAGTGAACATGTTCCATTACCGGAGGTCGCCCGGCGACGCCCGGAGCGGGTCGATAACGTAGGACGCGATGCACTCCTGGATACCCGCTCTGCTCGCTATGGCCGCCGCGGCGCTGATCGCCGGCGGGACGGTGCTGCGCCAGAAGGCCTCTCAGCGCAACGGTGCCATCACCAAGGGGTGGTGGGCCGGTGCGGTGCTCGCGGTGGTCGGGTTCGGTTTTCAGGCTTGGGCGCTCGGGCTCGGCTCGATCCTGCTGGTCCAGCCGCTCGTCGTGCTCGCAGTGCTCTTCGCGCTGCCTCTCGAGGCCTGGGTCGACCACCGGCGGCCGTCGAGGATGGACTGGTTCTGGGGAGCGCTCCTGGTCGGGGCGGTGGTTGTGTTCCTGGTTCTGGCGCACCCGGTGCCGAGCGACCGCAGGCCGTCGCACATCCTCCTCGCGATCACGGTCACGGTGTTGATCGTCCTGTTGATCGTGCTGGTCGTGGTTGCCGAGAGGTGTCGGGACGCGCACTACAAGTCGCTCTGCTACGGCATCGCGGCCGGTGCGCTCTTCGGTATCGCGGCACTGCTCGTCAAGTCGGTGTCACTGCACTTCATCGACGACCCGCTGCACGTCCTCGAACACGCCGATGTGTATCTGCTGGCGATCGTCGCGACCTTGGCCGTGGTCGCTCAGCAGAAGTCGTTCGGGGCCGGCGATCTGCAGACGTCGTTCCCGGCGATGAACGTGATGGAACCGGCGGTCTCGATGGCGCTCGGAGTGGTGCTGCTGGGCGAGAACTTGCGCGTGGGTGTCGGGCGCAGCGTCTTGCTGACCGGAATCCTCCTCGTCGCGGCTGTGGCCGTCGTGCAGTTGGCGAAAGACGCGGCCGTCCGCTCGGACACGAAACCGCGCGACGACGGTGGTCGTCGCGCGGTGGCGAAGCCGGATCGGGTTGCGGACTAGCCTTCCGCGATCACTGCTTTCAGGCCTTCGGCCCACTCTTCGGCGGCGGCGGCCGGCTTGACCGTCGACGACGCATCGTGCCGGAAGTGCTCGCCCACCTGGTTTGCGCCCAGCTTGGTGAGCATCTCGGCCATGATCTCGCCCCCGCGGTTGAAGGTGTCGTCGTACACTGTGTCGCCCATGCCGAACACGGCGAATCGCAGTCCGGTCAGGTCGGGCTTCACATCGTCGAGTTCGTCGGCGAAGGGCAGCGCACCCGACGGCAGTTCGCCCTCGCCGTAGGTGGAGCAGATCACGACCAGGAAGTCGTCGGTGTCGAGGTCTTCGGCGGCGAAGTCGGCCATGTCGTAGATCGACGGGTCGAAGTCGGCTGCGAGCACATCGGCGACGGCGTCGGCGACGAGCTCAGCGGTGCCGGTCTCGGTCCCGTAAAGGATGACTGCTGCCATGATCGTTGACTCTCCTACCTCGTGGAATGACGAAAATACGGTAGCGTAACCCGTCGAACTAAGTCGAATCTCGCGCAGAGTCCTTGGGCCCGGTCGCCCCCGCTGCCGCGGCAACGCGCGGTGGCGGACACCTGGCGAAACAGTGCGGTGTTAGCCGGATCTGCTGTGAGAGACGTCTCTGACCGCTGCGGCGCGGTCGCGGGCATCTCACCCTCGGTGGATGATGGACGCGCACCACCCCGCGTGGTGTATTTGCTTGCTGCCCTCCGAGGGGGAGGGCGCATCGTCGATAGGAGGTCCCGCCGTGGACTGGAGCAATTTCTGGAACGTCCTGTGGTACACGGTGATCATCTTCGCGTTCATCGCGTACCTGATCGTCCTGTTCATGATCCTGACGGACATCTTCCGCGATCATAAGCTGGCCGCCGGCTGGAAGGTCGTGTGGATCATCTTCCTCATCGTCTTCCCGTACATCACGGCCTTCATCTATGTGATCGCCCGCGGCTCGGGCATGGCCGAACGGCAGGCGCAGGCCGCCAAGGCGGCCGACGACGCCACTCAGGAGTACATCCGCCAGGCCGCAGGCACCGCCGGTCCGGCCGATCAGATCGCCACGGCCAAGTCGCTGCTCGACGCCGGCACGATCACGCAGGAAGAGTTCGACGCCATCAAGGCGAAGGCGCTCGCCTGAGTGTCGACCAGGAAGAGTCTCGATCCGATAGGTCTCGTGCTCTGATGAGGCCCGCGATCTGACGATTCGCGCCGGATGCCCGGCGGCCCGTGACCGGGTCGCCGGGCGTTCGGCATCCGGATACGCCTGCAGCCGGCCGTGTCGGCACATCCTGACGCGATCGCGCCCGGCGGCCCCGGCGGGGTTCGAGCGCCCGACGAGTCGTGAGCGGCCCGCGTGGCGCGGCGGCGACGCGCCCGATGGTCGCGGCCCGGCGTCTACAGTGAACTCATGGCGACGCGCATCGACAGCTGGATCTGGGGTATCCGGCTGACCAAGACGCGATCAGCGGCCGGGGCCGCCTGCCGTGCGGGCCATGTGCAGGTCAACGGCGTCACGGCCAAGCCGGCGACCACCGTTTCGGTCGGCGACGAGGTGCGCGTGCGGCTGCACGGCCGCGAACGAATCGTGGAGGTCACACAACTGATCAGCAAACGCGCGTCGGCGGTCGTCGCCGCGGAATGCTACATCGACCGGAGTCCGCCGCCGCCACCGCGGGAAGTGGTCGCCGCCATTCCGCGCCGCGATCCGGGGGCCGGACGCCCGACCAAGCGGGAACGCCGCCAACTCGACAAGCTCCGTTCGGGCGGGCCGATGCTGATCCTCGCGGCGGTCGTGGCGCTGGTGGTCGGGGCGTGCGGATCCGACTCGGAAGGCGCGGACCCGACCACCGTCAAGACCCCGCAGGCCGGGACCGGACCGGACTTCGAACGATGTGGGGGCCTCACCGCCGAGGACGTGATGCGGGCGACCACCTTTCAGGGTCTGCAGCTGTACGTCGACAACACGTCATCGTGCGAATGGCGGAACAGTGCCGGTCGAAACAACCAGGTCGCGTCGTTCAACTGGTACCGCGGCTCACCCATCGGACGCGAGCGCGGCCTGGAGCAGCTGACCCGCGAAGAGCGCACCGTCGACATCGAGATCGAGGGCCGCCCCGGCTTCCTCGCCCGGCACCAGTCCATCTGTGAGGTCGGCCTGCAATATGAGAACGACTTCATCGGAATCTCCATCGCCGATCAGCGCGGCCTCGAAGAGTCGACCGTGTCGCAGGAGACCATGTGCAACGCCGCCAAGTCGCTGGCCGCCGAAGTGATCCGGAAGGCGTCATGAATCGAACTCGATCGCGGGCCCTGATCGTCGGCCTGCTGACTCTCGTCCTGGCGGTCGTGTCGGGCTGCTCCGACGACGGTGCACCGGATCCCGCGGCGCAGGCTCCCACGACCGGCGACGTCGACACCAGTCAGTTCGAGGGCCTGCTCACCGAGTGCGAGATCGTGAGCGATCGCCAACTCGCCGAGGCCGTCGGGGGCACCAGCGTGCTCGGGGGCTATCTGGGCGCCATCTGCCGCTGGGTGGTCACCGGCGGGGTGACCACCGATGTGACTCTCGCCTGGTACGAGTGGGGCGATTTCAACCTGGAGAAGCAGACCGCGAAACGCCAGGGATATGAGACCGAGAACTTCCAGGTCAACAGCGTGGCCGCGTTCAGTTCGCGGGATCCGGCGCGTCCGGAGATGTGCGGTGTCACCGCGAAGTCGCCGGGCCGTGGCACCCTCACCTGGTGGACCGAGCCGCACGGCGCGCCCCACGGCGAGCCGTGCGAGGCGCCGACCAAGCTGATGGAGCTCGTGATCAACCGGGCCAGCTGAGGCGACCGGATGTGGCGGGCGGTGGCGTTCGCGGCGGTGCTGGTGCTGATGCCGGCCGCGGTGGCGTGCGCCGCCGCTGACGAGGCGCCGTCCTCGGCCGGTGCGCGGACCAGCGCTCCGCGCGCCGGAACCGGTCCCGCCTTCGAGCGGTGCGGCGGATTGACTCTGGCGGACGTGGCCGAGGCCACCGGCTTCGGGGGCCTGGCTCTCTTCGTCGACAACACGTCGTCGTGCGAGTGGCGGGTCGGCGCCCGCCCGGACGGACCGGTGGTGTCGGTCAACTGGTATCGCGGGGTCGCCGATCGGCCGTGAGCGCGGTCAGGAGCAGCTGCTCCGGGACGACGAACCGGTCGACATCGAGATCGGCGGCCACCCGGGCTTCCTCGCCCGGAACGATCCGCTGTGCGACGTCGGCGTCCAGTTCGGTGACGACTTCCTCGGGGTCTCGGTGTACGACCGCGGGCGCGACGGCCGCCGCCCGCCGGTCCCGGTGGACGCCCTGTGCGCGGCCGCGAAGGACCTGGCGGCCAGGGTCGTCGAACGGGCGTCGTGACTCGCCGAGCTCGGAGCGGCGGGACGGCGTCGTGTGCGCAGTCGGGCGGGACCGTCAGGCGGCGGGAATCCTGGAGACCGATGCCGTCGCCGCGGGCACCAGACCGTCGTCGCCGGGAATCAGCATCCACACGTACAGGCAGTCGTCGATCCGCTTGCGCCGGAGCATGATCGGCACGCCCGGTGTGATCGGCCTCAGATACTCGATGACGGCGCGGTGCGGCACGTCGAGCAGGTCGGGATGGTCGACCAGCTCGTCCTCGATCGCCTCCAGGTAGGCCGCGTTGTTGAGGTGGCGGAACGGGTCGAAGTCGGTCGAACGCAGCACGTGCTCGCGGTCGGGCAACTCCAGTTCGGACTCGTCCGGCGCCTGCTCGGGGTTCATCGACTTCCAGCGCAGGCGATGCTCGTCGGTCATCGACGACAGCATCTCGAAAGCATGGTCGGTGATCCGTGACGGCATGCCCTGCTCAGTGACGTTGATCCAGAACGCCTCGGTCTCCACCAGGCCGTTCGGTCGCGGGTCCGGGTTGAAGCGGTTGGTCTCGCTGGTCGACGTCAGCCGCACCCGCATGTTGGTCCACCGCGTCGACAAGGCGCCGCACCATCGCTCGGCGCGGAAGTCGGCCGGCCACGTGATCGGCTCCAGGACGTCGATCACGGTGCGGCGCACGATCCAGAACGGGTCGGTGTCGCCGAAATCGGTCGCCTCGATGTTGTCGTTGGCCACGTCCTGCAGGTAGCGGGCCAGGCCGTCGAGCCGGACCCGCATCTCCTGGTCGACGTCGCCGGTGCGCACCCGATAGTCGTTCTCGTAGAACCGGGCGCCCGTCTTGCGGTCGGCCAGAGGCGTGTACTCGGGAGGAGTCGACGACGTCGGCTTGTTCGCGGGCATACGCGACCTTTCACACGGGTGCGGGAGTGACCGCCGTTACGATACTCTCGAGGCGGAAACTAGAACACGTTCCAGTCGTGCGACACCGGAGGACTGACCATGGCCCACGTGATCACCCGGCCCTGCTGCAACGACGGCAGTTGTGTGGAGGTGTGTCCGGTCAACTGCATCCATCCGACGCCCGACGAAGACGACTTCCTCACCGCCGAGATGCTCTACATCGATCCGGCGACGTGCATCGACTGCGGCGCGTGCATCGACGAGTGCCCGGTCGGCGCGATCTACCCGGACGACGAGCTCGACGCCGCCGACGAGCCCTTCCTCCAGATCAACGCCGACTACTACAACGACCATGACGTCGACGGCGGGCTCGCCCATTCGTCTGCCGTGCCGCGGGTGCCCTCGGACAGGACGCTGCGGGTGGCGATCGTCGGCGCCGGCCCGGCCGCCTTCTATGCCGCGACCGCGCTCACCGACATCCGGCAGGTCAGCGTCGACATGTTCGACCGTCTGCCCACCCCGTACGGTCTCGTCCGGGCGGGCGTGGCCCCCGACCATCCCAAGACCAAGGGCGTCGAGACCAGCTTCGCGCGGACCGAGAAGCGCAGGAACTTCACCTACCACCTGAACGTCGACGTCGGCACGCACATCACGCACGACGAACTCGCCGAGCGGTACGGCGCCGTGCTCTATGCCGTCGGCGCCCCGCACGACCGGCACCTCGGCATCCCCGGGGAGGACCTCCCCGGCTCGTTCCCGGCCACCGAGTTCGTCGCCTGGTACAACGGTCATCCCGAGTTCGCCGGCCGGAATCCGCTGCCCGCCGCGGACCGCCCTTCGACGGCCGATGCCGGCCGCGCTGTGGTGATCGGCAACGGCAACGTCGCGCTCGACGTGGCACGCGTGCTGCTGGAGGACGGCGAGACACTGGCAGCGACGGACATCGCCGACCACGCCCTGGCGGCACTGAACGAGTCGCCGATCCGCGAGGTGGTGGTGATGGGGCGGCGCGGCATCGAGAACGCCGCGTTCACCAATGCGGAGTTCGTGTCCCTCGCCGATCTGGACGGCATCGACGTGGTGATCGATCCGGCGGAACTGGTGCTCTCGGATTCGACGCAGCGGGCACTCGACGACGGTTCGCTCGATTCGACGATCGCCACCAAGATCCGGCTCGCACGTGAGTTCGCGGCGCGTTTCGACGAGCTCGACGGACTCGACGAGCGCCGGCGCATAGTCTTCCGCTTCCTCGCGTCGCCGGTGGAGATCACCGGCGACGACGCCGTGACCGGGGTGCGCTGCGTGCGCAACGAGTACACGGCGCCGGGCGCGGTCGCACCGACGGCAGAGCAGTTCGACACCGCGGCGTCGGTGGTGGTGCGCTCCGTCGGTTACCGCGGGCGGCCGGTCCCCGGCATCCCGTTCGACGCCGAGCGTGCCGTGGTGCCCAGCACCGATGCGCGGGTCACCGACGGACCGGGCGGCGACGTGGTCCCCGGCTTGTACGTGGCCGGATGGATCCGACGCGGGCCCACCGGGGGAATCGGGCGTAACCGGATGTGCGGTGAGGAGGCCGCTGCGGCCATCCTCGCGGACTTCGCCGGCGGTGCGCTGCCTGAACCGGCGAAGTCCGCCGACGACGTCGCCGACCTCGTCGCTGCCCGCGGTGCGCGCCACGTCGGCATCGACGGCTGGCAGCGGATCGATGCCGCCGAGCGGGCCGCAGGCAAAGAGGGCGGCCGGCGGCGAGTGAAGCTCGTGACGTCGGAAGAACTCGAGGCCGTGGCGCTCGCGGACGGAACGTGAGCGCCGACCACCGCACCGGCCGTCAGCAGGCCGGCACCCGAACAGAGGAGCCCGAGTGGACTTCGGAATCGTGCAGTTCACCAGTGACCGCGGCGTGCTGCCCCAGGTGCTCGCACCGCTGATCGAACAGGCGGGCTTCGCGTCGTACTACGTGCCCGAACACGGTCACATCCCGACCCGGCGCGAAGCCGCCCACCCGGGCACCGGCGACTCCTCGCTACCGGACGACCGGTATCTGCGCACGCTCGACCCGTGGACCACCCTGGCGGCCGCGGCCGCGGTGACCGAGCGGATCCGGCTGGCGACGGCCGTCGCGCTGCCCGTCCAGTCCGATCCGATCACGCTCGCCAAGACGATCGCCACGCTCGATCACCTGTCGGGCGGTCGGGTGACGCTCGGCGTCGGATTCGGGTGGAACCTCGACGAGCTCGCCGACCACGGCGTGCCCGCGGGACGGCGCCGGACCATGCTCCGCGAGTACCTCGAAGCGATGCGGGCGCTCTGGACAGACGAGGAGGCGAGCTACCGGGGCGAGTTCGTCGAGTTCGGCTCCAGCTGGGCGTGGCCCAAACCGGTCTCCATCGTCCCGGTACTCGTGGGAGCGGCCGGCAACGAGAAGAACTTCCGGTGGATCGCCCGCAGCGCCGACGGCTGGATCACCACCCCGCGCGAGGACGACATCGAGGGGTCCGTCGTCCTGCTGCACCGCATCTGGCGCGATGCGGGGCGGGAGGGCGCACCGCAGATCGTCGTGCTCGACGGCAAGCCGGTGCCGGAGCGCCTCGACGCCTGGCGTGGGCTCGGAGTCTCCACGGTGCTCTACGGTGTGCCCGACGACTCCGCCGAACGCGCCGCGGGATACCTCGCACGGCTTGCCGGAAAACTGGACCTCTGACGAGGCCCCGAATGTCCGCAACCGCTGCATCGCGGTGCTCACCGCACGTAGGCTTCCCACTATGAAGGCGCAGGTGCTGGTCACGGAAGAGGGGCCTGCGGGCTTCGAACTGCAAGACGTCGCGGAGCCGGTGCCCGCACCCGGACAGGTCGTGGTCGACGTCAAGTCCTGCGGTCTGTGCTTCCCGGATCTGCTGATGAGCCGGGGTCAGTACCAGTTGCGGCCGCCGCTGCCGTTCACCCCGGGCACCGAGGTGGCCGGCGTGGTGCGCAGCGCGCCGGCGGACTCGGCCTTCGAAGCGGGCGACCGCGTGCTGGTGGCGTCGATGATCGGCGGCTTCGCCGAGACGCTGACTGCGGCGCCCCAGCAGCTCCTCCCGATCCCCGACGAGCTGACGTTCGACGAGGCCGCGGCGATGGGCATCAACTTCCAGACCGCGCTGTTCGCGCTGAAACTGCGTGCGCAGACCGCGCCCGGCGAGGTGGTCGCGGTGCTCGGCGCCGCGGGCGGCGTCGGGGTGGCGTCGATCCTGGTGGCGAAGGCCATGGGCGCCAAGGTGATCGCGGTGGTGCATCGGTCCGGCGCCGAGGAGATGCTGCGGGACCTGGGGGCCGACGAGGTGGTCCCGCTCGCCGACGGGTGGAAGGATCGCGTCCTGGAGCTGTCCGACGGGGGTGTGGACGTGGTGGTCGATCCGGTCGGCGGCGACGTGTTCGACGAGGCGCTGCGCACCGTCGCGCCGGACGGGCGATACGTGGTGATCGGGTTCGCCGCCGGCGGGATCCCGACAGTCAAACTCAACCGCGTCCTGTTCCGCAACGTCTCGATCGTGGGCGCGGCCTGGGGCGAGTACATCCGCCGCCAGCCGCAGGTGCCCGCGCTGCTGCACGACGAGCTCGTGGAGATGATCCAAGCCGGACTGCGACCGCCGGTGAACGCCACGTATGGGCTCGACGACCTTCCTCAGGCGCTCGCCGATCTGGCCGAGGGCAGGATTCGCGGCAAGGCGGTCGTCAAGATCGCCGAGTGAAGCGTCGCCTCAGGCGAGCCCGAACAGGCGGGCGGCGTTGTGGTGGACCACCGAGCGCAACCAGTCGTCGCCGAAGCAGAGGCGCTCGCACGCCTCGAGCGCGTGGAGATAGCCGTACGGAATGTTCGGGAAGTCCGACCCGAACAGGATCTTCTCCTGCAGCCCGGCCAGGCGGGGGAGCAGTGACGGCGGATACGGCGCGCCCCGCTCGGAGAAATCGGTGAAGCTCATCGTCGTGTCCAGGCGCACCTGCTCGTAGCGCTCGGCGAGCTCGACGAACTCGGCGTACTCCGGTGTCCCCATGTGGGCGACGATCAGGGAGAGCTCCGGAAAACGTTGCAGGACAGCGCGTATCGGCTCCGGTCCGGTGAAGCGTCCGGGTGCGGGACCGGACCCGCAGTGGATCACCACGGGAGTCTGGGCCTCGGCGAGGACGCCCCACACGCCGTCGAGGAGCGGATCGAGCGGGGAGTAGTCGCCGACCTGGATGTGCGACTTGAACACCCGTGCTCCGGACTCGATCGCCGCCGTGACGTACTCGGCGGCACCAGGTTCGGGATAGAACGTGGCGGTCTGCAGGCAGTCGGGGTGGCGGGCGGCGAAGTCGGCGGCCCAGGCATTGAGCCAGGGCGCCATGTCGGGCTTGTGCGGATAGACCATCGAGCTGAACGCACGCACCCCGAACGCCCGCAGCGCGGCGACCCGGGTGTCCTCGTCGGCGCGGTACGTGATCGGCCATTCGCGTCCGATCATCGGGCCGGCGGAGTCGAAGTAGGCCCACACCTTGTCCAGGACCCGCTTGGGCATGAAGTGGGTGTGTACGTCGATCAGTCCGTCGAGCCCGAGGCCTGCGGTGAACGCCTGGACTGCCGCAGCTTCGTCGGCGCTGAACGGCGCCGGGGCGAGTTCGTCGCACATCGGGTCACAGATCCTGGCGGGAGTTGGCGGGGTGGGGCAGCGCATCGCCGTCGGGCAGCTCGAAGCCCTTGGGGGAGACCATGATCGCGTCCGCCTCGACGGTGACGCCGTCGTCGTCGGACATGGTCGCGTGGACGAAGGTCTTGCGGCCCTCGCGGCCGGTCACCTCGGCACGGGCGGTGAGGGCGCCGAGCCGCGTCGGCCGCAGGTATCTGACGGTCAGCGTGCCGGTGAAGCTCGGCAGGCCGTCTGTGCTGGCGGCCTCGCCCACCAGTTGGTCGAGCATCAGTGCCGCGACGCCTCCGTGCACGCAGCCCCCGGGCCCCTCGTACGCGGCGCCGAGCACCATGTCGCACTCGGCGACGCCGGGAGAGCGGGTGACCCGCAGCGGCGGTGCGAGGGCATTGCGCGCGCCGACCGCGGCGTTTCCCCACGGCATGCCGATGAACTCACGCGTGTACGGGGTGCCGAAGCTGCCGGGGCGCTGCTGCGTGCGCAGCGCGGCGACCACCTCGTCGATCTTCGCGCGGGCGGCATCGAGTTCGGCGTCGCTCACCTGCGAGCGGATCACCGCATCGACCAGGTCGCGCACCGAATCGGTCAAGGGCTCGACCACGGAGAGGCGTCGATCGATCTCGTCTCGGGTGATGTCTTCGATCCGGAAGTCCACGATGCCGACGATAGGGCATAGCGGCCGCACGGCGCCCGGGACGGGTTGATAGGACTGTGCACATGACGATCACCGCACCCGGCAACCCCTTCTCCGCCTTCGCCGTGGGGCGTCGGCCCGGCTCGGCGCTCGCCGAGATGGTCCAGTACCTCGGTCCGGGCCTCACCGATCATCGCGGCCTGATCGACCTCCCCGCACTGACCGTGCTGTTCGACGACATCGGCGGTCTCCCGTTCTCCCACTCCGGGCCCAGGCCGTCCATGCAGGCGCGACTGTCGATGTCGATGCTGGGCAGGCCCGCGGTCGAGGCGGTGCTGGAGGCCACCGCGGAGGTGGTGATGAGCGACGACGACTACGGGGTCACCTCGGTCCTCATCCGGACCTCGGAGGGCGCGGTGTGCACCGGCACCGCCCGGAGCGTGCGCGTCGGGCGAGACCTCGTCGCCGGGGGCGACCACATGCAGATTCCCGAGCCGACGGCGCCGACCGGGGCGCCGCTTCCGTCGTACGACCCCGCTGTGGCGGGACGGGAACTGGTGGAGCGGATCGCTGCCGCCGATGCCCCGATCGGCGCGCTCGCCGAGTTGCTCGGCGGTTCCTTGGAGGTCGCCGACGTGGTGACGTTCCGGGTGCGTACCGGCCCGTGGATGGGGAACATCATGGGCACCATGCACGGCGGAGTGATCGGTGCGGCGGTGGCGCAGGGACTCTCGTTCGCCGCGCAGGCGGTCACGGTCCCGGGTGTCGGGTATCAGCTCGCCGACTTCACCGTCGACTTTCTGCGCTCACCGGCCGTCGACGGGCGCACGGTGGAGGTCCGTACCTCGGTGATCAAGACGGGGCGGCGAATCGGAGTCTTCGTCGCCGAGATGTACGACGGCGACGCACTGCTGGCGCACGCGACAGCCGAAGCGCTCTTCCTCCCGGCCTGACGATGCCGAACCCTCCTTGAGCGGCAAGAACGAGCCGTACCTGGTTCTTTGAGCCGGCGAGGAACGTGCCGTACCTCGCTCCTCGAGCGGCAAGAACGTGCCGTACCTCGCTCCTTGGGCGGCAAGAACGTGCCGTACCTCGCTCCTTGAGCGGCAAGAACGTGCCGTACCTCGCTCCTTGAGCGGCAAGAGTGAGCCGCACTTCACTCCTTGAGCGGCAAGAGTGAGCCGTACTTCGCTCCTTGAGCCGGCGAGGAACGTGCCGTACCTCGCTCCTTGAGCCGGCGAGGCACGAGCCGTGTCGAAAGGAAAACAAGCGTGCATGCTTGATTTTTTCGCGAGCCTGTGTGACGCTCGACGCATGGCCCTCGTAGACGAACTCGTCTCTGCACTCGACGCCGAATCGGAGTCGCTGGACGCGCTGGTCGCGCCGCTGGCGCCCGACCAATGGGCCACCCCCACCCCGGCCGCCGGGTGGACCGTCGCTCATCAGATCGGGCACCTGCTCTGGACCGACCGGACCTCCCTGGTCGCCGTCACCGACGCCGACGCCTTCGCGGAGCTGCTGAAGCACGCGTGGACCGATCCGACGGGTTTCGTCGACGCCGCCGCCGAGGAGGAGGCCCGGCGCGACCCGGCGGAATTGCTCGCCGACTGGCGGCGTACCCGCGGGCGACTCGCCGGGGCGCTGGCGGCCGTGCCCGAGGGCGCCAAGCTGCCGTGGTTCGGCCCGCCCATGTCGGCGCCCTCGATGGCCAGCGCGCGCCTGATGGAGACCTGGGCCCACGGGCTCGACGTCGCCGACGCGCTCGGCGTCGAACGTGCCGAAGACGACCGGATCCGGAACGTCGCGCACCTGGGCGTGCGTACGCGGAACTTCGCCTACGCGGTCAACGAGCTGCCCGTCCCGGAGGCGGAGTTCCGGTTCGAGGTCACCGCGCCGTCGGGCGCGGTCTGGACCTGGGGGCCCGAGGACGCCGTCGACGTGGTGCGCGCTCCGGCGTTCGACTTCTGCGCGCTGGTCACCCAGCGCCGGCATCTCGACGACCTGGACATCGAACTGATCGGCGACGACGCGCGCCAGTGGGCCTCGATAGCCCAGGCGTTCGCCGGTCCGCCCGGCGGCGGCCGCGCCCCGTCTGGTCACTGAGCCGCTCTCATCGTCCACCGCAGGAGGATTGACTACGCATGAAAGACGTCGTACGGATCGGCAACGCCTCGGGTTTCTACGGAGACCGGTTCAGCGCTGTGCAGGAGATGCTCGAGGGCGGTGAACTCGACTATCTCACCGGTGACTACCTGGCCGAGCTCACCATGCTGATCCTCGGGCGTGACCGGATGAAGGACCCGACCCTGGGCTACGCCAAGACCTTCCTGCGCCAGATGAAGGAGAATCTGGCGCTGGCGCTCGATCGGGGCGTGCAGATCGTCGTCAACGCCGGCGGGTTGAATCCGCACGGCCTGGCCGTCGCCCTGCGCGAACTCGCGGCCGACCAGAACCTCGACGCGCAGATCGCCTTCGTCTCCGGCGACGACCTCTCCAAGCGCGTCGACGAGCTCGGTCTCGGGCCCGCCCTGACGGCGAACGCCTACCTCGGCGGCTTCGGCATCAAGACGGCCCTGACCCGCGGCGCCGACGTCGTGGTGACCGGTCGCGTCACCGACGCCTCGCTCACCGTCGGACCGGCAGCGGCCGCCTTCGGGTGGGGGTACGACGACCTCGATGCCCTCGCGGGCGCGGTGGTGGCCGGCCACGTGATCGAGTGCGGAGCGCAGGCCACCGGCGGAAACTACTCCTTCTTCACCGAGATCCCGATGGGGCACTTGGGTTTCCCGATCGCCGAACTGCACCCGGACGGCTCGTCGGTGATCACCAAGCACGAGGGCACCGGGGGCGCGGTGACGATCGGCACCGTCACCTCGCAACTGCTCTACGAGGTCGGCGGACCCCGGTACTTCAACCCGGACGTGACCGCGCGGCTCGACTCGGTGCAGCTGACGCAGGAGGCTCCGGACCGCGTCGCGATCTCCGCCGCGACCGGCGAGGCGCCGCCGGACACGCTCAAGGTGTCGCTGAACAACCTCGCCGGCACCCGCAACGAGATCACCGTGATCCTCACCGGCCTCGACATCGAGGCGAAGGCGGCGCTCTTCGAGGAACAGTTCCGGGCCGCGCTGCCCGATCCCCCCGCCGAACTGGAGTTCAACCTGGTGCGTCACGACCGCCCCGACTCCGACAACGAGGAGCAGGCCAGCGCGATGCTCCACGTCGTCGCGCGGGACGTCGACCCGGCCAAGGTGGGCCGCCGATTCTCCAACGTCGCCGTGGAACTCGCGCTCGCGACCTACCCGGGATTCACGCTCACCGGGCCGCCCGGAAACGGCTCGCCGTACGCGGTGTTTGAGCCCGGCTACGTCGATGCCCCGCTCGTCGAGCACCGGGTGATCCAGCCCGACGGCGTCAGCGTGGTGATCGATCCTTCCCCGGCACGCGCCGCGCCGACCTACGACGACGATGCGCCCGCCCCGTCGTCGAACACCGACTGGGGGACCACTCGGCGGGTGCCGCTCGGGATGGTCGCGGGCTCGCGCAGCGGCGACAAGGGCGGCAGTGCGAACGTCGGCTTGTGGGCGCGCAGCGACGACGAGTATGCGTGGCTCGACGAGTTCCTGACCACCGAGAAACTGAAGGAACTGCTGCCCGAGGCCGCGGAACTGACGGTGAAGCGGTATCGGTTGCCCAACTTGCGTGCGGTGAACTTCGTGATCGAGGGGATCCTCGGCCGGGGCGTCGCCGAACAGGTCCGGTTCGATCCGCAGGCCAAGGGTCTGGGCGAGTGGCTGCGCTCGCGTCACGTCCCCGTCCCCGAACGCTTCCTCGGCTGAGAGCTCGACGAGGGTGATTTCGACTCGCTTCGCTCGCTCAATCATCGATGGGCGGGTATCCGTCCGGTCGCGGACTGGCTCTCGTGTTCGGTCGGCGGGTGCTCGCTCGATCGTCGAGCAGGTTCCACACATCGATGGTTGAGCGAGCGCAGCGAGTCGAAACCCGAGAACTGAGTCGAAATCCGAGAACACCGTCCGACAAGAATCAAGGAGATCCATGCCCATCCCGAACGCCGCCTGGGAGACTCCCGAGCGGCTCGCGTTGCGTCAGACCGTCGCCGGTTTCGCGCAGCGCCACATCCTTCCGTATCAGGACGAGTGGGAGCGCGAAGGCCTGCTGCCCCGCGAACTCCACAAGCAGGCCGCCGCACTCGGCCTCATCGGACTCGGCTACCCGGAGGAGGCAGGCGGCACCGGCGGCGACGCGATCGACGTCTGCATCCTGACCGAAGAACTGCACCAGCAGGGCGTGGCCGGCGGCGTGTTCGCCTCGCTGTTCACCAGCGGCATCTCGCTGCCGCACTTGATCCGGGCCGGTGATCCCGCGCAGATCGACAGGTGGGTGCGGCCCACGATCGACGGCGACATGATCGGCAGCCTGGCCATCACCGAGCCGAGCGGCGGCAGCGACGTCGGGCATCTGAAGACGACGGCGGTGCGCGACGGCGACCACTACGTGGTCAACGGCGCCAAGACCTTCATCACCTCGGCCGTCCGCGCCGACTTCGTGGTGGCCGCCGTGCGCACCGGGGGCCCCGGCGCGGCCGGAGTCTCGTTGCTGGTCGTGGAGAAGGGCACGCCCGGATTCAGCGTCGCCCGCAAGCTCGACAAGATGGGCTGGCTCAGCTCGGACACCGCCGAGCTCTCTTTCGCCGACTGCCGGGTCCCGGTGGAGAACCTGGTGGGAGCGGAGAACTCGGGCTTCTTCCAGATCGCACAGGCCTTCGTTTCCGAGCGGGTGGGCCTGGCGGTGCAGGCCTATTCGCAGGCGCAGCGTTGTCTGGATCTGACCCTGGAGTGGGTGCGGAACCGGGAGACCTTCGGCAAGCCGTTGATCAGCCGGCAGAACGTGCAGGACACGGTCACCGAGATGGCCCAGCGGATCGACGTCTCCCGCGTCTACACGCGCGCACTCGTCGACTCCTACGTCGGCGGCAATGAGGATCTGATCGCCGAAGTCTGCTTCGCCAAGAACGACGCCGTCGAGACGGCCGAGTGGGTGGCGAACAAGGCGGTGCAGCTGTTCGGCGGCATGGGCTACATGCGGGAGAGCGAGGTGGAGCGGCAGTACCGCGACATCCGCATCATCGGCATCGGCGGTGGCACCACGGAGATCCTCCGCACTCTCGCCGCGAATCGATTGGGGTACCAACCGGGGCGAGCGGAGCGACGGGAGATGAACCAGTGACCGTTCTGCAGAGCAAGATTGACACCGACTCGCCGGAGTTCGTCGCCAACGTGGAGGCGATGAACGCCAAGCTCGCCGATCTCGACGTCGAGTTCCGCAAGGTCCTCGAGGGCGGGGGCGAGCGGTCCGTCGCCCGGCATCGCAAGCGCGGCAAGCTTCTTCCGCGCGAGCGCATCGAGCTGCTGATCGACGAGGATTCCCCGTTCCTGGAGCTGTGCCCGCTGGCGGCGTACGGCTCGCAGTTCGCGGTGGGCGCCTCCATCGTCGTCGGGATCGGCGTGGTGGAGGGCGTCGAATGTCTGATCGTCGCGAACGACCCGACCGTCAAGGGCGGGACGTCGAACCCTTGGACCCTGCGGAAGATTCTGCGCTGCAACGACATCGCTCTGGAGAACCGGCTTCCGGTGGTCTCCATGGTCGAGTCCGGAGGCGCCGACCTGCCGACGCAGAAGGAGGTCTTCGTCCCCGGCGGACGTATGTTCCGCGACCTCACCCGGCTCTCCGCGGCGGGTATCCCCACCATCGCGCTGGTCTTCGGCAACTCGACCGCCGGCGGCGCGTACGTGCCCGGCATGAGCGATCACGTGGTGATGATCAAGGAACGCTCCAAGGTGTTCCTCGGCGGTCCGCCGCTGGTCAAGATGGCCACCGGTGAGGAGAGCGACGACGAGGAGCTCGGCGGCGCGGAGATGCACGCCCGCGTCTCCGGGCTGGGCGATTACCTGGCTGAGGACGAGCAGGACGCGGTCCGCATCGGGCGGCGCATCGTCGGCCGGCTCAACTGGCGGAAGAAGGGGCCGGCGCCGTCGGCCGAGGTGGCCGAGCCGCGCTACAGCTCCGAGGATCTGCTGGGCATCGTGCCGAGCGACCTGAAGGTCCCGTTCGATCCGCGCGAGGTGATCGCCCGGATCGTCGACGACAGCGATTTCGACGAGTTCAAGGCCGAGTACGGCACCTCGTTGTGCACCGGCTGGGCCAAGATCCACGGGTACCCGGTGGGCATCCTGGCCAACGCCCAGGGCGTGCTGTTCAGCGCCGAGTCGCAGAAGGCCACCCAGTTCATCCAGCTCGCCAACCGCGCGAACACCCCGCTGCTGTTCCTGCACAACACCACCGGGTACATGGTCGGCAAGGAGTACGAGCAGGGCGGCATCATCAAGCATGGCTCGATGATGATCAACGCGGTCTCCAACTCGACCGTCCCGCACCTGTCGGTGCTGATGGGCGCGAGCTACGGCGCCGGCCACTACGGGATGTGCGGCCGCGCGTACGACCCGCGCTTCCTGTTCGTCTGGCCCAGCGCCAAGTCGGCCGTCATGGGCGGCGCTCAGCTTGCTGGCGTGATCTCGATCGTCATGCGCGCCTCCACCGAGGCCAAGGGCGGTGTGGTCGACGAGGAGGCCGACGCCGGAATGCGCGCCATGATCGAGGCGCAGATCGAAGCCGAGTCCGTCCCGATGTTCCTGTCCGGAATGCTGTACGACGACGGCGTGATCGATCCCCGGGACACGCGTTCGGTGCTCGGGATGTCCCTGTCCGCGATTGCCAATGCCCCGGTCGAGGGCACCAGCAACTTCGGCGTCTTCCGGATGTGAGGAAACGATGAATCCTTTCGACAAGCTCAAGGAGCAGACCAAGCTCAAGGAGCAGACCAAGCTCAAGGAGCAGACCAAGCTCAAGGAGCAGACCAAGCTCAAGGAGCAGACCAAGCTCGAGGAGCAGACGCAGTGATCACCTCCGTCCTCGTGGCCAACCGCGGCGAGATCGCCTGCCGGGTGTTCGAGACCTGCCGCGCGATGGGCATCGGCACGGTGGCCGTCTACTCCGACCCCGACGCGGACGCGCCGCACGTGCGGGCCGCCGACGCCGCGGTCCGGTTGCCCGGGTCGACCTCTGCGGAGACCTATCTGCGCGGCGACCAGGTGATCGCCGCGGCGCGGAGCGCCGGTGCCGACGCGATCCATCCGGGTTACGGATTCCTTTCGGAGAACGCCGAATTCGCCCAGGCGGTGATCGACGCAGGACTGACCTGGATCGGTCCACCGCCGTCGTCGATCGTCGCGATGGGCTCCAAGGTCAACGCCAAGGAGGCGATGGCCGCGGCGGGCGTCCCGGTGCTGTCGGACCTGGATCCCGCGACCGTCACCGAAGCTGATCTTCCGCTGCTCATCAAGGCCTCGGCCGGCGGCGGCGGCCGAGGCATGCGCATCGTCTCCGAACTCAGCGAGCTCGACGACGCCGTCGCCGCGGCCGCCCGCGAAGCCGAGTCGGCGTTCGGCGATCCGACCGTGTTCTGCGAACCGTACATCGAGCGCGGGCACCACATCGAGGTGCAGGTGATGGCCGACCAGCACGGCAGCGTGTGGGCGGTCGGCGAGCGCGAATGCTCCATCCAGCGCCGCCACCAGAAGGTGGTCGAGGAGGCCCCGGCGCCGCTGGTCGAGCGAATCGGCGGGAGCATGCGGGCCGAGTTGTACGACGCGGCGCGCACCGCGGCGTCGTCCATCGGATACGTGGGCGCCGGGACCGTGGAGTTCCTCGCCGACTCGAAGGGCCGCTTCTTCTTCCTGGAGACCAACACGCGGCTGCAGGTGGAACATCCCGTCACCGAGCTGACGACCGGGCTGGACCTGGTCCAGTGGCAGCTCCGGGTCGCCCAGGGCGAGCCGCTGGAGGGCGAAGAGCCCTCGCACACCGGTCATTCCATCGAGGTGCGGCTCTACGCCGAGGACCCGGCGCGTGACTGGCAGCCGCAGTCGGGCACGGTGCACACGATCGACATCCCCGCCGACGTGCACTTCGGGCTGCTGAGCCGACCGGGTATCCGGGTCGACTCCGGTATCGCCGACGGCAGCGAGATCTCCACCTATTACGACCCCATGCTGGCGAAGGTGATCTCCTGGGCGCCGACGCGCCGCCGCGCCGCGGCCATGCTGGCCCGCGCGCTCTCCGACGCCCGGATCCACGGACTGGTGACCAACCGCGACCTGCTGGTGAACATCCTTCGCGAGGAGCAATACCTCACCGGCGACACCGACACCGCGTACCTCGAAACCATTGGGCTGGAAAAGCTTTCGGCAGGTCTTGCGGACGAGCGCGCGGAACGGATCGCGGCGGTGGCTGCGGCCCTGGCGCAGTCGGCGGCCGCTCGTGCCGAGGCGACGGTGCTCGGCGGGATCCCGTCCGGGTGGCGGAACCTCCCGTCGGGATACCAGTCCAGGAAGTACCTTTCGACACGTCTCGTCACTCCGCTCCACGACGGCACGAGGAGCGAGGAGCCGGGCGGGTCTGAGATCGAGGTCCGCTACCGGATCGTGCGCGGGGTCGTCGAGCTCCCCGACGACGACGGGGTCGAGGCAGTGTCCTGGACACCGGGCGAGACGGTGCTCCTGGTCGACGGCGTCGCGCGGCGGTACGCGGTCGATGTCGTCGGCGATCAGGTGTTCGTCGACTGGCCGGGTGCGTCCGTCGTCCTGACGAGGGCGCCGCGGTACGTCGATCCAGCGACGGTGCAGCGACCCGGGTCGCTGTTGGCGCCCATGCCCGGGTCGGTGATCCGCGTCGCCGTCGCCGAGGGCGATCGGGTGACCGCGGGCCAGCCGCTGCTGTGGCTGGAGGCGATGAAGATGGAGCACACCATCAGTGCGCCGAGCGACGGCGTCGTCGCAGTCCTCGCCGTCAGCGAGGGACGCCAGCTGTCCGTCGGCGACGTACTCGCCGTCATCTCCGAAGAAGAGGCCACCGAGTCCGCCGACGCGGACGCGTAACAGAAAGACACACCATGGATTTCACCGAAACCGCCGAGCAGACCGAGCTCCGCGCCGCCGTCTCCGCGCTCGGCGCCAAGTACGGGCCGCAGTACTTCCAGGACTGCGCCCGGCAGGGCCGCAAGACCGATGAGCTCTGGCGTGAGGCCGGCGAGCTCGGCTTCATCGGAGTCAACCTGCCGGAGGAGTACGGCGGGGGCGGCGCGGGCATGACCGAGCTCGCCATCGTGATGGAGGAGCTCGCTGCGTCGGGCACCGGCCTGCTGATGCTGGTGGTGTCGCCGGCGATCTGCGGCAACATCATCGCGCGCTTCGGCACCGACGCGCAGAAGGAACGCTGGATCCCGGGTCTGGCCGACGGCTCCATCACGATGGCGTTCGGCATCACCGAACCCGACGCGGGCTCCAATTCGCACATGATCACCACCACGGCCCGGCGAGACGGCGACGAGTGGCTCCTGTCCGGGCAGAAGGTGTTCATCTCGGGGGTCGACCAGGCCGACGCGGTCCTGATCGTCGCGCGCACCGAGGACGCCAAGACCGGCAAGCTGAAGCCGGCGCTGTTCATCGTGCCGACCGACGCGCCGGGTTTCGAGTACACGATGATCGAGATGGAGCTGCTGAACCCGGAGAAGCAGTTCAGCTTGTTCCTCGACGACGTCCGACTGCCCGCGGACGCGCTCGTCGGCTCGGAGGACGCCGCGCTCAGCCAGCTGTTCGCGGGCCTGAACCCCGAGCGCATCATGGCCTCGGCGTCGGCCGTGGGCATGGCCCGCTACGCCCTGGAGAAGGCCGTCGCGTACGTCAACGACCGGACCGTGTGGAAGGCGCCGATCGCGACGCACCAGGCCATCGCGCACCCGCTCGCCAAGATCAAGATCGACCTGGAAGCGGCCAAACTGATGATGCAGAAGGCCGCCGCCCTGTACGACGCCGGCGACGACTGGGGCGCTGCCGAACCGGCCAACATGGCCAAGCTGCTCGCGGCCGACGCCGCGGTGGCCGCCGTCGACCAGGCCATCCACTCGATGGGCGGCAACGGCCTCACCGTCGAGTACGGCCTCGCCCCGATGATCACCCTGTCCCGGATCGCCAAGATCGCGCCGGTGAGCCGCGAGATGATCCTCAACTTCGTGGCGCAGGCGAGCCTCGGCCTGCCGAAGAGCTACTGAGAGGGGGCGGTACCGATGACCGACTCGGAGGTCCTGGTTCG
Organism: Gordonia iterans; assembly: GCF_002993285.1. NCBI lineage: Bacteria > Bacillati > Actinomycetota > Actinomycetes > Mycobacteriales > Gordoniaceae > Gordonia > Gordonia iterans. Next base: position 3,632,584 of record NZ_CP027433.1, on the reverse strand, counting down.
CACGGCGACCGACGCGGGGGTCACCACCCTCACCCTGGACTCGCCCGCCAACCGCAACGCGCTCAGTTCCACGCTCGTGCGCCAGCTGCGGGACGCGATCGACACGGCAGGCGGCGACCCGTCCGTGCGGGCTGTTGTCGTCACGCACACCGGCGGAACCTTCTGCGCCGGAGCCGATCTCGGCGAGGCGCTGAAACGGGGACTCACTCCCGAACAGGCCACCGAAGAGGTCGGTAAGGCGATGTCGGGGCTGATGCGATCGTTCCTCGAGCTGCCGAAGCCGGTCGTCGTGGTGCTCGACGGGCACGTGCGGGCCGGCGGATTCGGACTGGTGGGCGCCGCCGACGTCGCGATCGCCGGACCCGCGTCGACCTTCGCGCTGACCGAGTCACGGCTCGGGCTGGCACCGTCGATCATCTCGGTGGTGCTGCTGGCCCGGATGACTCCGCGCGCGGTCGGCCGCTACTTCCTCACCGGGGAGAAGTTCGACGGACCGGCCGCGGTCGAAGCCGGACTGCTCACGGTCGCAGCGGATTCCGCCGACGGCGTGGCACAGGAGCTCGAGGCGGTGCTCGAGGGCGTCCGGAAGGCGTCGCCGCAGGGGCTGGCGGCGTCCAAACGACTCACCACTGCGGCGCTGCTGGACGGTTTCGACGAGGCGACCGCCGTGCGGGCCGCGGAGTCGCTGGCGCTGTTCGGCTCGGCGGAGGCCCGCGAGGGCATGACGGCCTTCCTCTCCAAGCAGAAGCCGTCGTGGGATGTGAGCACCCGATGACGGTCGCCGCGCGGGAACCTCGGCAGGAGCGCTCGCGGCAGACGCGCGAGCGCCTGCTGACGGTGACGGTCGAGATGCTGGCCGCCAAGGGCTGGTCGGCCACCACGATCGGCGCAGTCGCCGAGGCCGCCGGGGTCTCGCGCGGCGCGGCGCAGCATCACTTCCCGACCCGGGAGGACCTGATCACCGCGGTGTTGGAGTCGATGTTCGAACAGATGACTGCGGAGGCCGCGCAGACCATCGAGAACCTCCCGGAAGGTCCGGAGCGGATAGACGTCGTCGTCGGTCGTGCCGTGTCCATCTATCTCGGCACCCCGTTCAAGGCGGCGCTGCAGGTGTGGGCGGCAGCGGCATCGGACGAGCCTCTCCGCCAACGGATCCTGCCACTGGAGGCCAAGCTGGCGCGGGCCGCGCATGCGCTGACCGTGCAGGGCCTCGACCCGTCGGGGGAGTACGGGGCCCAGGCGCATCGGCTCGCCCAGCTGACCCTGGACCTCGCGCGCGGGCTCGGCCTGGCGGACACGCTGTCCGACGACTCCGCGCGCCGCGCGCGCGTCACCGCCGCCTGGGTGGATCAGGTGAAGGCGGCGCTCTCGTGAGCCGCGCACCCGGGGCGGCCGGGCTCGATCAGTCCCACCAGAATTCCCAGTAGTTCCAGTCGTTGAGTCCGTTCACGTAGTCCTCGGCGTCGAGACCCTGATCGACGTTGTCGGGACAGAATGCGTAATGTTCCGCGGCGAGGAGCCGCAGCTGCTGGTCACCCTGGCGCGAGAAGCGTTTCCGGCGCGGGTGCCGCGGTACGCAGAGGGTGAGGGAGTCGGGGGTGAGCGAGACCGGGACGGTGCCGAAGCGCTCCTCCCACGACCGGAGGACGGCTGACACGGGTTCACCGGCGAGGTCGTAGTTGATCGGTCCCCACCAGCCGAGCGCCTTCGGCACGTTTGCCGGTCGGTCCACCGGAACCAGCAGCAGTGCGCCGGGTTCGTCCACTCCCACGTCGGCCGGATCCGCGGCGGGCCCCTCGACCGGATCGGCGAAGTCGGTGAATCGGAACTCCGGTTCGAACTCGTCGAAGAGGTCCCGGTCATCGTCGTACAGGGATGCGCGGAACGAGCCGTCGAGCACCTGTCGCGCGGTGAACGTGCGCGGGTCGAAGCCCGCGAACTCGCCGTCCAACCACGGTTGCCGCAGACCGTCCCTGCCCTGCGCATGCAGCGGCCACAGGCCGGTCTGCCCGTACGCGGCCATCAGTGTCCGCAGCAGGCCGGTGATCTCCGGTTCGGGCAGAACCTGCGAAGAAGTCCACGCGACGGGTGCGTTCGGTGCCGCCCCGGGCGCGATCGTGCGCCCCGGCGGGAGCTGGATTCCCGCGAGGATCGGGGAACCGTCGGACGGAAGTGGGCCTGGGGTCGCGGTGGGCACCGCCCGACACTACCCAGCGATGCCCGGCGGTGAGAAGAGTGCTGTCACGTGGTTCCTGGAGAGCCAATTGACAGCACTCTTCGTCCGGCAAGGGACTCGTCGATCGGCCTCCTCGCCGATCGGCGGTCGATAACGTCGGCGGTATGACCATCCGAGACGATCTGCTGCAAGTCCTCGCGCGCCGCGCACTCACCGAAGACGGCGCCCGCCCCGAAGCCGTGCAGCGATTGCACGAGCGAGGTGGCCGGACGGCGCGTGAGCACATCGCGGCGGTGGTCGACCCGGGGTCGTTCGTCGAGTACGGACGATTCGTCACTGCGGCGCAGACCGATCGGCGGTCCGACGACGAACTCCTCGACCGCACCGTGGCCGACGGGATCGTCGGGGGAGTCGCCACCGTCGACGGGCGGTCGTGCGCGGTGCTCTCGTACGACTACCTCGTCATGGCCGGCACCCAGGGAATGCGCGGCCACGTCAAGAGCGACCGCCTGATCGACGTGATCGAGCGGCTGCGCCTGCCGACCCTCTTCTTCGCGGCGGGCGGAGGCGGGCGTCCCGGCGACACCGACATCCCGGTGGTCTCCGCCCTCGACTGCACCACCTTCGCCGCCTGGGCCCGGCTCTCCGGCCGGGTGCCGCGGATCGCCGTGGTCGACGACAACTGCTTCGCCGGGAACGCAGTGATCGCCGGCTGCGCCGATCTCATCGTCGCCTGCGACGGCAGCTCGCTGGGGATGGGCGGACCGGCGATGATCGCCGGCGGCGGACTCGGGGAGGTGGCCGCCGCGGACGTGGGACCGTTGGACGTGATGACCGCGAACGGGGTCGTAGACCTCGCTGTGGAGCGTGACGACGTCGACGCGGCCGCACGCGATCTGCTGTCCTACTTCCTCGGCCCGAATGAGGAATGGGCGGCGCCCGATCAGGCGCCGCTGCGCGACGCAGTGCCTGAACGCGAGCAGGTCTCCTACGATCCGGCGCCGATCGTCGAGACGCTGTGCGACGACGACACGGTGACCTGGCTGCGCCCGGACTTCGCGCCCGAGCTGTTCACGGCGCTCGGGCGCATCGAAGGCCGCACCGTCGGTCTCCTCGGGAACGACACGCGCCGGGTGGCCGGGGCGATCACCGCCGACGCCGGCGACAAGGCGGCTCGATTTCTGCAGCTGTGCGATTCGGCGGGCTTCCCGGTGATCTCCCTGGTCGACACGCCGGGCATGATGGTCGGCCCGGAGGCGGAGGCCTCCGGCATGGTGCGGCACGCGTCGCGGCTGCTGATCGCCGGCGCGCAGCTGTCGGTGCCACTCGTCGGGGTGGTGCTCCGTCGCGGGTACGGGCTCGGGGCGCAGGCCATGCTCGGCGGCAGCACCCGCGAGCCGCTGATGACGCTCGCCTGGCCCGGCGCGCACATGGGAGCGATGGGACTCGAAGGAGCGGTCCGTCTGTCCATGCGCGCCGAGCTCGCGAAGATCGCTGACGAGGACGAGCGCGAACGGACTGTCGCCGCACTCACCGCGGCGATGCGCGAGCACTCCGACGTGCTGAACGTGGCCCGGCATTTCGAGATCGACGACGTGATCGACCCGGCCCAGACGCGCGGGATCGTCGCCCGTCTGCTCGCGGCGGCCGCTGAGCGCGGACGTGCCGCCGGCAGCGGGCGGTCCGTCGACGCCTGGTGAAGGGCCCGCCGATAGGGTGGACGCCATGCGCGTGGTGACCTGGAACGTGAACTCGGTGAAGCAGCGGATCCCGCGGCTGCTGCCCTGGTTGGACGAGCGCGCACCGGACGTCGTCTGCCTCCAGGAGACCAAGGTGTCCGACGAGGCGTTCGCCGCCGAACTCGGTGACGAATTGTCGTCGCGCGGCTACGAGTTCGCGCACTTCGGGCAGGGACAGTGGAACGGCGTCGCCCTGCTCAGCAAGGTCGGACTCGACGACGTCCGCAACGCCTTCCCGGAGGCGCCCGGCTTTCCCGACCCGGCCGGCCCGCCCGAGGGCCGTGCGATCTCCGCAGTCTGCGGTGGCGTCCGCATCTGGTCGGTGTACGTGCCCAACGGGCGCGAGGTCGATTCCGATCACTACCGCTACAAGTTGGCCTGGCTGGAGAAGCTGCGCGCGGCGGTGGCGCCGGACGCCGCGGACACCCTGGTCTGCGGTGACTTCAACATCATCCCCGCCGACGCCGACGTCTTCGACCCCGCCGCATTGGCCGGGCACACCCATGTCACCGAGCCCGAGCGCGCCGAACTGAACGCCTTGCTCGGACTGGGCATGCACGACGTGGTGCGCGAGCGCTGGCCGGATGCCCGCGTCTACTCGTACTGGGACTACCGCGCCGGGATGTTCCACAAGGACCTCGGCATGCGCATCGACCTGATCGTCGCCGGGGAGCCGGTCGCCGGGCGGGCGCGGGCCGCGTGGGTCGACCGCCAGGCGCGCAAGGGCACCAAGCCGAGCGATCACGCGCCCGTCGTCGTCGACCTCGACGAGGCTCCGGACGGCGACTGCGGTCCGGTGGTGCCGCCGCCGTCGCGCCCGGCGAAGGTGGCGCCGGGGTCGGTGAAGCTGCCGCATTCGGTAGCGGACTGACCCGACGCGCCGGTCGTGCGGGCGTTTCGACGGGGCTCAACGGGCTGGTCGTGCTGGTCGAGCGGGCGTTTCGACGGGGCTCAACGGGCTGGTCGTGCTGGTCGTGCGGGCGTTTCGACGGGGCTCAACGGGCTGGCGGGTGGTCGTGCGGGCGTTTCGACGGGGCTCAACGGGCTGGCGGGTGGTCGTGCGGGCGTTTCGACGGGGCTCAACGGGCTGGGCGTGCTGGTCGAGCGGGCGTTTCGACGGGGCTCAACGGGCTGGCGGGGCGGGTTGGTCGTGCGGGCGTTTCGACGGGGCTCAACGGGCTCAACGGGCTGGGCTGAACACGCTGATCGAGCGGAGTCGAGATCTCGACTCCGCTCGATCAACGGTCGTGCACTCGATCAGCGGGTGCGTTGGACCCGCGAGTGCATCTACTTTGCGTGGTCGATCACGCCGCGGATGTTCTGGCCGCTGCGCAGATCCTCGTATCCCTGGTTCACCTGGTCGAGCGAGTACCGCTGGGTCACCAACTCGTCGAGCTTGAGCTCGCCGGCGTCGTACAGCCGGAGGAGCCGCACGATGTCGTACTGCGGGTTCATCGAGCCGAACAGCGTGCCCATGATGGTCTTCTGGTTCAGCGTCAGATCCGTGCCGGACACCTGAACGGTCAGCTCGCCGGGATTGGCGAGACCGGTGATGACCACGCGGCCGCCCTTGCCGATGATCGCCGTGGCGTTGCTGACCACCTCCTTGTCGACGGTGCCGACCAGGATCAGAGCGGCGTCGGCGCCCTGGCCCCAGGTCAGTTCGCTGACCTTCTCGGCGGCCTCTTCAGCGGTGGCGAACGCGTGGGTGGCACCCATCTTCATCGCGGCGTCCCGCTTCATCTCGACCGGATCGACCACGACGACGTACTTGCAGCCCGCCGACACCGCGCCCTGGACGGCATTGATGCCGAGGCCGCCGATGCCGTAGATCACGGCGGTGTCACCCGGCCGCAGGTTGCCGGCGTTGACCGCCGTGCCCCAGCCCGACGGGACGCCGCAGCCGACCAGCACCGCGGTCTCCAGCGGCAGCCAGTCGTCGACCTTGACCACCGAGTGCTGCGAGATGGTGGAGTACTCGGAGAACGTGCCCAGCATGCACATGGCGCCGAAGTCCTCGCCGTCCGGGCCGTGGAAGCGGAAGGTGCCGTCGGGCATGGAGCCCTCGAGGATGGTGGCACCCATGTCGCACAGGTTCTGGCGTCCGGTGGAACAGTAGCGACACGTGCCGCAGTTCGGGATGAAGCTGCACACCACATGATCGCCCGGCTTCACCTTGGTGACGCCCGGCCCCACCTCCTGGATGATGCCCGAGCCCTCGTGGCCGCCCACGATCGGGTAGCGCGGCGGCAGGTCTCCGTCGGTCAGGTGCAGGTCGGAGTGGCACAGGCCGGCCGAGGTGTACTTGATGAGCACCTCACCCGGTCCGGGCGGATCCAGCTCGAGCTCCATGATGGTGAACGGCTCGCCCGGTCCGAGCAGAACGGCTGCTTTGGTCTTCATTGTCTTCTCCTTTGAAGGGTGTTCGGGGATGGTGTCGATGCGATGAAAGGACGGTCAGAGGGCGATGTTGACCGACTTGACCTGGGTGTAGAGGTCGACGGCCGAGTCGCCGAGCTCGCGGCCCCAGCCGGACTGCTTGAAGCCGCCGAACGGGAGGGCGGTGTCGAAGCCGTTGTACTGGTTGACCCAGACCGAGCCGGCCTGCACGGCGGCCGCGGTGCGATGCGCCTTGGAGATGTCCTTGGTCCAGATCCCGGCGGCCAGGCCGTAGATGGAGTCGTTCGCGGCCCGGGCCACGTCCTCCTCGCCGTCGAACGGCAGTGCTGCGACGACCGGTCCGAAGATCTCCTCTTCGACGATCGAGTACGACGGCTCGACGTCGACGAAGACGGTCGGCTCGATGAAGTAGCCCTTGTCGCCCCAGCGCCCGCCTCCGGTCAGCGCGCGGGCGCCCGACGCCAGACCCTGCTGGATGTAGCCGTTGACGCGATCGAACTGCTCCTGCGAGACCAGCGGGCCCAACTCGGTGGTCGGGTCCAGGCCGGGGCCGATCTTGGCCTGCGCGGCGGCGTCTGCGACGGCCTGGGTGAAGTCGTCGAAGATCTCCCGCTGCACGAACATCCGGGTCCCGGCGACGCAGCACTGCCCGTGGTTGAACATCCACGCGGCGACCGAACCGGCCACCGCGGCCTCGAGGTCGGCGTCGGCGTACACGATGTTCGGGCTTTTGCCGCCCAGCTCCAGCGAGACCTTCTTGAGGTTGCCGGTGGCCGCCTGCACGATCTTCTTGCCGACCTCGGTGGACCCGGTGAAGGCCACCTTGTCGACGTCCATGTGCGCCGACAGCGCGGCACCGGCGTCGCCGAAGCCGGGCACGATGTTGACCACGCCGGGCGGGAAGCCCGCCTCCTCGAAGACCTCGCCGAGCAGCAGCGCCGACAGCGGGGTCTGCTCGGCCGGCTTGAGTACGACGGTGTTGCCCGCGGCGAGTGCCGGCGCCAGCTTCCACGTCGCCATCAGGATCGGGAAGTTCCACGGCACGATCTGCCCGCACACGCCGAGCGACTCCCGCCGCGTGTACGCGTGGAACTGGCCGTCGGGGGAGAACGGCATCGACGGGTTGATCGACGCGCCCTTGATCTTGGTCGCGAGGCCGGCGTTGTAGCGCCAGACATCGGCCGACCAGCCGACGTCGACGGCGGTGGCGATGGCCACGGACTTGCCGTTGTCGAGCGCCTCCAGCTGGCCGAAAATCTCCGCGCGTTCGGACAGGATGTCGCCGACTCGCCAGATCAGACGCTCGCGCTCGTTGGGCTTCATGCGCGACCACGGGCCCTCATAGGCGGCGCGGGCGGCGGCGACGGCGCGGTCGATGTCGGCGGCCTCGCCCTTCGCGACACGGGTGATGACCTCACCGGTGGCCGGGTCGCGGGTCTCGAAGGTCTCCCCGGACACGGCGTCGACCCACCTGCCGCCGATGAGCATCTTGCGGTCGGACGCGACGAAGTCGGCGACCGCGGGCAGCAGTCCCGGGATCAGGGTGGTGGTCATGTGAGCCTCTTCCCTCGCCTGGCGATGCGCAGGCAGTGCAATTCGATGGATGTGATCTACGGCACCGAAGTGACGCACGTCATTTGTCGCATGGATTGCGATCTCCGCCATGTTCGAAAACTGAACATGGTGCCCGCACACGGCCGACGTTTCGACAAGCTCAACGAGCGGGCGGGGTGTCGCCCGGTGAGCTCTCGTCGCTCGTTGAGCTTGTCGAAACGTCCTCGCTCGTTGAGCGGTCGCCGCTCGTTGAGCTTGTCGAAACGTCCTCGCTCGTTGAGCGGTCCCCGCTCGTTGAGCTTGTCGAAACGTCAGCCGGGCGGGCTCAGTGGATGCCGAGCGCGCGGATCCGGGCGTACAGGGTGGTTCGGCTGATCCCCAGGCTCTTGGCCGCGTGACTCTTGTTTCCGCCGGCTGCGTCGAGCGCCTCGACGATGGCGAGGCGCTCGGCCTGCTCCAGCCCGAGCAGTCGGGTGACCCGCGAAGTACTCCGGTAGTCCTCGGGCAGATCGTCGACGCCCACGGTGCGGACGCCGCGTGCGAGTGCGTGGTCGGCGGCGTCGTTCAAGACCATCGCGAACTCGCCGAGATTGCCCGGCCACTCCTGCGAGGCGAGCGCGTCGGCGGCGTCGGCGCTCAGGGTGAGTCGATCGTCGCGGGCGTGCAGCAGTTCCTGGCCGAGTGCGGCGAGTTCGGTCGGGCGCTGCCGCAACGGCGGCAACGTGGTGCGTCTGCGGCATCGTGCGACCAGCGCCGAGACGTCCGGCGGCAGCGAATCGGGCGGCCCGGTCACCACCACCAGCGCGGGGTCTGCCGAATCGCGCGCGGCGACCGCCGCCTGGAGGAGCCGGAGCGAGCGTTCGTCGAGCAGGTCGGCGCCGTCGATCACGACGCCGCGTCCCTGCGCCCGCGCGGTGCGCAGCGTCGCGGCGAGATCGATCGGCGCCCCGTCGAGCAGTGCGGACGCGACGTCGACGACGATCGCCTCGTCTCGCGGGACCACGCCGTGGGCGCGGGTGGTGCGGCCGGTGCCGGGTTCGCCGCAGATCGCGACCGTCGGTGCAGGGCGCGGTGCCGGGGTGAGGGCCGTCGTGGCCAACGGGTCGATCCGCGGGCGCAGCCGGAACACCGCGGCATGCCGGATCCCGGGTATCTGGTCGGCCTCGATGGCCGCGACCACCCCGGACACGAGCGTCACCGTCGGTGGGATGTCACGTTGCTCCACGAGTAGCCGCAACGTGCCGAAATCGGCGGGGGCCAGGAGCTGCGCGGCCAGCGAATTGGTGAGTTGCAGGTCGTCGCCGATGGCGGCGACGGCGACCCCGCGCCGTTCGGCCAACTGCTCGAAGTGTGCGATCACCTGCCGGTGGTCCGAATGCGATCGGGTCAGAAGTCGTTCGGCGATGTCGGACACGATGCCGCGGACGAGGGGGACTGAGAGCGGATTCAGGCGCGGTGCCGACTGCGTCATGCACAGGACTCCGGCTACCCGGCGCGTCGACGGATGCAGGATGGGCTGGCCGAAGCAGCTCAGCGCGCGGAACTGTTCCAGGTAGTGCTCGTCGCCGTTGATCACCAGGTCGCCGCGGACCTCTGCTGTGGTACCCAGCGCGGTGGTGCCCATCGCGGACTCGGTGAACGCAGCGCCGGCGACCGCGCCGGCATCGGCCAGGCGGCGCTCCAGGGCGCCGTCGGCGGACACCCGAGCCACCAGCCGGCTGTGCTGGTCCACCAGTAGCAGTGCGGTCGCCGTGCCGTGCAAGGTGTCCACGGCGCGGTTGAGCACCGGGCGCGCGGCGTCGAGCAGGGGATCGGCGGAGGAGACGTCCGAGAGAGCCGGATTGGGGCGGTGATCGGGGGTCAGGCCGGCCTCGCGCACCCGCTGCCACGAAGCGGCGATCACCGGGCGTTGAGGGAGCGACGTGGGCACGTTTCCACTGTGGCACGGATTACCTGCGATGCGCGAGCGCCTGCTGAAAAGTGCACGACCTCGCGCGAGGCGGCTGGGCCGGGAATGGAACAAGCCCACCGGCCGAGTCGGGGGAGAAGCGGCCGGTGGGCTTGCAGAACACTTCGAAGCGCGCGAGCGGGCAGCGCTGCGAAGTGCGGTCTTCGTGTCGTTGGTCCCGGGGGCCGGTCCCACGCACAACCCATGATGGCACTCTGTGAAACCGGCTGAGTGTTCAGGTTCTGGACAGTCTCTTGGACACTTCGGGTCCGGGTGCATCGGGTCCCGATGGTTCGAGGGTGTCCTCGAGGAATCGGGGACGGCACAGCAGCCAGCCGCCGAGAACCATGAGCAGGGCCGCTGCGGTCAGCATGCCGAACGACGCTCCCCATCCGCCCGTGGCGTCGTGCAGGATGCCGAACAGCAGCGGACCCGCACAGGCGATCAGATAGCCGAGGCCCTGACCGAAGCCGGACAGCGAGGACGAGCCGGCGCTGGTCCGGGTGCGCACGTTGATCAGCGTCAGCGACATCGGGAAGACGCTGGCGCCGAGCCCAGTCAGGACTGCCCACAGCATCGTGTAGGTCAGCGGTGCCCAGTAGAACCCCGCGAGTCCGGCGAGCATGCAGATGCCGAAGAAGGCGACGAACCCGAACGGATCGGTGAACCGGATGCACAGCCACGGCGCGATGAAGGTGGCCAGGAAACCGACGCCGGAGAACGCGGCGACCGTCAGTCCGCCGAGCATTTCACTGCCGCCGGCATCGGCCAGCACCGTCGGCGTCCACGCGAACACCGCGTAGGTCACCAGCGAGGTCATGCCGAATTGCAGCACCAGGCCCCAGCCGATGGGCGAGCGCCAGACCGGTAGGCGCGGCGGCGAGGTCTGAGCGGCGCCGTCGTCGGTGCGACGAGCCCGCACGACGACACCTATCCAGGGCAGCAGGGCCGCAAGCGGGATCAACGCCCAGACCGCGAGCGCGGCCCGCCACCCCGCGGCGTCGGCGGCGGAGACCGCAATCGCCGCTGGAACTGTCGTGCCGAACTGGACGCACAGGATGTAGAGCGTGCTGATCGACGCGATCCGGGCGGGGAAGTAGCGCTTGACCAGCGGCGGGATCAGGACGTTGCCCAGCCCCATGCCGAACAGCGCCAGGGCCGACCAGGCCAGCAGCACGGCGGCGTCGTCGGACAGGCCGCGCACGCCGGTCCCCGCCGCGGTCAGCACCACCGCGCCCACCGTGGTCTTCTCCAGCCCGAATCGGCGGCCCAGGGCCGGTCCGATCAGTCCGGCGATGCCGAAGAAGAGGGTCGGCAGCATCATCAGCACGCCCGCCGTCGTGTGCCCGAAGCCGAGGTCGTCGCTGATCCTCCCGAGCAACGGCGACAGCGAGGTGACAGCCGCCCGCAGCGAGAGCGAGAACAGGACGATCGCGAGCAGCACGAGCCACGCACCGCCGTTCCGAAACGGGATCGACGGGGTGCGGAACGCGGCGGCGGGCGATCGGGTCACGGCTGCCATGGTGGCAGGCCCACGGGCGGCGGAGCCAACCGTTTTTCCCGCTCGTCAACGGTTTTGACCTCACCAAATCCGGCCGGTAGAGTTTAACGCTGGCGTCCAGCCAGTCTGGATGCTGCCCGCACGTCGCCTGGAACCTCCGGGTAGGCGGCGGGGAATCGTGAAAGAGCCTACCTCGTGCGACACGCCCGACTGCGGGTGCACGATCTTTCACTGACCAGGATGAACGTCCTGGTGGGGCGAGTTGCGGAAGTCGCACGGTTTCGTGATGCGACGCCGGCGACCTGCCCGGAGCACAAACCGCAGCAGTTGTAGAAGACCGGCACGTCGCCGGTCACGAGGAGAAAGAACTCAGTGCCGACTATCAATCAGCTGGTCCGCAAGGGCCGCAAAGACAAGGTCTCCGTCAAGAAGACGGCGGCCCTCAAGGGCAGCCCCCAGCGTCGTGGCGTGTGCACCCGCGTGTACACCACGACCCCGAAGAAGCCGAACTCCGCGCTGCGTAAGGTCGCCCGTGTGCGCCTGACCAGCGGCGTCGAGGTCACCGCCTACATCCCGGGCGAGGGTCACAACCTGCAGGAGCACTCGATGGTGCTCGTGCGCGGCGGTCGTGTGAAGGACCTCCCCGGTGTCCGTTACCGCATCATCCGCGGCTCGCTCGACACCCAGGGTGTCAAGGACCGCAAGCAGGCTCGCAGCCGTTACGGCGCCAAGAAGGGAAGCTGATCTCCGATGCCACGTAAAGGACCCGCTCCCAAGCGCCCGCTCGTCAACGATCCGGTCTACGGCTCGACTCTGGTCACCCAGCTGGTGAACAAGATTCTGCTGGACGGCAAGAAGTCGACCGCCGAGCGCATCGTGTACGAGGCCCTGGAGGCCACCCGTGAGAAGACCGGCACCGATCCGGTCATCACCCTCAAGCGTGCGCTGGACAACGTCAAGCCCACCCTCGAGGTCAAGAGCCGCCGCGTCGGCGGTGCCACCTACCAGGTGCCGATCGAGGTCAAGCCGGGCCGCGCAAACACGCTGGCTCTCCGCTGGCTGGTGACCTTCAGCCGCCAGCGTCGCGAGAAGACCATGGTCGAGCGTCTCGCCAATGAGCTCCTGGACGCCTCGAACGGCCTGGGCGCGTCGGTGAAGCGTCGCGAAGACACCCACAAGATGGCCGAGGCCAACCGCGCCTTCGCCCACTACCGCTGGTGATCGAACCCTGCGAAAGGCCGGCCGGCTGGCTAGCCTTTCGCAGGGCCGCCGGCCGCCGTCGTCCCGGCACAGCCGGGGCGGCAACCCACAGACTTAACGATCTCCCGAAGGGAACCCCGTGGCACAGGAAGTGCTGAACGACCTCACCAAGGTCCGCAACATCGGCATCATGGCGCACATCGATGCCGGTAAGACCACCACCACCGAGCGCATCCTCTACTACACGGGTGTCAACTACAAGATCGGTGAGACCCACGACGGTGCCTCGACCACCGACTGGATGGAGCAGGAGAAGGAGCGTGGTATCACCATCACCTCCGCCGCCGTGACCTGCTTCTGGAACAACAACCAGATCAACGTCATCGACACCCCCGGCCACGTCGACTTCACCGTCGAGGTGGAGCGCGCGCTCCGCGTCCTCGACGGCGCCGTCGCGGTGTTCGACGGCAAAGAAGGCGTCGAGCCCCAGTCCGAGCAGGTCTGGCGCCAGGCCACCAAGTACGACGTCCCCCGCATCTGCTTCGTCAACAAGATGGACAAGATGGGCGCGGACTTCTACTTCACCGTGCAGACGATCATCGATCGCCTGGGCGCCAAGCCGCTGGTGCTGCAGCTCCCGATCGGTGCCGAGGATGCCTTCGACGGCGTCGTCGACCTGATCGAGATGAAGGCCATCACGTGGCGCGGCACCGTCGCGATCGGCTCCGAGCCGACCATCGAGGAGATCCCGGCCGATCTTCAGGACAAGGCCGCCGAGTACCGCGAGAAGCTGCTCGAGACCGTCGCCGAGTCCGACGAGGCGCTGATGGAGAAGTACTTCTCCGGCGACGAGCTCACGATCGACGAGATCAAGGGCGCCATCCGCCGGATGACGATCAACTCCGAGATCTACCCGGTGCTGTGCGGCTCGGCGTTCAAGAACAAGGGCGTGCAGCCCATGCTCGACGCCGTCGTCGACTTCCTGCCGAACCCGCTGGACATCGGTGAGATCGAGGGCCACGTCCCGGGCAACGAGGAAGAGGTCATCACCCGCAAGCCGGACAGCGCGGAGCCGTTCTCGGCCCTGGCGTTCAAGATCGCGGCGCACCCGTTCTTCGGCAAGCTGACCTTCGTCCGCGTCTACTCGGGCAAGGTCGATCCGGGCACCCAGGTCCTCAACGCGACCAAGGGCAAGAAGGAGCGCATCGGCAAGCTCTTCCAGATGCATGCCAACAAGGAGAACCCGGTCGAGGACGCGGTGGCCGGCCACATCTACGCGATGATCGGCCTCAAGGACACCACCACCGGCGACACCCTCTGCGATCCGGCCAACCCGATCGTCCTGGAGTCCATGACCTTCCCGGATCCGGTCATCAACGTCTCGATCGAGCCGAAGACCAAGTCCGACCAGGAGAAGCTGGGCACCGCGATCCAGAAGCTGGCCGAAGAGGATCCGACCTTCTCGGTGCAGCTCGACGACGAGACCGGCCAGACCGTCATCGGCGGCATGGGCGAGCTCCACCTCGACATCCTGGTCGATCGCATGAAGCGTGAGTTCAAGGTCGAGGCCAACGTCGGCAAGCCGCAGGTGGCCTACCGCGAGACCATCCGCAAGACCGTCGAGAAGCACGAGTACACCCACAAGAAGCAGACGGGTGGCTCGGGGCAGTTCGCGAAGGTCATCATCAAGCTCGAGCCGCTGGTCGACGCCGAGGACGGCGCGACCTACGAGTTCGATAATGCCGTCACCGGCGGTCGTGTCCCGCGCGAGTACATCCCTTCGGTGGATGCCGGTGCGCAGGACGCGATGCAGTACGGCGTCCTGGCCGGCTACCCGCTGGTCAACCTGAAGGTCACCCTCCTCGACGGTCAGTACCACGACGTCGACTCTTCGGAGATGGCCTTCAAGATCGCCGGTTCGCAGGCTCTCAAAGAGGCTGCGCGCCAGGCTCAGCCCGTCATTCTGGAGCCGATCATGGCCGTCGAGGTCACGACTCCCGAGGACTACATGGGCGATGTCATCGGCGACCTGAACTCCCGCCGTGGCCAGATTCAGGCCATGGAGGAGCGCAGCGGTGCCCGCGTCGTGAAGGCTGCGGTTCCGCTGTCGGAGATGTTCGGCTACATCGGAGACCTTCGGTCGAAGACTCAGGGCCGGGCTAACTACTCCATGGTTTTCGATTCGTACGCTGAGGTTCCGGCGAACGTGTCGAAGGAGATCATCGCGAAGGCGACGGGCGAGTAGTTCGGCCCTCCCCGCTGACGCGGCCCGCGCTGCGGCGCAATAAACTGTAAATCCACCTCTGCCGGGAACGCCCCGGCAGACCCGAGTCCAGGAGGACACAAGTGGGCAAGGCGAAGTTCGAGCGGACCAAGCCGCACGTGAACATCGGCACCATCGGTCACGTCGACCACGGCAAGACCACCACCACGGCTGCCATCACCAAGGTGCTGGCCGACCAGTACCCGGATCTGAACGAGAGCTTCGCTTTCGACCAGATCGACAAGGCGCCGGAGGAGAAGGCTCGTGGTATCACGATCAACATCTCCCACGTCGAGTACCAGACCGAGAAGCGTCACTACGCTCACGTCGATGCTCCGGGTCACGCCGACTACATCAAGAACATGATCACCGGTGCCGCTCAGATGGACGGTGCGATCCTGGTCGTGGCCGCCACCGACGGCCCGATGCCGCAGACCCGTGAGCACGTGCTGCTCGCTCGCCAGGTCGGCGTGCCCTACATCCTGGTCGCCCTCAACAAGGCCGACATGGTCGACGACGAGGAGATCATGGAGCTCGTCGAGATGGAGGTCCGCGAACTGCTGGCCGCCCAGGAGTTCGACGAGGACGCCCCGGTCATCCCGATCTCGGCGCTGAAGGCGCTCGAGGGCGACGAGAAGTGGGTCAAGTCGATCCAGGACCTGATGGCTGCCGTCGACGAGTCGGTGCCGGACCCCGTCCGCGAGACCGACAAGCCGTTCCTGATGCCCGTCGAGGACGTCTTCACCATCACCGGCCGCGGCACCGTCGTGACCGGCCGTGTGGAGCGCGGCGAGATCAACGTGAACGCCGAGGTCGAGATCGTCGGTATCCGCGAGAAGAGCACCAAGACCACCGTCACCGGTATCGAGATGTTCCACAAGCTGCTCGACTCGGCCCAGGCCGGCGACAACGCCGGTCTGCTGCTGCGCGGCCTCAAGCGTGAGGACGTGGAGCGCGGCCAGGTCATCGTCGAGCCGGGTACCACCACCCCGCACACCGAGTTCGAGGGCCAGGCGTACATCCTGTCGAAGGACGAGGGCGGCCGCCACACCCCGTTCTTCAACAACTACCGTCCGCAGTTCTACTTCCGCACCACGGACGTGACCGGCGTCGTGACCCTCCCCGAGGGCACCGAGATGGTCATGCCGGGCGACAACACCGAGATGAGCGTCAAGCTGATCCAGCCGGTCGCCATGGACGAGGGCCTGCGCTTCGCCATCCGCGAGGGTGGCCGCACCGTCGGTGCCGGCCGCGTCACGAAGATCATCAAGTGATCGTTTCCCGCCGGACTCTGATGAGCGAGACCTCTGAGGCGTCCGGCGGGAGATCACGGATCATCAAGTGATGACTGCCCGGCAGGCGCACTAGCGGAAGGCACTTCTGCGGTGCCTGCCGGGTCATCACGGATCATCAAGTGATCGTTTCCCGCCGGACTCTGATGAGCGAGACCTCTGAGGCGTCCGGCGGGAGATCACGGATCATCAAGTGACCCTGCGTCGCTGATCTTCTGACCTCGGATCGACACGCTCCCTGAGCTCGTCGAAGGGTCGACAGAACGCCCGCCTCACTTCGGTGAGGCGGGCGTTCTGCATCCGCTGTCTACGACAAGAATTCGCTGAATCAAGGAATCCCGACGGCATCGCGGCTCGCGCGGGTGTCGTGCGTGCGGTGTCGCACCCGATGGCTACGCTCACGGCGTGTCTACATTGCGAGTGTCATTCAGCGGTCGGCTCCAGCAAGTTCTCGTCGCCGTGGTGTCCGGACTGCTGGTGACGACGGTGATCGCCGGGTGCGGTTCCAGCGGAACCACGTCGACGGTCGATGCGAGCCCGACGACGCAGTCGCCGACGGCGCCCGACCGACCACCGGTGGTGGTGAACGGCGGCTCGGCTGCCATGCAGGCGTGGGCCGCAGACGTGTCCGCAGGTGAGGTCGGCAGGCTGACCGAGAAGTGCGGGAAGTACCCGGTGAGTTACCTCGTCGACCGGTACGTCGATGCCGATCGGACGATGCTGAACGAGGTGCTTGCCGCCACCCCGAGTCCAGGGCAGGTCGGCACCACATGGAAGAACGGCGCCGGCGAGGTGATCGACAATGGCAGTATCGACGCGGTGTACGCCTGCCCGCAGGTGACACTGGCGGGGCAGGAGCAGTTCCCGACCGATCTCGTCGCACATGCCGCCAAGCGCTACCTCCTGCTCGAGCAGGGGAGGCCGATGGGTCCGGACGTGGCGGCGAGCGGGTCGAGTGAAACGCTCAAGTGCGGGCCGACGCCGCCGCGCGGACCATTCGACGATCCCGCGGCGGCCGATCCCGACGCGCTGGAGGTCGGTGCGCCGCAGGACCGGACATACGGCGACCAGTGGCCGGTCAAGGCCGGCGCACGAGTGGTGTACGTGGATAGTCGACTGACTCAGCTGTGCATCCGGGCCGTGACGACCGGCGGCGAGCCCTACGCCGAGCCGGGAGAGAACTGTGGAACGCACACCTATGAGGCGACCGGGACCCAGGCCGGGATCTTCGTCGTCGACGGCGAAATGACCTGCGGCGACGCGGTGGCTGTGGTGAACCGCTATTTCTCCGATCCCGGTCTGGACCGGCAGGGCAACACCATGTCGGCCGCGTTCGACGGGTGGACGTGCGCGAGTCCGACGGCCGTGGCGGCACGCGAGGCGGGCTATTCGACTCGATGCGCAAACGACGCGGAGGGGATCACGATTCAGCTGGTTCCGCAGAGCTGACGCGCCGGGGTGTCGTCGACCGGAGGGCACCTCGTCGTCCGGACGAGCGTAACTGCCAGGACTGACGGTTTCATCGACCGTGGATGCCGCGCGCCGCGAGGTGCTTGCGGAGGACGGGAATCATCGTCCCGGCACGGAGCTCGTCCCAGACGGTCCGGACGACGTCGAGGCCCAACTCACGGAGTTTGTCTTCCCGGAGCTTTTCGGCGATCACGATCTCCGAGGGATGCTGTCCCGGCCGGAGGTAGGCGTCGCTGTATTTGATCTTGCCGTCGAACTCCAGGATCACTGTGCCGTCGAAGTCGTGGTCGGCGTACGCGACGGAGCCGTCGGAGAGGTCGTACCGCTTCTGTAGGACGGGGACCGGCAGCCGGGCTTCGATGATCTGCGCGCGGCACCAAGATTCACCGGGGTTCGCTGCGCCCGCATCTGCGTAGCGGAGTGCGTGACGGGCTTGCACGACGCCTTTGCGCGGGGCCTTGAGTCGCTCCGTCAGATCAGCGAGGTCCACCCCCTTCTTCAGTGCGGAGTCGAAGACAGCCAGAGCGCCGGCAAAGCTCGACGACAACGCGACGTCGACCGCGGTTCTGGCCAGGCAGGTGATCGGTACTCCGTTGACCGTCTGCACGTCGGGATCGGGCACCGGACCGGTGTGAAACACGGAGATCCGATTCTTCACCGAACCTCCAGAAGTTCCGTTGAGGGTGAAATGAACACGCTCGAGGTCGGGGGAGAGCGTGTCCAGCCCCAGTACGGTGGCGGCGGAATGGTGACTGAGCAGCCGATCGCTCTCACCACGGGTGGCCGCGGCGAAGCATCGATACCGGTAGACGGCGACCTTGCGTTGGTACCGGGAGAGACCGTCGAGCACGGTTCCGTCGATGTAGACGCCGCGGTCCACCCGGCAGAGCGTGCCCTCGACGACCGCGATATCGATCTCGCGGCTGGTCGCACCGTCGGTCATCGCGGCGCCGCGGCGGAGCAGCCCGTTCCTGTCGAGGTTCCACATGCCCTTTTGACGCTCCGGGGTCGTGCTCGGTTCCGCGCCGCGCATTCCGGGCGTGTCGCGCGGGGGCGCCGTCGCGACAGGTCGGTACTGTCGCGGCACTTCGACGAGCCTTCGAGACACGCTGTCACCATCGCGACGCCGGCGACTGTCTCGGTGGTGACGACGTGTCGCGGTAGCGAGAGGGCTGTCTCGGTGGTGGCGACGTGTCGCGGTGGCACCGGCAGTGCGAGACACCTGGCGCGGCAGGAGGCGCACTACAGTGAGCGACGTGAAGGTGATCAGACGCACGACCGACCAGCCCGACTTGGCCGTCATGACCAGCAACGTCGTGCGTACGTCGAACGTGCCGCCGGTGCTGCTGGTGCACGGGATGGGCGGCGACCACTCGTCCTGGCGCGACGTCGCCCGCCGACTCGGGCGCAGCGGCCGCTCGGTGATCGCCGTCGACCTGCGCGGCCACGGCCGCAGCCAGCACGCTGAGCGGTACGCCCTCGACGACTTCGCCGATGACCTCGTCGCCGTGCTCGACGAGCTCGCGGTGCCCCGGGCGGACGTGGTCGCGCACTCGCTGGGAGCGCATTCGGCCCTTCGTCTGGCGATGGCGCATCCCGCGCGGGTCCGTCGTCTGGTGCTGGAGGAACCGCCGCCCATGCCGCAGCACGACGACGACCTCGCTGAGAAGATCGTGCCGACCTTCACCGGGCTCGGCGACCGCTTCCGGGGTGTCCGGGCGCTGGTCGCCAATCCTATGCCGTTCCTCCGATTCGATCGGGCAGTGCCTGACGAGGTGGCCGCACAGTTCGAACGGACCGACCCGCAATGGTGGACCGGGTTGGCGCGCACGGAGGCGCCGTCGGTCGTGGTCTCCGGCGGAGAACGCAGCTTTCTGCCGCCGCGGCATCTGCGCCGGGTCGCCGAGTCGATGCCCCGCGCCGAGTTCGTGACCATCGACTCGAGCCACAGCGTGCATCGCGACCGCCCGCGCGAGTTCTGCGAGGTGGTGGACCGGCACCTGGCGCGGTGAGTCCGGACGTCGATCGGCGGGTGCACGCGCCGGGTGCGCGGTAGGTTCGCACTGGAACAGAGCAGATCCGAGACGCAGGGGTTGCCATGGAGAGTCGGCTGTCGGCGCGCGGTGTGTACTCCGAGGTCGGGAAGCTGCGGAAGGTCCTGGTCTGCTCGCCGGGCCTGGCGCACGAGCGGCTGACCCCGTCGAACGCCGCCGACCTGCTGTTCGACGACGTGCTCTGGGTGCGCAGCGCCAAACGCGACCACGCCGACTTCGTCGAGAAGCTCACCGGATTCGGTGTCGAGGTGGTCGAGCTGCACGCCCTGCTGGCCGAGACGATGGACGACCCCGCCGCGCGGGACTGGCTGCTGGACCGGAAGATCGTCGCGAACGAGGTCGGCATCGGGCTTGTCGACGCCGTGCGCGAGTACCTCGACGAGTTGCCGTCCATGGAACTGGCGGAGCTTCTGATCGGCGGAATGTCCACGCGCGATCTGCCGGTGGAACTCCGGCCCGGCTACCTGGCGCTCGCACACGAGTCGTGGGGCGCCAACGAATACCTGATGCCGCCGCTGCCGAACACCCTGTACACCCGGGACACCACCTGCTGGATCTACGGCGGGGTCACCCTGAATCCGCTGTACTGGCCGGCGCGGCACGGCGAGACGCTGCTCATGAAGGCCGTGTACGAGTTCCATCCGGACTTCGCCGGGTCGCACGTGTGGTGGGGCGACCCGGAGCGGCAGTGGGGTTCGGCGACCATCGAGGGCGGCGACGTCCAGGTGCCGGGCGACGGGGTGGTCCTGATCGGCATGAGCGAACGGACCTCGCGCCAGGCGGTCACCCAGGTGGCGCTGACACTGTTCGAGGCGGGCGCGGCCGAGCGGGTAGTGGTGGCCGGTATGCCCAAGCTCCGGTCGGCGATGCATCTGGACACGGTGTTCACCTTCGCCGACCGTGACGTGGTGACCGTCTACCCGAAGATCGTCGACAACATCCGGCCGTTCACCCTGGTGCCGTCGGATTCCGCACCCGGACTCGAGGTGATCGAGGAGTCGCGGCACTTCCTCGCCGTCGTGCAGGAAGCCCTGGGCCTGCACGGTCTGCGCGTGGTGGAGGCCGGTGGATCGGAGTACGCGTCGGAGCGCCAACAATGGGACAGCGGCAACAACCTGGTGGCGGTGGAGCCGGGGGTGGTGTTCGCGTACGACCGGAACACCTACACCAATGCGCTGTTGCGTGCGGAGGGGGTCGAGGTGATCGAGATCGTGGGCGCGGAACTCGGGCGCGGGCGCGGCGGCGGGCACTGCATGACGTGCCCGATCGCGCGGGATCCGCTGTAACCGGCCGAAGCCGACCCGCCAGTCCGAAACGATCCCACGGGTCGGCGGACCGCGAATCCGGAGTCAGGCAGGCTGGTTGTGCAGCCGGCGCGGGTCTGCGCCGGTACGGACCCAGCCCTCGTGGGCCCACGGGACGTAGAGCACACGGAGGGGGAGTCGGTTGAACAGCGGGTTTGCCGCACGCATCACCGCGGCGAAGCGGTCGAACCGCCGCTGCTTCTTCTCGTCCCACTCGAGCTCGCAGACTTCGCGCATCTCCGGCGGCAGGGTGCCGACGATCACGGTGCGCAGCGCCGCGTTCAACGGCGCGGACACCAGACGCCACAGCGGGCCAGGCATCCAGCGCGGGCCGGGCAGACCCTTCCGGAGGTAACCGGTGGCGTAGACGATGGTCCGAGTCGGTACGAACCGCTCGCACATGGACTGCCAGTACGCCAGAAACTCGTCGTAGGTCTGCGGCTGGCTGCGGGCGCTGACTCCGTACAGCTGATACCAGACCTTGCTCTCGGCGAACATCTGCTCCTTCTCGGCGCGGGAGAGCCGGCGGATGAAGGTGTCGGTGATGTAGATGGCCTGGTCGACGAAGGTGGCGTGCGCCCAGTAGAAGAGCTCGGGGTTGAGTGCGTGGTAGCGCGAGCCGTCGGACACGGTGCCCTTGATGTCGCGGTGGAAGTCGCGGACGCGGCGGCCCCAGGTGTGCGGGTCGTCGGAGTAGATGGTGCGCATCACCGGCGGGCCGGTGCGGCGGGCGCGCCCGAGGAAGTCGCTGAAGATGATCGAGTGGTCCTCGACCCCCTGGGCGAGCTGCTCGATGCAGTTTTCGGTACCGGCCAGGCGCTGGAAACCCAGGATCATCCGCGAGTCGCCCGCGAACTTCCACAGCAGGGAGTCCGCGCCCAGGCGCAGGTCGAGCGAGTCGACGTCGACCTCGTCGAGGAAGCTCGGCTCTGCCTCGCGCACGCCGGTGGAGAAGTCGGTGGTCATGTGCACAGGCTAGCGAGAGTTTGAGACGAGTGGAAGAGTTTGTGTCAATACCGGGCGGGAGAGACACGTCGACGAGGGGGTCGGCTCGACGCCGAGTAGCGTCGCGGCGTTCGGTGCCTCGGTAGGGTCGGGACATGGTCTATCAGCCCGGCGCCAACAATCCCTTCGCGATCCCGAGCAAGCACGGCGAGATGCCGACCTTCGTGGTCCGGGCGAGCAAGCCGCAGCTGCCGCCGGTGGATCAGATCCTGGAGAGCGCGCTGGTGGTCGCCCTTCCCATGCGGACCCGGTTCCGCGGCATCACCGTCCGCGAGACGATGATCTTCCGCGGGATCAAGGGGTGGGGCGAGTTCGGCGCGTTCGTCGAGTACGACGACGCCGAGGCGGCGAACTGGCTCGCCGCCGGCATCGAGCAGGCCTGGCAGGGGCCGCCGCCCGCGGCGCGCGACACCGTCCCCGTCAACGCGACCGTGCCCGCGGTGCCCGCCGAGCAGGTCGCCGAGATCCTCGCGCGGTATCCGGGTGCGGACACCGCGAAGGTCAAGGTCGCCGAGGCGGGGCAGACACTCGACGACGACGTCCAGCGGGTGGCCGCAGTGCGCGAGCTGGTCCCCAACGTCCGGATCGACGCCAACGGCGCGTGGGACGTGCCCACCGCGATCGAGTCGATCGAGGCCATCGGCGACGTGCAGTACGTGGAACAGCCGTGCGCCACGGTCAAGGAGCTCGCGGCGGTTCGCCGCGTCGTCGACGTGCCGATCGCCGCCGACGAGTCGATCCGCCGCGCGGAGGATCCCCTCCTGGTGGCCAAGGCCGACGCCGCCGACATCGCGGTCCTCAAGGTGGCGCCGCTGGGCGGCATGCGCAAGGTGCTCGCGCTCCGCGGTGCGTTGAAGATGGAGGTGGTGATCTCCTCGGCGCTCGACTCGGCGATCGGGATGTCCGCGTCCGTCGCCGCCGCGGCGGCGCTCCCGCAGCTCGACCTGGCGTGCGGGCTGGGCACCGGGGTGCTCTTCGAGCGGGACGTCGCGCCGTCGTTCGTCCCGCGCAAGGGGGTGGTCCGGCCCCGGCTCCTGCAGCCCGACGACGACCTTCCCCTCGCTGCGCCGGACCGCCGTGCCTGGTGGGAGGACCGGCTGCGGCGCTGTCACGCAATCTTGATGGCGCGCTGACGGTCCGGCCTGACCGGACCTGGGTGGCGCGGGCTCGCCGCCGAAGGGCACTAGAAACAAATAGAAGAATCTGTTCCAATAGAGGTGAGCCGCTTCACATCGGGCGGCGGCGCACCGAGGAGGAACCAGCGATGGCCACACCGCTTCTTGCCCGGCCGGACGAGGGCAGCGACCTGCTGCCCGTGCCGGTCTGTCAGCGCAACGGGCTGCTCGAAGTCCTGTCCATGCGGCGCGATCCCTTTGCCTTCGCCAGGCAGCGCCGCGCGGAGTACGGCGACGTGTTCGCGATCAACGCCTTCGGACTGCAGATGGTCACCGCGACCGGCGCGACCGGCGCGAGCGAGATCCTGATGAACAAGGACAAGGCCTTCGCCAACGGACCGGCCTGGAGCTACTTCATCGGCCCGTTCTTCAACCGCGGGATCATGCTCCTGGACTTCGACGAGCACCGCCACCACCGGCACATCATGCAGCAGGCGTTCTCGCCGAACGTGCTCAAGGACTACTTCGCGGAGATGCAGCCGGTGATCGTCGACCGGGTGGCGAAGTTCCCCACCAGCGCCGGGAGCGGAGCGCGCGGGCTGAATCGTCCCGGCCGCGTGAAGCTGATGGAACAGTTCAAGGAGTTGACACTCGACATCGCTCTGGAGATCTTCCTCGGCCTGGAGCTGTCACAGGCCGAGGCCGACCGCCTGAACAAGGCGTTCATCGAGACCGTGCGGGCGGGCGTCGCGCTGGTGCGCAAGCCGGTCCCGGGCGGCCGGTGGTGGAAGGGACTGCGTTCCCGGAAGATCCTCGAGGACTTCTTCTACGCGCACATCGACGCCAAGCGCGCCGCACAGACGCCGGACCTGTTCTCCGTCCTGTGCCACGCCGAGAGCGACGACGGCCACCGATTCACCGACGAAGACGTGGTGAACCACATGATCTTCGTGCTGATGGCCGCCCACGACACCTCCACGATCACGCTGACGCAGATGGCGTACCGCCTGGCCGAGCACCCGAAGTGGCAGGCCAGGGCACGGGCGCAGTCGATGGAGCTCGGCGCGGAACTGACGTACGACGACCTCGGCGAACTCACGGTGCTCGACGCGGTGATGAAGGAATCGCTGCGGTTGTGTCCGCCGGTGCCGGCGCAGCCCCGGACGGCGATCAAAGACACGCAGGTCCTCGGTCATTTCATCCCGAAGGGGACGATGGTGACCATCCCCCAGATGTCGAATCACCGAGATCCGCAGTACTACACGGACCCGGACACCTTCGATCCGGAGCGCTTCGCGCCCGAGCGCGCGGAGGACAAGGGACACCGTATGGCGTGGATGCCGTTCGGCGGCGGGGTGCACAAATGCATCGGCCTGTACTTCGGGCAGATGGAGATCAAGACCATAATGCACAACCTTCTCCGGGACTACGAATGGTTCGTGCCCGCGGGCTACCGTTTACCCATGGATTACAGTGCGTTGCCCGTGCCGAAGGATCGACTCCCCGTGACGCTGGTGCGCCGCCCTTCGAACGAGAACGCCTGATGGCCCCGGCGCGCAAGGCCCGAGTCACCGCATCGCCGGAAGAGCAGGAGCTGGCGATTCTCGATGCCGCAGCGGAGGAGTTCACCGAAGTCGGTGTGCGCCAAGCGAACATGGATTCCATCGCGAAGGCGGCAGGGGTCAGCCGGTCGACGCTCTATCGGCGCTTCCCGAGTAAGGACAACCTGCTGATCGCGCTCGCGAACCGGACCTTCGAGAACGGCATGGCAGAACTCGAAGAGGCGGTCGCCGGGCTGAGTCCGGCCGACGCGGTGGTGGAGGCCTTCGCACACGGCGCCGCCATGGTCGAGTCCGATCCCTTGCTCAACCGCATGGTTCTGCAGGACTCGGAGATCCGGGGCCTCACCGCTTCGATGAGCGCGCTGTTCATCGACATGGTGACCGACCGGGTCGCCGGGACCATCCGGACGGCGGGTGCGACGATGCCCGACGCCGACCTGCGCAAGGCCGTCGAGCTGCAGGTGCGCCTGGTGATCTCGTTCCTGGAGATCCCGGCCTCCGACGACGCCGACCGCACTCCCGAAGCCGTCCGCGCGATGGCCGCCACGTTCCTCGCGCCGATGATCCACTGACGCCTGCCGCCCCGAACGACCGCGAATCTCTCGCACCACTGGAGGAATCCGATGCGCCTGCCCATGTTGACCGCACGCCGGGAGCGCGCTGACCGTCGTCTGGCGCATACACGGGAGGCGTTGGCGGACAAGGTGATCGCCGTGACCGGTGGGGCTCGCGGAATCGGTTTCGAGACCGCATCGCGATTGCACGACGCCGGTGCCCGGGTGGCGATCGGCGACATAGACTCCGACGCCGTCGGCAAGGCCGCCGCCGATCTCGGGATCGAGGGGCTGGTCCTGGACGTGACGGACTCGTCGTCGTTCGGTGCCTTCCTCGACGAGGTGGAGAACCGGGTCGGGCCGGTCGACGTCCTGGTGAACAACGCCGGGATCATGCCGGTGGGCGGGTTCCTCGACTACAGCGAAGCGCTGATCCGGCGGACAGTGGAGATCGATCTGGTCGGCGTGATGCTCGGCAGTCAGGCCGCCGCCCGGCGGATGGTGGAACGAGGCGCGGGACAGGTGGTGAACGTCGCCTCGATCGCGGGGCGGCTGCCCAATCCCGGGCTGACGGTCTACAACGGTGCCAAGGCGGGCGTGATCGAGTTCTCCGAGGCGCTCGACGCCGAGCTCGCACCGCGCGGAGTACGAGTGTCCGCCGTGCTGCCGACGTTCACCGAGACCGGGCTGATCGACGGGCTGCAGACCAACGCGCTGGTCACCACCGTCGAGCCCGGCGAGGTAGCCGACGCAGTGGTCCGGATCATCGCGCGGCCGCGTGTGCGCGCGGTGGCGCCGGCGTCGATGGGCTGGGTCGGGGTCAACACGATCCTGCCGCACGGCCTCAAACGGCGGCTGCGGGCGATGACCAAGACCGACACGATCTTTCTGCATCCGGACCGGGAAGCGCGGGCCGAGTACGACGCACGGATCGGCCGGTAGCGTCCGGGCCGTCCTCGCGCGGGCACCGCTTAGAGTCGACGTGTGGCGATGGGATCGAGCGCGGCGATGCGGCGGTGGCGGGAAGCCCGGGTGGCGCGCTCGGCCGCGCGCGACGAGCTCGCGGCGGCCGAATGCGACGCCGGTGAGCGGCAGCGCCTGTCCATCCGGATCCGGACGGCGCTGGCGGTGTTCGCCGTGCTGACCGTGCTCGGCGCGGCAGGAGCGGTATGGGCCGCCGTCGAGCGTGGACCGGCGTACTCGGACCGGGAACTGGTCGATGCGGCGACTGCCCGCGTGGAGCTGCTGCTGACCGCGGATGCCGACGACCAGCGCCGCGCCCGCGAGATCCTCTCCGGGGCGACCGGCGAGTTCCACGACGAGTTCGCCCAGTCCGCCGACGCCTACTCGGCGTTCGTCCAGACGCACGGCAGTCGCGGCGAGGCGCACATCGATGGGAACGCGCTCGCCGCGCGTGACGGCGACGTCGCCGTCGTGCTGATCGCCGCGACGGTCCGGGTGGAATCCGGCGACGAACACGGCCGTCGGCAGCTGCGTCTGCGGGTGGTGGTGCAGCCCGAGGACGGCGTTCTCAAGCTTGCGGGGGTGACCTTTCTGCCATGAACCTCGGGAAACGGCTGGAAGCGCCGATGTCGCGCCGGGCCGGGGCGGCGTGGTGGGTGTGTTCGACGGCCCTCGTCGCCGCCGCGCTGGCCTTCGTGGTGTCGGTGTCCCTGTGGTGGACACCCGTCGCTGAACGGGTACACAGTGTCGATGAGCTGCAGGAACAAGCGGGGTCGGTGGTGTCGCAGGTGTTCTCGGCACGAGCCGAGAGCTGGCGGGACGATCGGGCCCGCGCCCGGGAACTGGTCACCGGATCGTTCGCGGCGACGCTGGACGCCGGATTGTCGGCCGACGCCCCGCCGGGGGTCCGGTCGGTGCGCTGGGAGCCGGTGCAGGTGGGCGTCGTCGATGCGCAGCGCGACGTCGGGACGGCGCTGATCGTGGTGCACGTGGTGGTGACTCCCACGCAGGACGAGCCGACGGCGCAGACCAAGTCGGTGAACGCGGACTTCGAACGTCACCACGGCCGCTGGTTGCTGAGCGGTCTGGACGAGCTGCAGTGACGACCAGGCGGCTGGAGTCCGCGCGCACCGCGTACGACGACGCGGTCCGCGCCGAGCGGGAGGCGCGCATAGCGGCCGCGCCGGAGTTGCGTGCCCGGGCCCGGCGGCGCCGCGCCGGTCTGCGGCTGTACGGCGTGGCCGCATCGGTGGTCGTCGTACTGCTCGTCGTCGTCGGCGTCTGGATGGTGACCTCCCGCGCCGCCGATCAACGCAGACTGAACGACGACGACGCGGCCCGCACAGCGGCCGTCGAGGCGATGACGGCGATGCTGTCGGCGGACCCGGCGCGCGCGGATGCGTATGTCGACGGGGTGCTCGGGGTGAGCACGGGTGTGCAGCGGGAACGGGTGTCGCACGCGGCCGACGCGTTGCGCGCGACGGTGGCCGGATTCGGTGCGCCGAGCACCGGAAGGGTGATCTCGGCAGGAGTCCAGGGAAGTGCCGATCCGGGCGTGACACCGGTGCTGGTGGTGGCGCAGGCGAGCGCGCCGGAGTTGGTCGGCGGGACGCCCGGCGGCGATCGTGTCGCGGTACGGGTGCTGATGGTGCGGGAAGGCGATCGCTGGCTGGTGCACGATACGGAGCAGGTCTCGTGAGAACACATCTGCGGGAACGCTTTCCGCTACCGGCGGACCGGCGGTTCGTCACGCGATGCGCAGCGTTGATCGTCCTCGCCGCAGTGGTGGCCGCGGCCGCCGGGCTCTCGCTCTGGCGCAGCGGCTCCGACCACGCCGACGAGCTCGCCACGGTGGAGTACGCGGCCGCCGCCGCGGTCACCGACTTGATGAACTTCGCTCCCGACGACGGTCCGGAGCGCCGGGACGAGGTCGCCGGACGGCTGACCGGAGCACTGGCCGCCGACTATCTGGGCCGTGGGCCGGATGTGGTGTTCACCGGTGCCGTCGCATCCCGGATCACCATGGCCGCCACCGTGATCGACGTGGGCGTCGCCGAGTGGGGGAGCGGTCGTGCGCGGGCGCTGGTCTTCGTCGATCAGACGGTGAGCCTGCCCGGCGACGAGCCGGAACGGCTCGGCGTCTCGCGCTGGGCGACGATGGTCGAGGTCGACGGGAGGTGGCTGCTGGCCCGGCTGGAGGCGGTTGCGGCGGTAGACTGAGCCGATGATCGTCGAGCGTCTCGCCAAAGCCCTGTCCGGACTGCTGATCTTCACGGGGGTTCTGCACTTCGTGGCGCCCAAACCCTTCGATGCGATCATCCCCAAGGAGATTCCGGGAGATCCGCGCACCCTGACCTACGCGTCGGGTGCGGCAGAGCTCGGCATCGGTGCGGCGTTGCTCCCCCGGAAGACGCGCCGGCCCGCCGCGGCCCTTGCCGCCATGTTGTTCGTCGCGGTCTTCCCGGCGAACGTCAACACGATCCGGCTCTTCGTGGACAAGAGCCCGTTGCTCAAGACCCTCGCGTGGGCGCGCCTGCCGCTGCAGCTCCCGATGATCGTCGCCGCGCTGATCGTGTGGCGCAAGAGCCCGCGGGCCGGTGAACTCGTCACCGCCGAGGCCGGAGCCTGAGCGACTCAGACGTCGTCGTCGGCGACCGGGCCGCCTTCGCCCTCCCACGTCTCGATCATCCTGACTCCGGTGCGCGTGAACTTCCGGCGCACGCCCACGCCGCCGAACTCGTCCTCGGGGAGGAAGACCGCTCCGTAGTGCACCAGGCCGTCGGTGACGCGCTGAATCTGTTCGGGCGAGAGGCAGTCGCCGCCCTTCTCGTACTGACGGAGCACCTGCGCCTCGATTCCCGCGTAGTGGGCGATGGTCCGCGCCGACACCTTGACCAGGTGCCGCGCCGCGCGAGCCAGTGATCCGTCCATGTGAAACTCGATGTCGGGCATGGTCTGATCATCGCACTCCGGGCGCGAACCGGCAGTGGATCGTCCGCTGCGGGCCGGAACCGGGGTTCAGAGCGAGCGGTAGTGGGCGCGCTGGTCGGCGGTGAGGTGTTCGGTGGCGTAGCTCAGGGCGGTGCGGCCCATTCCTCCGGCGTGCGCCTCGAGGAAGTCCAGGAGAAGCTGCCGATCGACGCGCTTGCCGAGCTCGCGCAGCATCCAGCCGAACGCCTTCTGGATCAGGTCGCGTCGGTCGTCGATCACCAGCGGAGCGACGTCGACGAGCGCCTCCGCCTGCCCGGACTTGATGAACGCGAACGTGCCGATGATGCCGACCCTGCGCTCCCACAAGTCGCTGGACCCCGCCCACTCGAGCAACTCCTCGCGCGTGTCCCGATGGACCAGCCACGCGCCCAGCAGCGGATCAGCGGACAGGTCGACGATGTCCCAGTTGTTCACCCGCCCGGCCCGGACGGCATCCCGATACAGCTGGACCCACTCGGCGCGTTCGACGTCGCCTGCGCGCGCTGCGGTCAGCGTCATCGAGAAGAGCGCCGGCTGCCGGATCTCGTGAACGTCGCTGGACAACAAGGCCTTGGCCGTCTCGGTCGGGAAGCCTCGGAGCCGTTTGCTGAGCTTGCGGAGTTCGGGGACACGCACTCCGGCGAACACGTCGCCCTCGCCGTATTCGCCGGGCCCGGTCTTGTCTTTCGACCGCGTGTCGTCGCCGGCTCCGCCACGCGTGCTCAGGAACCAGCGACGCTGCCCGGCGGCGATCTCCGGGTCTCCGAGAGCCGAGACCGCAGCGGAGATCTCGTCCGCGGTCGACTCCGGAGTCGGCGCCGGGCGCGTGCTCACGGGAGAAGGTCGGAGATCGGGGTGTCGGTCAACAGGAGCGGACGCGTCTTCATGAGCTTCCCGACCCGGCCGGCGCCCGCCGTGCCGGTGAGGACCCCGTCTCGGCTGTAGTACGCGAGGAACTTGCGGCCGTCGTCGTCGACCACGTGCACCTCGTCGTCGGGCCGGGGCGACCCGAGCACTTGGATCTTGAGTGCGTGCTGGTCGCTCCAGAAGTAGGGGACGGCGGGCGGTGGGAGCGCTTTCCCGGCGATCTGGGCGGCGACGATCGCGGCCTGGTCGACGGTGTGGTTCCAGTGCTCTACGCGATTGCGGTTGCCTTGCGCGTCAGCCCAATTCGCGGCGTCCCCGAGGGCGTACACGTCTGGGACAGTGGTGTGCCCGAGTTCGCCGCACACGATGCCGCCGCGCCCGGGGGATCCCGGCTCGGCGGTCTCGATGCCCGAGCCCGCCAGGTATTCCAGGTCCGGGGTGCCGCCGATGCCCACCAGCACGACGTCGGCCGGCAGCAACGTGCCGTCGGTGAGCTCCACGCCGGTGACCCGGCCCGCCGCACCGGTCAGCCGGGCCGCTCCGGTCGCGGTGCGCAGGTCGACGCCGGCCTCCTTGTGGAGCCGCGCGACGAGCAGCCCGACGACGGGGCCTACGGCGGCGGCAAGCGGCACGGCCGCCGGCTCGACGACGGTGACCTCCAGTCCGAGAGCCGCCATGCTGGCGGCCGCCTCGCAGCCGATGAAGCCTGCGCCGATCACCACCGCGCGCCGCGCGTCGGCGAGGTCCGTTCGGAGGGCTGCGGCGTCGTCGTACGTCCGCAGCACGTGCACGCCCGCCAGGCCGCCGCCTTCGCCGGGGAACGGTCGCGGCGCGAGGCCGGTGGCCAGCACGAGGGTGCGGTAGCCGAGGCGGTGCGCGGCGCCGTGGCGGACGTACTCCACGCTGTGCTGACCCGGGTGCACGGCGGTCACCCGCGCCCCGAGCAGCAGTTCGATACCGGCCTCCTCGAAGAACTCCGGGGATTTCAGATCGACACGGTCGTCGGTGCCGAGGAGGACGGACTTGGACAGCGGAGGACGGTCGTACGGGGGATGCTCTTCGCCCGACAGGATCGTGATGGATCCGGTGAACCCGTGGCCGCGCAGTGCCTCGGCGAGTCGGCAGCCGCCGAGTCCGCCGCCGACGATCAGCAGGTCGCGGTCGGGTTCAGTCGTCATCAGAACTCCACCTTCAGTTTGTCGCACGTCGGGGTGGCCTGGCAGCCGAGGATGTAGCCGTCGGCGATGTCGTCGGGGTCGAGCGCGCCGGAGTTGGCCATGTCGACCGTTCCCTCCGTGAGCGTGCACGCGCACGAGCCGCACTCGCCCTCCTGGCACGAGTAGGGGGCGTCGAGACCGGCGGCCAGCATCACGTCGACCAGACTGCGTGACCGTGGCCAGGACAGCAGATGGGTCTCGCCGTCGAGCTCCACCTCCACCTCCGCGGCGTCGGCGGCCTCCTCCGCGCTGACCTCGGCGAGTCCGACGTCCTCGAACGGGTCGCCGGACAGTGAGTTGTACACCTCGGAATGCACGTCGTGGTGTTTGAACTTCGCCTTCGCCAAGCCTTCGTGCACCGCGTCCATGAACGGCCCGGGACCGCACACGTACGCGCTGTGACTGCCCGCCATCGGGCGGAAGAAGGCGGCAAGCGACTTCGCGGACGGGAGGCCCTGCAGTGACTCCAGCCAATGCACGACGACGAGCCGATTCGGGTGTGCTGCTTGGAGTTCGCGCAGCTGCTCGGCGAAGATCACGTCGCTCTCGCTGCGGTTGGCGTAGAAGAAGGTGATCGGCCCGGTGCCGGTGGCGAGCGCGGTCTTCAGGATGGACATCACCGGGGTGACGCCGGATCCGGCGGCGATCAGGAGTAGCGGTGCGTGGATGTTGGCGGGGGTGAACACTCCCGACGGCGGCAGGGCCTCGATCTGCGAGCCCGCGGCGAGATGGTCGCAGATCCAGTTGGAGCCGTAGCCGCCGTTGGTCCGCTTCACGGTCACCTTGGGGAGTTCTCCGCGACCCGGCGCAGACGAGAGCGAATAGCACCGTGCCACGGAGCCGGTCTGCTCACTGGGGATGCGCAGCGTCAGGAACTGCCCCGGAAGGTAGTCCGTGAACTTGTCCGAGTGGTTCTCGGGCACGTCGAACACGATGCTCCGCGCGTCAGCGGTCTCGTCGATCACCTCGGCGACGGTCAGGATCGCGCTGCGCGTGCAATGCGGCGTCAGCTCTCTCATCGGCGGCTCTCCCCGGTCGCCCCGGAGTCCGGGGAAACATAACTAGAACAGGTTCTAGTTAATGGTAGCAGTGGGCCCGTCGGAGTGTCCGTACTGTGGCGTGGGTTCGGCCCCGACCGGGGCGGGAGCGACGGTGAACTGGTGTTTTGCGGTGCTGATCTGTACTCCCCAGTGCCGACGGCGGTTTCCGGATCACGGTGCATCGAGGGTGGCGAGGCCGTCGATCACGATGCTGCAGCCGGCGTCGAGCAGGTCGAGCAGGTCCGATGCCGGATCGCCGAGCCACTGCTCGTAGGCCGACAGCGAGACGCCCAGCATCTGCCAGCCGACGGTCTGTGGGAGGTGGTCCTGTGGCCGCACGTCGAGCCGAGCCGCCACGTGAACGGCGATGATCTGCCGCCATTCGTCGTACATCAGCATTGAATGTGCTTGGAGGGCAGGAACTTTCAGCAGCAGGGTCATGCGGCGGCGATGGTGCTCCTGCTCGGTGCCGGGCACGGTGTTGAAGGCGAGCAGTGCCTGCCGGAGGCCCTCGCCGAGCGGGATGTCCCGCGGAGTCTGCGCGAGGCGATGACGCATGTCGGCCAGGTGCTGGTCGAAATCTCCCCAGGGGATCGCATTCTTGGACGGGAAGTACCGGAACAAGGTCCGGCGGGCGATGCCCGCGGCCGCCGCCACGTCGTCGACGCTCGTCTCCTCGAATCCCCGCTCGACGAACAGGTCGATGGCCAGGGTGCTCAGTTCGGCGCGCGAGGTGGCCTGCGGGCGGCCGGCGGATCTCTTCACGACCTGTCCTTTCGGCTGGGTTCTGCACACTACTTCTCAGTACGGGTTGATAATGCACCGAGTGCCATTACAGTGTGTCGTGAACCACAGAAACACACAAGGAGGTTGGTTCACATGGCCGATCAGGACACTCAGAACGAGCTCGTCACCGAATCGCTGGTGGAGGAAGTCTCCATCGACGGGATGTGCGGCGTCTACTGATGACCACCGCGTCGACCAGTGCTTCCGGCGGTCCCGCGACCGCCGGAAGCACGTCCCCCGAGTCTGCGCCGGCCGGCCGGCCCGGCTTCGACCTGTCCGCGCCCTGGCGGGTCAATCCGTCGGTCGCCATCCGTCCCGAGCCGTTCGGGGCCCTGCTGTACCACTTCGGCACGCGCAAGCTGAGCTTCCTGAAGAACTTGGTCGTCGTCGATCTGGTGCAGTCGCTGGCCGATCACCCCAGCGCGGAGTCCGCGCTGCGGGCCGCAGGCATCACCGACGACCAGCGACCGCTCTACCTTCAAGCCCTCACCGCCCTGGCCGACTCCGGGATGATCACCTCCCGCGAGAAAGAAGTGACACCGACATGACCACACTCGAGCCCCGCGTCGAAGACCTGCCCCCGACCGCCCCTCACTTGGGCCTGCCCGCCGTGACCCCTGCCGCACCGCCCGCGGTCGGTCGACTGGTGGACCAGTTCGAGAAGGGTCTGGATGCGCCGATCTGCCTCACCTGGGAACTGACGTACGCCTGCAACCTCGCATGCGTGCACTGTCTCTCCAGTTCCGGCAAGCGCGACCCGCGCGAGCTGAGCACCGAACAATGCAAGGCGATCATCGACGAGCTGCAGCGCATGCAGGTGTTCTACGTGAACATCGGCGGCGGCGAGCCGACGGTGCGCCCGGACTTCTGGGAACTGGTCGACTACGCCGTCGACCATCAGGTCGGCGTCAAGTTCTCCACCAACGGGCTGCGGATCAACGCCGAAGTGGCCCAACGTCTCGCGGCGAGCGACTACGTGGACGTGCAGATCTCGCTCGACGGAGCGACCGCCGAGGTGAACGACGCCGTGCGCGGCCCGGGATCGTTCGACATGGCCGTGCGGGCGCTGGAGAACCTGAAGAACGCGGGCTTCAAAGACGCGAAGATCAGCGTGGTGGTGACCCGCGAGAACGTCACTCAGCTCGACGAGTTCAAGGCCCTCGCCGACAAGTACGACGCCACCCTGCGCATCACCAGGCTGCGCCCCTCCGGTCGCGGCGCCGACGTCTGGGACGACCTGCACCCCCTGCCCGAGCAGCAGCGCGACCTGTACGAATGGCTTGTCGCGCACGGCGACCGCGTGCTCACCGGCGACTCCTTCTTCCACCTGTCGGCCTTCAGTCAGGGCGGCGGCAGCGGACTGCCCGGCCTCAACCTGTGCGGGGCCGGCCGCGTGGTCTGCCTGATCGACCCGGTCGGCGACGTCTACGCCTGCCCCTTCGCCATCCACGAGAACTTCCTCGCCGGAAACATCGTGTCCGACGGCGGATTTCAGGAGATCTGGCAGCGCAGCGACCTGTTCACCGAGCTCCGGGAACCGCAGAGCGCCGGCGCCTGCACCAAGTGCGCGCACTTCGACGCCTGCCGGGGCGGCTGCATGGCGGCGAAGTTCTTCACAGGCCTGCCGCTCGACGGTCCCGACCCGGAATGCGTGCAAGGCTACGGGGAGACGCTGCTGGCCGGCGATCGGACCAAACCCACTGCGAACAAAGACCATTCGCGTGGCGTGCCGCTCACGCTGATGACTCGGCCGCCGTCCCGGGACTGCGACGAGAACCCGCTCGCCGGGTTCATGCCGACGACGGCGACGGGTTGCTCGTCGGGCGGATGCGGGTGATTCGTGGGTTTTCAACGGTGATTGAGCCGGGTCGACGAAGGAAGCCCGTGTCGAAATCACCCCTCATCAATGAAAGAAGACATAGCGCATGTCGAAACTGACCGAGATTCTGGAACAGAACCCGTGGCGCCGGAACCCCTGGTTCGAGACCGTGGGCGAGGCCCAGCGCCGAGCCCGGAAACGGCTGCCCAAGACCGTCTACTCGTCGCTGGTCGCCGGCACCCAGGCCGGTGTCACCCTCAACGACAACATGGCGGCGTTCAACGAGATCGGCTTCGCCCCGCACGTCGTCGGCGCCACCGCCGAACGGAACCTCACCACCACGGTCATGGGCCAGGAGCTCTCGTTCCCGGTGATGATCTCGCCGACCGGCGTGCAGGCCGTCAACCCCGACGGCGAGGTGGCGGTGGCGCGTGCTGCCGCCGCCCGCGGCACCGCGATGGGCCTCTCGAGTTTCGCCTCCAAACCGGTCGAAGAGGTCACCGCGGTCAACGACAAGATCTTCTTCCAGATCTATTGGCTCGGCAGCCGCGAGGACATCCTGGCCCGCGCCGAGCGGGCCCGCGAGGCCGGTTGCCAAGGCCTGATCATCACCACCGACTGGGTCTTCAACGTCGGCCGCGACTGGGGAAGTCCGGAGATCCCGGAGAAGGTGGACGTCCGCGCCGTGGCCAAGCTGGCTCCGGAGATGATCACCAAACCGAGCTATGCCCTGAGCTGGTTCCGCGACGGCAAGCTGGTCATCCCCGACCTGAGCGCGCCGAACATCGCCCACAAGGGTGAGCCCGGACCCACCTTCTTCGACGTCTACGGCACCTGGATGAACACTCCGCCGCCGACGTGGGAGGACCTGCAGTGGCTGCGCGAGCAGTGGGGCGGGGAGTTCATGGTCAAGGGCATCACGCGGATGGACGACGCCAAGCGCGCCGTCGACATCGGCGCCACCGCGATCTCCGTCTCCAACCACGGCGGCAACAACCTCGACGGCACCCCGGCGACCATCCGGGTGCTCGGCCCGATCGCCGATGCGGTCGGCGACGACGTCGACGTGCTGCTCGACGGCGGGATCCGCCGCGGCAGCGATGTGGCCAAGGCGCTCGCCCTCGGCGCCAAGGCGGTGATGATCGGTCGTGCCTATCTGTGGGGTCTGGCCGCCAATGGGCAGGCCGGCGTCGAGAACGTTCTGGACCTGCTCCGCATGGGCCTCGACTCGTCGATGATGGGCCTGGGCAAGGCCGACGTCGCCGACCTGGACCGCTCGGATCTCATCATCCCGGAGGGCTTCGAGCGGGTCTTCGGCGACGACTGACCCCGCCGACGGACGACGGGCCCGGCGACCTCACGCGAGGTCGCCGGGCCCGGTCCGTTCGAGCCGGCTCGGCGGTCGGCCGGATCGGTCTAACGAGGCCGGTCAGGCCGTGGCCAGAGCCGCGGTCGGTGCGACGGCGACTGCCCGCCGGCTCGGCGGGAGTGCTGCGACCAGGACGAGGGCCGCGGTGGCGACCGCGATTCCGGCCAGTGCGGGCCAGGGCAGCCCCAGCCGGAATCCGTCGGTGATCCCGCCGATCAGCGACTGACTGCCGACCGATCCGAAGATCAGACCGAGGATCAGGCCGGCCGACGACGCCGCGCCGGACAGGGCGAGGGACTCCAGTGTGATCATCGCGCGGATCTGCTGACCGGTGAACCCCATCGCCCGGAGCATGCCGATCTCGCGGGTCCGGGCGATCACCGTCAGCGACATCGTGGAGACGAAGCCGACGGCGGCGATCACGGCGGAGATCGCGATCAGTGCGATCAGCACCGCGGAGGTCGCCGACAACACCTGCTCGGCCTCGGCGACGTCGTCGGGGGTGAGGCCCTCCCACGAGTGGACGGACGATTCCAGCGCACTCATCCCGGACGCGATGGTGGTGATCAGTGTGACCCCGATCAGCAGGCCGATCGTGGACCGTGCCGTCCGGCCCGGGTCGCTGATCGCGTTCTTGCGCGCGACGAGGGCACTGGGGCCGTCGCCTGCCAGGCGGCCGAACGCGGCGACCAGGGGCGGCAGCACCAGCCGTGCGCCGAGGAGCACCCCGACGCCGACGGTCGCCGCGCCCAGGAAGGCCACGCCGAATCCGGTGAGGCTGGCACGCTCGCCGAGCACGCAGGCGAGAGCGAGCAGCAGGCCGCCCACCACCACCGTCGTCACGGTCGCCCCGGCGCGGACACTCGGCCGCACCGGCGCCGATCCGTGCAGGGCGGTGGCGCCCAGGGAGCGGCGGGCGCCGATCGCCGTCGCCGCGAGCGCGGTGGCGACCACCGCGAGCCCGGCGCCGACGGATCCGACGGGCACCGGTGCGAACGACGCCGACGCGGGCAGGACGTCGCGGGCGCGAAGCACTGTGCGGACCACGGCGAGGATCGCCGCGCCGACCCCCACTCCGATCACGGCCCCGAGCGCGGCGACCTGAGCCACCGCCCGCAGGAGTCCGCCGCGCAGTTGCCGGCTGTCCGCACCGATCAGGCGGAGGAGCGTGAGCTGGCGAGTCCGCCCGGCGATGACGGTGTCGACGCCGTTCGAGATCACCACCGCGGACACGAACAGCGCGATGAGAACGAACACTGACGCGACCACGCCGAGCAGGAGACCCGCCGAGCCGCCCTGCTCCTCGGACAGCGACGCGAGGATGTCGCTCGCCCCGAACAGCGCGGTTCCGTAGGCGGCAGACAGGGCGCTGATGACTCCGATCGTCGAGACCTCGCGCAGTCGGCCCACAATCAGGCGTGCACTGGTGGCCCTCATGCCGCCACCTCCAGACCGATCAGGAGGTCGGAGATGCGGCGGGGATCGAGACGCCCGTATTCGCCGGCGATGCGCCCGTCAGCGAGGATCACGGTGCGATCGGCGTACGACGCCGCCACCGGGTCGTGTGTCACCATCGCGATGCCCTGCCCGTACTCGCGTGCCGCCGTGGTCAGCAGACTGAGCACCTCCCGGCTGGTCCGCGTGTCCAGCGCACCCGTGGGTTCGTCGGCCAGGATGATGGTCGGTCGGCCGGCGAGCGCCCGGGCGATCGCCACGCGCTGCTGCTGGCCGCCCGACAATTCGCCCGGCTTGTGATCGAGGCGGTCACGCAGGCCGAGAGCCCCCACCAAGTGGGCGATCCAGGCCTGGGTGTCGGAGTCCATCGGCTTGCCCGCGAGCACAAAGGGCAGCCGGATGTTCTCGTCCGCGGTCAGCGTCGGCACCAGGTTGAACGACTGGAAGACGAACCCGATGTGGTGGCGCCGCAGGACGGTCCGGCCCGTGTCGTTCAGGCCGGTGAGGGACGTGCCGCCGACGGTGACCACGCCCGAGGACACCTCGTCGAGTCCGGCGATCACGTTCATCAGAGTGGACTTTCCCGATCCGGACGGGCCCATGATCGCGGTGAACTCGCGCCGATTGAGGTCGAGGCTCACGTCGCGCAGTGCGTGGACGGGGTTGGCGGCGTCGCCGTAGACCCGGGAGACGTTCCGCACGGTGACGGCGGGCTGGGGATGATTCACGGTGTTCTGCATAGGTAGAACGCTATTTCCGTAGATCAGTGCGCACATCGCCCGCGATGCTGAAATCGGGTCATCCGCCCGCCGGATCCGGTGTCATCCCTGCGATGTACCCGAGGTTCTCGACTTTGCTCGACCAGCGACAGTGGTCTCGACTTTGCGCGACCAGCGACAGTGGTCTCGACTTTGCTCGACCAGCGACAGTGGTCTCGACTTCGCTCGACCAGCGAAGGGAGATCTCAGACGAGGCCGTTCTCATAGGCGTAGACCACCAGCTGGACGCGGTCGCGGAGATCGAGCTTGGCCAGAATCCGCGAGATGTGCGTCTTGACCGTCGCCTCGGAGAGCACCTCGACGTCGGCGATCTCCGCGTTGGACAGTCCGTTCGCCGCACGGACCAGGATCTCGCGCTCCCGCGGCGTCAGGCGCTGATACTCCGGTCCGGGCGAGGAGTGCCGGGATCGGTGGCGTTCGAACAGTTGTCGGGTCGCCGACGCGGCGACCACCTGATTGCCGGCGGCCACCGCACGGATCGACGCGAGCAGGAAGTCTGGTTGCGCGTCTTTCAGGACGAAGCCGCTCGCGCCGGCCTCGATCGCCGATGCGGCGGCCTCGTCGACGTCGAACGTGGTGAGCACCAACACCTTCGGGGCCCGGTCTCCGTAGGAGGCGATCAGGTCGCCGGTCGCGGTGATGCCGTCGATCCCGGGCATCCGCACGTCCATGAGGATCACGTCGGGAGCGGCCTCCTCGACCAAGGCCGGCAGATTCTGAGCGGTCGACGCCTGCGCGACCACGTCGAGGTCCGGCTGACTGGCGAGGATCATCGCGATGCCGCCGCGAAAGAGCGGTTGGTCGTCGACCAATGCCACCCGGATCATGTCTCAGGAACCTTTCGCCGGTGCTCGGAATCGCAGCGTCCAGCCGTCGGGAGTCGGTGCGCTCTGGACCGTGCCGCCGACGACGACGGCCCGCTCGGACATGCCCAGGATCCCATGCCCCGCGCCGCTCCGGTCTGGTGCCACCGCCCCGACCGCGTTGCGGACGGTCATCGTCACACCGTCGTGCCAGTCGTGCAGCACCACGACCGGCTCGGTCAGGTCGCCGTGTTTGAGCGCATTGGTCAGCGCCTCGGTGAGAATCCGGTGGGCGGCCTGCACGGCGGCCGGGTCCGCCGTCTCGGGATCGCCGAGCTCCTCCACCGACAGACGCATCCCCGCCGACCGCATGCGCTCGAAGAGCTGCCCGCGGTCGACTGCCGTTGCCTGGGCCGCAGTGTCCCCGCTCCGCAACTCCTGCAGGACGCCGCGGACTTCGCCGAGCGCCTCGCGCGCGGTCCCGGCGATCACGCCGAGCGCCTCGTCAGCGGCTTCCGGAGACGAGGAGAGGGCGAACCGTGCCCCCTCGGCCTGGGCGATCACCACGGCCAACGAGTGCGCGACGACGTCGTGCATGTCGCGGGCCAGCCGTGAGCGTTCGGCCTGCTCGTCGTACAGCTCCAGCAGTCGCCGCCGTTCCAGCTCGGCGATGGTCTCGGCGACCTGTGCCTGCTCCACGCTGCGTCGCTGATAGCGGGTGAATCCGAAGGTCCAGCCGCCGAGGACGACGACGGCGGCACCGGTGAGCCCGAACA
Source organism: Gordonia iterans (assembly GCF_002993285.1). Lineage (NCBI taxonomy): Bacteria > Bacillati > Actinomycetota > Actinomycetes > Mycobacteriales > Gordoniaceae > Gordonia > Gordonia iterans. Next base: position 3,592,603 of record NZ_CP027433.1, on the reverse strand, counting down.
GAACGCCGAACACCCACGATCCGCCCTCGGTGTAGGCGCTCGGCATCACCGCCGCGGCCACCAGCACTCCGAGGACCCCGGCCGCGAGCGAACCGCGGCGGACGCGCCGATCGGGGTGACTGCCGGCCACCGCGAACAACGGCGCGTACCCGAGGGAGCCGAAGATCGCGACGTGCAGGCACGCCACCTGGACTGCCGCGGTGCCCAGGGCGAGCACGATCATCGCGGTGGGCGCGAAGTGCCGCACCGCGATCGCGAGGACGATCACCGCCGTGACGATCGCGGTGAACACCGAATCGCCCAGCTGGATCGGGATACCCACGAGCCCGAACAGGCCGGCCAGCACCAGGTCGAAACCGACGGTGCTGCGGCGGGTCTGCGGTAGGGCGAGCGGATCGTGCACGGGTATCACCCTGCCACGCCGCGGGTCGGGTCAGACCTTGGAGTGACCCATGTCGATCTGGAACTCGGCGCCGGTCACCGAGGGGGCCGACGCCAGGTAGAACACGGCGTCGGTGAGCTCGTCGAGTGCGGCCACCGGGTGGTAGGGGAGCAGGGCGGGGAAGTGCATTCCGAACTCTTCGAAGGCCTTCATCGCCGACGAGTCGTTGAGGCCCATCTCGGTGTTGACCGCGTACGGATGCACCGTGTTGACTCGGATGTGCTTGGGGCCCAGTTCTTTCGCCGCAGTCTGAGCCAGGCCGCGGAGGCCGAACTTGGACGCCGAGTAGGAGGCCTGGACCGGCATCGCTTTGAGCCCGGCGACCGAGGACATGATCGTGATGGAGCCGCCGTTGCGGGCCTCGAGCATGTGCGGAACGGTCGCCTTGAGCGTCTTCCAGGTGCCGACCAGATTGACGTCGATCACGTCGCTGAACTGTTCCTCGGAGAGCTCCCACGAGAGTCCCCAAGTGAGGATCCCCGCATTGGCGACGACGTGATCGAGCCGGCCGAACTGCTCGAAGCCGTCGGCCGCGAGTTCCTGCTGGAACGCGAGGTCCCGGATGTCGCCCTGGCGGGCCAGGATCTTGCCGCCGGCCTCTTCGACCAGCCGCACGGTCTCGGTGAGGTCGTCGGGCGTCGCCGGTGGATAGGTCGCGTGATCGGCGACGGGGCCGGCGATGTCGATGCCGATGATCGACGCTCCCTCTTGCGCGAACCGGACCGCGTGATTGCGGCCCTGCCCGCGTGCGATCCCGCTGATGTAGACGACCTGACCGTCGAACCTTCCCATGCCAGAACTGTAACACGTTCTAGTTTGCGGGTTGGTCTCGATACGCTCCTGCCCTTCGACTGTGTGTCGTCGCAGGCTCCGCCACGCGCTCAGGACAAGCGTCGCTACTCGACCACCGACGGGCTTCTGCGTCACCGACGGGCTCGGGCGACGCTCCCTGTTGACGGTCGAGTAGCCGACGCGAACGAAGTGAGTGTCAGCGTATCGAGACCTCAGTCGTTCCAGAGGGCGGCCGGGTCGGTGGCGGTGCGGGCGGGGGGCTCCGGCGTCTGCGTGGCCGAGCGGGAGAACCGCGGGGCCACCTGGGCCTGCATCACGCCGTCGATCTCCACGAGCGTCCCGCGGGCGGCCAGGTGCGGATCGTTCGGCGCCTCGGTGAAGTCCAGGATCGGCGCCACGCAGGCATCGGTGCCGTCGAACACGGCGGTCCACTCGTCGCGGGTCTTGGTCTTGAACGCCTCGGCGAAGCGCGCCTTGGTCTCCGGCCAGCGCGATGCGTCGATCTGGAGGCCGAGCGACTCCGCGTCGATCTCCAGCAGCTCGAGGAACTGCGCGTAGAACTGGGGCTCGATCGGAGCGACCGACATCCACTTGCCGTCGGAGGTCTCGTATACCTCGTAGAACGGCGCGCCGGTGTCGAGGAGGTTGGCGCCGCGCTCGTCTTTCCACATTCCGGTGCCGCGGAACGACCACATCATCTGGCCGAGTACCGAAGCGCCGTCGACCATCGCGGCGTCGATCACCTCGCCCTTGCCGGAGACTCCGCGCTCGATCAGGGCGGCCAGGATGCCGACCACCAGGAACATCGATCCGCCGCCGAAATCTCCGACGAGATTCAGTGGGGGAGTGGGCTTCTCGTCTGCGCGACCGATCGCGTGGAGCATTCCGGTCAGCGCGATGTAGTTCATGTCGTGCCCGGCGAGTTGGGCACGAGGCCCGTCCTGACCCCAGCCGGTCATCCGGCCGTAGATCAGGCCGGGGTTCACCTCCTGCAGGTCGGCCGGCCCGAATCCGAGCCGCTCCATCACGCCGGGGCGGAAGCCCTCGATGATCACGTCGGCCTTGGCGACGAGGTTCAGGATGGTCTCGCGATCGGCCGGGTTCTTCAGGTTGGCCTCGACGACGCGGCGTCCGCGCAGGAGCACGTCGGCATTTCGGTCTTGGTCGGGCAGCTGGCCGGGGCGCTGGACGCGCACCACGTCGGCGCCCAGGTCGGCGAGGAGCATCGCAGCGTGCGGGCCGGGGCCGATTCCGGCGAACTCGATCACGCGGATGCTGGCGAGGGGGCCGGAACGGCCCGAAGGCGTGCGCGGAGCGCTCATGGAGGTCCTCCAAATTAGGTACAAATGATGACGCTTGTATCAAGGGTCAGGATGTCACACTGTGATGCAGCCAACCGTAGCCGTGTGATGCAGGTAACTCCTGGGGCCGGTGGTTCTCCAGGGACGCGCCAGAGGTGCGCGCCGCAATTCCACCCGTTCCCGACGGTTCACCCAAGCGCCGCACGTGGGTAGAGTCGGCGCAATGAACGACGTGCCGGAGCTCTCTTCGGCCGTGTGGCCAGAAATCGGGGGATCGGCGGTGACATTGGTGGTTCCTCTCGGTTCGGTGGAGCAGCACGGTCCACATCTGCCTCTCGATACCGACACCCGGATAGCTGGGGAGGTGGCACGCCGTGCGGTGTCCGCGCTCGCGGCGAAGTCCGCCGATGCGGAGGGCGGCCGTGCCGCAGACGTCCGGCTCGCACCTTCGATGCCCTACGGCGCCTCGGGCGAGCACGAAGGCTTTCCGGGCACGGTGTCCATCGGGACCGAGGCGCTCACCTCGGTGCTGCTGGAACTCGGCCGCAGCGCATGCCGCTGGGCCGTGCGACTGCTCTTCGTCAACGGGCACGGCGGCAACGGCGCGGCCGTGCTGGCCGCTGTCGGAACGCTGCGCGCCGAGGGCCGCGACGCCGCGTGGTTCCCCTGTGCGTTCCCGGATGCCGATCCACACGCCGGGTTCACCGAAACATCTGTGCTGCTTGAGATCTCGCCGAATGATGTGCATATGCACGCGGCCGAGCCGGGGGACGTCCGCCCGATCACGGACATCATCGGGGAGTTGCGCTCGGTGGGAGTCGCGGGCGTCAGCCCGAACGGCGTGCTGGGCGATCCCACCGGTGCAACCGGTGCGCACGGCGCCCGCCTGCTCGACGTCGCGGCCGCGCGTCTGGCAACAGCCGTGGACCGGTGGGACGTCGACTCGTCGGGCAGGCTGCGATGACCGGACCGACCGACGTCGATCTCCCCGACGGGTTCCAAGTGCAGATCGACTTGCGCTGCGCGCGCAACGGGGACCTGCGCTACCTCATCGGTGGTTCGCCCACTCGGGTCCTCAAGCTCTCCGACAGGGCGCTCGGCATGACCTCGGCGGATGGCCGCATCGCCGTGCACGACTCGTCGACTCGCGCGTTGGCACGCACTCTGCTGGACTCCGGAATCGGGTTGCCGCGACCGATGTGCGGTCCTTCGACGGAGTCGGTGACCGTCGTGATTCCCGTGCGCGACAATCAATCCGGGGTCGACGCTCTGGTGAAGGCGCTGGCCGGAAAGCGCGTGATCGTCGTCGACGACGGCTCCCCAGATCCCATCCGCGCCGAGGGCGAGCGGGTCACCGTGATCCGGTTCGACGAGAACCGCGGCCCCGCCGCCGCCCGCAACGCGGGTGCGGCCGCCGCCGAAACCGACTTCGTGGCCTTCCTCGACTCGGACACGCTGCCTGCCTCCGACTGGCTGACCATGCTGCTGGCGCACTTCTCCGATCCGCGCACCGCGATCGTCGCGCCGCGCATCATCGGCCGCCACACGCCGGGCCGCGCGTCCACCGTCGTCAAGTACGCGAACGCGCATTCGTCGCTCGACATGGGGCCGAACGAGGCGCCCGTGGTGCCGGGGTCGGCGCTGGCGTACGTGCCGAGCGCGGCGATGGTGGTACGGCGCAGCGCCTTCCTCGGGTTCGACGAATCGCTCCGGGTGGCCGAGGACGTCGACCTGTGCTGGCGCACCCACGAGGCCGGCTGGCGCGTCTATTACGACCCGGTGGCGCAGGTCCGGCACGACCACCGCGAGGGGTTGCGTCAACTGCTCGACCGGCGCCGGTTCTACGGCACCGGGGCTGCCCACCTGGCCAGCCGGCACGGGCCGACCGCGGCCCCGGTGATGTCGACGGCATTGGTCGCGGTGGCAGTGGTCGGCCTGTTGAGCCGCACCAAGCTCGGCTGGCTGGTCGCGGCGGTGATCATGCTGACGTCCCTGTACAACACGAGGAAGCTGCTCGACGGTGTGCCGGGACGGGAGATCATCGCCACGCGCGCGGTCGGGCGCGGACTCGGCTTCGGCCTGCTGCAGGCGGCTCAGGCCTTGCTGCGGCACTACTGGCCAGTCACGCTGATGGTGGCCCTGGTCTGGCCGCGTTTCCGGAACCTGGTGTGGCAGTTGGCTATCGCCGAGGGCGTGATCGCCTGGGTGCGCAGTGAGGTGATGGAGTCGCGGATTCCGACCGTCGGGCCACTCGGCTACATCGTCATGCATCGCCTCGACGATCTCGCCTACGGCACCGGCCTCTGGCAGGGCGTGATGACCGAGGCGAGCCCGACGGCGTTGCGGCCCCGGCTGAGAGTCTGATGCCGGTTCCGGTCGACGTCGCGGTGGTCGGCGCCGGGACCGCGGGCTGCATCGTGGCCGCCCGGCTCGCCGGAGCCGGAAGATCCGTGCTGCTGCTGGAGGACGGTCCGGCCGCGCTGCCCGGACCCGAGGTGACCAGTCTGGCGCAGTTGCCCGTCGGCGGCGCCGGGGACCGGGTCGTGCGCTGCCCGGAGGTGCGTGGCCGGCCGGTGGTGCGCGGGCGCGGGCTGGGCGGGTCGTCGTGCGTCAACGGCGGCTACTTTCTGCGTGCCCACCCGGACGATTTCGCGCGCTGGCCTGCGTGGTGGACTCCGTCGCGGATCGCCGATGCCTACGACGCGCTCGACGGCGGCGACCCCGGCGGCGGACTGTTGTCGGTGACCCCGTTCGACGACGACGAACTCGGTGACGTGCCGCGGGCGTTCGAGAACTACTGGGGTGCGAGGCTCGGCGCGGCATCCGACGGCGTGTGGCCGCGACCCGGCCTGGTCCGGGTGCGGAGCAACCGCGTCGACGGTCGCCGGCTGAGCACCGCCGAGGCGCTGCTCCTCGGACCGGAAAGGGTCCACGCGCCCGGCCGGGCGGGCGGTGTCGGGCGGAGGCCGGGACTCACGATTCGCGGCGGCTCGTGGGTGGAGTCCCTGGTGCACGACGGGCGCCGGGTCACCGGAGTGCGGGCCGGCGGCACAGCGATCGCGGCCGGGGAGGTGATCCTGTGCGCGGGCGCGCTCGGTACAGCGGCACTGCTGCAGCGCAGCGGACTGCTGGCGCCGATGGGAGTTCGGGCCCTGATTCCCCGTGAGCACGCCGAGCGGGTGGTGCGCTTCACGCCGCGCCGCGAGGTGGCGGCTCCGGCGCTGCTCCAGTCGGTGGTCCACACCGACGCCGGGATTGAGATCCGTTGTTACGGAGATGATTTCGCGCGGTTCATCGGGGGATTGGAGCCGCGTGGAGTACCGATCGGCGTGTCCGACATGGCACATCCCGCTCGTGGATCCGTCGTCGGAACGGAGCTCGATCTCGGCGAGCCCGACGAGGTGTCTGCCGCCCGGATGTCGAGCGCTGTCGACGCCGTCGTCGACATGCTGGATTCACCGGAGTTCTGCGGCCTGGTGGTGCCCGGTTCGATCTCGGTGGACTCGGTGACGGGAATGTCGCAGCACGCGTCGGGAACGCTTCCGCTCGGCAGCGTCGTCGATCATCTCGGCGGCGCGCTGGGTGTGTCCGGCCTCCGGGTGGTCGACGGATCTGTGGTGCCGGGCGGCCTGCGCAGCGGTCCGCACGCGACTATCGCGATGGCGGCATGGGCGATCGCCGGCGAGATCGCCTGACGCATAGCAGATTTCGACCCTCGTACAGGTGTGTCGGGGTGTGGTCTCGATACGTCGACCAGCGAGGAGGCGTCCAGCGTCGGGGTGGAGCCCCTATTGGTGGTCGTGTGCTGCGGGGTGTTGCCCCTGTTGGCGGTCGTGTGCTGCGGGGGTCTCGATACGTCGGCCCTCACTTCGTTCGCGCCGATTACTCGACCAGCGAGGAGGCGTCCGGCGTCGGGGTGGAGCCCCTTTTGGTGGTCGAGTAGCCGACATGAACGGAGTGAACGTCGGTGTATCGAGACCATCTGTGGACAACTCTGTCGCGGGGACCTCGCCTGTGGACGACGTGGTCGCGGCGTGGCGGACACGCGCGAATGATGAACGCATGCCCGGGTACATGTACATCCTGCGATGCGCCGACGATTCCTACTACGTGGGGAGCACTCGAGATCTCTATCGTCGCGTTCAGCAGCACAACGCAGGCGAGGGCTCCGCGTACACGCGGCGACGACTTCCAGTCGAACTCGTCTACAGCGCCTACTTCGATTCGGTCGCCGAAGCGTTCGGGATGGAGAAGCGCGTCCAGAACTGGTCGCGGGCCAAACGGCAGGCTCTGATCGACGGAGACTTCGACCGCCTGCCCGCTCTGGCGAAGAAGCCGCGGCGCAAGCGGACGGTCGAGCCGGGTGGGCCGTCGACGGGCTGACGCCGGGGTCTCGATACGCCGGCACTCACTTCGTTCGTGCCGACTACTCGACCACCATCGGGGGGCGCCCGGGGGTTGAGGGTGTCGCCTGCTCGACCACCATCGGGGGCCGCCCGGGTGTCGCGGGTGCCGATTACTCGACCACCATCGGGACGGCGACCCGGGTGTTGAGGGTGTCGCCTACTCGACCACGATCGGGGACTCCTGGACCGCCGTCGACGGTCAGAAGAGGCTGACCCAGTAATCCCAGAAGCGCTCGCCGGCCGCGATGATCACCACCAGGTACCAGAACGCGAGGACCATCCATGAAGCGTCACGGATGATCTGCCCGCGGGGACCGTCGCCCAGTGCGCGCGAGAGACTCAGCACCAGCACGATCGGCGTGACGGCCCAGACCACCATGCAGTAGGGGCACAGGGCGCCGATCCGGTAGATGCTCTGGAACGCCAGGTAGTTGACGAACACGAAACCCAGTGCGGTGCCGAGAGTCTGGCCGATCCAGTACCAGCGGGGCAGCGACACTCGTCCCACCGACAGCACCGCGGTCACGATGATCACGGCGAAGGCGGGCAGGCCCAGCAGCGGGTTCGGGAAGCCGAAGAAGCGCGCCTGGTCCGTCACCATGACGCTGCCGCACGAGAGGATCGGCGAGAAGTTGCACGACGGGTCGAACGCCGGATTGATCAGCAGCTCGATGCGCTCGATCGTCAGTGTGGCCGATGCGACGAGCCCGAGGATGCCGCACACGAGCAGTACCCAGGCGCTGACGACGCCGACCGGGCGCGGCGCACCGAGGGCGCCTCCGCCGTCGGAAGGAGCAACAGCTGCCGCGCCGTCGTCGGAGGGTGCGGCGGTTACCGGTGAGGTGTCCGCGGACGACCCCGCCGATACCGGATCAGCTTGCGAGACTTCGTCTTCGGGACGGGTCTCGCCGGAGGTCACTGGGCGGCCTCGATGGCGGCGTCGATCTTGGCCTTCATGTCCTCGGTGTTCTGCCACTCGACGACGGTGCCGTTGATCTTGACCTGCGGGGTGCCCTGGAAGTCCGGCGCGCTCATGATCTTCTTCGAGTTCTCGTCGATCCACTTCGAGAACTGCAGGCCTTCGACGCAGTCGGTGATGCCGTCGATTCCGGAGTCCTTGGCCAGGGAGATCAGCTTGGAGTCGGACAGTCCTGCGCCGCCCTCGGTGGGCTGGTTGGCGAACAGGATGTTGTGGTACTCGAGCCACTTGTTCATGTCGCCGTCCTTGCCGGTGGCTTCGGCGACGCACATCGCGGCGTTGGCCGACCGGGTCGAGTAGCCGATCGAGCCGCGGTCGAGCATGTTCAGCGTCTGGTAGTCGATCGCGACCTTCGGATTGTCGTGGTAGGACGCCAGGACCGGGCCGCCGGTCTTCTCGAACATGCCGCAGGCCGGGCACTGGAAGTCTTCGACCACGTTGATGATCACCGGCGGAGTCTGATCCTTCGGTGCGGAGGTGACGCGGATCGCGCCGTCGGGGGTCACCACGGAAGGCACGTCCGAACCGCCGGTGCGGGACTCGTCGCTGCCGCGGTTGACGATCACGACGATCACCACGACCGCGATCAGCGCCAGCACCAGAACGGCGGCCACGGTGAGCAGGATGGAGCGGCGTCGCTCGGCGGCGCGGGGATCGATCACACGGTTCTGACTCACGTCAATTGGTCCTTCATTACGTGTCCGTCCCGCTCTCGGCGGGAATTTTCTCGCCCAACATTACTGCGCGTACCTGAGAGGAGAACAGGGCCGTTCGCCCGACTTCTCAGGTCAGGCCGGGGTGACCCACGTCGTGATGTCCGCGTGGACCACTTCGGTCCCCGAGGTGTCGCACACGCGGACCGAGACCACCACGTCCGCGCCGTCGCCCAGGGCGGCGAAGTCGATCGGCACGGCGGACCCGTCGTCCGCTGTGCCGGCCTCCCGCGCGAGTTCGGCGTGGGCGGTGAGACGAGTCGTCGCCTTGGCCAGGTACTGGACGTTCATCGCCTTCGGGATCCATCGGTGCGACGACGGGACGGTGGCCTCCATCAGCATGCCCATCGCGGTCTCGGCGAGATTGCAGGCGGCGATCGCGTGAAACGTGCCCAGGTGGTTGTGGACGCCGAACCAGTTGGGCGAGACCACCCGGCAGTAGCCGGGCCGCATCTCCTGGACCAGCGGCAGCACCGTGCCGAAGTACGGCACCTTGGCGATCATCCCGGCGGAGAACAGCGCGTTCCCGAGCAGGTTGGCGGGCAGGCGCTTACGCAGCGAGTACGTGGGGGAGTCGTGGCTCATGGCGCTATCTTACCGGCGAGTCAGGTCGGTATGGATAGGCGACCGCCGAGACGGTCGGTCTCGATACGTTCCTCGGCTGGCGCCTCGTCACTACTCGACCACCAGCTAAGGGTCTCGTCGCTACTCGACCGCCGGGTGTGGAGGGTGGTGGTCGAGTAGCTGGGGCGAACGAAGTGAGTCGCGGCGTATCGAGACCGCCTACTCGTCGAGCGGGCCGGTGGGGAGGAGTCGTCGTACCAGCTTGCCCGTCGGGTTGCGGGGCAGGTCCTCGACGAAGACCACGTCGCGCGGGACCTTGTAGCGGGCCAAGTGCTCCTTCACATAGGCGCGCAGGGCGTCGGGATCCGGAGTCGATCCAGGGGTGGGCACGATGAACGCGCGCAGCCGCTTGCCGAACTCGACGTCGTCCACGCCGATCACCGCGACGTCGTCGACGTCGTGGTGCTCGGCCAGCAGGTTCTCCACCTCGAGCGGGTACAGGTTCTCGCCGCCGGAGACGATCATGTCGTCGTCGCGGCCGGCGATGTGCCACAGGCCGTGCTCGTCGACGAAGGCCATGTCGCCGGTCGACATGTACCCGTCGATGATCTCCTTGTTGCGGCCGTCGGAGTAGCCCTCGAACGGGGCACCGTTGCGGACGAACAGGCGGCCGCTGACGTTGACGTCGTCGATGCGCTTGCCGTCGTCGTCGAACAGCGCGAGGTAACTGCTGACCGGCGGCTTGCCGACAGTGCCCGGTGCCAGGCGCAGGTCCGCGGGCTGCGCGACGGCGGCGATCGCGACCTCGGTGGATCCATACAGGTTGTAGAGGACGTCGCCGAAGGTGTCCTGGAACTCCTCGCAGAGCACCGGGGGGAGCGCCGAACCGGCCACCACGACGGTCTTGAGCGACGACGTGTCGTACTTGCCGATCACCTCGGGGCCGAGCGCGAGGATCCGGTGCAGCATGGTCGGCACCGCGACCAGCACTTCCGCCTTGTGCCGGTCGATGGCGGCGAGGGTCTTCTCGGCGTCGAACCGCCGCAGCGTCACGGTCTCGTTGCCCAGTGCCGTGCCGACGGCCCAGGTCGCGAAGCCGGTGGAGTGGAACAGCGGCGAGACGATCACCATCGACTTCTGCTTGGGCAGTGGGATCCGGTCGAGCACCAGGGCGCTGGTGAACGGCGAGAACTTGGACCGTTGCGCGCCCTTGGGGAGGCCGGTGGTGCCGCTGGTCAGAATGATCATGCCGCCCCAGGTCTTAGGGCGCGGGGGAAGGGTGGTGCGGCCGGTCGAGACGACGTCGTCGAGGGTGCGCGCCTGCGGGTGCAGCGGGCGCTTGCCGTCGACCCAGGTGACGATGCGCGGCATCTCCGGCAGGGTGTCGGCCAGATCGGCGAACTCTTCGTCGTACAGGATCGCCTGCACGTGCTCGCGCTCGGCGACCTCGGCGAACTGGGTCGCGCCGAAGCCGGTGTTCATCAGTGCCAGCCGGATCCCGGATCGGCCGACCGCGCACTGGGCCATCGGGATGGCGCGGTGGTCGCGGGCGATGATGCCGATCACCGTGCCGGGTCCGAGCCCCTGGTCCAGGAGGGTGTTGGCCAGTGCATTGGCCTGGTCGCTCAACTCGCGCCAGGTGAGGGTGCCGCGTTCGTCGGAGACGGCGGGCAGGTCGGGGATGTCCTCGGCGTTGTGCCCCATGACCGTGGCCATCGGGCCGATCACCTTGCTGCTGCGGATCGCGTCGATCACCCGCCCGGGCCGCTTGTAGTCGGTGACGCCGGCCTCCCGGAGCACTCGGCTCGCACCGAGCGTGTCCTTGAGCTGTTCGAGTTTGTAACCCAGCTTCGACATGGAGTGCAATCCCCTGACTCGCGGCCCGCTCGCCGCGTTAGATGTCCGATTTTTCAGGTGTGTCGCCGGTCACGGTACTTGTCTCCGGCGGCATGCGCCATACCTGAGTCCGTCCGGGTCCCGATAACTGATAACACAAGTTATCTGATTGCGTGCCGAACGGCGACGGACGGTCGTCCGACAGCCGACGTCTGCCGAGCTGCCAGCCCGAACGAGAGCAATCGTCTACCAGGCGCCCGCGACGCCGATCAACCCGAGCGTCACGAGACCGACCGCGACAATTGAGGCGACGACTCGGGTTCGACGCCGACGCGCACGGACGGACGTGACTCCCCAGATCGCAGCAAGAATCAACAGGACGACGGTCCACATGAACCATTCCGCCATCAGGGCGAACGAATTGCTGGCATCCAGCGAGCCGCCCGGTGCCCGCTTCTCTCTCCATGTCATCAGGACGACGCCTGCGATCGACGCGCCGATCGCCGCGGATGCGCCGACGGCCGCTGCGGTCGCGACTCTGCCCGCGAGGTCGCGTCCGGGTTCCATGGCGGCCGAGTTCATATTTTCGTCTCCGCCCATGTTCCCTCGGGGAGGCCGCTCCACCGATGCGACGCCGGTTCCGTGCGCGTGGTCGGTGTCGGACCGCGGGCATGCACGGTCGACGACGCCGCCTGCGGCTGATCTCGTCGATTCGGATCCGTCGCCGGGGGTGGTTGACGAGGCGCGATCCCCGGCCGAATGTCACGTGTTCGGCCGACATCGCCGGAGGGAATCCGCTGCTACGTTGAGCGCGTGAGAATCTCGCTCGTCATTCCCTGCTACAACGAGGCGTCGATGATCGGCGAATGCCTGGCGTCGGTCGCGGCTCAGCAGCGTCCGTTCGACGAGGTGATCGTCGTCGACAACAACAGCACGGACGGCTCGCTTCAGGTGGTCGCCGACTACGCGGACCGGCTGCCGATCCGCGTCCTCACCGAGAAGCGGCAGGGCGTCGCCTGGGCCAGCCAGGCGGGCTATGACGCTGCTACCGGCGACGTCATTGCGAGAATCGATGCGGACAGTCGACTAGTCCCGCAGTGGGCGGATGTCCTTGATCGGTATCTGGCATCGCACACCGACGTCGATGGTGCCGGTGGCTTCTGCTATTTCTACGACATCGACAAGCTGAATCTGCGAGACCGTGCGTTCGCTCGGGCTGACAAGTTCGGAGTGGAGCCGATCGGCACTGCGCGGCTGGTGCCGGGTAACAACATGGCGTTCCGACGTGAAGCATGGCTGCGGGCCAGGGCCTTCGTGAAGAATGTGCCTGGAACTCACGAAGACATCGACGTTTGCTTTGCGCTGGAAGACGCCGGGTGCCGGCTCGCGAGCCTGCCTGGACTGCTCGTGGGTCTGTCTGCGCGTCGTTTCGCGAGCTCGCCCGCCTCGATGGCCCGCTATCTCTGGGCCATCGGGCGGACCCAGCACGTTCACGGGCGCCGCAAGGACACACTCCGTTTCGCGCTGAACATGCCTCTTGTGCTGGCCCAGGTGACGGTCCACGGGGTTCTCGCCCGCCGGGCCGGGCTGCCTCGCACGCGCGTGACACCCGTGACGTGAGCGGCCGTTCGGGCGGATAACCGGCTCAGGAAAACGGGGAACTCCCGGGGCCATCGATCGGGCGTGTCATGGTGGTGGGGTGAGTTCACCCGGTCCCGAGCAACTGGCAGTCTTCGAGCGCGCGCACGGCGACCTGCCCCGGCAGGCTCCGGGCTCGGCGGCGACGACCGAGTTGCTCCTCCGCATCGCCGGCGGCGCGCTCCCGCCGGAGCCGCGGATCCTCGACATCGGCTGCGGGCCGGGAGCGTCGAGCATCCCGCTGGCGCAGCTCACCGGCGGCTCGGTGCTCGCCGTCGACGTCCACCGGCCGTTCCTCGACGCCGTCGAGGAACGTGCTCGCGAGGCCGGCGTCGCCCATCTGATCGAGGTGCTTCAGGCGCGGATGCAAGAGCTGCCCGTCGAACCGGGAAGTATCGACCTGATCTGGGCCGAGGGTTCGGCGTATCTGATGGGGTTCGACGAGGCGCTCGCCGCGTGGCGCGGGCTGCTCGCGCCGGACGGCGTGGCGGTGCTGACCGAGGCCGAGTACGTGACCGCCGATCCGTCTGCCGGCGCCCGCGCCTTCTGGGAGGCGGGGTATCCGGCCATGCGGACTACCGCGCAGAACGTCGCCGCATGCCAGCAGGCGGACTGGGATGTGCTCGGCGTCTATCTGCTGCCGAACTCCGACTGGCTCGAGTACTACGGGCCGTTGCACCTTCGCGTGGAGCAGCTGCGCAGCGAAGGCGTCGACGAGGCGTTGCTGGCGCCGATCGTGGAAGAGATCCGGGTCCGGCAACTCTACGGCCGGGACTACGGCTACACCGGGTACGTGCTGCGGCCGCGGCAGATCGCCGTCGGCGGACACTCGTACGGGGTGGGGTAGCGCCTGACAGGTGGCGGTCGGCGGGCCGTCGTGCGTAGTGGGACAGGCGAGCCGGGCGTCGCGGTGGTGTAGAACCGGGCAGGATTTGTGGTCCACGTGCGACGTCGTGCATACTGGTCAGGTTGCCTCCTGTGAGGCGATGAAACTCCACCGGACCACGAACGTGGATCCGGGCGTGTAACGCGTGCGCTTTTCGCGAAGCGACGGCCCGACACGCCCGACCGCGGGTGCCGGGGGAAGCGTACAACGACGAAAAGAACAGCGTCGATCGCGCCCGTATCCCGGGCCGTGGTCATGTGGCTCCGTTGCCGCCCGCCTGCCCCGAGTTCTGCGAGGGGCGCACGGGTGTGAGTCCACGCGGTGTTCTTCCTCGTCGAGAGACATCCAGACGGAAGAGGACACAGCGTGGCGGGACAGAAGATCCGCATCAGGCTCAAGGCCTACGACCACGAGGCGATCGACGCTTCGGCGCGCAAGATCGTGGACACCGTGACCCGCACGGGTGCACGCGTGGTCGGCCCGGTGCCGTTGCCCACCGAAAAGAACGTGTACTGCGTCATCCGTTCGCCGCACAAGTACAAGGACAGCCGCGAACACTTCGAGATGCGCACGCACAAGCGACTCATCGACATCCTCGACCCGACGCCGAAGACGGTCGACGCGCTGATGCGCATCGACCTCCCGGCCAGCGTCGACGTCAACATTCAGTGACGGGGGACTAGAACATGAGCAACCAGACTGCAAAGAAGGGCCTGCTGGGCACCAAGCTCGGCATGACCCAGGTCTTCGACGAGAACAACCGGGTCGTCCCGGTGACCGTCATCGCGACCGGCGGCAACGTCGTCACCCAGCTTCGGACCGACGAGCGCGACGGCTACACCGCCGTCCAGCTCGCCTACGGCGCCATCGACCCCCGCAAGGTGAACAAGCCGGTCTCCGGCCAGTTCGCCAAGGCGGGCGTCACCCCGCGCCGCCACCTCGCCGAGATCCGCGTGCAAGACGTCGCGGACTTCGAGGTGGGCCAGGAGCTCGGCGCCGATCTGTTCGCCGACGGCGCCAAGGTCGACGTCACCGGCACCTCCAAGGGCAAGGGCTTCGCCGGCGTCATGAAGCGTCACGGCTTCGCCGGCCTGGGCGCGAGCCACGGTGCGCACCGCGTGCACCGTGCACCGGGTTCCATCGGTGGCTGCGCCACCCCGGGTCGCGTGTTCAAGGGCATGCGGATGGCCGGCCGGATGGGCAACGACAAGGTGACCACTCAGAATCTCACCGTCTACAAGGTGGATGCTGAGGCCGGTCTCCTGCTGATCAAGGGCGCGATCCCCGGCCGCAAGGGCGGCATCGTGGTGGTTCGCGACGCTGTGAAGGGTGGCGACAAGTGAGCACCGAAACCGCAACCAAGCTGACGCTGGACGTCCGCACCCCGGCGGGTGGCACCGACGGCACCGTCGAGCTGCCGGCCGACCTGTTCGACGTGGACGCGAACATCGCGCTCATGCACCAGGTGGTCGTCGCGCAGCAGGCCGCTGCGCGACAGGGCACGCACTCGACCAAGACCCGCGGCGAGGTCCGCGGCGGTGGCGCCAAGCCGTACCGCCAGAAGGGCACCGGCCGCGCCCGTCAGGGTTCGACCCGCGCACCGCAGTTCGTCGGCGGTGGCACCGTGCACGGTCCGCAGCCGCGCGACTACACGCAGAAGGTCAACAAGAAGATGAAGGCTGCCGCTCTGCGCAGCGCCATCTCCGACCGGGCGCGCAACGAGCGCATCACCGTGGTGACCGAGCTCGTCGAGGGGCAGACCCCGTCGACCAAGGCCGCCCGGAAGTTCCTGGAGTCGATCTCGGACCGCCGCAAGTTCCTCGTCGTGCTCACCCGTGAGGACGAGGCCGCTCGCAAGAGCATCGCGAACCTGCAGAACGTTCACGCCATCGCTCCGGACCAGCTGAACACCTACGACGTCCTCGACTCCGATGAGATCGTCTTCAGCGTCGAGACGCTGAACGCCTTCATCGAGGCGAATACCAAGAAGGAGGGCTGAGAATGGCTACGCACGCAGATCCGCGCGACATCATTCTGGCGCCGGTGATCTCGGAAAAGGCCTACGGCCTGCTGGAGGAAAACCAGTACACCTTCCTGGTGCACCCGGATTCCAACAAGACGCAGATCAAGATCGCCATCGAGAAGATCTTCGACGTGAAGGTCGCCAGCGTGAACACGAACAACCGTGAGGGCAAGCGCAAGCGGAACCGTTACGGCTACGGCAAGCGCAAGGACACCAAGCGCGCCATCGTGACGCTGCGCGAGGGCAGCAATCCCATCGAGATCTTCGGGGGCCCGGTCAGCTGACCGGAGCGCTCTTGAGAGAGGGACTTAATTAACTATGGCTATTCGTAAGTACAAGCCGACAACCCCGGGCCGCCGCGGCTCGAGCGGCGCGGACTTCTCCGAGGTCACCCGTGACCATCCGGAGAAGTCGCTGGTCCGCCCCCTGCACAGCAAGGGCGGGCGCAACGCGCACGGCCGGATCACCACCCGGCATCGCGGCGGCGGGCACAAGCGTGCCTACCGCGTCATCGATTTCCGTCGCAACGACAAGGACGGCATCAACGCCAAGGTCGCTCACATCGAGTACGACCCCAACCGCACCGCGCGCATCGCGCTGCTGCACTACGTCGACGGCGAGAAGCGTTACATCATCGCGCCGAAGAACCTGAAGCAGGGCGACATCGTCGAGTCGGGTCCCAACGCCGACATCAAGCCCGGCAACAACCTGCCGCTGCGCAACATCCCGACCGGTACCCAGGTCCACAACGTGGAGCTGCGCCCGGGCGGCGGCGCCAAGATGGCTCGCTCGGCCGGCGCCTCGATCCAGCTCCTCGGCAAGGAGGGTCCGTACGCGACCCTGCGCATGCCGTCGGGTGAAATCCGCCGCGTCGACGTGCGCTGCCGCGCCACCGTCGGCGAGGTCGGCAACGCCGAGCAGAGCAACATCAACTGGGGCAAGGCCGGCCGTATGCGCTGGAAGGGCAAGCGCCCGACCGTCCGCGGTGTCGTGATGAACCCGGTCGACCACCCGCACGGTGGCGGCGAGGGCAAGACCTCGGGTGGTCGCCACCCGGTCAGCCCGTGGGGCAAGCCCGAGGGCCGCACCCGCAAGAACAAGGCCAGCGACAAGCTGATCGTCCGTCGCCGTCGTACCGGCAAGAACAAGCGATAATTAGGAGGAGGTAAGAAATGCCACGCAGCCTGAAGAAAGGCCCGTTCGTCGACGACCATCTCCTGAAGAAGGTCGACGCGCAGAATGAGAAGGGCACCAAGCAGGTCATCAAGACCTGGTCCCGTCGTTCGACCATCACCCCGGACTTCATCGGCCACACCTTTGCCGTCCACGACGGGCGCAAGCACGTGCCCGTCTTCGTCTCGGAGAACATGGTCGGCCACAAGCTGGGCGAGTTCGCCCCTACCCGCACCTTCAAGGGTCACATCAAGGATGACCGGAAAGCGAAGCGCCGGTAACCATGGCTACTCAGACAGAGAACGCAGTACAGAGTGCGCGCGCGACGGCTAAGTTCGTCCGCGTCACCCCGATGAAGGCACGTCGTGTGATCGACCTGATCCGCGGCAAGAACGTCGACGAGGCACTGGACATCCTGCGGTTCGCTCCGCAGGCCGCCAGTGAGCCCGTCTCCAAGGTCCTCGCCAGCGCGATCGCCAACGCCGAGAACAACCTCGGCCTGGATCGTCGCACCCTGGTCGTGACCGAGACGTTCGCCGACGAGGGCCCGACCATGAAGCGGTTCCAGCCGCGCGCACAGGGTCGTGCCTTCCGGATCCGCAAGCGCACCAGCCACATCACCGTGGTGGTCTCGAACACCGGCGCCGCCGGCGACTCGAAGCGCTCGCGTCAGCAGAAGAAGAAGGGAGCCTAGTAGTGGGCCAGAAGATCAACCCGCACGGCTTCCGCCTCGGTATCACGACCGACTGGAACACCCGGTGGTACGCCGACAAGCAGTACGCCGAGTACGTCAAGGAAGACGTCGCGATCCGCAAGCTGCTGAACACCGGTCTCGAGCGCGCCGGCATCTCGGGCGTGGACATCGAGCGCACCCGTGACCGGGTCCGCGTCGACATCCACACCGCCCGTCCGGGCATCGTCATCGGTCGCCGCGGCGCCGAAGCCGACCGCATCCGCGGTGAGCTGGAGAAGCTCACCGGCAAGCAGGTGCAGCTGAACATCCTCGAGGTCAAGAACCCCGAGGCCGACGCTCAGCTCATCGCCCAGGGCGTCGCCGAGCAGCTCAGCAACCGCGTCGCATTCCGTCGCGCCATGCGCAAGGCCATTCAGTCGGCCATGCGTCAGCCGGGCGTCAAGGGCATCCGTGTCCAGTGCTCCGGCCGTCTGGGCGGCGCCGAGATGAGCCGCAAGGAGTTCTACCGCGAGGGACGCGTGCCGCTGCACACGCTGCGCGCCGACATCGACTACGGCTTCTTCGAGGCGAAGACCACCTTCGGTCGCATCGGCGTGAAGGTGTGGGTCTACAAGGGTGACGTCGTCGGCGGACGTCGTGAGCAGGCCGCGGCCGCTCCGGCAGCCGAGGACCGTCGTTCGCGTCGTCCGAGCCGCCCGCGTCGTTCCGGCTCGGCCGGGACCACCGGCACCAGCACCGAGGCCGGCCGCGCTGCGGCCACCGCGGAAGCCACCGCGCCTGCTCCCGAGCAGGCCGAGAACCAGGAGGGCTGAGGCATGTTGATCCCTCGTCGGGTCAAGCACCGCAAGCAGCACCACCCGAGCCTGAAGGGTCAGGCGAAGGGCGGGACCAAGGTCACCTTCGGCGACTACGGTATCCAGGCGCTGGAGAGCGCCTACATCACCAACCGTCAGATCGAGTCCGCTCGTATCGCGATCAACCGCCACATCAAGCGTGGCGGCAAGGTCTGGATCAACATCTTCCCGGACCGCCCGATCACGAAGAAGCCCGCCGAGACCCGCATGGGTTCCGGTAAGGGTTCGCCCGAGTGGTGGGTCGCCCCGGTCAAGCCGGGCCGCGTGCTGTTCGAGATGACCTTCCCCAACGAGCAGGTTGCTCGCGAGGCGCTGCGCCGCGCACAGCACAAGCTCCCCATGAAGACCCGGATCGTGACCAGAGAGGAGCAGTTCTGATGGCACTCGGAATCGCTGCTGGTGAGCTCCGCGAGCTCAGCGACACCGACCTGGTCGATCGCCTGAAGGAGTCGAAGGAAGAGCTTTTCAACCTTCGTTTCCAGATGGCCACCGGCCAGCTCGACAACAACCGCCGCCTGCGGACCGTGCGTCGTGAGATCGCACGGATCTACACCGTGATGCGCGAGCGTGAGCTGGGCCTGGCGTCCGGTCCGGAAGGAGACGACGCATGAGTGAGGACCAGAACGTGAACGTCGAAGAGCGCAACCGCCGCAAGGAGCGGATCGGTTACGTCGTCAGTGACAAGATGGACAAGACCATCACCGTGGAGCTGGAGGATCGCAAGAGCCACCCGCTGTACGGCAAGATCATCCGTACCACCAGCAAGGTGAAGGCGCATGACGAGAACGAGACCGCCGGCGTCGGCGACCGCGTTCGCATCATGGAGACCCGCCCGCTGTCGGCCACCAAGCGCTGGCGCCTGGTGGAGGTGCTGGAGAAGGCCAAGTAGGCTCTCTTTCGCTCCTGGAGCTGGTTCGCCGGCTCGTTGAGCTTGTCCATACCAGAAGGTCCGGTATCCCTGTTCGGGACCGGGCCTTCTGGCATCCGGTCTGCACTATTGTCGAACCGGGAGAGTTCTTCGTGCCGTGAGGCACGCAGATCGTTTGGTCGCCGCCGCACAGCGGTGCGGCGCGGTGGACCGGAAAGAGGGGGCGAATGCGCGGTCATGGTCGGCAGGCGGGCAGTCGGGACGATCACAGGTACACCGAGTGCTACGACATCGACACGCAATTGCGGATGTTGCGATTCGAGCCGAACAGCCCGTTGGTCCGCGCGCGGAGGATGGCGTTGGTGGCGCGCTGGTACGGGTTGAAGCACTACTGGGGGTACCCGCCGCCGGGGCGGATGTGGCTACGCAAGCTCGGAGGCGACAGAGTACTCCCCGACTTCGCGTGTGTGGGTTCGATCAAGAGCGGGACGTCTGATCTCGCGACCAATCTGTTCTCGCATCCGAGTATCGTCCCGCCTTTCGCCAAGGAGGTCTTCAACACGGATCCGGAGGTGTGGCGGGCGTACTAACCGACGGTCTCGGAGATGCGTCGTGTGCGCCGCAATACAGGGAACGCCCGCACGGGCCATTTCACCCCCGCGCTCACTTTTCTCGACCTGCCCGGCCGATACCGGGCGGCGGTGCCCGACGCCAAAGTGGTCCTGGTGCTGCGGGACCCGGTATCGCGGGCGTATTCGCAGTACAAATGGGAGCTGCTCGTCGGTGGCCCCGATGCTGCGGTCGCGCCGGAGTTCGTGTCGTACGCGGCGTTCGTGGAGGCGTCGTTGGCCGCGTACCCAGAGCCTGCTCCCACGTACTGCGGTCTGCCGTTGCTCCAATCCGGTGAGTACGACGTACTGACGGCAGCGTGGCTCGCCGCGTTCGGGCGGGACCGGATTCACCTGGTGCGTGCCGAGGACTACTTCGCGGATCCGGCCACCACGCTGGCCGGGATCTATGAGTTCCTGGAGCTCCCGGCGATCGACTTCGTGCCGGTGCCGAGAGTCAACGAGAATCCCTTGGTGACGCCGGGCGAGGATCCTGCGTCGAAGGCACTCCTTGCGGAGTTCTATCGACCTCACAACAGGCGCTTAGCGGAATCGTTCGGCCGCGACATGGGATGGACATGAGGTCGAAGCCAGGCAACTGAGTGGTGCCTTCGGCGACATTGGCTGCGGGCTCGACGTGGGGGAGTGGCGCATGTGATTCACTGGCCCCGATTCGGGTGACAACCGTGTGGACGAAATTCTGTCTCATTTGCCGTAAGAGTCCGTCTTCAGCGGGACCTGTGGCGCGATCCGCATTAGCATCGATGCTGATTCCCGACCGCTGACTCCCATCCTGATCGGCGGGACCCGAACCGTGGTACCCGACGATCCGGTCCGGCTGCGGCACGACGAAAGTTGATAGAAGAATGCGCCACCACCCGCGCGCGGCATGGCGCCGCGTCCTGATCGCACTGCTCGCCGTCGTGGCGCTTCTTCCGATCGCCGTCGGCGAAGCGGCCGCGAAGCCGGCCTCGCCCGACGAGGTTCGTGCGACCGTTCAGCGGAACCGGGACGACGTCAAGATCGCGGTGGCGAACGGCTCCGTGGCGGTCGAGGACGGTTACCTGCTGTTCAAGAACAGGGCCGGCAAGGTGGTGGACAAGCACAGCCTGATCTTCGTCGCGCCCAATAGGGCCGAGTACGACATCGCGGCGACCGTGCGGGGCAACACTGCGACCCTGGTGCCCAGCAAAGTGGCCAAGAAGCGTAAGCCGGGGCAGATCATCTGCGGCCCGCAGACGCGAGCGCAGCGCGATCATGAAGCGCGTCAGGCGCTGCTGACTGAAATCAGTATCTCGACCGCCATCGGCGCCCTGATCGGGACCGCAGTCGGTGCGATCCTCTCGATCGCGCTGACCGCCGGTGGCGGCCTTCCGATCGGCGTGCCGATCGGCGCTCTTGTGGGAGCCGGCATCGGCCTCGGAGGTGCCGTCGTCAACGGCGCTTTCGATCGCTACTTCAAAACGGTGAACAGCAAGTTCGAACCCAAGTGGTGCTGAGTCGCGATCGGTGGACGGCCCCGAGCGTTGGGGTCGGCCACGTTACCGGGGAGTAGACGTACGTTCGGTGGAAATTGCGTGCTGTTTCCCCTGGTCGCTGATCGAATGCTGTGTCATGCGTTACGAAGTGTGACGCTCACGACGATAGACTCATGGGTGGATTCGTCTGACGCCACGAAGCGGTCGGCGGCGGGGCGGTCGATCCTCACGACTGTACAGACCCAGCCGGAAGGACCACATGCAGGCTTTTGAGAGCCGTCCCGAAGGCGGGACGCCGCCTGAGCCGTCTCATGCCTCTGTGGGGCAGCGACCTCCGCGCGACCCGCTGGTCGACACCATGCCGTGGATTCCGGACGACGATCCGACGCTCACCCAGCTGCGGGCGTGGCGCGATCAGCTGAACAGCGACTCTATCGCGAAGCGGCAGCCGCTTTCTGGCGCCCCGAACGAGCCTGATTCCGCGACTCCGGGGTCCGGACCCGCGCCCGCGGGCAACGTCGGTGCCCACGCCGTCAAGTACGCCCGCGCCGGCGACGACGATCTGCCGAGCACCACATCCGGTGAACGCCGAGGCGCACCGCCACGCGGGGGAGGCGCCGCGGCGGCGGGTGGTCGCCGGCATCGGCGCGTCGGGCCGGCTGAGTCCCCGTCGACCGGTGCATGGTTGATTCCGGGTTTCAGCCGAACCCGGCCAGAGCCGTCGAGCATCGACGTCCCCGCCCCGGCGGTGGAGCGACCGCTGCCGTCGCGGCATCGCGCCGGCTGGGACGTCAGCGGCCAGAAAGAACAGAATCCTCCCGCCCCGATCGAATCCCGGGAGGAGTTCGTGGCGGCCCAATTGGCGACGACGGCCTTCCCCTCCCTGGATCTCGTCCCGGTCGGTGAGAACGTCGATCTCGAGATCGCCATCGAAGCCAATGGTCTGCGGAAGAAGTTCAGAGACTTCACGGCCGTCGACGGCGTGAGCTTTCAGGTCCCCAAGGGCCGGATCGTCGCGATTCTCGGGCCCAACGGGGCGGGTAAGACGACGACGGTCAACATGCTGTGCACCCTGCTCACGCCCGACGGTGGTTCCGCGTCTGTCGCCGGTCACGACGTGCAGCGCGAGGCGCCCGCTGTACGTCGAGCGATCACGCTGACCGGACAGTTCGCGGCCCTCGACGAGCAACTCACCGGTCGTGAGAACCTGGTGATGTTCGGCCGTCTGCTCGGCCTCACGAAGAAGAAGGCGCAGGTCCGGGCGGGTGAACTGCTCGATTTCTTCGGCCTGGAGTCAGCGGCCTCCCGCAAGGTCCGCGAGTACTCCGGCGGTATGCGCCGCCGCATCGACATCGCGTGCGGCATGGTGACCAGGCCGGAGGTGGTGTTCCTCGACGAGCCGACTACGGGCCTCGACCCGCGCAGCCGCCAGGACGTCTGGGCGTTCGTCGAGCAACTGCGTGCGCTGGGTGTCACGATCCTGCTGACCACCCAGTACCTGGAAGAAGCCGACATGCTCGCCGACCGCATCGTCGTGATCGACAAGGGCAAGGTGATCGCTGAGGGAACCTCCGACGAGCTCAAGGCGGCCACCGGAGCCGCCTACTGCGAGGTGACTCCGGTCCATCCCGCCTACGTGCACCGTCTCCGCGCGGCACTCGGCGACCTGCTCGGACCCACCGCGGCGGATCTCGACGTTCCGCCGGACGGCACCGTCTCGGTTCCGGCGCCCAACGGGCCGACGACCCTCGCGGAGGTGCTCAAGCGGGCGGAGCAGGACCAGATTCCGCTCGCCGACGTCGTGTTGCGCAGGCCTTCGCTTGATGAGGTGTTCCTGTCGCTGACCGATCCGGACGCGGGCGGCGCGGAGCCGACCGCCGCAGGGGACGGACGATGACGGCGGTCTCCGAGTCAGCCGACCTCGCAGTCGGGGATGCCGAGTGGTCGCCGCCACGGCCGAACGCGATTCAGCAGTGGTGGGTCCTGACGTCGCGCGGAATCCTCAACGCCTACCGAAACGGCGAGTTCATCTTCTGCTTCGTCTCGCCTGCGATGTTGGCGCTGTGCTTCTACCTGCCGCTTCGCCAGGTCGTGGATGAGGCTGCGAGCATCGACTACGCCCAGTTCCTGATGCCGATCATCATGCTCCAGGCAATGGCTTTCGTAGCGTCGTCGGCGGCGCTGAAGTCGGCGATGGACGGCCGAGCCGGGGTGCACGACCGCTTCCGGTCGCTTCCGATGGCAGCAGTGATTCCCTTCCTCGCACGCACAGCGACCATCGGGGTGCTGCTGCTGGTGGCCCTCGCCTTCGGCCTGATCTCGTGCCTGATGATCGGCTGGCGGCCGATCCCGGTCGACGAGTACGGCGGGGGTGTGCGGGGCGCTCTGATCGCCGTCCTGATCGTCGGTGCGATCGGCTGGGCGCTCTCGTTCATCTCGGACGGCATCGGCATGGTGAGCAGCAGTCCGACCGTGACGAGCCAGCTCGTCGCCTTTCCGACCCTGATCCTCGGAATGCTGTCGAGCGGATTCATGCCGCTGGCGCTGTTCCCCGAATGGATCCGCGGGTTCGTGCGGAATCAGCCGATCTCGCAGGTGGTCAAAGCGATGCGGGAGGCGATGGAGGGAACCGCGACCTGGGCGACCGTCAAGCCCACGTTCTGGTGGTTCATCGGGTTGGTGTCGATCGGCCTGCTGCTGTTCGGGATCGCGGCCAGGAAGGAGCGGTAGCGGTGTCGGTTCTCGCGAACGCTCCCGTCCTCGACCAGCAGTCCAGTGCTCTGCCGGAGCGGTCCTTCCGCGCGTGGTGGCACCAGACCCGGGTGCTCGTCGGTCGTCAACTGCTGGTCGCCTTCCGGGACCCGGCGACCCTGATCCAGGTACTGGTGTTTCCCGCGCTCACGATGCTGATGTTCAAGGTGGTGCTCGGAGACGTCGTCAGCAAGGCGACCGGCACGGACAGTGTCTACGGCACCGTGCCGTTGATCCTCCTCACCAGCACGATGTTCGGGTCCGGCGTGTCGGCGATCCGGGTCGTGATCGAGCGGTCGACCGGTCTGCTGAGCAGGCTGTACGTGCTGCCCATCAATCGCGGCGCGGACTTCTCGGCCCGTGTTCTCGCCGAGACGGTCCGGGCGCTCGCGACCTCTATCGCTCTGGTCGCGGCGGGGTTCCTGATCGGGTTCAGATTCACGCAGGGCATCGGGCCCGCGCTGGGCCTCTTCGGCGTAGCCATGCTGTACGCGACGGCGTTCGCCATGGTGACCCTCGCGGTGGCCGTGATCTCCCGCCCGGGGCTGCCGCTGGTCGCCTACATCGGGCTGCTGACCACACTGATGATGTTCTTCAACTCCGGCTTCGCTCCGGTCGACGGCTACCCCGGCTGGCTGCAGCCGATCGTCGCCAATCAGCCGATGTCGCCCGCGATCGAACTGATGCGTTCGCTGGCGGCGGGTGGTCCGATCACCGAGAACCTGATCAAGGTGATCATCTGGGCCTTTGTCGCCCTGGCCCTGACGACGTACCCGGCGATGCGCGGCTACCGCAAGGCGGCGGCGAACGCATGACGATGTCGATCGAACGAACGGTTCTGTGGGAAGTGTGTCACCGCACCCACGGCGAAATCCGCAGGTCATCCTGGCCACCCCGCTCTGGGGCCGGCAGTGAGGTCACAGGTTGGGTGCTTCCGCTGTCGCCGGGCAGGAAGAATGGGACCGTTACGAGATGGCATGTGGAACGAGAGGGAGGGGCCGCACCCGACGGACGGTTTGAGTACAGCTGGGCCCCGTACGGGGTTGACGCGGTAGTGAACGACGAGCGGGTGCATCGAGAGGTGAGAGCGCAGTGGCGCAGCAGGTAGACGCCGGGAATGCGGCGAGGGAAAGCTCGGGAGTGGCCGGTCGGCGACCCGGGTTGCTTCCGCTGACCCCGGCCCAGCGCGGAATCTGGTTCGCCGATCGCCTGACGCCCGATTACTCGGTCAACATCGCTCAATACGTCGACATCCGGCACGAACCGGGCGAACTCGATCTGGATCTGCTCGCCGACTGCACTGAGGTCGTCGGCCGGGAGCTCGAATCGCCGTATCTGAGGATCGTCGAGGTCGACGGCATTCCTATGCAGTACGTCGATCCGGAGTACGACCAGAAGGTCGAACGGATCGACTTCCGGTCCGCCCCCGATCCCCTCGGCGAGGCCAAACGCTGGATGCTCGCCGAGTACGGTCGCACGATCGACCTGATCCGGGATTCCCTGGCCGCATCGGCGCTGATTCGGGTCGCCGACGA
Organism: Gordonia iterans; assembly: GCF_002993285.1. NCBI lineage: Bacteria > Bacillati > Actinomycetota > Actinomycetes > Mycobacteriales > Gordoniaceae > Gordonia > Gordonia iterans. The sequence continues at coordinate 3,567,062 of NZ_CP027433.1, read as the reverse complement.
CCACACGATCTGGTACTTGCGTGGACATCATCTGGTGATCGACGGTTACGGCGCCATGACCATGCTCAAGCGAGTGCTGCGCCGCTACAACACACTCCGTGCCGGGGGCGTGGTCGACGCGAAGCCCGGCGCGACGCTCGCCGAACTCAACGAGTACGCCTACGGATACGAAGACAGCAGGCGGCGGGAGACCGACCGGGCGCACTGGTCCGAGCGAGTCCGGGACCTGCCCGAGGGGATCGGCCTCGCCGACCGGAAGAGCGCCGTCTCGCCCTCGTTCGAGAACATCGTGAGCGAACGGGTGCTCACCGCGGATCTGCAGAATGGCATCGAAGCCCTCGCTCATGCCCTCGGCAGTTCTCCCGCGGTGGTGGTCACCGCCGCGTTCGGCGCCTATCTCGCGAGGATGAGCGGCTCCGACGACGTCGTCCTCAGTCTGCCGGTGGCGGGCCGGCTCACGGCGAAGATCAAAGACTCGGCGGGCATGGTCTCCAACGTCGTCCCGGTACGACTGCAGGCGCACGCGGCGGCCACCGGCCGGGAGCTGATCGCGGCGACACTGCTGGAACTGACGGGTGCGCTCCGCCATCAGCGGTATCGCTCCGACGACATCCGCCGGGATGCGGGCCTGTCGAGTGCCTCGATGTCCTTCGGCCCGACGGTCAACATGATCTTCTTCGACACGCCGCTCGCCATCGACGGCGGGGAACTCGACTACCACATCCTCGCGGCCGGAGCACTGGAAGACCTGCTCGTGATGCTCTACCAGCCGGGGCCGGACGCTCCGCTCTCGGTGGATCTGCACGGCAATCCGGGCCTCTACACCGAGGAGACGCTGGGCGCGCACCACGCGCGGTTCATCAGCTTCCTCGACCGATTCGTTCGCACCATGCTCGACGATCCGGATCGGTCCCTCGCCGAACTGAGCCTGGTGCCGCGCAGCGAGCGTGAGGCGCTCACGCGGCGTGCGCGCGGTGCCCAGCCGTCCACCCTGCGGGACATCCTGAACCGGGGCGAGGCGCTGCGCCCGCCCGATGCGGTGGCCGTCATCGGCGCGCAGAGCATCGGGGCGCAGCAGTTCGAGCAGGCCACCAACCGGCTCGCCCGCGAGCTGATCGCCCGGGGCGCCGGACCCGGCTCCGTCGTCGCCGTCGACATGGCGCGGTGCGAATGGTCGGTGGTTGCGTGCGTCGCGGTAGCCAAGACCGGCGCCGCCTTCGTCAGCGTCGATCCCCGGCACCCGGCGGAGCGGCGCGAGATGATGCTCGCCGACGCCGGAGCGATGCTCGGCCTGGCACTCGGTGGCGTCGGGATCGAATGTCACCTCGGAACCGATTGGATCGTCATCGACGACCCGCAGGTGCAGGAGGCGCTCGCGGCACACAGTGCCGAGCCGATCACGGAGGCCGAACTCCTCCGGACTCCGCAGCTCGACGATCCCGCCTATCTGATCTACACCTCCGGCTCGACGGGTACGCCGAAGGGCACCGTCGTGCCCAACCGCGGTCTCGCCAACCTCGTGGAGAACCAGCAGCGGGTCTTCGGTCTCACCGAGAACTCACGTGTCCTGCACGTCGCCTCGCCGAGCTTCGATGCGTCGGTCTTTGAGATGCTCATGGCGCTCGCCCCCGGTGGCCGGCTCGTGGTCGCCGAGGTGAACACCTACGCGGGTCAGGAGTTGGAACGCCTGATCTCCGAGAACGGTGTGAGTCACGCCGTCATGACGCCCTCGGCGCTGCGCACCATCGATCCCGCCGCGGTGCCTTCGCTGGAGGTGGCCCTCAGCGCCGGCGAGGCGTGCCCGCCCGACCTCATGCGCCAGTGGAGGGCGGCGGACCGCGCCTTCTTCAACCTGTACGGACCGACCGAAGCGACGGTCTGGGCGACCGGCGACGGCCCCTACGAGCAGGACGACGAGATCACCATCGGTCGCGGCCTCGACGGGGTCGGCGCACTGGTGCTCGACGCCGCGCTGCATCCGGCCCCCGTCGGCGCGACGGGTGATCTCTACCTCACCGGTGATCAGCTCGCTCTCGGGTACCTCCACAACCCCGGCCAGACCGCGGCCGCCTTCGTGGCGAGTCCGTTCGAGCCTGGCACGCGGATGTACCGCACAGGCGACCGTGCCGCACGCCGCGCGGACGGGCGGCTGGACTTCCGCGGACGGAGCGACTTTCAGCTCAAGATCCGCGGGATGCGGATCGAGCCGGGCGAGGTCGATGCCGCGTTGCTGTCGCACCCGGACGTCGGCAACGCATTGAGTCTGGGTGCGCAAGGGCCCGCCGGCGACACGGTGCTCGTCTCCTACGTGAGTCTCGTCGAGGGTTCGGACATCGGACCCGACGAGGTGCTGGAGTTCGTGTCCGCGCACCTGCCGCCGCACCTGGTGCCGCACACCGTGATGGTGATCGACGAGTTCCCGACCACGCTCGTCGGCAAGATCGACCGTCGGCGGATGCCCCGGGTGGAGTTTCATTCGTCCAGCTCGGAGTACCTCGCACCGCGAACCGCGCTGGAAGAGGCCATCGCTCAGGTCTACGCCGAGATGCTCGACGTCGAACGGGTCAGCGTCCGGGACAGCTTTTTCGCACTGGGCGGGACGTCGCTGTCGGCGGCGCGGCTGGCGGCCCGGCTGTCCGAGGCGGTGGGTCGTTCGGTCACCGTGCGCACCATCTTCGACGGCGACGACGTCGCCGGCGTCGCCGCCGAGGTCGAGAAGCTGACTGACACCGATCGCGGTCCGGAGCTGACGGCGCTCGACCACCCCGGCCCGGTGCCCGTCTCCGAAGCCCAGCGCGGCATGTGGCTGCTCAATCAGGCCGACATCGACTCGGCGGCATACAACCTCCCGCTCGTCCTCCGGCTGCGGGGATCGCTCGATCTCGCCGCGCTGCGGGGGGCCGTCGCCGACCTGGTGGAACGCCAAGCGCCGCTGCGCACCCGCTACCCGATGCAGGGGGGCACCCCGATGATGGTCGTCGAGCCGGCCGAGGTGATGCTGGCGTCCCTCGACCTGGAGCCCGTCGACGTCACCGGGCCGCTGGAGGCGGCGATCTCCGAGGTCACCGATCGTGGCTTCGACGTGGCGACGACCGTGCCCGTCAGCATCCGCCTGTTGAAGGTCGCCGAGGACGATCACGTGCTGGCCTTCGTGATCCATCACATCAGTGCTGACGGTGCGTCGATGGCGCCGCTGGCGCACGACTTCATGGTCGCTTACGGTGCTCGCCACTCGGGCGAGAGTCCACGGTGGTATCCGCTGGCCGTGCAGTACGCGGACTACGCCGTCTGGCAGGAAGGGCGGCTGTCGGCGTCCGACGACGACGGGGTGACCCTGCGTGACCGGCAGGTGAACTACTGGCGCGAGCGCCTGACCGGAGCGCCGGAGTCGATCGAGCTGCCCGCCGACCGGCCGCGGCCGGCCATCTCGAGCGGGGCCGGCGGGACCATTCATTTCGACCTGCCCGCCGACCTGGTGGTGGACTTGGAGAGGGTCGCGCGTCAGCACAACGCCACGCTGTTCATGGTGACCCATGCGGCACTCGCCCTGCTGCTCGGAAGGCTCAGCGGCAGCACCGACGTGGTGGTGGGCACGCCGCACGCGGGACGCGGGCAGGCCGTGCTCGACGACCTCGTCGGAATGTTCGTGAACACGCTGGCCTTGCGTACGGCCATCGACCCCGGCATGCCGTTCGGCGCGTTCCTGGAGCAGGTGCGCGATGACGATCTGGCCGACATGGCGCATGCGGACGTGGCCTTCGAGTCGGTCGTCGCCGAGCTCGGCGTGCCGCGCTCGAATGCGTTCAATCCGGTGTTCCAGGTGGTGTTCTCGTTCCAGAATCTCGAATTCCCGGCGGTGGCCCTCGATCGTCTGACGATCACCGCGGTGCCCGAAGCCGACACTCCGGCTAAGGTCGACCTGCAGTTGACGCTGTTCCCGAGCGACCCTATCGCGCTCGGTGCGCGCACCGCCGACGACGCGATCCGCGCGGAGCTGCTGTATTCGGCGGACCTGTTCGACCAGCGCACCGTGCAGGTGTTCGCCGATCGCTATCTGCGGGTGCTGGAGACGATCGCCGCCGATCCCGAAACGATCCTGGGTGACATCTCGATCGCGACGCCGGACGAGGTGGCCGCCGTCGAGGACGCCGTCACCGAGATCGATACCCCGCTCAGCGACCTGGTCGCGCAGGCCGCCGTGGCCGCTCCGCAGATGCGCGCGGTGAGCGCGATGGGCACGGAGGTCGACTTCGCGACGCTCTCCGGAACGGCTTCGGTGATGGCCGCGGCCATGGCCGATGCGGATGCGGCACTGACCACGGCGCTGCTCACAGTGGTTCCCGGGCTCGCCGCGGCGGGCGCCGAGGCCCTCGGTGACGCACTCGGAGAATTGCGCCGGCACGCCTTGGAGGCCACCGGCGTACTCGAACCGGAGGGATCCCAGCCGAAATGACACTTCCCACGCCAACGGGACTTGAGTTCGCTCGGCTGTGGGGAGGCTCCCCGGCCGTCGTCGATCAGATCGCCTTTGTGGCCGCCGTCGATCCGGACCGGATCGTCATCGATCGCGAAGGTTCCCCGGTCACCTTCGCGAGCTTGCATGCCCAGGTGTCGGCGACCGCGGGTGTGCTCGCGGCACAGGGTCTGGACGCGGGTATCGCGGTCAACGCGGCGATCACCGGAGCCCTCCCGGTCACCGAGCTCTCACCAGATGAGATCGCGGCGCGTTCGGCCGCGGTCCTGTCCGGGATCGCCGCCGCGGTGTACGACGCTGCGGGCAGCGAAGACCTCGCCTCGATGCCGGGGATCTTCCGCGGCGTGGCCCGCCGTCAACCCGACCGGGTCGCCGTCTCGGACCTCGACGGAGGCTCGCTGACCTACCGGGAGCTCGATGAGCGCTCGGACACCCTCGCCGCGGGGCTGATCGCCGCGGGGGCGGGCCCGGAGACCCGGGTCGGCGTGGCGCTGCCGCGCACCGTCGACCTGATCGTCGCCCTGGTGGCAACGCTCAAGACCGGTGCCGCCTATCTGCCGCTGGACACGTCGCACCCGGTCGACCGGCTGCGTTCGATCATCGACGACGCCGCGCCCGTGCTGATCCTCACCGATCCGGCCGGGCGGGAACTGTGGGCGGGCACCGGTTTTCCGCTGATGACCGTCGACGAGGCGGCCGGCGGGGCCACCGAGCCGGCGCGGTCGATGATCCCGCGCGCGGTCGACCCGCGCCACGCCGCGTACGTGATGTACACGTCGGGCTCCACCGGCCGGCCCAAGGGCGTCGTCGTGACGCACGCCGACCTGGTCGCCCTGCTCGGGGCGCTGGCGAACGAGTACGACTATTCGCCCGACGACGTGTGGAGCATGTTCCAGTCGTACGGCTTCGACCTCTCCGTCGGCGAGATCTGGCCGGCGTTGGCCTTCGGCGGGCGTCTCGTCGTCCTCGACTACCTGACCACGCGGGCTCCCGACGAGTTCGTCAAGGTGCTCGAGCGCGAGCGGATTTCCGTCGTCAACCTCACCCCGTCGGCGTTCTATCAACTGGCCGCGGCGGTCCGCGAGCCGGCGCCGGGAAGGTTGTCGCCGTCGGTGCGCTCGATGATCTTCGTCGGGGAGGCCCTGGACTTCGCGCAGGTGCGCCGCTGGTTCGACGATCGCGAGCGGTACGACGGCAATGACGGACCTCAACTCAACAACATGTACGGCCCGACCGAGGCGACCGTCTATCTGACGCGGCGGGAGCTGACCCGGGAGTTCGTTCGCGAGACCCTCGCCAGCGACGTGGGCACTGCGCTGCCGACGTCGCGCGTCTACGTGCTGGATGCGCGCTTGAAGCAGGTTCCCGACGGGGTGCCGGGCGATCTCTACCTGGCCGGTGACCAACTCGCGCGCGGTTACGACGGCCGCTTCGATCTCACCTCGACCCGCTTCGTCGCCGATCCGTTCGGCGAGCCCGGCGACCGCATGTACCAGTCCGGCGACGTGGCGATCATCCGCGGGGGCGGCCTGGAGTTCCTCGGCCGCGCCGACGATCAGGTAAAGGTGCGCGGCTACCGGATCGAGCTCGGTGAGGTCGAGGCCGCGCTCGAATCCGCCGACGGTGTCAACGCCGCGGCCGCCGCGGTGAAGCAGCGCGACGGCTTTCCGGAGCAACTCGTCGGGTACGTGGTCGGCACGATGCCCGACGGCGGCTCCCTCGATGCGGCGAAGGTACGCGAAGCGGCATCCTCGAAGGTGCCCGACTACATGGTCCCGGACGTCGTGATGGTGCTGGACCGGCTGCCCCTGAACGTCAGCGGCAAACTGGACCGCCGCGCGCTGCCGAAACCGGTCGTCGCCTCGCAGGCCGAGTTCGTGGCCCCGGCGAACCGGGTGGAGCAGCAGCTCGCCGGGATCGTCGGCGAGGTGCTGGGCCTCGACCTCGTCAGCGTGACCCAATCGGTGTTCGAACTGGGCGGAAACTCGCTCCTGGCCGCCAAGATCGTCGGACGCGCCTGCGAGGTGCTGGGCGTCTACGTGAACATGCGCGACATCTTCGCCGCGCCCACTGTCCGCGGACTCGCGGCGAAGGTGAGCGAACTGGGCGCGGCGTTGCCCGCGCTGACCGCTCCGGACACCCGCCCGGACCTGCTGCCGTTGTCGCTGGCGCAGGAACGGATGTGGTTCATCAACCGGTTCGATCCGGACGACCCCGCCTACAACATCCCGATGACGCTGCGCATCGGGGGAGACCTGGACCTCGACGTGCTGCGCGCCGCCGTCGGCGACGTGGTGGCACGGCACGAAGTGCTGCGCACCGTCTTCGCCGACGTCGACGGCGTCGCGGTACAACTGATTTCGCCGGTGACCGACATTCCGGCGAAGCTCGATTGGCGAATCCTCGACTCGGCGGAGCAATTCGCCGGGGCCGCGGCGGAGGGGTTCGACGTCACGACGTCGTGGCCGATCCGCGTGCTGGTCTGGCAGAGCGCGCCCGGGGAACATCTCCTCGGGCTGATCGCCCATCACATCGGCGCGGACGGCGAGTCATTGCTGCCGCTGGTCGCGGACCTGGTGACGGCCTACACCGCGCGGCGCGGCGGTGAGATCCCGAGCTTTTCGCCGTTGGCGATCCAGTTCGCCGATTTCGCGCTGTGGCAGCGCACGGCGCTCGGCAGCCCGGACGACGCGTCCTCGGTGCTCGGCGCGCAACTCGCGTACTGGCGTGGACAACTCGCCGGCCTCCCCGACGTCTTGGAACTGCCCGCGGATCATCCGCGGCCGGCCCGGGCGTCGCACCGCGGTGAACAGATCGACTTCGGGATCTCGGCCGCCGTCGCCGGCCGGCTGACGGCACTGGCGCGGGAACTGGACGCGACGCCCTTCATGGTGCTGCACGCCGCGCTCGCGGTGCTGCTCGCCCGGCTGTCGGCCACCGACGACATCGCCGTCGCGACACCGACGGCGGGCCGCGGCCAAGAAGTCCTCGAGCCGCTGGTCGGCATGTTCGTCAACACTCTGGTGCTGCGTGCGCACGTCGATCCGGCCGCCTCGTTCCGCACGCTAGTCGAGCGGATTCGCACCGACGACCTCGACGCCTACGCCAACGCGGACATTCCGTTCGAGGCACTCGTGCAGGCGCTGGATCCGGTCCGCAGCGAAGCGTTCTCCCCGCTCGCCCAGGTCATGTTGTCGTTCGATCCGGCGGCTTCCGCGGCCGCCGCCGGCCTCGAAGTCGCCGGGTTGACGATCGCCTCGGTGCCCTCGCCGGTGATTCCGGCCCAGGTCGACCTGACGGTGACCATCGCAAGTGCCCCGGAGTCCGAGCCGTGGTCGGGTGCGGTCGTCTACGCGACCGACCTGTTCGCGTCGTCGTCGGCGCAGCGGTTCGCCGACCGATTCGTTCGCCTCCTCGGAGAATTGACCGCCGCGCCGGATCGGCCCATCGGTGACGAGCCGATACTGCTCGACGGAGAGCTCGCTGCGCTCAAGGAGCTCTCGTCTGGTCCGGTGGTCGATGTCGCGGCTGGATCGATTACGGATGCTGTTGCGGCGCAAGTCGTTTCGACTCCGGATGCCGTGGCGGTTGTATTCGATGGTCGCGAGGTCACCTACTCCGAGTTCGGTGCGCGGGTCGCCACGCTCGCACGCGAGTTGATCGCTGCCGGGGTGGGCCCGGAGAAGGCTGTCGGCGTGTGCATCGACCGCAGCGTCGAATTGCTGGTGGCGGTACACGCGGTGACCGCTGCAGGAGGCCAGTACGTGCCGGTCGATCCGGGTGCTCCAGCCGAGCGCGCGCGGGTGATGCTGGAGACCGCGGGTGCAGAGTTTGTGCTGGTGGCCACCGGAGTCGTACCCGCGCCGGTATCGGGTCTGCCGGGTGTGCGGGTGGTTGTGGTCGACGCTTCCGGCGAGGTGGCAGCGGCCACGGCTCCGGTCACCGACGCCGACCGCTTGGCGCCGGTGAGTGCGGACAATGCGCTGTACACGCTGTTCACGTCGGGATCCACCGGTGTGCCGAAGGGCGTCACGGTCTCGCACGGGGCTGCAGTGAACCTGCTGGAGTGGATCTGCGGTGCGGCGATCTCACCGGACAGTCGGGTGTTGCTGAAGACCCCGGTCACGTTCGATGCTTCGGTGTGGGAGTTGTTCGCCCCGTTGATGGCGGGGGCGACGATGGTCGTTGCGCGGCCGGATGGTCATCGCGATCCGGAGTATCTGGCGCAGGTGATCGAGGCGCAGCAGATCACGGTGGTGCAGTTCGTTCCGTCGCTGTTGGCGATCTTCGTCGAAGATCCTTCAGCGAGTCGGCGGCTTGATTCGCTGCGCTTTGTGCTCAGTGGGGGCGAGGCGTTGTCGCAGGCGGTGTTCGAGCGGATCGCCTCGATCGCACCGAAGTCACAGGTCATCAATCAGTACGGTCCGACTGAGGCCACGGTCGATTCGGTGGTCGCTTTCCTGGAACGGGGCTGCCGGGTGGGGATCGGCCTGCCGACCCCGAACACGCAGGCCTATGTGCTTGATGACCGGCTGCAATTCGTGCCCGAGCAGGTCCCGGGAGAGTTGTATCTGGGCGGCGCACAGCTCGCGCGCGGATACGCTGATGCGCCCGGGTTGACCGCTGAACGGTTCGTCGCCGACCCGTTCGGGGCGGCGGGTTCGCGGTTGTACCGCACCGGTGACCTGGTCCGGCGGCTGGCCGACGGTTCGCTGGAGTACCTGGGACGTACCGATTTCCAGGTGAAGTTGCGGGGTCAGCGCATCGAGCTCGGCGAGATCGAGTCTGTGATCGCCGCTGGAGCGGGTGTGGTTCACGCGGCGGTGACCGTCACGCAAGCACCGACGGGTGGCGAGTTCCTCGTCGCTTATGTCTCGCCGGCGTCGGTGGATGTCGAGGCGTTGCGGGAGCATGTGGTGGCGGCGTTGCCGGAGTACATGCAGCCGTCGGTGTGGACGGTGCTGGACGAGGTGGTGCTCAATACCGCGGGCAAGCTTGATCGTCGGGCGCTTCCGGCTCCGGACTTCAGTGTCGCCGGGGGTGAGTATGTGGCTCCGGTGGGTGCGGCCGAGGAACAGTTGGCGGCCATCGTGGGTGGTCTGCTTGGTGTCGACCGGGTGTCGGTGGCGGAGTCGTTTTTCGCGCTGGGCGGCGATTCGATCATGTCGATCCGGTTGGCGTCGGCGGCGCGGGCGGCCGGCTGGGAGCTGTCGCCGAAGGACATCTTCGAGAGTCGCACCGTGCGCAAGATGGCGGTGATGGCCGCCGACCCGAACCGCGGCGTGCCGCTGCTCGACGATCCACCGGGTGGTGGTGCGGGACCATCGGTCATCCGGCCCGCGGTGTCCTGGATGGTGGAACTCTCCGACACCGCGCACGATTTCGCCGACTTCTCGCAGTCTGCGGTGCTTGTTGCGCCCGAAGAACTCACCGCACAATCGCTCGGTGAGGTACTGGGTGCCGTCGTCGCCGTGCATCCGATGCTGTCTGCTCGGTTACGCGAGGTGGACGGCGAGTGGTTGCTAGACGCAGGCACCGGGTTCGATGCCGACGTCGCGGTCATCGAAGTCTCCTCGCCGCACCCGCTCGACTCCACCGGGTTCGATTCGGACCTGCGTACTGCATTCGACACGGTGGCGGGGCGGCTCGACCCGTCTCGCGGACGACTTGTTCAGGCTGCGGTTGTTCGAGGCGCTGACGACCGCGCCCGGACCGTGCTGGCGATTCACCACATCGGGGTCGACACGGTGTCCTGGCCGGTGATTATCGAGGACCTGATTACCGCCTGGGCCCAGCGGCAGGACGGTGTTCCATTCGGGCTACGTGTCGAGGAGACCAGTGCGCGGGCCTGGGCTGCGGCGGTCGCCCACCGCGTGGACACTTTTGAGGACCAATACGGCTACTGGCTTCAGCGACTTCCAGAGCGGCCGACCAATCTCGGCACCGAATTCGATCGCGACAGGGACCGGGACAGGACCGCGTCCACGGTCCTGCACCACGTCGCCGCCGACGTTGCCGATGCCATTCTCGCTTCGGTGACCCATGCGTTCCAGGGGAACGTCAACGACGTCCTCCTCGGCACCTTCGCGCGTGCCCTGCGAGGTTGGCAGGAGTCGCGCGGGATCGCCGACGAGGCGCCGGTGTCGGTGCTCGTCGAGGGGCACGGCCGCGATGAGGAGATTCTCGAGGCCGGTCCCGAGCCGGTTCGTGCCGACCTGTCGCGCACGGTGGGCTGGTTCACCACCCTGATCCCGATGAGCCTCGATCCCGCGGGCGATGTGGTGCACGCGATCAAGGCGGCCAAGGAAGAACGCCTCGGCATTCCGGACCAGGGTGCCGGCTTCGGTGAACTGCGGTACCGATCCGGCGGCGAGTTGGCCGAGCGGCCGTTGCCGGCCATCCTTTTCAATTACCTCGGCTCGGTGGCTGAAAGCCGCAGCGAGACCGAGTTTCCGTTCACCCCGGTGGGCGAGGCGCTGGAGTTCCCCGTGTCGCCGGCAGGCCGGATGGGCATGGCTGCGGCGTTGGTGATTGACGCGGTGGCCGTCGCGGGCGAGGGTAGCCGACAGTTGCGGGTTCGATTCCGCTTCCCCGATGCGGTACTGGATTCCGCTGCTGTCGCCGAACTCGGCGAACGCTGGTCTGTGGAACTCGCCGCTGCAGTCTCCGCGGCGACCTATGCGGACGTCGGCTTGTCACCGTCAGACGTGCCAGGTTCCGGTATCACCCAGGGCGAACTTGATCGCTTCGCCGACGAGTTCCCCGGCGCCGAGGTGTGGCCGTTGACGCCGCTGCAGCAGGGTTTGTACTTCCAATCCAGCCTCGCCGGGGCCGATTCCATCGACGCCTATCACATTCAGGTGCGCATCCGGTTCGCCGGTGACGTCGATGAAGAGCGCCTGCGTGCGGCGATGTCCGCGCTGCTAGCTCATCACCCGGTTCTTCGATCGGGGTACCACACGATCGGTGCCGGCATCGTCGCCGTCGTGCCGGTCGAGGTGCCGGTCGCGCTGCGTGTCGTTGATCTCGGCGGGATGGACCACGATCAGGTCGAAGCCCACGTCGACGAGATCGCCGATGCGGAGCGGATCGAGCGGTTCGACTTGACCGCGCCTCCGTTGATGCGGGGCGCCCTGGCCCAGCACGACGAGGGGGCCGATCTCGTGGTCACCTCACACCATCTGTTGTTCGACGGATGGTCGGGCCCGCTGGTGATGGCCGATCTGCTCGCGTTGTACGCCACGGGTTCGACCTATACGCCCGTTCTGGACCGGAGTTTCGCCGACCATGCGCGCGCACTCGCCAGCCGCGATGCCGCCGCTGACATCGCGGCCTGGCGCGAGGTGCTCGCCTCGGCCGAAGGGCCCACGCGGATCGCGCCGGCCACTGGCTACGCAACAGACCGATTACCGCAGGACTACGAGTTCACACTCGACGCGGATCTGCTCGCCGATGCTCACCGCCTGGCGCGGAATGCCGGCGCCACCCTCTCCACTGTGCTGCAGGGAGTGTGGGCGGTCCTTCTTTCCCGAATCACCGGCAACCGCGTGGTCACCTTCGGCGAGACCGTCTCGGGACGCCCGGCCGAACTCGACGGCGTCGATTCGATGGTGGGCATGTTCATCAACACGTTGCCGGTCGTGGTCGACACCGACCCGTCGGCGACGTTCACCGATATCCTCTCCGCTCTGCAGCACGACAAGATTCGCGTGCTCGGCCACCAGCAGGTGGGGCTCCCGGAACTGGCGCTCACAGAGCCCGGTGCGCTGGAGTTCGACACGCTGTTCATCCATGAGTCCTACCCTGTCGACGCCGAGTCGATCTCGTCGGTCCGGGCGGGCGGTCTCGAACTGCGTGATGTCAGCTTGCGCGATGCCACGCATTACCCCGTCACATTCGTCACTGGTGAACGCGATGGTTCGCTGGTGGCGAACCTGAAATACCTGCCCGGCGTCTTCGACGACGCTCAGGTCGCCGGCTTCGCTGAAGCCATCGAGCAGATCCTCCGCGGAGCTGCCGCGGACCCGACGATCCTGATCGCCGACCTGCCGTTGATGAGCGCCGCCACCAGCGAGCGAACGTTGGCCGAGTCTTACGGTGCGGTCGTCGAGGTTGCGACCGGATCGGTCGCCGATGTGATTGCTGCGCAGATCGCGCGGACGCCGGAGGCGACGGCGTTGATGTTCGGTGAGCGTGAAGTTTCGTATGGCGAGTTCGGTGCGCGGGTGAATGTGCTTGCGCGAGAACTGGTTTCGGCGGGGGTGGGGCCTGAGGTCTCGGTGGCTGTGGCGGTGCCGCGATCCGTGGAACTGTTGGTGGCGATCCATGCGGTGACCGCAGCCGGCGGCCAGTACGTGCCGGTCGATACGGCTGCACCGGCCGATCGTGCCCGGGTGATGCTGGAGACTGCCGGTGCCGAGTTGGTGTTGGTGGCTGCTGGCACCGTGCCCGCGCCTGTTGCCGATCTCGTCGACGTGCGTCTGCTGGAGGTGGATGCGTCCGGTGACGTTGATCTGGCGACTGCCGCGGTGACCGATGCGGATCGTTTGGCGCCGCTGCACGGTGACAGTGCTTTGTACACGTTGTTCACGTCGGGGTCGACCGGTGTGCCCAAGGGTGTGACGGTGTCGCACGATGCGGTCCTGAACCGCTTGTGGTGGGGTCTGGACGCGTTCCCGTGGGGCGTGGGCGACAGGGTCGTTTTGAAGACGCCGTACACGTTCGATGTGTCGGTGCCGGAACTGTACGCGCCGCTGATGTCGGGTGCGACGGTCGTGGTGGCGCGTCCGGATGGGCATCGGGATCCGGGGTATATCGCGGATCTGATCGCCGAGACCGAGGCGACGAGTGTGCATTTTGTGCCGTCGATGTTGTCGGTGTTTTTGGATGTGGTCGATCGCGGCACGTTGGCCTCGCTGACGTCGCTGCGGTGGCTGTTCGCTTCGGGTGAGGCGTTGCCGCCGGCGACGGTGAAGGTTGCGCACGAGATTTGGCCGAGCCTGGGGATTCATAACCTGTTTGGTCCGACTGAGGCTGCGGTCGAGGTGGGTTGGGCGGATGTGTCGGATGCGCCGGAGTTGGTGACGATCGGCAAGCCGGTCGCGAACACCTCGATGCTGGTGCTCGATGATCGTTTGCAGTTGGTGCCCGATGGGGTGCCGGGTGAGTTGTATCTGGGTGGTGTGCAGATCGCGCGGGGTTACGCCGATCAGCCTGCGCTGACCGCGGAGCGTTTCATCGCCGATCCTTATGGTGCTGTGGGATCTCGCCTGTACCGGACCGGTGACCTGGTGCGCCGGACCGGCGCGGGCGATATCGAGTATTTGGGTCGTACTGATTTCCAGGTGAAGTTGCGTGGTCAGCGGATCGAGCTCGGTGAGATCGAAGCGGTGATCGCGGGCGGTCCGGGTGTGGTGCATGCGGCGGCGACGGTCGCGACTGCGCCGGCGGGTGGCGAGTTCCTGGTCGGGTATGTCTCGCCGGCGTCGGTGGATCTCGATGTGGTGAAGGCGCACCTTGCTGGGTCGTTGCCGGAGTACATGCGACCGTCGGTGTGGACGTTGCTCGATGAGGTGACGCTGAATTCGGCGGGCAAGTTGGATCGTCGGGCGTTGCCGGAGCCGGATCTGTCGTCGACGCAGGTCGAGTACGTCGCACCCGAGGGCGAGGCCGAAGAGGCATTGGCTGCGGTGTTCGCCGAGGTGCTGGGTGTGGAGCGGGTTGGGGTGACCGAGTCGTTCTTCGATGCGGGTGGTAACTCGCTGAGCGCGATGCGGGTGGTGGCCCGCGCCGGTGAGGCACTTGGTATCGACCTGGTGATCCGGGATCTGTTCAACGCGCCCACGGTCCGTGAACTGGCTGCGGCATCGGCTGGTAAGGCGGAGGCGTTGCCGCCGGTGACGCCGGTGGTGCCGCGCCCGGAGCGTATTCCGCTCTCGTTCGCACAGCAACGGATGTGGTTCATCAACCGTCTTGATCCGTCCGCGCCGACGTACAACATGCCGACGGCGTTCCGGCTGCGTGGCGACGTCGACCAGGGGGCGCTCCGCGAGGCGATGCTCGACGTGGTTGAGCGGCACGAAGTCCTCCGCACGGTGTTCCCCGATCGCGACGGCATCCCGTATCAGAACGTGATCCTGGCGCAAGACCTGGAAGCGCGACTGGACTGGCAGGTCGTCGACTCCTCTGACGAGGTATTCGCTGATCTGGGCTGCGGATTCGATGTCACGAGCGAACTGCCGTTGCGGGTGCGCCTCGTGGAGGAGCACGACGACGCGGTGCTGCTGGCGCTGGTGGTTCATCACATTGCGTTCGACGGACAGTCGTTCGGCCCAATGGTGATGGAGCTGCTGGCCGCTTATGCTGCGCGAAGCGGCGGCGCGGTGCCGGAGTTCGAGCCGTTGCCGGTGCAGTACGCCGATTACGCCTTGTGGCAGCGGGCAGTGCTCGGTTCGCCCGAGGACGAGACGTCGATTCTGGGGCAGCAACTCGCATACTGGAAGCGCACGCTGGCCGGCGTACCCGACGTGATCGAATTGCCCACCGATCGCCCACGGCCGCCGGTGTTCTCCTCGGACGGCGACCAAGTGCGCTTCGCGATTCCGGCTGCGCTGGGCGCGCGCATCGACGATTACGCGAAGAAGTCTGGTGCAACGCGGTTCATGGTCTTGCACGCGGTGTTCGCCTCGGTACTCGCTCGTCTGACGGGCTCGAACGACATCGTGTTGGGTACGCCGATCGATGCACGCGGTCCGCGCGGGCTTGAAGCGCTGGTGGGCATGTTCGTGAACACGCTGGTGCTGCGGACCGAGATCGACCCGGCCGAGCCGTTCGAGGCCTTGATGACGCGCACGCGCGACGCCGACCTGACGGCGTTCGCACATGCGGATGTTCCATTCGAGTCGATCGTGGACGCGCTGGATCCGGTGCGTAGCGAAGCGTTCTCACCGCTTGTCCAGGTGATTCTGTCGGTCGATCCGCTCAACCACTCGATGGAAAGCGTCTCCGTCGCCGGTGTCGAGGTCGAAGCTCTGGATGGGGTGGCGACACCCGCGCAGATGGACCTGAACCTCACGGTGTCCGCCGGCGATGCGGCCAGCGAATGGGAAGGGTTGCTGACCTATCCGACCGCGCTCTTCGACCGGTCGTCGGTGGAAAAGCTGGCGGAGCGGTTCCTGCGCGCGCTGGACGCGACGCTCGCGCAACCCGACATTGCGGTGGGCGACGTTCTGTTGGTGACCGAGGCCGAAGCGTCTGTGGTGTTGGCGGAGTCGGCCGGCCCGGTCGAGCCGTTCCGGGATGAGTCGATCGCCGATGCGGTCGCCGCGCAGGTGGCGGCGCACCCGGAGACGCTGGCACTGGTCGCCGGCGGGCGCGAGATCACCTACGCCGAATTCGGTGCGCGGGTCGGCGAGTTGGCGCGGCGATTGATCGCTGCGGGTGTGGGTCCGGAGACCGCGGTCGGTTTGGTGATGGATCGCAGTGCCGAACTGGTGACCGCTGTGCATGCGGTGATGGCTGCCGGTGGTCAGTACGTGCCGATTGCGATGGATGCTCCCGCCGAGCGCGCCGAGTATGTGGCCTCGACCGCGGGCGTGCAGGTTGTACTCGTCGCTACCGGTGCCGATGTGCCTGATTATGTTGCGGCACTGGGTGTTCCGGTTGTCGAGGTCGATTGCTCGGTGGAGTTGTCCGCGGGTGCGCGGCCGTTGGATCCGTCGGAGCGTCTCGCGCCGTTGCGGTCCGAGGATGCGGCGTACACGCTGTTCACGTCGGGTTCGACGGGTCTGCCGAAGGGCGTGACTATTCCGCACGGTGCGGTGCGCAACTTCGTGTCGTGGTTCGATCAGACGGTTCCGGCAGGGGAGCAGCGTCTGCTGTTCAAGACTCCGCACACGTTCGACGCGTCGGTGTTGGAACTGTTCTGGCCGCTGGTGGCGGGCCAGACGATGGTGATCGCTGACGCCGGTGGTGAGCGTGATCCGCAGTACCTCGCCGATGTCATGAACGAGCAGGATGTCACCGTCGTGCAGTTCGTGCCTTCGCTGTTAGCGGCGTTCCTGGACGTGGTCGGCGATGAGCCGCTGTTGCCGAAGCTGAAGGTGTTGTTCTCCGGTGGCGAGGCCTTGCCGCCGGCGGTGGCGAACGATTTCCGCCGCCGGGTGCCGCAGGCCAAGGTGGTCAACCTATTCGGCCCGACCGAGGCCGCGGTGTACACGATGTCCGCAGTGCTCGACGAGGTTGATCAGCTCGTCCCCATCGGTGCGCCGATGGCCAATACGACCGCCTTTATTCTGGACGCCCGTCTGCATCCGGTCCCGGACGGTGTGGCCGGTGAGCTCTACCTGGGCGGCGTTCAGTCGGCGCGCGGGTACGCCTCGCGCCCGGACCTGACCGCCGAACGCTTCATTGCGGACCCGTTCGGTGAGGCTGGTTCGCGTCTGTACCGCACCGGTGACTTGGTCAAGCGCAACAGCGCCACCGGCGAACTCGAGTATCTGGGCCGTACTGATTTCCAGGTGAAGTTGCGCGGTCAGCGTCTGGAATTGGGTGAGGTCGAGGCGGCGATCGCTGCGGCCGAGGGCGTGGTGCATGCGGCTGCCCGCGTCGTGGAGGGCCCTGCTGGCGATCAGCTGGTCGGTTATGTGGCTCCCGCGACGGTTGACACCGGAGAGGTGGCGGCCGAGCTGGCTAAGCATCTGCCGGAGTACATGGTGCCGACGGTGTGGGTGGCTCTGGAGGAGATGCCGCTGAACACGGCGGGCAAGGTCGATCGGCGTTCGCTGCCGGATCCGGTGTTCGAGGCCGTGGAGTATGTGGCTCCCGAGACCGCCGATGAGGAGACTGTGGCCGCGGTGTACGCGGACCTGCTCGGTGTCGACCGGGTCAGTGTGACTGAGTCGTTCTTCGACACCGGCGGTAACTCGCTCGCGGCGATGCGTCTGGTCGCGCGCGTGGGTGATGCGTTGGGTGTGCAGGTGTCGGTGCGCGATGTGTTCGACGCGCCGTCGGTGCGGGAACTCGTTGCGGTGGTAGCTGATCGGGCTCCGGCGTTGCCGCCAGTAGTCAAGGTCGATCCTCGGCCGAGTCGCATCCCGCTCTCGTTCGCTCAGCAACGGATGTGGTTCATCAACCAGCTCGATGGCGCCGCGTCGACCTACAACATCCCCATGCTGCTCCGTCTCCGCGGGGATGTTGAGAGCAGCGCGCTGGAGGCCGCGGTCGTTGATGTCGTGAGTCGGCACGAGGTGCTCCGCACGACCTTCCCGGCCATCGACGGCGAGCCGCGGCAGCGCATCCACTCCGCGGGCGGAGTCAGTGCTCGGCTGGATTGGGCATCGACTTCCGATCCGGCCGAGGTCGAGACTGCGGTCCGCGCCGGCTTCGACCTCACCCGTGAACTGCCCATTCGAGTGCGGCTGCTGAATTCCGGAGATCAAGAGTTCATCGTCGCTTTCGTGGTGCACCACATCGCGTTCGACCGTGAGTCGATGACCCCTTTCGCAACGGACCTCCTCGCTGCATACGGTGCCCGAGTGGCTGGCACCGCGCCGGTGCTGCCCGAGTTGCCGGTCAGCTTCGCCGATTACGCGATCTGGCAGCACGACGTGCTCGGATCTCCTGACGACGCGGCGTCGATCGTGTCGGCGCAGCTCGACTACTGGCGCTCGCAACTCGCTGGGCTGCCCGATG
This sequence comes from Gordonia iterans, assembly GCF_002993285.1. Classification (NCBI taxonomy): domain Bacteria; kingdom Bacillati; phylum Actinomycetota; class Actinomycetes; order Mycobacteriales; family Gordoniaceae; genus Gordonia; species Gordonia iterans. The sequence goes on along the minus strand of NZ_CP027433.1, from coordinate 3,548,896 downwards.
TTCTGGAGCTGCCCGCCGATCGTCCGCGTCCACCGCGGGCCAGTGGTTCCGGTGCGACCGTCGACTTCGCGATTCCTTCCGAACTCTCGGCGGCTGCGAATGCCCTGGCGGCCCGCTACAGGGTGACGCCGTTCATGGTCCTGCATGCGGCGTTGAACGTGGTGCTCGCGCGGCTGAGTTCGACCGACGACATCGCGATCTCGACGCCGGTCGCGGGGCGCGGTCAGGCCGAACTCGATCCGCTGGTCGGCATGTTCGTCAACACTCTGGTGCTGCGGACCCGGATCGATCTGGACGAGTCTTTCGAGTCGCTCGTCATTCGAGTGCGTGACGTCGATCTGGCGGCATTCGGGAACGCAGAGGTGCCGTTTGAGTCGGTCGTCGACGCTGTGAATCCTGTTCGCTCCGAAGCATTTACGCCGCTGGCACAGGTTTCATTCACGTTCCAGGTGCTGGAGCCGGACGCAGGCCAGCCCGTTGCGTCCGGTGGTATCGAGGCATCGGCGGTCGAAGTCGACAATCCTCCCGCGCAGCGTGATCTGACGGTAACGGTGCAGAGTCGCGGCGAAGATGATTGGTCTGGTTCGATCCTGTTCGCGACAGACTTGTTCGATGCCGAGACGGTGGAGGTCCTGGCGGCGCGCTTTGTTCAGGTTCTTCGCCAGGTGGTCGCCGACCCGAACCGTCCGGTGGGCGATGTCGATGTGCTCACCGAATTCGAACACGCGGTACTCGGGATGGAGCAGCCGGCCGGCAGCTGGGCGGCCGGCCCGACGGTGAAAGTCGGAGCGCCGGCCACGACCGCAGATCTGGTCTCGGCCGCAGCTGCAGCGGCGCCAGAGGCGACCGCCGTGATCTACGACGGCCGGGAGATCAGCTACGGCGAGTTCTCTCGTCGCGTAGCCGAGCTCGCCAGGGTGCTCATCGCCAACGGCGTCGGTCCGGAGACCGCGGTTGCAGTCTGCATCGATCGCTCAGTGGAGCAGTACCTGGCGGTCCACGCTGTGGTGGCTGCCGGCGCACAGTACGTTCCCGTCGACCCCGCCTTCCCGCCTGCCCGCATCGAGTACCTGATCAGTACGTCGCAGGCCGACGTCGTGCTGGTAGCGGCGGGGAGTGTTCCGATCGACCACGTCGATGACGGACTGACGGTGCTGCACGTCGACTCGGCGGCGGACATCTCGCCGGATACGGCACCGCTCGTACCCGCTGAGCGGCTGCGCGAGGTCCACCCCGAGAACGCCGTCTATACGATCTTCACCTCGGGTTCCACCGGTCAGCCCAAGGGCGTCACGGTGACGCACCGCGGATTACGGAACACGCTGGGCTGGTTCACCGAGTCGAATGGCGACGAAGCGCACCGCTTCCTCCTCAAGACACCCTTCACCTTCGACGCGTCGGTGTGGGAGTTCTTCGGTCCGGTGTTCGCTGCGGCGCCGGTGGTGATTGCCGAAGCCGGTGGGCATCGGGATCCGCGGTACCTCGCACAGCTGATCGGCGAGACCGCGGTGACCACGGTGAAGTTCGTCCCGTCGATGCTTGCGGCGTTCCTGGACGGCGCCACCGGTGTCGACGTCGCCAGTATCGCGTCATTGCGGCGGATCTTCTCCGGTGGCGAGGTCCTGACCCCGGCACTCGCTGCCGGACTGATCGACGCGGTTCCCGAGGCTGTCGTAATCAACCAGTACGGCCCCACCGAAGCTGTCGTCGACATCACCTACCGGCGGGCGTTCGGCACGGAGGACACGGTGCCGATCGGGTCGCCGGTGTGGAACTCGACCGTGCAGGTGCTCGATGATCGCCTCAGCCCGGTGCCGGCCGGTGTCGTCGGCGAAATGTACCTGGGGGGCGAGCAGATCGCCCGCGGTTACGCGTCCCGGCCTGGTCTCACCGCAGGAGCATTTGTCGCAGACCCCTTCGGCGCGCCGGGGTCACGCCTGTACCGCACGGGCGACCGCGCCCGCTGGACGCCGGACGGCGAACTCGAGTACTTCGGTCGCGCCGACTTCCAGGTCAAGCTGGGCGGTCAGCGTATCGAGCTCGGCGAGATCGAAGCGGTCGCCGCGTCGGTCCCGAGCGTGCTGCTCGCAGCGGTAGTCGTAGCGAAGGCCCCCGGCGGCGTCGATCAGCTCGTTGGTTACCTGTCCGCACGCACCGGAGAGATCGTCGATCTCGACGAGGTCCGCGCGACGATGGAACGGTCGGTTCCCGAGTTCATGCGCCCCCGCACGTGGATGGTACTCGACGAACTCCCGCAGACCACATCGGGCAAGGTGGACCGCCGTGCGCTTCCCGCACCAGTGTTCGCCGAGCAGGAGTTCGTGGCCCCGGCGACGCCGGAAGAAGAGGCTGTCGCCCAGGTCTTCGCCGATGTGCTGAGTCTTGAGCGGATCGGCGTGACGGACGACTTCTTCGAGGTGGGCGGAAATTCGCTATCGGCCATGCGGCTGGTCGCGCGGGTGTCGGCGGCGCTGGGTGTCGAGATCTCCGTACGTGATGTGTTCGACGCGCCGAGCGTGCGTGAACTGATCGAGGCTACAAAGGATCGGGCTCCGGCATTGCCTCCGGTGACGGCTGTCGCGCCGCGACCGGAACCGGTGCCGTTGTCGTTTGCTCAGTACCGCATGTGGTTGATCAACCGGTTGGATCCGACCACCTCGATGTACAACCAGCCGACGGTGCTGCGAGTGACCGGCGACTTGGATGTGGCTGCCCTTCGCGCCGCCGTGGTCGACGTCGTGGTGAGGCACGAAATACTGCGGACCGTCTTCCCCTCGCGGGCCGGGGTGCCGAACCAGGAGATCGGCGACGCGGCATCGGTGGCCGACCACCTCGATTGGCAGGTGGTCTCGTCCGAGGAAGAGATCGCGGCCGCCGCAACATCGGGCTTCGATCTGGTGCAGGACCGGCCGATTCGCGTGCGAGTCTGGCAGACCGCGCCCGGCGACTTCGTCGTCGCACTGGTGACCAACCACATCGCGTCCGACGGTGAGTCCCGGATTCCTCTGGTCAGCGATCTGTTCGCGGCGTACTCGGCCCGCACGCGCGGTGAGACTCCGCAGTTCGCTCCGTTGGCGGTGCAGTTCGCGGACTTTGCGATCTGGCAGCACGACGTGCTCGGTTCGCCGGACGACCCAGACTCGGTGGTGGGGCGCCAGCTCGAACACTGGAAGCGCACCCTTGCCGGACTGCCGGATCTGGTCGAGTTGCCGGCGGACCGGCCGCGTCCCGCAGTCGCGAGTCGACGCGGCCACTCGGTGGACGCGGTGATTCCCGCGGCGACGGCCGACCTCATCGGCGCTCGGGCCCGTGAGTGGGACGTGACCCCGTTCATGGTGGTTCACGCGGCGCTCGCAGCGCTCGTCTCACGGCTGACCGCGGTCGACGACATCGCAATCGGAACCCCAATCGCCGGTCGCGGCCAGGAGGTCCTCGACCCGCTCATCGGCATGTTCGTCAACACCCTGGTGTTGCGGACCGCCGTCGATGCGGGAGCGCCGTTCAGCGATCTCGTCGCCGAGGCGAAGCAGGCCGATCTCACCGCCGTTGCGAACGGAGACGTGCCATTCGAGAACGTCGTCGACGCCGTGGATCCCGCGCGGTCGGCAGCCTTCTCGCCGTTCACCCAGATCTGGCTGACCTTCGATCAGAGTGCGGTGCCCGAGTTGGCGGGGAGCGATCTCCGCTCCGGGGAGATCGCCGGGCTGCAGGTGGCGCCGTTCGTTGCCGGTCCGCCGCCGGCGCGTATCGACCTGATCGTGAACGTCGCGCAGGACGAGGCCGGTCACGACTGGCGGATGTCGTTCCTGTACGCCACCGATCTCTTCGATGAATCGACCATGGAGACGTTCGCGGATTACCTCGTGAGCATTCTCCGTGCAGCGCTCGACGACCCTGCGGTGGCCGTCGGCGATCTGCCCCTGAAAGCAAGGAAGCGTGAACCCATCGTGGAGCCGACTGCAGTCGAGTCGACATCGAGTCTCGAATACGCGGTGATCGATCCGCTGGACGGCGCACACGACGCGGTCGAGGTGAGCGGCCCGACCACCGAGCCGGTGCTGTTGCGTGACCTGTTCGCCGAGGCTGCTGAGAAGTGGCGGCCGCGCCAGGCGGTGGTCGACGACGCGGGCGCGATGCTGACGTACGCGCAACTCGACGAGAAGTCGAACCAGCTGGCGCGCTGGCTGATCGCGCGCGGAGTCGCTGCGGAGTCGCTCGTCGCGCTCGCCATCGGACGGTCCGCGACGCTGCTCACCGCGATCTGGGCGGTCGCGAAGACCGGCGGCGGCTACGTGCCGATCGACCCCGACTACCCGGCGGACCGGATCGCCGCAATGGTCGAAGACTCCTCGGCGATGCTCGGCCTGACCGCCGGCGACACAGGCGACCTGCCGGAACACGGATTCGGCTGGACCAGACTCGATGATCCGGCGGTGCAAGCCGAAGTCGACGCGATGAGCACCGAACCGGTGACGGAGGCCGAGCTGCTCAAGCCGGTGCGCGTCCACAACACCGCCTACGTGATCTTCACCTCGGGTTCCACGGGCCGGCCCAAGGGCGTGGCCGTGACCCACACGGGTCTGGCGAACTTCGCGGCCGAAGAGAAGCGCCGGTCGAGCGCCGACGAGTACTCCCGGGTGCTCGGGTTCGCATCGCCGAGCTTCGACGCGTCGGTGCTGGAATACCTGCTGGCCACGGTCAGCGGTGGCGTCCTGATCTACCGGCCGTCCGATGCCGTGGGTGGGCAGGTGCTGCAGGACTACATGATGCGGCAGGCCGTCACCCACACCTTCCTCACGCCGTCGGTCCTCTCGACCCTCGAGTCGCCCGGACTGCCGGCCCTGCGCGTCGTCTACGCCGGCGGCGAGGCCGTGCCGCAGGCGCTCAAGGACGAATGGGCGACCATGCGTCGCATCCAGAATCTCTACGGCCCGACCGAGACCACGATCGGCATCACGATCAGCGAGCCCATGCAGGTCGGTGCCCCAGTCTACCTGGGCGGCCCGATCAACGGTGTCGGTCTGCTGGTGCTCGATCAGCGGCTCAAGCCGGTGCCGCCCGGTGTGCCCGGCGAGCTGTACGTCGTCGGCTTCGCGGCATCGCGCGGTTACCTGCGCGACGGAGCCCTCACCTCGAGCCGCTTCGTGGCGAATCCGTACGGCATTCCGGGCGATCGGATGTACCGGACCGGCGACATCGTCCGGTGGCGGGAAGAGCTCGGACAGCCGGTGCTCGAGTACTCGGGCCGCAGCGACGACCAGGTGAAGCTGCGCGGACTGCGCATCGAACTCGGTGAGATCGAGACAGCGCTCGCCTCGCATCAGCAGGTGAGTTCGGCCGTGGTCATCGGTGTCGGCGGCTCGGTCGCCACGGCTCTGGCCGGCTACGTCGTCGGGGACGCGGCGAACATCGACACCGCCGAATTGAGGGCGTACCTGGCGGAACGGTTGCCCTCGCACATGGTGCCCGCCTCGATCCAGGTGCTCGACACCTTGCCGCTGACGCCGGTGGGCAAGCTGGACAAGCGCGCCCTGCCCGAGCCGGTGGTCGAAGTGGGCGAGTACATCGCTCCGGAAGGGCCCGAAGAGACTGCCCTCGCCGAGGTGTTCGGCGAGATCCTCGGCATGGACGAGGTCTCCGTCACCGAGTCGTTCTTCGACCTCGGCGGCAACTCGCTGTCGGCCATGCGTGTGGTCGGGCGTATCGCCGAGGTTCTCGACGTCGAGTTCTCCATCGCCGACGTCTTCGCAGAGCCGACCATCCGCGGCCTCGCCGCGGCGGTGGCCGACCGTGCGCCGGCATTGCCGCCCGTGCTGCCAGCCGACCCCCGACCCGAAACGGTGCCGCTGTCGTTTGCACAGCAGCGCATGTGGTTCATCAACCGCCTCGACCCCGACGCGGGAACCTACAACATCCCCGCCGCCTTCCGGCTCCGCGGCGACGTGGATCGCGAGGCGTTGCGGGCGGCACTGCTGGATGTGGTGGCCCGTCACGAGGTACTGCGGACGGTGTTCCCAGACGCCGATGGTGTGCCGTACCAGTTCGTGACTCCGGTCGAGAAAGTGGCGGACCTGCTCGATTGGCGCGCCGTCAACTCCGTGGAAGAGGTGTTCGCGGACCTGCGGGCTGGCTTCGACGTCACCCCCGAATTGCCGTTGCGGGTGCGGCTGCTGGAAGAGAGCAGTGACTCCCTGGTGATGGCCGTGGTGGTCCACCACATCGCCTTCGACGGCCAGTCCTTCGGCCCGATGGTGATCGACCTGCTGACGGCCTACGCGGCCCGCAGCGGCGGGCAGGCGCCAGAATTCACTGCGCTGCCGGTGCAATACGGCGACTTCGCGGTGTGGCAGCACGAGGTACTCGGTTCACCCGACGACGAGACGTCGATTCTCGGTCGCCAGCTGGCTTACTGGGACCAGGCTCTGGCCGGCGTGCCCGATGTGATTGACCTGCCGACCGATCGTCCGCGGCCGCCGGTGTTCTCTTCGCGCGGCGACCAGGTGCAGTTCGCGATTCCCTCGGAGCTGGGAGCCCGGTTCGACGAGTATGCGGCACAGACCGGTTCCTCTCGCTTCATGGTGCTGCACGCGGTGTTCGCGGCCTTGCTGGCGCGGATGTCTGGCTCCACCGACATCGTGTTGGGTACGCCGATCGACAGTCGTGGCGCACGTGGCCTGAACGCACTGGTGGGCATGTTCGTCAATACGCTGGTGTTGCGGACCGAGATCGACCCGTCCGAATCGTTTGATGCGCTGATGGCTCGGACGCGCGAGGTCGATCTGGGTGCATTCGCGCACGCCGATGTGCCGTTCGAGTCGATCGTGGATGTGATCGATCCGGTGCGCAGCGAGGCGTTCTCACCGCTGGTGCAGGTGATCTTGTCGGTCGACCCGATCACCGAGGCGCCTGACGAGGCGACCGTGGCGGGTGTGACGATCGAACCGTTGGAGTCGGTGGAGACGCCGGCGCAGATGGATTTGAACCTGACGATCTCGGCGGGTGAGGGCGACTGGACGGCGCTGCTGACGTATCCGACGGCGCTGTTCGACCGCACGACGATCGAGAATCTGGGCGAGCGCTTCATCCGCCTCGGCGGCGGACTGGTCGCCGACCCGGCAGTCCCGGTCGGAGACGTGGACCTCGGCGATGGGGCCGAGACCGATCGTGTTCTGACCGCTTCTGCGGGTCCGATCGAACCCGTCTTGAACGAGTCGATTGCGGATGCAGTCTTGGCTCAGGTGGCGGCTAAGCCGGACGCAGCGGCCTTGGTGGCGGGCGACCTGGAGTTCTCGTACCGCGAGTTCGGCGCCCGGAGTGGTGAGCTGGCGCGGACCCTGATCGCTGCCGGCGTGGGCCCGGAGACCGCTGTCGGCCTCGTGATGGATCGCAGTGCCGAACTCGTGACCTCGGTCCACGCGGTCATGGCTGCGGGCGGCCAGTACGTACCGATCGCGATGGATGCTCCGGCTGAGCGCGCCGAGTACGTGGCAACCACTGCCGGTGTGAAGCTCGTGTTGGTTGCCGAGGGCGCCGCGCTTCCCGATTTTGTCGCCGGCTTGAACGTCCCGGTAATCGAAGTCGATTGTTCGAACGAGCTGCCTGACGACGTGGAGCCGTTGGATCCGTCGGAGCGGATGGCGCCGCTGCGGTCCGAGGATGCGGCGTACACGCTGTTCACCTCGGGTTCGACCGGCCTGCCCAAGGGTGTGACCATCTCGCACGGTGCGGTGCGCAACTTCGTGGCGTGGTTCGATCAGACGGTTCCGGTGGGGGAGCAGCGTTTGCTGTTCAAGACCCCGCACACTTTCGATGCGTCGGTGCTGGAGTTGTTCTGGCCGTTGGTGGCCGGGCAGACGATGGTGATCGCCGATGCCGGTGGTGAGCGGGATCCGCAGTACCTCGCCGACGTGATGAACCAGTCCGACGTGACTGTCGTGCAGTTTGTGCCGTCGTTGTTGGCGGCGTTCCTGGATGTGGTCGGCGATGAGCCGTTGCTGCCGAATCTGCAGGTGTTGTTCTCCGGTGGCGAGGCTCTGCCTCCGGCGGTGGCGAAGGATTTCCGTCGCCGGGTGCCGCAGGCAAAGGTGGTGAACCTGTTCGGTCCGACCGAGGCTGCGGTGTACACGATGTCCGCAGTGCTCGACGAGGTTGATCAGCTCGTCCCCATCGGTGCGCCGATGGCGAATACGACCGCCTTCATTCTGGACGCCCGTCTGCATCCGGTCCCGGACGGAGTGCCCGGCGAGCTCTACCTCGGCGGCATTCAGTCGGCGCGCGGGTACGCCTCGCGTCCGGATCTGACGGCTGAACGCTTCATCGCCGATCCGTTCGGTGGTGAGGGAGCCCGTCTGTATCGCACGGGTGACTTGGTGAAGCGCAACAGTGCCACCGGTGACCTGGAGTACTTGGGTCGCACCGATTTCCAGGTGAAGTTGCGTGGTCAGCGTTTGGAGCTCGGTGAGGTCGAGTCCGCGATCGCCGGAGTCGATGGTGTGGTGCATGCTGCGGCTCGTGTGGTCGAGGGCCCGGCGGGTGATCAGTTGGTCGGTTACGTGGCTCCGGCGTCGGTCGATACCGACGCGGTCGTTGTTGAGTTGGCGAAGCATCTGCCGGAGTACATGGTGCCGACGGTGTGGGTGGCGCTGGAGACGATGCCGCTGAACACGGCGGGCAAGGTCGATCGGCGTTCGCTGCCGGATCCGGTGTTCGGGGCCGTGGAGTATGTGGCTCCCGAGACCGCCGATGAGGAGACTGTGGCCGCGGTGTACGCGGACCTGCTCGGTGTCGACCGGGTCAGTGTGACTGAGTCGTTCTTCGACGCCGGCGGTAACTCGCTCGCGGCGATGCGTTTGGTCGCGCGCGTGGGTGATGCGTTGGGTGTGCAGGTGTCGGTGCGTGATGTGTTCGATGCGCCGTCGGTGCGGGAACTCGTTGCGGTGGTGGCTGATCGGGCACCGGCGTTGCCGCCGGTGACGGCTGTGGTGCCGCGCCCAGCGCAGATCCCGCTCTCGTTCGCTCAGCAGCGGATGTGGTTCATCAACCGGTTCGATCCGGACGCTCCGACGTACAACATTCCGGCGGTGCTGCGGATCAGCGGAGGCTTGGATGTGCCGGCGTTGCGGGCGGCGTTCGCCGATGTGGTGGCCCGCCATGAGGTGCTGCGCACGACGTTCCCTGATGTCGACGGCGTCCCGGTGCAGGTGATCGCTTCTGCCTCTGCCGTGGTTGAAGACCTGCCGTGGTCGCAGGTCGATTCCGAGGCGGACCTGTTCGCTGCTGTCAGCGAGGGCTTCGATGTGTCGGCTCAGTGGCCGATTCGTGCGGTGATCTGTCGCTTGGCCGGGGATGAGTACTTGTTTGCTGTGGTGGCGCACCATATCGCTACCGATGGTGAGTCGATGGGCCCGCTGGTGGCTGATGTGCTGACCGCGTATGTGGCTCGGGCGGCCGGACAGCGGCCGCCGTTTGTGCCGTTGCCGGTGCAGTTCGCGGATTTCGCGATCTGGCAGCGCGAGGTCTTGGGTTCGCCGGAGGACGCCGAGTCGGTGCTGGGCCGTCAGCTGACCTTCTGGCGTTCACAGTTGGCGCAGCTGCCGGATGTGCTGGAATTGCCGACCGATCGGAAGCGTCCGGCGGTCGCCTCGTACCGCGGTGCGGAGGTGGGCTTCGAGATTCCGGTGCCGGTGGCCGAGCGGGTGGCTGTGGTGGCTGCCGCCCACGATGTGACTCCGTTCATGGTGGTGCACGCAGCGCTGGCGGTGCTGCTGGCCCGACTGTCGGCCACGAGTGATATTGCGATCGCGACGCCGATCGCCGGCCGTGGTCAGGCCGAGCTGGATGCGTTGATCGGTATGTTCGTCAACACGCTGGTGTTGCGGACCCCGGTGGAGTCCGGGGCGTCGTTCACCGATTTCTTACGCCAGGTGCGTCGCGTTGATCTGGATGCGTTCGGGCATCAGGACGTGCCGTTCGAGGCCGTGGTCGACGCGGTCGATCCGGTCCGCTCGGAGGCGTTCGCGCCGCTGGCGCAGGTGATGCTCTCGTTCGATCCGGGCGCCTCGGTGCGCGGGATCGACGCCGAAGTCGAAGACTTGCGGGTCGCGGGGGTCCCCGATCCGTTCGTGCCGGCCCAGTTCGACCTGACCTTCCGCGTGATGACGAGTGCAGACACGGGATGGTCCGGCAAGGTCGTGTACGCAACGGATCTGTTCGATCCGGCGACGGCCACGTGGCTGGGTAATCGCTTTGTGTCAGTGCTTGATGAGTTGACTGCTGACCCGCGGGCTGCCGTCGGCGACGCGGCCGTCTTGTCGTCGGCGGAGCGAGCTGCGGCGATCGAGTTGTCGACCGGCCCGGTGATCGCTACGTCGGCGGGGTCGGTTGCTGATGCTGTTGCGGCGCAGGTGGTTTCGGCTCCGGACGCTACGGCGTTGGTGTTCGAAGGTCGTGAGGTTTCGTACGCCGAGTTCGGTGCCCGAGTCTCGACGTTGGCGCGTGAACTGATTGCCGCCGGTGTAGGGCCCGACGACGCGGTCGGCGTGTGTATCGACCGCAGCGTGGAGTTGATGGTCGCCATCCATGCGATCACCGCTGCCGGTGGCCAGTATGTGCCGGTCGACACCGCGGCACCGGCCGAGCGTGCCCGGGTGATGCTGGAGACGGCGGGCGCGGACATCGTGTTGGTGGCGGCGGGTGTGGTGCCGGATCCGGTGTCGGGTCTGGCCGGTGTGCGTCTGCTGGAGGTGGATGCTTCGGGTGAGGTGGATCCGGCTACTGCCGCGGTGACCGATGCGGACAGGTTGGCGCCGTTGCGCGGTGACAGTGCTTTGTACACGTTGTTCACGTCGGGTTCGACGGGTGTGCCGAAGGGTGTGACGGTTTCGCAGTCGGCTGCGATGAACGTGCTGGAGTGGATCTGTGGTGCGGTGATTCCTGCGGGGTCGCGGGTGTTGTTGAAGACTCCGGTGACCTTTGATGCGTCGGTGTGGGAGTTGTTTGCTCCGTTGATGGCGGGGGCGACGATGGTGATTGCGCGTCCTGACGGTCATCGCGATCCTGAGTATTTGGCTCGGGTGATCGAGTCGCAGGAGATCACCGCGGTGCAGTTCGTGCCGTCGATGTTGGCGATTTTCGCTGATGATCCGTCGATCGCTGAGCGTCTTGGTTCGTTGCGGTTCGTGCTCACGGGTGGTGAGGCGTTGCCGCAGGGTTTGTTCGAGCGGATCGCGGCGTTGGTGCCGAGGGCGCAGGTGGTCAATCAGTACGGGCCGACGGAGGCGGCGGTTGATTCGACGGCGTCGTTCCTGGAGCTGGGCCGGCCGGTGGGGATCGGTGGTCCGGTTCCGAATACGCTGGCTTTGGTGCTTGATGGTCGTTTGCACTTGGTGCCTGACGGGGTGCCGGGTGAGTTGTATCTCGGTGGTGTGCAGATCGCGCGTGGCTATGCGGCGGCGCCTGCGTTGACGGCGGAACGTTTCATCGCTGATCCGTTCGGGGAGGCTGGTGCTCGGTTGTATCGCACCGGTGATCTGGTGCGCCGCAACAGCTTTGGCGACCTCGAGTATTTGGGTCGTACTGATTTCCAGGTGAAGTTGCGTGGTCAGCGTATTGAGTTGGGTGAGATCGAGTCGGTGATCGCGGGTGTGCCGGGTGTGGTGCATGCGGCTGCGGCGGTCGCGGCGGCGCCGGCTGGTGGCGAGTTCTTGGTCGGGTATGTGTCGCCTGCGTCGGTGGATCTCGATGCGGTGAAGGCGCACCTTGCTGGGTCGTTGCCGGAGTACATGCGTCCGAGTGTGTGGACGTTGCTCGATGAGGTGGCACTCAATAGTGCGGGCAAGTTGGATCGTCGGGCGTTGCCCGCACCGGATTTATCGTCGGCGCAGGTTGAGTACGTCGCACCCGAGGGTGAGGCCGAGGAGGCGCTCGCGACGGTGTTCGCTGAGGTGCTGGGTGTGGAGCGGGTCGGGGTGACCGTGTCGTTCTTCGATATCGGTGGTAACTCGCTGTCGGCGATGCGGGTGGTGGCCCGCGCCGGTGACGCTCTGGGTGTGGAGTTGTCGATCCGGGACCTGTTCGAGGCGCCGTCGGTCCGTGAGTTGGCTGCGGCTTCCGTCGGTAAGGCTGCGGCCCTGCCTGCGGTGACGGCGGTGGTGCCGCGTCCGGAACGGATTCCGCTGTCGTTCGCGCAGCAGCGGATGTGGTTCCTCAACCGGTTGGAGCCGGAGGCGCCGACGTACAACATTCCGGCGGCGTTGCGGCTGTCCGGTGACGTCGATATTGCGGCGTTGCGTTCGGCTGTTGCCGATGTGGTGCGTCGTCACGAGATTTTGCGCACCAGTTTCCCGGATGTGGCTGGTGTTCCGGTTCAGGTGATTGCTCCTGAGACATCGGTGGATGCGGATCTTCCGTGGACCGAGGTGGCGTCGGTGGAGGCGTTCGGTGTTGCAGTGGCTGCTGGCTTCGATGTGTCGAGGCAGTGGCCGATCCGTGCCGTGGTATTCCCCGATGGCGACGATTATCTGTTTGCTGTGGTGGCCCATCACATCGGTGCTGACGGTGAGTCGACGTTGCCGTTGATGACCGATGTGTTGACCGCTTACGCCGCGCGTGCGGCCGGTGAAGCTCCGGTGTTCGCGGAGTTGCCGGTGCAGTTTGCTGATTACGCGATTTGGCAGCGTGAGGTTCTGGGTTCGCCGGAGGAGGCGGATTCGGTGCTGGGCCGTCAGCTCGGGTTCTGGCGGGACGCTCTGGACGGTATTCCCGATGTGTTGGAGTTGCCGGCGGATCGTCCGCGCCCGGCGATTGCCTCGCATGTGGGAACCAAGGTCGAGTTCACGATTCCGGCGGAGGTGGGGTCGCGAGTTACGGCGTTGAGTCAGGCTTCCGGTGCCACGCCGTTCATGGTGGTGCATGCGGCGTTGGCGGTGTTGCTGGGGCGGTTGTCGGCGACCGAGGATATTGCGGTCGGGACGCCGGTGGCCGGTCGTGGTCAGGCTGCGCTGGATGCGTTGGTGGGCATGTTTGTGAACACCTTGGTGTTGCGTGCCCGGGTTGATCCGTCGATGAGTTTTGCTGAGTTGCTTGCTCAGGTGCGGGAGTCGGATCTGGCGGCGTTGGCGCATCAGGATGTGCCGTTCGAGTCGGTGGTCGAGGCGATCGATCCGGTGCGCAGTGAGGCGTTCTCGCCGCTGGCTCAGGTGATGTTGTCGTTCGATCCGGGTGCGTCGGCAGCGCAGGTGAACGCGGAGATCGCCGGTGTTTCGGCGGAGTCGATCGCACCGCCGGTAATTCCAGCGCAGGTGGACGTGACTTTCACCGTGTCGTCGGCGCCGGACGGCCAGGATTGGTCAGGTTCGGTGATCGTGGCGGCGGATCTGTTCGATGAGTCGACAGCGCAGACTCTCGCAGATCGTCTGGTGGCGACCCTTGACGGGTTGACCGCTGAGCCGACTCTTGCCGTGGGCGACGTGTCGATGCTGGTCGGCGACGAGCGTGCCGCGGCGTTGGTTGCGGGGACGGGTCCGATGGTCGAGGTTCCTGCGGGATCGGTCGCGGATGCTGTTGCGGCGCAGGTGGTTTCGGCTCCGGACGCTACGGCGTTGGTGTTCGAAGGTCGTGAGGTTTCGTACGGCGAGTTCGGTGCGCGGGTGGCGGTGTTGGCGCGTGAGTTGATCGCTGCGGGCGTCGGCCCGGATGTGGCGGTCGGTGTGTGCATCGATCGCAGCGTCGAGGCTGTTGTCGCCATAGGCGCGGTGATTGCTGCAGGTGGTCAGTATGTGCCGATCGACGTGGCGGCTCCGTCTGAGCGTGCCGGGTACATGCTGTCGACGGCCGGTGCGCGCACTGTGTTGGTGGCTGCTGGCTCGACACCGGATGCGGTGGCGGGACTTGAAGGTGTGGTGCTGTTTGGAGTCGATTGTTCGGATCCGGTGGATACGGATGTCGAACCGGTCACGGATGCTGAGCGTTTGACTCCATTGCACCCAGACCATGCTTTGTACGCCCTGTTTACATCGGGTTCTACGGGCATGCCAAAGGGCGTTGCTGTTTCCCACCAGTCGGTTCTCAATCGGGTGATGTCTATGCAGGACGGTTGGTTCATCGAACCTTCCGACAGGGTTCTGCACAAGGCGCCGCTGGGCTTCGACGTGTCAGTCTTCGAGACGATGTTGCCGCTGGTCAACGGCGCTTCAGTGGTCATTGCTCGTCCCGATGGGCACCGTGATCCGGTGTATCTTGCTGAACTGATTGCTTCGCAAGAGGTGACGATCGCGTCGTTCGTGCCGTCGATGCTCGCGGTGTTCCTCGACGCCGCCGGTGATCAAATTCAGAATTTGACGTCGCTGCGTACGGTCGTCGTCGGTGGTGAGGCGGTAAGCCCGGCCCATGCTGCGGCGATGATTAGGCAACTGCCAGGCGCCAAGTTCTACAATCAGTATGGGCCGACCGAGGCGACGGTGGACGTCACGGCGTACAGGATTGGCCGCGATGATCTGACCGTCCCGATCGGGCGACCGTCGCTAAACGTGACCGCTGTGGTGCTCGATAGTCGGCTTAGTCCGGTGCCTGATGGAGTTCCCGGTGAGTTGTATCTGGGTGGTGTGCAGGTTGCGCGCGGTTACGCTGCACGTCCGGATCTGACTGCTGAACGCTTTATCGCTGACCCGTACGGTGCGCAGGGCGCGCGTCTGTATCGCACCGGTGACTTGGTTAGGCGTGTGCCGGGCGGGAACATTGAGTATCTGGGGCGGACGGACTTCCAGGTGAAGTTGCGGGGTCAGCGGATTGAGCTCGGCGAGATCGAAGCGGCGATTGCAGGTGGGGCGGGCGTTGTGCATGCGGCGGCGACAGTCGCTGTCGCGCCTGCGGGTGGGGAGTTCTTGGTCGGGTATGTCTCACCGGCGTCGGTGGACCTCGACGCGCTGAAGGCCCATATGGCCGCGTCGTTGCCGGAGTACATGCGTCCGTCGGTGTGGATGCTGCTTGATGAGGTGACGCTGAACTCGGCGGGCAAGTTGGATCGTCGGGCGCTGCCGGAGCCGGATCTGTCGTCGACCGAGACCGAGTACGTCGCACCCGAGGGCGAGGCCGAAGAGGCATTGGCTGCGGTGTTCGCCGAGGTGCTGGGTGTGGAGCGGGTCGGGGTGATCGAGTCGTTCTTCGATGCGGGTGGTAACTCACTGAGCGCGATGCGGGTGGTGGCCCGGGCTGGTGAAGCACTGGGTGTGGAACTGTCGATCCGGGATCTGTTCGACGCCCCGACGATCCGCTGCTTGGCGGCTGCGGCGGTGGGTAAGAGTGCGGCTCTGTCTCCGGTGACTGTGGTCGATCCGCGTCCGGAACGGGTTCCGCTCTCGTTCGCCCAGCAGCGGATGTGGTTCATCAACCGCTTGGAACCCGAGCTCGCGACCTACAACATCTCGATGGCCCTCGAGGTGAGCGGAGCACTTGACGTCGACGCCCTGTATCGAGCGGTCCTCGACGTCGTGGAGCGGCACGAGATCCTGCGGACGACGTTCCCCGCGGCGGACGGTGACCCGTACCAGCTGGTGCACGCGGCGGGCTCGCGTGAAGCAGAACCGGACTGGGCTGTGGTCGACGGCGAAGCGGCGCTGCGCCAGGCGGCGATGACGGGCTTCGACGTCGCGGCTCGGCCCCCGGTGCGCATCCGCTTGTGGGAGCGCTCCCCGGGCGAGTGGCTGTTCGTCGCGGTGCTCCATCACATCGTCGCCGACGGTGAGTCGATGGGTCCGCTGGTGGGCGACGTGGTCGCCGCGTACGCCGCGCGGGCGGAAGGCCGCGCGCCGGAGTTCGAGCCGTTGCCCGTCCAGTTCGCAGACTACGCACTCTGGCAGCGCCGTGAACTGGGTGATCCTTCGGATCCGGCGTCCGTCGTCGGCCGCCAGCTGGAGGTGTGGGAACGCGACCTGGCCGGACTCCCGGGTCTCGTGGAGATCCCGGCGGATCGCCCCCGCCCGCAGGTCGCCTCGCACCGTGGCGCCACGTACACCACCGAGATCCCACACGCGATCGGTGACCGGATCGAGGAACTCGCGCGCCAACGCGGCGTGACGCCGTTCATGGTGGTTCACGCGGCACTCGCAGTGCTGATTTCACGTCTTTCGGCGACGGCCGAGATCGCGATCCTCACGCCGATCGCCGGTCGCGGACAGCGTGAACTCGATCCGTTGATCGGCATGTTCGTCAACACGCTGGTGCTCAGGACCGACATCAACTCGTCGATGAGCTTCGACGCGTTGCTGTCGGAGGTGCGCGGTACCGACTTGGAGGCGTTCGCGAATGCCGACGTGCCCTTCGAGTCACTCGTCGAACGGCTGAACCCGGTGCGCTCGCAGGCGTTCACACCGCTCTCGCAGGTGATGTTGACGGCGGGGCCGGGCTCCCGGGACGCAGAACCGTCCGCAGGCGACATCGATGGGCTGCACATCCGGCCGGCTACCTCTGGGGTGACACCCGCCCAGGTCGACCTCACCTTCGACGTTCGATTCATAGCGGACGGGCCGTGGGCACTGTCGGTCGTTTATGCGACAGATCTCTTCGATGAAACGTCGATTACTACACTGAGTAGAAGATTCATCGCCGTCGTCGACGAGCTGACGGAGAATCCGTATTCTGCAGTGGCGTCTCCGCGACTGTTGGATGAGGCCGAGACCGAGCAGATCACGGCCTGGTCGACGGGCGGCGACGGTCCGCACGGTGTGCACACCGTGCCTGCCCTGGTCGATTCGTGGCCGAACGGCGACGGGTGACGATATGACGTCGAAGGAGGGGGATCCAGTGCCTGAGGTGAGCGAGCGCGGCAGCCATGAGGCGGCAGCCGCGCTGGTCTTCGGGAATCGACGGGTCTCACGTGCCGAATTCAACGCCCGCGTCGCTACACTGGCCCGGAAACTGATCGCCGCGGGAGTCGGGCCGGAGGTAGCGGTCGCCGTCGCCATGCCGCGCTCCGTAGAACTGCTGGTCTCGCTGCATGCGATCGAGGCCGCCGGCGGCCAGTTCGTCCCGCTCGACATCGACGCGCCCGAGGGCCGCACCGAGTACATGGTCACCACCGCCGGTGCAGATCTCGTACTCATTCGGGCAGGCGACCTACCGGCGTCGGTCCGCGGTCTGGGCGAACGCGTGCGTCTGCTCTCGGTGGACTGCGCCAGCGAGGTCGATCTCGCGGCGTGCCCGCTCGATGACGACGAGCGGCTCACGCCGCTGCTCCCGGAGAATGCCGCGTATACGCTGTTCACCTCGGGATCGACGGGACGGCCGAAGGGCGTCACGGTCGCTCATCGCGCGATCGTCAACCGTCTTGCCTGGATGCGCGACTGGTCGTCGCTGGGAAGCGAGGACATCTTCCTGCAGAAGACCCCGATCACCTTCGACGTGTCCGTTCCCGAACTGTTCCTCCCGATGACGATCGGGGCGACGCTGGTCATCGCCGAACCCGGGCGGCACGGCGATCCGCAGTACCTGTTCGACCTGATCAAGCGTGAGCAGATCACCGTCGTGCACTTCGTCCCGTCCATGGCGGCGGCTTTCCTGGACATCCTCGGGGACCGGATCCGGCAACTCACGTCGGTTCGCATGATCTTCGCCTCGGGTGAGGCCCTCCCGCCGGCGGTCGCTCAGCGCTTGCTCGACGTGTTCCCGCACGCCGAACTGCACAACCTGTATGGACCCACCGAGGCCGCCGTCGAGGTGATCGGCCAGCAGGTGCGGCGCGGAGACGAGACCGTGCCGATCGGATCACCGGTGCCCGGTACGACGTCGTATGTGCTCGACGACCGGTTGCAGTTGGTGCCGACGGGAGTGCCGGGAGAGCTCTACCTCGGCGGTGTTCAGGTGGCGCGCGGTTATGCGGCTGCGCCTGCGCTGACTGCGGAGCGCTTCGTTGCAGACCCGTTCGGCCAGCCGGGCGAGAGGCTCTATCGGACCGGTGACCTGGTTCGCTGGAACAAGCGCGGAGAGATCGACTACCTCGGTCGCACCGACTTCCAGGTGAAGTTGCGCGGTCAGCGCATTGAACTCGGCGAGATCGAAGCAGCGATTGCCGACGTACCCGGCGTGGTGCATGCTGCCGCGACGGTGCTTGAGGCTCCGGGCGGCGGGGAATTCCTGGTCGGTTACGCAGCACCGTCGTCTGTCGACCTCGAGCAGGTCAAAGGCGGCGTCGAGACCGCGCTGCCGGAATACATGCGGCCGAGCGTGTGGGTACTGCTCGATGACGTGACGCTGAACACCGCCGGCAAGCTGGACCGGAAGGCGTTGCCGGCGCCCGACTTCGACGTGGCCGAGACGCAGTACGTCGCGCCCGAGACGGACGCTGAGAGGATTGTCGCGGAAGTCTTCGCCGATGTCCTCGGCGTGGAGCGGGTGTCGGTGACCGGAAGCTTCTTCGACGCCGGCGGCAACTCGCTCTCGGCGATGCGACTGGTAGCCCGCGCCGGAGAGTCGCTCGGCGTCGAATTCTCCGTGCGCGACCTGTTCGATGCCCCGACGGTGCGCGAGCTTGTTGCGGCAGTGGCTGATCGTGCGCCGGCGCTGCCACCGGTGACTGCGGCGATGCCGCGCCCGGAGATGATTCCGCTGTCGTTCGCCCAGCAGCGCATGTGGTTCATCAACCGCCTGGATCCGTCGGCGCCGACGTACAACATTCCGTCCGCGTTCCGGTTGCGTGGAGCGGTGGATCTGGACGCGCTGCGCCAGGCGGTCTCTGATGTGGTTGCCCGGCATGAGGTGTTGCGGACGGTGTTCCCCGATCGAGAGGGCGTGCCGTACCAGCTGGTCGTCGAGGCCGGTGAAGCGGATACCAGGCTGGATTGGCGGGTCGTCGAGACCACGGAGGAGGTGCTGGCTGAGCTGCGGCGCGGGTTCGATGTGACCATCGAACTGCCGGTGCGGGTGCGGTTGGTGGCCGAGTCTGCCGATTCGCTGGTGCTTGCTCTGGTGGTGCATCACATCGCCTTCGACGGTCAGTCGTTCGGACCGATGGTGGGTGATCTGCTCACCGCGTATGCCGCGCGCAGCGTTGGTGCGGTGCCGGAGTTCGTGCCGCTTCCGGTGCAGTACTCCGATTACTCGGTGTGGCAGCACGACGTGCTCGGTTCACCCGAGGACCCGGCATCGGTCATGGGCCGGCAACTGGCGTACTGGACGGATGTGCTGGCGGGCGTGCCCGAAGTGATCGAGTTGCCGACCGATCGGCCGCGTCCTGCGGTGTTCTCCTCGGCTGGTGATCAGGTGAAGTTCGCGATCCCGGCCAAACTCGGTGTGGAGATCGATCGGTTCGCTGCGGAGTCGGGTGCTTCCCGGTTCATGGTGTTGCACGCTGTGTTCGCGTCGCTGCTTGCCCGGATGTCGGGCGCGAGCGACATCGTGTTGGGCACGCCGATCGATGGTCGTGGTCCGCGCGGGCTGGATGCCCTGGTGGGCATGTTCGTCAACACGCTGGTGCTGCGGACGCAGATCGACCCGGCGGAGTCGTTCGAGGCGTTGATGGCGCGTACACGTGCGGCGGATCTGGATGCGCTCGCCCATGCCGAGGTGCCGTTCGAGTCGATCGTGGATGCGGTCGATCCGGTGCGCTCGGAGGCGTTCTCGCCGCTGGTGCAGGTGATTCTGTCGGTTGATCCGCTGGCGCAGGCCTCCGATGAGAGTGTGCCGGTCGGAGAGGTGACCGTGGAGCCGTTCGACGGCGCCGACACCCCGGCCCAGATGGACCTGAACCTCACCATCGCCGGTGCCGACGATGGGGCGTCGGACTGGACGGGTCTGCTGACGTTCGCTACCTCGATTTTCGATCACTCAACGATCGAAAAGTTGGGGGAGCGGTTCGTCCGACTGCTCGAGGGTGTGCTGTCGTCCCCGACCGCTCCGGTCGGCGACCTGACCTTGGTCGACGACGTCGAGTCGGCGACCGTTCGTGCCGAGTCGGTTGGCCCGGTGGAGCCGATCCTGGACGAGACGATCGCCGACGCGGTCGCTACACAGGTGGCGGCCCGCCCGGATGCGCTGGCTTTGGTGGCGGGGGAGCGCGAGTTCTCGTACGGCGAGTTCGGTGCCCGGATCGGCGAGTTGGCGCGGACGCTGATCGTTGCTGGCGTTGGTCCCGAGACTGCCGTCGGTGTGGTGATGGACCGCTCCGCAGAACTCGTGACTTCAGTCCATGCGGTGATGGCCGCCGGTGGCCAGTACGTGCCGATCGCTACCGATTCCCCGGCTGAGCGCGCCGAGTACGTGGCCTCAACCGCTGGCGTTCAGCTCGTACTGGTTGCCAACGGTGCCGAGGTCCCCGAGTTCGTCGCCGGATTGAACGTCCCGGTAATCGAAGTCGATTGCTCGAGCGAGCTCGCTGCCGACGCCAAGCCGTTGGATTCGTCCGAGCGTCTTGTTCCTCTGCGTGCTTCCGATGCCGCCTACACCCTGTTTACCTCGGGTTCGACGGGTCTGCCCAAGGGTGTGACCATCCCGCATGGTGCGGTGCGCAACTTTGTGGCGTGGTTCGACCAGACTGTTCCGGCCGGCGATCAGCGTTTGTTGTTCAAGACTCCGCATACGTTCGATGCGTCGGTGTTGGAGTTGTTCTGGCCGTTGGTGGCGGGCCAGACGATGGTGATCGCTGATGCCGGGGGCGAACGCGATCCGCAGTACCTCGCTGACGTGATGAACGCTGCCGACGTGAGCGTTGTGCAGTTCGTCCCGTCACTGCTGGCTGCGTTCTTGGACATCGTCGGCGATGAGCCGCTGTTGCCGAATCTGCAGGTGTTGTTCTCCGGTGGTGAAGCTTTGCCGCCGGCGGTGGCGAAGGATTTCCGTCGCCGGGTGCCGCAGGCCAAGGTGGTCAACCTATTCGGTCCGACCGAGGCCGCGGTCTACACGATGTCGGCAGTGCTCGATGAGGTCGATCAAGTGGTGCCGATCGGTGCGCCGATGGCGAATACGACTGCGTTCATCTTGGATTCGCGTCTGCATCCGGTGCCCGATGGTGTGGCCGGTGAGTTGTATCTGGGTGGTGTGCAGTCCGCACGCGGGTACGCCTCGCGTCCGGATCTGACCGCCGAACGCTTCATCGCCGATCCGTTCGGTGAAGCCGGTTCGCGTCTCTACCGCACCGGTGACCTGGTGAAGCGCAGCAGCGACTCCGGCGAACTCGAGTACCTGGGTCGCACCGACTTCCAGGTGAAGTTGCGTGGCCAGCGTTTGGAGCTCGGTGAGGTCGAGGCGGCGATCGCCGGGGTCGATGGTGTGGTGCATGCCGCGGCTCGTGTGGTCGAGGGCCCGGCGGGTGATCAGCTGGTCGGTTATGTCGCGCCGGCGTCGGTCGATACCAACGCCATCGCCGTTGAGCTGGCCAAGCAGCTGCCGGAGTACATGGTTCCGACCGCCTGGGTGACTTTGGCCGAGATGCCGTTGAACACGGCGGGCAAGGTGGATCGCCGCTCGCTGCCCGAGCCCGAGTTCGCTGCTGTTGAGTACGTGGCCCCCGAAACTCCGGAGGAAGAGACAGTCGCTGTGGTCTACGCCGACCTTCTCGGCGTCGACCGGGTGTCGGTGACCGAGAGCTTCTTCGATGCCGGCGGTAACTCGCTCGCGGCCATGCGTTTGGTCGCGCGGGTGAGTGACGCACTCGGTGTGCAGGTGTCGGTGCGCGACGTCTTCGACGCTCCCTCGGTGCGCGAACTCGTTGCGGAGGTCGCCGGCCGCGCCCCGGCGTTGCCGCCGGTCACCAAGGCAGATCCGCGTCCGGCGCAGATCCCATTGTCGTTCGCGCAGCAGCGGATGTGGTTCATCAACCGCTTCGATCCGTCGCTGCCGACCTACAACATTCCGGCAGTCATGCGGATTACCGGTGCCCTCGATGTAGCGGCACTGCAGGCGGCATTTGCTGATGTCGTGGCACGTCACGAGGTGCTGCGGACCACGTTCCCCGACGCCGATGGTGCGCCGGTCCAGGTAATCGCGCCCGAGTCTGCAGTCGCTGCGCAGTTGCCGTGGATCGAGGTCGAGTCTGAGGCCGAGTTGGTTGCGGAGGTCTCTGCGGGCTTCGACGTGACCGAGCAGTGGCCGATCCGTGCGGTGATCTGCCCTGTCGGTGCCGACGGGTTCGTGTTCGCTGTGGTCGCACACCACATCGCCACCGACGGTGAGTCGATGGGTCCGTTGGTCGCTGATGTGCTGACCGCGTACGCGGCACGCGCGGCCGGCCAGGAGCCGCCGTTTGCGCCTTTGCCGGTGCAGTTCGCCGACTTCGCGATCTGGCAGCGTGACGTGCTGGGCGCGCCGGATGAGGCGGATTCGGTGCTGGGTCGTCAGTTGTCGTACTGGCGCGATGCGTTGGCGGATCTGCCGGATGTGCTGGAGTTGCCCACGGATCGGCCACGCCCGGCGGTTGCTTCGTATGTGGGTGCTGAAGTCCGGTTCGAGATTCCGGCTCGGGTTTCTGAACGGGTCGCGGCGGTTGCCGGTGCTCATGACGTGACACCGTTCATGGTGGTGCACGGCGCGTTGGCGGTGCTGTTGGCGCGGTTGTCGGCGACGCAAGACATTGCGGTCGCTACGCCGGTTGCCGGTCGTGGGCAGGCCGAGCTGGACGCGCTGGTCGGCATGTTCGTCAATACGCTGGTGTTGCGTACCCAGGTCGATTCGGGTGTGTCGTTCACCGATGTGCTCGCACGTGTGCGTCAGGGCGATCTTGATGCTTTTGCGCATCAGGAGGTGCCGTTCGAGGCCGTCGTTGATGCGATCGATCCGGTGCGCAGTGAGGCCTTCTCGCCGCTGGCACAGGTGATGCTGTCGTTCGATCCGGGTGCCTCGATGCGAGGGATCGAAGCAGACGTGCAGGGTCTGCGGGTCGCTGGTGTGCCTGATCCGTTTGTTCCTGCCCAGGTCGATCTGACCTTCCGGGTGCTGCCCGATGGCGATGGCACCTGGTCGGGTGCGGTCGTCTATGCCACCGATCTGTTTGATGAGTCCACGGCGCGGTCGCTGGCCGATCGATTCGTGGCCTTCCTCGATGAGTTGACCAGCGACCCCGGTTCGGCTGTCGGCGATGTTGCACTGTTGGACCAGTCGGCCCGCGACGAGGTGCTCGCGGTGTCTTCGGGACCGGCGGTCCAGGCGCCTGCGCTGCCGATTGCCGATGCGGTGGCGGCGCAGGTGGCTGCGACTCCGGATGCCGCGGCGTTGGTGTTTGAGGGCCGTGAGGTTTCGTACGCCGAGTTCGGTGCCCGGGTGGCAACGTTGGCGCGTGAACTGATTGCCGCGGGTGTGGGCCCGGACGTCGCTGTTGGTGTGTGCATTGATCGCAGCGTGGAGTTGCTGGTCGCCATTCATGCGATCACCGCTGCCGGTGGCCAGTATGTGCCGGTCGACATCGCGGCGCCGGTTGAGCGTGCCCGGGTGATGCTCGATACGGCGGGCGCCCAGGTCGTGCTGGTCGCTGCGGGTACCGCGCCGGAACCGGTCGCCGGCTTGGAGTCGCGGGTTATCGAGGTCGACGGAGCCGCTGAGGTTGATCTCTCGGTTGCTGCGGTGACCGATGCTGAGCGCCTCGCGCCGTTGCATGGTGACAGCGCGTTGTACACGTTGTTCACGTCGGGTTCGACGGGCACCCCGAAGGGTGTGACGGTCTCGCATGAGGCGGTGCTGAACCGTCTGGTGTGGATGCGTGACGACTACGGTCTTGCCGCGGATGCTCGGTTCTTGCAGAAGACACCGTACACGTTCGATGTGTCGGTGTGGGAGTTGTTCTTGCCGCTCCTGATCGGTGCGCCTCTTGTGATTGCTCGTCCGGATGGGCATCGGGATCCGCAGTACTTGGCGTCGGTGATCGCTGAGGAGCAGGTGTCGGTGGTGCACTTTGTGCCGTCGATGCTCTCGGTGTTCCTCGATGTGGTCGGTGACGGTGTCGCGGCGTTGACGTCGTTGACCGAGGTGTTCACGTCGGGTGAAGCTCTGGCGCCGGCGATTGCGCAGGAACTGCTGACGGTGTTGCCGTCCACGGAACTGCATAACCTGTATGGCCCGACCGAGGCCGCGGTCGATGTGACTGCCGTGCAGGTGTTGCCGGGCGATGAGCTCGTCACCATCGGGCGTGCGGTCGCCAACACGACCGCTCTGGTTTTGGATGATCGTTTGCAGCCGGTCCCCGATGGTGTGCCGGGCGAGTTGTATTTGGGTGGTGTGCAGATCGCGCGGGGTTACGCTGCTGCGCCCGCGTTGACGGCAGAACGTTTTGTCGCTGATCCATTCGGTGAGCCGGGTTCGCGTCTGTATCGCACTGGTGACCTGGTCAAGCGCCAGGCCGGTGGCGATCTCGAGTACCTGGGTCGTACCGATTTCCAGGTGAAGCTGCGTGGTCAGCGTATCGAGCTTGGTGAGATCGAAGCGGTGATCGCCGGGGCTCCCGGTGTGGTGCATGCCGCAGCAACGGTGGCGCAGGCTTCGACCGGTGGCGAGTTCCTGGTCGGTTACGTCTCACCGGCGTCGGTGGATCTGGATTCGGTGAAGGAGCATGTGGCGGCGGCGTTGCCGGAGTACATGCAGCCGTCGGTGTGGAACCTGATCGACGACGTCGTTTTGAACAGCGCCGGCAAGCTCGACCGTAAGGCATTGCCCGCTCCGGACTTCTCTGCCGCGCAGAGTGAGTACGCCGCTCCGGTTGGCTCGGTGGAAGAGCAGCTGGCGGCCATTGTCGGTGGTCTCCTCGGGATCGATCGAGTGTCGGTCACCGAGTCGTTCTTCGCTCTCGGTGGCGATTCGATCATGTCGATCCGGTTGGCGTCGGCGGCGCGGGCGGCCGGCTGGGAGCTCTCGCCACGAGAGATCTTCGAGAGCCGCACCGTGCGCAAGATGGCCGCACTGGTCACAAATTCCGACCGGGGTGTTCAGGTGCTGGACGAGCTTCCGGGCGGAGGTGTCGGGGAATCTGTCATCAGGCCGATCACATCCTGGATGCTTGAGCACTCATCTCAGCCCTCGGACTTCGCTGATTTCGCACAGTCGATGGTGCTTGTTGCCCCGGCCGGCATGACGCCGGAGGCACTGGCCGACATCCTGGCCGCGATAGTCGCCGCACATCCTATGCTCTCGGCGCGACTGGAGATCGTCGACGAGGCGTGGACCCTCACCGCGGGCACTGAATTCGACGCCGCCGAGTCCGTGCTGTCCGTCCAGTCGACAAACGACAGCGGCACCGAAGAGTTCGGTGCCGACGTCCTGCGCGCCTACACCGAGGCGGTGTCCGGGATGGACCCGGCGGCAGGTCGTCTGCTCCGGGCATGCCTCGTCACCACCGGCGACGACCGGGCCCGGATCGTGCTGGCCATCCATCACCTCGGTGTGGACGCGGTCTCCTGGCCGATCCTGATCGAGGACTTGATCACCGCGTGGGCGCAGCACCAGGAAGGTAAGCCGATCTCCTTGCGAGCTGAAGGCACCTCGCAGCGGGCCTGGGCCGGTGCTGTCGCCGGACTGCGCGAGGAGTTCGAGGAACAGTCCGGCTATTGGCTGGAGCGGCTGCCGGAGCTGCCCACCGGACTGGGCAGCCGATTCGATGCAAGCCGGGATCGGGACAAGACCTCGGTCGCACTGGTCCACAACGTGGAGGGCGAGGTAGCCGACGAAGTACTCACGCGATTGCCGGAGGCATTTGGCGGCACCGTCGACGACGTGCTGCTGGGGACCTTCGCCCGCGCGGTTCGTGGTTGGCAGCGTTCGCGAGGAATCGATGCCGCTGCCACAGTATCGGTTCTCGCCGAAGGACACGGCCGCGACGAGCATTTGCTGGATCGTGGCGACGAGCCGCGGCGCGCGGATCTTTCGCGGACGGTGGGCTGGTTCACCACGCTGGCGCCGCTGAAGTTGGATCCGGCCGCCGACGTCGTGCACGCGATCAAGGCCGCCAAGGAGGAACGTCTCGGCACCCCCGACGGCGGAGCGGGATTCGGGGTGTTGCGGTACCGCGAGAATGGTGAACGCGCGATCGGTGATCTCGGATCGAGGCCGTTGCCGTCCATCCTGTTCAACTATCTTGGGGCGACCGGCGCCGCGGGTGTGGGCGTCGAGACGCCGTTCGCTACCGCCGGTGATGTGCCGCCACTACCGGGCAGCGTTCGAGGCGAGATGACCATGTCGGCCGCGCTCATCATCGATGCGATGAGTGTCGCCAGCGAGGATGGCCGCCGCCTGCAGGTGCGGTTCCGATTCCCGGAAGCCATGCTCCAGGCCGAAGACGTCCAACGTCTGGCCGATCAGTGGTCGGCGGAGCTCTCCGCCGCGGTGGAAGCAGGCCGGAACCAGATCGGTCTTTCGCCGTCGGACGTGCCGGGCTCGGGCATCACTCAGGAAGAACTCGACCTGATCGCGCTGGACCTTCCGGGGGCGCAGGTCTGGCCCCTGACGCCGCTGCAGGCCGGATTGTTCTTCCAGGCCGGCATGGTTCGCGACGACGAGCTGGACGTCTATCACGTGCAGGCGCGTGTGCAATTCGGCGACGTCGATACCGACCGACTGCAAGCGGCGATGGGTATCCTCCTGCAGCACCACGAGGTGCTGCGGTCCGGCTTCCGCCAGATCGAAGCCGGAGCGGTGGCAGTGGTACCCGACGATGTCGCGGTACCACTGCGCGAGGCGGACCTCGGAGACCTAGACGACGAAGCCGCGGAAGTGCGCCTGGCAGAGATCGCCGACACCGAGCGTGCGCAACGCTTCGACCTGTCGTCCCCGCCACTGATGCGGGCGATCCTGGTCCGCCACCCCAACGGTGCCGATCTGATCGTCACCTCGCACCATATTTTGTTCGACGGCTGGTCCGGCCCGCTGGTCCTAACAGATCTGCTTGCCGCCTATGCGACGGGTGCGCCCTACACGCCAACACACGAGCACAGCTT
Organism: Gordonia iterans; assembly: GCF_002993285.1. Classification (NCBI taxonomy): domain Bacteria; kingdom Bacillati; phylum Actinomycetota; class Actinomycetes; order Mycobacteriales; family Gordoniaceae; genus Gordonia; species Gordonia iterans. The sequence goes on along the minus strand of NZ_CP027433.1, from coordinate 3,521,996 downwards.
CGCCGACCACGCGCGAGCGGTGGCGCGCACCGATACTGCTGCCGGTATCGCGGCATGGCAGGAGAACCTGGCGGACGTTGACGGCCCGACCCGGATCGCGCCCGCAGGAACCACGGCGATCGATCAGGCTCCGCGCGAGGTCGGCTTCGCACTGGCGGATGACACCTCTGCGAAAGTCCTGCGCCTGGCACGGGAATGTGGAGCCACGCTGTCGACGGTGCTGCAGGCGGCCTGGGCCGTGCTGCTGTCCCGTCTGACCGGCAACCGCGTGGTCACCTTCGGCGAAACGGTTTCCGGACGGCCGGCCGATCTTGATGGTGTCGACACCATGGTCGGTTTGTTCATCAACACCCTGCCTGTGGTCGTCGATATCGATCCGTCGGTGACGTTCCGAGAAATGCTCGCGGCGTTGCAGCGCGACAAGGTCCGGGTGCTCGATCACCATCACATCGGATTGCCGGACCTCGCCCGGATCGCACCGCAGGCGCTCGAATTCGACACCCTGTTCATCCACGAGTCGTACCCGATCGATACCGAGTCAATTTCGGAGGCAGGCTCAGACGGACTGGAGTTGCGCGGGATCTCGATGCGGGATGCCACCCACTATCCCGTCAGCTTCATCACCGAAGAACACGGCGGACGCGTCAGTGGGCACCTGAAGTATCTGCCGGATGTCTTTGGCGAAGAACAGGTGAAAGTTTTAGCCGACGCAATCGCGGAGATTCTCCGAGCGGGCGCGGCGGTACCGGACGAGCTCGTGGCCGATCTGCCGCTGTTGACCGTTGCGGGTGCCGAGGCTGAGGTCGGGCGTGAGTGGGGTCGTTCTGTGGGGCTTCCTGCGGTGGTGTCGGTTGCTGATGCGGTGGCTGGGCAGGTGGCGCGGACGCCGGAGGCGACGGCGTTGGTGTTCGGTGGGCGTGAAGTTTCTTATGGCGAGTTCGGTGCGCGGGTGAATGTGTTTGCGCGGGAGTTGATTGCTGCGGGTGTGGGGCCTGAGGTTTCGGTGGCTGTGGCGGTGCCGCGGTCGGTGGAGATGATGGTTGCCATTCATGCGGTGGTTGCTGCTGGTGGCCAGTATGTGCCGATTGATTTGGGTACTCCGGTCGATCGTGCCGAGTACATGCTGACCACGTCGGGGGCGAAGCTTCTGGTGGTTTCTGATCGTTCGTTGGTCGGTGATGCGTTGGCGGCGGCTGAGGCGGCCGGTGTGCCGGTGTGCGGGGTGGATGCGTCGGCGCCGGTGGATGCGGACTCTGCGGCAGCTGCTCCGGTGACTGATGGTGATCGGTTGTCGCCGTTGCGGGCTGATTCGGCGGTGTACACGTTGTTTACGTCGGGGTCGACGGGGATGCCTAAGGGTGTGACGTTGACTCATGAGGCGGTGCTGAATCGTTTCTGGTGGGGTTTGGATGAGTTGCCGATCGATGCCTCTGATGTGGTGGTGCAGAAGACGCCGTACACGTTTGATTGTTCGGTGCCGGAGTTGTTTGCGCCGTTGATGGTGGGTGCGTCGCTGGTGGTGCTTAAGCAGGGTGGTCATCTGGAGCCGGTGTATGTGGCTGAGGAGATTGCGCGCACGCAGGCGACGATGGTGCATTTCGTGCCGTCGATGTTGTCGGTGTTCCTGGATGTGGTGCCCGAGTCGTTGTTGCAGCGGCTTGATTCGGTGCGGATCGTGTCGACGACGGGTGAGGCGTTGCCGCCGGCGGTGGCTGCTCCGGCTCGTGGTGTGTGGCCGGAGGCGTTGTTCTACAACTTGTACGGTCCGACCGAGGCGGCGATCGAGATCACCTATCAGCGGATCGGGCAGGTGTCGGCGGAGGATCCGACGGTGCCGATCGGTGTGCCGGTGTGGAACTCGTCGGCAGTGGTCCTCGACGGTCGCCTGCATCGGGTGCCTGCGGGGGTGCCGGGTGAGTTGTATCTGGGTGGTGTGCAGTTGGCGCGTGGTTACGCGGCGCGCCCGGATCTGACTGCGGAACGTTTCGTCGCGGATCCGCATGGGGCGCCGGGTGCGCGTTTGTATCGCACGGGTGATTTGGTGCGCAGGCTCGGCGACGGTTCGCTGGAGTATTTGGGTCGTACCGATTTCCAGATCAAGTTGCGGGGTCAGCGGATCGAGCTCGGTGAGATCGAAGCGGTTCTTGCTGCGGCGCCGGGTGTGGTGCATACGGCGGTGACGGTGGCGGTCTCCCCCGATGGTGGCGAGCATCTGGTCGGCTATGTCTGTGCCGGTCCGGGAGAAATTCTGGATCTGGATGCGGTGAAGGTCTCCACTTCTGCGGCGTTGCCGGGGTACATGGTGCCGACGGTGTGGATGGTCGTTGACGATATCGCGTTGAATACGGCGGGCAAGATCGACCGCAAGTCGTTGCCGGCGCCGGAGTTCGGCGGCTTGGAGGCCGAGTATGTGGCTCCTGAGGGTGAGGCCGAAGAGGCGCTGGCTCGGGTGTTCGTCGATGTGCTCGGGGTCGAGCGGGTGTCGGCGACCGAGTCGTTCTTCGATGCCGGTGGTAACTCGCTGAGCGCCATGCGCCTGGTCGCACGAGCCGGTGAAGCGCTCGGTGTGGAGTTCACTGTCCGGGATCTGTTCGAGGCCCCGACCGTGCGTGAGCTGGCTGCGGCTTCGGTGGGTAAGGCTGTCGCGTTGCCGCCGGTGACCGCGGTGGTGCCGCGGCCCGAGCAGGTGCCGCTCTCGTTCGCGCAGCACCGCATGTGGCTGCTCAACCAGGCCAATCCGGACTCCTCGGCCTACAACATTCCGATGGGCTTGCGCGTCACCGGTCCGCTGGACCTCGACGCACTGCACACGGCGATGGTCGACGTCGTGGTGCGCCACGAAGTGCTGCGGACCACCTTCCCGTCCGTCGACGGCAACCCACGCCAGAAGATCGCGCGGGAATCATCGGTGGCCGCGCGTCTGGACTGGGACGTCGTCGACTCGGCCGACGAGATCCAGGAAGCCCTGACGTCCGGCTTCAACCTCACCCGCCAGACCCCGATCCGCATCCGGGTCCTCGCGGTCGGTCCAGACGAGCACATCGTCGTGGTGGTGGTCCACCACATCGCCTTCGACGGCGAGTCGATGGCACCGTTCGTCACCGATCTGCTCACCGCTTACCTCGCCGAAGCTGACGACCGCGATCCGGAGTTCACCGAACTGCCGTACGGATTCGCCGACTACGCACTCTGGCAGCACGAGGTGCTGGGAACTCCGGAGGACCCCGACTCGGTCGTCGGCGGCCAGCTCGGCTACTGGAAGACCCAGCTCGCCGGACTGCCCGAGCTGGTGGAACTGCCGCTCGACCGGCCGCGACCCCCGGTGGCCTCCCAGCGCGGCGATTTGGTTCCGTTCGTCATCCCCGAGGCCGTCGCCACCGGAATCCGGGCACTCGCAGATCAGTCCGGAGCGACTCCGTTCATGGTCGTCCACGCGGCGCTCGCCGCACTGCTGGCCCGGATGACCGGCCAGCGCGACATCGCGATCGGCACCCCGATCGCCGGACGCGGGCAGGCCGGACTCGAGCACCTGGTCGGCATGTTCGTGAACACGCTCGTGCTCCGCACCGGAGTGCCGCGCGGAATCACCTTCGACGAGCTGCTGGCCGAGGCCAAGCGTGCCGATCTCGACGCGTACGTCAACGCCGATGTGCCCTTCGAGACGGTCGTCGAGGAACTTGGCATCGTGCAGTCCTCGGCCTTCTCACCGTTCACGCAGGTCTGGCTCACGTTCAACCAGACAGACGTGCCGGAACTGGCCGGAGAGACACTGGCCGGCGCCGAGTTCGGCGGCCTCACCGTCGAGCCGGTCGCGGCGCCGGAGACTCCCGCCAAGATCGATCTTCTCGTCACCGTCGCGGACACCGACGGCGACTGGTCCGGCAGCCTGCTCTACGCCACCGATCTCTTCGATCGGCGAAGCATGGACATGGTCGCCGCCTACCTGGTGGCGAGCCTGGAACAGGTGGTGGCCGATCCGTCGCTACCGGTCGCCAGCATCACGCTGCCGGAGAACGTCGCCGAAAGCTCCGCTGCGTCCACGGCCGCGCCGAGCGTCTCCGACGTGCCCGAGGTCAGGAAGGCCCGGACGATCCCGACCGATGGTGCCATCGTGTCCGGCGGCGCGGGCGTCGACCCGGTGCTGCTGAGCGAGATCTTCGCGCAGGCCGTCGACAAGTGGGGGCCGCGGCAAGCCGTCGTCGATCCCGACGGTTCATACCTGACGTACGCAGACCTAGACGCGCGATCGAATCGGCTCGCGCGCTGGCTCATCAATCAGGGCGTCGGCAGCGAACAGCTGGTGGCCCTCGCGATCGAACGCTCGTCGCAGCTGCTCGTCGCGATCTGGGCGGTCGCGAAGACCGGCGCCGGGTACGTGCCGATCGATCCCACCTACCCGGCGGACCGAGTCGCGTCGATGATTGAGGATTCCGGAGCGTCCGTCGGGCTCGCGATTGCGGCGTCGGGTCACCTGCCGGCTGGCGGCTTCGCGTGGTATCGGCTGGACGACGACGGTCTCGCGGCGGAGATCGACGAGCTCGATTCTAAGGCCGTCACCGATGTCGATCGCCTACGGCCGGTGCGCATCGACAACACCGCGTACGTGATCTTCACGTCCGGATCCACCGGCCGGCCCAAGGGCGTCTCGGTGACCCACGCGGGCCTTGCCAATTTCGCAGACGAGGAGGTTCGTCGTTCCGAAGCCGATGAGCGCTCCCGGGTACTCGGCTTCGCTTCACCGAGCTTCGACGCGTCCGTCCTGGAATACCTGCTGGCGGCACGGTCGGGCGGCGTCCTGGTGTACCGGCCGACCGAGGCAGTCGGTGGGCAGGTGCTGCAGGACTTCATGATGCGGCACGCGGTGACGCACACGTTCCTGACGCCGTCGGTGCTGGCCACCATGGACCCGGCGACGCTCCCTGCGCTGCGGGTGGTCTACGCCGGTGGCGAGGCCGTACCTCAGGCACTCAAGGACCAGTGGGCCATGTTCCCGCGGATCCAGAATCTCTACGGCCCGACGGAGACCACCATCGGCGTCGCGATCAGCGAACCGATGCAGGTCGGGGCGCCGGTGTACCTCGGCGGGCCGCTCGCGGGCGTCGGTTTCCTGGTGCTCGACGACGAACTGCAGCCGGTACCGGTCGGGGTGCCCGGCGAACTGTACGTGTGCGGCGACCAGCTTGCGCGCGGATACCTGGGTGTTCCGGCGCTGACCGCCTCGCGTTTCGTCGCGAACCCGTACGGCATCCCCGGCGACCGCATGTACCGGACCGGCGACGTGGTGCGCTGGCGGAACGACGACGGCGGCCATCGGGTCATCGAGTACACCGGCCGCAGCGACGACCAGATCAAGCTGCGCGGTCTGCGGATCGAGCTCGGTGAGATCGAGACTGTCCTGGCCGGTCACCCCGACGTGGTGACTGCGGTGGTGGTGGGCGTCGGTGGATCGGTCGCCACTGCACTGGCCGGCTACGTCGCAGTGCGCAGCGGGGCCCAGGCGGAGCCCGCGCAGCTGCGCAGCTTCCTGGCCGAACGGCTGCCGAGTCATATGGTGCCGGCGTCGATCAACGTGCTGGACACAATGCCGCTCACTCCGGTGGGCAAGCTGGATAAGAACGCCCTCCCCGAGCCCGTCGTGGAAGCTACCGAGTACATCGCCCCAGAAGGTGCCGAGGAAGTCGCGATCGCCGAGGTCTTCGCCGAGATCCTCGGGATGGACCAGATCTCGGTCACCGAGTCGTTCTTCGACCTGGGCGGCAACTCGCTGTCGGCCATGCGCGTGGTCGGTCGTGTCGGCGAGATTCTCGATGTCGAGGTCTCCATCGCCGATGTCTTCGCCGCGCCGACCGTGCGCGAGCTTGCGTCAGCGCTGGCTGATCGAGGCAGCGCGCTGCCGCCGGTGACGGCGGTGGTGCCGCGTCCGGATCGGGTTCCGTTGTCGTTCGCGCAGCAGCGGATGTGGTTCATCAATCGTTTGGAGCCGGATGCTCCGACGTACAACATTCCGGTTGTGTTGCGTTTGTCCGGTGATGTGAACGTCGAGGCATTGCGGGCGTCGGTCGCTGATGTGGTGCGCCGCCATGAGGTGTTGCGGACCACGTTCCCTGATGTCGAGGGTGTGCCGGTTCAGGTGATTGCTCCCGAGTCGTCGGTGGATGCGGATCTGGTGTGGATCGAGACCGATTCGGTTGAGGCGTTCGGGTCTGCGGTGTCGGCTGGTTTCGATGTCACGATGCAGTGGCCGATTCGCGTGGTGATCTGCCGCGAGGGCGGCGATTACTTGTTTGCGGTGGTGGCGCACCATATCGCTGCTGATGGTGAGTCGATGTTGCCGTTGGTCACCGATGTGTTGACCGCCTATGCCGCACGGGCCGCGGGTGAGGTGCCGGTGTTTGCGCCGTTGCCGGTGCAGTTCGCTGATTTCGCGTTGTGGCAGCACGAGGTTTTGGGTGCGCCCGAGGTGGCCGATTCGGTGCTGGGGCGTCAGTTGGTGTTCTGGCGTGAGGCGCTGGCCGGGTTGCCGGATGTGCTGGATCTGCCGATGGACCGTCCGCGTCCGGCGATCGCTTCGCATGTCGGTGGGCAGGTTTCGTTTGTGATTCCGGCGGAGATCGGTGATCGGATCGCGGGGTTGACTGCCGGGTCGGGGTTGACGCCGTTCATGGTGGTGCATGCCGGCTTGTCGGTGCTGCTGGCGAGGTTGTCGGCGACCGGGGATGTTGCGGTGGCGACGCCGATCGCCGGGCGTGGCTCGGAGTCGCTCGATGCGTTGGTGGGCATGTTCGTGAACACTCTGGTGTTGCGTGCCCGGGTTGATTCGTCGATGAGTTTCGCTGAGTTGCTTGATCAGGTGCGGGTGTCGGATCTGGATGCGTTCGCCCATGCCGAAGTGCCGTTCGAGTCGGTGGTCGAGGCGTTGGATCCGGTGCGGTCGGAGGCGTTCTCTCCGCTTGCTCAGGTGATGTTGTCGTTTGATCCGGCGGCGTCGGTGGGGCAGGCGGAGATGGAGATCGCCGGTATTTCGGCGCAGGCCCTGGCGGCGCCGGTGGTGCCGGCGCAGGTGGATCTGACGTTCAATGTGTCGTCGGCGGCGGCTGGCCGGGACTGGGCGGGTTCGATTCTGTATGCCACGGATCTGTTCGATGAGGCGACCGTGCAGTCGTTCGCGGATCGGTTGGTGGTGCTGCTGGATGGGGTGACGGCTGATCCTGCTGCTCCGGTCGGTGACGTGGTATTGCTTAACTCCGGTGAGCGGGAGCGGTTGCCAGGGCCGCCTGCGCCGGTGGTTCCCGAGGGCGCTGAGCGGACGCTGGTCGAGTTGTTCGCCGGGTCGGTGGAGCGTTTCGGTTCGTCGCCGGCGGTGTCGGCGTTGGGTGTCACCGTGTCCTACGCAGAGTTGGATAGCCGTTCGGATGCGGTGGCCGCGGGTCTGGTGGCTGCCGGTGTTCGTGCCGGTGATCTGGTCGGTTTGGCCACGGCGCGGTCGGTGGATCTGCCGGTGGCGATTCTGGGTGTGCTCAAGGCCGGCGGTGCGTATCTGCCGTTGGATGTGACCAACCCGGTCGAACGCTTGTCGTACATCGTCGGTGATGCCGGCGTGTCGGTGGTGCTCACAGACGCTTCCACGCAGGGCCATGAACTGTGGTCAGCGGTCGGCGCCGGTGTTGCTGTCCTCGATGTCGATCGGGTGATCGTCGAGAATGCGGGTGCGAGTTTCACGTCGGTGAGCGTGCCGTCGTCGTCGCGGGCGTATGTGATTTACACGTCGGGTTCGACGGGTCTGCCCAAGGGTGTGGAGGTCACGCACGCTGATGTCGCGGCGTTGATGGCTGCCTGTGCGCAGGACTTCGATTTCCGGCCTGATGACGTGTGGACGATGTTCCACTCGTATGCGTTCGACTTCTCGGTGTGGGAGTTGTGGGGTCCGCTGCTCTCGGGTGCGCGTGTGGTGATCGTGGATCGTGATCTTGCCCGCGATCTGGATGCGTTTGTTCAGTTGCTTGCTGATGAGCAGGTGACGTTCTTGAATCTGACGCCGTCGGCGTTCTATCAGGTGATCGATGCGCGCCGCCGCAACCCGAGTGCCGAGTCGGCGTTGCGGTACATCGTGTTCGGTGGCGAAGAGCTCGCGTTTGATCAGGTGCGTCGTTGGTTTGATGAGAACCCCGATGACCGGGCTCGGCTGGTCAATATGTATGGCATCACCGAGACGACGGTGCATGTGAGCTTCCGCGAGATCGATCGCGGCGATGTGCGTTCGGCGGATCCGTCGTTCATTGGTCGTCCGCTCTCGACGTTGGCGATCCATATTCTGGATGATCGTCTTCGTCCGGTGCCGCAGGGTGTGCCGGGTGAAATGTATGTGGCCGGTGCGCAGTTGGCGCAGGGGTATTTGGCTCGCCCGGATCTGACGGGCACCCGGTTTGTGGCGAATCCGTTCGCTTCGGATGGGTCGCGGTTGTATCGCACGGGTGACCGGGCTCGTCGTGTGGGCGACGATATCGAGTATTTGGGTCGCGCTGATGGTCAGGCGCAGTTGCGTGGTTTCCGTATCGAGTACGGCGAGGTCGAAGCCGCGCTGTTGGCTGCCGATGGGGTGACTGGCGCCGCGGCCACGGTGATCGTTGACAGCCAGCGCGGCGATGCGTTGATCGGCTACGTGGTCGCTGATGCGGGTGTGGAACTTGATGTGCAGGCCATTCGTGAGCAGGCCGGCAAGCATGTGCCCCGGTACATGATTCCGGACCTGGTGATGGTGGTCGATCAGTTGCCGTTGACGGCGAACGGCAAGCTTGATCGTAAGGCTCTGCCGGCACCGGACTTCGGTCGCGTACTCGAGGAGTACGTGGCTCCCGAGGGCGCGGCCGAGGAAGCTCTGGCTGCGGTGTTTGCTGATGTGCTTGGTCTTGATCAGGTGTCGGTGACGGCGTCGTTCTTCGATGCGGGTGGTAACTCGCTCTCGGCGATGCGCGTGGTGGCGCGGGCTGGAGACGCGCTCGGGGTTGAGCTCTCGATCCGGGACCTCTTCGATGCACCGACGGTGCGGGAGTTGGCTGCTGCATCGGTGGGTAAGGCTCCCGCCCTGCCGCCGGTGACCGCCGTCGTGCCGCGTCCCGAACGCATTCCGCTGTCGTTTGCTCAGCAACGCATGTGGTTCATCAACCAGTTCGAACCGGGTACCGCCACCTACAACATCCCCATCGCCATCCGTATCGCCGGGGATCTAGACGTCGGTGCCATGCGTGCCGCAGCTAGCGACGTCGTTCGTCGTCATGAAGTACTGCGGACCGTATTCCCGGCCGTCGAAGGGGAACCCACCCAGCGCATCCTGTCCGCCGACGAGGCGATTGCCGACCTCGATTTGTCCGTCGTCGGCTCGCAAGAAGAACTCTTTGCGGCCGCAGCAGCCGGCTTCGACGTGACTCGGCGTCCGCCGTTGCGGATCCGGCTGTGGGAAGAGACCCCGGGCGAGTGGCTCCTGTTGGCCGTGCTGCACCACATCGTCAGCGACGGCGAATCCGGTATGCCGCTCATCACCGACATGGTGACCGCATACGTTGCGCGAGCCAAGGGTGAAGATCCCGCGTTCACTCCGCTCCCGGTGCAGTTCGCCGACGTGGCCATCTGGCAGCACGCGGTCCTCGGCGATCCGACCAATCAACGATCCATCGCCGGAAAGCAGCTGGCCCACTGGGAGAATGCACTCGCGGGAATCCCGGATGTGTTGGAACTCCCGGCCGACCATCCTCGACCGCCGGTCGCGTCCTATGCGGGCGCTGGATTCGACTTCGAATTGTCGGCCGAGGTCGGTGCCCGTGTCGAACAAGTCGCTCGGGTTCGCGGGGCCAGTGTGTTCATGGTGGTCCACGCCGCTCTCGCGACACTGCTCGCACGACTCTCCGCCAGCGACGACGTCACCATCGCGACGCCGATCGCCGGACGCGGACAGGCGGAGCTCGACGGTCTCATCGGCATGTTCGTGAACACCCTCGTCTTGCGTTCGCAGGTCGACATCGGCGACAGCTTCCTCGGCGTCCTCGACGCAACCCGGGATGTCGACCTGGAGGCCTTCGCTCACGCAGATGTGCCCTTCGAATCCGTCGTCGACAGACTGAACCCCGTCCGGTCGCAGGCTTTTTCGCCGTTGGCCCAGGTCATGCTGTCGGTGAATCACCAGCGGCCACCGAAGCAGGTCGTCGAACTCGACGGTCTGACGGTGGCGCCGCTGGAGGTTCCGATCACCACTGCGCAGATGGACCTGTCGTTTACCGTTCAGGCCCGCGCAGGGGACCCGTGGACGGTGTCCATCGTTTATGCGACAGACCTCTTCGCCGAACCCACTATCGCTAAACTCGCAGAGCGGTTCAGCGCAGTGCTCGACGCGCTGACGCAGTCCCCGAACAAGCCCGTCGCGTTGGCCCCGCTGCTCGATAGCTCCGAGCGGTTGGAGATTGCAGGCTGGACCACAGGTAGCTCGCCGACCGGCGACGCCGACACCCTGACGGGGTTGATCGAGTGACGCAGACGCAGGGTAGAAGGAAGGAGAGTGCGGTGAAGCCTAACGATGGCGATATCACACTCATCTTCGGCGACCGCTCGGTCACTCATGCCGAGTTCACCAGCCGCGTTGCGGACCTTGCTCGGCAACTGATTGCCGCGGGCGTGGGCCCCGAGGTTTCGGTGGCGGTAGCGATGCCTCGCTCCGTGGAGCTGATGGTTGGCCTGCACGCGATCATCACTGCTGGTGGCGCCTACGTGCCACTCGATATCGAGGCGCCGGCCGACCGCATTGAGTACATGGTCGAGACCGCCGGCTGCAACCGCGTGCTGGTCTGCGCGGGAGAAATCCCCGAAGTGATCACTGGCCTCGGCGATCGAGTCGAGATGATCGAAGTCGACGCATCCGGACCGGTCCCGAAGGCCGCGCCGATCACCGACGCCGATCGGATCGGCCCGATCAATCCGGAGAGCGCGGCCTATACGCTGTTCACCTCGGGTTCCACCGGACGGCCGAAGGGCGTGACCGTCACCCATCGGGCCATCGCGAACCGCCTTGAGTGGATGCGCGACTGGTATGCGCTCGGCAGTGACGACGTGTTCGTCCAGAAGACCCCGATCACCTTCGACGTCTCGGTGTGGGAACTGTTCCTCCCGGCGGCCGTGGGCGCCACGATGGTGATCGCCGAGCCCGGCCGGCACGGCGACGCGGTGTACCTGGCGAACTTGATCGAACGCGAGAACATCAGCGTCATCCACTTCGTCCCCTCCATGCTCGCCGCCTTCGCTGACACGCTCGGCGATCGGTTCAGTGATCTGAGTTCGCTGCGGGTGATGTTCACTTCCGGGGAGGCGTTGACCGCCTCGGTGGCACATCGCGCCTTCGAAGCTATTCCGCAGTTGGAGTTGCAGAACCTCTACGGCCCGACCGAAGCAGCGGTCGACGTGACCGCCCACCGGGTGACTACCGGCGATCGGACCGTCCCGATCGGTGTTCCCGTTCCGGCGACCACCGTCTACATCCTTGACCGGTGGCTGCAGTGGGTGCCGCCGGGAGTGCCCGGCGAGTTGTATCTCGGCGGCGTGCAGTTGGCCCGCGGCTACGAGTCGCGCCCCGACCTGACCGCCGAGCGATTTGTGGCGGATCCCTTCGGTGGCGCAGGCAACCGTCTCTACCGCACCGGTGACCTCGTCCGCTGGAATAGGTCCGGTCAGATCGAGTACCTCGGTCGTACCGACTTCCAGGTGAAGCTGCGTGGCCAGCGCATGGAACTGGGCGAGGTCGAAGCCGTCCTCGCCAGCGCTCCCGGCGTGGTCAATGCGGCCGCCGCCGTCGTCAACTTTCCGGCCGGCGAACAGCTGGTCGGATACTTGTCACCGCCTGACGTCGATACAGACCAGGTTGCGCAAGCACTTGCCGTCCGGTTGCCCGAGTACATGCGCCCCACCCAATGGGTGTTGCTGGACGAGCTCCCGCTGAACAGTGCGGGCAAAGTTGCGCGCCGTGAACTACCCATGCCTCAACTACGGGAAGCGGAGTATGCAGCACCCGAAGGCGACGCTGAGGAGGCACTCGCAGCGGTTTTCGCTGACGTGCTCGGCGTGGAGCGGGTAGGTGCCACCGAGTCGTTCTTTGATGCAGGCGGCAACTCGCTGAGCGCGATGCGCGTGGCTGCTCGCGCGGGTGAAGCACTCGACGTCGAATTCTCGGTCCGTGACCTGTTCGATTACCCAACCGTTCGAGAGTTGGCTGCAGCTTCGACGGGCAAGGCGCCCGCTCTGGCTCCGGTGACCGCCGTTGTGCCGCGCCCCGAACGCATTCCGCTGTCGTTTGCCCAGCAGCGGATGTGGTTCATCAACAGGTTCGATCCCACGCTCCCGACCTACAACATCCCGACGGTACTCCGGATCACCGGCAGCTTGGATGTGGCTGCGCTGCGGGCGGCGTTCGCTGACGTGGTGCGCCGGCACGAGGTGCTGCGGACCACGTTCCCCGAGGTGGACGGTGATGCCGTTCAGTTGATCGCCAGTGAGTCCGAGGTCGAGGTGTCGTTGCCGTGGCAGCAGGTTGCTTCGGAATCGGAGCTGGCCGCTGCTGTCGGTGAGGGTTTCGATGTGTCGGCGCAGTGGCCGATCCGAGCGGTCATCTATCCCGTCTACGTCGATGAGTTCGTGTTCGCCGTGGTAGCTCACCACATCGGCGCCGATGGCGAGTCGATGCTGCCGTTGGTCACTGATCTGCTGACCGCCTATACCGCACGGGCTGGTGGCGAGGTGCCGGTGTTCGCACCGTTGCCGGTGCAGTTCGCCGACTACGCGATCTGGCAGCGCGAGGTCCTAGGTGCGCCGGAGGATACCTCGTCTGTGTTGGGGCGTCAGCTGGGGTTCTGGCGGGAGTCGTTGGCTGGCGTTCCTGAGTTGCTCGAGTTGCCGACGGATCATCCGCGGCCGGCAGTGGCGTCGCAGGCTGGCTCGTTGTTTGATTTCGAGGTCCCGGCGGAGGTTGCGGCGGGGGTGTATTCGGTCGCTCGCGCCACGAGGACGACGCCGTTCATGGTTGTTCATGCGGCGCTGGCGGTCTTGATGTCGCGGTTGTCGGGTTCTGATGATGTGGTTATCGGGTCCCCGATTGCCGGTCGCGGGCAAGCGGTCCTTGATCCGTTGGTTGGTATGTTCGTCAATTCGCTGATGCTGCGGACGCACATCGATCCGTCGGTGAGTTTCGGTGACTTACTCGAGGCTGTTCGGGTTGCCGACCTGGCGGCGTTCGAGCATTCTGATGTTCCGTTCGAAGCGGTTGTCGATGCGCTCGATCCGGTTCGGAGTACGGCGTTCGCGCCGCTTGCTCAGGTGTGGTTGTCGTTCAATGAGCACGCATCGGCGATGGATCCCGGTGATCTGGGTGCCGTCTCGGGTGTGACGGTTCGGCCGGTGAAGTCTGAGCTTCAGTCGGCAAAGGTCGACCTGCAGTTCACGGTGTCGGCTGCTGGTGAGGGGCGCAGCTGGGGTGGGTCGGTCCTCTATGCGACGGACCTTTTTGATCGTGACACTGTTGCCGTTCTTGCCGACCGACTGTGCACGGTTCTGGGTTCGGCGGTTGCTGATGTGTCCGTGGCGGTGGGTGATCTTCCGATCTTGCTGGCCGGTGAGCGCGCCGAGCTGCGTGCGGCTTCGCATCGGGTTGCCGCTGATAGCGCGGTCGGGTCGCTCGATGGTGTGAATGTACGGACGTTGGCGGATCTGCTTCCGGCTGCTGTCAGCAGGTATGGCGATTCGGTTGCCGTGGTTGCTGGGACACGGGTTCTCACGTTCCGTGAGTTCGGTGCCGAGGTTGATGCGCTGGCCAATGAGTTGCGGGCCGGCGGAGTCGGGCCAGGTGTGGCCGTGGCGGTGTGTGTGCCGCGTTCGGTGGAATTGCTGATTGCGGTGCACGCGGTGATCGCCGCTGGCGGCCAGTATCTGCCGGTGGCGGTCGATACACCCGCGGCGCGTGCTGAGTACATGCTGTCCACGGCTAACGTATCGCTGGTCGTGACGGTCTCGAGTCAGCTCGGCGAACCGGCGGTCGTTGCTGCGGTGGAAGGTGGCCGGAGAATCATCGAAGTGGACGCGCCGCGTCAGGTCGGCGGTGAGGTCGTCGGTGCCGGTCAGCTGATTCCGGTCGAGAGTCCGGCGTACACGATCTTCACGTCGGGCTCGACGGGGTTGCCCAAGGGTGTCACGGTGCCGCATCGAGCCGTGCTGGCTCATTTGTTGTTCGACAACGCGTATTACGGTTTCGGGCCGGACGATGTGTTCTTGCAGATGCTGGAATACACGTTCGATCCGTCGGTGCTCGAATTGTTCCGCTGGGTGATTTCCGGTGGGCGTGTGGTTGTGATGGAGCCCGGCGAGCATCGGGATCCGTGGGCGATCGCCGGTTATGTTGAGCGCGAATCGGTGACTTCGGTGATCTGGGTGCCGTCGTTGTTGGCGTCGTTGGCAGAAGCGCTTGATCCCGCTGACCGGATGTCGTCGCTTCGCTATATCGCGACCGGTGGTGAGGCGCTGACTCTTAGTGGCGCGAGAGAAGCGGTCGAGCGGTGGCCGGGGGCCCGTCTGGATAATCAGTATGGGCCGACCGAGACGACGATCTACGCGACGGTGGCCCGGGTGCTCGCTGATGGGCCGGTGAAGATCGGTGCTCCGGTCTCGGGTGTGTCGGCGTTCGTCCTTGATAACCGGTTGAATCCTGTTCCGCACGGTGTGGTCGGTGAGCTGTATCTCGGCGGGGTTCTGGTTGCTGAGGGTTACGCGGCGCGTGCGGGGATGACCGCAGAGCGGTTCGTCGCTGATCCGTTCGAGCCGGGGTCGCGGCTGTATCGCACTGGCGATCTGGTCCGGTCGGATAAGGCCGGGCAGCTCCAGTATGTCGGCCGCGTGGACTTCCAGATCAAGTTGCGTGGTCAGCGGATCGAGCCAGAGGAGATCGAGTCGGTTCTGGCTGAGGCCCCGGGCGTTGTTCACGCCGCGGTGGCGGTGGCCGAGCCTCCCGCGGGAGGGCAGATCCTGGTTGCCTATGCCGCTGGCGATGGCCTGACGCGCGACTCTCTCGAGGCGTTCGCACGTGATCGCCTCTTGCCGCACATGCAGCCTGGCCTTTGGCATCTGATTGACGAGATACCGCTGAACTCGGCGGGGAAGGTTGATCGGCGAGCATTGCCGGTGCCGGACTTCGCTGCTGTGGATCACGAGTATGTGGGCCCGATCGGCGCGGTTGAGGAACAGCTGGCGGCCATCGTCGGTGGCCTCCTCGGGATCGACCGGGTGTCGGTGACCGAGTCGTTCTTCGCTTTGGGCGGCGATTCGATCATGTCGATCCGGTTGGCCTCAGCGGCCCGGGCTGCTGGGTGGGAACTGTCGCCGAAGGAGATCTTCGAGAACCGGACCGTCCGGAAGATGGCCGCCTTGGTCGGTGACTCCGGGCGTGGGGTTCAAGTGCTGGAGGAGGCATCCGGCGGTGGTGCCGGTGTCTCAGCGCTGCGCCCGGTGGTCTCGTACATGCTGGAGAACTCGGACCAGCCTTCGGACTTCGCCGACTTCGCACAGTCGACGGTACTGGTGGCCCCGGACGGAATGACCGCGCAGATCCTCGGTGAGCTGCTGGCGGCGGTCGTGGCGGCGCACCCGATGCTGTCCGCGCGGCTGGTCGAGGTCGACCAGGTGTGGACGGTGACCGCTGGCGGCGAGTTCGACGCGGCCGCTGCGGTCACGGCCCGGCAGTCGGCGCATGACAGTGGCAGCGCGGAGTTCGGTGCGGACCTCCTGGCCGCGTACACCGAGCTGGTCACCCGGATGGATCCGGCGGCAGGCCGGTTGGTGCAGGCAGCGTTGGTGACTTCCCGTGATGGCCGCGCGCGGATCGTCTGGGCGATTCACCATCTCGGCGTGGACGCGGTCTCGTGGCCGATCCTCATCGAGGACCTGATCACGGCGTGGGCGCAACAGCAGGCCGGTATGGACTATGCGTTGCGACCGGAAGGGACTTCGCAGCGCGCGTGGGCCGCCGCAGTCGAGAGCCTCGCTCCCGTCTTCCAGGCGCAGGCCGGCTACTGGCTTGATCGGCTGCCGGAGCAGCCGACCGACCTGGGCGCGGCGCTCGACCGGAACCGGGATCGGGACAGCACGGCGGCCGTCGTGCAGCACTTCATCGGCAGCGACGTCGCGGATGCGGCTTTGACGCGGCTGCCCGAGGAGTTCGGCGGCAGCGTCGATGACGTGCTGCTGGGCACCTTCGCCCGTGCCTTGCGGTCCTGGCAGGCGGCCCGGGGAATCACCGACAACGCGGCCGTCTCGGTACTCGTGGAGCGCCACGGACGCGACGAACACCTGCTGGGACGTGGTGCCGATCCGCGGCGCGCGGACCTGGCGCGGACGGTCGGCTGGTTCACCACGATCATGCCTTTGAACCTGGATCCGGCCTCCGATGTGGTGCATGCGATCAAGGCGGCCAAGGAAGAGCGCCTCGGCGTGCCCGATGGCGGCGCCGGATTCGGTGCGCTGCGGTACAGCGGTGACGGTCACCGCGCGACCGGCGAACTCGGCGCGCGTCCGTTGCCTTCGATCCTGTTCAACTACCTCGGCTCGAGCGGTTCGGGAGATTCGGGTTCGAGGGATTCGAACGAGGTGACCGCCGAGATGCCGTTCGCCGGCACATCGGATGCACCGGCCCTTCCATCCAGTGTCTCCGGCCGGATGGTCATGCCCGCCGGCCTGGTCATCGATGCGATCGGTGTCGTCGAGTCGACCGGACGTGGCCTGTCGGCCCGATTCCGGTTCCCCGAAGGCCTGCTGACTCAAGCGGATGTGCAGGATCTTGCCGAGCGCTGGACCAGTGAACTCGCCGACGCGGTGGTCGCGGCCGAAACCGGAGTCGGGTTGTCTCCGTCAGACGTTCCTGGCTCCGGAGTCAGGCAGGGCGAGCTGGATCGGCTCGCTGTCGAGTTCCCGGCCGCCGACATCTGGCCACTGACCCCGCTGCAGTTGGGGTTGTTCTTCCAGTCCGGTCTGGTCGGCGACGACGAGATGGACGCCTACCACGTTCAGGCTCGCGTGCAGTTCGGTGGCCAGGTCGACCTGGAGCGTCTGCAGTCGGCGATGGACGCGCTGCTGGCACATCACGATGTGCTGCGCTCCGGTTACGTTCAGATCGACGCCGGCGTGGTGGCCGTGGTGCCCGCCGAACTGTCGGTGTCGCTGCAGGTGATCGATCTCGCCGACCTCGACGAGGCCGCGACGGACATGCGCCTGGACGACATCGCCGACGCCGAGCGCGCCCAGCGCTTCGACCTGTCGTCGCCGCCGCTGATGCGTGCGGTGCTGGTGCGCCACAATGCCGGTGCCGACCTGGTGGTGACTTCGCACCACCTGCTGTTCGACGGCTGGTCCGGTCCGCTGGTGCTGGCGGATCTGCTCGCCGCGTACGCAACCGGCTCCACCTTCACGCCGACGCACGAGCTCAGCTTCGCCGATCACGTTCGCGCCGTCGCGGGCGCCGACGCCGCCGCCGGACTCGCGGCGTGGCAAGAACTGCTGGCGCCGGTCGAGGGTCCGACCCGGATCGCCGCGGCGGGAATGACCGGGATCGATCAGCCGCCGCAAGACGTGCCTTTGGCTCTGTCCGGGGAACTCTCCGAGAACATCTTGCGGCTGACAAGAGAATCCGGCGCGACCCTGTCGACCGTGCTGCAGGCGGCGTGGGCGGTCCTGCTGTCCCGGGTCACCGGGAACCGGGTCGTCACCTTCGGCGAAACGGTGTCGGGCCGACCGGCCGGCCTCGATGGTGCCGACACCATGGTGGGCCTGTTCATCAACACGCTGCCGGTAGTCGCCGACGTCGATCCGTCGCTGACTTTCCGCGAATTGCTCGCAGCACTGCAGAGCGACAAGGTGCGGGTGCTCGATCACCAGCATGTCGGGCTTTCGACGCTCGCGAGCATCGAGCCGCACGCGCTGGATTTCGACACACTGTTCGTACACGAGTCGTACCCGATCGACACCGAATCCATCTCGACGGTCCGGTCGGACGGGCTCGAACTGCGAGGCATCTCCACGCGCGACGCCACGCACTACCCGGTTAGCTTCATCACCGAGGAGCAGGGCGGACAGGTCAGCGGACACTTGAAGTTCCTGCCGGGTGCATTCGACGAAGCGCAGGTTCAGGTGTTCGCCAATGCGATCACCGAGATTCTCCGGGCCGGTGCTGCGGCGCCGGAACAGTTCGTGGCCGACCTGCCGTTGCTCGACTCTGCTGACCGCGATCGGGTTCTGGCCGCGTCGTTGGGTCCGGTGACCCCTCGACAGGCTCGGGGAGCGGGGGTCGACGCTGGGGGAGCGGGAGGCGCCGCCCTCGCGGATGCTGTTGCGGCGCAGGCGGTTTCGTCTCCAGAAGCTACGGCTCTGATGTTCGAGGGCCGTGAGGTGTCGTACGGCGAGTTCGGTGCGCGGGTGGCGACGTTGGCGCGGGAGTTGATCGCTGCCGGTGTGGGCCCGGATGTGGCGGTCGGTGTGTGTATGGATCGCAGCGTGGAACTGCTGGTCGCCGTTCACGCGATCACCGCGGCCGGTGGCCAGTACGTGCCGATCGATGTTGAGGCGCCGGCTGAGCGTGCGCGGGTGATGTTGGCGACTGCGGGCGCGGGTCTGGTCCTGGTGGCTGCTGGTACGTCGCCGGGGGCGGTTGCTGGTCTGGTTGGTGTGCGTCGGCTGGTGGTGGATGCTTGCGGTGCGGTGGATTTGACGGTTGGGCCGGTCACTGATGGTGATCGGTTGGCGCCGGTGCGTGCGGAGTCGGCGTTGTACACGTTGTTCACGTCGGGGTCGACGGGTGTGCCTAAGGGTGTGACGGTGTCGCATGGGGCGGTGCTGAACCGTTTGGTGTGGATGCGAGATGACTACACCCTGGGTGCGGATGCGCGGTTCTTGCAGAAGACGCCGTATACGTTCGATGTGTCGGTGTGGGAGCTCTACTTGCCGTTCCTCGTGGGTGCGCCCCTGGTGATCGCGCGCCCCGATGGGCATCGGGATCCGGATTATTTGGCGTCGGTGATCGCTGGCGAGCGGGTGTCGGTGGTGCATTTTGTGCCGTCGATGTTGTCGGTGTTCCTTGACGTGGTCGGTGACGGTGTTGCTGCGTTGACGTCGTTGACCGAGGTGTTCACTTCGGGTGAGGCGCTGGCGCCGGCGATCGCGCAGGAACTGCTCAGGGCATTGCCGTCCGCGGAATTGCATAACCTGTATGGGCCGACCGAGGCTGCGGTGGATGTGACTGCTGTGCGGGTGTTGCCGGGTGATGAGCTGGTCACCATCGGCCGTGCGGTCGCTAACACCACTGCTGTGGTTTTGGATGATCGTCTGCAGCCGGTTCCGGTCGGTGTCCCGGGCGAGCTGTATTTGGGTGGTGTGCAGGTCGCGCGCGGCTATGCTGCGGCGTCAGCTTTGACTGCCGAGCGTTTTATCGCGGACCCGTTCGGTGAGCAGGGTTCGCGCTTGTACCGCACTGGTGATTTGGTGAAGCGTCTGCCGGGCGGGGACATCGAGTATTTGGGTCGTACCGATTTCCAGGTGAAGTTGCGTGGTCAGCGGATCGAGTTGGGTGAGATCGAGTCGGTGATCGCGGGTGCGCCGGGTGTGGTGCATGCCGCGGCCGCCGTGGCCACGGCGCCTGCTGGTGGGGAGTTCTTGGTCGGGTATGTGTCGCCGGCGTCGGTGGATCTGGATGCGGTGAAGGTGCAGGTGGCGGCTGCGTTGCCGGAGTACATGCGCCCGAGTGTGTGGATGCTGCTCGATGAGGTGACGCTGAACTCGGCGGGCAAGTTGGATCGTCGGGCGCTGCCCGAACCGGATCTGTCTGCGACTGCGGCCGAGTACGTGGCGCCGGTGGGTGCGGCCGAAGAGGCTTTGGCTGCGGTGTTCGCCGATGTGCTGGGTGTGGAGCGGGTCGGGGTGACCGAGTCGTTCTTCGATGCCGGTGGTAACTCGCTGAGCGCGATGCGGGTGGTCGCGCGGGCCGGTGAGGTGCTCGGTGTGGATCTGTCGATCCGGGATCTGTTCGATCACCCGTCTGTGCGTGAACTCGCGGCCGCATCGGCCGGCCGTGCGCCGGCTCTGCCGCCGGTGACCGCTGTGGTGCCTCGGCCGGAGCTGGTTCCGTTGTCGTTCGCCCAGCAGCGCATGTGGTTCATCAATCGTCTGGATCCGTCGGCGCCGACCTACAACATTCCGGCTGCCTTACGGCTGCGCGGTGATGTTGATCAAGGTGCGTTGCGCCAGGCCATGCTCGACGTAGCGACCCGACACGAGGTACTGCGGACGGTGTTCCCGGACGTCGACGGTGTCCCGTTCCAGAACGTGATCGCCGTCGATAACCTTGACTCGCGCCTGGACTGGCGAGTGGTCGACACGATCGAGGATGTCTTCACCGACCTTGGTCGCGGGTTCGACGTGACCACCGAACTCCCGATGCGGGTGCGGCTGCTGGAAGAGGGCGACGATTCGGTCGCACTCGCCGTGGTGGTCCATCACATCGCCTTCGACGGTCAGTCTTTCGGTCCGATGGTGACGGACCTGCTGACGGCCTATGCCGCTCGCATCGGTGGCCAGGCCCCCGAGTTCGCGGCGTTGCCGGTGCAATACGCCGACTACGCGGTGTGGCAGCACGAGGTGCTCGGTTCACCCGACGATGCCGAGTCGATTCTGGGTAAGCAGCTGGCGTACTGGGAACAGTCGCTCGCTGGTGCGCCGGATGTGATCGAGTTGCCGACCGACCGCCCGCGTCCGGCGGTGTTCTCCTCGCGAGGCGACCAGGTGCAGTTCGCAATCCCCGCCGACCTTGGCGCCCGGATCGATCAGTACGCCTCCCGGTCGGGAGCATCGCGGTTCATGGTGTTGCATGCCGCGTTCTCGGCGTTGCTGGCTCGGATGTCGGGCTCGACCGACATCGTGTTGGGCACGCCGATCGATGGTCGGGGCGCGCGTGGGTTGAACGCCCTGGTGGGCATGTTCGTCAACACGCTGGTGCTGCGGACCCAGATCGATCCGGCGGAGTCGTTTGATCAGCTGATGGCACGCACTCGTGCGGGAGACCTGGATGCCTTCGGTCATGCTGATGTGCCGTTCGAGTCGATCGTGGATGCGATTGATCCGGTGCGCAGCGAGGCGTTCTCACCGCTGGTCCAGGTGATCCTGTCGGTCGACCCGCTGGCACAGGCATCCGACCAGAGTGTCGAGGTCGGCGACGTAGCGGTGGAACCATTCGACGGCGTTGGTACCCCTGCGCAGATGGATCTGAACCTGACGATCGTCAGCGGCGACGCCGTCGACTGGACGGGCCTGCTGACCTTCGCGACGGCGATCTTCGATCGTTCGTCCGTCGAGAAGCTCGGTGCTCGATTCGTGCGCCTGCTCGATGCGGTGCTGGCCTCGCCGACCCTGCCGGTGGGCGATGTGATGGTGATCGAGGAAGTCGAGTCGGTGGCGGTGCTTGCCGAGTCGGCCGGTCCGGTCGAGCCGATCTTGGATGAGACGATCGCTGATGCGGTGGCCGCGCAGGTGGCGGCCCGCCCGGATGCGATCGCTGTGGTGGCGGCGGAGCGTGAGTTTTCGTACGCCGAGTTCGGTGCGCGGATCGGCGAGTTGGCGCGGACGTTGATCGCGGCCGGTGTGGGCCCGGAGACTGCTGTCGGTGTGGTGATGGATCGCAGTGTCGAGTTGGTGACGTCGGTGCATGCGGTGATGGCTGCGGGTGGTCAGTATGTGCCGATCGCGATGGATTCGCCGGTCGAGCGTGCCGAATATGTGGCTTCGACTGCCGGCGTGCAGTTGGTGTTGGTTGCCAAGGGCGGAGAGGTGCCCGAGTTCGTGGCCGGCTTGAACGTTCCGGTCATCGAGGTTGATTGTTCGACCGAACTGGCTGCCGATGTGAAGCCGTTGGATCCGTCCGAGCGGCTGGCGCCGTTGCGGACTTCCGATGCCGCGTACACCCTGTTCACGTCGGGTTCGACGGGTCTGCCGAAGGGTGTGACGATTTCGCACGGTGCGGTGCGCAACTTCGTGTCGTGGTTCGATCAGACGGTTCCGGTGGGGGAGCAGCGTTTGTTGTTCAAGACTCCGCACACCTTCGATGCGTCGGTGTTGGAGTTGTTCTGGCCGTTGGTGGCGGGTCAGACGATGGTGATCGCTGATGCCGGTGGTGAGCGCGATCCGCAGTACCTCGCGGACGTGATGAATGCTGCTGATGTGACCGTGGTGCAGTTTGTGCCGTCACTGTTGGCGGCGTTTTTGGATGTCGTCGGCGACGATCCGCTGTTGCCGAAGCTGCAGGTGTTGTTCTCCGGCGGCGAGGCCCTGCCGCCGGCTGTCGCCAAGAGCTTCCGTCGTCGTGTGCCGCAGGCGAAGGTAGTGAATCTGTTCGGTCCGACCGAGGCCGCCGTCTACACGATGTCGGCGACATTGTTCGCGTCGGATGAGTCCTCGCTGGTTGAGCAGGGCGACGAAGGAGCCCGTGTCGAAACCGCCGCCCTCGACGTGGTGCCGATCGGTGTGCCGATGGCCAACACGACTGCGTTCATTTTGGATTCGCGACTGCACCCGGTGCCCGATGGGGTGGCCGGTGAGCTGTACCTCGGTGGTGTGCAGTCTGCGCGCGGTTACGCCTCGCGTCCGGACCTGACCGCTGAACGCTTTATCGCCGACCCGTTCGGCGAGGCGGGTTCGCGTCTGTACCGCACTGGTGACCTGGTGAAGCGCAACAGTGCGTCCGGTGAGCTCGAATATCTGGGTCGTACCGACTTCCAGGTGAAGCTGCGCGGCCAGCGTCTCGAACTGGGTGAGGTCGAAGCGGCGATCGCCGCTGTCGACGGTGTGGTCCATGCGGCCGCTCGTGTGGTCGAGGGTCAGGCTGGTGACCAGTTGGTTGGTTACCTCGCTTCCGCCACGGTGGATACCGATGCTGCGGCTGCAGAGCTGGCCAAGCACCTGCCTGAGTACATGGTGCCGACGGTGTGGGTGGCTCTGGAGCAGATGCCGCTGAACACGGCCGGCAAGGTGGATCGTCGTTCGTTGCCTGATCCCGAGTTCGCTGCTGCCGAATACGTGGCGCCGGAGACTCCGGAGGAGGAAACCGTAGCCGCCGTCTACGCCGACCTACTCGGCGTGGACCAGGTGTCGGTCACCGAATCGTTCTTCGACGTCGGTGGTAATTCGCTCGCCGCCATGCGTTTGGTCGCGCGGGTGAGTGAGGCCCTGGGAGTGCAGGTGTCGGTGCGTGACGTCTTCGACGCACCTTCTGTGCGCGAACTGACTGCGGCGGTCGCCGGCCGTGCTCCCGCATTGCCTCCGGTCACCAAGGCCGATCCGCGTCCGGCGCAGATTCCGCTGTCGTTCTCGCAGCAGCGCATGTGGTTCATCAACCGGTTTGATTCGTCGTTGCCGACCTACAACATTCTGGCGGTCCTGCGCATCGACGGGGCACTGACTGTCGCGGCGCTGCGGGCAGCCTTCGCTGACGTGGTGGTCCGGCATGAGGTTCTTCGTACGGTGTTCCCGGATGTGGGCGGTGTGCCGGTTCAGGTGATCGCACCGGAGTCGGCAGTGGCGCAGGAGTTGCCGTGGTCGCAGGTGGATTCCGAGGCCGAATTGATGGCTGCGGTCACTGCCGGTTTCGATGTCACCTCGCAGTGGCCGATCCGCGCGGTGATCTACCCTGCTGGTGAGAGCGAGTTCCTTTTCGCGGTGGTCGCGCACCATATCGCCGCCGATGGTGAGTCGATGGGCCCGCTGGTCACCGACGTGCTGACCGCGTATGTGGCGCGGGCGGCCGGCCAGGTGCCGCCGTTTGTGCCGTTGCCGGTGCAGTTCGCCGACTTCGCGATCTGGCAGCGTGAGGTGCTTGGTGCACCGGACGACGCAGGTTCAGTCCTGGGACGCCAGCTGGAGCATTGGCGTGCGCGGCTGGCCCAGCTGCCCGATGTGCTGGAATTGCCGGCCGACCGTAAGCGTCCGGCGGTGGCGTCCTACCGCGGTGCCGAGCTGCGCTTCGAGATTCCCGCCGAGGTGGCCGACCGGGTGGCCTCGATCTCCGCTGAGCACGATGTGACTCCCTTCATGGTGACCCACGCCGCCCTGGCGGTGCTGCTGGCGCGGTTGTCGGCCACCCAAGACATCGCGGTTGCCACCCCGGTCGCCGGTCGCGGCCAGGCTGAACTGGATGCGCTCATCGGCATGTTCGTGAACACGCTCGTGCTGCGGACGCAGGTCGACTCGGGCACGTCGTTCACCGAGTTGCTGCGCCAGGTCCGGAGCGTGGACCTGGACGCGTTCGCCCATTCCGACGTGCCGTTCGAGGCCGTCGTCGACGCTCTCGATCCGGTGCGCAGCGAGGCCTTCGCGCCGCTCGCTCAGGTGATGCTCTCGTTCGATCCGGGCGCCTCGATCCGCGGCGTGGACGCCGGTGTCGGTATCGGGGACCTCCAGGTCTCCGGTGTTGCCGATCCGTTCGTGCCGGCCCAGGTCGATTTGACCTTCCGCGTCCTTCCGGGTGACGAGGGCGCCTGGTCGGGCCTGGTGGTGTACGCCACCGATCTGTTCGATGAGTCGACCGCTCGATGGTTCGCTGAACGATTTGTGGCCTTCCTGGATGCGCTCACCGCCGACCCGGCCTCGGTTGTCGGTGACGCGGAGCTGTTGGATCAACGCGCTCGGGGTGAGGTGCTGGCAGTCTCCTCCGGGCCGGACGTGGAGAGTCCCGCGATCTCGATCGCATCGGTGGTGGCCGAACGAGCGGCGCATAACGCCGCGGCACCGGCTTTGGTATTCGAGGGGCGCGAAGTCTCGTACGCCGAGTTCGGTGCTCGGGTCGCGACGTTGGCGCGCGAACTGATCGCCGCGGGTGTCGGCCCGGATGTGGCCGTGGGTGTGTGCATCGATCGCAGCGTGGAACTACTGGTCGCCGTTCACGCGATCACCGCGGCCGGTGGCCAGTACGTGCCGATCGATGTTGAGGCACCCGCCGAGCGTGCGCGGGTGATGCTGGAGACCGCCGGCGCACGGATGGTCCTGGTGGCCGCTGGTGCTGTGCCGGAGCCGGTTGCCGATCTGTCCGGTGTTCCGGTGCTCGAGGTCGATGCGTCGGGCGAGGTTGATCTGTCGGTTGCTCCGGTGACGGATGCGGACCGGGTTGCGCCGTTGCGCGGTGAGAGCGCGCTGTACACCCTGTTCACGTCGGGGTCGACGGGTGTGCCGAAGGGTGTGACGGTGTCGCATGAGGCGGTGCTGAACCGCCTGGTGTGGATGCGCGATGACTACCGCATCGGTGACGCCGACCGATTCTTGCAGAAGACGCCGTATACGTTCGATGTGTCGGTGTGGGAACTCTACTTGCCGTTCCTCGTGGGTGCGCCCCTGGTGATCGCGCGCCCCGATGGGCATCGGGATCCGAATTATCTGGCCGAGGTACTCAAAGCCGAGTCGGTGTCGGTGGTGCATTTCGTACCGTCGATGCTCTCGGTGTTCCTCGATGTGGCCGGCCGACGCGTCAGCGACCTTTCATCGCTGCGCCTGGTGTTCACTTCGGGCGAGGCGTTGCCGCCAGCCGTCGCACAAGACCTGCTGGCCACCCTGCCGACGACCGG
This sequence comes from Gordonia iterans, assembly GCF_002993285.1. Lineage (NCBI taxonomy): Bacteria > Bacillati > Actinomycetota > Actinomycetes > Mycobacteriales > Gordoniaceae > Gordonia > Gordonia iterans. The sequence goes on along the minus strand of NZ_CP027433.1, from coordinate 3,496,332 downwards.
ACTGCACAACCTGTATGGCCCGACCGAAGCCGCAGTCGACGTCACCGCCGCGGAGATCAAGGCGGGCGATGCGACGGTGACGATCGGTGGCCCGGTCGCCAACACCACGGCTCTGGTGCTCGACGACCGATTGCAGCCGATTCCCGACGGTGTGCCCGGTGAGCTGTACCTCGGTGGTGTGCAGATCGCGCGCGGCTATGCCGCGGCATCGGCACTGACCGCGGAACGCTTCATCGCCGACCCGTGCTCTGCGTCGCCGGGTGCCCGCCTGTACCGCACCGGTGATCTGGTGAAGCGCCTGCCGGGCGGAGAGATCGAGTACCTGGGTCGCACCGACTTCCAGGTGAAGCTGCGTGGTCAGCGCATCGAACTCGGCGAGATCGAAGCGGTGATCGCGGGTGCCCCGGGCGTGATTCATGCCGCCGCCGCTGTGGCCACGGCACCGGCCGGTGGCGAGTTCCTGGTCGGCTACGTCGCACCGGCCTCGGTGGACCTCGACGAGGTGAAGGCGCACATCGCCGTATCGCTGCCGGAGTACATGCGGCCGTCGGTGTGGACGCCGCTGGACGAGGTGACGCTGAACTCGGCAGGCAAACTGGATCGTCTGGCGCTGCCCGAGCCCGACTTCGGTTCGCTGCAGACCGAGTACGTGCCGCCGGCCAACGAGGACGAGGAACGCGTCGCGGAGGTGTTCGCGCAGCTCCTCGGCGTCGAGCAGGTCAGCGTCACCGAGTCGTTCTTCAACCTGGGCGGCAACTCCCTGGCTGCGATGCGCGTGGTTGCTCGCGTCGGTGAAGCGCTCGCCGCCGATCTGTCCGTGCGCGACGTCTTCGACGCGCCGACCGTGCGCGAATTGGTGAGCGCGGCCGCTGGCAGGGCACCGGCACTGCCACCCGTCACCGCGGTGGTGCCGCGGCCGGAGAACATTCCGCTCTCGTTCGCGCAGCAGCGCATGTGGTTCATCAACCGCCTCGACCCGGCAGCGCCGACCTACAGCATTCCCAATGCGTTCCGGTTGCACGGCGCCGTGGACTTGGCCGCACTGCGCCAGGCCGTCTCCGATGTGGTCGCCCGACACGAAGTCTTGCGGACGGTGTTCCCCGATCGCGGCGGCGTGCCGTGCCAACTGATCCTCGACGCCGACGAGGCCGATGCCCGGCTGGATTGGCGAATCGCCGATTCGATGGGCGAGATCGTCGCCGCGCTCAATCGCGGTTTCGACCTGACCACCGAACTGCCGCTGCGCGTGCGCGTGTTGGTCGAGTCCGACGATTCGGTGGCCGTCACCATGGCCGTTCACCACGTCAGCTTCGACGGGCAGTCGCACGGACCGATGGTGATGGACCTCGTCGCCGCGTACGCGGCCCGGGCCGACGGCCGGGTGCCGGAGTACATGCCGCTGCCGGTGCAGTACGCCGATTACTCGCTGTGGCAGCATGCGGTGCTCGGTTCGCCGGACGACGCTTCGTCGATCATGGGGCGCCAGCTGGCGTTCTGGGAGGACACGCTGGCCGGTGCGCCCGATGTGATCGCCCTGCCGACCGACCGGCCACGACCGGCCGTGTTCTCGTCGCGCGGTGATCAGGTGCAGTTCGTGATCCCGTCGGACCTGGGTGCACGGATCGATGAGTTCGCCACGGCGTCGGGTGCCACCCGATTCATGGTGTTGCACGCGGTGTTCGCAGCGCTGCTCGCGCGGGTGTCCGGCACCGGCGACATCGTGTTGGGTACACCGATCGATGGTCGCGGTCCACGTGGCCTCGATGCGCTGGTAGGCATGTTCGTGAACACGCTGGTCCTGCGCACTGAGATCGACCCGGCTGAGACGTTCGAGGCACTGATCGCGCGCACGCGGGCTGGCGATCTGGATGCGTTCGCGCATGCCGAGGTGCCGTTCGAGTCGATCGTGGATGCGATTGATCCGGTGCGCAGTGAGGCGTTCTCGCCGTTGGTGCAGGTGATCTTGTCGGTCGATCCGCTCGCTCAAGCCGATGGTGAGGGCGTCGCGGTGGGTGGTGTGCGCGTCGAGCCGCTCGGTGGCATGGAAACCCCGGCGCAGATGGACCTGAACCTGACGATCGTGGGTGGGGAGTCCGGCGACTGGGCGGGCCTGCTGACGTTCGCCACCGCGATCTTCGATCGCTCGACCATCGAGCAGCTCGGCGCCCGGTTCGTGCGCCTGCTCGAGGCGATGATCGCCGATCCGGCCGTCGTGGTCGGTGACGTGACCGTCGTCGATGCGCTGGAGCGCGATCGCGTGCGGGCCGCGTCGGCCGGTCCGGTGGAACCGATCCTGGACGAGACGATCGCCGATGCGGTGGCCGCTCAGATGGTGGCCCGCCGGGACACACCGGCTCTGGTCGCTTGCGATCGTGAGATCACCTACCGCGAGTTCGGTGCTCGCGTCGGCGAGCTGGCGCGGACGCTGATCGCGGCCGGCGTGGGCCCGGAGACCGCCGTCGCGTTGGTGATGGATCGCAGCGCCGAATTGGTGACGGCGGTCCATGCGGTGATGGCTGCGGGTGGACAGTATGTGCCGATCGCGACCGATTCGCCGGTCGAGCGTGCCGAATACGTGGCCTCGACCGCTGGTGTTCAAGTGGTGCTCATTGCTGCCGATGCCGAGGTTCCCGACTTCGTGGCGGGTCTGAACGTGCCGGTGCTGGAGGTCGATTGCTCCACCGAGTTGCCGGCGGAGGCCAAGCCGCTGGATCCGGCCGAGCGCCGTGCTCCGCTGCGGGCGACTGATGCCGCCTACACGCTGTTCACCTCGGGTTCGACGGGTCTGCCCAAGGGTGTCACCATCTCGCACGGTGCGGTCCGCAACTTCGTCTCGTGGTTCGATCAGACCGTTCCGGCAGGGGAGCATCGTCTGCTGTTCAAGACCCCGCACACCTTCGACGCTTCGGTGCTGGAACTGTTCTGGCCGCTGGTCGCCGGCCAGACGATGGTGCTCGCCGATGCCGGGGGCGAACGCGATCCGCTCTACCTGGCCGAGGTGATGAACCAGTCCGACGTGACCGTCGTGCAGTTCGTGCCGTCGCTGCTGGCCGTGTTCCTTGACATCGTCGGCGCCGAGCCGTTGTTGCCGAACCTGAAGGTCATGTTCTCCGGTGGTGAAGCGCTGCCGCCGGCGGTGGCCAAGAACCTCCGTCACCGGGTTCCGCAGGCCAAGCTGGTGAACCTGTTCGGTCCCACCGAGGCCGCGGTCTACACCATGTCGGCGGTTCTCGATGAGGTCGGTGCCGTGGTTTCCATCGGTACGCCGATGGCCAACACCACCGCCTTCATTCTGGATTCGCGTCTCCATCCGGTCGCCGATGGAGTGCCGGGTGAGCTGTACCTGGGCGGTGTGCAGTCTGCGCGTGGCTATGCAGCCCGCCCGGACCTGACCGCCGAGCGGTTCGTCGCCGATCCGTTCGGCGGCGCGGGTGCGCGTCTGTACCGCACCGGCGACCTGGTGAAGCGTCGTCCGTCCGGCGAACTCGAATACCTCGGCCGTACCGACTTCCAGGTGAAGCTGCGCGGTCAGCGCCTGGAACTCGGCGAGGTCGAGGCGGCCATCGCTGCTGCTCCGGGCGTGCTGCATGCGGCCGCCCGTGTGGTCGAGGGCCCGGCCGGCGACCAGTTGGTCGGCTACGTGGCTCCCGCCTTCGTCGACACCGACGCCGTGGCCGCCGAACTCGGCCGGCACTTGCCCGAATACATGGTGCCCACCGCCTGGGTGACCCTCGAACAGATGCCGCTCAACACCGCGGGCAAGGTGGATCGTCGCTCGCTGCCCGACCCGGTTCTTGAAACCGCTGAATACGTGGCCCCGGAAACCGATCCCGAGCGTGCCGTGGCAGAGGTCTACGCCGACCTGCTCGGCGTCGATCAGGTCTCGGTCACCGAGAGCTTCTTTGCGGCGGGCGGCAACTCGCTGGCCGCGATGCGCCTGGTGGCCAGGGTATCGGAGGCGCTGGGTGTCCAGGTGGCGGTGCGCGATGTGTTCGACGCCCCGTCCGTGCGCGAGCTGGTCGTCGAGGTCGCCGGGCGAACCGCGCCGCTACCCGCCGTCACCGCGGCAGATCCGCGACCGGACACGATTCCGCTCTCTCGCGCGCAGCTGCGCATGTGGTACCTCAACCAGGTTGATCCGACCTCGTCGATGTACAACATCCCGATGGCCGTCCGTCTCACCGGAACCATCGACGTCGAAGCGCTCGTCGAGGCGATCCACGATGTGCTGGAACGTCACGAGGTGCTCCGGACGATCTATCCGGCGACGGGCGCCACACCGCGGCAGCAGATCCTGTCGCCGGCGCAGGCGCGCGAGCGCTTCGACTGGGCCGAGGCGACTTCCCTGGAAGAGCTGGCCACCGCGGCGTCCGCTGGATTCGATGTGTCGATCGAGCTCCCGATCCGCGGGCGGATCCGGCGCGGCGACGACGGAGACGTCGAGTTGGCGATCGTGGCACACCACATCGCCTTCGACGGCGAATCCACGCCCGTCCTGCTCAAGGACGTGCTCGCCGCCTACGCGCGGCGGGTCGATCCGGCGGTGCCGGCACAAGCGGAGCTGGCCGTGCAGTACGCCGACTTCGCGCTCTGGGAGCACGACGTGCTCGGCGACGTCACCGATCCGGACTCGCCCCTGAGCCGGGAGAACGCGTACTGGCGAGAGCAGCTGCGTGCCCTGCCCGAGGTCACCGACCTGCCGATGGACCGGCCGCGGCCCGGCGTATTCGACAGCCGCGGCGATCTGGTCCGCCTGACCCTCGACGATGACCTCGCGGCACAGGTCGACGAGCTATGCCGGGTGTACCGGGTCACGCCGTTCATGGTCACCTACGCGGCGCTGGTCGTGATGATCGCGCGGCTCGGGGCCACTTCCGACGCCGTGGTCGCCGCACCGACGGCCGGGCGCACCAGCGCTGCGATCGACGATCTGGTCGGCATGTTCGTCAACACGCTGGTACTCCGCGCCGACGCTGCCCCCGGCCGCAGCGTCGACTACCTGCTGAGAGAGGTGCGTAAGGACGTCCTCGACGCATTCGCCAACGCCGATGTGCAGTTCGACGAACTGGTCGAGATGCTGGCGCCGCCGCGATCGACGGCGTACTCGCCGCTCGCGCAGATCGCCTTCACCTACACCGAACAGCAGAAGGTCGACGGCCCCGTCTCGGTGGGCGACATTCAGGCCGAGCCCGTCGACGTGGGCGGATATGTGGCGAAGTTCGATCTGATGGTGATCGCCGAGGGACGCACCCCGCACACTCCGATGTCGGTCGGTTTCCTCTACTCGACGGCGCTGTACGACAAGCGCACCGTTGAGGGCTTCGCCGAGACCTACCGCCGGATCCTCACCGCGATCGTGGAAGATCAGCGCATCGCCATCGGTGACATCGACATCGTCGGCCGCCGCGGAATCCCCGCGGGGCAGGAGCAGCCTGAACCGCAGGCCGGTGCCGGAGGCGACGTCGAGGAGGGCACCCTCGTCGAGCTCCTCGCCCGGCGAGAACTCGACGGGTACCACCCAGCGCTGATCAGCGATGGCGAAGAAATCGACTACGACGAGTTCGAGGTCCGGACCAACCGGGTCGCGCGGGCACTGCTCGCCCGCGGTGTCGCAGCCGACGACGTGGTCGCCATCGGGATACGCCGGTCGATCGAATCGGTCGTGGCGATGTGGGGCGTCGTCAAGGCGGGCGCCGCGTACGTCGCAGTCGATCCGGACCGCCGAGACCACCTCGCCGAGCTCGTCGGCGATAGGACGGTACGACTCGCCGTCACCCGGTCCGTCGACGTGGATGCGGAAGGTCTCAGTGATGGTGTCTGGCTCGACCTCGATGAGCTGGCCTGCGAAGCCGCGTCCGATGATCCGATCAGTGACGCCGAACGTAACGGACCGGTACGTCTAGCGAATCTCGGCTACCTGGCCGGGGTGGCGGAGATCGGGCCGGTGGCGGTGACGCAGGCCGGGATGGTCGACCTCGTCGAAGCCTTCGGGAAGGTGACCGGCTCGCTGGAAGACGACCCGGACACCCGGATCCTGCACCTCGCGCGCCCGGATTCCGGCCGGGCGTTCGTCGAGACGGCCTGGGCGATCATCATGGGTCACACCCTGGTGATCGTGCCGGACGGCAGCGAATCGGGCGACGACCTCGGCGAGGTTCTCGAGACCGAAGAGGTGACCGATCTGCTGGTGTCCCCGGCGGACCTCGACGGCGTCGACCCGGACAGCGCCGAATACGTCCGGACCCTGATGTTCAGCGGATCGAGATATTCGGACGAACTCGTCGAAGAGTGGTCGGCTCGCGGCCGCAAGCTGTTCGGCGTCTACGCCACCCCCGCGCTGCCCGGATACGGGACGCGCGCTCGTCTGACGGCCGGCAAACCGGTCACCGTCGGACGCCCGATCGGGGGAGTCGACGTGCGATTGCTCGACGACACCCTGGCGCCGGTGACTGACGGCGAGATCGGGGAGCTGTACCTCACGGCGGAGGCCTTGGCGCGCGGCGAGGCGAATGCTCCGAGGCGTACCGCGACCCGGTTTGTGCCCGATCCGCTCGGTGAATCGGGTGCCCGGATGTATCGCACCGGCGACCGTGCGCGATATGTGAAGGGAGACCTGGAGATCGTCACGGACGAGACGGAAACATGATCTCGTCGCGTCGAAGCAGTCGATCAGCCGACTGTTTCGGCCCACTGCGTCACAGTATTCTTGAGGTTTGCGCTCAGCAGGAATGAGCGGCGGCGCGCGCCGCGGCGCAGTGGCAAGGTGAGCGGCGCCGAGCCGTGTGAAAGGGAATAAGTGTCTGAGGGAGATACCTCGCGAGACCGTACCGTCGTTCAGGGAGGACGCGTCGACGCCAGCACGCTGCTCGGTATCCTGGCCGGGCGCGAGCTCGACGGGCATCATCCCGCGCTGATCTGCGGCGACACCGAGGTCCCCTACAGCGAGTTCGAGGCGCGGACCAACCGGATCGCGCGGGCGCTCCTGCGACGCGGTGTCCGTCCCGACGACGTGGTCGCCGTCGGCATGGAACGATCCATCGAATCGGTGATCGCAGTGTGGGGCATCGTCAAGTCCGGGGCCGCCTACCTGTCGATCGACCCCGCCTACCCCGACGAGCGCATCGCCTACATGCTCGAGGACTCGGCGGTGGACTTCGGCGTGACCCTCCCCGACACCAGGGACCGGCTCGGGGAGACCGCCTGCAACTGGATCAGCCTGGCTGACCTGGAAGGTGAAGGCGATTCCGGCGAGGAGATCGCCGAAGCCGAGCGCAACGGCACCGTGCACCAGGAGAGTCTGGCCTACCTGATCTACACCTCCGGATCGACGGGACGTCCCAAGGGCGTCGCGGTATCGAACACCGGTATCGCCGACCTCGTCGCCAGCTACCGCAAGGTGACCGGATCGGTCGAGGAGGATCCGGACACCCGGATTCTGCACGTCGCCTCACCGAGCTTCGACGCCTCGTTCTTCGAGATGGCCTGGGCGATCACGGCCGGGCACACGCTCGTGATCGCGCCGCATGCCGACTACGCGGGTGAAGCCCTCGACGCGGTGCTCGAGCGCGGTGAAGTGACCGATCTGGTCATCACACCATCGGTGCTGGCCACTCTCGACCCCGAGCGCAGTGAGTTCGTCCGCAACCTCGCCACCGCCGGTGAGGCATGCCCGCCGGAACTCGTCGAGCGCTGGGCCGCTCGAGGCCGAAGACTGTGGAACTTCTACGGTCCCTCCGAGACCACCGTGTGGGCCACCCGCGCTCGCATGATGCCGCGCAAGCCGATCACGATCGGCCGAGCCGTCATCGGCTTCACCGCGCGCGTCCTCGATCCCCGTCTGCACCAGGTGCCCGACGGTGTGGTGGGTGAGCTCTACCTCTCTGCTGCGGGTCTGGCCCGCGGCTACCTCGGCCGCCCGGACCTGACCGCGACCAGCTTCGTCGCCGACCCGTTCGGTGAACCGGGCGACCGGATGTACGCCACCGGCGATCTCGTTCGTGTGGTCAAGGGCGACCTGGAGTTCGCCGGCCGGGCCGATCACCAGGTTAAGATCAACGGACAGCGCGTCGAACTCGGCGAGATCGAAGCCGTACTCGAAGAGCAGCCCGGCGTCGCGCAGGCTGTTGTCGTCGGCCACGACGTGGAACAGGGCGGGCGCAAGCACACCCAACTGATCGCTTATCTGGTTTCCCGGCCGGGGGCGAGCGTCGACGTGGACGCCGTCGCCGCGCACATCGCCGACCGGCTCGCCGCCCACATGATCCCGTCCCAACTGTTCGCCATCGACGAGATCCCGCTGACGCCCGCCGGCAAGCTCGACCGCACGGCGTTGCCCAGCCCGGACGCGGGCTCCGCCCGGGGCGCGTACGTCGCGCCGGAGACCGACGGGGAACGCACCCTGGCCGCGATCATCGGTGGCTTGCTCGGTGTGGAACAGCTCGGCGTCACCGAGTCGTTCTTCGCGCTCGGCGGTGATTCGATCATGTCCATTCAGGTGTCGTCGGCAGCCAAGGCGGCCGGCCTGCCCGTCTCACCGCGGGACGTCTTCCAGTACAAGACGGTCCGGGAGATCCTCCGCGGTGTGGAAGCCGATACCGATGCGGTGCCCGCACTGGAGGAGCCCAGTGGCGGCGGTACCGGGGAGGTCTCGCTCCCGCCCATCGCGCAGTGGATGGTCGAATCGTCGTCGGGCGATCCCGCCGCGTTCGCCGACTTCAACCAAGCCAACCTTTTCGCGGTTCCCGCCGGCCTCGACGCCGCTCAAGTACGGGAGATCCTGGCGGCCGTCGTCGCCGCCCACCCGATGCTCAGTGCGCGACTGAGTCGGACTGACGACCGATGGACGCTGGTCGCGGGCGAACCGTTCGATGCCGAGATGGCGCTCACCGAGCGTGACGTCGATATCGCCGCTGACTCCGCGGACTACAGCGCCCAGATCCTCGACGCCTACGCTTATGCCGAAGGGCGCCTCGACCCCGCTGCGGCACAGCAGGTGCAGGCGGTGCTGGTCCGCTTCGCCGACGGCCCGAAGCGTCTCGTCCTCGTCGTTCATCACCTGGCAGTGGACGCGGTCTCATGGCCGATCCTCATCGAGGACCTCGCGACGGCGGCCGCCCAGGTCGCGGCCGGACAGCCGATCTCGGTGCGGGCCGAAGCGACCTCCGAACGCGCCTGGTTCGCGGCCCTCGACGCCCGGCGTGACGAGCATGCGGGCGAACTGGACTACTGGCTGCAACAGTCACCCGAGCAGCCCACCAGGTTCAGTAAAGAACCGGTGCGCGAGACGCTGATCGGAGCATCGACGTCGCTGACGCACCAGATCCCGACAGCACTCACCGAACGGCTGCTCGGTGACCTGCCGCAAGCCTTCGGCGGAACGCTGACGGATGTGCTGCTCGCCGGACTCGCCCGGGCGATTCGCTCGTGGCAGCGTGACGCCGGCATCGAGGATGCCGGGCCGGTCACCGTGATGAGCGAGGGCCACGGTCGTTACGAGGACGTGCTGGAGTCCGGGGCGGATCCGCGGCGCAGCGACCTGTCGCGGACGGTCGGCTGGTTCACCACCATCGCTCCGATGCTGATCGACCCGGCCGACGGCATCGTCCACGCGGTGAAGGCAGCCAAGGAAGCCCGGCTCGACCAGCCCCTCCACGGGATCGGATTCGGGCTGCTCCGCTATGGCGGCGACACCGAACTCAGTCGGCGGCCGTTGCCCTCGGTCGCCTTCAACTACCTCGGTGGCCGCGGTGTATCCGTCGACACCTCCTCCGCCGAGACCGCGGCGGTGGACGATCTGCTGCTGCCCGCAGCCGGTCCGAGCCTGCCCGGTGGTGCCGGCGGAATGGCCGAGACCGGCGTGTTGGCGATCAACGCAAGTACCGTCGCCGGTGCCGACGGGCCGGTGATCGTCGCCAGTATCCGCTTCCCGGAGGCGGCCATCTCGTCGGCGCACGTGCAGGACATCGCCGGGCGCTGGACCGCCGAGGTCGAGGCGGCGGCCGCCGCGGCCGATCTCGGAGATGTGGGTTTCTCGCCGTCAGACGTGCCGGGCACGGGGGTGACCCAGGCTGATCTCGATGACCTCGCGGCGGCGTATCCGGGCGCGGCGGTCTGGCCGCTCACCCCGCTACAAGCAGGCATGTACTACCAGGCGCGTGTCGTTGGCGCCGATGAGATCGACGTCTACCTCACGCAGGCACGGCTGCAGTTTTCCGGAGAGCTCGACCTCGCGAAACTCGACGAGGCATTCGCATCGCTGATGCGGCACCACAGTGTGCTGCGCTCGGCGTACGTTCAGTGCGAGAGTGGCGCGGTGGTCGCCGTGGTCCCCGACCGGGTGAAGAGCCCGATCCGGGTGATCAACCTGCACGGAGTGGCCGAGGACGAGGTCGCCGAACGGGTCCAGGCGATGATGGATTCCGAACGGGTGCAGGCCTTCGATCTCGCCGCACCACCGCTTATCCGGGCCGCGGTGGTCGACCACGACTTCGGCACTGATGTGGTGGTCACCAACCATCACATACTGTTCGACGGCTGGTCCGGGCCGCTGGTGCTGGCCGACCTCCTCGCGCTCTATGCGACGGGGAACCCCATGACACCGGCGCACGAGTACGACTTCGGTGACCATGCGCGCACGGTGGCTGCGGCGGATCTGCGGCAGGCGCTTGAAGCGTGGGCAGCGGTCCTGACCCCGGTCGACGGTCCTACGCGTCTCGCCGGAACAGCGCTTGCCAAGACCGATTCGGTGCCGCAGGACCATGAGGTTCTGCTCGATCCAGAGCTCACCCGAGAGCTAGCCGCCTTCGCTCGCAAGGCGGGGGTCACGCTGGCGATCCTCCTGCAGGGCGCATGGGGGCTGTTGCTCTCTCGGGTAACCGGCCGCCAGGTGGTCACCTTCGGCGAGACGGTCGCCGGACGGCCTGCGGACGTGCCTGGTGTGGAATCCATGGTCGGACTGTTCATCAATACCCTGCCGGTGGTCGTCGACCTCGATCCTTCGGCGTCGTTCTCCGCCGCCCTCGAGACGCTGTACCGGGACAAGGCGCGGGTGCTCGATCACCAGTCGGTGGGTCTGCCGGTGATCACGTCGGCGTCGCGCCATGCGCTCGACTTCGACACCCTGGCAATTCACGAGTCGTATCCCGTCGACACCGACTCCATCGTCGAGGCGCCGCTGGGCGGCCTGGCCCTGCAGGGAGTGTCCGGCCGGGATGCAACTCACTTCCCACTCACCTTGGTCAGCGCGGAGATCGGCGACCAGCTGATGCTCCGGCTGAAGTACCTGCCGTCGGTGTTCGACGAGGCGCAGGTCGCCGAGTTCAGCCGGGTCCTCACGCAGATCCTGCGGTTCACCGCCAGACACCCCGACGTTCCCCTCGACGAGGTCCAGCTCCTCGGCCCCGATGACAGCGGCGCCATCGCGGTACTCGAACGCGGGCCCCTGCATCAGCTCCCGGAAGCCGTGACAGTCGCCGACACCCTGGCCGATCAGGCACAGCGGACGCCGATGGCAGTGGCACTGGTGGCCGGAGACCGAGAGGTCACCTACGGCGAGTTCGCCGCGCGGGTCAACCTGCTCGCCCGATCATTGATCGACGCGGGCGTGGGCCCAGAGACCTCGGTGGCGCTGTGCCTGCCGAGGTCGGTGGAGATGATGGTCGCGATACACGCGGTGATCACCGCGGGCGGCCAGTACGTTCCGATCGACCTCGACACTCCCGCTGACCGTGCGGAGTACATGCTGCGCACCTCGCAGGCCAAGCTGCTGCTGATCTCCGATCGTACGGTCGCAGCGGGTGCGGTGGCCGCCGCGGCGGGTACCGGAATCGAGTCGATCGAGGTGGACGCCGGCATCGACGTCGACCATGCGGGACCGCGCGCGGCGCGGGTGACCGACACCGACCGGCTGACACCGTTGCGCCGCGACGCGGCGGTGTACACGCTGTTCACCTCGGGGTCGACAGGCCGACCGAAGGGCGTGACGCTGACGCACCATGCGGTGCTGAATCGTCTGTGGTGGGGTCTGAACGAGTTGCCGATCGATGGCACCGATGTGGTGGTGCAGAAGACCCCGTACACATTCGACTGTTCGGTGCCGGAGTTGTTCGCTCCCTTGATGGTGGGTGCGAGGCTGGTCCTGCTGAAGCAGGGTGGGCACCTGGAACCGGTGTACGTGGCTTCGGAAATCGCCCGTACAGGTGCGACGATGGTGCACTTCGTGCCGTCGATCCTGTCGGCGTTCCTGGATGTGGTGCCGCCGTCGCAGCTGGAAGCGTTGCGGTCGGTGCGGATCGTGTCGACGACGGGCGAGGCATTGCCGCCTGCGGTGGCGTCGTCGACGCGTACGGTGTGGCCGGAGGCGCTCTTCTACAACTTGTACGGTCCTACCGAGGCGGCGGTGGAGATCACCTACCAGTCGATCGGTCAGGTGCATGTCGATGATCCGACGGTGCCGATCGGTGTGCCGGTGTGGAATTCGTCGGCGGTGGTGCTCGATGCGCGTCTGCAGCGGGTGCCGGCGGGGATTCCGGGTGAGCTCTACCTGGGTGGTGTGCAGTTGGCGCGCGGCTATGCCATGCGCGCGGATCTGACTGCCGAGCGGTTCATCGCCGATCCGTATGGGGAGCCGGGCGCTCGGCTCTACCGGACAGGTGATCTGGTTCGGCGGCTGCCGGATGGGACGCTGGAGTATCTGGGTCGTACGGATTTCCAGGTGAAGTTGCGGGGTCAGCGGATCGAGCTGGGCGAGATCGAGGCGGTCTTGGCGGCTGCGCCGGGTGTGGTGTTGACGGCGGCGACAGTCGCGCCTTCTCCGGACGGCGGCGAGCATTTGGTCGGGTATGTGTGTGCCGGTCCGGGGGAGTCCCTGGATTTGGAGGCGGTGAAGGCGTCGGCGGTGGCGGCATTGCCGGGGTACATGGTGCCGTCGGTGTGGATGGTCGTCGACGATATCGCTTTGAATACTGCGGGCAAGATCGACCGTAAGTTGTTGCCGGCGCCGGAATTCGGGGTGCTGGAAGCCGAGTATGTGGCGCCGTCGGGTGAGGCGGAGGCTGCCGTGGCGGTTGTGTTCGCCGATGTTCTGGGTGTTGAACGGGTGAGCGTGGCCGAGTCGTTCTTCGATCTGGGTGGTAACTCGCTGAGTGCGATGCGGCTGGCGGCGCGGGCTGGGGATGTGCTCGGAGTCGAGTTCTCGGTGCGGGATGTGTTCGATGCGCCGTCTGTGCGTGAGCTCGTGGCGGGGGTGGCTGATCGCGGCCGCGCGTTGCCGCCGGTGACGGCGGTGGTGCCGCGTCCGGACCGGATTCCGTTGTCGTTTGCTCAGCAGCGGATGTGGTTCATCAATCGTTTGGAGCCGGAGGCGCCGACGTACAACATTCCGGCGGTGTTGCGGTTGTCGGGTGCGGTGGACGTCGATGCTTTGCGGGCCGCCGTGGTGGATGTCGTTCAACGGCATGAGGTGTTGCGGACGAGTTTCCCGGATGTGGCCGGTGTGCCGGTTCAGGTGATAGCTCCGGTGTCGTCGGTGGATTCGGGTTTGGTGTGGATCGAGACTGATTCGGCGGAGGCGTTCGGTTCGGCGGTGGCGGCGGGTTTCGACGTCACGGTGCAGTGGCCGATTCGCGTGGTGATCTGTCGTGAGGGCGACGGGTATTTGTTTGCGGTGGTGGCGCATCACATCGGTGCTGATGGTGAGTCGATGTTGCCGTTGGTCAGTGATGTGTTGACCGCGTATGTGGCGCGGGCGGCCGGCCAGGTGCCGGTGTTTGTGCCGTTGCCGGTGCAGTTCGCTGATTTCGCGTTGTGGCAGCGTGATGTGCTGGGCATGCCGGATGACGCGGATTCGGTGTTGGGTCGTCAGTTGGCTTTCTGGCGGGAGGCGTTGGCCGGGTTGCCGGATGTGTTGGTTCTGCCGATGGATCGGCCGCGTCCCGCGGTCGCGTCACACCGGGGTGCCGAGGTCGGCTTCTCGGTCCCGGCTGAGGTCGGGGCCCGAATTCTGGGGGTGAGCCGGGCCGCGGGTGCGACGCCGTTCATGGTGGTGCATGCGGCGTTGGCGGTGTTGCTGGCGCGGTTGTCGGCGACGCAGGATATTGCGGTGGCTACGCCGGTCGCTGGTCGTGGTCAGGCTGAGCTGGACGCGTTGGTGGGTATGTTCGTCAACACCCTGGTGTTGCGCGCCCAGGTCGACTCGTCGATGACCTTTACTGAGTTGCTGGCTCAAGTCCGGGACACGGACCTGGCGGCACTGGCAAATCAGAATGCGCCGTTCGAGTCCGTGGTCGAGGCGCTTGATCCGGTCCGGTCACAGGCATTCGATCCGCTGGCTCAGGTGATGCTCTCGTTCGATCCGGGTGCACCGGCGTCGCAGGCAGGTGCGGAGATCGCCGGTATCTCGGCGGAGCCGCTCGAGGCTCCGGTGACGCCGGCCCAGCTGGATGTGGCGTTCAATGTTCAGTCCGCACCGGTCGGCCAGGATTGGTCGGGCTCGGTGATCGTCGCAACGGACCTGTTCGACGAGTCGACCGCCGGCCGGTTGGGCGAGCGATTCGCGGCGTTGCTCGGTGAGCTGACCGCAGATCCGACGGTGCCGGTGGGTGATGTGGCGTTGTTGGCTGAGGCTGACGTTGCTGCTGAGGCGGCGCGTGAGTGGGGCCCGACTGTGGAGCTTCCTGCGGTGGTGTCGGTGGCTGATGTGGTGGCGGGGCAGGTGGCGCGGACGCCTGATGGTGTGGCGTTGGTGTTTGGTGAGCGTGTGGTGTCGTATGGCGAGTTCGGTGCGCGGGTCAATGGGCTTGCGCGGGAGCTGATTTCGTTGGGTGTGGGGCCTGAGGTTGCGGTGGCTGTGGCGGTTCCGCGGTCGGTGGAGATGATGGTTGCGGTGCATGCGGTGGTGGCTGCGGGTGGCCAGTATGTGCCGATTGATTTGGGTACTCCGGTTGATCGTGTGGAGTACATGCTGACCACGGCCCAGGTGAGTCTTTTGCTGGTGTCTGAGCGTGGTGCTGTTTCTGATGCTCTTGCCGCGGCTGAGGCTGCGGGTGTGGGCGTGTTGGAGGTGGATGCGTCCGCGCCGGTGGATGCGGATTCTGGTGTGGCTGGTCCGGTGACTGATGGTGAGCGGTTGGCGCCGGTGCGTGGTGGGTCGGCGGTGTACACGTTGTTCACGTCGGGGTCGACGGGGATGCCTAAGGGTGTGACGTTGACGCATGAGGCGGTGCTGAACCGTTTGTGGTGGGGTTTGGATGAGTTGCCGATCGATGGCAGTGATGTGGTGGTGCAGAAGACGCCGTACACGTTCGATTGTTCGGTGCCGGAGTTGTTCGCGCCGTTGATGGTGGGCGCGTCGCTGGTGGTGCTCAAGCAGGGTGGTCATCTGGAGCCGGTGTATGTGGCTGAGGAGATCGTCCGGACGCGGGCGACGATGGTGCATTTCGTGCCGTCGATGTTGTCGGTGTTTCTGGATGTGGTGCCTCGGGCTGTGCTCGAGTCGTTGTCGTCGGTGCGGATCGTGTCGACTACGGGTGAGGCGTTGCCGCCGGCGGTGGCGGCTCCGGCTCGTGATGTGTGGCCGGAGGCGTTGTTTTACAACTTGTATGGTCCGACTGAGGCGGCGATCGAGATCACGTATCAGCGGATCGGGCAGGTGTCGGCGGTTGATTCGTCGGTGCCGATCGGTGTGCCGGTGTGGAATTCGTCGGCGGTGGTGCTGGATTCGCGGTTGCATCGGGTGCCTGCGGGGGTGCCGGGTGAGTTGTATTTGGGTGGTGTGCAGTTGGCGCGTGGGTATGCTGCGCGTGCTGATTTGACCGCTGAGCGGTTCGTTGCCGATCCGTTTGGGGCACCGGGTGTGCGCCTGTATCGCACCGGTGACTTGGTGCGCAGACTCAGTGACGGCTCGCTGGAGTATTTGGGGCGTACCGATTTCCAGATCAAGTTGCGAGGCCAGCGGATCGAACTGGGGGAGATCGAGGCCGTTTTGGCGGCGGCACCGGGTGTGGTGCATACCGCGGTGACGGTCGCTTCGTCGCCCGATGGTGGCGAGCATCTGGTCGGCTACGTTTGTGCCGGTCCGGGAGAAACTCTCGATCTGGATGCGGTGAAGGCCTCCACCTCCGCAGCGTTGCCGGGGTACATGGTGCCGACGGTGTGGATGGTCGTCGATGACATCGCGCTTAATACGGCGGGCAAGATCGATCGCAAGTCGTTGCCGGCACCGGAGTTCGGTGCGCTGGAAGCCGAGTACGTCGCACCTGAGGGGGACGCCGAAGAGTCGCTGGCCCGGGTGTTCGCCGATGTCCTGGGTGTGGAACGGGTCAGTGTCACCGAGTCGTTCTTCGACGCGGGTGGTAACTCGCTGTCGGCGATGCGGTTGGTGGCCCGAGCCGGTGAGGCACTGGGCGTGGAGTTGTCGATCCGGGATCTCTTCTACGCGCCGACCGTCCGCGAACTCGCCGCGGCGTCCGCGAGAGGAAGCGAGGCGTTGCCGCCGGTGACCGCCGTGGTGCCGCGCCCGGACCGGATTCCGCTGTCATTCGCGCAGCAACGCATGTGGTTCATCAACCAGTTCGATGCGGCTGCGCCGACCTACAACATTCCGGCCGTCCTCAAGCTGTCGGGTGAGCTGGACACGGACGCGCTCCGGGTAGCTTTTGCCGATGTGGTACGCCGTCACGAGGTGTTGCGGACGGTCTTCCCATCCGTCGGCGGTGTACCGGTTCAGGTGATTTCGGCTGAGTCGACGGTCGACCGGGATCTCCCGTGGGTGGAAGCCGCATCGCTGGAGGCGTTCGGCGAGGTGGTCGCCGCCGGGTTCGACGTGACGCAGCAGTGGCCGATCCGGGCGATCCTTCATCGGGGCACGCAGAACGAGTTCTTGTTCGCGGTGGTGGCCCATCACATCGGCGTCGACGGTGAGTCGATGCTGCCGTTGATGACCGATGTGCTGGCGGCCTACTCCGCCCGGAGTGCCGGTCAGGTCCCGCAGTTCGCGCCGTTGCCGGTGCAGTTCGCCGACTTCGCCATCTGGCAGCACGAGGTGCTGGGTACGCCGGACGATCCGGGCTCGGTGCTGGGTCGCCAACTGACGTTCTGGCGGGACACTTTGTCCGGTATCCCGGATGTGCTGGAACTGCCGGCCGACCGGTCGCGGCCGGCCGTGGCGTCGTACACGGGCACGAGCGTCGGCTTCTCGATTCCGGCTGGCGTTGCCGCCCGGATCAGAGAGGTCAGCCGGGCCTCTGGTGCGACGCCGTTCATGGTGGTTCATGCCGTTTTGGCGACGTTGTTGGCCCGGTTGTCGGCGACGCAGGACATCGCGATCGCTACGCCGGTGGCAGGTCGGGGTAGGGCTGAGCTCGATGCGCTGGTGGGCATGTTTGTCAACACGCTGGTCCTGCGAACCCAGGTCGATCCGGCGGAGTCGTTCGCGGATCTGCTCGGTCGGGTGCGGATGGCGGATTTGGCGGCACTGGCACACCAGCAGGTGCCGTTCGAGTCGGTGGTCGAGGCGGTCGATCCGGTGCGCAGTGAGGCCTTCGCGCCGTTGGCGCAGGTGATGCTGTCGTTTGATCCGGCTGCCTCGGCGTCTGGGGCGCGGGTGGAGATGACCGGAATCTCGGCGGAGCCGCTTGAGGCGCCGGTGACACCGGCTCAGGTGGATGTGACGTTCAATGTGGTTTCGGCGCCGGCCGGTGAGGCGTGGTCGGGTTCGGTGGTCGTGGCGGCGGATCTGTTTGATGCGTCGACGGCGCGGGTGTTCGCGGATCGTTTCGTGGCGTTGCTGGGTGAGTTGACTGCTGACCCGGACAGTGCAGTCGGTGATGCGTCGGTGTTGGTCGGTGGCGAGGGTGCTGAGGCGTTGGCGGTCGGGATCGGCCCGGTGGAGGAGATGCCGGCTGGTTCGGTGGCCGATGCTGTTGCGGCGCAGGTGTTTTCGACGCCGGATGCGGTGGCGTTGGTGTGTGAGGGTCGTGAGGTGCCGTACGGCGAGTTCGGTGCCCGGGTGGCGTTGTTGGCGCGGGAGTTGATTGCCGCGGGTGTGGGTCCGGAGGTGGCGGTCGGTGTGTGTATCGATCGCAGCGTGGAACTGTTGGTGGCGATCCATGCGATCACCGCTGCCGGTGGCCAGTACGTGCCGGTCGATACTGCTGCTCCGGCCGAGCGTGCGCGGGTGATGCTTGAAACGGCGGGCGCGGACCTGGTGTTGGTGGCTGCCGGTGTGGTGCCGGATCCGGTGTCGGGGCTGCCGGGGGTTCGGGTGGTCGAGGTCGATGCGTCGGGTGACGTGGAGCTGGCTACTGCCGCGGTGACCGACGCCGATCGTTTGGCGCCGGTGCACGCAGATAGTGCGTTGTACACGTTGTTCACGTCGGGGTCGACGGGTGTGCCCAAGGGTGTGACGGTGTCGCATGGTGCGGTCCTGAACCGTCTGCGGTGGGGTTTGGAGGCGTTCCCGTGGTCGGCCGGTGATCGGGTGGTGTTGAAGACGCCGTACACGTTCGATGTGTCGGTGCCGGAGTTGTATGCGCCGTTGATGTCGGGTGCGACCGTGGTGATCGCTAAGCCGGATGGGCATCGGGATCCGGGGTATATCGCGGATCTGATTGCCGAGACGTCGGCGACGAGTGTGCATTTTGTGCCGTCGATGTTGTCGGTGTTCTTGGATGTGGTCGATCGCGGCAAGTTGGCATCGCTTACTTCGCTGAAGTGGTTGTTTGCTTCGGGTGAGGCGTTGGCGCCGGCGACGGTGGCTGCCGCTCATGCGGTGTGGCCGCAGGCCGAGATCCATAATTTGTTCGGGCCTACGGAGGCTGCGGTCGAGGTGGGCTGGGCCGATGTGTCTGATGCGCCGGAGTTGGTGACGATCGGCCGGCCGGTCGCGAACACCTCGATGCTGGTGTTGGATGATCGTTTGCAGTTGGTGCCCGATGGTGTGCCGGGTGAGTTGTATCTGGGTGGTGTGCAGATCGCGCGGGGTTACGCCGATCAGCCTGCGCTGACCGCGGAGCGCTTCATCGCCGACCCGTTCGCCGCGCCGAACGTTCCAGATACGCCGGTGCCGCCGCTTCCTCCCGTGCCGCCGGTTCCTCCCGTGCCGCCGGTTCCTCCGGTTCCGCCTGTCGCGCCGGCTGCTCCGGCAAGTCCCGTCGGGCGGGTTGCTCCGCTGCCGCCGCTGGCTCCGCTGCCGCCGCTGGCTCCGCTGCCGCCGCTGGCTCCGGTAGCTGTCGAGCCGGTGGCTCCCATCGTTCATGGTGCTCGCCTGTACCGCACCGGCGACCTGGTCCGGCGGTTGGCCGACGGATCGCTCGAATACCTCGGCCGTACCGATTTCCAGGTGAAGCTGCGGGGTCAGCGGATCGAGCTCGGGGAGATCGAGTCGGTGATCGCCGGTGCGCTCGGGGTGGTGCATGCGGCGGCGACGGTCGCTCAGGCATCGGCTGGTGGGGAGTTCCTGGTCGGGTATGTCTCGCCGGCGTCGGTGGATCTGGATGCGGTGAGGGTGCATGTGGCGGCGTCGTTGCCGGAGTACATGCGTCCGAGTGTGTGGATGTTGCTGGACGAGGTGACGCTGAACTCGGCGGGCAAGTTGGATCGTCGGGCGTTGCCCGCGCCGGATCTCTCGTCCACCGAGACTGAATACGTTGCTCCCGAAGGCGAGGCCGAAGAAGCCCTCGCTGCGGTGTTTGCCAGCGTGCTGGGCGTGGATCGGGTCGGTGTGACCGAGTCGTTCTTCGATGCCGGCGGTAACTCGCTGAACGCGATGCGTGTGGTGGCACGGGGCGGCGATGCTCTCGGTGTGGACCTGTCGATCCGGGACCTCTTCGATTCTCCGTCGGTACGTGAGCTGGCCGCGGTATCCGCCGGCAAGGAGGCGGCGTTGCCGCCGGTGACTGCGGTGGTGCCGCGACCGGACCGGATTCCGCTGTCGTTTGCGCAGCAGCGGATGTGGTTTATCAACCGGTTTGAACCGGGCTCTGCCGGTTACAACCAGCCGACGGTGTTGAGGGTGAACGGCGGACTCGATGTCGCCGCGCTTCGGGCGGCGATCGTCGACGTCGTCGTTCGGCACGAAGTGCTGCGCACGACGTTCCCGTCCGACGGCGGTGTCGCCTACCAGAAGATCGGTGACCCGTCGTTGGTGCCCGGCCGTCTTGATTGGGCGGTGGTGTCGTCGCAGGTGGAGATCGAGTCGGCGGTGGTGACCGGTTTTGATCTGGCGCGCGAATGGCCGCTCCGGGTGAGGGTGTGGGAGTCGGCGCCGGGTGAGTTCGTCGTCGCCCTGGTGACGCATCACATCGCCTTCGATGGGGAATCGCGGATCCCGCTGGTCAGTGATCTGCTTGCGGCTTACGCCGCGCGGGTCGCGGGCCGCGCACCGGATTACTCGGCGCTCGCGGTTCAGTTCGCTGATTTCGCGGTCTGGCAGCATGAGGTGTTGGGTTCTCAGGCTGATCCTGATTCGGTGGTCGGGCGTCAACTCGACTATTGGCGAGGGCAACTCGCGGGGGCGCCGGATGTGCTGGAGCTGCCGTCGGACCGGCCGCGGCCGGCGGTGGCGAGTGGTCGTGGCAAGCAGTTGGAGTTCGGTATCCCGGAAGAAGTCGGTGAGCGGGTATTGGCGCTGGCTCGTGAGCGTGGCGTGACGCCGTTCATGGTGCTTCATGCTGGGCTGGCGGTGCTCCTTTCGCGGCTGGGTGCGACTGATGATGTGAGTGTGGCGACGCCGATCGCCGGCCGCGGTGATGTGGTGCTCGATCCGCTGGTGGGCATGTTCGTCAACACGCTGGTGTTGCGCACCCAGACATCGTCGGGAATGCCGTTCGCCGAGTTCCTGGACGTTGTCCGGACGGTGGATCTGGATGCGTTCGCCCATGCCGACGCACCGTTCGAGTCGGTGGTCGAGGCGGTGAATCCGGTGCGCAGTGAGGCTTTCCAGCCGCTGGCGCAGGTGGTTCTGACGGTGGATCAGGATGGTGGAGTCGGCTCTTCGGCCGTCGATATTGGTGACCTGCGGGTGGAACCGATCACCTCTGACGATCCGCCGGCGCAGTATGACCTGCACATCGGAGTCGGCATCGAAGCCGACCGGGAATGGCATATGGCGTTGCTGTATGCCACTGACCTGTTCGATGAGGCAACGGTCGAGCAGTTCGCGGCCCTGCTGGTGTCGGTTTTGGATGTGTTGACCGCTGATCCGTCGATGGCGGTCGGTGATGTGGACCTGCTGGATGACGCTGAGCGTGTGCGGTTGGCCGGGCTGTCGGCACCGGTGACCCCTGCTGCGGCGGGGTGTTCGTTGGTGGAGGCTTTTGCCGGGTCGGTGCGCGAGTACGGGGCGTCGGTGGCGGTGTCCGCCGACGGCAGGTCGCTGTCTTACGCGGAGCTCGATGCGGCGTCGGACGCAGTGGCTGCCGGGTTGGTCGCTGCTGGTGTGCGGCCCGGGGATCTGGTGGGTTTGGCGACGGCGCGGTCGGTGAATCTGGTGGCGTCGATCGTGGGTGTGTTGAAGGCGGGTGCGGCGTATCTGCCGTTGGATACCACCAATCCGGTGGATCGGTTGCATTTCATCATCGCTGACGCGGGGGTGTCGGTGATCCTGACCGATGCGTCGACGCAGGGTCATGAACTGTGGGCTGGTGTCGGTGACGGGGTGCAGGTTCTGGATACCGGCGTGCTGGTGGCCGAGGGTGATGGTGCCGGTTTCACGGCGGTGACGGTGCCGCCGGCTTCGCGGGCGTATGTGATCTACACATCGGGTTCGACGGGTCTGCCCAAGGGTGTGGAGATCACGCATGCTGACGTGGGTGCCTTGTTGGGCGCCACGGCGGCCGATTTCGATTTCCGGCCCGATGACGTGTGGACGATGTTCCACTCCTATGCCTTCGACTTCTCGGTGTGGGAACTGTGGGGGCCGTTGCTGTCCGGTGCCCGGCTGGTGGTGGTCGATCGGGAGTTGGCCCGTGATTTCGATGCGTTCCTGAGCGTGCTCGAGGACGAGCGGGTGTCGTTCCTGAATCTGACGCCGTCGGCGTTCTATCAGCTCATCGATGCGCGGCGTCGCCGTCCGGACGCCGAGTTGGCGTTGCGTTATGTCGTGTTCGGTGGTGAGGAGCTTGGTTTCGATCAGGTCCGTCGCTGGTTCGACGAGAACCCTGATGACCCGGCGCAGTTGGTGAACATGTATGGCATCACCGAGACGACGGTGCATGTCAGTTTCCGGCCGATCGATCCGGCTGTGGTGTCGGTGGATGATCCGTCGTTCATCGGTCGTGCGTTGAGCTCGTTGGCGATTCGTATCCTTGATGACCGGTTGCGGCCGGTGCCTGCCGGTGTGGTCGGTGAGATGTATGTGGCCGGTGCGCAGTTGGCTCAGGGTTACCTCAATCGGCCGGAGTTGACTGCGGGCCGGTTCGTTGCGAATCCGTTCGCCGAGGATCGTGTGGGGAGCCGCCTGTATCGGACCGGTGACTTGGCGCGGTGGGTCGGCGGCGATATCGAGTACCTGGGTCGGGCCGATGGTCAGGTGCAGTTGCGTGGTTTCCGTATCGAGTACGGAGAGGTCGAGGCGGCGTTGCTGGCCGCTGACGGGGTGACCGGCGCGGCTGCGGCGATCGTGTCGGATGCCGGGCGCGGGGACTTGCTGATCGGTTATGTGGTCGCCGATGACGGGGTGGAACTCGATTCTGCGGTGGTGCGTGAGGGTGCTGGTGCGCGGGTTCCGCGGTACATGGTGCCGGATCTGGTGATGGTGGTGGACCGGTTGCCGTTGACGGCGAACGGGAAACTGGACCGCAAGGCGTTGCCGGCACCGGTGTTCGACGGCTCCGGCGATTATGTGGCACCGGAGTCTGCCGATGAGACGGCTGTAGCGGAGGTCTTCGCCGAGGTACTCGGCGTGGATCGCGTCAGCGTCACCGAATCGTTCTTCGATCTAGGCGGTAACTCGCTCTCGGCGATGCGCGTCATCGCACGGGCCGGCGATGTGCTCGGTGTGGAATTGTCGATCCGCGATCTGTTCGACGCGCCCTCAGTTCGGGAACTGGCTGCCGTGGCCGGTGGCCAGGCCCCGGCATTGCCTCCGGTGACCGCGGCGGTGCCGCGCCCGGAGAACATCCCACTGTCATTCGCGCAGCAGCGGATGTGGTTCATCAACCGATTCGATCCATCGTTGCCGACGTACAACATTCCGGCGTTGATGCGGATCACCGGAGACCTCGACGTGATCGCATTGCGAATCGCCGTCGCCGACGTGGTTCGCCGGCACGAGGTGCTGCGGACGAGTTTCCCCGATGTCGATGGTGTTCCGGTTCAGCAAATAGCATCGGAGACCCGTGTAGATGCGGAACTCCCGTGGATCGAGGCGCGCTCGGTGGAGAAGTTCCACGCTGCGGTGGCCGCTGGATTCGATGTGGCCACGCAGTGGCCGATCCGGGCCGTTGTGTACCCCGAGGGGGGTGACGGGTATTTGTTCGCGTTGGTGGCCCATCACATCGGCGTCGACGGTGAGTCGATGCTCCCGCTGATAGCCGACGTGCTGGCGGCGTACGCGGCGCGTTTGGCAGGCGAGGCTCCGCAGTTCGCGCCGTTGCCGGTGCAGTTCGCGGACTATGCGATCTGGCAGCGTGACGTGCTCGGTTCGGCAGGTGAGGCCGACTCGATTCTCGGCCGCCAACTGACGTTCTGGCGGGATGCCCTGGCCGGTATTCCAGAGGTGCTGGAACTGCCGGCCGACCGCCCACGTCCGCTGGTCGCGTCGTATGTCGGCACCAGCGTGGACTTCTCGGTGCCGGCAGAGGTCGCTGATCGGGTCGCCGAAGTGAGCCGGGCCTCTGGTGCGACGCCGTTCATGGTGGTTCATGCCGTTTTGGCGACGTTGTTGGCCCGGTTGTCGGCGACGCAGGACATCGCGATCGCTACGCCGGTGGCAGGTCGGGGTAGGGCTGAGCTCGATGCGCTGGTGGGCATGTTTGTCAACACGCTGGTCCTGCGAACCCAGGTCGATCCGGCGGAGTCGTTCGCGGATCTGCTCGGTCGGGTGCGGATGGCGGATTTGGCGGCACTGGCACACCAGCAGGTGCCGTTCGAGTCGGTGGTCGAGGCGGTCGATCCGGTGCGCAGTGAGGCCTTCGCGCCGTTGGCGCAGGTGATGCTGTCGTTTGATCCGGCTGCCTCGGCGTCTGGGGCGCGGGTGGAGATGACCGGAATCTCGGCGGAGCCGCTTGAGGCGCCGGTGACACCGGCTCAGGTGGATGTGACGTTCAATGTGGTTTCGGCGCCGGCCGGTGAGGCGTGGTCGGGTTCGGTGGTCGTGGCGGCGGATCTGTTTGATGCGTCGACGGCGCGGGTGTTCGCGGATCGTTTCGTGGCGTTGCTGGGTGAGTTGACTGCTGACCCGGACAGTGCAGTCGGTGATGCGTCGGTGTTGGTCGGTGGCGAGGGTGCTGAGGCGTTGGCGGTCGGGATCGGCCCGGTGGAGGAGATGCCGGCTGGTTCGGTGGCCGATGCTGTTGCGGCGCAGGTGTTTTCGACGCCGGATGCGGTGGCGTTGGTGTGTGAGGGTCGTGAGGTGCCGTACGGCGAGTTCGGTGCCCGGGTGGCGTTGTTGGCGCGGGAGTTGATTGCCGCGGGTGTGGGTCCGGAGGTGGCGGTCGGTGTGTGTATCGATCGCAGCGTGGAACTGTTGGTGGCGATCCATGCGATCACCGCTGCCGGTGGCCAGTACGTGCCGGTCGATACTGCTGCTCCGGCCGAGCGTGCGCGGGTGATGCTTGAAACGGCGGGCGCGGACCTGGTGTTGGTGGCTGCCGGTGTGGTGCCGGATCCGGTGTCGGGGCTGCCGGGGGTTCGGGTGGTCGAGGTCGATGCGTCGGGTGACGTGGAGCTGGCTACTGCCGCGGTGACCGACGCCGATCGTTTGGCGCCGGTGCACGCAGATAGTGCGTTGTACACGTTGTTCACGTCGGGGTCGACGGGTGTGCCCAAGGGTGTGACGGTGTCGCATGGTGCGGTCCTGAACCGTCTGCGGTGGGGTTTGGAGGCGTTCCCGTGGTCGGCCGGTGATCGGGTGGTGTTGAAGACGCCGTACACGTTCGATGTGTCGGTGCCGGAGTTGTATGCGCCGTTGATGTCGGGTGCGACCGTGGTGATCGCTAAGCCGGATGGGCATCGGGATCCGGGGTATATCGCGGATCTGATTGCCGAGACGTCGGCGACGAGTGTGCATTTTGTGCCGTCGATGTTGTCGGTGTTCTTGGATGTGGTCGATCGCGGCAAGTTGGCATCGCTTACTTCGCTGAAGTGGTTGTTTGCTTCGGGTGAGGCGTTGGCGCCGGCGACGGTGGCTGCCGCTCATGCGGTGTGGCCGCAGGCCGAGATCCATAATTTGTTCGGGCCTACGGAGGCTGCGGTCGAGGTGGGCTGGGCCGATGTGTCTGATGCGCCGGAGTTGGTGACGATCGGCCGGCCGGTCGCGAACACCTCGATGCTGGTGTTGGATGATCGTTTGCAGTTGGTGCCCGATGGTGTGCCGGGTGAGTTGTATCTGGGTGGTGTGCAGATCGCGCGGGGTTACGCCGATCAGCCTGCGCTGACCGCGGAGCGCTTCATCGCCGACCCCTATGGTGCTGTGGGATCCCGCCTGTACCGGACCGGCGACCTGGTGAAGCGTCTGCGGGGCGGGGATATCGAGTACTTGGGTCGCACGGACTTCCAGGTGAAGTTGCGTGGTCAGCGGATTGAGCTCGGGGAGATCGAGTCGGTGATCGCGGGCGGTCCGGGTGTGGTGCATGCGGCCGCGACCGTGGCGACGGCGCCTGCGGGTGGGGAGTTCCTGGTCGGTTATGTGTCGCCGGCGTCGGTCGATCTCGATGCGGTGAGGGCGCACCTTGTTGCGTCGTTGCCGGAGTACATGCGCCCGTCGGTGTGGACGTTGCTCGATGAGGTGACGCTCAACAGTGCGGGCAAGTTGGATCGTCGTGCTTTGCCGACGCCGGACCTGTCGTCGACGCAGGTCGAGTATGTCGCGCCCGAGGGCGAGGCCGAAGAGGCCCTGGCCGCGGTGTTCGCCGAGGTGCTCGGAGTGGAGCGGATCTCGGTCACCGAGTCGTTCTTCGATGCCGGCGGTAACTCGCTGAGCGCTATGCGGTTGGTCGGCCGCGCGGGCAAGGTCCTGGACATCGATCTGTCCATCGCCGACGTCTTCGCGGCACCATCGGTGCGTCAGCTTGCCGTTGCAGCGCGTGGTCGGGGTGGCGGCCTCCCGCCCGTGACGAGTGTGGTTCCGCGCCCCGGCAGGGTGCCGTTGTCGTATGCGCAGCAGCGGATGTGGTTCATCAACCGGTTGGATCCGATGACTCCGACCTACAACATACCGGGAGCCTTCCGGCTTCGCGGCGATGTCGATCGGGGCGCATTGCGACAGGCCGTGATCGATGTCGTGGCACGGCACGAAGTGTTGCGGACGGTGTTCCCGGACAGCGCCGGGGTGCCTTACCAGTTGGTGATACCGGCCGGTGACGCGAGTGCCCGGCTGGATTGGCGTCTCGTTCATTCGGCGGAGCAGATGGTCGACGAGCTCGCCCGTGGCTTCGACGTCACCCGCGAGTTCCCGCTGCGGGTCCGGGTGCTGATCGAGAGCGACGAATCACTGGTGCTGGCGATCGTCGTGCACCACATCGCGTTCGACGGGCAGTCCTATGGCCCGATGATCGCGGACCTCCTGACTGCGTATGCCGCGCGCAGTGCCGGTCAGCCTCCGGCGTTCACGGCCTTGCCGGTGCAGTACACCGATTTCGCGGTGTGGCAGCACGAGAATCTCGGGTCGCCCGAGGATACCTCTTCGGTGCTCGGACAGCAGCTCGAGTACTGGAAGCAAGCGCTCGACGGAGTTCCCGACGTCATGGCCCTACCGACCGACCGGCCGCGGCCGGCGGTGTTCTCACCGCGCGGTGACCAGGTTCAGTTCACCGTTCCGACGGAGTTGGGCGCACGGGTCGACGAGTTGGCGAGCAGGACCGGAGCCTCCCGGTTCATGGTGCTGCACGCGGTCTTCGCCGCGTTGCTGGGGCGCCTGACCGGCTCGGACGACATCGTCATCGGCACGCCGATCGATGGCCGTGGGCAACATGACCTCGGTGGCTTGATCGGCATGTTCGTCAATACCCTGGTGCTGCGGAGCCGCGTCGAATCGGCCGAGTCGTTCGAAGCATTCATGGCGCGGACGCGCACGTCCGACGTCGAGGCCTTCGCCCACGCGGATGTGCCATTCGAGTCGGTGGTCGATGCACTCGATCCGGTGCGCTCGGAGGCGTTCTCGCCGCTAGTGCAGGTGATCCTGTCGGTCGATCCGATCGGTGCAGTCGAGAGCGGTGTGGAGTTCGCAGGAGTGCGGGTCGAACCGTTCGGCGCAATCGACACCCCCGCTCAGATGGACCTGAACCTGACGCTGACCGCAGGCGAGGCCGCGACAGACTGGACCGGCCTGCTCACCTACCCGACGGCACTGTTCGATCGATCGTCGATGGAGAAGCTCGGCGAGCGATTCGTGCGGGCTCTCGAGAATCTGGTGAATTCGCCAGAGATGCCGATGGGCGACGTCGAACTGCTCGACGCACGGGAAGCCTCGATCGTCATCGAGGAGTCGACCGGGCCGGTAGGGCCCATGCGGGCCGAGACGATCGCCGCTGCGGTGGCCGAGAGTGTCCGGCGCGCACCGGAATCCGTGGCCTTGATCGAGGGACGACGAGAGCTCTCGTATCGGGAGTTCGGTGCTCGCGTGGCGATGCTCGCAAGAGAGTTGATCGCTGCCGGTGCCGGTCCGGATACGGCGGTCGGTCTTGTCATGGACCGCAGTGTGGAACTGGTCGTTGCGGTCCACGCGATCATGGCTGCCGGCGGACAGTATGTGCCGATCGCCGTCGATTCTCCGGCGGAGCGGGCGGAGTACGTGGCGGCGACCGCGGGCGTGTCCGTGGTTGTGATCCGGACGGGTGAAGCGGTACCCGGCTTCGTCTCGTCGCTGGGCGTTCCGGTGGTCGAGGTCGACGGCGGCATCCCGGCCGAGAATGTGCTCCCGCTGGATCCGGCTGAGCGGTCGGCGCCATTGCGGCCGGAGCATGCGGCGTACACGTTGTTCACCTCGGGGTCGACCGGTCAGCCCAAGGGGGTAACCGTTTCGCACGGTGCGGTATACAACTTTGTCAGCTGGTTCGACGAGCTGATTCCTTCCGGCGACCAGCGTTTGCTGTTCAAGACTCCGCACACCTTCGATGCGTCGGTGCTGGAACTCTTCTGGCCCCTGGTCGCCGGTCAGACGATGGTGATCTCCGAAGCACAGGGCCATCGCGACCCGCAGTACCTAACGGATGTGATGAACCAGCAGAACGTGTCGGTGGTGCAGTTCGTACCGTCGTTGCTGGCAGCGTTCCTGGACGTCGTCCAGGAACAGCCGCTGCTGCCTGGTCTGCGAGTGCTGTTCTCCGGAGGTGAAGCGCTACCACCGGCGGTGGCCGACGATTTCCGGTCCCGGGTGCCGCAAGCGGAAGTGGTGAACCTCTTCGGTCCCACCGAGGCCGCGGTGTACACGATGTCCGCCCGGCTCGGCGGCACGGAGGCAGTGGTCCCGATTGGTCGCCCGATGCGGAACACCACGGCGTTCATCCTCGATTCGCGCTTGCATGTGGTGCCCGACGGTGTGCCAGGTGAGCTGTATCTGGGCGGCGTCCAGTCCGCGCGCGGCTACGCGGCCAGGCCGGCCCTGACCGCGGAGCGGTTCGTCGCCGATCCGTTCGGGGAGGCTGGTTCGCGTCTGTACAGGACCGGTGACCTGGTCCGCCGTAATCCGCGGTCCGGGGAACTCGAGTATCTGGGTCGCACCGACTTCCAGGTGAAGCTCCGCGGTCAGCGTTTGGAGCTCGGCGAGGTCGAATCGGCGATTGCGGCCGCACCGGATGTGGTGCATGCCGCGGCCCGGGTGGTCGACGGCCCGGCGGGTGATCAGCTGGTCGGCTATGTATCGCCGGCGTCGGTGGACACCGCTCAGTTGGCCGCCGAGCTGGCGAGCAGGCTGCCGGAGTACATGGTGCCGACGGTGTGGATGGCGTTGGAGAACATGCCGCTCAATACGGCTGGCAAGGTTGATCGGCGCGGGTTGCCCGATCCGATGTTCGAGGCCGTCGAGTATGTGGCACCGGATACCGCGGACGAGCAGATCGTCGCCGACGTGTTCGCCGAGTTGCTTGGTGCTGATCGAGTCTCGGTGACCGAGTCGTTCTTCGATGCGGGCGGCAATTCGCTGGCGGCGATGCGCTTGGTCGCCCGGGTTTCGGAGGCACTGGGGGTGCAGGTGTCGGTGCGCGATGTGTTCGACGCGCCGAGTGCCCGTGCGTTGGCTGAGGTGGTCGCCGATCGCTCACCGGCTTTGTCTCCGGTGACCGCAGTGGTGCCGCGCCCGGCTCAGATTCCGCTGTCGTTTGCGCAGCAGCGGATGTGGTTCATCAACCGGTTCGATCCGTCGTTGCCGACGTACAACATTCCGGCGGTGTTGCGGATCAACGGCGAACTCGACACGCAAGCGCTGCACGCCGCGGTCGTCGACCTGGTGACACGACACGAGGTGCTCCGCACGTCGTTTCCGGACGTTGACGGCGTGCCGTTCCAGCGGATCGGCGACGTCGCCGAGATCGAGGGTCGCCTCGATTGGGCCGTCGTCGATTCGATGGACCTGGTCCACGAGGCGCTGGTCTCCGGATTCGATGTGGGTGCCGACTGGCCGCTGCGAGTCCGCCTGTGGCCGACCGCGGACGGTGACCATGTACTCGCCGTTGTCACGCATCACATCGCCGCCGACGGCGAGTCGCGGCTTCCGCTGATCATGGATCTGGTAGCCGCCTACGCGGCTCGCGCGAACGGCGAGGCTCCGTCGCTCGCGCCGTTGCCGGTGCAGTTCGCCGATTTCGCGATCTGGCAGCATGAGGTGCTCGGTTCGCCGGATGACCCCGAGTCGGTCGTCGGGCGGCAGATTCGCTACTGGCGTGAGCAGCTTGCGGGTGTGCCCGATGTGCTCGAACTGCCCGCAGACCGGCCGCGGCCGGCGGTGGCCTCGCACCGTGGCGCGGAGTTCCGTTTCGAGATTCCCGCGGAGGTAGCCGAGCGCATCCGCAGTGTGGCACAGCGACGGGGAATGACCCCGTTCATGGTCGTGCATGCGGCGCTGGCCGTCCTGCTCGCCCGGATGACCGCCACCGACGACATCGCGATCGCGATTCCGACGGCGGGGCGCGGTCAGGCCGCGCTGGACAGGCTGATCGGCATGTTCGTGAACACCCTGGTCTTACGTACGCAGGTTGACGTCGATGCGACCTTCGATGAGTTGCTTGATGCGGTGAACACGGTGGATCTGGAGGCATTCGCGCACGCGGACGCGCCGTTCGAGACCGTCGTCGACGCCCTCGACCCGGTGCGCAGCGAAGCCTTTGCGCCACTCGCCCAGGTGATGTTGTCGTTCGATCCCGGTGCCTCGGCCCAGCAGGCGGAGGTGGATGTCGCGGGCCTGTCGATCACCGGCGTGGATGGGGCCGATGCTCCCGCACAGCTCGATCTGGCACTGGCCGTGCTCACCTCGCCCGAGGGGCAGGCATGGACGGCGTCGTTCACCTATGCGACGGATCTGTTCCTCGAGCCGACGGTAGCGACTTTCGCGGAACGCTTCGTCATGCTTATCTCGGGGCTGACCGAGAATCCGGTCGGTGCAGTCGGCGACGTTCCGCTCCTGGCGATCGACGAGGAGTTCCGGGCGTTCGATCTGTCGGTGGGCCCCGAGGTCCTGCGTAGTCCCAGCACCCTGGCTTCGGCGGTGGCCGCACAGGTCGCGCGGACCCCAGAAGCTACGGCGGTGGTGTTTGCTGACCGTGAGCTCAGCTACCGGGAGTTCGGGGCGCGAGTCGCGACTTTGGCCCGTCAACTCATCGAAGGCGGCATCGGACCCGATATTGCGGTGGTCGTGGCGATCGACCGGTCCGTGGAGATGCTTGTGGCAGTCCATGCGGTGATCGCTGCGGGAGGCCACTATGTGCCGATAGACACCGCTGCCCCAGTGGACCGCGTCGCGTCGATGCTCGACACGTCGGGTGCGACGGCGGTGCTCGTGGCCGCCGGTGCGTCGCGACCTGAATCGATCGCAGAGATGGTCGGCGATATCCGGGTGATAGAGGTCGATGCCACCGCAGTGGTGGACTTGGCGGCACCGCCGGTGTCCGATGAGGAGCGAACGGCGACGGTGCGCGGTGACAGTGCGGCCTACACGCTGTTCACTTCTGGATCGACTGGGCGTCCGAAGGGCGTGACAGTGACGCATTCAGCGATCGTCAACCGGCTGGCATGGATGGCTGATGACTACGCATTCGGCGACTCCGATCGGGTGCTCCAGAAGACGCCGTACACGTTCGACGTGTCGGTGTGGGAACTGTTCCTGCCGATGGTGACCGGCGGTACTTTGGTCATCGCCGAACCCGGCCGCCACACCGAGCCCGACTACCTGGCGCAGATCATCTCGGAGCAGCGGATCTCCATCGTGCACTTCGTCCCGTCGATGCTCTCGGTATTCCTCGACGTCCTCGGCGCCGAGGTGCGGACACTCGACACGCTGCGCCTGGTGGTGACCTCCGGTGAAGCACTCGCGCCCGGCGATGCTCAGGCGTTGCTCGTGAGGCTCCCGGAGGTCCAGCTGGAGAACCTCTACGGACCGACCGAGGCTGCTGTCGATGTGACTGCGCACCGGGTTGGGGCCGGAGAGGCCATTGTGCCGATCGGTCGGCCGGTCACCAATACGGGAACCCTGGTGCTGGACGGACGCCTGACGATGGTGCCGGTGGGTGTCGCCGGTGAACTCTATT
The DNA here is from genome assembly GCF_002993285.1 of Gordonia iterans. Taxonomy (NCBI): domain Bacteria; kingdom Bacillati; phylum Actinomycetota; class Actinomycetes; order Mycobacteriales; family Gordoniaceae; genus Gordonia; species Gordonia iterans. The sequence continues at coordinate 3,464,440 of NZ_CP027433.1, read as the reverse complement.
TGAGCGGTGTTCAGCTGGCGCGGGGCTATGCCTCCCGACCCGACCTGACCGCAGAGCGCTTCGTCGCCAGTCCCTTCGGTGTCAAGGGGGAGCGGCTCTATCGCACCGGAGACCGGGTGCGCTGGAATGCGGCGGGCGAGCTCGAGTACTTGGGCCGTAACGATTTCCAGGTGAAGCTTCGTGGGCAGCGGATCGAGCTGGGGGAGATCGAGTCGGTGCTCGCCGGCGCCCCCGGGGTCGTCCATGCGGCGGCGACGGTCGCGACGGCATCGAGCGGAAGTGACCATCTCGTCGCTTATCTGGCACCTGCCACGGTGGATCTGGACACTGTGAAGGCGGCGGCGTCGCAGGCGCTGCCCGGCTACATGGTGCCGACTGTCTGGGTAATGCTCGACGATGTTCCACTGAGTACTTCCGGCAAGATCGACCGGCGGGCTCTTCCTCCTGCGGACTTCGGGCAGCTGGCTGCGAAATACGTCGCACCAGAGGGGCCGGTGGAGGAACTCGTCGCTTCCGCTTTCGCCGACGTGCTCGGCCTTGACGAGGTTTCGGTGGTCGAGTCCTTCTTCGATCTCGGGGGGAGTTCGCTGTCGGCGGTGCAGTTGACCGCTCACCTCCGGAAGGCGGGCTGCGAGGTCGAGCTGCCGTGGCTGTTCTCGCACCCGACGGTCCGCAAGCTCGCCTCGGTGATTTCGGGCGGGGCCCGTTCGTCGGGTGTCCTGATCGGACTGCGGACCGCGGGGTCGCGACCTCCGCTGTTCTGTTTCCCGCCAGCCGACGGTGTCTCGTGGATGTACGGTGACCTGCTGCCCTACGTTGCGGACAGGCCGGTTTACGGTTTGCAGGATCCAGCCGTGATTGCGGGAGAAGAACGCTTCTCCTCGATCGAGGAGTTCGCAGACCGGTACGTCACCGAGATCCTCGACGTCGCGCCGCACGGTCCGTATCACCTGCTCGGCTGGTCTCTCGGTGGCGTGATTGCTTTTGAGGCGGCGCGGAAACTGAAGGCGATGGGGCACGAGGTTGCGCTCCTGGGCCTTCTGGATCCCGCGGCCGGTGCGGTATACGAGGAACAGATCACGCCGGAAGAGCACGCTGCGAGAGTCGCCGAGCTACGGGCAGGCTGGGAGGCGATGCTCGCCGACGACCAGTCGCCGGGCTCTGCAGGCGACACATTGGCGCGGAATCTCCGGGCGACCGGCCTGGACCTCGGCGACCTGTCCGGGCGCATGATCGGCGCTTTCGATGCGGGTGCGGACCTGCTGATCGGTCACGAACCGGGCAGCGTGGACGTGCCGGTGTTGTTCTTCACTGCGACTCGTCGTGATCGGCCCGAGCGGGTCACGGACTACTGGCGCGACCGGGTGCTCGGCGAGTTCGTCAATATCGATATCGACATCGAACACGGATCGATGGGTAGCGCCCACGGATTCGCCGTGCTTGGACCGCTCATCGAGCGTCGTCTGAACAGACCAATTCTGTGAACTCCGCTGACGTGTTAGGACTGGCCGGCGGACATCCGTACGCCCAGGTTCTGATGGTTGCGGCGCTGCGAAGGGACAATGAACGTGGCTCGGTGATCGGAGTGGCCGACTATGTCATCGATGTCAGAAGTGTCCACAGTCGCGGGTATCATTCCGCATGTCTGCTGTGAAAGGGAGTCAATGAAGATCCACGCACGGGCGTTTGTCGCCCACTTCGCCGTGATCGCTGTCGCGGTACTGGTCGGCTCCGGTCTGCTTGGAGTCGGAACTGCTTCGGCAACTCCGTCGCGAATCTCGAACAGCGAGAGCCTGGGGCCGCAGCACCAGCGACTCACCGTCTATTCGGAGTCGATGGACCGTCAGATCCCGCTCGACGTATTCGTTCCGAAGGACCAGACCCGTCCGGCCCCGGTGCTGTACATGCTCAATGGTGTCGCCGGTGGTGAAGGCGAGGGCAACTGGGCAGACAAGACCGACTACCAGGAGTTCTTCGAGAACAAGCATGTCTATGTGGTGACTCCGCTGGCCGGCGGTGGTTCGTACTACACCGACTGGCAGAAGGTTGACCCGATTATCGGCAAGAGCAAGTGGGAGACCTTCCTGCTGAAGGAACTGCCGCCGCTGCTTGCCGCGCGATACAACACGAATGGCAAGAATGCGATCGCCGGAATCTCGATGGCAGGCACATCGGTGCTGAACTTGGCGATCAAGGAGCCGGGGCACTATAAGGCGGTCGCCTCCTACAGCGGTTGCGCACAGACTAGTGACCCGATCGGTCAGGAGTTTATTCGCCAGGTCATTGTCGGGCGGATCGGTGCGGACATGACCAAAATGTGGGGTCCGCTCGACGGTCCGGACTGGCGGAAGCACGATCCGCTGATCAACGCGAACAAGCTGCGCGGAACGTCCCTCTACATCTCGTCGATGTCGGGTCTGCCCGGACCTGACGAGCAGATCCACTCGCTCGGCGATCTTGACCCGAAGATGATCGATCAGATCGCGCTGGGTGGTGGGATCGAGGCCGCGATGACGTACTGCACCCTGAACATGCAGCAGCGGCTGAAGCAGCTTAACATTCCGGCGACCATCGTGATTCGGCCGGCCGGTACCCATTCGTGGGGTTACTGGGAGCGTGAGCTGAAGGCATCCTGGCCGCAGATTTGGGCTGCGATCCGCTGATCGGACACCGGAGAACCCCCAGGTGTCCGGTAGCATCCGACTGTGTCTCCGTGGGTCTTGCCGACGCGGAGATCCATAGACCTACTACTGAGGAGATTCCTTATGACGAACCCCTTCGACGACGAGAACGGCCGCTTCTACGTGCTGGTGAACGACGAGAACCAGCACTCGCTATGGCCGACCTTCGCCGACATCCCGGCCGGCTGGACCAAGGTGTTCGGCGAGGAGAGCCGTGACGCGTGCCTGAAGTACGTGGAGGAGAACTGGACCGACCTGCGCCCGAAGAGCCTCATCGAGGCGATGGAGCGCGATGCCGCGGAGCGTGCCGCCAAGGAGTGACTGCGGACGTGGCGCCGGCCATTACGGGGCCGTCACGAATTCACTCCAGTCACGTGCGTCTCACTGATCACAGGATTGGTCCATGTCACACTGAAGTGGAGACGGACACTATGCGATTGTGATGTTGACCACTTGGGGGCTCTGGCTATTTCACCTGCGGAAACCGTCTGCTTGACTGGCCAGTAAGCCCCTCAATTGGGGGACACCAGGGTAGGGTCCGGTCCTACGACTGACAGGTGAACGCCATGAGTGATCTCCTCATGCAGATCGAGCAGCGCGCGGCGACGATGCCGTGGATGCCTGCGGTGCGTTTTCGCGGACAGATCGTCTCCTACGGCGACCTCCACCGGCGCATCGTCGAGTACGACGCCGTGGTCTCCGCGCACGCCCTCTCTGAGAACGCGGCGCTCACCGCCGCCCTCGTCAGCTTCTTCCCGGATGCGCTGCGGGCGCTCGCGCCGCTGGATCAGGCCCAGTGGGTCGCCGATGCGATCACGTGGCTGAGTCGTGGTCTCTCCGACTCCCGTGAGTCCCTCATCGCCGCGATCTGAGGTCCCCGCAGGTCTGCTCGACACTCGACGCTCCCGCTTGACGTCAGACGATGTCCACCCGCGTGACGGCGCGCGACTCTCGGTGACACGGGCACTCGCGTTCCGCACCTCGACCGGTAGACTCTCCGACGATGACCACGCCGCCGACGCCCGCTGCGGCACTTCGGGCGTGAGCTGATGAATGCGTGGCGGATTCAGCGGGCGGCTGCGTTGTGCATCGGCCTCACCTTGGTCGGGACACCACTGCTGGCGCTCCCGCCGATGATCGGCAACGCGGAGTTGACCGCGTCGTGGTGGATCGCGCTCGGTATCGTCGCGCTGGTCTCGGCGGGCGCCTTCCTGGCCGTCGCCGGCACCGAGCGCCATCGCGCTCTGCTCGGCCCCGCCGTCGTCACCGCGTGCGCGGTGGAACTGATCCTGCTCGTCCTCTGGTTCCCCGCGCGCACCGGCGTGCACTCCGCGCCGGACGCCATCAACGCGGTGTGGGTGGGAGTCACCGCGACCACCGTCGCCATCGGGCTTGCGGTCTCGCAGGGCCTGCGCGCGTCGATGGTCTACACGGTCGTGCTGCTGTGCCTGCTGACGGTGGTCCAGAGCTATGCGCACGACGGCCGATTGCTGGCCGCCGAAGTGTATCGGGGCGCGGTCAATGGCGCACTGGTCGGTGTGTTCCTGGCCGTCGCCGTCGCCGCGATGCGCATCGCGCGCAAGGTCGACGCCGACCGCGAGCGCGTCCTCGCTGCCGCGGCGGCCGGGGCGGCGGCCACCGCTCGCGCCGAAGAGCGGGAGCGGCTCGACGACGTCGTGCGTGACGAGGTGATCACCGTCCTGCGGACCGTCCGGGCCGGGCCTCCGGCGCGCGTGCAGCGCGAGCAAGCGCACCGGGCACTGCGCGCGCTGCACGGCGCCGACACCGCCGACCGGCCGGACGTCATGGACGCGAAGGCCGCGTATCTGCGGGTCCGGGAATCGCTGGTGGCCCACGGCGACCACATCGAAGTGATCCTGCACATCGACGACTCCGCCGCGGTCCCCGGCGTCGTTTATCCGGTCGACGCGATCGACGCCCTCGTCGACGCGGCCGGCGAAGCGCTGATCAACAGCCTCCGTCACGCCGGCGACGAGGCATCGCAGGCGGTGCTCGGCATGTTCGGCGACGACGCCGTCCGGCTGCGCATCGTCGACGACGGTCGTGGCTTTGTGCCGGAACGGATCCCCCCGCTCAGCCTCGGCATAGAGGTCGGCATCCGCGGGCGCATGATGTCGGTCGCCGAGGGTTCCGCCGTCGTCGAGAGTGCACCGGGAGAGGGGACGATGGTGTCCCTGGAATGGCGACGGCCGTGAGCACTCCCGCGTCCCGACTGCCGCGCGAGCTGCCCGACCTCCCGACGCTCGTCGGCCTCCGCTCCCGGCTGGTCCTGTTCGCCATCGGCGTTCTGGCGGCCGGATACGTGATCGCGATGGTCGGCACCTCGGGTTCCGCCGAGGGCAGCGTCTGGGCCGCGCAGACCTTCGCTTTCGTGTTGCAGATCCTGTGCCTGCTGACCGCGATCGCGATTCCGGCCGACCCGCTCCCCACCTGGGCCGCCGCGGTGATCGCCATCGCGTCGCTCGGGGGACTCGCCGTCGCGTGGTGGTACATGCCGCCGGACTCCCAGTTCTGGGTGCAGGCGACGGTGCCGCCGTCGCTGACCGCCGCGGTCGCCGGGGTGATCGCAATCCGCGGACGATTCGCCGTCGCCGGACTCATGGCGGTCGGCACCCTCGCGATCGCTGCGTTCTGGGCCGTTCACCACGACCACGCGCCGGCCACGGCCCTGCCGATGTCGAGCCGGGTGGTCGGCACGGTGCTGCCCGCGGTGATCATCGCGGCGATGGTGCGGCCCATGATGAGCCTGATGGGTCTGCTCCGCGAGCGTGAACTCGCCGCAGTGCGCTTCGAAGCCGCGCGCCAGGCCACCGCAGACGAGCGCTGCGAGCGGCTCGACGCCCTCGCCCGCGAGGTGAGCCCCATCTTGCAGCGCGTCGCCGACGGCGAGGCGTTCACCGAAAGTGAGGCGCTGGCCGCGCGGCTCCTCGAGCAGGCGCTGCGCGACGAGCGCCGCGGCCGGGTCTGGAACAGCGAAGGCGTGCGCCGCGCCGCGACGGAGGCCCGGTCCCGCGGGATCTCAGTCCAGTTGTTCGACGACGGCGGCCTCGATCTGGACAGCCTCTCGGCCACCGATGCCGAAACACTGCGCGGCGAGCTGATCCGAACGCTCACCGCGGCGGAGTCCGGCGGCGTCACCGCCCGGATCCTGCCGCCGGGCCGCCATCAGGCGGCGCTGATCAACGTGATCGACGGCGACGCCGCCCACCGTCGCGCCTGTGTCCGGACCCCGGCCGGTCTGCGCTGGACCTGACCGTCGCCGGTACCGCCGGGAGGGAAGGCCGAGCGACCCTGCGGCCGAAAAGACGGCGACGCGCCGATTTCCTTTCGACAAGCTCAAGGGGCTGGGTCTTTCGCTCTTTGGGCTTTCGACAGGCTCAAGGGGCTGGGTCTTTCGCTCTTTGGGCTTTCGACAAGCTCAAGGGGCTGGGTCTTTCGCTCCTTGAGCTTGTCGAAAGGAAGAATCGGCGCGTCGACTGGGTCGGTGCTACCGGATCAACGGCCCATGCCGGCCAGCTGGGTCACGGCGTCGGCGCTGAGCTTCCAGGTGCCGTCGATCTGCACGTAGGTGAGGGTGATGTCCACCGGATCCGGAACGTGCGGCGACTTCACGGCCACGGTCGCCTCGGCGGCCTTGTTGCCGTCGACGTCGTCGACCGCGGCCACCCGCTTCACCGAGTAGATGTCCGGGGTGTAGCCGGCGGCCGACGATCCCTTGGCGTAGGCCTGGATGGCGGCCTTGGTCGCCGGGTTGCTGGTGTCGACCACGTTGTCGATCTCGTCGCCGGAGGTGTCCGGGTTCACCGCGGTGCGCAGAATCTCCTGGGCCTTCTGGTCGTCGAGTCCCTGGACGGTGGCCTTGGCCTCATCGGTCTTCGAGGTGACCGCCGATGCGGCGTCGGTGGCCGCCGACGTCACGGCGCTCGCGGCGTTCTCGGCGGTGTCCTTGGCGTCCGAGCAGCCGGTCAGGGCGAGGGCTGCGCCGGCGGCGCACGCGACGACGGCCAGCATGGGGCGGCGCAGGGTCTTCTGCTGCATAACTGTGGTCCTCCTTGGACTAGTCAGGTAATCCTAAGATAGCGCTCGTGCGGTCCGTCCGGTCAAGGGCCGCAGCTTGCCGGCGGCCGCGGCCGATTGCCGCGGTGGGCCTTACTTCGCCGTCGGCGTGGGCCAAAAGGAGGAAATTTCCCTGCTCGGGCCTGAGTTGTCGGACTCCGTCACTACAATCGGGGCCTGAGCAGAACGTTGCTCAGGGTGATTGTGAGCATCCGACGGGGAGGGGTGATCGAACGTGACCGATCCTGATACGGACGCCGCTGACGACGCGGGCATCGGAGCTGACGACGCGGGCATCGGAGCTGACGACGCGGGCATCGGAGTGGTGTCGGTGCTGCGGGTGGGCATGGTCGACGACCATCGCGCACCCGTGTGGGGGATCGAACGGATCCTGGAGATGCACGACGACCTGTGCCTGGTCGCCTCCGCCAGCACGGTGAGCGAATTGCTCGCTCAGACCGACGACCTCGACGTGGTGATTCTGGATCTGCGGCTCAACGACGGCACCACGCCGCGCGAGAATGTCGCCACGCTCGCCGAGCGGGGGATCGGCACCGTCGTCTACACCTCCGGCGAACATCCCGACCTGCTGCGGTCGGCAGCCCGCGCGGGGACCCTCGGTGTGGTCCTCAAGTCCGCTCCCGAGGAGGAGATCGTCGGCGCGGTGCGCACCGCCGGCCGGGGACAGGAGGTGCTGACCACCGAGTGGGCGGCCGCCATCGACGGCGACCCGAACCTGGACGCGGTGGATCTGAGCCCACAGTTGCAGCGCGTCCTGACGCTCTATGCCTCGGGCGGCACGTCGATCAGCGTCGGACAGGAACTCGGCGTCTCGCCGGACACCGTGAACGAGTACCTCAAGCGCATCCGCCAGAAGTACGCCGATGCCGGTCGGCCCACCCGCACCAAGCTCGACCTGTTCAAACGCGCTGTCGAGGACGGCTGGCTGCCCATGCCGCAGCGCCCGCGCGGTGAATAGCGCGCCACTCCCGGTGTGAACGCAGAGCCCGGCACAGAGGCAGATTCCGCGGCGGTGACAGTCCCCGCGGCAGCCCCGGCGAGCCCTGCCGCGCCGAATGGAGCACCGGCGTTCGGGGGCATGCCACGGGCGGGCGGTCCGGAGGAACGCCGGATCCAGGTCGCCATGGCCCGGTTCGTCGGGTGCGGCTACCTCGCCTTCCTGCTGATCGCCATCCCGCGCTTCGGGCAGCCCACAGGCATGGTCGCCGGGTGGTATGCGCCTGTGGCGGCCGTATTGGCCTACGGCCCGGGAATCGCCCTGGTCCCGGCCACCTACTGGGCGCCGACGAGAAGGCTCATCCGCCCGCTCGCCGTCGCGTGCTTCGTCGGCTTCCTCGCCGCGTGTGCGCTCTGGTTCGTGGCGTGGACCGGACTGCGCGTCCCAGCCGGCGAGGTTACCTGGCTCTTCTGCGGACTCACGGGCCTCGCGGTCGCACTGGTGGGGCTCCGTCCGGGCATCGTGGCGCTGCTGGTCTGCGCGGCGGGCTGGGCGCTCCTCACGGCGGCCGGTCGCAGCGGTGATCGGCTGGGCGTGCTTGTGTACGAGTGGCTGTTCGTCGTGGTCTTCTCGCTGCCCTTCGTGGTGCTCATCTGGAAGGTGATCCGCACCGGTGCGCTCTTGGACAAGGCGCACGCGGACTCGGTCGCCGCGGCCCGGCTCTCCGCTGCGTCGACGGCGCGCGCGGCCGAGCGCGCGCGATTCGGCGCGCTGATCCACGACAACGTCCTCGCCACGCTGCTGGCGGCGAAGGCGGACCCGGGCGACGGCCGGCTCGCGGTGCAGGCGCAGATCGCGCTCGACGAGTTCGACGCGCTGGCGCACCCGCCGAGCACGGGCGACGAGGAACTCACCGCAGCCGAGTCGCTCGGCCGCCTCCGGGCGGTGGTGTCCCTGGTCGATCCCGGGGTGAGGATCGAGGTGGTGGATGAGGTCTCCGCCGGCAGCGGACGGGGCCGCTATCCGGCACACGCCGTCCGCGGCCTGGCCGAGGCCGCCGGTGAGGCGCTGCGCAACGCTCTTCGGCACGCCGGCGGCGACGCCGAACGCGCGGTGGTGATTCGTCTCGGCGACGACTCGGTGCAGGTGGTGATCGCCGACGACGGGGTCGGGTTCGATCCGGCGTCGATCCCCGCCGAGCGTCTGGGCATCGAGGTCAGCATCCGGCAGCGCATGGACGGGCTGGCCGACGGCGAGGGCTCCGCGCACATCGAGAGCACCCCCGGGTCGGGCACGGAGGTGCGGCTGGCGTGGGAACGGTGACCGTGAACGCGGAGTCGGAGCATCGCTGGTACTGGGGACGGGGCCCGCTGCGGGAGGATGCTTCGGCGCTGGTCGGTCTGCAGACTCCAGCCGCGTACGCGCTGGCGCTGCTCAGCATCGTCGTGCTGAGCACGATCGCCTTCGCGGCCGGCGGGGTGACCCGTCCCTGGCTGCTCGGCGCGGTGTTGCTGGTCCTCGCCGCGGTGGCGTTGATGGTGCTGGCCGCGGCGGGAGACCCGCTCCGTCCGCTTCCGACGGCGGTGGCGGTGCTCTTGCCGCCGACCGCGCTGGCCGCGGCGGTCCCGGCGCTGACCCGCGAACCCGGCCTCGCGTACACCGTCCTGACCGCCGCGATCGTGTCGATACAAGTGTTGACGGCGGTACGCGGGCGGCTCGGTGCGGCCTGGCTCGGACTGGCGCTCAGCATCGTCGTCGGAATCGGTGCCGATCGCGTCGCCGGACCACTGGCGACGCTGACCGGCAATCTCGGGTCCAATCTGGCGGTGATGATCATGGCGACGGTGTTCGTGGCCATCATCCGTCCGCGGGCCCGACGCATCCACGCGCTCCGTCGCGACGCCCGGGACCGGTCGGCGTTCGACGCGGCTCAGGAAGCGGTTCTGACTGTGCGCGATCAGGAAGTAGCCGGCCTCGCTCGGCAAGCGCGACCGCTGCTCGAGCGGATCGCGACGGGAGAGCCGATCGACGACGCCGTCGTCGGCGAATGCCTCCTGGTCGAGGCGGCGCTCCGTGATCGCATCCGGGCTCCCGGGCTGCACGACGACGACCTCGCGGCGGCGGTGTGGCAGGCCCGGGCGCGCGGCGCCCGGGTGCTGCTCCTCGACGACCGGGCGGTCGGCGACGACGATCCGGATCGCTTCGCCCCGCTCCTGGCCTCGGCCGCCGAACTGCTGGACTCGGTCGGGCCCGGGAGCGAGGTCACCGTCCGGGTGCTGCCGAACGGCCGGGGCCGGCTGGCCACGATCACCGTCGTCGATGGGGGACGCCTGTCCCGCTGGGAGTTCACTCCCGACGGGCTGCCCGCCTGAGAGATTTCTGTGTGATCGCAATCACATTCATTGGTGGATCTGCCGGTCGTCATAGCCTCAGTTGCGTGTCGATGTCCGATGTGCCCGATCCGCTGACCTGCGGTGTCGTCGATCGGCGCGGAGTGTCGGTCGATCGAGTGATTGACGTCCGCGCCAACGGCGGAACCGCGATGTCCCCCAATTGGGGTCTACACGCTGGGCGGCGGCGTTCATAGCCTTTGGGCAAGGTTGCGGCAGGCGGGCGATCAGCGTCCGAAATCCAGTGTTGCAGCGGGCATTTCGGGTTGGGGAACCTAAGAGGGGTAAGTTCTGTGACGGCGATGGTGGCGGACCTTGTAGAGGCGCATTCGGCGACGGTGCACGCTCGGCCGGTCCGCGAGCACGAAGGGAACGGTGGCGGCCACGGGGCGTCGGGGGAGGTCGCCGACATCGGGGCCTTCCGGGCCGGCGAAGGCGTGCGTGTGGTACGTCCCTCGCTGTCGCGGCGCGAGGTCGAGGTGCTCATGGCGTGGCTGGCCTCGGACTCCAAGGACGAGGCGGCCGCGTCGCTGTTCATCTCGGCGTCGACCGTCAGCACGCACATCTCGCGGATCCGCAACAAGTACGCTGCGGTCGGGCGACCGGCACCCACCAAGGCGCACCTGCTCGCCCGCGCGCTCCAGGACGGATACACCACCCTCCCGGAGTGGTGAGTTCGGGTCTCGATACGCCTCGCCTGGCAGCTCGGCTACTCGGTGCTTTCGACGGGGCTCAAGGGGCTTTAGACGGACTCAAGGGGCTGTGGGGGTTCGGCTACTCGGTCCTTTCGACGGGGCTCAAGGGGCTTCGACGGGGCTCAAGGGGCTTCGACGGGGCTCAAGGGGCTTCGGCGGGGCTCAAGGGGCTTCGATGGGGCTCAAGGGGCTGGCGGGGGATGGTTCGATTCGACTTCTGCCTGCGGTAATCCGTACACTGGACTGGTTGCCTGCGGCGCTTGCGCCGCGAATCGGCCCGTGAACCCACTGGGATCTTCCTCCGTCGTGTGGAAAACCCCAGGCAGGCGCGTGTTCCGGTGGCAGCAGACCGTGTGCGTCGGGTCGGAAATCCGGCGGACATCAGTATCCAGGTCAAGGAGACTAAGCAGTGATTCAGCAGGAATCGCGCGTGCGAGTCGCCGACAACACCGGTGCGAAGGAAATCCTCTGCATCCGCGTGCTCGGCGGATCGTCGCGACGCTACGCCGGCGTGGGCGACGTCATCGTCGCCACCGTGAAGGACGCCGTCCCCGGCGGCAACATCAAGAAGGGTGAGGTCGTCAAGGCCGTCATCGTGCGCACCGTCAAGGAGCGTCGTCGTGCCGACGGCTCGTACATCAAGTTCGACGAGAACGCGGCCGTCATCCTCAAGAACGAGACCGAGCCCCGCGGCACCCGTATCTTCGGCCCGGTCAGCCGTGAACTGCGCGACAAGCGCTTCATGAAGATCGTGTCGCTCGCACCGGAGGTGATCTGAGAAATGAAGGTGCACAAGGGTGACACCGTGATCGTCATCTCGGGCAAGGACAAGGGCGCCAAGGGCAAGGTCATCGAAGCCTACCCGCAGCGCGACAAGGTCCTGGTCGAGGGCGTGAACCGGATCAAGAAGCACACCGCGCAGTCGGCGAACGAGCGCGGTGCCTCCTCCGGCGGGATCGTGACCCAGGAAGCCCCCATCCACGTGTCGAACGTGATGGTCGTGGACTCCGACGGCAACCCGACCCGTATCGGCTACCGGATCGATGACGAGACCGGCAAGAAGGTCCGCATCTCCCGCAAGACCGGGAAGGACATCTGATTATGACCTCCACCGAAAAGGTTCAGCCGCGCCTGAAGACTCGCTACCGCGAGGAGATCAAGGACCAGCTGAGCTCCGAGTTCGACTACGACAACGTGATGCAGATCCCGGGCGTGGTCAAGGTCGTCGTGAACATGGGCGTCGGTGACGCCGCCCGCGACGCCAAGCTGATCAACGGTGCCGTCGCCGATCTGGCGCTCATCACCGGCCAGCAGCCCGAGATCCGTCGTGCCCGCAAGTCCATCGCGCAGTTCAAGCTGCGCGAGGGCATGCCGATCGGCGCCCGCGCGACCCTGCGCGGCGACCGCATGTGGGAGTTCCTCGATCGCCTGGTGTCGATCGCCCTCCCGCGTATCCGCGACTTCCGCGGCCTGAGCGATCGTCAGTTCGACGGCAACGGCAACTACACCTTCGGCCTGAACGAGCAGTCGATGTTCCACGAGATCGACATCGATTCGATCGACCGCCCGCGCGGCATGGACATCACCGTCGTCACCTCGGCCACCAATGACGAGGAGGGTCGCGCGCTGCTAAAGGCGCTGGGCTTCCCGTTCAAGGACTCGAACGCGAAGGACAACTGACATGGCTAAGAAGGCTCTGCGGATCAAGGCCGCCAAGAAGCCGAAGTTCGCGGTGCGTGGCTACACGCGCTGCAACAAGTGCGGTCGCCCGCACTCGGTGTACCGCAAGTTCGGCCTGTGCCGGATCTGCCTGCGCGAGATGGCGCACGCCGGCGAGCTGCCGGGCGTGCAGAAGTCCAGCTGGTGACCGAAGCTAGCTGACCGCGTCGTCCTGCGACGGCGTTGACGCTCGTACCGACGGCCCCGTCTCTCTTCACCGAGAGGCGGGGCCGTCGTGCTGTGTGCCCGCCCCCGCTCCTTGAGGTTGTCGAAAGGTCGCCCGCCCGCTCGCTCCTTGAGCTTGTCGAAAGGTCACCGCCCGCTCCTTGAGCAGCCCGCTCGCTCCTTGAGCTTGTCGAAAGGTCACCCGCTCGCTCCTTGAGCCCGTCGAAAGGTCACCCGCTCGCTCCTTGAGCTTGTCGAAAGGTCACCCGGTCGATCCACTCCGCCGAGATTGTCAGCATCTCCGGATATGGTCCGGTCCTGAGACGATCAGCGGACCGCCGAGGTCCGAATCGCGCAGGAAAGGGGAGGACGATGGTCAACGTACTGGGCAGGGCGACGGAGGTGCTCCGAATTAGGTACGACTTCGCCGTGGACGACTCGGAATCGTCCGGGAGCTGACGTCGTCCCCGACTAGGTCGGGAACCCGCCTACCTCTGGAACCCCGGGTACGCGTACCCGACGCACGGTGAACCGTGCGACCGTCACGACGACGGTGTGACGGACGAAATTGACGACGACTGCGACGACTGCAGGGCCCCGGCGTTTGTCGTCGAGGCGCCTGCGGAGTGGCGATTCACCACTGAACTTCGGTCACGCCGGCTCGCGTTCGATGAGAACGGCCACGGCGAAGCCACCCTCGATGTGGTGGACTCGGCCTTTGAGATTCGCGCGCTGAGGCAAGACGCGGTTCATCCTCCTCGGTGCTCGGGGGCGCGGCACGCGCTGGTGACTCGACGAGCGCGAGCCGCCGTCGCGCGTCCTATCGCGCGATGACTGAGTGATCTCCGCGGTGGACGGTCACCGGAGTTCCAGTGCCACGTGCACGTCGACCCGATCGGCGAGATCTGACAGATTCCGGCCGATCAACTGCTCAGTGCGCCCGATCCGGTAACGGACCGTGTTCTGGTGCATGTCCATCGCGGTGGCGGTGCGCACCCACGAACAGTCGTTCGCCAGGAACTGGGCGAGGGTGTCGAGCAGACCGGCCTTGGTGGCGGCGTCATGCTCTTGGAGCGGACCCAGCACCCGGCGGACGAAGTCCGTCCGGACGTCGTCGGGCAGATGCGCGAACAGCGACGCGGCGGTGCCGAGCGAGTCGGCGGCCGTGATCGGCAGCGGGCACGACTCCGAGGATTCGCGGAAGCGGGCGGCCTGCCTCGCGCCGCGGACCGCGCCGTCGAAGCTGGCGCCGTCGGACATCGCGCAGTACCCGATCGACGGCGCGCCGAGCAGATCGACCACCCCCCGCAACCGCTGCCCGACGGCGGCGACCGTCGCGTCGGGCGAACCGGTCGGCAGGTGAGCGATGACGTCTCCGCCGTGAACGGCCACCGTCGCGTCTGCGACGGTTGCCGTCAGCGCATCACGGACCAGGGGGCGGGCCCGATCCGGGTCGTCGGAGCGGACCACCAGCACCGCTCCGCCGCCGGAACAGCCCGAACCCTGCGGCGCCGCAAGGCGCTCCGCCACGGCCAGATCGTCGTGTCGATCACGCAGCGCGAGCGATTCGGCCTCCCGCGCGTGCACCAGCGCGGCGACCGAAGCGAACTCGGCGAAGGCGTCCGCGGCGTCGGCCGGCAGAGTCTCCACTCGACCGTCGACCACCAGATGCCACGCACGCGCCGCGTCGTCGCACCGGCCGATCGGGAGCACCGTCCGTCCGGCCGTCGTCACCGGGACGGCGTCGGCGGTACGGGCTCCGCGCAGGAGCTCGTCGACGTCGTCGTCGGACAACCCTCGCCCGTGCGCACAGATGCGCCGTCCGGTGGCCGTCACGACCGTGCAGCCGACCCCGGTCGCGCCGACGACCACCGAGGCGAGGTCGTCCAACTCGCATCCGGCCGCCACCGACGCGAGGAGCCGGCGCGACTGGTTCAGGGCCGCCCGCATCCGGCAGGCGAGATCGGCGCGGTGGACGCGGAACTCCGCGGCGACGTCGTCGAACGAGACGTCCGCGGGCACGGACACCAGAGCGAGCCCGCGCGCCCGGCATGAGGCGACCACGCTCCTGGGAAGGCAACCCCCGGCACGGTCGACGCCCACCCCGACGGCGACGACGCCGCCGTCGTGTGCGGCGTCGAGCAGACGTTCGGTCTCGGCAGGATCGTCGACCTGGACGAGACGCATCAGCAGCAAGCCACCCCCGCCCGTCAGTCGCTGCGGCATCGGCCCCTCGGCCACCGACACCCCGCACACGGCCAGTTCCCGCGCACCGCCGGGGTCGACGGCGAGCTCCAGTCGCAGGGCGCGGTTCTCGAGCAGACGCCCCAACTGCATGTCGAAACCTCCAAGTCGATCTGTGCGCAGACACTAGGAAGCTCGTGTTGCCGGGGTGTTAAGGCGACGAAACACGCACGTTCGGAAACGCCCGCTCCGCCGGGTCCGCCGCAGACATGAGAAAGGCCGGGCACCTGATCGGTACCCGGCCTCGCCACGGTGACGCGCTACTTGAGGCGCTCCTCTTCTTCGCGCTCGAGCTGGTCGCGGCGGCGCTGCGCTTCCTTCTCTTCTTCCTCGATCAACTGCTCGCGCTCGTTCTTGTTGCTCATCGTCCACCCCTCTGGTGCGTCTGGTCGAAATGTACGACGTCGAGCCTACGGGTCGGCCCGCATCGACTTGCGGATCTCCTCGAGTTTGGCTTTGGCCGCCTCCTGGCGCTTGTCGAACGCCTCCTGGGCCTCCACCACTTCCGGGATCATTCCGGCGAGCTCTTCGCTGCCGACAGCTGTCGCCGCGCGCCTCTCGATCTTGTCCCGGACGTGGTCGAGCGTCGGGCGGCCGTCCTCGGTGTACCCGGTGACCTCCGCGTACGACGGCGCGGACGCCAGGCGGCCCGCCGAGTCGTCGGAGTCGACGGTGAACTCGGCGTCGATCGGATCGTTCGGGGTCGTCATGTGACCAGCCTGGCAAACCGGGCGGCTCACGACAAGGCGTGGCAGCATTGAGCGAGTCCGTCACGCTGCGAGAGGAGCCGCCGTCGTGCATTTCACGCCTGCCGAGACCGAGAAGCTGCTGCTGTCGGTCGCCGGGATGGTGGCGCGCGATCGGCATGCGCGCGGGATACCGCTGAACTATCCGGAGTCGATCGCGCTGCTGTCGACCTGGGTGATCGAACGCGCCCGGGAAGGAGTTCCGGTGACCGAACTGATGGAGACCGGGCGGTCGGTGCTCACCCGCGACGACGTGATGGACGGCGTCCCGGAGATGGTGACGGAAGTCCAGGTGGAGGCGACCTTCCCGGACGGCCGCAAGCTGGTGACCCTGCACCAGCCGATCGATTAGGAGCACGCACATGGCTTCGACGAGCAACTCCGGCTCCGCTCCCGGTGCCCACCGGGTGCGGCCGGGCGTCCTGGAACTGAATGCGGACCGGACCGACGACGAGCGGCTTGAGTTGGTCGTCGTGAACACCGGTGACCGGCCGGTGCAGATCGGCTCGCACCTGCATCTGCCGGATGCCAACGGCGCCTTGCACTTCGACCGCGTGGCCGCACACGGCTTCCGGCTCGACATCCCGGCCGGCACCTCGCAGCGCTTCGAACCCGGCGCCTCCCGGTCGGTCTCCGCGGTCGCCTTCCGCGGAGCACGGCGGATACCCGGCATCGCGATGGGCAAGACCGACGGAGGGGCGCTGTAGTGGTGCACATCGATCGTGAGCGCTACGCCGCCCTGTACGGTCCGACGGTCGGCGACCAGGTGCGGCTCGGCGACACCGACCTGTGGATCGAGATCGAGCGCGACCACACGTTCGGCGGCGAGGAGTCGGTCTTCGGCGGCGGCAAGTCGATCCGCGAGTCGATGAACCAGTCGGTGCGCACGCGCGCCGAGGGCGCCCCGGACACGGTGATCACCAATGTGATCGTGCTCGACTGGTGGGGCATCGTGCGTGCCGACGTCGGGATCCGCGACGGCCGCATCGTCGCCCTGGGACGCAGCGGCAACCCGGACGTCGCCGACGGGGTGCATCCGGACCTGGTGATCGGGCCGTCGACCGACGTGATCTCCGGAGAGGGCCGGATCCTCACGGCCGGCGCCATCGATTCGCACGTCCACCTGCTGTCGCCGTCGCAACTGCACGAGGCGCTGGCCACCGGGATCACCACCGTGATCGGCGGGGGAACCGGACCTTCCGAGGGATCCAAGGCCACCACGGTCACACCGGGCGGCTGGCATCTGGCGCGGATCCACCGGGCGCTCGACGAGGTGCCGGTGAACGTCGTGCTGCTCGGCAAGGGCAACACCGTGTCCGCGGAAGGCCTTGCCGAGCAGGCGCTTTCCGGTGCGGGCGGCTACAAGGTGCACGAGGACTGGGGCTCGACCCCGGCCGCGATCGATGCCGCGCTGACCGCCGCGGACCGCTGGGGCCTCCAAGTGGCGCTCCACTCGGACTCGCTCAACGAGTCCGGTTACGTGGACTCCACGATCGCCGCGATGAAGGGTCGCTCCATCCACGCCTTCCACGTCGAGGGCGCAGGCGGCGGCCACGCTCCGGACATCCTGTCGATCGCGTCGCTTCCGCACGTCCTGCCCGGCTCCACCAATCCCACGCTGCCGCACACGGTGAACACCGTCGCCGAGCACCTGGACATGCTGATGGTCTGCCATCACCTCAATCCGGCGGTGCCCGAGGACCTGGCCTTCGCCGAGTCGCGGATCCGCGCGACCACGATCGCCGCGGAAGACATCCTGCACGATCTCGGCGCGCTCTCCATCACCTCGTCCGACGCGCAGGCGATGGGCCGCATCGGCGAGGTGATCACCCGAACCTGGCAGGTGGCGCACGTGATGAAGCTGCGCCGGGGAGAGCTCGAAACAAGCTCTGCCGCAGACAATCTCCGGGCCCGGCGGTATGTGGCGAAGTACACGATCAATCCGGCGGTCGCCCACGGTCTCGACGACGAGATCGGCTCGGTGGAGCCCGGCAAGCTCGCCGACCTGACGCTCTGGGACCCGAAGCTCTTCGGTGTGCGGCCGGCCCTGGTGATCAAGGGCGGCGTGATCGCGTGGGCCGGACTCGGCGACCCGAACGCCTCCATCCCGACCCCGCAGCCGGTGCTGCAGCGTCCCGCCTTCGGCGATGCCATCGGCGCGGACCTCTCGGTCTCGTTCGTGTCTCCGGCAGCCCTCGACGACGGTCTGGCCGACCGGCTGGGTCTGCGCCGGCGGCTGGTCGCGCTCAAGTCCACGCGCGAGGTGAGCAAGGCGGACATGAAGAACAACGACGCCCTCCCGACGATCGACATCCGGCCGGACACCTTCGAGATCTCCATCGACGGCGAGCCGGTGACGCCCGCGCCCGCGGAACGACTGCCGCTGGCCCAGCTGTACACGATGTTCTGATGGCGCCCCACTCCGCTCAGCCGGCGCTGGGCGCGACGTCGACCGCTGCCGCAGCCGGAGGCAACCCGTTCGCCGCGATGCTCCTGGCGGATGCACGACTGCCCACGGGCGGACACGCGTACTCCGCCGGCGTGGAGCCCGCGCTGCGCGCCGGGCTGGCGCCGGATCGTCTGCGCGAGTACATGATCGGACGCGCGCGGACCACCTCGCTGGTCGAGGCTGGCACCGCCGTGGTGGCGCGGCACCTGCTCTCGCCGGCCGCGCCTTCGCAGTCGTCGAGCGTGGCCTCGGCGTATGGCTTGTCGCATGGGGAGTCGGTTGATTGCTCGTCGAGTAGGGCGTCGACCGAGCGAGGAACGAGCGAGGCCGGCGCCCGTATCGAGACGCTGCGCGCCTCCTGGGCGGCGCGCACTCCGGCGCCCGCCCTGCGAGAGGCCTCGGCGGCACAGGGCCGCGGCTTCCTTCGGCTCGCGCGGTCGCTCTGGCCGGACTCGCCGGTCCTGAAGATCCTCACGGCGCTGCAGCGTCCACCGTGCCGCGCGGTGGTGCTCGGCGGCATCGCCGTGATGGCGCCGATGAGCGCGGCCGAACTGGTGCGGCTGGTGATCTACGACGACGCCGCCACCGCGGCCGCGGCCCTGCTGAAGCTCGAGCCGCGTGATCCCGCCGAGGTGAGCGGCTGGGTCCTGGAGGCGTGCGCGGCGGGGGAGCCCTCCGTCGGCGGCCTGGCCGCACTCACCGATCCCGACGCGATCCCCGCGTCGGGTGCTCCGCAGACCGAGGAATGGGCGCAGGCCCACGCGGTCATGAACCAGAGGTTGTTCCGTGCCTGATTCTATTGCTTCGCCCGATTCCGCTGTCACCCGAGGCGACGTCCGCGCCTTCCGGCTCGGTGTCGCCGGGCCGGTCGGCACCGGGAAGTCGTCGTTGATCGCGACGGTGTGCCGGGCGCTGTCGGATTCCGACCCGGCCCGCTCGCAGGTCCGGATCGGCGTCATCACCAACGACATCTACACCGATGAGGACGCGCGCTTCCTCAAGTCCGCCGGGGTGCTCGACCCGGAACGGATCCGTGCGGTGGAGACCGGCGCCTGCCCGCACACCGCGATCCGCGACGACGTCACCGAGAACCTGCTCGCCGCCGAAGACCTGGAACGCGACTTCGCTCCGCTCGACCTGGTCCTGATCGAATCCGGGGGAGACAATCTCACCGCCACCTTCTCACCCGCCCTGGTGGACGCGCAGATCTTCGTCCTCGACGTCGCCGGCGGCGGCGACGTGGCGCGCAAGGGCGGGCCGGGGATAGCGCGCGCAGATCTGCTGGTGGTCAACAAGACCGACCTGGCGCCGCATGTGGGCGTGGACGTGCCGGCGATGATCGCCGATGCGACCGCGGCCCGCGAGGGCGGCCCGGTGCTGGGCCTGTCCAAGCACGACCCCGCGTCCGTCGACTGGCTGCGCGGATGGGTGCTGGAGATGCTTGCGGCGCATCGGTCGGGATCGCACACACCGGTCGACCCGGGCCCGATGGCGCCGCACTTCCACGCCGACGACGAACACCCCGACGGCGGATACGTGCACGCGCACGACCACGCGGACTCCCACACCCACTGAGAGCGGGACCGCAGATGGCGACCACCGTCGTCGACGTCCGTGCCGCACCGGTGCGCGAACCTTCGGCCGGCCCGGGCGGCGAGCGAAGCGGACTCTCGTCCTCGCGCGCCCGGGTCACGATGTCGTCCGGCGCCGGCACAGCCCTGGTGCCGCGGCTGATCGGCCGCACCGAACGCTCCGCGCAGGTCGCCCTGGTGGCCGGGGGTGCGATGCTGCTCGGCGGGGACCGCCTGGACGTGCGGCTCGCGGTGGGCGCGGGGTGCACCCTGGAACTCACCGAGGTGGGCGGCACAGTGGCGTACGACTCCGACGGGGTGGCGTCGTCCTGGACCGTCGACGCCGACCTCGGTCCGGGCGCGACACTGGTCTGGATGGGTCTCGAGACGGTCGTGGCGAGCGGCGCCGACCTGACGCGGACGCTGCGGCTGCGCCTGGGCCCGGGGGCGTGCGCGCTGATCCGGGAAACCACGGTGCTCGGCCGCAGCGGCGAGCACGGGGGTCGGGCGCGGCTGGTCAGCGACGTGCGCTACGACGGAGTGCCCCTGCTGGTGGAGGATTTCGACGTGCGCGGCGATCACCCGGTGCCGGGAATCTGCGACGGCGCCCGCGTGGTCGACACGGTTCTGTTGGCTGGCCGACGGCCAGCCGATGCGGCCGGGTCGATGGCCTTGGACGGCCCGGGCGCGCTGGCCCGGTTCCTCGGCGACCAGACGCATCGGAGCCCGATGCCGGGGGTCTGGTCGCGTTGGGCAGCCGAACTCGGCGGCGCGGCGAGGGGCTAGCCGCGGCCCGGTGCCGTCGGCCGTTTCACCGATCGCCCGGCGTGTCGAGGGAACCGTCGCGCGGGCCGCTGCGTCTAACAGGCATGGGGATCGAGAACGGGGTGTTCAACAAGCACGACCTGGCGCGTCTCGGGGTGTCCCGGGCCGAACTGCGCAGGCACGTCGACGACGGTGCGCTGACGCGGCTGTGCGCCGGCTGGTACCTCCGGACATGCGAGCACGATCCGGTGGCCGCGGCGCAGGTACGTGCCCGGCCGTGGTGGCGGCGCTGGCGCATCGCGGACTCGCGGACGCTGAACGGGACCCGGTGAACTCGGGGATTCAGTCCAGGGCGGTGCGCTTGCGTCCGAACAGCAGGTACAGGCCGGGCAGCACGCCCATCGAACTGACCAGGGACAGACCTGCGCCCCACAGCCACTTCGGGCCGTTCACCTCGGCCGAGCTGCGGGTGGCCAGATCGCGGCCGGCCCAGACGCGCAGCCCCGCGTCGAGGGCGGTGGCGGTGATGATCGCGCCCTTCTGACCGCCGGACAGATCGTTCCACTTGGTCTTGGCCATGGTTCTCCTTCTGCGAACGGCTGGATCGGCTCCACGGTAGCGCGCGCCGACGACGTCGGCGCGGAGCCCGCGCCGACGACGGGACCTTGGCCTCATGACCTCTGCCGCGACGGCTCGTAGCGTCAGAAGCGGGGCTGGGTGATGCGAGAGGAATGCCAGTGACCGAGCGACATGTCGGTGAGCAGCATGCCGGCGAACAAGAATCGAGCGGGCCCGAGGCGGGCGTGCGACCCACCGGGGCGGCCTGGGTCCGCGGACTGAGCGAACTCGGACTGGCCGACGCCCCGTCCGTCGGCGGCAAGGGGGCGAATCTCGGCGAACTGATCCGCGGAGGTTTCCCGGTACCGGGTGGCTTCGTCGTCACCAAAGAGGCCTACCTCGCGGCCGTCGAGGCGGCCGGACTGCGCGACGAGCTCGCCGCCCATGCGCTGCCGCCGGCCGAAATGGCGGAGGACGAGCTCCTCGCGCTCGCCGACGTGCTGCGCGCCAAGCTGTCCCAGGTCCCGATGCCGCCGGAGATCGCGGCGGCTGTGGTGGCTCGATACCACGAGCTCGGCGACGACCGACGCGTCGCCGTCCGATCCTCGGCACCCGCCGAGGACGCCGCGGACACCTCGTTCGCCGGTATCCACGACAGTTTCACCGACGTCGAAGGCGCGCAGAACCTGCTGGCCGCGGTCAACCGCTGCTGGCAGTCGCTGTGGTCGGCGCGCGCGATGACCTACCGCCGGGTGCAGAACGTGACGGAGGAGCCGTCGGTGGCGGTGGTCGTGCAGCTGATGGCCGACTCGGTGAGTGCCGGAGTGATGTTCACCGTCGACCCGCGCTCCGGGGACGCCGGCCAGATCCTGATCGAGGCCGCACACGGCCTCGGGGAGGTGGTGGTCGGCGGCCAGGTGGAACCCGACACGTATCTCGTCGGCAAGTCGCCCAGACGGATCCTCGACGTGCACCTCGGTGCGCAGGACTTCCAGTTGGTCGCCGGTCGCAGCGCCGCCGAGGTCCCTGAGCGCATCGACGAGGCAGGCCGCGGCGCTCGGGTCCTGTCCGACGAGCAGATCCTGGCCCTCGCGCAGATCGCCGTAGACGCCGAAGCCCACTACGGTGCGCCGCAAGACATGGAGTTCTCGTTCTGTGCGCGGCCGGACGGGAGTGGACTCGACGCCTTCATCGTGCAGTCGCGGCCGATCACCACGCTCGAGGGTGCGGCCCGGACCGGCTCGGTGAACGGCGACTCGATGCACGGCGACTCGGTGCACGGCGGGGAGGTACTGGTCACCGGGCTCGGGGCCAGCCCGGGCACGGCGACGGGACGGGTCCGGATCATGCGGGAGGTGTCGCAGGCCTCCGCGCTGAACGACGGCGACGTGTTGGTGGCGCCGATGACGCGTCCGGACTGGCTGCCGGTCTTGCGGCGCGCCTCGGCGATCGTGACCGACGGCGGGGGGATCACCTGCCACGCGGCGATCGTCGGGCGGGAACTCGGCAAGCCGGTGGTGGTCGGGGCCCGCGGAGCCACCGGCACGCTCACCGAAGGCGAGCTGGTCACCGTCGACGGCGCCGCCGGGACGATCACCGCGGGTGCGCCGGTGGTGGTGGCGGTGTCGCCGGCCGGCGCGACACCGCCCGGACCGGTTCGGGAACTCAGCGCGACGCGGGTGTACGTGAATCTCGCGACGCCGGACTCCGCCGAGGAGGTGGCTGCGATGGACGTCGACGGGGTGGGACTGCTGCGGGCGGAGTTCATGATCACCGAGGCGCTCGGCGGGCTGCATCCCGCGAAGCTACTGGAGCAGGGGCGGCGCGACGAGTACGTGGAGAAGATGGCCGCCGGAGTCGCGAAGATCGCGGCCGCCTTCGCCGACCGGCCGGTGGTGTACCGCGCGATCGATCTGCGGTCCAACGAGTTCGCGGCGCTCGAGGGCGGTGACTCCGAACCCGACGAGGACAACCCGATGATCGGCTATCGAGGTTGCTACCGGTACGTGCGCGAGCCCGAACTGTTCCGGCTCGACCTCGACGTGATCGCCGCGGTCCGGCGCCGCCACCCGAACGTGCACCTGATGATTCCGTTCGTGCGGACCAGATGGGAACTGCATGAGTGCCTGGCGCTGCTCGATGAGCATCCGCTCGGCGCCGACACCGGGCTGAAGCGGTGGATCATGGCCGAGGTCCCGTCCGTGGTGTACTGGCTCGACGAGTACGCGGCGATGGGCATCGACGGGGTGTCGATCGGCAGCAACGACCTCACCCAGCTGGTGCTCGGGGTCGACCGCGACTCCGAGGTGTGCAAGGACCTGTTCGACACCATGGACCCGGCCGTGCTCGACGTGATCGACCGGATCATCGAGCGGGCGACCGCGGCGGGAATGACCACCTCGCTGTGCGGACAGGCGGTGTCGCTGTACCCGGAGCTCGC
This sequence comes from Gordonia iterans, assembly GCF_002993285.1. Classification (NCBI taxonomy): domain Bacteria; kingdom Bacillati; phylum Actinomycetota; class Actinomycetes; order Mycobacteriales; family Gordoniaceae; genus Gordonia; species Gordonia iterans. Next base: position 3,440,982 of record NZ_CP027433.1, on the reverse strand, counting down.
CGAGCATCTGGTGCGGTGCGGGATCACCTCGGTGTCGGTGACTCCGGACGTCGCGGCCCGGACCCGCCACAACGTGGCGGTCGCCGAGCGCGCGATCATCCTGGATGCCGCCCGGCGCCGCTGAGCCGCGCCTTGCCGGACGACACCGGACCGCTCAGCGCCGCGGGCGGCGATGTTCCCTCGGCGGCCCCTATTCGTCCGGCGTCGTCCGCGGCGGCGGGGTGTCGACGAGCTCGGCGATGAGCGCCGGCCACGCCGGCTCGCGGACGTAGTTGCTGTGGCCGCGGTCGAACGCGAATTCGGGGTCGATCGGCGGATCGGGCAGCCATCGTTCGTTACCGAGGCGCAGGACCCGGGTCCGGCCGGCCGCGTCGCGCGGGTCGGCGTTCACGATCACCCCGGGCTGCCGTTCACGCCAGCCCCGGTGCGTGCCGCGCCGCGGGTCGCCGACGGCGTCCCTGTCGAGGACAGTGGCGACCGGATGCGGTGCCAGGCCGGACCCGGGCGAGCCCTCGTGCCAGCGCGGCTCCCACGAGAGCACCGGACCGCCGACCGGATCGGTGAAGCGGACGACGTTGATCCAGCGGCCGTCGAGACCGGTCAGCAGAGCCAGATGGCGGTCGAAGTCGAGGAAGCGCGGGAAGGCGCGACCGTACAGCCACTGCAGCTGTGATCCGTAGGTGAGCAGACTGAGCCGCTCGGTTCGGTCCCCGGTCGTCAGTTGATGCGCCGCGATGTACATGATGAGCGAGCCCTGGCTGTGTCCGCTGAGCACCAGGTGCGTGTCCCGATGGCGAGGGTCGTTCCGCAGGTCCCGGACCTTCGCCACGATGTCGCTGACGACGGTCGGCGCATAGGCGGGCGGCACCACCGGATGGCCTTCGCGAGGCCAGAACGCCGCCACGTCCCAGAGCACGCCGAGGGTGCGGCCGGCACCGTCGGGACGACTCGTCGCGCGCTGGATCGCCCATGCGAGGCCGCCGACGAAGACGATCAGCACCACGGTGCCGAAGATCCGGAGCCCGGCGTTGAGCGCTGCCATCGCCTGCCAATCCGGACGCGCCCGGTCCGGGTCGGCCCAGTCCGGATCGGTGTAGTACAGCGTCATCACCCAGACGACGAACGCGACGGTGAGTGCGGCCAGAACGCCGGCCACCCGCGGCAGCCGGTGGTTGGCCTGGGCGATCCACCACCGCCGCCGCCACCGCCGGAGAGCGGCGGCCGGCGGCGGCGCGCTCCGGGCACCCGTGGGGAACGACAACGCGCGGGCGACCGGGTGGCGCGGACGCCATCCGCTGCGCAGCCACAGCGCCGCCCCCGTCAGCGCGGTGAACACGACGGCAGCGCCGACCAGGCCCCACAGGAGACTGAGTTGGTCGTAGACGGCCGGAAGGTGCAGAGCGGTCGGCGATTCGGGGCGTTTGCTGCCGCCGGCCGCCAGGGCGAACACGCGCGCGAGGCCGGCGCCGAACCCGGCGCCGAGGAGCACGGCGCCGCCGGCGACCACCAGCGGGGACCAGCCCCGGATCCACGGCCGGAACGGTGCCGGGAAAGGCCGCCACCGCGACCGGTCGGCGCACACGAGCGGGATCATTACCGCGAACAGGAGGAGCCAGAGGGCCAGGCACGCGAGCAAGACCAGGACGACCGTCGCGCCGATACCCGCGCCCACGACGCCCGGATCGGCGAGCCGCCCGGGCAGGACGCGCCAGCCGAGCACGCCGACCGCGGCGTAGGCGGCGACCGTCAGCAGGACCCCTGCCGTGCGAAAAGCGGTGTTGCACGTCCAGGCGTGCAAGGCGGCGGTCGCCGCGGCACTGTACGGAACATCGAGGAGGGCGGTCGCCACGGCGAGGGCGATGAGCACGCCCGCGGCCGTCCACCAGCCCGGCGTCTGCCGGTTCGCGGTACTGAGGACGGTCAGGGCCAGCGCGGTCGGGACGGCCAGCCCGTGCAGCGCGCGCAACAGCGGGGCGGTGATCTCGCCGTCGAGGAGGTCGTCGGTGGCCGCGCGCGTCCCCGGTTCGGCGGCGACCGGGTCGGGGACGCCGTGCTGATCGACGTCGGTGAACCGGGCGGTGACGGCACCGATCATCAACAGCAGCGCCACCGCGCCGGTCGAGAGCACGGCGGCGCGCCGGTGGTCGGCGGCGAGCCAGTCCCGCAGCGGCAGTCCGGTGAGGCATTCGGCGCCGAAGTCCGTGCGCGGCTGCGCCAGGCACTGCCCGGCGAAGAGGTCGATGGCGACCAGGCCCAGCTGGACGGTGAAGAGCACGGTCAGCGCCAGACCGAGGACGTGGACCACGGCCCGCGCCAGGTGGGGCGGCCGGGCCCGGGCGGGGCGTGCGGGGTCCGGCGCGGCACCGTCGTCCGGTCGGTCGGGGACCCCGGGGAGCATCGTGTAGGCCAGATTGATCAGGGCGAACGGGATGAGCAGGGCCCAGAGCGCTTTGCGCCAGCCGCCGGAGGTCATCGCGCCCCAGTGATAGGCCCACACCTCGCGGTCCGGATCCCCCGGCGCGGAGACCGGATCGCCGGCGGCGTCCACGCAGCGGACGAACGCCCGATCCGCGGCGCGCGGGCCCGGTACGGAGACGACGCAGCGGGGATCCGCCGGTCCCGCCGCGTCCGCGAGGATGTGGTGCGCTGGGGTTCCGCTGACGCCGTGCGTGCGGATCTCCAGGATGCGGGGGCCGCTCCCGTGTACCATGCCGCCTCCCTCGTCGCCCCCTCGGACGTCAAGCTACGCCGGGACCGGACGGTGCGCCGGACTTTGCGGCCCGGGAGTCAGGGAGTCGGGGCGTCAGAGTGCCGGGGAGTCAGAGTGCCACGGTCAGGAGCACCACCGCGTCGGTCGTGGCGGTCAGACCGTGGCGCACCAGCGGGATGTCGGCGCGGTGGCCCACACCGAGGGGCAGGTCGGCCTCCCCGGGGACGGTCAGCCGGACCTCGCCGCGCAATACCTGCAGGGTGGCCTCGCCGGGGCTCTCGTGATCGCTCAGGGCGTGGCCGGCCGCCAGGGCGATCACCGTCTCGCGGAGCCGGTCGCCGGTGCGTTGTTCTCCCGGACTCGTCGAAGGACGGACGGTCTCGGCGGCACGACCGCTGTGCGCGGCTCGTGCCTGCCCGAGCAACTCGTCGGCCAGTGCGTTCAGATCGGTGACACTCATGCGTCCGCCTCCTTCTTCTGGCGAGGGATGCCGAAGATCGTGAACAGGCAGGCGACCGCGGCGAATGCGACGAGCAGCGCCAGACCGACCGTGTACGAGTGCGTCACCGGGTCGTAGGTCGCACCCATCACCAGGGGCGGGAAGAAGCCGCCGAGCCCGCCGGCCGCGCCGACCAGTCCGGTGACCGCGCCGACGCGGGCCGGCGGGGACGCCACCGCGACCCACGCGAACACCGAGCCGGCGCCCATGCCCATCATCACCGCCATCAGCAGGAAGTCCGCGCCCGCCCACCACGGCATCGACGGCTTGAAGATCATCCAGACGGCCAGCACGGCCGCGCCGCCGCACGAGATCGCGGTGATCAGCCGCGGACCGAACTTGTCCGACAGCGCGCCGCCGATCGGCCGGGCGATCACCGCGGCGATCGCGAAGCCCGCGGTCCGTGCGCCGGCGGATGTGAGATCGGTCATGTTGTAGACGTCGTTCAGGTAGGTCGGCAGATAGGTGGAGAACGCGACGAAACCGCCGAAGGCCGCCGCGTAGAGGAATGACATCTGCCAGGTGATCGGCAGCTTCAGGGCGCTCACCAGCTTGGGCACGGCGGGCTCGGTGTTCGGCGCGAAGGTGGGAGCGTCGCGCATCACGAGCCAGCAGACCGCAGCCACCACGACGAGCGCCACCGCGATGATCACGTGCGTCGCGAAGTAGCCGAACCACTCCTTGAACCGCGGGGTGAAGAACGCCGACAGGGCGGTGCCGCCCATGCCCGCGCCGAACACGCCGGTCGCGAAACCGCGCCGGCTGGCCTGGTACCAGTTGTTCAGGAACGGGATCCCGGCGGCGAAGCTGGTGCCGGCGATACCCAGGAAGAAGCCGATCACGATCATCATCGGGAACGACTTCAGCAGGCCGGCGACCGCCACCAGGAGCACGAACGGCGCCGACAACAGCAGCAGAACGGTGAACATGACGCGGCCGCCGAAGCGGGGCGTCAGCACGCCCACCACGATCCGGCCGAGCGAGCCCACCAGGATCGGCACCGCGATGAGGACCGACTTCTGCGACGACGAGAGGTCCATCTCGCCCTCACTCGCGTAGAAGACTCCCAGCGGTGCGATCAGATTCCACGCCCAGAAGGTGATCGCGAACGCGAGCGTCGCCAGGATCAGATTCCGGGTCTGGGCGGCCGCGGTGACCCCCGCGGGCAACGTGTCGGTACTCATGAATCACGATCCTCGGTGCCGACCGGAACCCAGGCGCGCGACTGCGGGGTGGTGCCCCGTCTCGTGCCCGGTGCCACCCGGTCACGGCTGCGGTAGACGATGTACGGGCGGAAGAAGTAGTGCAGCGGAGCGGTGAACATGTGCACCAGGCGGGTGAACGGCACCAGAATGAACAGGAGCATGCCGAGCAGCACGTGCACGTGGAATCGCAGCGGCGCCGCGTCCATCGCGTGGATGTCGGGCTGTAGGACGAAGATCGATCGGAACCACGGTGCGACGGTCTCGCGGTAGTTGACCCCCGGCCCGTGCGGATCGATCATCCCCACCACGGTGATGTAGGTCCCCGCGATCATGGCCGCGACCAGCATCACGTACATGAGCTTGTCGTTGTTGGTGGTCGCCGCGAATACGGGACCGGTCGTGCGACGACGATAGATCAGGATCGCGACCCCGACGAGTGCGGCGATAGCCGCGATGATCCCGCCGACCGCGGCCACCCAGTGGTACATGTCTTCGCTGATGCCGATCGCGTGGGTCCACGATTCCGGGATCACCAGGCCGATCGCGTGCCCCACGATCACCAGGAGGATTCCGTAGTGAAACAGCGGCGAGCCGATCCGGAGCAGCCGGGACTCATAGAGCTCGGACGACCGCGTGGTCCAGCCGAACTTGTCGTACTTGAAGCGCCAGATGGTGCCGCCGATCACCGCGATCAGTGCCAGATAGGGGACGACGCCCCAGAGGAAGAGGCTCATCGCGGCGCCCCCGTGCGTTTCGGTCCAGTCATCATCGACATCTCCTTCGACGTGAAGAGCGGAAGCAGTCGCGGGTCGCCGGGTTCGAGGCCGACTCGTTCGACCGCAGGCGAGCTCGTTCGCATGGACTGTGCGGTGGCCTTGTCGGCCGGGGAGTCGCCGGGCAACGTCGCACAGACGGCTGCCAGCACATCGGCGTACGGAGAGTCCTTCTCCTGCAGTGCGATCCGGATCAGTTCCAGCGAAGCCCGATGCTCGATGAGCAGCATCCGGCCGGTCTCCGGGTTCACGCGCGCGGCGAACTCGAGGACCATCGGCAGGTAGTCGGGGAGTTCGCCGTGCGTGTCCACCAGGAAGTCCGATTCGCGATAGGTCTGCTTGATGGCGGCGAGGGCGCTGCCTCGCCGTCGGGTGTCCCCGTCCGACCAGTACGTCAGGTACAGCGTCTGATGCCGGGACAGGTCGAAGTCGCGAACGTAGCTTTCTCGCAAGACGTCCGGGTCGGTGGTGTCCAAGTGTCCGGCGAACCGGGTCAGCGCCCGGGTCGACGCCGAGTCCGGCTGTCCGGCGAGCGCATCGTGCAGCAGGCCGGCCTGGGCGAGGAGGGTCTCGTCCGGGTACTGCAGGCAGAGCGACGCGATCTGGTAGATCACGCGGCTCTCGCGATCGGAGGTCGCCCGGTTCGGCCGGCGGAACAGGCTCATCGGTCACGGCCCTTCGGTCGGCGGTGCCGCTCGCGGGGGAGGGAACGGCCCGGTGCGGTGGTCGGCGACTGATCCCGTTCGCGGGGGCGGAAGCGATCCCGTGCGGTGGTCGGTGGTTGATCCTGTGTGGTGGTCGAGTAGTGCGGCGAGCGGAGTGAGTCGTGCGTATCGAGACCTGGCAGTGTGGTGGGGGTGGGTCTCGATACGGCTCGGCTGGCGCCTCGCCTACTCGACCAGCATGTGGTGGCGTCTCGTTTGGTGGTGGGCGGCTGGTTTTGTGTGGTGGTCGAGTAGTGCGGCGAGCGGAGTGAGTCGTGCGTATCGAGACCTGGTGGTGTGGTGGGGGTGGGTCTCGATACGGCTCGGCTGGCGCCTCGCCTACTCGACCAGCATGTGGTGGCGTCTCGTTTGGTGGTGGGCGGCTGGTTTTGTGTGGTGGTCGAGTAGTGCGGCGAGCGGAGTGAGTCGTGCGTATCGAGACCTGGTGGTGTGGTGGGGGTGGGTCTCGATACGGCTCGGCTGGCGCCTCGCCTACTCGACCAGCAGGTGTTGGCGCCTCGCCTACTCGACCAGCAGGTGTTGGCGCCTCGCCTACTCGACCAGCAGGTGTTGGCGCCTCGGCTACTCGACCAGCAGGTGTTGGCGCCTCGGCTACTCGACCTGCAGGTGTTGGCGCCTCGGCTACTCGACCTGCATGTGGTGGCGCCTCGGCTACTCGACCTGCAGGTGTTGGCGCCTCGTCGGCTCGGGGAGCACGCGTTGGCGTTTTGCCTGCTCGACGACCAGCACAGACGGGCGTCACGCATCGCGGGCCTCGACTTCGCTCGACGAGCGAGACACCGGCGAACCGTTGCCGTCCCAGTTCAGCAGGTTCACCCGGTCGCGGAGGGCCGTGGCGTCCGCGGCCCGGTCGGTGGTCTGCCGCTGCTTCAGCGCCTGGAAGGTCTCGACGGACACCGGTGTCGCGCGACCGCTCGCCTCGCCGAACGGGCCGGACTCGTACATGCCGGGGCCGTCGTCGTAGTCGAGCGAACAGGCCATCTCCTCCAGACGGTGCCCCTCCTCGGCGTGCGCGGTCGGGATGACGTAACGATCGGCGTACTTGGCGATCGCCATCAGGTGATACATCTCCGTCATCGACTCCTCGTCCATGCCGACCCGCGCCGGGATCCGCGCGTCCGGCTCGCGGCCGAGTGCGACGTCGCGCATGTAGCTGCGCATGGCGGCGAGCTTCTTCAGGACGTCCTCCACCACCGAGACGTCGCCGGCCGAGAACAACTCGGCCAGATACTCCAGCGGAATGCGGAGCGTGTCGATGGCGCCGAAGAGGTTGTCATGGCTCTCGCCGTCGTGACCCTGCTCGGTGAGCAGGTCGACGATCGGCGAGAGCGGCGGCACGTACCAGACCATCGGCATGGTGCGGTACTCCGGATGCAGCGGCAGCGCCACCCGGTACTTCTTGGCCAGCGCGTAGACGGGGGAGCGCCGTGCCGCGTCGATCCAGTCGTCTGGGATGCCCTCGGCGCGCGCGGCGGCGAGCACCTTCGGATCGGCCGGATCGAGCATCAGCTCCAGCTGCGCCTCGTAGAGATCCCGCTCGTCGGGGACCGACGCGGCGGCGGTCACGGCGTCGGCGTCGTACAGGAACAGACCGATGTAGCGGAGGCGGCCGACGCAGGTCTCCGAACACACCGTCGGTTGCCCGACTTCGATGCGCGGGTAGCAGAACGTGCACTTCTCGGCCTTGCCCGTGCGGTGGTTGTAGTAGATCTTCTTGTACGGACAGCCGGTGATGCATTGGCGCCAGCCGCGGCAGCGGTCCTGGTCGACCAGCACGATGCCGTCCTCTTCGCGCTTGTAGATCGCGCCGGACGGGCACGAGGCCATGCACGACGGGTTGAGGCAGTGCTCGCAGATGCGCGGCAGATAGAACATGAAGGTCTGCTCGAACGAGAACGTGATCTTGTCGGCGGCCTCGTCGCGCAGCTTCTGCATGATCGGATCGAGTTCCTCGGTGGCCGCCGAGCCGCCCAGGTCGTCGTCCCAGTTGGCCGACCAGGTGATCTTCATGTCCTCGCCGGTGATCAGCGACTTGGGCCGGGCGACGGGGATGTCGTCGCCGAGCGGCGCGGAGATCAGGTTCTCGTAGTCGTAGGTCCACGGTTCGTAGTAGTCGGCGAGCGTGGGCTGCACCGGGCTGGCGAAGATGGTGGCGAGCTTCTGCAGCCGGCCGCCGGTGCGCAGGCGCAACTGCTCGCGGCGGTTGAGCCGCCAGCCTCCCTTCCACTTCTCCTGGTCCTCGTACCGACGTGGATAGCCTTGTCCCGGACGGGTTTCGACGTTGTTGAACCACACGTATTCGGTGCCCGCGCGATTGGTCCACGCCTGCTTGCAGGTGACCGAACACGTATGACACCCGATACATTTGTCGAGGTTCATCACCATCGCGACCTGAGCCATGACACGCATCAGTAGGTCACCTCCTGGCTGCGCTTGCGGATGATCGAGACGATGTCCCGCTGGTTGCCCGTCGGGCCGAGATAGTTGAAGGCATAGGAGAGCTGGGCGTAGCCGCCGATCAGGTGCGACGGCTTCACCAGCAGGCGGGTCACCGAGTTGTGGATGCCGCCGCGCTTGCCGGTCGCCTCCGACTTGGGGACGTCGATGGTGCGTTCCTGCGCGTGGTGCACGTAGGTGATGCCCGCCGGGATGCGGTGGCTGACCACCGCACGCCCGACGAACACCCCGTTGGCGTTGACGCATTCGATCCAATCGTTGTCGATCACCCCGATCGCGCCCGCATCCTCCGGCGAAAGCCATGCTGTCGGCCCACCCCTGGAGAGCGACAGCATGAACAGGTTGTCCTGGTATTCCGAGTGGATCGACCACTTGTTGTGCGGAGTCAGGAAGCGCACGGCGATCTCCATCTCGCCGGTCGGCCCGAGTCTGGGTTCGCCGAAGAGCCGGTGCATGTCCAGCGGCGGTCGGTAGATCGGCAGTGCCTCGCCGATGTCGAGCATCCAATCGTGGTCGAGGTAGAAGTGCATGCGCCCGGTGAGCGTGTGGAAGGGCTTGTCCCGTTCGACGTTCATGGTGAACGGCGCGTACCGCCGGCCGCCCGTCTCACTGCCCGACCACTCCGGCGAGGTGATCACCGGCTGCGGCGAATCCTGGGTGTCGGCGAAGGTGATCCGCTTCTCCTCGGAACCCGCGGCCAGATCGACGAAGGTCTTTCCAGTGGTGCGCTCCAGCTTCTCGAAGCCGTCGACGGCGAGCTCGCCGTTGGTGGTGCCGGAGAACATCAGGATGGCCTCGGCGAGCTTCTCGTCGGTGTCGATCGCGGGCCGACCGTCGGCGGCCGGCGACCCACCGAACATCACCCCGTTGTTCGCGGCGAGCTTGGCGGTCTGCGAACCGATGTCGAAGGTGATGTTCTTGACGGTGAAGCCGAGCTTGTCGGCGAGCGGACCGACCGAGGCCAGCTTGTCGGCGATGGCGGTGTAGTCACGTTCGACGACGACGAACTGCGGCAGGTTCTTGCCCGGCACGCCGGGAGCGTCGCCGTCGAGCCAGTCGTCGACGATGCCGTGCGGATTGGCGGTCTCGCCGGGGGTGTCGTGCTGATTCGGGGTGGCGACGATGTCGTGCACCGTACCCAGGTGCTTCTCGGCCTGGCGGGACAGCTCCTGCGCCAGAGCGTGAAACAGCTCGAAGTCGCTCTTGGCCTCCCACGGCGGGTCGATCGCCGGGGTGAAGGCGTGCACAAACGGGTGCATGTCGGTCGAGCTCAGGTCGTGCTTCTCGTACCAGGTGGCCGCGGGCAGCACGATGTCGCTCATCAACGTGGTCGAGGTCATCCGGAAGTCGGCGGACAGGAGTAGATCGAGCTTGCCCTCGGGGGCCTCCTCGTGCCATCTCACCTCCCGCGGATGCGGGGTCTCCGGGTGTTCGGTCCCGAGCACGTTGTGCTGGGTGCCGAGGAGGTGCCGGAGGAAGTACTCGTCGCCCTTGGCGCTGGATCCCAAGAGGTTCGAGCGCCACAGCACCAGCGTGCGCGGCCAGTTCTCCGGAGCGTCGACGTCGTTGATCGACGGGGTCAGCTCGCCGTCGTACAGCTTCTGTGCGACGTAGGCGCCGGGGCTGGCGGCCTCGCCGGCGTCGACCGCGGCCTTCGCCTCGTCGGCCACCTGCAGCGGGTTGACGGAGAACTGCGGATAGAACGGCATCCAGCCCATCCGTGCGGACTGCGCGATCGCGTCCGCGGTGTGCGGGTGATCGAGGACCCCCTTGCTCAGCGGAGAGGCGAGCGCGGTGGTGGAGTAGCCGTCGTTGCGCCACTGGTCGGTGTGCATGTACCAGTACGACGTCCCCGGCTGCGTCCGCGGCGGCCGGCTCCAGTCGAGCGCGTTGGCGAGGGAGATCCAGCCGGTGATCGGACGGCACTTCTCCTGGCCCACGTAGTGGGCCCATCCGCCGCCGTTGCGGCCCATGCTCCCGGTGAGGTTCAGCAGGGCGAGGATGGCGCGGTAGGTGACGTCGCCGTGGAACCACTGGCAGATGCCCGCGCCCATGATGATCATCGACCGGCCCTGTGACTCGACGGCGTTCGTGGCGAACTCGCGGGCCACGCGGATCGCCGCCTCGGCGGGCACCGAGGTGATCTCCTCCTGCCAGGCGGGAGTGTAGGGCGTGCCGGCGTCGTCGTATCCGGCAGCCCAGTCGCCGGGCAGTCCGTCGCGCCCGACGCCGTACTGCGCGAGCATCAGGTCGAACACAGTGGTCACCAGGCGGTCGCCGATCCGCCGGGCCGGGACGCCGCGCCGCAGCACCGAGCCGCTGCCGTCGGGGTCGTCGAACGCCGGGATGCTGATCTGGACGGCGGTGGCCTCCGGGTCGTCGTGCAGGGTGAGGCGCGGCGTGACGCCCTCGAGGTCCAGATTCCAGCGGCCGGCGCCGGATTCGGCGTAGCGGAAGCCCATCGAGCCGTTCGGCACGATCACGGAGCCGGAGTCGTCGTCGAGGAGGACGGGCTTCCACTCGTCCTCGGGGTGCTGACCGCCGAGTGAGTTGGGGCCGGACGCGGTGCCGCTGCCCAGGCCGGAGTCGACCTGGTCGGCGGTGACGAATTTTCCGGGGACCAGCGTGCGCTCTCCGTCGTGCGACTGCTCGTCGAGTGCGACGAGGAAGGGCAGGTCGGTGAACTTGCGGACGTAGTCGGTGAAGAACTCCGTGGACCGGTCGACGAAGAACTCCTTGAGGATCACGTGCCCCATCGCCATGGCGAGGGCGCCGTCCGTGCCGGCCTGCGCGGGCAGCCACTCGTCGGCGAACTTGGTGTTGTCGGCGAAGTCCGGCGAGACGGTCACCACCTTGGTGCCGCGGTAGCGCACCTCGGCCATCCAGTGCGCGTCCGGGGTCCGCGTGACCGGGACGTTGGAGCCCCACATCATCAGGTAGGTCGCATCCCACCAGTCGCCGGACTCGGGCACGTCGGTCTGGTCGCCGAAGACCTGCGGGCTGGCGACCGGGAGGTCGGCGTACCAGTCGTAGAACGACGTCATGACGCCGCCGATCAGCTGCATGAACCGGGTGCCGACGCAGTGGCTGACCATCGACATCGCCGGGATCGGGGAGAAGCCGGCGCAGCGGTCGGGGCCGTAGGTCTTGATGGTGTGCACGTGCGCGGCGGCCGCCATCTCGATCGCCTCGTCCCAGCTCACCCGGACCAGCCCGCCCTTGCCCCGGGCCCGCTGATACGCGCGGCGGCGGAGGGGGTCTCCGGTCACGTCGGCCCACGCCTCGACCGGGTCCTTGCCGGTGGCCTTGGCCTGGCGATACATCTCGACCAGCACCCCGCGTGCATACGGGTGACGCACGCGGGTCGGCGAGTAGGTGTACCAGGAGAAGGCGGCGCCGCGCGGGCACCCGCGGGGTTCGTATTCGGGGCGGTCCGGTCCGACGCTGGGGTAGTCGGTCTCCTGGGTCTCCCAGGTGATGATTCCGTCCTTGACGTACACCTTCCACGAGCATGAGCCCGTACAGTTCACGCCGTGCGTCGAGCGGACGATCTTGTCGTGGCTCCATCGGTCGCGGTAGAAGACGTCGCCTGCCCGGCCTCCGTCGCGGAACACCGCGCGTTTGTCGGCGGTCTCGTCCCAGCGGGTGAAGAATCGACCTACGTCGAGGAGTGCCTGTGCTGCGTCGCCCTGAGTCTTCGGAGTACCGGCCATGATCCGACACTAGGCCGAATTAACAGAATCGATACTCATTTAAAGCAAATGCTGTGAGAACTGATGGAGGAAGTCCTTGGAGCACACCGCCGAAAGACGCTGGGGCGCCTTGCGGGACATGCGCCTGGAGCACTTCACGTTCGTCATGGCGACCGGGATCGTCGCCACCGGGGTCCGCAACAGCGGCGCCGATCTGCTCTCCTGGATCCTGTTCTGGGTCGCGTCGGCCGGATATGCGGTGCTGGTGATCGGAACACTGGCCGGGCTGGCTGCCGGCCAATGGGGGATTCGCCGCGAGTTTTCTGAAAGGGCTTGTCGCACACTGGCCTTCGTCGCTGCTGGAGGCGTGCTCTCGGCGTATGCGACCGGACGCGGTTGGACCGTCTTCGCGCTGGTGTTGATCGTCGTCTCCGGTGTCGCGTGGATCGCGATGCAGTACGCCGTGGTCGGCGCCCTGGTGGTGCGCGCCGGGGCCTCCCGGCGGCCGCGGGACCTGACGGTCTTCGACGGCACCTGGTTTCTCCTCGTGGTCTCCACCCAGGCGATGGCCGTGTCGCTGGGGGCGTGGTCGCGCGCCGCGGACTGCGATCTCGGCGCCACTGCGGCGGTGCTGTTCTGGGGCTTGGGCGTGCTCCAACTGGTGATCGTCGCGTGTCTGGTGGCCGACCGCCTGCTGCGGGCCGGGGTCAAGGCGGCAGACGAGGTGTCGCCGTACTGGGTGTTCCTCGGGTCCGGTGCCATCTCGATCCTCGCCGCCGCCGAGGTGCTGGGCACCCGCGAGGAGCAGGTCGTGATGCCGCAGGCGGTGGTCGGCGGCGTCGCGATGGCGTTGTGGGCGTTCGTCACCTGGATGATCCCGCTGACCGTCGCGCTGCAGCTCTGGCAGGCCGGCCGGCCCGGTGCGATCCGCGGCTATCGTCCCGCGCTCTGGGCGATGGTGTTCCCGATCGGCATGTACGGCGAGGCCACCCGGCAGCTGGGCTACATCCGGGGAGACCGCTGGCTCACCGAGCTGGGGCGGTGGGAGTCGTGGCCGGCGTTCGCGGTGTGGCTGGCGGTGTTCGCCGGGCTGGTGCTCACCGTGGTGCGCATCGCTGCGGGGCGCGCCGCGCGACACCCGTCGTCGTTTCGCTGGTGACCTGTGACGGATGTGAAGGTCCGTTCGGGGTGTCGCCTATCTGGTCACAGCGGGCGGGGTTCGGGGACGGGAAGCCGCGATCGGGCAGGTCGTCGAGCACGGGGTGGGGGCTCCGGGCCATCCACCGGCCCGGAGCAGGGCGCCCACCTTGGCCGCCGTCGTGCAGCGCAGCCGGGTCGCCTGGGCGTGACACAGGCGGACGGTGCGTCGTCGTGCACCCACCGCCGCGTCGAGGTCACGCTCGAAGTCGCGGGTCCGGGAGGCGGCGTCGTCGTGCCCGAGGCGGCCGTCGAGTTCGATGACGAGTCCCCAGTCCGGGTAGTCCAGATCGCGGAACCCCCGGCGGCCGACCGTGGTCGGGGCCTGGCGGACCGGTTCGGGGAGGCCGTGGGCGCGCTCGACTCCGGTGAGATAGGCGTGTTCCAGTACCGAGCAGGCGCCCCTCGCGGCGTCGTGCAGGACCCCGAGGAGAAACGCGCGACGGGGGAGTGTGGGACGCGACTCGAGTGCGGTGATCAGCTTGCCGGCGGTGGTGAGACGGGACTGCACGGCCGCGGTGAGGTGCGCGACGGCGCCGGTGTCGTCGTCGGCCTCAGCGGCCAGCTCGAGGTAGGCGTGCTCCACGCGCAACCGCGGCGGTGAGGCGTGCAGCAGCGCTCGCTCGGTGAGCCGACCGCGATAGTGGATCACGACACCGGCGCGTTCGGGGAGGTGACGGCGGTCGGGCACGGCGATGTGGATCGGGGCGTCGTCGTGCGCCGAGCCGATCGGTCCGCCTGCCGCGCGGATCGCACACTGATGACTCAGCGCGGACGGAGTCGTCGCGAGGGTCGCGATCCAGGCGCGCTGCTGCCAGGTCGGCGGCCCGTTGTGGGCGACGTACACGCCGCGGCGGTGCACGGTCCACTCCTTCCGGCGGAGCTTCCGGCGGATGTACGACGACGGGACACCCGCCACGAGGAGCTGCGCCCGGGTGGCCACGTCGTCTTGACGCCCGAGCAGTGCGGCGAGGGCGGGCGCGAAGGCGGGCTCCTCGATGGGCGGCGACTCGTCGTCGTTCGGCGTCGAGGTGGCGGGAGCTGGATCGACGGTGGTCATGCTGCGAGCGTGACGCGATCTCCCGCCGCGGGGAACCCCGACTCGGCCCGGTTGTGGAAAACCCGGCCGTGAGCCGCCGCTGTGGACAACGCGCTTCTCGCTCCGGCGCGGATGTGCCTCTCGTCCCCGGGAAGGTTGTGGCACGAGTGAAGGTCCGTCTCGTGTGACCGAGATGTGGTCACACGAAACGGGGCTCGGTGTGGCGGGAGTGAAGGTCCGCTCGCTGTTGCCGAGATGTGGTCACACGAAACGGGGCTTTCGGCTCGTTGCGCTCGCGCGACCGTTCTATGGGCGCCGATTTGGTGTCTGGGCCTCGGGTTTTCTACACTTGAGCGGTTGCCCGGGTGAACTGTGCCCCCGGGAGCCACAACTTCATACCTTCCCGGTGCCGGCGAAGAGCCAAGGGCATCGGAGGGGAAGAACCTTGCACAACTATCCACTTCGTGGAAGGCCCACCGCAGGTCGACGGGGTAACCCGACTGATCGGTGCTGTATGGGAACCGCTACGAGAAAGGTTGACGGTCAACCATGACCATGACTGACCCGATCGCAGACTTTCTGACGCGTCTGCGCAACGCCAATTCGGCGTACCACGACGAGGTGACGCTGCCGTCGTCGAAGATCAAGGTGAACATCGCCGAGATCCTCAAGCGCGAGGGCTACATCACCGACTTCCGCGTCGAAGACGCCGAGGTCGGCAAGAAGCTCACCGTGACCCTGAAGTACGGCCCGAGCCGCGAGCGCAGCATCGCCGGCCTCCGCCGTGTCTCCAAGCCGGGTCTGCGTGTGTACGCGAAGTCCACCAACCTGCCCAAGGTCCTGGGCGGCCTCGGCGTGGCCATCATCTCCACGTCGTCCGGCCTGCTCACCGACCGCCAGGCAGCCAACCAGGGCGTGGGCGGCGAAGTCCTCGCCTACGTCTGGTAAGGGGCGCAAAGAACAATGTCGCGTATTGGTAAGAACCCCATCGCAATCCCCGCAGGCGTCGACGTCACCGTCGACGGCCAGGCCGTGAAGGTCAAGGGCCCCAAGGGTGAGCTGAGCCTCACCGTCACCGAGCCGATCACCGTGGCCGTCGAGGACGGTTCCATCGTGGTGACCCGGCCCAACGACGAGCGCCGCAACCGTGCGCTGCACGGCCTCAACCGCTCGCTGATCGCCAACCTCGTCGAGGGTGTGACCCAGGGTTACACCACCAAGATGGAGATCTTCGGCGTCGGTTACCGCGTGCAGGCCAAGGGCAAGGACCTCGAGTTCGCCCTCGGTTACAGCCACCCCGTGCCGATCGAGGCGCCGGAGGGCATCACCTTCGCGGTGGAGTCCCCGACCAAGTTCTCGGTCTCGGGTATCGACAAGCAGCAAGTCGGCCAGATCTCGGCGAACATCCGCCGCCTGCGTCGTCCGGACCCCTACAAGGGCAAGGGCATTCGCTACGAAGGTGAGCAGATCCGCCGCAAGGTCGGAAAGACGGGTAAGTAAGACATGAGTGAAGCAACTATCGACCGCACCCCTGTCGGCAAGGACGCGTCGACCCGTCGTCGCACCGCGACCAAGCGTCGTCACTTCCGTCTGCGCAAGAAGGTCAACGGCACCGCCGAGCGTCCGCGCCTGGCCGTCAAGCGCAGCAGCCGCCACATCCACGTCCAGGTGATCGACGACCTGACCGGCCGCACTCTCGCCGCCGCCAGCTCGATCGAGGCCGACGTGCGCGCCGCAGGCGGCGACAAGACCGCCCAGGCCGCCAAGGTCGGCGAGCTCGTCGCGCAGCGCGCCAAGGCCGCAGGCATCGAGACCGTGGTCTTCGACCGCGGCGGCAAGGCCTACCACGGGCGCATCGCCGCCCTGGCCGACGCCGCTCGCGAAGGAGGGCTGGCCTTCTGATGAGCAAGTTCAACATGACCACGACCAAGACCGGAGGGGACCTCTGATGCCCGGACGTCAGCGTGACGGCGGAAACGGACCCGCCGGCGCCAACAACAGCAACGACAATCGCGGCGAGCGCCGCGGCCGCGGCGACCGTCGCGACAGCCGCGGCGGCCGGGGTGAGCGCGAAGAGCGCAACCACCTCGAGCGCGTCGTCACCATCAACCGCGTCTCCAAGGTCGTCAAGGGCGGCCGGCGCTTCAGTTTCACCGCCCTCGTGGTGGTCGGCGACGGCCAGGGCATGGTCGGTGTCGGCTACGGCAAGGCCAAGGAAGTTCCCGCGGCCATCCAGAAGGGCGTCGAGGAGGCTCGCAAGAGCTTCTTCCGCGTCCCGATGATCGGCGGCACCGTGACCCACCCGGTTCAGGGTGAGGCCGCGGCCGGCGTCGTCATGCTGCGCCCGGCCAGCCCGGGTACCGGTGTGATCGCCGGTGGCGCCGTCCGCGCCGTGCTGGAGTGCGCCGGTGTGACCGATGTCCTGGCCAAGAGCCTGGGCTCGGACAACGCGATCAACGTCGTGCACGCGACCGTCGAGGCCCTCAAGTCGCTGCAGCAGCCCGAAGAGGTCGCTGCCCGACGGGGACTCTCCGTGGAAGAAGTCGCACCGGCCGGCATGCTGCGCGCTCGCGCCGCCGCCGCTGCCGCTGCGACCGAAGGGAAGTAACCATGGCACAGCTGAAGATCACCCAGATCAAGGGCACCATCGGTACCAAGAAGAACCAGCGTGACAGCCTTCGCACCCTTGGCCTCAAGGGCATCCGCAAGAGCGTCACCCGCGAGGACACGCCGATCAACCGCGGCCTGATCAACGTCGTACGGCACCTCGTGACTGTCGAAGAGGTCAAGTAATGAGCGCTATCAAGCTGCACCACCTTCGCCCCGCACCGGGCGCGAAGACCGAGAAGACCCGTGTGGGTCGCGGTGAGGGTTCCAAGGGTAAGACCGCCGGCCGCGGCACCAAGGGCACCAAGGCACGCAAGAACGTGCCGGCCGGCTTCGAGGGCGGCCAGATGCCGATCCACATGCGGCTGCCGAAGCTCAAGGGCTTCAAGAACCGCAACCGGGTCGAGTACCAGGTCGTCAACGTGGGCGACATCGCGCGCCTGTTCCCCGAGGGCGGCACGATCGGTGTCGCCGAGCTCGTCGCCGCCGGCGCCGTGCGCAAGAACCGGCTCGTGAAGGTCCTGGGCAACGGTGAACTCAACGTCAAGGTGGACATCACCGCAGACAAGTTCACCGGCTCCGCCAAGGAGAAGATCGCCGCTGCCGGCGGCACCGCCACCGAGCAGTAAGACGCTCCTTGGCACACCATCGATGACACCCCGGTCAGGTGTGTCCCGCGAGAGCCCGGTGAAACACCGGGGACCGCAGGACGCGCCTGACCGGTGGTGTTCGGTGGACTGTTAGAGTTTTTGTTCTATGGGCCTTGAAGCAATCGTCTAGCGCCCTGGGCGTCCCGGCCGGCCGGGACTCCGCTTGCACTTGTATCGAGTAGACGCACCGAGCACCGCCGCGGTTCAACGGACCCGCGCGGTCGTAGGAGGAGTTAGTGCTTTCCAGCGTAGTGGCGACCTTCCGGACGCCCGAACTGAGGAAGAAGATCTTCTTCGTCCTGTTCATCCTCGTGCTGTACCGGCTCGGTGCGACGCTCCCTTCGCCCGGCGTGGACTTCCGCGAGATCAATCGCTGTGTGGACGCCGCCGCCCAGGGCGACTCGGCGCAGATCTACTCGCTGATCAACATGTTCTCCGGCGGCGCGCTGCTGCAGCTGTCGGTGTTCGCGATCGGCATCATGCCGTACATCACGGCCTCGATCATCGTGCAGCTGCTCACCGTCGTCATTCCGCGGTTCGAGCAGCTCCGCAAGGAAGGCCAGTCCGGCCAGGCCAAGATGACGCAGTACACCCGCTACCTGACGGTGGCGCTGGCACTGCTCCAGGCCACGGGCATCGTGGCGCTGGCCGCCAACGGCCGCCTGCTGCCCGCCTCGGGCACCGACTGTGATCCGACCGCGATCCTGCACAACAGCGACAACCTGTGGGTGCTGGTCATCATGGTCCTGGTGATGACCGCCGGCGCCTGCCTCGTCATGTGGTTCGGTGAGCTGATCACCGAGCGCGGCGTCGGCAACGGCATGTCGCTGCTGATCTTCGCCGGTATCGCGGCCCGCCTGCCGGCCGAGGGCCGCAACATCCTGAACGGCCGCGGCGGCCTGATCTTCGGCCTCGTCTGCGGTGCCGCGCTGGTGATCCTGCTCGCGGTGGTCTTCATCGAGCAGGGCCAGCGCCGCGTCCCGGTGCAGTACGCCAAGCGGATGGTCGGTCGCAAGATGTACGGCGGCTCCTCCACGTACATCCCGATCAAGGTCAACACCGCCGGCGTCATCCCGGTGATCTTCGCGTCGTCGCTGCTCTACATCCCGCAGCTGGTCATCAGCCTCACCCAGGGTGAGACCGAGGTGTCCGGCTGGAAGCTGTGGATCCAGACCAACCTGGTGGATCCGGGGAGCATGTGGCACATCGCGACGTACTTCCTGCTCATCATCTTCTTCACGTACTTCTACGTCGCCGTCACCTTCAACCCCGAAGAGCGCGCCGACGACATGAAGCGCTACGGCGGCTTCATCCCGGGCATCCGTCCGGGCAAGCCGACCGCCGACTACCTGAGCTTCGTGCTCAGCCGGATCACGCTGCCGGGCTCGCTGTACCTGGGCATCATCGCGATCCTGCCGAACCTGTTCCTGGAGATCGGCAACAACAACAGCGAGGTCGCCAACCTTCCGTTCGGCGGTACCGCGCTTCTGATCATGGTCGGCGTGGGTCTGGATACCCTGAAGCAGATCAATAGCCAGTTGATGCAACGCAAATACGAAGGATTCCTCAAGTGAGACTCGTCATCGTCGGACCGCCCGGAGCGGGCAAGGGCACCCAGGCGGAACTGCTGTCGGAGGCGCTCGGCATCCCGCACGTCTCCACCGGCGACCTGTTCCGCGCGAACATCTCGGAGGGCACCCCGATCGGTCTGGAGGCCAAGAAGTACCTGGACTCGGGCAATCTGGTCCCGTCCGAGGTGACGGTCAGCATGGTCCGCGACCGCCTCAACGAGCCGGATGCCGCCAAGGGCTTCTTGCTCGACGGCTTCCCGCGGTCGGTGGAGCAGGCGCAGGCCCTGGGCGGCATCCTCGCCGACCTGGGCACCGAGCTGAACGGCGTGCTGTCCATCGTCGTCGACGAGGACGCCGTGGTCGGCCGCATGCTGGCCCGCGGCCGCGCCGACGACACCGAGGACGTGATCCGCAACCGGATGCACGTCTACAACGAGGAGACCGCTCCGCTGCTCGCCTTCTACGCGGACGACATCATCGAGGTCGACGGCATGGGCGAGATCGCCGACGTGCAGCAGCAGATCCTCGCCAAGCTCGGCAAGGCCTGACCGGATAGTGGTTCGTTTCCGCAAGCGGAAGGTCGTGCCGTTCCGGTCGGCCGGAGAGCTTGACGCGATGGCGGCGGCCGGCGCGATCGTCGGCGCCGCGCTCGTCGCGTGCCGGGCGGCGGCTCGCCCCGGTGTGAGCACCCTGGAACTCGACGAGATCGCCGAGACGGTGATCCGCGACGCGGGCGCGGTGCCGTCGTTCAAGGGCTACCACGGCTTCCCCGGGTCCATCTGCAGCTCGGTGAACGACGTCGTCGTACACGGCATCCCGTCGTCGTCGACGATCCTCGCCGAGGGCGACCTGGTCTCCATCGACTGCGGCGCGATCCTCGACGGCTGGCACGGCGACTCGGCGTGGTCGTTCGGCGTGGGGGCGCTCTCGACGGAGGACGAAGAGCTCAGCGAGGCCACCCGACTGTCCCTGGAAGCCGGCATCGCCGCGATGATCGAGGGCAACAAGATCAACGACGTCTCGCGCGCCATCGAGGCCGGCACCCGGGCGGCCGAGCGCAAGTTCGGGCGCCGTTTCGGGATCGTCGACGGTTACGGCGGACACGGCATCGGGCGCGAGATGCACATGGATCCCTTCCTGGCCAACGAGGACAATCCCGGCCGCGGCAAGGAGATCCTGGTCGTCGGTTCGACGATGGCGATCGAGCCCATGCTGACCCTCGGCGGGCCGGATACCTCGGTGCTCGACGACGACTGGACCGTGGTGACCGACGACGGCACGCGTGCCGCGCACTGGGAGCACACCGTCGCGGTGACCGACGACGGTCCGCGCATCCTCACGCTGCGGCCGTAGCCGCCTCGCCCGCGCGCGGCGCCGCCGGGGCGCTCCGAAGCGCCCACGTGGCGCCGGCGATCAGCACTCCGAAGGTGAAGAGCGGATAGAGCCCGCCGATGAGCTGCTGCCACCACCCCCAGTCCAGTTCCCGATCCTTCCGGCTGGGCAGCAGCCAGTGCGGGCCCACGTAGAACAGCACCACGGCGAAGGCGACCGCGGCGGCGAAGCCGGGTCCGCGGTTCCGGTGCGCCAGCGCAGCGACCGCGACGACCAGGGCCGGCACCGCCCACACCCAGTGGTGAGTCCAGCTGACCGGTGACACGAGCAGGATCGCCGCGGCGTTGACCAGCAATGCGGTCAGCACGTCGCCGTCGGCGAGCAGACGCCGCATCCAGATCGCGGCGAGCGCCACCGCGATCACCGAGAGGGCCAGCCACAGGGCGGTCGCCGCCGTCTCGCCGAGCCCCGCGCGGAAGGCCAGGCCCTTGAGCGACTGGTTGCCCGCGAAGTACGGCGCGCCGATGCGGCCGGTCTCGGCGAGCGTGGAGAACCAGTACTGCCGGGAGTCCGACGGCGTGACCGCCCAGGCCACCACGATCGAGGCGAGGGCGGCCAGGATCGTCGTCGCGAATGCCCGCCAGTCTCGGCGCAGCAAGAACAGCAGCAGGAAGCCCGCTGGGGTCAGCTTGATGGAGATCGCGATGCCGATCAGCACACCGCGCGGCCAGCGTTGGCGCCGGTTGAGGACGTCGTAGGCGACGGCGGCCATCAGGAGGGCGTTCACCTGCCCGAAGCTGAGCGTCTCGCGGACGGGTTCCAGATACTCGGCCAGGGCCACGATCACCAGGACCAGCGCGAGCCGACGGCCGCGGTCCAGGGCCGGCGCGACCCGATCGAGCACCAGCCACACGGTCAGTCCGATCGCGGCGAGGGAGAGGCCGAACATCACCGTGCTCGCGGCACCGGCCGGCAGGATCGCCAAGGGCGCGAAGGCGATCGCCGCCAGCGGGGGATAGGTGAACGGAAGGTAGATGTCGCCGATCGGCGGGAGAGGGCCGTACAGGTCGCCGCCGTCGAGCCAGGTCTGTGCGCCGAGGCGGTAGACCATCAGGTCGAGGTAGCCCTTCCACACGCCCAGCATCAGACCGACAGCGGTGGACAGCGTCAGCGCCATCGCGGCGAGGACGATGAGACGCCGGGGCGGGGCATCCCGGAGACTCCGGAGAATCGGCACCCGGCAGAGACTACCAGCGCGTGGTCGGCCCACCTGTGCGGCCGGCGGGCTCAGACCTCCAGGATCAGCGTGACCGGACCGTCGTTGACCAGGGACACCGACATGTCGGCGCCGAACCGGCCGGTGGCCACCGTCGCGCCCAGCCGGCGCAGTTCGGCGACCACCGCGTCGACGAGCGGCTCGGCGACCGGACCCGGTGCGGCCGCGTTCCACGACGGCCGCCGGCCCTTATCGGTGTTCGCGTACAGAGTGAACTGGCTGATCACCAGGATCGGGGCGGCCAGATCGGCGGCGGCGAGCTCCGGGCCGTCGTCGCGGCGGAAGATGCGCAGCCGCCAGATCTTGTCGGCGAGCCGTGCGGCGTGGGCGGCGGAGTCGTCGTGGGTCGCGCCGACCAGAGCGACCAGGCCGAGGGCGCCGCCGGACAAGTCGAGTGCACCGACCACCTCGCCGTCGACGGTGACCGATGCTTGCGACACCCGCTGAACCACTGCTCGCACGAGCCCGAGAGTACCCATCTGTTCGGGGCCGGCTGCCTTCCGACCGCCCGGGTCGTGCGGCGCACCGGCGTTCCGCCCCGGGACTTCCGTTCCTCCCTATGGATCCCGTATGGGGCGGACCGGATCACCTGGGGCGCAATCGCGGGCCAGTGGCGCCGCATCGACGACCCGATCGGCCCGGCTGTACAGCACGAGTGAGTCTCCGCGCACGAACCCGGCCAGGGTGACGCCGCGCTCGACGGCGAGGTCCACCGCCAGCGACGACGGCGCCGACACCGCGGACAGAACCGGGATGCCGGCCATGGCCGCCTTCTGGACGAGCTCGAAGCTGGCGCGTCCGGACACCTGCAAGACGGTGTCGCGCAGCGGCAGCCGCCCGGCCTCCAGGGCCCAGCCCACCACCTTGTCCACGGCGTTGTGCCTGCCGACGTCCTCCCGCACCACCAGCAGCTCGCCGGTGCCGGCGTGGAAGAGTCCCGCCGCGTGCAGGCCGCCGGTCTTGTCGAACGCGGTCTGCCGGGCGCGCAGCCGGGCGGGCAGGTCTAGCAGGAACTCGGCGCTCACCGGGGCCGGGTCTCCGGCCGGATCGAAGCACGACGCCGCGGCGACGTCATCGATGCCGGCCTTGCCGCACACCCCGCACGCACTGGTGGTGGTGAAGGCGCGAGCGGTGGAGGCGGGCACGACGATGCCGGGAGCGAGGGTCAGATCGAGGACGTTGTAGGTGTTCTCCACCGCGCCGTCGGAGCCGGTGGCGACCGCGCCGGCGCAGTAGCGGGCCGCGAGCAGGTGCCCGCGCGCGGAGATCACGGCCTCGGACACCAGGAAGCCGGCGGCCAACTCCACATCGTGACCGGGGGTCCGCATGGTGACGGTCAGCGGCGATCCGCCCACGCGGATCTCGAGCGGTTCTTCGACGGCGAGCACGTCCGCACGGACGTCGGGGCCGTCGCCGCGGCGGACGCGTGTCACCCGCCGCCGGGCGGTGATGCGTCCCATCGCCCCGACGTTAGCGCAGCCCGCCCCGACCCGCCGTGCGTTCGGTGCGCCGCCGCCCCTCGTCGGCCCCGGTCGTCGTCGCCTCAGCGATACAGGTTGTCGACCTTGTCGGGCACCAGCATGGCGGTCAGCCAGCTGACGATCGAGATGATCAGGGCGCCGAGGATCGCCGCCCAGAAGAAGCTGTCGACCTCCAGCCCCCAGTGCGTGAGGTTGTTGGTGATCCAGGCGGTGATCTCCAGCATGAAGGCGTTGATCACGATGTGGATCAAGCCCAGGGTGAGGATGTAGAGCGGGATCGACAGAATCTGCACGATCGGCTTGACGAAGCCGTTGACGATCCCGAAGATCGCCGCGATCAGCAGCACGATGCCGAACTTGCCCCACCAGGAGCCGACGCCGGCGAAGTCGAACGAGAGTCCCGGCACCAGTTCCACCGCCACCCACAGGGAGAACGCGGTGAACACAGTCCGGATCAGGAAGGCCTTCATGGCTCCACTCTCTCAAAGGTTCGCCGGGCGCGGGACGGTCCGTCGCCGGTTTGGCCGACCGGCCCGGCGCGCGTACTATGGATTCTCGGTGCGTCGTGCGGTACTCGCATGCCTGTTCCCGCCCGTTCCCCGTGAACGATCGGGGCGGGCGGACGACGACGTTCGATGTGCCGACCGTAGCGGAAAACCAAGGATTCAACCGGGAGACGCGCGTCGTCGCCCAGGATCGCGGAGGACATGGCTAAGAAAGACGGAGCCATTGAGGTTGAGGGTCGTGTAGTCGAGCCCCTGCCCAATGCGATGTTTCGCATTGAGCTGGAGAACGGACACAAGGTTCTCGCCCACATCAGCGGCAAGATGCGGCAGCACTACATCCGTATCCTGCCGGAGGATCGTGTCGTCGTGGAGCTCTCGCCCTACGACCTGAGCCGCGGCCGGATCGTCTACCGCTACAAGTAGGCCCCCGCCCGGGCGTCGATGACCCGGGAGATGGAAATAAGGAGAAGCTGACGTGAAGGTCAAGCCGAGCGTCAAGCCGATCTGCGAGAAGTGCAAGGTGATCCGCCGTAACGGCCGGGTCATGGTGATCTGCGAAAACCTGCGTCACAAGCAGCGTCAGGGCTGATCAGCGTCCTTCTTCAGGTCGCTTGAAGAACACAATTGAATATGGCAACGAATGAACTCCCAGCACCAGCGGCCACAGACGCGTGACCGCCGACCCCCGGACCAGAGGCCGGGGCCCGTCGCAGAGGCGGGACGGACTGGGAGCAGACCTCTGAAAATCAAAGGAACACCACATGGCACGTCTTGCTGGTGTGGATCTCCCCCGCGAGAAGCGGCTGGAGATCGCACTGACGTACATCTACGGAGTTGGTCGTACCACCTCCAAGGAGATCCTGGCCGCCACCGGCCTGAGCCCGGACCTGCGGGCCAAGGATCTCACCGACTCGGACGTCTCGAAGCTTCGCGAGTACATCGAGTCGAACGTGAAGGTCGAGGGTGACCTGCGCCGCGAGGTTCAGGCCGACATCCGTCGCAAGATCGAGATCGGCTGCTACCAGGGTCTGCGCCACCGTCGTGGCCTGCCCGTCCACGGTCAGCGCACCAAGACCAACGCCCGCACTCGTAAGGGCCCGAAGAAGACCATCGCCGGGAAGAAGAAGTAATGCCCCCCAAGTCACGCAGTGCCGGCCCCAAGAAGGGCACACGCCGTCGCGATAAGAAGAACGTTCCGCA
Source organism: Gordonia iterans (assembly GCF_002993285.1). Classification (NCBI taxonomy): domain Bacteria; kingdom Bacillati; phylum Actinomycetota; class Actinomycetes; order Mycobacteriales; family Gordoniaceae; genus Gordonia; species Gordonia iterans. Next base: position 3,416,062 of record NZ_CP027433.1, on the reverse strand, counting down.
CGGCCACGCACACATCAAGTCGACGTTCAACAACACCATCGTGTCGATCACCGATCCCGAGGGCAACGTGATCAGCTGGGCTTCGTCCGGCCACGTGGGCTTCAAGGGTTCGCGCAAGAGCACCCCGTTCGCCGCGCAGCTCGCTGCCGAGAACGCCGCGCGCAAGGCGCAGGAGAACGGCGTCAAGAAGGTCGACGTCTTCGTCAAGGGCCCGGGTTCGGGCCGCGAGACCGCCATCCGTTCGCTGCAGGCAGCCGGCCTCGAGGTCGGCACCATCTCCGACGTGACCCCGCAGCCCCACAACGGCTGCCGTCCGCCGAAGCGGCGCCGGGTCTAGCGGGAAAGGAAAGTAGAGAAACATGGCTCGTTATACCGGCCCCGCAACCAAGAAGTCCCGTCGTCTCCGCGTCGACCTGATCGGTGGAGACCAGGCGTACGAACGTCGCCCGTACCCGCCCGGCCAGCACGGTCGCGCGCGGATCAAGGAGACCGAGTACCTGCTCCAGCTGCAGGAGAAGCAGAAGGCCCGCTTCACCTACGGCGTCATGGAGAAGCAGTTCCGTCGCTACTACGAGGAGGCCAACCGCCGCTCGGGTAAGACCGGCGACGAGTTGCTGAAGATCCTCGAGACCCGCCTGGACAACGTCGTCTACCGGGCCGGCCTGGCCCGCACGCGCCGTCAGGCCCGTCAGCTGGTCAGCCACGGCCACTTCACCGTGAACGGTGTCTCCGTGGACGTCCCGAGCTACCGGGTCAGCCAGTACGACATCATCGACGTGAAGCCGAAGTCGCTCGGCACCCTGCCGTTCCAGGTCGCCAAGGAGACCCTGGGCGACCGCCCGGTTCCGGCCTGGCTGCAGGTGGTCCCGTCGACGCTGCGCATCCTCGTGCACTCGGTGCCCGAGCGCGCGCAGATCGACGTGCCCCTCACCGAGCAGCTCATCGTCGAGTACTACAGCAAGTAACCGCCGCAGCAGCGACAGCTGTTCGGTCACCCTCGTACGCCGTCATATAGCGGGCGGCAAAGGAGAAATCACTCACCAATGCTCATCTCACAGCGACCCATTCTGTCCGAAGAGGTCATCGCCGAGAACCGGTCCAAGTTCGTCATCGAGCCGCTGGAGCCGGGCTTCGGCTACACGCTCGGCAACTCGCTGCGGCGCACGCTGCTCTCGTCCATCCCGGGCGCGGCGGTCACCAGCATCCGCATCGACGGCGTGCTCCACGAGTTCACCACCGTCCCGGGTGTGAAGGAAGACGTCACCGACATCATCCTGAACCTCAAGGGCCTCGTGGTCAGTTCGGAAGAGGACGAGCCGGTCACCATGTACGTCCGCAAGCAGGGTCCCGGTGCGGTCACCGGCGCCGACATCGTGCCCCCGGCCGGTGTCACGGTGCACAACCCGGACCTGCACATCGCGACCCTCAACGACAAGGGCAAGCTCGAGATCGAGCTCGTCGTCGAGCGGGGCCGCGGCTACGTGCCGGCCGTGCAGAACAAGGCCACCGGTGCCGAGATCGGCCGTATCCCGGTCGACTCGATCTACTCGCCGGTCCTCAAGGTGACCTACAAGGTCGAGGCCACCCGCGTCGAGCAGCGCACCGACTTCGATCGTCTGGTGCTCGACGTGGAGACCAAGAACTCCATCACCGCGCGGGACGCCCTGGCGTCGGCCGGTAAGACCCTGGTCGAGCTCTTCGGCCTGGCTCGGGAGCTCAACGTCGAGGCCGAGGGCATCGAGATCGGCCCGTCACCGCAGGAAGCTGATCACATCGCCGCGTTCAGCCTGCCGATCGAGGATCTGGAGCTGACCGTCCGGTCGTACAACTGCCTCAAGCGCGAGGGTGTGCACACCGTCGGCGAGTTGGTGGCCCGTACCGAGTCGGACCTGCTCGACATCCGCAACTTCGGTCAGAAGTCGATCGACGAGGTGAAGGTGAAGCTGCACGGTCTGGGTCTGTCGCTCAAGGACAGCCCGGCCAGCTTCGATCCGTCGCAGGTCGCCGGGTACGATCCGGCCACCGGTACCTGGAGTGACGAGGCGTCGTACACCGACGACTCCGGTGAAGATTTCGCCGAGACCGAGCAGCTGTAGCTCGTCAGACCATCAAAGAGACTGCCGGTCTGCGATCGGCGCCCCTCCTAGGAGAATTCCATGCCCAAGCCCACTAAGGGTGCCCGCCTCGGCGGGTCGGCCAGCCACCAGAAGGCGATCCTCGCCAACCTGGCGACGGCGCTCTTCGAGCACGGCCGCATCACCACCACCGAAGCCAAGGCCAAGCGGCTCCGCCCGTACGCCGAGAAGCTGATCACTCATGCGAAGGCCGGCGAGCTCGCCAACCGTCGCCAGGTGCTCAAGGACATCCGCGACAAGGACGTCGTCGCCAAGCTGTTCGACGACATCGCGCCGCTGTACTCCGGTCGCGACGGCGGATACACCCGCATCATCAAGACCCTGCCGCGCAAGGGCGACAACGCGCCGATGGCCGTGATCGCTCTGGTCACCGAGCAGACCGCGTCGAACGAGGCCAGCCGGGCCACCCGCGCCGCCGCCTCCAAGAAGGCCGCTGCCGAGAACCCGGTCGCCGAGGTGATCGACGAGGCCACCCCGGCCGAGGTCTCCAACGCCGAGGCCGTGTCCGAGGGTGCCGACGAGAACCAGGCCGCGGCCACCGCGGACGAGGCTCTCGCCGAGGGCGCCGACGTCGACGGTTCGAACGAAGAGAAGTAGGCAGGCCTCCCGTTTCGGGAGACGCCTGTAGACGCACCCGCTGGTTCCCGTGAGGAGCCGGCGGGTTCGTCGTATCGGAGGGAGGCCGGCGTGGAGCCGGAACACGAGTCGCCGCGGCTGCGCTTGCTGATCGGGTACGACGGCACCGACTTCTCCGGCTGGGCGACCCAGCCCGGCCGGCGCACGGTCTGCGAGACCCTCGAGGCGACGCTGTCGACGGTGCTGCGGATGCCCGTCCGGCTCACCGTCGCCGGACGGACCGACGCGGGTGTGCACGCCACCGGACAGGTGGCGCACTGCGACGTTCCCGCGGCGGCCCTGGCGACTCGGTCGATCGACGGCGATCCCGGGCGCCTGGTCCGTCGACTCGCGAAGATGCTGCCCGACGACGTGCGGGTCAAGTCGGTCGACGCGGTGCCGCACGATTTCGATGCCCGCTTCTCGGCGCTCGCCCGGCGCTACGAGTACCGCCTGTCGGACGCGCCGTGGGGCGCCGAACCGCTGTCGGCACGACGCACCGCCGACTGGCGGCGTCCGCTCGACCCCGAGGCGATGAACCAGGCCTCGGCCGCCCTGCTGGGGCTGAACGACTTCGCCGCCTTCTGCCGGTTCCGGGAGGGCTCTACGACGATCCGTGAGCTCCAGGAGTTCTCCTGGCGGCGTGACGACGACGGGGTGCTGATCGGTCGGGTGAAGGCCGACGCCTTCTGCTGGTCGATGGTGCGCTCGCTGGTCGGAGCCGTGGCCTCGGTGGGCGAAGGCCGCCGCAGCGTCGACTGGTGCGTCGCGCTGCTGAACGAGCGGACGCGCAGCGCCCAGGTGCCGGTCGCACAGGCGCGCGGCCTCACCCTCGCTGAGGTGTATTACCCGCCGCCGCAGGAGTGGGCGGCGCGCAACGCGGTGACGAGGGACGTGCGGGACGCCGCAGACGTGGACGGCGGCGGGACGGCGGGCGGCCCCTCGGGCGGCTGCTGCGGCGGCTGATCTGCGTGGCCGCACTCACCTGCGGCTGTATCCGTGCGAGAGTTCGGCGAGCAGCTCGGCCACGAGCGGATTGGGCGTCGCATCCGCGCGGAGCACCGCCGACACCGGCAGGGTGAACTCCAGTCCGCGACGGCAGACCAGGCCGGGCACCAGCGGGTCGTCGTACAGGATGGACCAGCATTCCGGGTGGTTGATGAGCTCGAAGGCCACCGAATGTCCCGGCCGCACCACCGGCCCGTAGATCACCTGCGCGTCGGCCCGGGCGAAGACACGTTCGACCAGCTGGTGCAGCAGAAGCTGCTGTTCGGCGGGCGGGAGAATCAGCGGAAACTCCGACAGTTCGCGCGGGGCCGGCGCGCGCCCCAGGCCGGCCAGCGGATGCCGTGACGGGAAGGTCAGCACCGGCTGGTCCACCCAGAGGGGATCGAGGTAGAGGTCGTCGCGGTCGACGCCGCCGCGGACCAGCGCCAGGTCGGCCTCCCCGGATGCGACGGCGTCGATCCGCTGCCCGAACGGCTTGATGAGAAAGTCGATCTCGGCCTCCGGGTGGCGTTCGCGGACGGTCGCCACCGCGCTGAGCGCGGCTCGGGCAAACGACATGTTGGCGGTGATGCGCACCCGATCAGGTCGGGGAACCACCGCGGCGACAGCCTCGTCGCGCAGCCGCAGCAGTTCCCGAGCGCGCGGGACCAGCAGTTCTCCGGCGTCGGTGAGCGTCACCGAGCGGGCCGCACGGTCGAACAGCTCCACGCCCAGCTCGCGCTCGAGGGCGGCGATCTGATGGCTCACCGCCGACTGCGACACGAAGCTGGCCTTAGCCGCGCGGGAGAAGCCGCCGCACTCGGCGACGGCCACCAGGTACTCGAGCTGCCGGAACTCCATGACCTCAGTGTATGAACAGAACAGATGGATGTCATTCGAAATCATCTGGTCATCGGGGTCGACGGCGACCTGACTGATCTACGAGAGTGGACATAACATCGTCGAGCAGAGAGCAGGAACCGCAGATGCGCACCACGCACACCGTCGTGATCGGATCGGGCTTCGGTGGCCTCGCCGCCGCCAAACAGCTGGCCAAGTCGAAGGTTCCCACGGTCCTGATCTCCGCGACCGACGAGCACCTCTTCCAACCACTGCTGTACCAGGTCGCCACCGGGGTGCTGCCGGCCGAGGAGATCGCGCCGCCGATCGCCGGTGTGCTGGCGTCCAAGGAGACCGTCGACGTCGTCCGCGGCCGGGTGACGGGCCTGGACGCCGACGCCAAGGTGCTGACCTACCGCACGGACGACGGCGAGGAGCAGATCCGGTACGAGTACCTGATCGTCGCCGCCGGCGCCTCGCAGGGCTACTTCGGGCACGACGAGTGGGCCGAGCGCACCTTCGCGCTCAAGACGCTCGACGATGCGACGCGACTGCGCGCTCACCTGCTCGACTGCTTCGCGGCCCCGGTCGACGACTCCGCCGCGCACACCTTCGTGGTGGTGGGCGGCGGCGCCACCGGCGTCGAGATCGCCGGTCAGATCCGCGAACTGCGTACCCGCTACTTCACCGATGCGCCGACGGCGGTGTACCTGGTGGAAGGGGCCGGAGACCTGCTGCCCGTGTACGGCGGGCGGCTCTCGGACTTCGCCCGCACGACACTCGAGGACGCCGGAGTGCAGGTGCTCACCGACAGCTTCGTCACCGGTATCGACGACGGCGCGGTGACCCTGCGTGGCGCCGACGGCGACGAGCGGACCATCGCGACCAAGACCGTCGTCTGGTCGGCCGGGGTGCAGGCCACTCCGCTGGCCGAGGTGGTCGCCGAGGCGACCAAGTGCGACACCGACCGGGCCGGCCGGTTGCTGATCAATCCCGATCTCACCGTCGGGGCGCGCGCCGACGTGTTCGCGATCGGCGACATGACTAGCCTGAACGGCTACCCCGGGCAGAGCCCCGTCGCCATGCAAGAGGGCCGTCACGCGGCCGACATGATCCGTGGCAAGACGGTGACCGGCACTCCGTTCCGCTACCTGGACAAGGGCAGCATGGCCGTGGTGAACCGCAACAACGCCGTCGTCGATGCCCCGTTCGGGGTCAAGCTCACCGGTTTCCTCGGCTGGCTCACCTGGCTCGGCGTGCACCTGTTCTACCTGGTCGGCTTCCGGAACCGGTTCGGCGCGGTGTGGTCGTGGTTCCGCGCCTTCGTGGGCAGCGCCCGACCGGGCTTCGCCGAGGCGGAGCCGGTGACGAAGGGTCGGACCGGCGACGTGACGGCCGTCGGGAGCGCGGCAGACGACCGGGAACTCGTGGGCTCGTCCCGCTGACTTCGGGGAGCGCGGTGCGTTCGCGCGGCCTTCGATCAGCCGTCGACGTGCTCGTTCAGCTGGCGCTGCGCTCGTCCTCGAGGGCTTCGAAGATCTCCTCGATCAGCGCGTCGGAACCGACGAACTGATCCAGTCGCTGGCCGGTGCGCATCAGTTCGCGCCAGTTCGCCGGATCGAACTCGAGCGGCTCGTTCTCAGCGATGAAGTCCAGGACCAGGCGAACGAAGCGCTGTGGGTCGTCGCGGAACGGGAAATGGCCCGCGCCCTCGAAGATCTCGACGTCGGCGTGGGGGATGGTGGCGCTGATCAGGTCGGCGTGGTGCACCGGAATCACCGAGTCCTTGGTGCCCCAGACCACCAGCAACGGCAGGCGCTCGGTGAGGTAGGCGCGATCGAGCATCGTGATGGTCTGGCCGCGCCAGTCGACCACGGCGCGCAGGGTCCGGATGAACGCCGCGTGCGCGTGCGGGTCGGCCAGATCACTGACGATGCGAAGCAGATCCTGGTGGTCGGTGATCAGATTGCGCGGGGTGAGCTTGGGCGGCAGGCCCGGCACCGAGTCGGCGCGTTCGAGGGCTCTGGCCGCGCCGCTCAGCAGCGGCAACATGCCGGGCAGACCGAACGCGCGGGTCAGCAGGGCGACGCCCGGGACCGAGGCCAGGCGAAGGGCCGGGTTGACGTCATGTGTGACGCCCCCGGCGGCGACCAGGACCAGCCGCTGGACGAAACGCGGGAACTGGTAACAGAACTGCATGGCGACTCCGCCGCCGAGTGAGTGGCCGACGACGGTCACCTGGTTGATGCCCAGCACGACGAGCAGGTCGCGCATGCCGTTCGCGAACGCCGCCACCGAGTAGTCGGCGCTCGGCTTCTCCGACAGGCCGTGCCCGAGGAGATCGGGCGCGATCACCGTGTGGTCGCGGGCCAGCTCACCGATCACCTCGTCGTACGTCGACGAGTTGTCGCCGATGCCGTGGATCAGCAGGATCGCCGGTCCCTCGCCGGCGATCCGGAACGCTCGCCGGTAGCCGTGGATCGTCCGGTACTCGACCCGGACCGGTGGCAGATCGTGGCCGGATCCGGTCGTGTCGGCGGTGTCGGACGCGGTCATGGGTGACCTCCTGGCTGCAGATGCTCCGGCGTGGCCGCCGGATGTTCATCCGTCATTCTCCACCCGGCTCCCTGATTGTGCCAACGGAGAGTGTCACTATTTCAGCCGACTGGCACACATCCGCGCCTCAACGAGAGCTATGTCACATTTCGTCGGCGAGGAACGGCGGATGCCGACGCAGTCCAGTGCCCCCGAAGTCTTCGGCGACGGTGGCGGCCAGTTCCACGAACGCCCGGCGCGTGCGGCGATGAAGGAGATCCAGGTCGACGTCGGCGCCCTCGGCAAGATGGTCGTCGAAGCAGATCTCCTGCACGGCCCGGCAGCGGGTGAGGAAGTGCTGCGCCAGCTGGCCGGTGTCGATGGACGACGACCCGGGACGCGCGGAGCTGAGCACGACCACGCACCGGGCGATCAGGTGGCCGAAGCCGTGACCTGCGAGCCAGTCGAGGGTGGCGCCGGCGCTGCGCGCCCCGTCGAGCGCCGGTGAACTCACCAGGATCAGTGCATCGGCCAGGTCGAGCACGCCCCGCATCGCCCCGTGGCTGAGTCCGGTTCCGCAGTCCGTCACGATGATGTTGTAGTACCGCTGGAGGATTCGCATCACACCCCGGTACTCGTCTTCGCTGAACGCCTCGGCGGCGGCCGGATCGCGCTCGGAGGCGAGGATCTCCAGCCGGCTCGGGGCCTGCGACGTGTGTGCACGCACGTCCGAGTAGCGGTGGATCGCCGGATCGGCGAGCAGGTCGCGCACCGTGGAGTCGGTCTGCCGCGGAATCCGCTGCGCGAGCGTGCCCAGGTCGGGATTCGCGTCGACGGCGATCACCCGGTCGCCGCGCAACGAGGCGAAGGTCGATCCCAGGCCCACCGCGGTGGTCGTCTTGCCGACACCGCCTTTCAGCGAGAGCACGGCGATCCGGTAGTCGCCGCGAACCGGCCGCCGGACGCGTTCGAGCAGGTCCAGATACTCCAGTTCGGCTGCGGACTGTCCGGGATTGACGGCTCCGGCGGAGAGCTGGTGCACGGCGCGCCGCCAGCCGCGCGACGGGGCGCGCCGGGCCTTGCGCAACAGCGCCACCTGATCCAGCGGGGGTCCCGGCGGGCTGCCGGCGCTCGCCGGCGGGGCCGGGTACAAGGGCGCGGACGGGTGCGGCGAAGGGGGCTGGATCGGTGGGGGCTGCACCAGCGGACCCGGGGCGCTGACCGGTGGGTGCGGCTCCGGGCGGGCCGTCGGCTGGACGGTCGGCGGTGCTTCGGGCACCCCGACGCGCGAGAGGTCGACGCGGGCGTCGGAGTCGCTGAGCCAGGGCGGCAGTGTCACGGGCGTGTCGGTCATGTCGTTCTCCCCCTGAGGTCGGTCCGGCCTTGCGCCGGGGAGACGAACGCTACGCGGCACCGCGCACGGCGCGCCCGGGGTGCGCGAAATGGAACCGGACCGCGCGGCGGCGCGTCCAAGTACGAAGGGCCCGCCGTCGGGCACGTCGTCCGGCGGACGGGCGACACGCCGGGAAGCGACTGCGAGGGAACCGGACGGTCCGGTGCTGCGTCTAACTCTGCATGAAGCACACAGCAGCACGGGCGCCGGTCGCGCCGTCAGATCTGGAATTCGGTCATGCCGCCTCGCCCTGCGGGGGCCTGGCGGTCACCACGACGGCGGACGGTCTGCCCGTCGGAATGCGGATCGCGCAGTCGCAGCTGTCGGTGAGTCTGGACGTGGTGGCCGCCCGGATCTTGGCGCTGTGCGCGCTGGCGCGCGGCGGGACGGCCCATCAGCGCCGCCTGGAACTCGAAGGGCGGGGGACGCCGCGGGACGTGCTCGATGCACTGGGTCTCCCAGACCGGGCTGCGGTGGTACGGCTGGAGGAAGCGGTCGACCGCTGGTGCCGCGAAGGGGTGCGCGCATGACGTCGGCGATGGACCAGATCACCGCCCGGGCGCAAGCGCGGCTCGCCGCCCTTCAGCACGCGCACCGGGAACTGGCCGGGGTGTCGGCGACGGCGTCCGCCGACGACGGTCGCGTCGTGGTGCGGGTGGACGCGAGCGGCGGCCTGGCCGACCTGACGCTGCGGCCGGGCGCGGCCCGGGGAGATGCGACGCGGCTGGCCGCGGTGATCACCGAGACGGCTGCGACGGCAGCGCGAGACGTCGCGCAGCGGCGCGCGGACCTGACCCGCGAATTTCTCGACGAGTTCGGCGACCCGCCGGACGGCGAGGCAGTCGAACACACCGACAGGGGGAACGATGAGTGAACTGACCGTCGCGGCCGAGGCCGTGCAGACCTTCGCCGCCGCATCGGCGGCGTTGAGTGCGGCGACCGCGGCCGCCGGCGCCGCCGACGCGACCGCGCAGACCGCGGTGATGACCGGGGCGTTCGGACTGATCGGCCAGGAGTTCCTGGCCGCGTTCGCCGTCGCGCAGGCCAACCATCTCTCGTCGGTGGGCGCCTTGGCGGCCGTGCACGCCGCGACCGCGTCCGCGGCTTCCGCCGGGCTCGCAGCGTTCACCGGTGCCGACCTCGACGCAGCCACCGCGGTCGCGACGTCATGAGCGGCGCGGCGACCGCCGAGCTCACGCTCGGCGAACTGCTGGCTCCCACCGGGCTGCCCGCGCTGCTGGAGCAGACACCGACGCAGCTGCTCGCCGGACTGGGCGTGGACCGCCGGTTGCTCGGCCAACCGGGCCCGGGCGGCGTCGACCGCGCGGCGCTGGGGCCGAACGCGGGGGACAGCGCATCCGCCGACCCGTCGCCGCTGCTCGTCCCGCCCGGGCTGCCGGACTTGCCCGCGCTGCCGGCGCTGGATCCGCTCGCCCTGCTCGCGCCCGTCGCCGAACTCCTGAGCACCTTCGGCTCGGGCGTCCTGCCCGGCGGGCCCGGCGACCCCGCCGCGATGCTGACCGGACTCTCCCAGGTGCTCGAGACGGGAGCCGGGGCGGCGGCCTCGGCGGCACAGGCACTGAGCGGACTGTGGTCGGGACAGTCGGGCGCCGCCGCCACCGGGAAGTCGGCACAGTCGGCGGTGAACGCGGGAGCCCTGGCCACACAGGGTGCGGCGATGGCCGCCGACATCCAGGGCGGGCTGGTGATCGTCGGCGCCGGCCTCGCGGCCCTGCAGGGCATCATCGTGAAGACGGCAGGCCTGATTTCCGCCGCTCTGCCGGCCATCATGACCCCACCCGGACAGCTCGCGGCGCTCGGCTTCGCCGCCGAAGGATTGACCGAGGCGATGGCGGTGGTCGCGGCGACGCGAGCTCAATTGGCCGCGCCCACGGCCAAGATGGCCGTCGACGGCGCCCCGGTTCCGGTGACCCCGCCGCCAGTCACGCCCGCACAGCTGTCGGGCCTCCTGCACGCCGCGCTGCCGCTGGTGTCGTCCGGCATGCAACTGGCCGGAACCCTGCTGGCTTCGTCGCCGACCTCACCGGCTGCTCCCACGTCGCCGGGTGCTCCACTGCCCGCGGGCACCGTTCCCGCCACGGTGACACCGACCCCGTCGCCGGCGGCCCCGGGCACCGGTACCGGGTCCCTCGGGGCGAATCAGGCCGGGACGGTTCCGGGAGGCAACGGCGGCGCACCGACCGTCCGACCGGCCGGACTGGGCGCGATGCCGTCGGCACCGGCGGCCGAGCCGGTTCTCGGGCAGCGGCCGGTCAGCGCCGAACCGTCAGCGGGCGTCGCCCCCTCCCCGGCATCGACCGCGCCGGGCTGGGCCAGGTCCGGCGCCGCCCCGGTCGCCGGCCCGCTGGCACCACTGGCTCCGGTGGTGGCCGCACCAGCGGGGCCGCGGACCGGCGAGGCGGTCCGTACGACGTTCGAGGTGGGCGGGGCCGCCGCGACAGTGACTCCGGTGCTCGGCGAGGCGGCGGCACCGCCGGTGACCGTCGACGTCGACTTCCTGCTCGTGCAGCCGGACTCCCCGGCCTGAGAGCGCGAAGTCACCACACACTGACGACCGGATCCCGAGGCGGTCCGGCGCAGAAGAGAAGAAGGCAGAAGAGGAAGTAAGGAGAGTGACATGTCCGGAGGGGGACTGAACCTCGACGTGGCGGCCGGCCAGGCGGCCACGTCGAGCATCAAGGGGATCGTGGGCGACATGCGCGCGGTGATCGGGAAGATCAAGGCGTCGGCGGCCAGCGGCCTGACCGACTGGCAGGGCAACGCGGCCAAGTCGTTCGACGGGACGCACACCGACTGGCACGCGACGGCGGTGCGGCTGGAGCAGGCCCTCAACGTGATCGAGGGAAAGCTCACGTCCGGTTTCCGCGGATACGACGACGCCGACGGCACGGCCGCGACCGTGATCGTCAACTCGGCGGGCGGCCTCGACCTGTAGGCCGCACGCCGCGCGGCGAGACGTCGCTCGGCGTCTGACCACAACCGCAGCGACGACCACAGCCACAACGACGACAAGAACCACAACCACAACCACAACGGGGGAATCATGAGTGGTGGAACCATCCGCTACAACTTCGCGAATCTGGGCACGCTGGCCGGTGACCTGAAGAATCAGTTCGGGCGACTGGAAGAACTGTCCGGCCAGCTCAAGCGGCAGGTGAACATGCTCGCGGCCAACTGGGAATCCGGCGGCGCCGCGGATTACCAGCTGGCGCAAGCCGACTGGGACCGGATCTTCACCGACGCCCGCCTGCGGCTGAACGGCTTGGGCGCCGGGGTGGCCAAGGCGAGCTCGCGCATGCACGAGACCGACGTGCGCGTGGGCAAGTCGTTCGCCACCTGAGCGCGTCCGGCGACCGCCTGTCCGGGCCGTGTCGGGCGTTCCGGTCGTCCGCGTTCTTGTGCGTGCCGGGCGGACCTGCGGTGGCGACGCCGCCGGTCCGCCCGGACGTTCGTGCTCTCGCGCCACTATTCTGGCCAGCACACGACCGCTGCACGAGGAAAGGCTTGACCCATGGCAGGAGGGTTGGCGGCGCTGCTCGACGACGTCGCGGCGCTGGCGAGACTTACGGCGGCATCGATCGACGACATCGGCGCGGCGGCGGGAAGGGCCAGTACCAAGGCGGTGGGCGTCGTCGTCGACGACGCGGCGGTGACCCCGCGGTACGTGCAGGGCATCGAGCCCGCGCGGGAACTGCCGATCATCGCCAAGATCGCGCGCGGGTCGATCCGCAACAAGCTGGTCTTCATCCTTCCGGCGATCATGCTGCTCAGCGAGTTCGCGTCGTGGGCACTGACTCCGTTGCTCATGCTGGGCGGCACCTACCTGGCTTTCGAGGGCGCGGAGAAGATCTGGGAGAAGCTGACCGGCCACGGCGCGCACGCGGAGGCGCCTGCCGCGCAGGTGGGCGGCGACCAGGAGAAGAAGCTGGTCGGCGGCGCCGTCCGCACAGACTTCATCCTGTCCGCGGAGATCATGGTGATCGCCCTGAGCGAGGTCGCCTCCGAAGGGCTCTGGATGCGCCTGGGCGCGCTGATCGTCGTCGCCGTGGTCATCACGGCGCTGGTCTACGGCGTCGTCGCGGTGATCGTGAAGATGGACGACGTCGGGCTGGCGATGGCCCGGCGGAACAGCGCGGTGAGCCGGCGCGTCGGCCGCTCGCTGGTGAGCGCGATGCCGATGCTCATGACGGCGCTCTCGTACGTCGGCGTCGTGGCCATGCTCTGGGTGGGCGGGCACATCCTTCTCGGCGGCGTCCACGACCTCGGCTGGCACTGGCTCTACGACCTCGTCCACCACCTCGAGGTCGCCGCCGCCGATGCGTCGCCGGTCGCCGGCGGCTTCGTCGGCTGGCTGGTCAACACCTTCTTCTCGGCGGTGCTCGGTTTCCTGGTGGGTTCGGTGGTGGTGGCGATCGTGCACCAGGTCAGGCCGCACAAACCCGCGGGCGCCGACCACTCCGACCCCGAGCCGGCGTCCTGACCGCCGCGTCCTTCTTCACCGGGTTTCGTCACCGCGGCACGGCTTCGATGCGCTACGGTCGGTGAACCTTGACGAGAGGGACGGTTGATGACGGATACGGCGGCGGCGAACCCGGAGCGACAGACCTGGACGTCCAATCGCGGCTTCATCCTCGCCGCGATCGGGTCGGCGGTCGGGCTCGGCAACATCTGGCGATTCCCCGGCGTCGCCTACGAGAGCGGCGGCGGGGCCTTCCTGATTCCGTATCTGATCGCACTGTTCACCGCGGGCTTCCCCATCCTGTTCCTCGACTACGCGATCGGACACCGTTATCGTGCGGCCGCAGCACTCGCGCTGCGCCGGCTGTGGCGCAAGGCCGAGGTGATCGGATGGTTCCAGACCGCACTGCTGTTCATCATCTCCGTCTACTACGCCGTGGTGATCGCCTGGGCGATGAGCTACTTCTACTTCTCGTTCGGCACCAAGTGGGGTGACGACACACAGACCTTCTTCCTCAGCGACTATCTGCAGGTCGGTGAGCCGGGGGTGTCGGCGCAGCTGGTGTCGGGCGTCGCCCTGCCGCTGGTGATCGTCTGGGTGCTGATCATCGTCGTGCTGGCGCTCGGCATCGCCAAGGGCATCGAGAAGGTCAACGTGATCGGCATACCGCTGCTGGTCCTCGGCTTCGGCGCGCTGGTGATCCGTGCCGTCACGCTGCCCGGTGCGACCGACGGGCTCAACGAGCTGTTCACACCCCAGTGGAGTGAGCTGACCAACCTCTCGGTCTGGATCGCGGCGTACAGCCAGATCTTCTTCTCGATGTCGATCGCCTTCGGCATCATGATCGCGTACGCCTCGTTCCAGCGGCGCAAAGCCAACATGACCAGCTCGGGCCTGGTCGTCGGGTTCGCGAACTCGTCGTTCGAGTTGCTGGCCGGCATCGGGGTCTTCTCCGCGCTCGGGTTCCTCGCGCACCAGAGCAACATCCGGTTCGCCGAGCTGGAGGGGATCACCGGGCCCACGCTCTCGTTCATCACCTTCCCGAAGATCGTCTCAGAGATGCCGGGCAGCTGGTTCTTCGGAGCGGTGTTCTTCGGTTCGCTGGTGATCGCGGGCTTCACGTCGCTGGTGTCGCTGGTGGTCGGTGTGTCGGTGGGCATGCAGGAGAAGTTCGGGCTCTCCCAGCGCACCGCCGCGGTCGGCGTCGGCATCGTGAGCGCCCTGGTCTCCTTCGGACTGTTCGCCACCACCACCGGCCTGATCGCGCTGGACACCGTCGACCAGTTCGCCAACAACATCGGTGTGGTCGGTTCGGCGATCATCATGTGCGTGACGGTGGTGTGGATCGCGCGGCGGGGGCCGCTGCTCCGCGATCACCTGAACGCGGTGTCGACGTTCAAGCTCGGCAACACCTGGCTGGTCCTGATCGGGGTGTTCGCGCCGCTCGCGCTCCTGGTGATGTTGATCGACAAGGTGATGGGTCTGGTGAAAGACGGCTACGAGGGCTACCCGGACTGGTACGTCAACACCTTCGGCTGGGGCACCATCGTCCTCGCCGTGGTGTTCGCGATCGTGATGACCGTCCTCAGCTGGAACGGCCGCGACGAGTCCTTCCAACCCTGGCCGCCGCTGAAAGGAGACGAGCGATGAGCGCTGCTGCCGTCGTCGTGATGATCATCGCTATGGTGCTGCTGTGGGGCGGTCTGGGGGCCGTGATCATGTTCTTGCGGGCCCGGCCGGAGACCGGGCTGGTGGAACCCAGTGACCTCCTGGCCCAGGACGAGGCCCGCGAACAGCAGCCGCACCCGACGCGCGACACCTGACTCCCGCGGCCCGGCGACACGAAGGCACGCGTACTCGTTGCCGGACTGCCCCGGAGACGGACCCGCGACCGGACCGCGCACACCGGACCGGATCGTCCGAACCGCCGTCGTACGCGCTGCGGCGTCGGCTATTTTTGGCGAGTCGTGAAGTCGGCAGACGCCCGATCCGAACCAGTCTGATCCGAACGAAAGGTGCCGCGCGTGGGCAACCCGTTCTTGCGAGTCAAGTCGGTCGAACAGTCGGTCGCCGACACGGACGAACCCGGGACCCGGCTCCGGAAGGACCTCACCTGGTGGGACC
Organism: Gordonia iterans; assembly: GCF_002993285.1. Classification (NCBI taxonomy): domain Bacteria; kingdom Bacillati; phylum Actinomycetota; class Actinomycetes; order Mycobacteriales; family Gordoniaceae; genus Gordonia; species Gordonia iterans. The sequence continues at coordinate 3,400,953 of NZ_CP027433.1, read as the reverse complement.
TGACGGTGTTCGGCGTCGCCGTGGTGGTCGGCGCCGGGATCTTCACCCTCACCGCCCGCACGGCGGGCAACGTCGCCGGCCCCTCGGTCTCGCTGGCCTTCGTCCTCGCCGCGATCGCCTGCGGACTCGCGGCCCTCTGCTACGCCGAGTTCGCCTCGACGGTGCCGGTCGCCGGCAGCGCGTACACGTTCTCGTACGCGACCTTCGGCGAGTTCGTCGCCTGGATCATCGGGTGGGACCTGATCCTCGAATTCGCGCTGGCCGCCTCCGTGGTCTCCAAGGGCTGGTCGCACTACCTCAACGAGTTCCTCTGCCTGATCACCGGCGCCGATCCCTCGGAGACGTCGTACACGGTAATCGCCTGGGGCGATCCCGGCGGCGCCTTCGGCGGCTTCGACTGGGGCGCGGTGCTCCTCATCTCGGTGCTCACCCTGCTGCTCGCGCTCGGCACCAAACTGTCGTCGATGGTGTCGCTGGTGATCACCGCGGTCAAGGTGGCGGTGGTGCTGCTGGTGATCGTGGTCGGCGCGTTCTACATCTCGCCCAAGAACTATTCGCCGTACATCCCGCCCGCCGAGGACGCCGCGTCCGACGGCGCCTCGGGCCTGCACCAGACGTTGTTCTCGCTGATGACCGGGGCCGGCGGGTCGACCTACGGCTGGTACGGACTGCTGGCCGCGGCGTCGCTGGTGTTCTTCGCGTTCATCGGGTTCGACATCGTCGCGACGACCGCAGAGGAGGCCCGCGACCCACAGAAAGACCTGCCGCGCGGCATCCTGGGTTCGCTCGCCATCGTCACCGTGCTGTATGTGGCGGTCACCCTGGTCCTCACCGGGATGGTCAGCTACACCGAGCTCCGGGGCGACAACGCGACGCTCGCGACGGCCTTCGGCCTGCACGGAATCGCTTGGGCGCAATGGCTGATCGTGATCGGTGCGCTGTCCGGTCTCACCACGGTGGTGATGGTGATGCTGCTCGGTCAGACTCGCGTCGGCTTCGCGATGTCGCGTGACGGGCTGTTCCCACGCGGCCTGGCCAAGACCGGGAGTCGCGGCACCCCGGTGCGGATCACCGTGCTCGTCGGTTTCGTCTCGGCGTTTCTCGCCGGCTTCCTCCCCATGGGCGAGCTGGAGGAGATGGTCAACATCGGCACTCTGTTCGCCTTCGTGCTGGTGTGCATCGGTGTGATCGTGTTGCGCAAGACCCGGCCCGATCTCACACGCGGATTCCGCGTCCCGCTGGTCCCGCTGGTCCCGGTGCTCGCCGTCGCCGCCTGCCTCTGGCTGATGATCAACCTCAGTGCGCTCACCTGGATCCGCTTCCTCATCTGGATGGCTCTCGGCGTGGTGGTCTACCTTGTGTACGGCATGCGCCACTCGGTGCTCGGCATGCGGGAGCGCGGCGAGACGCCGCCCCTGCTCGACGCCCTCGATCTAGCCGGTCCGCGGGTGCCGCAGGTCCGAGCGGAAGCGGGCGACGACGATCCGCCGCCGTCGTCGAGGTGAGGCGCCCGACGCTCGGTGCGCCCGGCGTTCGCGGCACAGGCTAGCCTTGGTCTGAGCAACCGTCCGGGCGTCGCACGGCGCGCGGATCTGACGTGAACCTTTCGAGAGGGATAGATGACTGCCCTGACCGCAGACGTCCGCAACGGCATCGACTACAAGGTCGCCGACCTGGGACTCGCCGAGTACGGCCGCAAAGAGATCCGCCTCGCCGAGCACGAGATGCCCGGCCTGATGGACCTCCGTCGCGAGTACCACGACGTCCAGCCGCTCAAGGGCGCCAGGATCTCCGGCTCGCTGCACATGACCGTGCAGACCGCGGTGCTGATCGAGACCCTCGTCGCGCTGGGCGCGCAGGTGCGCTGGGCGTCGTGCAACATCTTCTCCACGCAGGACGAGGCCGCCGCGGCCGTCGTCGTCGGCCCGAACGGAACCCCGGAGGAGCCCCAGGGCGTTCCGGTCTTCGCCTGGAAGGGCGAGAGCCTGGAGGAGTACTGGTGGTGTGCCGACCAGATGCTCACCTGGCCCACCGCCGGGAGCGCTGCCGGCGGGGTGAAGGTCGCCGACGGACCCGCCAACATGATCCTCGACGACGGCGGCGACGCCACCATGCTGGTGTTGCGCGGCGCCGAGTTCGAGAAGGCCGGCGTGGTGCCGCCGACCGACGACGACTACTCCGCCGAGTACAAGGTCTTCCTGTCGCTGCTGCGCAAGTCGCTCGCCGAGGACGCCGGCAAGTGGAGCCGAATCGCCGAGTCCGTGCAGGGCGTCACCGAGGAGACCACCACCGGTGTGCTGCGCCTGTACCAGTTCGCCGCCGCCGGCGACCTCGCCTTCCCGGCCATCAACGTCAACGACTCGGTCACCAAGAGCAAGTTCGACAACAAGTACGGCACTCGCCACTCGCTGATCGACGGCATCAACCGCGGCACCGACGTCCTCATCGGCGGCAAGAAGGCCCTCGTCTGCGGTTACGGCGACGTCGGCAAGGGCTGCGCCGAATCGCTCGCCGGCCAGGGCGCCCGCGTCCAGGTGACCGAGATCGATCCGATCAACGCGCTCCAGGCGCTGATGGACGGTTTCGACGTCGTCACGGTCGAGGACGCCATCGGCGACGCCGACATCGTCATCACCTCGACCGGCAACAAGGACATCATCCTCTTCGAGCACATGGAGAAGATGAAGAACCAGGCCATCCTGGGCAACATCGGTCACTTCGACAACGAGATCGACATGGCCGGGCTGGAGTCCGCCGACGGCATGACCCGGATCAACATCAAGCCGCAGGTAGACCAGTGGGTGTTCCCCGACGGTCACAGCATCATCGTGCTCTCGGAGGGCCGTCTGCTGAACCTCGGCAACGCCACCGGTCACCCGTCGTTCGTGATGAGCAACAGCTTCTCCAACCAGGTGATCGCGCAGATCGAACTGTGGACCAAGAACGACGAGTACGACAACGAGGTCTACCGCCTCCCCAAGCACCTCGACGAGAAGGTCGCGCGCATCCACGTCGAAGCGCTCGGCGGCTCGCTCACCAAGCTCACCAAGGAGCAGGCGGAATACATCGGGGTGGACGTCGAAGGGCCGTTCAAGCCTGAGCACTACCGCTACTGATCTGTTCGGCCGCCCCATGCCGGGCGCTCGTTCGCTCAGTAGTCCTCGGCCTGTCTCGAGATGGCGCACAGCCTCCAGATTCTGCGGAGGCTTCGCAAACAAGTGCCCGGCATGGGACTCCCAGTCTGAGTGGCGGTGTGCTCAGCGCGCTTGACCGGGATGCCCGTGGGGTGGCGCTGCTTCGCTCGTTAAGCCGGGCGAGGCGCTAGCTGAGTCCGTGTCGAAACGCCTTGTCTTCGGTCGTTGAGCCGGGCGAGGCGCTAGCCGAGTCCGTGTCGAAACGCGATCAGGGACAGGACCTTCGCGACGGCCTCGTCGCCGTCGGCGACGGTCCAGTCCGAGATCCACGAATTCGCCGCGAGATCCGAGTACGAGCGGTACACCCTCGTCTGCAGGTCCGCGTCGCGCTCGTAGGCGTCCTTGGCCCGCGACGCATCGGCGGCCGCGCGACCTTCTGCACGTCCCATCGCCACCTCGGGCGGAACTCCCAGCAGCAGTTGATGATTCGGCCGGGGGAGGGCGAAGCGGCCGAACTCCAGATCGCGGACCCAGGTGACCACCTCGCCGTCGTGCCGCTGACCCAGGCGCGCGGCACTGTAGGCGGCGTTGGACGCCACGTAGCGGTCGCACAGGACGACGTCGTGCTCGGCGAGGGCGCGCACCAGGGCGTCTCGGACATCGCGCCGGTCCAGGGCGAACAGGAGCGCCATCGCATAGGCGCTTCGGGCGACGTCGCCGTGCTCTCCGTGGAGCGCCTCCGCGGCGAGATCGGCGTGAATCGACCGGCCGTATGCGGGGAACGCCATCGTGGTGAGCGAGACTCCGCGGGCCGCGGCCTCGGCCGCGATGCGCTGGACGATCGTGTTCTTTCCGGCGCCGTCCAGGCCTTCGATCGCCACGAGGATTCCCATGGCGGTGATCGTAGGTGGTCTCGACTTCGCTCGACCAGCGTGGGGTTGTGCTCGGCCGGGGCGGGGTCTCGACTTCGCTCGACCAGCGTGGGGTTGTGCTCGGCCGGGGCGGGGTCTCGACTTCGCTCGACCAGGCGCCGTCGTGCGGGGGCAAGAGGACGGATCACCCGGTGGCCCCGGCGCGTCGTCCGGGAGATCAGGCCCAGAAGGTGCCACGATGGTCGCTATGAAGCCCCGGATCCTGGTCGTCGACGATGATGCCTCGCTCGCCGAGATGCTCACCATCGCGTTGCGCAACGAGGGCTTCGAGCCCTTCGTGGTGGGCGACGGCACCCAGGCGCTCCCCGCCGTGCGCGAAGTGCGGCCCGACCTGGTCCTGCTCGACCTGATGCTGCCCGGCATGAACGGCATCGACGTGTGCCGCGCCATCCGCGGCGAATCCGGCGTGCCGATCGTGATGCTCACCGCCAAGTCCGACACCGTCGACGTGGTCCTCGGCTTGGAGTCGGGCGCCGACGACTACATGGTGAAGCCCTTCAAGCACAAGGAGCTCGTCGCGCGGATCCGCGCGCGACTGCGCCGACAGGGCGACGAGCCCGCGGAACTGCTGTCGATCGGACCGGTGGAGATCGACGTGCCCGCCCACAAGGTGACCCGAGACGGCATTCCGATCTCGCTCACGCCGCTGGAGTTCGACCTGCTGGTGGCGCTCGCGCGCAAGCCGCGCCAGGTGTTCACCCGCGACGTGCTGCTGGAGCAGGTGTGGGGCTACCGGCACCCGGCGGACACCCGCCTGGTGAACGTCCACGTGCAGCGTCTGCGCGCCAAGGTGGAGACCGATCCGGAGAACCCGGAGATCGTGCTCACCGTGCGCGGCGTCGGCTACAAGGCCGGGCCCCCGTAATCCCGACCGGCGACCTCGCGCGCACACGTAGTATCGATACACCGTGATCAATCGACGGAGAGTCAACCGCTCCCTCGCGTCCGTTCAGCGCGCCGCCGCCGGCGTCGGCCACGCGTTCGCCGCAGTCTGGAGCCGTTCCCTGCAACTGCGCGTCGTCGTCTCGACGCTGCTGCTCTCGTTCGTCGTGCTGCTGATCGTCGGGTTCCTGTTGATCAGCCAGATCACCGGACGGCTGCTGGAGGACAAGCAGGCGCTGGCACTGGGACAGCTGGAGCGCTCGCGCGCGCTGGTCGAACGGGTCCTGACGTCGTCGAACTCCAACACGTCGACGGCCACCCGACTCACCCGGGCCCGGGCGCTGCTCATCGATCAGGACACCGACGCCGCACAGACGACGTCGAGTGCCGGCGCCTACGACACCGTGCTGCTGGTACCCGCAACCCGCACCGGCGAGCCGCTCGCTTCGGCGGGCCCGGTCGCCGAGGTGTCCGAGCAGTTGCGCGAGATGGTCGGCCGCGGTCAGGTGGCCTACCAGTATTCGACGGTCCAGCGCGGGGGCGAGCGCGTGCCTGCGCTGGTGGTCGGGACCCCGGTCGAGGCGGGGATCCCCGACCTGGAGCTGTACATGATCTTCCCGATGGGGAGCGAGCAGAACACCGTGTCGCTGGTGCGGTCGACGCTGATGGTGGGCGGCCTGGTGCTGCTCGGTCTGCTCGCGGCGATCGCCTGGCTGGTCGCCCGGCAGGTGGTCGGTCCGCTGCGCTCGGCCTCGCGGATCGCGGTGCGCTTCGCCGACGGCCGCCTCAGCGAGCGGATGCCGGTGCGCGGCGAGGACGAGTTCGCCATGCTCGCGGTCTCCTTCAACGACATGGCCGAGAGTCTCTCCAAGCAGATCACGCACCTGGAAGAGTTCGGCGGCCTGCAGCGGCAGTTCACCTCCGATGTCTCGCACGAACTGCGCACGCCGCTCACGACCGTGCGGATGGCCGCGGACATGCTCTACGAGGGCCGAGACGAGTTCGACCCGCTCCAGCGCCGCAGCGTCGAGCTCCTGGACAAGGAGCTCGATCGCTTCGAGACACTGCTCACCGAACTGCTGGAGATCTCCCGGCACGATGCCGGGCAGGCCGAGCTCGCCGCCGAACGCATGGACATGGCGATCCCGATCGAGGCCGCGCTGGCCACGGTGGAGCCGCTGGCGGCCGAGGCCGGGATCGAGCTGATCGTCGACCTGCCGGTGGAACCGGTGCTCGCCGAGATCGATCCGCGCCGGGTCGAGCGCATTCTGCGGAATCTGCTGGCCAACGCGATCGATCACGGGGAAGGCGAGCCGGTGACCCTGACGATGCGCTCGGACGGCGACGCTGTGGCGGTGACCGTGCGCGACCGGGGCATCGGTCTCAAGCCGGGTGAGGAGAAGCTGGTTTTCAACCGCTTCTGGCGCTCGGATCCGTCTCGGGTACGACGATCCGGCGGCACCGGTCTGGGTCTGGCGATCAGCATCGAGGACGCGCGTCTGCACCAGGGCAGGCTGGAGGCCGCGGGCGAGCCGGGCGTCGGCTCGTGCTTCCGCCTCACCCTGCCGCTGGTGCGCGGCCACAAGCTGCTCGGCAGTCCGCTGCCGCTGAACCCGAACGGGGGATCGTCCCGATGAGCATCCGCCGACCGACGACGCAGCCCGGACCGTTCGCGACCGCCGCGCCCCGTGGACGGCCGCGCAGGCGCGGTGCGGTGCTCGGCGTGCTGATCGCCGCGCTGGTGGCGCTGACCGGTTGTGTGGCGATCCCCGACTCGTCGTCGCCGCAACCGGTCGAGGAGTTCAGCCGGACGGTGCCGACCAACCTGGTGCCGTCGCCGGGGCGCGGTGACGATCCGGAGACGCTGGTCCGCAACTTCGTGAAGGCGATGGCAGATCCCGCTGACGCGCATCGCGCCGCCCGGCGCTTCCTGACTCCGGGCGGTTCGGAGCGCTGGGACGACCAGGGTCCCAAGACGGTGCTGAACGACCTGAATGTGGTGATCGATGAGCGCAACGAGAGCGCGGTGCGGCTGCGAATGGTGGGTGAGAAGATCGGCGTCCTCAGCCCGATCGGCCAGCTGACCCCGAGCGAGGGCGAGATGGTGATCCCGTTGCTGTTGACCCGGTCGGGCGGTACGTGGCGGATCGAGGGCGACGTGCCTGCGGGCACCATCACCGACACCGCCCAATTCGACTCGACGTTCCGGCTCGCCGAGCTCTACTACCCGGACCGGACGGCGACACGGCTGGCCGGCGATCCGCGGTGGCTGTTCGGTGCCGCGATCGACCCCACCGAACTGGTGCGGCGGCTGCTGGCCGGGCCGTCGCCCGACCTCAACGGCGCGGTGGAGACCGCGGCGGGACGCGACGTGGAACTGCGGGGTCCGGTGGTGCACGACGGCGACACGATCACGGTGAATCTCAACGGCCTCGGCGACGCCGACACCCGCAGCCGGACGGTGCTGGCCGCCCAGGTGATCTGGACGCTCGACCGAGCCGGGGTGCGCGGCACCTACCTCCTCAACGCCGACGGCGGGGCGCTGATCCCCGAGCGCGCCGACGGCTGGCGCACCGCCGACGTCATGGCCTTCGACCCGGAGCCGGACACGGGCGATGTTCCGCTGCACGTGGTGCGCGACGCGCTGCTCCGGGTCACGGCGACCGGGACCGCCCCGGTGGGCGGGCCGTTGGGCACCGCAAACGACCTGGTGGCGGCGGCGATCTCGGCGAACCAGGCGCGAGTCGCGGCGGTGGCCGCGCGCGCCGGCCGCCAGGTGCTGCTGCAGGGGCTCTACGGCGGCGGCGTGAGCGAGGTGACCTCCGGCGAGGAGATCACTTCGCCGAGCTTCGGTGCGACGACCGACACCGGCTTCGCACTGGTCGACGGCCGCCCGATCCAGTGGACGGCTGCGGCGGAGGGACCGGGCGCCCGGGTGGTGCCCCTCGACGTCAGCCAGGTCGCCGAGGTGGACGACGGCCCGATCACGTCGTTCAAGGTGTCTCCGGACGGGGTGCGGGCCGCCCTGGTGGTCGGCGGCCGCGTGCTGCTGGCGGCACTGGCCACCAACGACCGCGGCGTTCCGGCACTGACCGGTGCGTACGTCGCGGCGTACGGGATCGACGCTCCGGTGGTGTCGATCGCGTGGGGCGGCGTGACGACGATCTATCTGGCGCGCGCCGGCATCGATGCTCCGGTGATGCGCATACCGGTGTCCGGACAGCCGGCGGTGGAACTGGTGTCGGGCAACCTGAAGCCGCCGGTGCGCTCGGTCGCCGCGACCCGGTCCAAGGTGTACGCGGCCGACAGCCGGACCGTGATGGAGCTCGGCACCGCCCCGGGTTCGCCCGATCAGTACTGGACCGAGGCCGGGGACGTGGGCGACGGCGCGGTGCCGGTGACCCAGGCGGGCTGACGGCGGACCGTCCTCGACACGGCGCCTGGGCGGGTGCACCATGAACGCATGGTCGGGGGACTGCGGGAGGTGCTGGCGGCGGCTCTGGAGCTGGCGCTGCCGCTCGAGTGCGGCGGCTGCGGTAGGCCGGGCGACGGTTGGTGCGCGAGGTGTGCGGCGGCGGTGCACGACGACCCCGTCGTCCTCTCGCCGCGGGTCGCCCTGCCGGTGCCGGCGTGGGGGATGGGCCGCTATCGCGGCCCGCTGCGCGGCGCCGTGGTGGGCGTGAAGGAGCATCGGCGCACAGATCTGGTCCCGGTGCTGGGCGGCGTGCTGGCGCGCGGTCTGGTGACGCTGGCCCGGTGGGAGGCGTATCCGCCGGCGCGGCGGCTGGTGCTGGTGCCCGCACCGACCCGGGCGTGGGCGGCCCGTCGGCGGGGCGGAGATCCGGTCACCGCGATCGCCCGGGCGGCCGCAGCCGCCCTGGGGCCGCGGGTCACGGTGGTCCCGGCGCTGCGGACCGCGGGGTGGACGCGGGACTCCGCGGGGCTGACGGCCGGGGCGCGGCTGGCGAATCTGAGCGGTGCGGTGAGCGTGCCGGGCGACGTGCCTCCCTGGGTGTTGCGCGCACCGGCGGGCGCTGTGACGACGCTGTTGATCGACGACGTCCTGACCACCGGTGCGACGGCGGCGACGGCGGTGCGGGCCCTGCGGTCCCGGGGCGTCGGCGTGGCCGGCGTCGCGGTGCTTGCGACCGCGTAGTCGGTGGTCCCGGCCGGGACGGACCAAGGTCCCGCCTGTCCTGCCGAAATGTGGTCAAGCCGCGGCGAAGAGGATAACGTCGGAAGGGACAGTGATGAACATCAGGTGCAGGAGGTGAGGGTCCTTCGCCCGGCGCTGAGGTTCGTCGAGCCCGGTGAGGATCACCCGTCTGTGCTGCGGGATTCGCTGGCGAATGAGCCGCGCAAATCCCTTGTGCGGCAAGCGAATAACCTTCGGCGTGGGTGCTCGTCCCAGCCGGAGCGATCGGAGGAGGTAGTCGATGACGGTCATCCATCGCAAAGGACAGCGGGAGCCGAAGGGTCCCGCCCCCACCGCAGCCGAGATCAGCGGGGCCTTCGAGCGGCCCGCACATGTCCAAGAGGTCTCCGAACCCGCGCAGCCGAACGCGGAGGTCGTCTACAACGGGCGCAACGTGGTGATCCCCGATCACTTCCGCCTCTATGTCGGCGACAAGCTCGCCCGGCTGGAGCGTTTCGATCCGTCCATCACCCGTTTCGAGGTGGTCCTCTACCACGAACCGAACCGCCGGCTGCAGAAGCAGGCGCAGGTGGTGGAGGTGACCGCGCGGTGCGACGGACCAGTCGTCCGCGCCCAGGCCAGCGGTGAGAACTTCTACGCCGCCACGGAACTGGTCGCCGACAAGCTGCAGAAGCAGCTGCGCCGGGCCAATGCGCGCAAGCGGATCCGCAAGAACGGGCCGGGCCGTCCGGTGTCGCTCGCCGAGGCCACCGCGCCCGGCGCGCTCGTCGACGATCCGTCGCCGGAGACCCTCGACGAGGCCGAGGCCAGATGGGACGACGGCGTGGAGCCGTACGAGCCCGGGCAGGTGGTTCGCATCAAGGACCACGATGCGGTGCCGATGACCGTCGACGATGCGCTCTACGAGATGGAGCTCGTCGGCCACGACTTCTTCTTGTTCCAGGACAAGGAGACCGACAAGCCGTCCGTCGTCTACCGGCGGCACGCCTTCGACTACGGCCTCATCCGCCTGGCCTGACGGCGGAGTCTGAGCCTACGAGTACGATGGAATCCGGTCTGCACCCACAGTGCAGGCCGGATTCTTTCTGCTCACGACCGATGGGGACTGTAGGACCGTGCTGAACAAGCTGCTGCGCCTGGGTGAAGGCCGGATGGTCAAGAGGCTCGACGCCATCGCTGCCCAGGTCGGGGCCCTCGAAGGCGACATCGAGGCCCTGACCGACGACGAACTCCGCGCCAAGACGCAGGAGTTCAAGGATCGGCTCGACGACGGCGAGACGGTGGACCACCTGCTGGTGGAGGCCTTCGCGGTGGCCCGTGAGGCGGCCTGGCGGGTGCTCGATCAGAAGCACTTCCACGTTCAGATCATGGGCGGCGCGGCGCTGCACTTCGGCAACATCGCCGAGATGAAGACCGGTGAGGGCAAGACCCTGACGTGTGTGCTGCCGGCCTATCTGAACGCGCTCGAGGGCAACGGCGTGCACGTGGTCACGGTCAACGACTACCTCGCCAAGCGCGACGCCGAGCAGATGGGCCGCGTGCACCGCTTCCTGGGGCTGCAGACCGCCGTGATCCTCACCGGCATGACTCCCGACCAGCGGCGCGTGGCCTACCAGGCCGACATCACCTACGGCACCAACAACGAGTTCGGCTTCGACTACCTGCGCGACAACATGGCGCACAGTCTCGAAGAGCTGGTGCAGCGCGGTCATCACTTCGCCGTGGTCGACGAGGTCGACTCGATTCTGATCGACGAGGCGCGGACGCCGCTGATCATCTCCGGTCCCGCCGACTCGTCGAGCAAGTGGTACACCGAGTTCGCCCGGATCGCGCCGAAGCTGGAGAAGGACACCCACTACGAGGTGGACATCAAGAAGAAGACGATCGGCGTGCACGAGGCCGGCGTCACCTTGGTCGAGGACCGCTTGGGCATCGACAACCTGTACGAGCCGGCTAACTCGCAGCTGGTCAGCTACCTGAACAACGCGATCAAGGTCAAGGAGCTCTTCCACCGGGACAAGGACTACATCGTCCGCAACGGCGAGGTTCTGATCGTCGACGAGTTCACCGGCCGCGTCCTGGACGGACGTCGCTTCAACGAGGGTCTGCACCAGGCGATCGAGGCGAAGGAGGGCGTCGAGATCAAGGCCGAGAACCAGACGCTCGCCCAGATCACCCTGCAGAACTACTTCCGCCTCTACGAGAAGCTGTCGGGCATGACCGGTACGGCCGAGACTGAGGCCGCCGAGTTCCAGCAGATCTACAAGCTGGGCGTCGTGCCGATCCCGACCAACAAGCCGATGATCCGCAAAGATCAGTCGGATCTGATCTACAAGACCGAAGAGGCCAAGTTCGCCGCAGTGGTCGACGACCTGGCCGAGCGCCACGAGAAGGGTCAGCCCGCCCTGATCGGCACCACCAGCGTCGAACGCTCGGAGTACCTGTCGAGGCTGCTCAAAGAGCGCGGGATCAAGCATTCGGTCCTGAATGCGAAGTACCACGAGCAGGAGGCGCAGATCATCGCCGAGGCGGGACGCCTCGGGGCCATCACGGTCGCCACCAACATGGCCGGCCGCGGTACCGACGTGGTGCTCGGCGGCAACGCCGAGGTGATCGCCGACGTCCGGCTGCGCAAAGCCGGCCTCGACCCGGTCAACACCCCCGACGAGTACGAGGCCGCGTGGGAGGATGCCATCAAGGTGGCCCGCGAGCAGGCCGCCGACGAGGCCAAGGACGTGATCGAGGCCGGCGGCCTGTACGTGCTGGGCACCGAGCGGCACGAGTCGCGCCGCATCGACAACCAGTTGCGCGGCCGCTCGGGCCGCCAGGGCGATCCCGGCGAGTCCCGCTTCTACCTGTCTCTGGGCGACGAGCTGATGCGACGTTTCAACGCCGCCGCGCTGGACGCCATCATGACGCGGTTCAACCTGCCCGACGACGTGCCCATCGAGGCCAAGATGGTCACTCGCGCCATTCGCAGCGCACAGACGCAGGTCGAGGAGCAGAACTTCGAGATCCGCAAGAACGTCCTCAAGTACGACGAGGTGATGAACGAGCAGCGCAAGGTGATCTACGCCGAGCGCCGCGAGATCCTGGAGGGCGAGAACCACCGCGAGCAGATCCTGCAGATGGTGGCCGACGTGGTCGGCGCCTACGTCGACGGCGCCACCGTGGAGGGGTACGCCGAGGACTGGGACGTCGACGAGCTGTGGACCGCGCTGGGCAACCTGTATCCGATCTCCCTCGACGCGAAGACCGTGTTCAGCGAGAACGAGTTCGGCGAGCGCGAGGATCTGGGCCGCGACGAGTTGCGCGAGCTGGTGGTCGCCGACGCGCTGGAGGCGTACGAGCGGCGTGAGGAGGAGCTGGCGGCGATCGGCGGCGAGGACGCCATGCGCCAGCTGGAGCGCTCGGTGCTGCTGTCGGTGCTCGACCGCAAGTGGCGCGACCACCTCTACGAGATGGACTACCTGCGCGAAGGCATTCACCTGCGTTCGATGGCGCAGCGCGACCCGGTCGTGGAGTACCAGCGTGAGGGCTACGACATGTTCATGGGCATGCTCGAGGGCATGAAGGAGGAGACGGTCACCCTGCTCTTCCACGCGCAGGTGCAGGCCGCCGCGCCGGAGCCGTCGCTGGGCACCTCGGTGAGCGACATGCTGGCCGGCAGCGGTCTGACCGCCGACCCGGAGGATGCCGACGCTCCGCTGACCTACAGCGGCCCGTCCGAGGACGGCACGCCGGAGATCCTGTCGCAGGTCGAGGAACTGGCCTCCGGAACCCCGGCCGAGGTGCTCGACGGTCGCCGCTCGGCCCCCGAGCCGGTCGTCGGTTCGCGCAAGGAGCGCCGTGCCGCAGAGCGCCGGAACCGCCGCCGCAAGTAGCAGGCACGACGGCGCTGAACCGAGCCGGGGACGGCCCGGCGCGCTCCACGTGTGACGGATTCCGCGCGGATCCGGCGTGTCGTGGAACCGAAACGGGTTCCGCTGCGTCGGACTGTGCATGAGGGGGACACTGCTCGAACTCCAGCCCGAGGCGCCGCCGGACACCGGGGCGTTGCCCACGGTCGGGGCGCCGCCGGACATCGCGTCGCCGCCCGGTGTGCAGACCGCCACGGCCGCCCGGGCGTGCGCGGTCGTCGCGCTGGCCCGCACGCTCGAGGTGCTCGACGGACGGCGGCCGCGCGGCCTGCTGGCCGGAGACGTCGACGAGACGGTGCTGACGCAGATCGGTGCGATGCTGCAGCGCGGCGTCGCCGCCGAGGCCGCCGAATGCGCGCGACTGCTGCGAGTGCACGTGCAACTCCGGTCGGCGTCGTCGGCCGAGTTCTTCGGCTCCTTCGAGCGCGGGCCGCGGGTGCGGGCGTGCGCGGGGAGGCTGGAACGCCGGACCCGGCGAGGCGCCGAGCGCTGGGTGATCGCCGAGTTCGCGATCCTGTGATCCGGGCGCCGGCCGCGCGCCTGGGGCACCATCCGTGGCCGCCGCGGTGCCCGGTGGTGCGGAGTCCGGCCCGATCTGCGCGTCCGCGCGCCGCCGGAACTATCATCGACTCACCATGGTGAATCGATTGTCGCCGGACGACGCGATGTACTACTTCCTGGACGGGTCGGGCAGGACGACTCATCTGGGCACCCTGCTGATTCTGGATCCGGCCCAGGCCCCGACGGGCCAGCCGCGTCTGGACTATTCGCGGCTGACGGCGACGGTGGAGAATCGGCTGCAGCGGTTGCCCCGCTATCGCCAGGTGGTCACCGAGGTCACGCTCGGGCTGGCCCGTCCGCTGTGGGTGGACGACCCCGATTTCGACATCACTTTTCACATCCGGCTCTCGGCGCTGCCGCAACCGGGCGGTGACGATCAGCTGCAGGAACTGGTCGCCCGGGTGATCTCGCGGCCCCTGGACCGCGACCGGCCGCTGTGGGAGATGTATCTGATCGAGGGCCTGTCGGGCGGTCGGCTGGCGATCCTCACCAAGACGCACCGGTGTCTGCTCGGCGGGGATCGGTGCGAGATCAGCGAGGTGATCACCGACGAGACCCCGGAGTCACCGCGACTGCCGGACGCGCTCTGGATGCCGGGAGCCCGCCCGGGTCGCCGGAGCGTGACCATCGGGGCGCTCACCGAGGCGATGGCGCGGCCCGGCGAACTGGTCGATTCGATCTTCCGGGGGAGCGGTCCGATCGCGGATCTGCTGACCCTGGCGGACCGGTCGGCGCGCTTCGTGGGCAGCACCGTGCAACAGCTGGTGAACACCGCGCCAGACAGCCCGCTGAACTCCGGCGCCACCTCGGCGCGGCTGTTCACCTTCGCGTCGGTCTCGCGTGCGGAGTGCCTGACGATCGCCGAGCGCTTCGAGTGCAGCTTCAACGACGTCGTGCTGGGCATCATCACCGGGGTCATGCGCCGCTGGACCCTCTCGGTGAAGGATTCGATCGGGCACGGCGAGACGGTGCGCGCGGTGCTGCCGCTCGGCGCCCGCGAACCGGTGGCCGACAGCGGCGGCGAGGGTGGCTGGATCTGCGTGGGGCGCGCCGAGTTCGTCACCGATCTGCCGGTCGGCGAGGACGCGCCGGCGGTGCGCCTGATGCAGGTGGCCGGACTGGCCGACCGCTATTCCCAGTCGCCGCGCCGGTTGACCCCGGGATTGCGCCCGATGCTCCCGGAACTGGGCGTGGTCCCGCTGGCCGATCTCTCGACCCGCGTGTTCAACAGCCTCTTCCAGCGTTCGTACAACGTACCGATCAGCATGGGTGGGCGGCGCATCGCCGAGCGCTACGTGGTCGGTGTCCCGGTGGTGTCCCTGTACACGGTGCCGTCGCTCAGCGGGCAGCGCGCGCTGGCGATCAGCGTCAACGAATACCGCGACGACGTCGAGTTCGCCTTCCTGGCCGACCGGAACGTGGTCGGTGATCTCCCGGCGATGGCCGGGTATGTGCGCGATTCGATCGAGGAGCTGCGCACCGGCGGCTTCCCGCAGCGGCCGGCGACGGGCCGGCCGCACGACGACGGAGGTGCCGATTCATGAGGGTGTATCTGCCCGCGACCCTCGCCGGGGTCCAGCGACTGGTCGACGACGGCAGGTGGATGCCGCTGGGCGGTACCGGTTTCGCGCTGACTCCGGGCTTGCGGGAGGCCTACACGGCCGGCGACGACGAAGAGCTCTCGGAGGTGGCGTTGCGCGAGGCGGCGCGGGCGTCGCTGCGGCTGCTGGCCGCGGACGGCCTGGAGAGCACGCCCAGCGCCGTCGTCGACGGCGGGCAGGCCCTGCCGGTGCGTCGGGTGGTGGTGGTCGCCGAGGTGCCCGAAGCGACACCGCGACCGGACCTGGACGACGCGGTGGTGAAGGTTTCCGGACCGGTCGCGATGGATCAGGTGGTCGCCGTGCACGTCGACGGTGCCGAGGCCGAACCCGCAGTGCGAACGGCCGCCGCCTGCGTCGATGCGGCCGACCTCGGCGACGAGGATGCCGAGCTCGCGCTGGGCGACGCCGAGGATCACGATTTAGGGTGGTACGCGACGCAGGAACTGCCCTTCCTGCTGGAACTGCTCTGAGCGACGGCGCCCGCGGCGGCGTCGCGCGTTTTGTTCCCCTACGATGCCGTAGGTTACGGTTCCGTAGGTAGTGTGGACCGAGGCGGTCGATGCGTGAGAGGAGACCCGCGATGGGTTCGTGGCGGGAACGTTTCGAGGCGCCGGCGCGCGCAGCGGCGGCGAACAGCACGAGGGCGGCGTGGCTGCGCGCCGCGGCGACCCGGGTCACCACCCCGTTGCTGCCCGACGACTACCTGCACCTGGTGAATCCGCTGTGGTCGGCGCGGGAGCTGCGCGGCAAAGTGGTGGCCGTGAAGCCCGAGACCGAGGACTCGGCGACCATCGTCATCAAGCCGGGCTGGGGCTTCTCCTTCGACTATCGCTCCGGGCAGTACGTCGGCATCGGCATCCCGGTGGGCGGTCGCTGGACGTGGCGCAGTTACTCGCTGACCAGCGATCCGGACACCTCGCGCGGAGACAAGACCGTCGCCGTCACGGTCAAGGCCCTTCCCGAAGGCTTCCTCTCGTCGCACCTGGTGAAGGGGCTGGCGCGGGGGACCGTGGTGCGGCTGGCCGCCCCGGCCGGTGAGTTCGTGCTGCCCGAACCCCTGCCGGAGAAGTTGCTGCTGGTGACGGCGGGCAGTGGGATCACCCCGATCATGTCGATGCTGCGGACGATGAAGCGGCGCGGCCGGCGCTCGGATGTAGTGCTGGTGCACTCGGCGCCCGCCGAAGACGCCGTGCTCTTCCGCGACGAGCTGCAGGCGCTCGACGACGACGGCGTGGTGACGCTGAAACTGTGGCTGACCCGCGACAGCGGCCGGCTCACCCCGGAGGCGCTGACCGAGCTGTGCCCGGACTGGGCGGAGCGACAGGCGTGGGCGTGCGGGCCGGGCGGCTTCCTGGACATGCTCACCGTGGCCTACGAGGGCGCCGGGGCCGGCGACTCCCTGCACATCGAGCGCTTCGCCCTCGAGCGCGGCGCGCACGGTGCGCAGGGTGGCACCGTGACCTTCGGTACGCGCGACAAGAAGATCACGGTCGACGGCGCCACCACGTTGCTGGAGGCCGGCGAACAGGCCGGTGTACAGATGGCCTACGGCTGCCGGATGGGCATCTGCCAGACCTGCGTGGTGATGCTCGACAAGGGCTGCGTGCGCGATCTGCGGACCGGTGTCGAGCACGTCGAGGGGGAGCGGATTCAGACCTGTGTCTGCGCCGCCGCCGGGGACTGCACCCTCGACGTCTGAGGCGAGTGCCCGCGTCCGGTTCAGCGGCTCCGGGGGTGGACAACCTACGGACTCGTAACCTACGCTAGCGTAAGTTACGGAATCGTAAGTGAGGAGCATTCGTGGCGATCAAGGACATCCCCGAGTACGCGCATCTGACCGACCAGGACGTCGAGGAGATCGCGGCCAAGCTCGATCAGATCCGCGCCGACATCGAGGCTGATCGCGGCGAGCGGGACGCCCGCTACCTGCGCAACACCGTCCGCTTCCAGCGCGGCATGGAGCTGACCGGGCGCGCACTGATCTTCGGCTCGCAGCGGCGGTCCCTCTGGTGGGCGGGCGCCGGCGCGCTCGGCGTCGCCAAGATCGTCGAGAACATGGAACTCGGACACAACGTGATGCACGGGCAGTGGGACTGGATGAACGATCCCGAGGTCCACTCGACGTCGTGGGAGTGGGACAACGCCGGGCCGAGCGCGCACTGGAAGCACCAGCACAACTTCATCCATCACAAGTACACCAACGTCCTCGGCATGGACGACGACGTGGGGTACGGCCTGATCCGCGTGACCCGCGACCAGCGTTGGCGTCCCTTCTACCTGGGCAACCTGGTGTTCAACACCCTCCTGATGCTCGGCTTCGAGTACGGCGTCGCCGCTCAGCACCTGGAGTTGGGCAAGAAGCGCAAGACCGAAGGAGACAAGCTCCAGTTCAAGAAGGATCTGCGCGACACCGGTGCCAAGATCGGTCGGCAGGCCGTCAAGGACTACGTCGTCTACCCGACGCTGGTCGGCGGGGCGACCCGTTCGCGGAAGGGGTTCCGGAAGGCGTTCACCGCCAACGTGATGGCGAACGTGATCCGCAACATCTGGACCAACGCGGTGATCTTCTGCGGCCACTTCCCCGACGGCGCGGAGAAGTTCACCAAGCGCGACATGGAGGATGAGACCCGCGGCCAGTGGTACCTGCGGCAGATGCTCGGCAGCGCGAACTTCCGGTCCGGTCCGGCGCTGGCCTTCATGAGCGGCAACCTCAGCTATCAGATCGAGCATCACCTCTTCCCGGACCTGCCGAGCAACCGGCTGGCCGAGATCGCGGTGCGCGTGCAGGCGATCTGCGACGAGTACGACCTCCCGTACACCACCGGCTCGTTCCCGGTGCAGTACGCGAAGTCCTGGCGCACCATCGCCAAGCTGTCGCTGCCGGACAAGTACCTGCGGGCCACCGCCGACGACGCCCCGGAGACCGCCTCGGAGATGCGCTTCAAGCGTGACCCGAACGAGCACCTGACGCCCACCGTCGACCCGCGCACCGGCCGCCGCCGCGGCCTCAAGTCGGCGCTGGTCCGGCGGCGGGAGCGTCGTCGCGGCATCGCCCACTTGCCGATGTCCCAAGGGGAGCGCCCGGCGGCCTGACCAGCGGGTTGAGACGGACGGTCGACGGACGTCTCGCACCCCGGGGTCCAGACGGGCATAATGAGCGACAATGGCGATCTCAGATATCAACGAATACGCGCATCTCAGTGATGCGGACGTCGAGGCCCTCGGCGCCGAGCTGGATGCGCTGCGCCGTCGGGTCGAGGCGGATCTGGGCGAGCGCGACGTGCGCTACCTGCGCCGCACCATCCTGGCGCAGCGAGCCCTGGAGGTCGCCGGGCGGCTGGCCCTCTTCGGAAGCCATCGCCGATCGCTGTGGCTGGCCGGCACCGCGGCGCTCTCGCTGGCCAAGATCATCGAGAACATGGAGCTCGGGCACAACGTGATGCACGGGCAGTGGGACTGGATGAACGACCCGGAGATCCACTCCACGTCGTGGGAGTGGGACATGGTGTGCGCGTCCCCGCACTGGAAGCACTCGCACAACTACATCCACCACAAGTACACCAACGTGATCGGGATGGATCACGACGTCGGCTACAAGGTGCTGCGGGTGACCCGGGACGAGCCGTGGGAGCCGAAGCGGCTGTTTCAGCCGATCTCCAACCTGTTTCTGGCCGCGACTTTCGAGTGGGGTATCGCGCTCCACGACCTGGACCTCGGAGGCGCGCTCCGGGGCACCCAGCCGATGGAGGAGGCGCTGCCCAAGGCGAAGGTCTTCGCGGCCAAGACGGTGCGGCAGCTCGGCAAAGACTACGTCCTCTTCCCGGCGCTGACCGGTCCGAATTTCAAGCACACGCTCACCGCGAACCTCACCGCGAACCTGGTGCGGAACCTGTGGGCCTACGTGGTGATCTTCTGCGGCCACTTCCCGGACGGCGCCGAGAAGTTCACCGTCGACACCCTCGAGGACGAGACGCCGGGTCAGTGGTACCTGCGCCAGATGCTCGGCACCGCCAACTTCGAGGCCGGTCCGGCGATGGCGTTCATGAGCGGCAACCTCTGCTACCAGATCGAGCACCACCTGTACCCGGACCTGCCGAGCAACCGGCTTGCCGAGGTGTCGGTGAGCGTCCAGGAGCTGTGCGAGAAGTACGACCTGCCCTACAACACCGACACCATCACCGTGCAGTACCTGCGGACGCTGCGCACCATCAACAAGCTGGCCCTGCCGGACCGCTTCCTCAAGGCCACGTCCGACGATGCCCCCGAGACCGCTTCGGAACGACGATTCGACGCGCTGTCGCCGCGCGCGCCCGGTCTGCGCAGCGCCCTCTCCCGGTTGAAGGAGCGCCGGATGATCGCGCGGGGCCGGCGTCGTCGTCGTTGATCCGTCGCGGATTCTCGTCCGCGTGATCGTGTGTCGCGGATCTTGCCGGTAGGCGCGCAGATCCGCGACACCGGATTCGGCGGGCGGCTGCCCTGGCCCGGCTACCGTGCGGCTTCGGCGGGGACCTCGTCTTCCGGGCCGTCGTCGCGCACGGCGACCAGCAGTTCGCGCACGGCCATCGCACGACGTCGGGAGCCGTCGGTGAGCTCGTCCAGCGCGCACTCCGGATCGGCGGGCGGACCGAGATGCGTACAGCCGCGCGGGCATTCGTCGATGGCCTCGCGCAGGTCGGCGAAGGCGTCGACGATCTCGTCGGGCGTCACGTGCGCGAGCCCGAAGGACCGGATGCCCGGCGTGTCGACCACCCAGGTCCTTTCGACGGGGCTCAAGGAGCTGGGTGCTGTCGTCGCTCCTTGAGCCCTGTCGGAAGTCGCCGCCCCTTGAGCCCTGTCGGAAGTCGCCGCCCCTTGAGCTCCGTCGAAAGGAACCGGGAGCGCCACCGACTGCGTCGACGTGTGGCGGCCCTTGCCGATGCCCGAGACCCGGCCGACCGCCCGGAAGGCATCCGGGACCAGGCGGTTCACCAGTGTGGACTTGCCGACGCCCGAATGCCCGATCAGCGCGGTGAGCTTGCCGGCCAGGATCTTCTCGAGGGCGGTGAGGTCGTCGTCGCGCCCCCCGAGGACCACCGGGAGGTCCAGGTCGGCGAAGTGCGCTGCGAACTCCTCCGGCGACGCCAGATCCGACTTCGTCAGACACAGAACGGGTTCGAGTCCGCCCGCATAGGCGGCGGCGAGAGCGCGTTCGACGAACCCGGTGCGCGGCGGGGGATCGGCCAGTGCGGTGACGATCAGCAACTGATCGGCGTTCGCGACGACGATCCGCTCGTACGGGTCGGTGTCGTCGGCGGTGCGCCGTAGCACCGTCGTACGGTCGTCCACACGGACGATGCGGGCGAGAGTGTCCGGCTTGCCGGAGAGATCGCCGACGACGCCGACGCGGTCGCCGACGACCACCGGGGTGCGACCGAGCTCCCGTGCCCGCATGGCGACGACGCGGCGGTCCGGATCGCCGTCGAGCACGCATCCCCAGCGGCCGCGGTCGACGGAGACCACCATCGCGGTCTCGGCGTCGTCGTGTGCCGGCCGCTTCTTGGTGCGCGGCCGGGTGCCCTTTCCGGGACGGATCCGGACGTCGGACTCGTCGTAGGAGCGGGCATCGCGGCTCACCGGTCGGCACCGCCGATCATCGCGGTCCAGCGGTCGGGGAAGTCGGGCATGGTCTTGGCCGTGGTCTCCACGTTCTCCACCACCACGCCGGGCACCACCAGGCCGATGGCGCAGCCCGCCGTGGCCATGCGGTGGTCGGCGTAGGTGTGCCAGAGGCCGGGCGACCATTCGCCGGCGGGCCGGCCGGTGATGATCAGACCGTCCTGGGTCTCCATCGCCTCGCCGCCGAGGCCGTTGATCTCGGTGGACAATGCGGCCAGCCGGTCGGTCTCATGACCGCGGAGATGTGCGATCCCGCGCAGGGTGGAGGTGCCCTCAGCCAGGGCGCACAGCGCGGCGATAGTCGGCGTCAGCTCGCCGACGTCACGCAGGTCGAGGTCGACGGCACGGAGGCGCTCGGGGCCGCGGACGGTCAGCAGACCGTCACCGGATCGGGTTGAGGTGCAACCCATCTCGCGCAGGATCGGGACGATCTCCGCGCCCGGCTGGGTGGTTTCGGCAGGCCAGCGCGGCACGCTGACCGAACCGCCGGTGACCGCGGCTGCGGCCAGGAACGCCGCGGCGTTGGAGAGGTCGGGCTCGATCTCCCAGTCGACCGCGGCGATCGGCCCCGGGCTCACCTCCCAGTGGGTCACCGCGCCTGTCTCGTCGACGGCCGTGATCACCTCGACGCCGGTGGCGGCCAGCATCTCGACGGTCATCTCGATGTGCGGAAGTGACGGGACCGGAGGTCCCTGGTGGGTGATCTGCGCCCCCGAGGAATAGCGCGCCGCCGAGAGCAGCAGGCCGGAGACGAACTGCGACGATGCCGAGGCGTCGATGGTCACCGGGCCGCCGATCATCGCGCCGGTGCCGTGCACGGTGAACGGGAGGCCGTCGCCGTCGATCTGTGCGCCCAGGGCGCGCAGGGCGTCGAGTACGGTGCCGAGCGGGCGGGTGCGGGCCTGTTCGTCGCCGTCGAACTCGACGTCGCCGGTCGCGAGGACGGCGACTCCGGGGAGGAAGCGCATCACGGTGCCGGCCAGCCCGCAGTCGACGATGCCGCCCTGCAGGTCGCCGGGAGTGACGGTGACGGTCGTCGGGTCCGCCGGGTCGGCGGCGACCCCCACGCCGAGCTCGGCCAGTCCGTCGAGCATCAGGTCGGTGTCTCGGCTGCGCAGGGTGCCGGTGAGCCGGGACGGGCCCTCGGCGAGCGCGGCGAGGATCAGCGCGCGGTTGGTGATGGACTTGGAGCCGGGCAGTTCCACGGTGGCATCGACGGGTCGGTCAACGGTCGGGGCTGCCCAGTCAGTCATGGAGCCATGTTCTCACGGAATCAGGACGCGTTCGCCAGGCCGTGTCCCGCCCGGTCCGTGCCGGCGGTGCGCGGCGCGTCGTGGGACTCGCGCTGTACGACACCGGCCGCCTGCGAGGAGGAAACGGCAATATTCCCTCGGTGGGCGCGTATCGGCCGGTGTCGTACGGGGTGTCAGGGCTACGGTGAGGGTCATGGCCGAGCACAGCGCGGGAATCCTGCTGTATCGCGGGCTGGGCGCCGGGCTGCGCGTGCTGCTGGTCCATCCGGGCGGCCCCTTCTTCGCGAAGAAGGACGAGGGGGCGTGGTCGATCCCGAAGGGTCTGGTGGAGCCGGGCGAGGACCTGCTGACCGCGGCGCGCCGCGAGTTCGCCGAGGAGACCGGGCAGTCGGCGCCGGACGGGCGGGCCGTCGAGCTGGGCCGGGTGCGGCTGCGCAGCGGCAAGGAGGTCACCGGGTTCGGGATGGCGGGGGACTTCGATCCGGAGTCCCTGCGCAGCAACACCTTCGAGATCGTCTGGCCGCCGCGCTCCGGCCGCCGCCAGGCATTTCCGGAAGTCGACCGCGCCGAATGGTTCGACGTGCCGACGGCGCGCACCAAGCTCAATCCGGCGCAGGTCGCGCTGGTCGACGCACTGGTCCGCTACCTCGACGACTCGCAGGCCGCTACCTGAACGCCGTCACATCTCGGGCGCGCTGCGAGTGCGGGCCTGCGCGACGAACTCGCCGAGACGGTCGATCCCGGTCCGAAGTTCCTCCTCGCCCGTCGCGTAGGAGAGCCGGACGTAGCGCTGCGCGCCGGCGTCGCCGAAGTCCTTACCCGGGGTGAGGGCGACGTACGCCTCCTCCAGGGCGCGGTCGCAGAACTCGGTGGCGGTCAGGCCGGTGGATGCGACGTCGATGTACACGTAGAACGCGCCGTCGGGTTCCACCGGTACCGACAGCCCCACGCGGTGCAGTCCGTCGAGGACCAGTCGCCGTCGGTGCCGAAGGACCGCGCGTCGCTCCTCGGCCTCGGCGATGGTCTCCGGCGTGAAGCACGAGAGCGCCGCGATCTGGGTCGGGGTGGGCGGGCAGATGTAGTAATTCTGCGCCAGCCGCTCGGCGACCGGGATCATCTCCTGCGGCACCACCATCCAGCCCAGGCGCCAGCCGGTCATGCCGAAGTACTTGGAGAAGCTGTTCACCACGATCGCGCCGGGGTCGTCGGCGGCGATGCTCCGCGGCGATCCGGTCGGGGCGTCACCGGCGCCGGGAGCGGAGTGAGCGGGCCGCGAGTCACCGGCGCCGGGAGCGGAGTGAGCGGGCCGCGAGTCACCGGCGCCGGGAGCGGAGTGAGCGGGCCGCGAGTCACCGGCGCCGGGAGCGGAGTGAGCGGGCCGCGAGTCACCGGCGCCGGGAGCGGAGTGAGCGGGCCGCAAGTCATCGGCGAGTGACAGGTAGATCTCGTCCACGATCCGCCAGCCGCCGCGCTCGGCCACGGTGGAGGTGAGCGCCAGCAGGTCGTCATGGGCGAGGCTGGTCCCCGTCGGATTGGCCGGCGAGGCGACCATGACGCCGCGTGTGCGTTCAGTCCAGGCGCGGGCGACGGCGGGCCCATCGAGCTGGAAACGCGTCTCCGGGCCGGTCGGCAGGAGCCGCACCCGCGCGCCGAAGCTCTCGGCGAAGCGGCGGTTGCACGGGTAGGAGGGGTCGGCGACCAGTACCTCGTCGCCCGGGTCGATGAGGGCCGCACACGCCAGGAGCAGCGCTGCCGAGGCCCCCGTGGTCACTACGACGCGCGCGGGATCGACGGGGGCACCGAGTCGATCGGCGCTGAATCCGGCGATCGCGGCGCGTAAGGCGGGGGTGCCGAGCCCACCCGTGTAGGGCAGCGGCCGCCCGTCGCTGATCCGCCGGATCTCCTCCAGGAACGCCTGGGGAGCGCCGAAATCGGGCTCGCCGAGATTGAGCTTGACCACGTGGATCCCGCGCGCCTCCAGCTCGGCGGCCCGTCGTCCGTACTCCATGGCATAGAACGGGGTGACGGCCTGTGCGCGCCGGGAGAACTCCATGCCCGCGATCTTAGGGTCTGTCGCGGGCCCGAAGACCGGTCGGTGCGGGGTCGGGATCAGTCCGGGATCCAGTTGAACTCGTCGGGGTCGGGGCCGACGCGCTGGTCGCGGTTCAACGCGCTGATCCGGGAGACCTGATCGTCGGAGAGAGTGAAGTCGAACAGGGCGAAGTTCTCGCGCATGCGCTCGGGGCGCACCGACTTCGGAAAGACGATGTCGCCGCGCTGGAGATGCCAGCGCAGCACCACCTGGGCCACCGTGCGGCCGGTTTCGGCGGCGATCGTCAGCAGGACCGGGTCGTCGAGCACTTCGCCCCGGCCGATGGGCGACCACGGCTCGGTCGCGATCCCGTGCTCGCGGCCGAAGGCGCGTACCGCGTCGTTGGTGAGGTACGGGTGCAGCTCGATCTGGTTGACCGCGGGCACCGTGTCGGTCTCGTCGATGAGGCGCTGCAGGTGCGGGATCTGGAAGTTGGAGACGCCGATCGCGCGGGTGAGACCTTCGGCGGCGAACTCCTCCATGGCGCGCCAGGTGTCGACGAAGTCGCCGACCGCGGGCATCGGCCAGTGGATCAGGTACAGGTCGGTGGGGCCGCCCAGTGCTTCGACGGTCCGCGCCGTCGCCTCGCGGGCGACGGCGGGGTCGTGCGCGTTGTTGTTCAGTTTGCTGGTGACGAAGATCTCGTCGCGGGGGATCCCGGAGGCGGCGACGGCCGCGCCCACCTGTGCTTCGTTGCCGTACATCTGCGCGGTGTCGATGTGCCGGTAGCCGATCTCGAGGGCCTGCGCGACCGTTTTCTCGGTGTCGCCGGGGGTGATCTGGAAGACGCCGAAGCCGAGCTGGGGGATGGTGACGCCGTTGTTCAGGGTGATGTGGGGAACCGTGCTCATGCTCTGTTTCAGCGCGGAGGCGATCTCCCCTATTCCCGCCTGGCCCGTGGCGGGGTGGGGGAGGACCCGGATCTTTCCCCCAGATCAGCGCTCGGCCCGTGACGTGGCCGTGCTGGTAGGGCACGGTAGAAGCATGACTACTTCAACATCCGGCAGTACCGGCACCTCGTTCTGGAAGATTCTCGCCATCGTGATCGGCGTGCTGATCATCGTGTCGATCGGCTGGTCGCTCGTCAAGGCGTTCATGTGGATCGCCGTGGTCGTTCTGGTGATCATCGGCCTGTTCACCGTCGCCAAGGCGTTCGGCGGGAAGAGTTGACTCGACGAGTGCTGTGAAGTGGCTGCTGAGCAACCACCTGACAGCACTCGAGGGGGATTGCGCTACGGGTGCAGGACGTACTTGCCCCGCGGATGCGGTCCGCTGATGGTCTCCAGTGCCCGGGCCGCCTCGGTCAGGTCGAACGCCCCCGCGATCTCGACGGTCAACCGCCCCTGCGCCGCATCGTCGAGCAGCCCGGGGATCGCCTCCCGGCGATGCCGCTTGGACTCCTCGGTGGCGCCGCTCACCACGGTGATTCCGTCCTCGATCCGCCCCCACGCCGCGATGCTGACGATCCGGTCCGGGCGAACCAGCGCCAGGGACACGTCGATCGCCTGGTCGGAGCCGACCGTGTCGGCCACGGCGGTGACCGGAGCCGGTGCCGCCTTCCGCACGGTGGCCTCCAGATCGCCGCGGTAGGAGACGGGGATCGCGCCGAGCTCCCGCAGACGGTCGTGGTTGGCCTCGGACGCCGTGGCGATCACCGTTGCGCCGGCGGCGACGGCGCGGGCCGTGACGATCGAGCCGACGGCACCCGACCCGCCGTGGACCAGCAGTGTGTCCGCCGCCGTGACACCCAATGTGGCCAGGATGTCGGCGGCCGTGACCCCGGCCAGCAGGAGCGCCGCAGCCGCATCGTCGTCGAGTCCGGCCGGCGTGGTGTGGACGTTCGACGACGGCGCCACCACGTACTCGGCGAAGGCCCCGCTCGCCGGGTACACCACCACGTGGTCGCCCACGGCGACCCCGGAGTCCGCGCCTGCCGTGTGCACGACCCCGGCAGCCTCGCCGCCGAGGGCCAGCGGGAGCTTTGCCGGATCGGACCCGACCAGGCCGCGCACCTGTTTGGCGTCGAACGGGTTCACACCGGCCGCGCGCACCCGAACCACCACCTCGCCGGCGTCGGGTTCGGGGATCGGCACGTCGATCACCTCCAACGAATCGGCGGGTTCTCCGTACTGTGTTGCGACGATCTTGCGGGCCATGCCCCGAGATTAGCCATCTCGACGATCAGCCGCCCGTGCCGTGGCGTTGTGCCGCGCGGTTGACCTCGAACGCAGCGACCCGCGGGTCGCCGGCGCAGTACCCGCAGCCCGCTCCGAAGAATTCTCCGCGGGCCCGCCGGTCGCCGAGCAGCCAGTAGTGCAACCACGCCGTCGAGGGGGCGCGCATGGACCCGCCGGACGTCACGGCTTCCAGGTGAGCGGTCCGCCGCAGTTCGAGGTAGGCGGCAGGCAGATGTCCGGACCGCTGGTACATCGCCCTGACCAGCGCCGGCCAGACGACAGCGTCGTCACTGCCGGCGAGGTACAGGACGGAGGCGTCGCGCACCAGCGTGACGTCGTTGAGAGGGCCCGGCGCCATCGCCACCACGGTCGTGACGCGCGGGTCGACGGCGGCGTTGATCGCCCCTGAACCTCCCTGGGAGTGGCCTGCCGCCGCGATCCGGCTCAGGTCGACCTTCTTGTAGAAGAGGCTCCGCGGGTCCGCCGCGTGCCGCGCCATGAGGTCGATTCCCCAGCGCATGCTGATCGCGAAGTTGCTCGTCGGGGTGTTGGCGGCCACCGTGACGAAGCCGTGGCTGGCGTAGTGGCGCAAGAGATGGGTGTAGAAGCCGGGGATCGCTCCGGTGCCGTTGCCCCACAGCACGATCGGGTGTCGGACGCCGCCGCGTCCGAGTTCGCGCGGGTAGTACACGGTGTGCACCGCGCCGATCTGGACCTGGGGCGTGTAGCCGCCGGGGCGGTCCCAGTCGGGCGCGGGCACGGGCGGCGCCGCGGCGGCGGGCGCCGCCGGCGAGAACGATGCCACCGGCGAGAGCACCGTGACGGCCAGCAGGAGGACAGCCGGCAGGAGGGCGGCCGGCACGGTGATCCGCCGGAACCACACCGGCGTCCGCCCGTCGGGGCCGGGCCTGCGGCGGATCATGCGACGAGCTCGGATCGCATGCGGGCGGCGTCGTCGCCGACCCGGCGGGCCGCGCAGTACACGAACACCGCGGTCAGCAGGAGGGGCAGCGGCACCAGATACATCGCTGAGTTCAGTCCGTCTCCGGCGAAGGCGGCCGCGTCTGCGGCTCCGGTCCGGGCGGCTGCGCGCCCGGCGAACCAGTCCGAGAGCGCCCCGACCGCCACCGGTCCGGCGAAGCCGCCGAGCAGGTACATCGCGGCGAAGAAGAGCGCCGTCGCCGTCGCCCGCAGACGCGGCACCACGACGTCGAGGATCGCCGGGTAGACGCTGACGTAGAAGGCGTAGGCGAGCAGCCAGCCGAGCGAGAACAACGCGGTGAAGACGGCGACGCTGGCGCCGTTCTGATTCAGGGCGAGTGCGGTGAGCGGGGCCGCGAGGGCGGTGGCTCCGGCCCCGATGAGCAGCCGCGCCTTCGGCGACGACGCCGAGGCGCGGTCGGCGTACCGGGCGCCGAGCAGCAATCCGGCCAGACCGGTCAGCCCGATGATCACTCCGGCCACCACCGCGGCGGTGGTGAGTTTCAGTTCGTACTGCCGCATGAGCAGCGGGACCGTGAACGAATTCACGGCGTAGGCGGCGAAGTTGAAGGTCAGTCCGGTGAGGATCAGCCAGCGCAGCGTGGGGATCGACAACAGCCGCCGGATCGGGCGCGTGACCGGCGCGGTGTCACGGGCGGGGACCTCCTCGGCGGCACCGCGTTGTGGGTCGCGCATCCGGAACATCACCAGCGCAAGCAGGACTCCGGGCACCGCGGCCAGGAAGAACGGGGCGCGCCAGGAACCGAACGTCTCGGTGATCTGGCCGACGGTGAAGTACGCGAGCATCAGACCGGCCGGTAGGCCGAGCATGAATATGCCCAGGGCGCGGGACCGCTGGTGGGCGGGGTAGAGGTCGCCGATCAGCGAGTTCGCCGCCGGAGTGAAGCTCGCTTCTCCGACACCGACGCCGAGCCGGGCGAGCAGGAAGAGCAGGTAGTTGCCCGCGGCTCCCGTGGCGGCGGTCAAACCGCTCCACACGAGCAGCCCGAGCCCGATGATCTTCGGGCGGTCGGCGCGGTCGGCGAGCCGACCCAGCGGCAGGCCCGCGATCGCGTAGACGATGGTGAAGGCGGAGGTGATCAGCCCGAGTTGCAGGTCGCTGAGGCCGAACTCGATCTTGATCGGTTCGGCCACCACGGCGGGGATCGCGCGATCGAAGAAGTTGAGCAGATTCGCCAGGAACAAGGCGATCAGGCCGCCGCTCAGGACGGCGGAGGTCCCGGTCGGCCTGTCCGGTGCGACGGTGGACACCGGTGGTGCTGACGGTGATGACATGGGACTCCTCTGGTCGGTCCGAATTCAGTGGGTGAGCGAGAATCAGGTGAGCCGGTCGGCGACGTGTCCGCCGATGGCGCGCATCCCGAGTGCGGTCGGGTGCAGCGGCGCGGCCGGCTCACCCGGCAGCACACCGGCGTAGTGGGCGCGTCCCGGCGAGGCGCAGATGTCGTGCCCCTCGGTCACCGCCCGGATGTCGACGAACTCGATCGATCGGGCACGGGCCTGCGCGGCCATCGCCGCGTTGACCGCATCGACGAGGCCTTGCAGGTAGTCGGCGTCGCGGGGCTGCATCGGCTGACGGTCCGGGCAGCCTCCCGGGCGGGTGTACGTGCCGTAGCCGACGACCACGATTCGGGCGCCCGGCGCCCGCGCCGCGACGGCGTCGAGCATCGCGCCCCAGGCGGGCGCGGCGGAGGCGATCAGCGAACGCTGCCGGGCGGCGGCGCCGCCGTCGCCGCAGCCGGCCGTGAGGCCCAGGCAACTCAGGGCGGTGGCGAACAGGTTGACGTCGTTGGCGCCGACGGTGACCGTCACCAGATCGGTGTCGGCCTCGAGCGCGGCCAGTTGCGGAGGCACGGGACCGTGGGCCGTGGTCTGCGGGGTCCCGGTGAGGTGTTCGGTGCGCGCCGAGGAGCAGGTGACGTCGGTCAGCCTCGCGCCGATCCGGGCCGCGACCACCGCCGGATAGTTGTGGAGCGACCGCAGACAGCCCGGACTGGCCGGGTCGGGGCCGGGCAGCAGCGGGCCGGCGGCCGCCGAATCGCCGAGCGCCACGTACTTCACCGTCGCCCCTTCGGCGTCCGCCGAAGTCGGGGCGCCCAGACAGGCGGCGGCCAGTGCGGCACAGGCGAGTCGGGTGACGGTCTTCATGGCATCGTTCCTCGGTTCTCGGCGGAGCCGCGAGAGCGGGCTTCGCCTCGGCGATTTGTAGGATCTCGCGTGGTGTGGATTACATGTTGGCAAGAAAAGTGCAGTTCAGTATTGTGTCGCCGCTTCGAGATTCGGGAGTGATTTGTGTCTGAGAACAAAGCCGTCGTGCTCGGCGGACGAGTCCTGGCTGACTATCTGGCGCAGCGCACGCACGCGCTCGTCGCCGAGACGGTGCAGACGGTCTGGCAGCGGGTGCCCTTCTACCGCTCGCTGCCGGAGGAGGCCATCAGGACCGACGTGACGGCCATCGTTCGGCGGAATCTCGAGGTCTTCATCGCCACGGTGCGTGCCCGGCGGGTGCCGACCGACGACGAGATGGCCCCGATACGCGAGTCGGCGCGACGACGGGCCGAGGAACTCGTGCCGCTGGCCGACGTCCTGCTCGCCTACCATCTGGGCACCGAGCGGTGGTGGGCCGAGATCACCGAACTCGCCGACACCGGTGACACGGAGGAACTGGCCTGGGTCGGCGCATGGCTGCAGATCCATCTGCGGGCGGCGACGTCGGCCGTCCTGGCCGGGTACGGTTCGGTCCGCCCGGGACCCGGTCAGGACGACGCGGAACGGCGGGCCCTGTTCGTCGCGCTGACCTCGGGCGCCGATGCGGCGGCAGCGGCCGAGCGCGCCGGCGTGCGTCTGGCTCGTATGTACTGGGTGGTGGCCTTGCATGTGGCGCCGCATCCGGACGAACAGTCGGCGGACGTCGACGTGATCGTCGCCGAGCGACGCAAGGTCCGCCGCCTGCAGCGCGAGCTGGACGGCGTCGGTCGGGACGATGCGGTGAGCCTGGTGGACAGCGGTGGCGGAGGGGCGTTGATCCCGGTGTTCGAGGCCGAACCCGGGCCGGCGGACTGGCCGGAGAGCGTGCAGTACGCGACGTTGCGCCGGAATCTCGCGGACCTCGAGCGCGGCATCGGTGCGGGGGTGCTGTCGGCCGTCTGCGCCGCCGAGCCCGCGGGCATTCCGGAGGCGTACACGCTGGCGCGCGAGGTGCTGAGGGTGGCGCGGTGTCACGGCCGCACGACCGGGGTGGTCCGGCTCGCCGATCTGGCGCTGGAGTACCAGCTCACCCGTCCCAGTGCGGCGACGGATCCGCTTGCGCGACTCCTCGACCCGCTCGACGGGCGTGCGGGGCTGAGCGAGACCCTGGAGTGCTACCTGGACTCCGCCGGGGACCGTAGCGCGACCGCGGCGGCGTTGCACGTGCACCCGAACACCGTCGTCTACCGGTTGCGGAAGGTCGCCGAACTCACCGGCCTGGAACCCACTGCCGTCTCGGGTGCCGTCGTGCTGACGGCGGCGGTGGCGGCCCGCCGTGGCCGGGCGGTCGATCCGGTGCGCGGCGACTGAGTTTCGCGGGGCCGAGTTTCGCGGGGATCGATTTCTGGGCGACCGAGTTGTCCGTGTCCGTCGTGCGCCGGGGGACTACCGTTGAGGACGAGTACCCGACCTCGCAAGGAGACCCGACATGCTGGACCTGAGCTTTCTCGGCTGGATTCTGATCGGCGGCCTCGCCGGATGGGCGGGCTCCAAGATGATCAAGGGCAGTTCGCTCGGGGTGTTCCTGAACATCGTGGTCGGGGTGATCGGTGGTCTGGTCGGCGGCTTCGTCCTCAATCTGCTCGGCTTCAACGTCGACGAGGGCGGGTGGATCTTCAGCTTCTTCACCGCGCTCCTCGGTGCCGTGATCCTGCTGTGGCTGGCGGGTCTGGTCAGCAAGAAGCAGGACGCTTAGCCACATCGAGAACCGTGATGACACAGAGGTTGCCGTGACACAGAGACTGCTGTGACACAGGGGTTTCTGTCAGACCTGGTCGAGGCGGTCGGGCCGTCGCACGTACTGACCGACCCGGAGACCGTCGCCGGGTACCTGACCGACTGGACCGGGCGGTGGCACGGGACCGCGCTGGCCGTGGTCCGGCCGGCCGACACCGCCGAGACTTCCGCGGTGGTCCGCGCGTGCGCCCGGGCCGGCATCGCAGTGTGCCCGCAGGGCGGCAACACCGGACTGGTCGGCGGGTCGGTGCCACCGGTCGGGGTTCCCTCCATCGTCGTCTCCACCTCCCGGCTGGACTGGATCGACGACGTCGACGTGCCCGGCCGGGCGGTGGGCGCCGGAGCCGGGGTGACCCTGGCCCGGCTGCAGCGGTCCGCCGACGCCGCGGGGCTGGCGTGCGGGGTGGATCTCGCCGCCCGGGACAGTGCGACCGTCGGCGGGATGGTCGCCACCAACGCGGGCGGGATCAACGTCGTGCGCTACGGCGCGATGCGCGCCCAACTCCTGGGCGTCGAGGCGGTGCTGGCCTCCGGCGAGGTGCTGCGCCGGTGGAAGCCGCTGCGCAAGGACAACGTCGGCTACGACCTCCCGGGTCTGCTCGCCGGGAGCGAGGGCACCCTCGCGGTGATCACCGGGGTGCTGCTGCAGCTGGTGCACAAGCCGCGCCGGACGGCCACCGCGATCGCGGCCGTCGAGAATCCCGCGGGCGCGCTCGCGCTGGCCGCCGCGGTGGAGGAGTCCGGGATCGTCGTGCGTGCCGCGGAGTTGATGACGCGGCGCGGGATGGACCTGATCGCGTCGTACGGGCATCGTCGTCCGTTCGCCGAACCGCCGCCGTACTCGCTGCTGATCGAGGGCGAGGCCGCCGGCACCGACCTCGCGGCCGCGCTGGACGCGGCCGGCGTCGTCGAGGCGGTGCTCGAGGAGGGGTCGGGCGCCGACCTGTGGGCGGTGCGTGAGGCGCACACGGAGACCATCGCCCGGGACTCGTCGTCGCCGGTGGTGAAGCTCGACGTCTCGGTGCCGCTGCCGGCGCTCGAGGATCTGATCGACGCCGTCGATCCGGTCGCCGCGGAGTACGGCGCAAGGCACATCCCGTTCGGCCACGTCGCCGACGGCAACCTGCACGTGAATCTGCTCGACGTCGATCCGGGCCGGGCGGCGGAGGTGACCGACCGGGTGCTGCGCATCGTCGCCGGCCTCGGCGGCAGCATCAGCGCCGAGCACGGCGTCGGACGTGCCAAGATCCCCTGGCTGGAACTCTCGCGCAGCCCGGCCGACCTGGCCGCCATGCGTACGATCAAGGCTGCGCTCGATCCGCACGGTCTGCTCAATCCGGGGGTGCTGTTCGGCGTGAACTCCTCTCGGGAGTGATCTAGATTACTCTGGAGTCAGATCACTGACGGACCTGCGGGAGGCGAGACGCATGGACAACTCGGCACTCGATCACGACGTGGTGATCGTCGGGGCGGGATTCGGCGGTCTGGGGTCGGGCATCGAGCTCAAGCGGCAAGGGCTGGCGAACCTGGCGATCCTGGAGCGCGAAGACGATCTCGGCGGCACCTGGCACGTCAACCACTATCCGGGTCTGGCCGTCGACATCGCCTCGGTCACCTACTCGTACTCGTTCGAACCCAACCCGCACTGGTCGCGCCTGTTCGCGCCCGGCGCCGAACTCAAGGCCTACGCCGACCACGTCGCCGACAAGTACGACCTGCGCAGACACATCGAGTTCGGCACGGCCGTGGAGCGGGCCGAGTGGAACGACGACGACCGTCACTGGACCGTCTACACCGCCGACGGCGGCAGTCGTACCGCGCGTTACCTGGTGACGGCGACCGGGTTCCTCTCGCAGCCGCACACCCCGGACTTCGAGGGCATGGAGACGTTCGCCGGCGACGTCATCCACACCACCGCGTGGCAGGACGGGTACGACTTCACCGGCAAGCGCGCCGCGGTGATCGGGACCGGGGCCACCGCGGTTCAGCTGATCCCGGAGATCGCGCGGAAGGCCGAGGCGCTCACGGTGTTTCAGCGCACGCCGATCTGGGTGGTCCCGAAGATCGACTTCGCCATCCCCGGTCCGGTGCAGACGCTGTTCGAGAAGGCGCCGCTGACGCAGAAGGCCGCGCGCCTGGTCAACACCGCCGCGTTGGAGGCGTTGATGGTCTTCGGTGTGCTGCACTTCAAACAGGCCAAGCCGGGCAACAAGATCGCGGCACTGCTCGGCAAGGCGCACCTGCGCGCCCAGGTCCGCGACGCGCAGACCCGGAAGAAGCTCACGCCGTCGTACGACTTCGGCTGCAAGCGCCCGACCTTCTCCAACACCTACTTCCGGGTGTTCAATCAACCGAATGTGACGCTGCAGACGTCGTCGATCGCGCGAGTGGAGCCGGACGGGATCGTGTGCGACGACGGCACCAAGACTGAGATCGACACTCTGGTGCTGGCGACCGGATTCAACTTGTGGGACACCAACTTTCCGGCGTTCCAGATCATCGGCCGCCAGGGCCGCGACCTCGGCAAGTGGTGGCGGGAGGGCCGCTTCCAGGCGTACGAGGGGATCGCCGTGCCGAAACTGCCGAACTTCCTGAGTCTCAACAGTCCGTACTCCTACAGCGGACTGAGCTACTTCACCACCATCGAGGGCCAGATGAAGCACATCGCCCGGCTCTTCACCGAACTACGACGACGAGGCGCCGACACCTTCGAGGTGACCGAAGAAGCCAACACGCGCTATCTCGACCGCTCCACCGAGGCGCTCGACTCGTCGGTGTTCTACGCGGGCGACTGCGCGGGCTCGCGCAGCTACTACTTCAACCAGCACGGCGAAGCCACACTGCTGCGGCCGTCGTCGACGCTGGCGACCCTGCGCGAGATGGACAGCTTCCCGCTCGACGATTACACCTACGCGTGAGACGACAGCCTGCTCGATGATCGGCGCTACCGATCGGAGCGGCGCTCCTCATCTTCCACCTGTGCGTCGACGATCCGCTGCTCCGGCACCTGGTACGGGGCCGACGACTCCACGGGCCGGTGCATGCGCCGATACGCCTCGTCGGCGGCCGAGAGCCGGACGATCTTCACCTTGCTCGCGAGCTTCGGGTCGAGGCCGTTGTTGCGCAGCAGATGGCGGCGGTAGACGTCCTTGAGCGCGATCTGGAAGTACAGAAGCGGGATCGCCAGCAGCAGGATCATGCCGCCGCGCACCCACCACTGGGCGGGAATGAAGCAGAGTCCCACGACGATCGGCACGAACGGAACGAAGCCGCGCACGATGTAGCGCCGCGCGTTGCCGGGGCCGGTGATGTCGCGGGCGACCCAGTCGCGCATCGAGTCGGGGAGAGGCCGGCCCAGCAGATAGCCGATCCGCTGGAGCGGTCCCGGACGGGCGCCCGCCGCAGGCGCGGTCATGAGACCGGCTCCAGCAGTTCCGGCCCCTGATTGGACACGCGGTTCACCAGCGGCGAGACCTCCCGGATCTCGATCGCGTCGGCCAGCGCGAGGTCCGGCGGCGCCAGCAGATCGGGATCGACGGGACGGTCCGGGTCGAGCCAGGCCGCCCAGTACTCCACGGGCATGATCAGCGGCATCCGGTCGTGGATCTCCCGATGGGCGCCCACCGCCTCGGTGGTCAGGATGGTCGCCGAGGAGATCCAGGCGTCGTCGTTCCCGGCTTCCCGATCTTCCGGCGATCGCCAGGCCGACCACAGTCCGCCCATGTACAGGCGTGAACCGTCCTCGGGCGTCATGTAGTACGGGATCTTGGTCGGCTTGCCCCTGCTGTCCAGCGGGCCCTTGCGCCACTCGTACCAACCGTCCATCGGGAACAGGCAGCGTTTGTTCTTGGCCGACGACCGGAACGCGGGCTTGGTCGTCACCGTCTCGGCACGGGCGTTGAACAGCAGCGGCCCCTTGCCGAACTCCTTGGTCCACGGCGGGATCAGTCCCCACCGCATCGCGCGGACCCGGCGGGCGACCGGCAGGTCGGGGTCCCCGCCTGTCCTGGGCGGAGGCGAGGGGTCGTGCCGGTCGACGACGGTCATCACGGTCGTGCTCGGGGCGACGTTGTAGTTCGGGGTGGTCACCGTGCGGCCCGCACGCTGGTCGGTGTCGGGAGCCGCATCGGCGCCGGACGGGACCTCGTTGCGGGCGTCGATCTCGGCGGCGAGCTTGGCCGGGTCCGTCGTCACCGCATATCGTCCGCACATACCTCGATTCTCGCACGCTGCACCGGGGAACAACTGCCGCGTCGCAGGTGTTGAGACCGACGAGACATTCGCCGACACGAGGACGGAACCCACGTGACCGCAGTACCGGCAACCGCGGCTGAGCAGCCGCTGCGCGAATCGCTATGCTTGGTGGAGCATATTTCCAACGGTGCCGGGAGCACCTCGACTCCGCTCGGCATGAACGGCGCGAGCGGGCCGAACGAGACAGGCGCCGGGAGCGTCGTGACCCGGCCGGACGAGACCGGCCGCACACACCGCCCGCCACGTCGCCACGAAGGGATCGCGGTGTCGCCAGCCGATTCGCCGACCGAGACGGCTCCGTCCGAGTCACCGGAGGAGACGACGGCCCCCGAGACGCCGGAGGAGTTGACGGCCCGCTTCGAACGGGATGCGCTCCCGCTGCTCGACCAGCTCTACGGCGCCGCGCTGCGGATGACCCGCAATCCGGCCGACGCCGAGGACCTGGTCCAGGAGACCTACGTCAAGGCGTTCACCGCCTTCTCGTCGTTCAAGGCGGGTACCAACCTCAAGGCGTGGCTGTACCGGATCCTGACCAACACCTACATCAACTCGTACCGGAAGAAGCAGCGTCAGCCCGCGCAGTATCCGACCGACGAGATCACCGACTGGCAACTCGCCGCCAGCGCGGAGCACACCTCCACCGGCCTGCGGTCGGCGGAGATCGAAGCCCTGGACGCGCTGCCGGACAGCGAGATCAAGGAAGCGCTCAGCCAGCTTCCGGAGGATCGCCGGATGGCCGTCTACTACGCCGACGTCGAAGGTCTTCCGTACAAGGAGATCGCCGAGATCATGGACACCCCCATCGGCACCGTGATGTCGCGACTGCACCGCGGGCGCAGGCAGCTGCGTGAGCTGCTCGTCGACGTGGCGCGCGAGCGCGGCATCGGGCGGACGAGCGTCGGGTCGGCGACAGAAGCAGGGGAGGGGAGCCGATGAGCGGGCCGGCCGACGGCGCGAAGCCGTTCGAAGAACTGGACTGCTCGGCGGTGCTCGCCGACATCTTCCTGCTGCTCGACAACGAGTGCGATGCCGGCGCGGCCAAGCGGCTGCAGGGGCACCTGGAGGACTGTCCCTCGTGCCTGGAGCACTACGCCGTGCAACGCGAACTCAAATCGCTGTTGGCGCGCAAGTGCTGCGAGGAGGCCCCGCAGGGACTGCGGGAGCGGCTGCGCGTGGAGATCCGCCGCACCGTCGTGGTGCGGCAGACGATCACCCGCGCCGATCGCGACTGAACGAGATCAACGACACCAGACCAACGACGACGGCCCGGCCCCGATCAGATCGGGGGCCGGGCCGTCGCCTCGTCTGGTGAGAAGAACTCAGGCGTTGGGGCGCTTGCCGTGGTTGGCCTTGTTCTTCTTCCGTGCACGCTTCTTACGTCCGCGCTTACCCATGACGGACCTCCTGTCGTTGTCTAGGCACAAGTTCATCGATGATTCTCTCACGCGGGCCCCGGTCAGCGGTAATCGTGCTGCGCGGCAGTCCGGCACTAGGATGAGGCGACGACCGAAGGGCGCGCCGCGGCGTGCTCACCGGGACACCGACCTGGATTGAGGACATGGCGACTCTCCACGATCTGCTTGCCGAGCACACCGATCTGTCCGATGCGGCGGCGCTGCACCTGCAGCGGCTCGTCGCCGAATGGCAGCTGCTCGCCGACCTCTCTTTCGCCGACTACGTGATGGCGGTGCGCGGTTCCGACGGACGCCTGGTGTACGTCGCACAGGTGCGCCCGAACACCGCGTCGACCCTCTTCCAGCACGACGAGGTGGGTCACGCCGTCGATTCCCCGGCCAGTCCGCACGGAGCCAATCCACTCGTCGGCCGGGCCTTCGCCCACGGGCGCATCGAGCGCGACGACGTCCCGCGCCGCCACGGCGGCATGTTGATCGAGCGGATCGCGGTGCCGGTCACGTTCGACGGCGAGGTGATCGCGGTGCTCGGCCGGGCCGGCGATGCCACCGGGACGCTGCCGCCCTCACCGCTGGAATCGGCATATCGGGACGCCGCGAGCGCGCTGCGCCAGATGGTCCTCGAGGGCACCTTCCCGCTCGACGAGGCCAACACGCTCGGACTGTCGACACCGCGAGCGGGCGACGGGTTCATCCGACTCGGCGCCGACGGCCGCGTGGTGTACGCCAGTCCCAACGCGGTGTCGGCCGTGCACCGGATGGGATGGACCGCCGAGCTGGGGAACACGCGTCTGGCCGACGCCTTCGCCGAACTGCTCACCGATCCGTTCGACGCCGTCGACGTCGGTTCGATGCTGGCGGCCGCCTGCGGTGCGGACCGGCGCACCGGCGACCGCGCCGAGGGGCCGGCGGGACGCAACGGCCTGCCGGGTCCGGAGATCCCGCTGCGCATGGAACTGGATGCGCGACGGGCGAGCGTGCTGATCCGCGCGGTGCCGCTGCGCAGTCACGGGCAGACCCGCGGCGCAGTGGTCCTGATCCGCGACGTCACCGAGGTGAAACGCCGGGATCTGGCGCTGATCAGCAAGGACGCGACCATTCGGGAGATCCACCACCGGGTGAAGAACAATCTGCAGAGCGTCTCGGCGCTGCTGCGGCTGCAGGCCCGGAGGTCGGGTAACCCGGAGACGATCGTGGCGCTGACCGAGGCGGTGCGCCGGGTCTCGTCCATCGCCCTGGTGCACGAGATGCTCTCCGGCAGCGTCGACGAGGAAGTGGACCTGGATGCCGTCGTGGACCGGCTGATTCCGACGCTGGTGGATGTCGGCGCGCCCGGCGACGGCGCCGCGGCGGTGACGGTCCGGCGCGGGAGTCGCCTCGGGGTGCTGTCCGCAGACCTGGCGATGCCGCTGGTGCAGGTGCTCACCGAGGTGGTGCAGAACGCGATCGAGCACGGCTTCGCCGCCGACGGCCGCGACCGGATGCGGCGCCGCGACGACGCGCTGATCGTGGTGGACGGCGAACGCGATCTGCGCGGCCTGACGGTGCGCGTGGTCGACAACGGCGTCGGCGTCCCCGACGACTTCGACCTGGCCTCGTCGGACCGGCTGGGCCTGCAGATCGTCTGCACGCTGGTGAACAACGACCTCGGCGGAACGATCGAGATCGGGCCGGGTCCGGACGGCGGTACCGTGGTCGAACTCCAGATCCCCCTGCACTGAAAGCCTGCCCCGACACGTGAGCGCAAGAAAGAAGCCCGGCCGTGAAGAGAACGGCCGGGCTTCGTGGTCTAGAAGAGCTAGACGCCGGGGCAGCTAGACGGAACTGCGGGCCCGGGTGCGGGCGTTGCGGCGCTTGAGCGCGCGGCGCTCGTCCTCGCTCATGCCTCCCCAGACGCCGGCATCCTGTCCGGTCTCCAGCGCCCAGGTCAGGCACTCGGCGGTCACCGGGCAGCGCTGGCAGACGAGCTTGGCGTCGGCGACCTGCGCGATGGCCGGACCGCTGGTCCCCACCGGGAAGAACAGCTCCGGATCCTCATCGCGGCAGATGGCCTTATGGCGCCAGTCCATGTCACTCTCCTTTGGGCATGACTCCGAGCGTGCCACCGGGCGTGACACGAGGGAGCTCGTGGGTATTACGGGCTGTTAACAGCAGGTGCCTCGACCTAGCACACGCGCGTTTGACGGCTACGCGGGGGGCGGGAGTTTTGCTGTCTGTAACCGTTGTACTACTGTATCCGGCCATTTGGCTAGGGTTATTTCCCGATTGCCGAATAGATCACAAGCGCTTGGCAAGCAGGGAAATTCGTGCCTACCGGCTGGTAACAGCCGGATGACGCCCCAGGTCAGGCAGGCGGCGCGGCGGCTGCGGCGGCCGCCACGTGCAGCACGTGACGACGGCAACCGAACTCCAGATCGGTGTGTTTACCCAGGTAATCGCCGTCCATCTGCACGTCGGCGGGTTCGGTGCCGCAGAAGCGGACCCACTCGACGTCATCGTCGCGGAACAGATGCGCTGCCCGCGGATCGTCAGACCCGGTCAGCAGTTTGGAACCCAGGACGATGTTGCGGAGCACGCCGACGCTGGTGGCGGCGAACACCCCCAGACCGTGATCGAAGTCGGTGCCGGGATTGGTTTCGATCGGCCGTGCGCCGAAATACGTCCACGGTCCGGTGTTGCTCACGAAGCCGAAGCGGACGCCGTCGATCGGCTCGTGGTCGGGCACCTGCACGGAGAACACCGGCGGCGTGACCGCAGAAGAGAAGAACGAGCTGATCGTGGTGAAGAAGTAGCGCTGGGCGGTAGCCCTCTTCCCCTTGCGGCGCTTGGCCTCCATGCGCCGCACGACGATCGCGTCCATCCCCATCCCGGCGTTGAACAGGAACCACCGGTTCAGTGTGTGGCCGAGGCTGATCGGGCGGCGGCTGCCGGCGTCGAGGAGCTCGATCAACTGGGCGGTCGCCACGATCGGATCGCGGTCGATGCCCAGTGCCCGCGCGAAGACGTTCGCGCTGCCGCCCGGGATCACGCCCAGTGCCGGCAGCGCGGCCGGGTCGGCCGGATCGGGCCGATCGGGTGCGCCGAGAATGCCGTTGACCACCTCGTTGACGGTGCCGTCGCCGCCGTGCACCACCACGGCGTCGTAGCCCTGCGCGGCGGCGCGGGCCCCGAGCTCGCCGGCGTGGCCGCGATGCGTGG
This sequence comes from Gordonia iterans, assembly GCF_002993285.1. Classification (NCBI taxonomy): domain Bacteria; kingdom Bacillati; phylum Actinomycetota; class Actinomycetes; order Mycobacteriales; family Gordoniaceae; genus Gordonia; species Gordonia iterans. The sequence goes on along the minus strand of NZ_CP027433.1, from coordinate 3,360,740 downwards.
TGTGTTCGACGTCGACGTCGTACCGTGCGCTCAGCGTGTTCGCCAGGGTGTCCCGACCCGCCGGGGTGGTGAAGGTGGCAAACGGATTGGTGACCAGCATGACGCGCACGAGGGTTCACATTACCGGGCAGTACCGGGTTCGGCCCGGGCGGGCTGGCGCAATAGGCTGGGGGTCGTGAGTGATTCCGCGCCCGCACCCTCAGCACCCGAACCCGCCGCCCACGCCGTCCCGCCCACACTGCGCGGGGCCGGCGCCCTGGCGGCGCTGGAAGGACTGGTGGGCCTGGGCATCGCGGTCTACCTGGTGGTCCACGCGCTCGGCGGCTTCGAAGAGGCCTACATCAGCGGGTACGGCACCGCCCTGTGGTTCACCCTGATCAGCGGCGGCGTGCTGGCCGGCGGCATCGCCCTCTACCACGGGCGGCGCTGGGGCCGCGCAATCGTCGCGCTGGCCAACATCCTGCTGCTGCCGGTGGCCTGGTCGATGCTGTTCGACAGCGATCAGCCGGTGATCGGCGCACCGCTCATGGTCGTCGCCCTGGTCGCGCTGGGGCTCACGTTCGCGCCGCGCTCCATGCAATATCTGGCCGGCGACGACCTGCCGCCCGACGCCTGAGCCCGGCTCCGTACACGGAACTGTCGGCATGCCGCCAAACCCCGTGGTGGCCGACACATTAGGGTGGTCGGCATGACGCGCACGCTCGCCATCGCCAACCAGAAGGGCGGGGTGGCCAAGACCACCTCGGCCGCCTCCATCGGCGCCGCTCTGGCCGACCTGGACGTCCGGGTCCTCGTCGTCGACCTCGATCCGCAGGGCTGCCTCACCTTCTCGCTCGGGCACGACCCCGACGCCCTCACCAAATCGGTGCACGACGTGCTGCTCGGCGCCGAGGACATCGCCGACGTGCTGCTGGACACCGACGACGCCGTGACGCTGCTGCCGGCGACCATCGACCTGGCCGGGGCCGAGGCCCTGCTGCTGATGCGGCCCGGCCGCGAGTACGCACTCAAGCGGGCGCTCGCCGAGGTGGCGCAGGACTTCGACGTGATCCTGGTCGACTGCCCGCCCTCGCTCGGCGTGCTCACCCTGAACGGGCTGACGGCCGCCGACGAGGTCGTGGTCCCGCTGCAGTGCGAGACGCTCGCGCACCGCGGACTGGGCCAGTTGCTGCGGACGGTCACCGAGGTCCAGCAGATCACCAATCCCGAGCTCAAGACGCTCGGTGCGGTCGCGACACTCTTCGACGCCCGCACCACCCACAGCCGGGACGTGCTGTCCGACGTCGCCGACCGGTACCAGCTTCCGGTGCTCGATCCGCCGATCCCGCGCACGGTCCGCTTCGCCGAGGCCTCGGCGTCGGGCGCGTCGGTGATGCGGGGCCGCAAGAACAAGGGCGCCACCGCCTACCGCGAGCTCGCGACCAACCTGTGGGACTACTGGAACGGCAAGCCGCTCAAGACGTTCGAGCTCGCCGTCAGCTGACCGGCGGCGGACCGAGCACGACGATCTCCCCACCCCGCTGCTCGATCACGTACGGTCCCAGCACGCGCAGCGCGACCGGACCCGTATAGCCGCCGCGATCGACCGGGATGCGGCGCAGCTCGTGACCGTCGGCCGGGTCGCGCACGCTGATCGCGCCGGCCACCGGCACCAGAAGCCCGGTCGCGACCTCGCCGGGGCCGATGGTGCCGGCGATCTGCACGGTCGGTTCGCCGGTGCCCGCGTCGAGCACCACCGTCGACGCCCCGGTCCAATAGGTCACCAGCCCGTTACCGGTGATCGGTTCGCCGCCCGGGGGCGGAGTCACGTCGCCGCTGACCGTCCGCGCCGCACGCTGCAGGGCGTCGGCGCCGAACATGCGCATGACGGGCTCGGGGCGATCGGCTCCGGAATCGGCCCCGCCGTCGTACACGGTGACGGTGTCGCTGGTCACCGAGACGACGACCGGGGGAGCCCCGTGTGCGGTCTCGGTGATCAGCGCCGAACCCCACTCCCGGATCTTCTCGTCGCTGTCGAGCGTGGACGAGAGGATGCTGAGCCGGTATCCGCTGTCGCGCGCGCACCGCTCGATCACCGCGACGCGGTCGCCGCCGGAAAGCGCCGAGTGCAGGCGGCAACTGCGGCGATCCGGGCTCACCTCGGGGTTCACCGGAGCATCGACGCGGCCGTACTCGATGCCGCGCACCAGATTGGTGCCCCAGGTCTCCAGCCGGGTGTCGCCGGCGGTCAGCGCGAAGGTGCGGTCGTAACTGACGGTGACCTCGGCATCGGCATCACTGGTCCGATTGCCCCGGCGGGCGCCGGTGTTCGAGTCCAGCGCCGTGACGTCGCTGCAACCACGGCTGGTCCGGTACACCGCCAGCGTGGCGTTCTCGCCGCCCGGCCACGCCGCGACGGCCGCGCACAGGGGCAAGCCCCGCCGGTAGTGCCAGAGCACCTCGCCGGTCTCGGGATCTCGGCCGCTCACCGTGCCGCCGTCCCCGGTGACCACGGTCGCGCGGCCGATCGAGGGCACGCGGGTCACCGGCGACGGTGCCCGCCAGAGTTCGACGAAGCGCTCAGGCAGACTCTCGGTGAGCAGCGGGCTCTCCGGCTCGGACGACGCCGTGGAGAGCTCGGTGTTGCGGGCCGGACTGCCGAGCCAGACGACCAGCGCGACGACGACCACGACCACGACGATCACCGCCGTGACCACCAGGTCGAGGCGGGTACGGCGCTCGGGCGCGATGCGGGCCAAGGGGTGGCGGCGAGTCGGTGTCAGTCGGCGGCCGGTGCCGCGGCAGCCGCGCCGGTATCAGTCGGCCCGCTCGCGTTGCTCCCGGCGCCGGTCGCCTTGCTGCCGGAACGACGACGACGGCGCCGCCGCGGGCGGGTCGAGCCGTCGCCCTCGGACGCGGGCCCGTCGCCGGCCGCGGTCCGGCCGGTCGTCGCCGGCTCGGTCTCAGCAGCCGGTGCCGCGGCACCGTCGGTCGTCTTGCCGCCGCGGGTACGACGCCGCTTCGGACGCTCGGTGCGCGCCGGGCGTTCGCGTCGCTCCACGCGGTCGCCGGGCTCGCGACTCGACGACCGGGTGCCGGTCGGCTTGCCGACACGGCCGGTCGCCTCGGACGGCACACCCAGCTCTTCAGCGAGATGCGCGGAGGTGGAGTAGGTCTCGACCGGCTCGGGCTTGCCCAGTCCGAGTGCCTTGTCGATCAGCTCCCAGCGGTGCAGCTCGTCCCAGTCCACAAACGTGATGGCGATGCCGGTGCGGCCCGCACGGCCGGTGCGGCCGATGCGGTGCACGTAGGTCTTGTCGTCCTCCGGGCACTGGTAGTTGATGACGTGAGTGACGTCGTCGATGTCGATGCCGCGGGCGGCGACGTCGGTGGCCACCAGCACGTCCACGGTGCCGTCGCGGAACTTGCCGAGCGCCTTCTCGCGGGCCACCTGGCCGAGGTCGCCGTGCACCGCGCCGACAGAGAAGCCGCGCTCGGCGAGATCGTCGGCTACCTTCTGGGCGGTGCGCTTGGTGCGAGTGAAGATCATCGTCGCGCCGCGGCCCTCCGCCTGCAGGATCCGGGCCACCAGTTCGGCCTTGTCCAGGGCGTGGGCGCGGTAGACGTACTGCGTGGTGCGCTCGTGCACGGCCGAGTCGTTGGCCTGCTCGGCGCGGATGTGCGTCGGCTGAGTCAGGAAGGTGCGCGCCAGGGTGACGATCGGGCCCGGCATGGTCGCCGAGAAGAGCATGGTCTGCCGCGGGGTGGGCAGCGCGTTCATGATCCGCTCGATGTCCGGGAGGAAGCCCAGGTCGAGCATCTCGTCGGCCTCGTCGAGCACCAGGATCTGGACCTTGCCCAACACCAGATGACCCTGCTGAGCCAGATCGAGCAGGCGGCCCGGGGTGCCGACGACGACGTCCACACCGGACTGCAGCTCGGCGATCTGCGAATCGTAGGGGCGGCCGCCGTAGATGGCGGTCAGCTTCAGGTTGCGCTCCGCTCCCGGCGCGGCACTGTCTCCGCCCGCTCGCTCCGCTCCCGGCGCGGCCGGGGTGATCCGGACGCCCTTCGCGGCGACCTGGAGGTCCTCGAAGACCTGGATGCACAGCTCGCGGGTCGGCACGATCACCAGCGCGCGCGGCGTGCCGTCGAGCCCCCGCAGCCCGACCTCCTGCGCGTGCACCAGGCGGTGCAGCAGCGGGATGCCGAAGCCGTAGGTCTTGCCCATGCCGGTGCGGGCCTGGCCGATCAGGTCGCTGCCGCCGAGGGCGAGCGGGAGGGTCAGTTCCTGGATGGCGAAGGTGTGCGTCTTGCCGTCGGCGGTGAGTGCGGCGACGATGGCGTCGTCCACGCCGAGCTCGGCGAAGGTCGGGGCCTGATGGTCCTCTTCGACGATGGTGGTCAGGACGTCGTCGTTCGCGACGGCGGTCTCGGTGGTCATGATGTTCTCGATTGCCTCTCGTGTGCGTCGTGCACGCACACGTCCGGCTCGACGGGAATCTCCGGCGCAGGATCTGCGCGGCGGGATCGCCGGCGTGAGCGGGGAGTCGGTGCGCGCTCAAGTGCGACGGGCACAGCGGAACTCGCCGCAAAGCGCCTACGTCTGGTCACAGTGTAACGCGTTGCCTACTCTGGCTCGCATGGCGAACGATTCCGCAGCCCCGGAAAACCCCGCAGTGACCAAGCTCTACGAGATATTCCTGGCCGGTGAGTATGCCGCCGTCCGGCGCCTGATCGACGAGTCGGCGATGGCGCCGACCACCCGGGACCGCGTCGCCGTGATGGGCCTGATGGCCGCTGAGATCGAGCACTTCCAGGTGCTCGCCGCGCAGGTCGAGGGCGCCGGCGGCAGCGCCGAGCGGGCCATCGACCAGCACGTGTCGGTGTTCGACAAGTACCACCGGGTCACCGAGCCGTCCGACTGGGCCGAGGTGCTGGTGAAGCTGTACATCGGTGACGGGATGGTGGCCGACTTCTTCGCCGAGATGGTGGAGGTGCTGCCCGACGGCGTGCGCGAGGTGTTCCGCGAGGTGCTGGCGACGACGAGTCCGTCGGACTGGGCGCGCGACGAGGTGCGGGCCGCGGTGGCCGCCGATCCGGCGATCGCCGCACCGCTCGCGCTGTGGGGACGCCGGCTGCTCGGCGAAGCGATCACCCACATGCAGTGGGTCCTGGCCGAGGACGAGGACGTGACCGACCTGCTGTTCGACCGCTCGGGCGCGCTGGCCGGCGCGGCGGCGTTCTTCGACAGCATGGCCGAGCGGCACGCGCAGCGGATGGCCGACATGTCCCTGGCCTGAGCACGGCCCGCACTGAGTAGGATCTGGAGTCATGAGCGTTGAGGTCAAGATCGGTATCGAAAACACCGCCCGCGAGTTGTCGCTGACGTCCAAGGACGACGCCGACGCGATCCACAAAGCGGTCGCGGATGCCCTCGCCAACGGGGCGGGCGTCGTCGAACTCACCGACGAGAAGGGGCACCGGATCCTGGTGCCGGCGGCGAAGATCGCGTACGTGGAGGTGGGCACGGCGGAGAGCCGCCGCGTCGGCTTCGGCGCCGCCTGACGACCAGCGAAGAACCGAACCCGAAACCCAGGGCCGGCCCGGCGATCACCGGGCCGGCCCTTCGAGTGTTGCCGAGTCCGTGCCGCGAGTCAGTCGATGCGGGGCACGCCGGACAGGCCCGACCACAACAGGTTGACGGTGATCTCGACGGCCTCGGCCTTCTCGATCGGCCGATTCGCCTCGAGCCAGTAGCGCGCGTTGACCTGGCTCGCGCCGACCAGGCCGGCGGCGAGCATGCGCGAACGGTAAGGGTCCAGTCCGGAGTCGGTCATCACCAGGCCGTAGACGGCGTCGACGCAGGCCTCGGTGGCGCCCTCGACCCGGCGGATCACCGCCGGGTCCTTCGCATCGGAGGAGAAGATCAGCCGATAGCCGGAGTTGTCCTCGTCGATGAAGTCGAAGAAGGCGCCCACCGCGGCGCGGACGCGCTGGTGGTTGTCGGTGGTGGTCAGCAGGGCCCGGTTGACGTCGGACACCAGCTTCTCGGCATGGCTGTCGACCACCGCGATGTAGAGATCCAGTTTGGACGGGAAGTGCTGGTACAGAACGGGCTTGCTCACGCCGGCGGCCGCGGCGATCTCGTCCATTCCCGCCGAGTGATACCCGCGTTCGACGAAGATCTCGCTGGCCGCATCGAGGAGTTGGCGACGACGCGCGCTGCGTGGCAGGCGCGTGTTGGTGCGGCCGTTGGACGAGAGATCGGCACCGGTGGGGGTTGCGGGATCGGCGGTCGGCATGGGTAGCAGCGTACTCGTTCCCTCGTGGTCGTCGTGCGCGGTATCCGGGGGTGGATGCACGGTACAGGACGGCTTCTGTGAGACAGTTGTGACGTGACCGGTACACCACAGCCTGGGCCGCCGCGGCCCCGGCGCCCGCGGCCAGACCAGCCGCTGCGCGCCCGCTGGGACCCGATCGTCGACCGTGACCAGCCCCGGGGCGAGCGTCAGCGGGGTGCGATCGGGAGCTTTGTGCACACCTACGGGTGGCGCGCCTACGCGATCGGCGTGCTGGCGATCCTGACGATCGCCCTGCTGGTCGTCACGGTCGTCGACGACGGCGGTGCGGCTTCGGAGACCCCCGTCGCCACCGATCGGGCCGCCCGCAACACCGACATCACCAAGGAGACCACGCCGATCGGCGCGCCCACGAGTCAGATCGCCGACGCCGCACTGCCGGCCGGGGCGCTGCCCCCGGGCGGACCGTTCACCCAGAAGGGCGAACGCGTCTTCCGCGTGGTGCCCGGCACCACCGACAAGGTCGGCGCCGGCAGTGAGGTGTACACCTACACCGTCGAGATCGAAGAGGGGCTCGTCGCGCAGAACTACGGCGGGGCGCGGTCGTTCGGCAAGTTCGTCGACGCCACCCTCGCCAATCCGAAGAGCTGGATCGGCGACGGCAAGGTGGCGTTCCGCCGCATCGACAAGGGCGAGCCGGACCTGCGGATCTCGCTGACCTCGACGGACACCTCGCGCGAACTGTGCGGCTACCAGATCAAGCTGGAGGCGTCGTGCTTCTATCCGCCGGACGGCCGGGTGGTGCTCAACGAGGCCCGCTGGATCCGCGGCGCGGTCGCCTTCCAGGGTGACGACCTGACCTACCGCCAGTACCTCGTCAACCACGAGGTGGGGCACGGCATCGGCTACGAGAGCCACCGCCCGTGCGAGCAGGACGGCGCGCTGGCGCCGGTCATGATGCAGCAGACCTTCGGCGTGGCCAACAGCGAGATCATGGCGCTCGATCCGGGCATGAAGGCCAACCGGAGCTTCACTTGTCGCCCCAACGCCTGGCCGTATCCGGACAAGTGAGTTCCCTTCCCGCCCTTGTCGAACCGGGACCCGAGCTGTCCCGGGCACAGATCGCGCGCTACAGCAGGCACCTGATCATCCCGGACGTGGGCCCGACCGGTCAGCGCCGGCTGCGCAACGCCCGCGTGCTGGTGATGGGAGCGGGCGGACTCGGTTCGCCGGTGCTGCTCTATCTGGCGGCCGCCGGAGTGGGCACGCTCGGGATCGTGGACTTCGACGTCGTCGACGAATCGAACCTGCAGCGACAGGTGATCCACGGCGTCGCCGACGTCGGTCGGCACAAGACGGCATCGGCGGCCGACTCGATCGCCGCGATCGATCCGACCTGCCGGGTGGAGATCCACGACGTCGCCCTGACCGCCGACAACGCCGTCGAGCTGTTCAGTCGGTACGACCTGATCGTGGACGGCACCGACAACTTCGCCACCCGCTACCTGGTGAACGACGCCGCCGCGCTGGTGCACAAGCCCTACGTCTGGGGTTCGATCTTCCGGTTCTCCGGGCAGGTCTCGGTGTTCTGGGAGGATGCGCCGGACGGTCTCGGCCTGAACTACCGGGACCTGTATCCGCAGGCGCCGCCGCCGGGACTGGTGCCGTCGTGCGCCGAGGGCGGCGTGCTCGGGGTGCTGTGCGCGTCGATCGGGTCGATCATGGGCACCGAGGCGATCAAGCTGATCTGTGGGATCGGTGAGCCGCTGCTGGGGCGGCTGCTGATCTACGACGCCCTCGACATGACCTGGCGCACCGTGAGTTTCGGCCGCGATCCCGGTCGCGTGCCGATCACCGGGCTGATCGACTACGAGGAGTTCTGCGGTGTGAACGACGACGCGGTGCTCGCCGCCGCCCGCCGGGCGGCCGTGACGCCCGGGCAGCTCGCCGCCCTGCTCGACGCGTCCGAACCACCCGTCCTGATCGACGTGCGGGAGCCGGTGGAGTGGGAGATCGTGCACCTCGACGGTGCGCGGCTGGTGCCCAAAGGGGGAATCGTCTCCGGCTCTGCGCTGGCCGACGTCCCGCACGACGAAGACGTGGTGCTCTACTGCAAGACCGGCGTCCGGTCCGCCGAGGCGCTGGTGGCGCTGCAGAAGGCGGGGCTCGAGCGGGTGCGGCACCTGCACGGCGGCATCGCGGCGTGGGCGCGGGAGATCGATCCCCAGCTGCCGATGTACTGATCCTCGCATCGCGCGGACACAGGTCTTCGTCGCGCATCGCGGTGTGGCACGCGGGCGAACGGGCAGGTGGTAGGTAATGTCTCGGGTGTGACCACGTTCGCCGAGCCGCCGCAGCAGGTGCTGACGACTTTCGGGCTGACCGCGCATCCGCCGATCGCCATGGAGGGCAGCGGCGTGGTCGGATGGCGTGTTGGCGAGGTGGTGCTTTCCCTGGTGCCCGATCACGCGCGAGCCGCCTGGTCGGCCACCGCGCGGGAGAACCTGTACGTGGAGGGCATGCGGATCGCCCGGCCGCTGCGGGCCAGCGACGGCCGGTACGTGGTCTCGGGCTGGCGGGCAGACACGTACGTGGCGGGCAGCCCCGAACCCCGGCACGACGAGGTGCTCGCCGTCGCGGACCGCCTGCACGAGGCACTGGCCAAGCTGGAACGGCCCCGGTTTCTGCTGCAACCGCCGGCCGCGCCGTGGGGCGACGTGGACGTGTTCAACGCCGCGGACCGGGCCGCGTGGGAGGACGTGCCGCTGCGGTCCGCGCGCGCCGCGGGCATGGCCGAGCCGACCAGTGAGGACGGTCAGCAGTCGCTGGCCGCGCTGCGGACGCTGGCCGGGCTCCGCCGTCCGGTCAAGACCACACCGCAGGTGGTGCACGGCGACCTCTTCGGCACCGTGCTCTTCGCGGGCGCCGCCGCCCCGGCGATCACCGACATCGTGCCCTACTACCGGCCCGCGGCGTGGGCGTCGGCCGTCGTCGTCGTCGATGCCCTCGCGTGGGGCGGCGCCGACGAAGATCTGATCGAGCGCTGGTCGCATCTGGAGGAGTGGCCGCAGATGCTGTTGCGCGCCACCATGTTCCGCCTCGGCGTGCACGCCCTGCATCCGCGGTCCACGGCCGGCGCCCTGCCCGGCCTGATGCGCGTCGTCGATCAGGTGCGTCTGCTGGTCTGACCTGCGCTCCGGTCGACGCGTGGTGAGGCGGCCGGAGCCGGCGTGGTCCGTCCGGTCTACGGCAGATGGTCGCCGGGCAGATCGGCGCCGGGCAACTCGGCGCGGCAGCGACGCAGCTCGATCCGGCCGTCGGCGATCGGAACGCCTTCCGCGCGGAGCAACTCCAGCTGGTGCTGTGCTTTCGGGATGGTCGGCCGCCCGGAGGCGGGGACCACGCGCTGCCAGGGGAGGTCGGCGCCGTCGGTGCGGAGGATCCAGCCGACCTGTCGCGGATTGGTGAGACCGGCCGCCTCGGCGAGGTCACCGTAGGTGACGACCTGGCCGGGCGGAATCGCCCTGATCAGCGCGCGCACCAGTTCCACCTGCTGTTCGGTGATCTTGTTCGCCATCGCGCTTTCCTCCGTACTCCGCCTGCGGCCGGCAGTCAGACGACCGCGCTGACCAATTCGGCGACCTTCTCCGGGGCGAGGAACGGGACCATGTGCTCGGTGTCGACGTGGTGGACGGTCACCGAGTCGCCCCGCTCGTCGGCACACCGCGCCAGGAAGTCCGGCGTCACGAACGGCGGTTGCACACGCTCGGCGACCACGATGTGGGTCGGCACGCCCTCCGGCGGCAGCACGGCAGGTCGGGCCATCTCGCTCCACGCGGTGATCGCCGCGGGCAGACACACCCGCCAGTCCACGCCGTCGCCGTTGTGCACCAGGTGGTCGTCGAGCTCCCGGGCGAGCACGTCGTCGGGAACCTCACCCCAGCCCTCGGCACGCTTGGCCTCCCCGGCCGCCTGCGCATCCGGGTACCCGCGATGGGCCATGGCACCCTGCGCCAACTCGAGCGCGCGTTCGGGCGGCAGCCCCTGGGCGGGATCGAGCAGGACCAGTGCGCGGACGAGATCGGGCCGGGTGTGCGCCAGCTCCAGCGCGACGGTGCTGCCGAAGGAATGCGCCACGACGACCACCGGCCGCCGGTCGGCCGGCACGTGCGCCTCGACGGCGGCGGCCGTCGCCGTCGCATGATCGGCGATCCGCCACGGCGGTGCGGCGGGCGAGTGACCGTGGCCGAGCAGGTCCGGTGCGACGACGCGCAGTTCGGGAAGGTGGTTCTCGGCCAGCACGCCCCACCGCTTGCCGTGACCGGTGAGGCCGTGGATGGCGAGGACGGCCGGCGCACCCTCGGGCCCGAACAGGTGGGTGTGCAGGTCGGCGATCATGCGCTCCACCCTACGATCACGCTCGGACATCGACGGGCGCCGCCCTGCCCTGAGTACCTGTCGGACGGGCGTGATTCCATGGGCGCATGGTCACCGCGCAGACTCGACTGATCGCCGCCCCGGCGTCGTTCGACCTGCCCGTCCGCCAGTGGCCGGCCGAGGTGCGCGTGCTGCTCGAGCCGGGACACCGCGCCGACGCGCAGCAGCCGTGGCGGCCGTACCGGGTCCGTGGGGGTCCCGGCACCGGCAAGACCTCGCTCCTGGTCGACGTCGCCGTCTCCCGGCTGCTCGACGACGGCGCAGACCCCGAGTCGGTGCTCGTGCTCACCGCGAACCGGCGCGCTGCGACGGTGGTCCGGAACGAGATCACCCGGCGGGTACTCGCGGCCGCCTCGCCGGACGGATCGGCCCGGACCGGTGCGGCGTTGCGCGAGCCGCTGGTGCGGACCGTCCACTCCTACGCGTTCGCGGTGCTCCGCCTGCAGGCCTCGGCGCACGGCAATCCGCCGCCACGGCTGATCACCGGCTCCGAGCAGGACGTCATCCTGCGCGAACTGCTCGCCGGCGACCTCGAAGACGGCGCCGCCTACTGGCCGGAGTCGCTGCGGCCCGCACTGGCCACCGACGGCTTCGCGCAGGCGCTGCGGGACCTGCTGATGCGGGCCGCCGAGCGAGGACTGGGACCGGAGGATCTGACCGACCTGGGCCGCCGGCACAAGCGCCCCGAGTGGGTCGCGGCCGGTCGGGCCTTCGCGCAGTACGAGCAGACCATGCTGTTGCGCGGCGCGGTCGGCATCGACGCTCCGGAGGCCGGTCCGCAGGCGGTGGACGCCGCCGAACTGGTCGGCTCGGCGCTGTCGGCGCTGGCCGTCGAGCCCCGGTTGCTCGCCGAGCAGCGGGCGCGGATCCGCTGCCTCCTGGTCGACGATGCCCAGCATCTCGACCCGCAGGCGGCCCAGCTGGTGCGGCTGATCGGCACGGGCGCGGATCTGGTGGTGGTCGCCGCCGACCCGGATCAGTCGATCTATTCCTTCCGTGGGGCCAGCCCGCGCTTCTTCGCCGAGCTGCCCGGCGGCCGCGACGTGGTGCTCACTCAAGGCCATCGGTGTCGCGGGGAGGTCAACACCGTCGGCCGGATCCTGGCCGCGCGGCTGCCCGGCGCGCGGCCGCACCCGTACCCCGACGCGGCTCCGGGCGATGTCGCGGACCCGCCCGACGGCGGCACCGCGGCGGTCCGGGTGTTCTCCTCGGCAGCCAAGGAGGCCACCGCGGTCGCGGACCTGCTCCGCCGGGCCCACCTGTTCGACGGGGTGCCGTGGAGCGAGATGGCCGTGATCGTGCGGTCGGTTCCGCGCGCGCTGCCGGCCCTGCGCCGGGCCTTCTCGTCGGCGGGCGTGCCGGTGGTGACCCCGACCAGCGATCTGCCGCTGTACCGGCAGCGCGCGGTAGAGGCGTTCTCGCTGGCGTTGCGCGCGGCCGCCGCGCGTGAGCCGCTCGAGCCGGACGACGTGGTGACCCTGCTGTCCGGGCCGATCGGTGCGGCGGGCCCCGGCCAGCTCCGTCGCCTGCGCCGTGGCATCCGGCGACTGCACGAGGAGGACGCGATCACCGATCCTCCGAGCTCCGCGGGGAACCCGTGCCTGGCCCCGGGAACAGCCGAGGCACGCACCCGCCCGGAGGCGGGCGAGACCGCCGACGCGCTCGAGTGCGGTGAAGTGGTTCCCCAGGAACCGATTGACAGCACTCGACCGCGGGATCTCGACTCCGCTCGATCACCGGGGGAGGCCGGCTCGTCGTCGGGGGAGGCAGGCTCGTCGCCGGGGGAGATCGTCTCGTCGCCGGGGGAGGCCGGCTCGTCGTCGGGGGAGACCGGCGTCTCGTCCGGAGATGCCGGATCGCTGACGGATCCGCCGGACTCGCTCAGCGCGCTCGCCGCGGCGCTGGCCGATCCGGCGCGCGCCGAGCCCTACCTGGCCGGGCTCACCGAGTTCGAGGCCGAACCCCTGGCACGCACCCTGAAGGTGGTGCGGGCCGCCCGTATCGCCGACCGCGCGGGGGAGGGCGTCGAGGAGACGCTGTGGCGCGCCTGGCAGGCCTCCGGGCTGGAACGCTCCTGGCTGGCACGATCGCTGCGCGGCGACCGGTCCGGCGAGCAGGCCGACCGCGACCTGGACGCCATGCTGGCGCTGTTCGAGGCGGCGGCGTCCTACACCGACAACCTGCCGGCCGGCGGACTGGACGGCTTCTTGCACTACCTCGGACGGCTGCAGATTCCCCGTGAGTCCAGGACCCCGACCGCGGCCGCCGAGGCGGTGCAGCTGCTGTCGGCGCACTCGGCCGCAGGCCGCGAGTGGGAGGTGGTCGCGGTGCCGGGCGTGCTCGACGGACTGTGGCCGTCGCTGCGCAGCCGGGGCAGCGTGCTGGGCACACCGGCGCTGGTCGACCTGCTCGACGGCATCGACGCGCACGCGGTCGACACCGTCTCCCGGAACTCGGTGATGCTCGCCGACGAGCGGCGCCTGCTGCTGGTGGCGTGCACCCGGGCCCGGAACCGCCTGCTGCTCACCGCGGTGGAGGACGGCACCGGTGACGCCTCGCCGTCGCGGTTCGTCCCGGAGGTCGCCGATGCCCTCGGGGGCTACGGCGCCGCGCACGACGAGCACGGCGAGGCCGCCGACGAGGTGCCCCTCGACGGCGGGGTCCGCCGGCTGCTGTCGCTTCCGTCGATGGTGGCCGAACTGCGCGCGGCGCTGACCGATCCGCAGACGCCGGCGGACCGCCGCGACGCCGCCGCCCGACTGCTGGCCGAGCTCGCGGCGGCCGACGTGCCCGGAGCCGCGCCCCAGCAGTGGTACGGCCTGCTCGATCCGAGCAGCGATGCCCCGCTGTGGACGCCGGACCGGGGACCGCGGACGCTCTCGCCGTCCAACGTCGATGCGCTGAGCCGCTGTTCGCTGCGCTGGATGCTCGAGCGGCACGGCGGGCGTGACGGGGATGCGGAAGCCGCCGTGACCGGCACCCTGGTGCACACCCTGGTGCAGGCGGTGGCCGGCGAACTCGACCACACCGAGGTCACCAGGGCCCTGCACGAGATCTGGGATCGGGTCTCCTCGCCCGCCGCCTGGTTCAGCGACCGCGAGCTGCGCCGCGCCGAAAGCATGCTGGTGAACTTCCGGGACTGGCTGGAGCATTCGCGCCGTGAGCTCACCGAAGCGGCGGTCGAGGTGGACCTGTCGGCCGCGGTGCCGCCCGGCGCCGACGCGGAGGGTCGCCCGGACACGCTGCCGGTGACGCTGGTGGGCCGTATCGACCGGTTGGAGACCGACGATCTCGGGCGCCCGGTGGTGGTCGACGTGAAGACCGGGAAGACCGTGATCACCGCCGCCGAGGCGGCCGAGCACCCGCAGTTGGCCGCCTACCAGCTCGCGTTGCTGCTCGGCGGTGTCGACGGAGTCCCGGCCGGCACCCCCGGCGGCGGCCGACTGGTCTACGTGGCCAGTGCCAACAAGAAGACCGGCGCGGCCGAGCGGGTCCAGGAGCCGCTCACGCCCGAGCAGGTCGACGAGTGGATCGGCGTGGTTCGGACGGCCGCGCGCAGCAGCATCGGGCCGGGATTCGTCGCCGCGACCCACTCCGGCTGCAGCTACTGCACCCTCACCGCCAGCTGCCCGGCGCAGTTGCGGGGCAAGGCGGTGACCGATGACTGACCGGCCGCTGAACCCGATCGGCGCGCGCTCGCTCGCCGCCGCCCTCGGACTGCCGCCGCCGACCGACGAGCAAGTGGAGGTGATCGAGGCGCCGATGGAGCCGATGCTGGTGGTCGCCGGTGCCGGCGCGGGCAAGACCGAGACGATGGCCTCCCGCGTGGTGTGGCTCGTCGCCAACAGGCTGGTCGCCCCCGACGAGGTCCTCGGCCTCACCTTCACGCGCAAGGCCGCCAGCGAGCTCGGTGCGCGCATCCGCCGCCGGCTGTCGATGCTCGCCGGATCGCCGGCACTGCTCGAGTGGGACCCGGGCGGCGAGCTGGCGGCGGTGCTGCGCAGCGCGGACGCCGAGGTGAGCACCTACCACGCCTACGCCGGCCGGTTGATCGCCGATTACGGGCTGCTGTTGCCCGTCGAACCGTCGTCGACGCTGCTGAGCGAGACAGAGCTCTGGCAGCTGGCGTTCTCGGTGGTCACCACCTGGCCGCACGAGCTGAACACCGCCAAGGTGCCGTCCAGCGTCACCGAGGCGGTGCTGAACCTGTACTCGGAGATGGCCGAGCACTTGGTCGACGACGACGCCCTGGCCGCGGCGGGGGCCGATCTGTGCACGCTGATCGACACCCTCCCGAAGGGACCGCGCCAGCGCGCCGAGCCGAGTCAGGCACTCCGGAACATCCAGGCGGTGACCGAGGAGCGGCGCGCCTTTCTCCCGCTGGTGCAGGCACTGCGGGACAAGATGGCCGAACAGGGCGCTCTGGACTTCGGCAGCCAGATGTCCCTCGCCGCACGGCTGGCGACCACCCGGCCCGAGGTGGTCACCGCGGAACGGGCGGGCATCAAGGCCGTCCTGCTCGACGAGTATCAGGACACCGGGCACGCGCAGCGGCTGCTGCTGTCGGCCCTGTTCGGCGGTGGGGAGCCTCTCGCGGTGACCGCCGTCGGCGATCCGATTCAGTCGATCTACGGCTGGCGCGGCGCCTCAGCGGCCAATCTGCCCCGCTTCGCCCAGGACTTCCCGCGCGCCGACGGCTCGGGCGCGCACCGCCGGGAACTGCTCACCAGCTGGCGCAACTGCCGGGGCACGCTCTACCTGGCCAACGAGGTGTCTGCGCAGCTGCGGGCTCGGGGCGTACCGGTCTCCACCCTGCGCCCGCGGGAGGATGCGCCGGAGGGAACGGTTCGGCTCGCCCTGACCGAGACGGTGGCCGACGAGCGCCGGTGGATCGCCGATCATGTGGAGGCCGCCTACCGGGCCGCCGAAGAGGCGCAGCGTCCTCCCGCCACCGTCGCGATCCTGGTGCGTCGCAACGAGGATTCGGCGCCGATGGCGGCCGAGCTTTCTCAGCGGGGGATTCCGGTCGAAGTGGTCGGGATCGGCGGGCTGCTGCACGTCCCGGAGATCACCGACATCGTCGCGACGCTGCGCCTCATGGCCGATCCGATGGCGGGGACCGCCGCGATGCGGCTGCTGACCGGTGCGCGCTGGCAGCTCGGCGCCGCCGATCTGGCGGCGCTGTGGCGCCGGGCCCGCGACCTCGCGGCCGGGGCGGACGCGCCGGTGGGCGGTGCGGTCTCGTCGCGGGAGCAGCTGGACGAGGCGCTCGCGTCGGCGTTGCCCGCCGAATCCGTCGACGCCGCGGGACTGGGTGACGCCCTGGTCGACCCGGGGGAGCGCGAGCGGTACTCGGCGGCCGGGTACGAGCGGATCCGAGCCTTCGGGCGCGAGCTGGAACGGCTGCGCCGCCGGATCGGCCAGCCCCTCCCCGAACTGGTCGCCGACGTCGAGCAGACCATCGGTGTCGCCGTGGAGGCACAGATCCGGGCGCGGCGGATGCGCGGAGCGATCACCGGTCGCGAGCATCTGGACGCCTTCGCCGACTACGTCGCGGCCTACGCCGATCGGCCCGGGGCCACGCTGCCCGGGCTGCTCGCCTTCCTGGATGCCGCCGAGTCGGTGGAGAAGGGCCTGGAAGCCGGGCAGGTGGAGGTGGCCGAGGAACGCGTTCAGATCCTCACCGTGCACGCTGCCAAGGGCCTAGAGTGGGATCTGGTCGCGGTGCCGCACCTGGCACGCGGGATCTTCCCCAGCGCCAAAGCCGACTCCACGTGGCTCGGATCGGCGCGGGAACTGCCGGCCGCGCTGCGCGGCGACCTCGCGACCGGCGGTGCGGACGGCTATCCAGCGCTGGACCTGTCCGGACTCGGCGATCGCAAGGAACTCGAAGAGGCCCTCGCCGAGCACAAGGACGCCATCAAGGCCCGGCGGCTCGATGAGGATCGTCGCCTGCTCTACGTCGCCTTGACCAGGGCGAAACAGACGCTGCTGGTCTCGGCGCACTGGTGGTCGGAGACCGGTGACAAGCCGCGCGGCGGTTCGGACTTCTACGACGAGCTCGCCGAACTCGTCCGGGGCGCGGGCTCGACGACGGCGGGACCGGCAGTCGGCGGAGCCGCCGAATCCGGTGGTGCCGCGCTCGGCCACCGGGTGATGAGCGTCGACGTCGACGCACCCGCGCCCGGCGCGGATGCGGAGAATCCGATGACCGCGGAGCCGGTGACCGCCGCGTGGCCGGTGGACCGGCTCGGGGATCGTCGCCCGGCCGTGCTCGCCGCCGCCCGGGCGGTGGACGACGCGCGGGTCGCACGGGGCCTGGTCGCCCTGCCCGCCCCCGAGACCGACGACCCGGAGATCGCGGCCTGGCACGCCGAGGTGAGTGCGCTGCTGGACGAACGACGACGCGCCGGCGCCGCGACCGTCGACGTCGAACTGCCCGCGCAGCTGTCGGTGAGCCAGCTCGTGGAGCTCGGCGCCGACGAGCAGGCCTTCGCCGCGCGACTGCGCCGTCCCGTCCCGTTCCGGCCCAACCCGATGGCCCGCCGCGGCACCGCGTTCCACGCGTGGGTGGAGCGGCGCTTCGGGGCCACCCGGCTGCTGGACCTCGACGAACTGCCGGGCGCGGCAGACGAGTCCGCGGTCGACGACGATCTGGAGTTGCTGCGCGCGGCGTTCCTCGCCTCGGAGTGGGCGCACCGCACACCGCTGGAAGTGGAGGTCGGATTCGAGACGGTGATCGGCGAGACCGTGGTGCGCGGCCGGATGGACGCGGTGTTCGCCGACGGCGACGGCTACCTCGTCGTCGATTGGAAGACCGGTGCGGTGCCCGAGCCCGCCAAACGCGGTCCGCTGGAGCTGCAGCTGGCCGCGTACCGGGTCGCGTGGGCGCGGCTGCGGGGCGTGGACGTGGGGGCCGTGCGGGCGGCGTTCGTCTACGTCCGGCACGGCTTCACGCTGGAACCCGACACCCTCCCCGGCGCGCCGGAACTGGCCGGGTTGCTCGCCGCGGCGCCTCCGGATGCGGGCGGTGACACCTGACCGGAGTGACCGCGTCGAGGAATCGAGTAGCCTTCGCAGATGTGAGGAACCCCGCCGGGCAGGCCCGCGATGCCTAAGCGATTGCTTCAGGTCCGCGCCGATCGGTCCGAAAAGCCCGATTACGCCCTGGTCGGCATCATCCGGATCCCGGAGCTGGAGACCAGTCCGGCCCGGGCCATCGGCCGCCGCGTCCTGTGGGCGCTGTCGGCGTTGTTCCTGTGCTCGATCGTGGTGTATCTCGATCGGCACGGCTACCGTGACGCCGACGGGACCCCGCTGACCTACCTGGACTGCCTCTACTATTCAGCGGTCAGCCTCTCGACCACCGGTTACGGCGACATCACCCCGCTCAGCGAATCCGCGCGGCTGCTCAACATCATCTTCATCACGCCGCTCCGGGTCCTGTTCCTGATCGTGCTGATCGGCACCACGCTCGAGGTGCTCACCGAACGGTCCCGGCAGGCCATCAAGATCCAGAACTGGAGGAACCGGGTGCGCAATCACACCGTCGTCGTCGGGTACGGCACCAAGGGCAAGACCGCCACCGCTGCGGTGCTGGCCGACGGCGTCCGCCCGAACGAGATCGTCGTCGTCGACGACGATCAGGCCGCCCTGGACCAGGCCACCTCCGACGGTCTGGTGACCGTCCGCGGCGACGCCACCAAGTCCGACACCCTGCGACTGGCGGGGGTGCAGCATGCGGCCGCGCTGGTGATCGCCGCCAACCGCGACGACACCGCGGTGATGGTCACGCTGACCGCGCGTGAGCTCAATCCGCGCGCGAAGATCGTCGCCTCGATCCGCGAGTCCGAGAACATCCACCTGATGCGCCAGTCCGGGGCCAACTCGGTGGTGGTGTCCTCGGAGACTGCGGGTCGTCTGCTCGGCATCGCCACCATCACCCCGTCGGTGGTCGAGGTGGTCGAGGATCTGCTCAGCCCCGAGGAGGGGTACGCGATCGCAGAACGCGAGGTGGACCCGTCCGAGACGGGCGGTTCGCCGGCGCACACCCGGGATCTGGTGCTCGGCGTGGTACGCGACGGCAAGCTGTACCGGGTCGGTGCGCCGGAGGTGGAGGCCATTGAGGCCGGCGACCGCCTGCTGTACGTCCGGCAGGGCGAGCGGAGCTGACGGTGGCGAGTTTCGAGTTCCGCGAACCGCCGCTGCTGTCGCGGGCGGAGTTCGACCGCGCCGATCACCTGCGCGACGCCGCCGAGCGGCTCGCTGCGGGCTGGGAGACGGCCCGGGTGCTGCTGGTCGATCACGCCGGCCGCTACCCCGTCGACGAACGGGGCGGCCTCCGCTGGGCCGAGGCCGCCGGAGTCGGCGCGCAGCCGCCGGTCGACGCGGTGTTCCTGGGCGTCGTGGGCGACACCGACCTGTGGGCGATGCGCGCCGGTGAACTGGCCGAGCCGGTGAGCGATGCGCGGTTCGGCGCCGCGCTGCTCACCGCCGACGAGGCCGGACTGCTCGCCACCGCGCTGGGCATGCTCAACTGGCATCGCGCTGCCGCGTATTCGCCGTCCGACGGCAGCCTCACCACCGTCGCGCGGGCGGGCTGGGTCCGCCGCCGCGCGGACGGGGCCGAAGAGTATCCGCGCACCGACCCCGCGGTGATCATGGTGGTGCACGACGGCGCCGACCGGATCCTGCTCGGCCGCCAGCACGCCTGGCCGCACCCTCGGTTCTCCACGCTCGCCGGTTTCGTGGAACCGGGCGAGTCCGCCGAACAGTGCGTGATCCGCGAGGTGGCCGAGGAGGCCGGGATCGTCGCGTCCGATCCGCACTATCTCGGGTCGCAGCCGTGGCCGTTCCCGCGGTCGTTGATGCTCGGTTTCGAGGTGGTCGCCGATCCGGCCGAGCCCCTGACCTTCGACGACGGCGAACTGGCCGACGCGCGCTGGTTCACCCGCGACGAGGTGTGCGAGGCACTCGACCGCGACGCGCACTGGGGTGGCGATCCGACCGGCGTCGCCTTGATGCTGCCGCCGAGCGTGTCGATAGCCCGGACGCTGATCACCAGTTGGGCCCTGGCCCGGACGCGAGTCCTAGAATGGCCGGTATGGCCTCTCTGACCGTGTACACCACCTCCTGGTGCCCGTTCTGCGTCCGTCTCAAGCGGAGTCTGACGCTGCAGAACGTCGACTTCACGGAGATCGACGTCGAAGCCGATGCGGACGCCGCCGCGTTCGTCGAGAGCGTGAACGGCGGTGACCGCGTGGTGCCGACGGTGAAGTACGACGACGGGTCCACCCAGACCAATCCGGGCATCGGCGAGGTGCTCGCGAAGCTCGGCCGCTGAACCGCCCTTCGGAGTGTCGCCGGTGCGCCGAAACTGCGGCACATTCCCCTTCTGTCAGTGGTGCGTGAGACCGTGAGGCCATGACCGTTCGAGAGGGTGCCGTTCACCAAGGTGCCGTTCGAGAAGGTGCCGTTCGAGAAGGTGCCGTTCGAGAAGGTGCCCGCCGCGCGCCGAGCACCCCGGGACCCGGTGCGCGTGCCGGGAATCGGGAGCACGGCCCGGCGGTCGACGGGCTCGATCCGCAGCAGCTCGAGGCCGTTCGGGCGCCCCGTGGCCCGGTGTGCGTGCTGGCCGGCGCCGGCACCGGCAAGACCCGGACCATCACCCGCCGGATCGCCGCGCTGATCGAGACCGGCCAGGTGAACCCGAGTCAGGTGCTCGCGGTGACCTTCACCGCCCGGGCGGCCGCGGAGATGCGGGATCGTCTCGCCGTGCTCGGTGTCTCCGTCCCGGGCCGGCAGGTCGCGGCGCTCACCTTCCATGCGGCGGCGCTGCGCCAGCTCCGCTACTTCTGGCCGTCGGTGTTCGGGTCGTCGCACTGGGAACTGATGGACAGCAAATTCCCGATGGTGCGCCGTGCCCTGCGCGATGCCGACGTCGGCAGCGCCGACCGCGAGCTGATCCGGGATCTGGCGGCCGAGATCGAATGGGCGAAGTCGTCGCTGGTGTCTCCGGACCGCTACCCGGATGCGGCACGGGGCCGGGACCTGCCGCTCAACGCCGCCACGGTCGCCGAGGTGTTCCGGGCCTACGAGGACGGGAAGGCCGGGCCCGGGGGCGACCGGCTGCTCGACTTCGAGGATCTCATCGGGTTCACCGCCGAGATCCTGAACTCGGTGCCGGCCGTCGCCGAGGAGTTCCGGTCGCGCTATCGCAGCTTCGTCGTCGACGAGTACCAGGACGTGACCCCCCTCCAGCAGCTGTTGCTGTCCGCGTGGCTGGGCGGGCGCGACGATCTCACCGTCGTGGGCGATGCGAACCAGACCATCTACAGCTTCACCGGGGCCACCCCGGACTACCTGCTGAGCTTCACCCGCACCTACCCGGAGGCGACTCTGGTCCGGCTGGAACGGGACTACCGGTCGACTCCGCAAGTGGTGGCCCTGGCCAACGGCGTGATCGGGCGAACGCGCGGCCGGGCCGCAGGCACCCGGCTGGAGCTGATCGGACAGCGCCCGGACGGACCCGAACCGGTGTTCGCCGAGTATCCCGACGAGACCGCCGAGGTGGTCGGGGTGGTCGCGCAGATCAAGCGGCTGCTGCGTGCCGGGGTCGCGGCCGACGAGATCGCCGTGCTGTACCGGATCAACGTGCAGTCGCAGCCCTACGAGGAGGCGCTGGCCGCGGCTGGGATCGCCTACCGGGTGCGCGGCGACCTCGGCTTCTTCCAGCGACCGCAGGTGGCGGCCGCGTTGCGCAAGCTCGCGTCACTCGCTCAGGGGCCCCCGCCGCCGATGGAGACCGCCGAAGCGATCCGCCGGGCACTGACCCCGCTCGGCTATGGCCAGACCGAGCCGTCCGGCGTCGCGGCCCGCGTCAACTGGCAGCAGATGCGCCGGCTGGTGGAACTGGGCGACGAGGTGCTGGCCGACCGGCCCGGACTGAGTTTCGCCGAGGCCGTCGCGGCCGTGCACGATCGTGCCCGCACCGGCGGCGACGGCGGACGCGGCGTCACGCTGGCGTCGATGCATGCGGCCAAGGGGCTGGAATGGGATGCGGTTCTGCTGACCGGGCTCCACGAGGGCTCGGTGCCGTTGGGGCGGGCCAGCAAGACCGCGGCCGAGGTGGAGGAGGAGCGTCGCCTGCTCTACGTCGGTGTCACTCGCGCCCGCGAACACCTGCACCTCTCGTGGAGTCTGGCCCGGGCGGAGGGCCGCCCGTCGACGCGTCGTCGTTCCCGGTTCCTCGACGGGCTGGTGCCGCAGGCTGAGCGATCGGGCCGGAGCTCGGCGGCGGCCGCCGGCGCGGTGGGCGGCGGGACCGAACCGGCCGCCGGGCCGGACCGCGCGGTGCACGACGCGCTCACCGACTGGCGGGCGGAGTACGCCGCGGACCACGGCATCGCCCCATGGAACGTCTGCAGCGGAAACGCGCTCAAGCAGCTCGCCCGCGGACTCCCGGCGACCGCCGGGGAGTTGCGCCGGGTCAGCGGCATGACTGCCGAGCGCGTCGAGCAGTTCGGCGCCGAGATCCTGGCCGTGATCGCTGCGCACCGCGACTCCGGCGGCGCCCAAGACGGTAAACGCGCAGGTCAAAAATAGATTGTGCTGTCTTCGCGGCGAGCGTAGGGTAGTCGTCGTTGTCCTGTGATCGATCGAGAAAGGAATTGCCTGCCATGAAGAGCGTCTGGCTGTACGCCGCTCATCAGGAAGCCGCCCGCGTACCTGCACCAGCAGCGCGAGCGCGCCAGCGATTCCCCGTGGCCGCCGTCGGCCCTCGATCTCGATCCAGGATCTGAGGCGACACCGGCTCTCCCCCCAGGAGACCAGCCCGGCCACGGCGAATCGCGAGAGCGAATCCCCGAGCCGGGTTTCTTTTTCACACCGCCCCGGGGCTTCGCGACAGACCACACGTCACTTCACGCGAAAGCCCGTTCATGACCATCACCGAATTCACCCCGACCGGATTCCTCACCGAGGGGCCGGCCCCGCAGACCACTGACCGAATAGGCCGGGTGGAACTGCCCTGTCAGAGCAACGACGCCGACCTCTGGTTCGCCGAGGCGCCCGCCGACCTGGAAGCCGCCAAGGCACTGTGCCGAGACTGCCCGCTGCAGCAGCCGTGCCTCGCCGAGGCCGTCGAGCGCGGCGAGCCCTGGGGCGTCTGGGGCGGCGAGATCTTCGCGGGCGGCGTGATCGTCGCCCGCAAGAGGCCGCGCGGGCGTCCACGCAAGAACCCGCTACCCGAGGGAAGCTGAGCCCCGCCGGAGTTCCGGTGGGGCTCAGCCCTTTTCGGTGATGACGTTGGGGGCTGTCTTCGTGTGTGGGCGGGTGGGCCCCGATGGTCGTCTTGCTTAGTCCTCACCACGCGACCTGACGCCAGAAAGCTCGCCATCGTCCAGGCAGGACGCGTGTTTGCGGAGGGCGCTGCGACGACAGTCGGCGTCCCACCCTCACTCGATGCCAGAGGGTGGCGCGTCGTTCTCGGCGTGGGGCCGGTTCTTTTGCTCGTTGAGCCGGTCAAGCCGCTAGGCGCGGAGCGTGTCGAAACGCACCCTGCCGCCGCTCGGCGGGGTCAGTCGGGGAGCCAGTTGCCGTGGAAACCCGGGGGAACGCGCTGCGGGAGGGCGACGGCGGCGACGTCTTCGAGGGTCTGCGCGTCGAGCACGACCAGCCGAGTCGTGTCCTCGGCGAGGTCGGAGACCAGGCCCATCACGAAGCCGTCGCCTTCTGACGCGTCGGGGCTGCGCGGGACGAAGACGAACTCGCCCACCGAGGAGCTCTCGCCGAACGCGCGGACCGTCGCGGCGGATCCGTCGTGTCCGACCCGGATGAGCCGGTCGGAGAACAGGCGGCTCGCGCCGCCGTCTCCGGTGGCGACCATCCAGCCGGTGGAGTGCGCGCGGCCGGTGAAACGCTCGTCGCCGCGCGGGAACTCCACCTCGGTGTCGTCGAGCGGGGTCCGGGAGCAGGTGCCCGCGGCGGGGTCGAGCCGCCACCTCTCCAGGCGCGGGTGCCCCTCGGTCGGGCCGGTCAGGTCCCGGTCGAAGGTGCGCTGGTGCACCACCAGATCCACGACCACGTCGCCGTCGTCGTCGTAGGCGTTGAGCGAGTGGTACACGTAGCACGGATCGACGTCGATCCAGCGCACGTCCTCGTCACGTCCCTCCCGCGGCATGACGCCGACCCGCGCCCGGTAGCCCGGGTCCCACCGGTACGGAAGCCGTCCCGCCGGATTAGCCGGAATACGACGCCCCGTCGCGTGCGGAAGCTGGACCCGCCCGGCGATCGCGCCCAGCGCCAGACGCGCCAGCGGGCGCAGCGGACGGGCGACGGTCAGCGCTGCGGCCTGTCGCGGATCGAAGACCACCGGCAGGTCGTAGATCACCACCGACGACGCCGTCAGCGAGAACGAGTGCATCATCGGGCTGCCGCCGACGGTGATGTCGACCTCCCGCCGCGCCCGGCCGTCCCGGCCGATCACCGTGTAGCGGACCCGGTCGCCGAGCCCGAAGTGGTAGCTGATCGCGTGCAGTTCGCCGGTCTCCGGGTCTTCCAGCGGGTGTGCGGTGAAGCCGCTGCGGACGGTGCCGCCGAAGTCGCAGACGTCGACGGTGTCGAGTTCGGTGGACAGCTCCTGGCAGGCGAGACCGGCCTCGACCAGCGCGAGGGTGCGTCCGCCGAAGCCGATGACGTTGGTGTTGGCGCCCGGGCCGTGCACGAACGACCGGCCGGCATCCGACGGCGCGGACCGGGGGACACCCCGGGCGGCCAGGGCCGCCGCGGTGACCGGCGAGTCGACCCAGCGATTCCGGTACCAGCGCGCGCGGCCGCCGTCCAGCGCGATGCCGTGGACCATGCCGTCGCCGGTGAACCAGTTGTAGGTGTCCGGGTCGAGGTCGGCGACCGGATTCGGGCCGTTGCGCAGGTAGCGGCCGCTGAGCTGGTCGGGCAGGACGCCGGTCACCGGCAGGTCGAACTCGGTGAGCTCGCTGCGGACCGGAGTGAACTCGCCGGAGAGGAACAGATTGGATCCGGTGGCGGTCATGGCGGTGAGCTCCTTCACTCGGCGGATATAACTACGTTATAGGCGCTATCATAACGTCGTTATGGGAGAGCGCAAGGGGAGTCCGCCACCCGGCGGCGACGGCGAGGGTACGGTGCCGGACCCGATCGCGCCGAGATCGGCGACGACGGACGCGGTGCGGGAGCGGTTGATCGACGAGGCCTACCGCATGATCACCGCCGACGGCGCGGGTGCGGTGACTGTGCGCAGACTGGCTGCGGCGGCGGGGGTCTCGACCATGGCCGTCTACACGCGCTTCGGCAGTGTCGGCGCGGTCACCGGAGCGGTCTGCGAGCGGGGATTCGACGAGTTCGCCGACCTCATGGAGTCGGTGAGCCGGAGCGACGATCCGGTGGCCGACCTCCAGCTGCTGGGCCTGACCTACCTGGCCTTCGCCACGGCGCACCCGCACCTGTACACGCTGATGTTCCAGTACACCTCGCCCGACTGGGACGCGGCGCGCCGCAGCGACCTGATGTCCGCGGGCCGGCCCACCGACTCGCCGGCCGGCCGGCGTGCCTTCGCGGCGATGATGCGCGCGCTCGAGCGCGTCGGCGGCGCGGACGCGAGGGGCGATGCCGGCGGAGTCGGCGCGGCGACGCCGGCCGAACACCTGCTACAGGCGGGGGAGACGTGGAGCGCGGTGCACGGCCTGGCGATGCTCTCGATCGCCGGGCACCTGCGGGGCGCGCATGACGCAGTCGCGGAATCGCTGCTGGTCACCCTCGCCGTCGGACACGGCGCCGACCGCGTGGCGGCGCAGGCTTCACTCGCCGCGGCGCAGCGCCGGCTGGCCGCGACCGAGGCGGCGATCAGTCCTGGAGACCGGGCACCCAGCGGTACATGATCGCCCGGTACGGCGCCTCCGCATCGAGCTGAGCGGCGATCCCGACGCAGCCGAGGAGTACCCGGAAGACCATCACGTACTCCTTGGGCAGGTTCATGTGCCGGGAGGTCTTGTAGACGTCACCGGACAGGTCCGTGGCCTTGCCGGCGGCGCGCTGCAGCCACTTGCGCGTGAAGTGGAACGAGTCGGAGTAGAGCGGGTCGACATACGGCTGCAAGTACTTGGCGAGGTCTTCGGCGGTCACCTTGCTCGCATACTGCGGGCGGATGAAGTGGTGCTTCACCAGGACCTCGCGGAGCTCGTCGTAGCGCTGGTCGCGGGCCAGCGCCAGGATCGGCCCCGTCTGCGGCGGCAGACCGTTCGGATAGCGGCCGATCGCGCCGAAGTCGAGAACGCCGAACCGGCCGTCGTCGAGCACGAAGAAGTTGCCCGGATGCGGATCTCCGTGCAGGAGTCCCACGCGGGCCGGCGAACTGAACTCGAAGGTGGTCATCTTGGTGGCGGCATCGTTGCGCTGCGCGCGGGTGCCGTCGGTGATGATCTTGCTCAGCCGGGTGCCGTCGATCCACTCGGACACGACCACCTTCGGTGCGCTGGCGACGATCTTCGGGACGACGAAGTCGGGGTCGCCGTCGAAGGCCGCGGCGAAGGCGCGCTGGTTGTCGGCCTCGCCGAGATAGTCCAGTTCGTCCTCGGTGCGGTCGATGAGCTCGTCGATCATCGCTTTCGCGTCGGTGCCGGGGGAGAGCTTCTGGATCAGGCCCGACATGCGGCTCAGCGTCTTGAGGTCGGCCTTGAGCGCGTGATCGGCACCCGGATACTGCACCTTGACCGCCACCGCACGGCCGTCGGACCAGACGCCCTTGTGGACCTGACCGATGCTGGCCGAGGCGGCGGGCTCGTCGTCGAACTCGGTGAAGCGCTGGCGCCAGCGCGTGCCGAGCTGCTGGTCGAGCACTGAGTGCACGGTCTTGGCCGGCATCGGCGGCGCCTCGGCCTGCAGCTTGGTGAGCGCCTCGCGGAACGGCTCCCCGTACTCCTCCGGGATCGCGGCCTCCATGATCGAGAGCGCCTGACCGACCTTCATCGCGCCGCCCTTGAGCTCGCCGAGGACGGCGAACAGTTGCTCGGCGGTCTTCTCCATCAGCTCAGCGCTGACCTCGTCCTTGCTCTTACCGGTCAGCCGCTTGCCGAAGCCGGCCGCTGCTCGTCCGGCCATGCCGAGCGGAAGCGCCGCCAGCTTGGCGTTGCGGCGTCCCGCCCCCCGTGTGATGTCGCTCAAAGCAGTCCTTTCGCCTGTCCTGAGGATAGAGGACGGCGCCGCGACGCGAATGTCCGCGACAGGGACAGTCCGGATGCGGGGGTGCGTCGACCAGGGAAGTTCCCGCGGGACGGGAGTGAACCCGCAGCTGGCGGTCGACGGTCTGCGGCGGTGCGCCGTGCGGGTCGGACAGACGCGCCGCCAGTCCCTGGATCTCCGCGGCGGCGAGGGCCGCGGTCACCGCGGTGGTCTCCGGGTCGGCGTCTCCGGTCACTGAGACGAGCCGTGCGGCCAGCACGGGCCACTCCGGATCGAGCGCGGCGCGGTGCAGGTCGGCGCATTGCAGACAACTCGTCAGTCCCGGGAGCACCAGCGGCCCGATCAGGCCGGCGCCGTCGGCCAGCCCCACCGGCAGATGGGGTGTGCGCGCCGCCATCAGCGCGAGGCGGACCGCCGGATCGACCAGGGGGCGGTCGGTGAGAACCATCAGGTTGCAGTCCAGCCGCCGGTGCATCGCCGACGCCCGGAGGCGGTCACCCATGACCGGGATGCCCGCTGAGCGCAGGCTCTCGGTGAGCAGCCGGGTCAGGACCCCGCCGCCGTGGATCCGCACGCGCAGCGGACTGCGTGCGGCCTTCGGGTCGCGCGCCTTGCCCGCATCGAGGAGTTTGCGCACCAGGCCGGAGAACGAGTCGGCGGTCAGACCGGCTGCGCGCACGCGTCCGCCGAGCTCGGCGCGGGTGATCGGGCGGCGCAGCTCGTCGAGAAGCCGGGCGACCGCGCTCGGGATCGCGGGCGGTTCCAGGTGCAGGATCAGCGCCGACGCCGGATCCCAGCCGATGTGCAGGCTGCCGTCGGTGCGGGCGAGCACCGGGGTGCCCGCGGCGAGGACCGGCAGCGGAACGTGCGGATCGATGGCCCCCATGGGCCTACGGTGCCACCGCTCGGGCAGGCCGTCGAGCATGGTTTCCACAGGGTGTGGACAACTCTGCTAGTGCGGTCGACGCCAGCGTGCCGTCGACCAGGGCGCGTACGACGACCGGAGGCCGAATGACGATCACGCTGCCCACCCACCGCGCACTGACGGCGACGGTGTTCTTCGTGAACTTCCGCGTCGCCCTGGACATGTCGCTGGTGAACATCGCGCTGCCCTCGATACGGAGCGATCTGGGGTTCACCGAGAGCGGGCTGCAGTGTCTGGGCGGGCACCGGATCGGCCGGCGTAACGCGTCGGCGCTGGTGTCCGGAATCGTCAATTCCGCACGCCAGCTCGGCGGCACCATCGGGCTCGCGGTGCTCGTGACGCTGGCCAGCACGTTCGACGCGCCGCGCGACGGCTACCGCATGGGCTTCGCCGTGGGCGCGGTGTTCCTGGTCGTCGGGAGTCTGGCGGCGTGGGCGATCCTGTCCGACCGGGACTCCGTGGAGCGGGCCGGCACGCCACGGCCGTAGCAGGCGTCAGGCGTCGTCGCCGCGCTGCCTGCGCTCCTCTTCGATGGTGCGTTCCAGCTCGGCCATCGGATCGTCGAACGTCCCGGTGCCGCCGCCGATCACCCGGTCGATGAAGCCGGCCGGGTGGTCCAGGTCGTCGCCGTCGGGCAGCAGGTCCGGATGCGCCCACACGCCGTCACGGGTCGCTACGTCGGACGCCTCGCCCAGCTGACGCCACAGGTCCGCCGCCTCCCGCAGCTTGCGGGGGCGCAGATCCAGGCCGATCAGGGTCGCGAACGTCTGCTCGGCCGGACCGCCCGAGGCACGACGACGGCGCATGGTCTCGGCGAGGGCCGCGGTCGACGGGATCCGCTCGCCGAGCGCCGCAGACACCACGTGCTCCACCCAGCCCTCGATCAGGGCCAGGAGCGTCTCCAGGCGATTGAGCGCGGCCTGCTGCTCCGGGCTGGTCTGCGGTTCGAACGCGGCCGCCTGACCCATCAACTCCTCGAGCTTGGACGGATCGCCGAGCAGTTCCTGCGGATCGATGCCGCCGCCCAGTTGCTCCAGACCGCTCATGTCCATCCGGATCCCGCGGGCGTACTCCTCGACGGTCGACAGCAGCCGCTGGCGCAGCCAGCCGACACCGGAGAACAGGCGCTGGTGGGCGGCTTCGCGGGCAGCGAGGAAGACCACGATCTCCTGCCCGGGCAGATCCAGGCCCTCGGCGAACTTGGCGATCGCCTCCGGCAGCAGGGCTCCGGTGCCCTGCGGCGCCAGCGGCAGGCCGATGTCGGTGGAGGTGAGGACACCGGTCGCGAGGTGACCAAGACCCTGGCCCAGCTGTGTGCCGAACATCATTCCGCCGAGCCCGGACATCATGCCGAGCATCGGTCCGGCCATCGCCTTGGCCTCTTCGGGGAGGCTGTCTTGCCAGCCGTTGGAGAGCGACGCGGCGATCGGGTCGCACAGCGCCTTCCACGTCGGCAGCGTCTGCTCGAGCCAGTCCACCGGCGTCCACGCATGGGTGGCGGTGAGCCCGGTCGGCAGCGTCGTCTGTTCGTCGAGCCACAGTTCGGCCAGCCGCACGGCGTCGGCGACGGCCTTCTCCTCGGTCGCCAGCATCGGGCGGAAGTCGCCGATCTGCTGGCGGGCCAGGGCCACCGCGGTGTCGTAGTTCACCGGGCCGGAACCGGCCGACCCGGGCGCGCCCATGCCGGAGAACATCTGGCCGAGCTGGGTGAACATCTGACCGAGCATCGACGGGTCGAATCCGGCGCCGCCGAGCGCGGCCGGGTCGAATCCGCCGGGGCCGAACGGTCCGGCGGACCCGAAGGGGCCCGCGCCCGCTCCGGACGGCTGGTCCCGCGACGGGCCCGACGGTTGCTGCCGATCCTGCGGATCGCCGTCGCGGCGCTTGTCGTCGTCCCGGCCGTCTGACGAGGAGAAACCGAAGGGCAAGTCACTCATGCCACCACGGTACCCGCCTGCGGCGTCGGTTACCCTGAGCGGAATGAGCCTCACCCCAGCAGCCCGGCGGCTGATCACCCTCGGCGTCGCCGCGGTCGTCGTCGTGGCCTTTGTGCTGATCGGCACGTTCGCCCGCATCCCGTACGTCGCGCTCAGCCCGGGACCCACCGTCAACACCCTCGGCGAGATGGACGGCAAGCCGGTCGTCACCGTCGCCGGCGGGGTCGACGAGGACCCGACCGGTCACCTCAACCTGACCACCGTCTCGCTCACCGACGGGATCACCCTGTTCCAGGGCATCGGCATGTGGTTCTCCGGGAACTACCAGCTGCAGCCCCGCGAGCTGTACTTCCCGAAGGGCAAGACCAACGAGGAGGTCCGGCAGGAGAACACCCGCCAGATGGCGGGGTCGGAGGACTCGGCGACCGGTGCGGCGCTGACCTATCTCCAGCGGCCGACCGCGGTCGGGATCGGACCGATCGCCGACAACAGCCCCGCCAAGGGCAAACTCGAGGTGAACGACGTCCTGATGGCGGTCGACGGCACCCCGGTGAAGACCGCCGCAGAGGTGCAGGAGCAGATCCGGGCGAAGAAGCCGGGGGAGACCGTCTCGCTCAGGGTCAACAGGTCGGGCGAGGAGCGGACCGTCGAGGTGACCCTCGCCGCGCGGCCCGACGACCCGGCGGCCGGGTATCTGGGCGTGACCCCGAAAGTGGTCAGCGCCGACCCGAACATCCAGATCACGTACAACGTCGGCGACATCGGCGGCCCGTCGGCCGGTCTCATGCTCACCCTCGCGGTGATCGATCATCTGACGCCGGGAGATCTGACCGGCGGCAAGTTCATCGCCGGGACCGGGACGATCGTGCCCGAGGGCGAGGTGGGGGCGATCGGCGGCATCACGCACAAACTGCGCGCCGCCAAGGACGCCGGTGCGGTCGCCTTCCTGGTTCCCGCGCCCAACTGCCAGGAGGCGCTCGGCGACGCGCCCGACGGGCTGGAACTGATCAAGGTCGGCGACGTCGGCGAGGCCGTCGACGCGCTCGAAGCGCTCGACTCGGGGAAGCCGCGCCCGCACTGCTGACGATCGGGGCGTTTCGACGCGTTCTCGCCTGGCGGCTCGATCGGCTGGGCGAGCGGGCGAGATGTTCGACGGGCTCGCGCAGTCAGTCGGCGTCGTCGAACGTCGCCGCGAGAGCGTCGAGCAGTTCCGGCGCCAGATCCGCGTGCGTGCGCAGGTGGTGCGCCGTGGCCGGGTCGTCGTCCTCGGCCGGTTCGACGTCGAGCAGCGCCAGCCGCGAGCCGGTGCGCAGCGCCCCCGCGATCAGGCGCGCCCGTCGTCGTGCGCCGGCGGCATCGTCCGGCGGCACGACGGTGATCTCGGTGACCAGAGCGCAGCCGGCCACCGCGTCCGGCCAGCTCAGCGTGGCCAGCAGGGTCTCGGTGTCGGCGTAGGGATCCTCCGGGTCCTGCAGGACCGGAGAGAGCGCGGAGTCGTCGTCGCCGTCGACCAGCTCCGGTGCCTGCGCGGCGAGCAGCGCGGTCGGCGCGAGCCCGAACAACAGGTCCGGCGACCCCCACGGGAGGTCCTTGGCGTAGGCGGCGCATTGGGCGAGGGCGTTGCCGAGATCGGCCTGGGAGAAGCTCACAACTCCATTGTGGCGTGTGACCGTTCTGGGCGAATCAGTAAGGTGGAGGCGAACCTGTCTTCATCAACCCCCGTTTGGAGCCAATAACGTGGTGGGTACCCGCGGTCCGGTCGGTCGACCGACGCTGACTCGTAGAACCAAGATCCTCATCGCGGTGGCGGTGGTGCTGCTGCTCCTGTTGCTGATCGGGCCGCGAGTCGTCGCGCTGTGGACCGATCTGCTCTGGTACTCCGACCTGGGCTATTCGACGGTCATGTCGACGATGATCCTGACCAGGCTGGTGGTGTTCCTGATCGCCGGACTCGTGGTCGGGGCGATCGTGTTCGCGGCGATCTACGCCGCCTACCGGTACCGGCCGCAGCACCTGCTGCTGACCGACCCGAACGATCCGCTCGCCAAGTACCGCGAGTCGGTCGGGCGACGGCCGCGGCTGACCGCGCTGGTGCCGGCGATCCTGGTCGGGCTGATGGCCGGACTGGTCGCGCAGGCGTCCTGGGCGACGGTGCAGACGTTCTTGCACGGCGAGTCGTTCGGCGTCAACGATCCGCAGTTCAACATGGACATCGGCTTCTACGCGTTCACGCTGCCGTTCGTCCGGCTCATCCTGGACCTGCTCTTCCTGGCGCTCGGAGTGGCCTTCGTCGCCAATCTCCTGACCCAGTACGTGTTCGGCGGACTGCGGCTGGGTGGCAACGGCAGGCGCGGATCGTTCAGCGGCCCGGCCCGGATCCAGCTCGCCGTGATCGCCGGCCTGTTCGTGCTGGCCAAGGCAGTCGCGTACTGGTTCGACCGGTACGACCTGCTGACCGGTGACCGCCGCGGCGACATCTTCACCGGTGCCACCTACACCGACATCAACTACGTGCTGCCGTCGAAGCTGATCCTGATGGTGATCGCGATCGTCTGTGCGCTCGCCTTCTTCTCGGCGATCTTCCTGCGCGATCTGCGGATCCCGGCGCTCAGCGCGGTGCTGCTGCTGCTGTCGGCGCTGGTGATCGGAGTGGCCTGGCCGGCCGCGATGGAGCAGTTCTCGGTCAAGCCGAGCGCCGCGGACAAGGAACGGGAGTTCATCCAGCGGAACATCACCGCGACCCGGGACGCCTACCGGATACGCCCGGACCAGGACATCACCTACGAGAATTGGGACCGCACGCCCGCCGAACCGGCGAAGGTCAACTCCGACGTCGCGACGCTGAGCAACATCCGGATCCTGGATCCGAACGTGCTCGATCGCGCGTTCCGGCAGCGTCAGGCGTTGCGCAATGTCTACGGTTTCCCGGCGCAGCTCTCGGTGGACCGCTACGAGATCGAGGGGAACCAGCGCGACTTCCTGGTCGCCGCCCGCGAGCTCGACCCCACCCGCCTCGGTGAGAACCAGACCAACTGGATCAACAAGCACACCGTGTTCACCCACGGCAACGGCTTCGTCGCCGCCCAGGCCAACAAGGTGATCAACGAGGGCGGCTCGGAGGCCGAGCGCGGCGGCGTGCCCGAGTTCATCGTCGCCGACGTGAACACCGTGAAGGCGGCGCAGGAGGCCGGGCGGCGCGCGCCGTTCGGAGTCACCCAGCCGCGCATCTACTTCGGCGAGTTGATCGCCAGTTCCACTCCGGACTACGCAATCGTCGGTTCCACCGAGGGCGACCGCGAGTACGACGGCGGTGAGGGAACGCAGTACACCTACACGGCCGATTCCGGTGTGTCCCTGAGCAATTGGGGCATCAAGCTGCTGTACGCGATCAAGTACGGCGAGCGGAACTTCCTGCTGTCGAACGCGCTCAACGAGAACTCGCGCATCCTCTACAACCGGGATCCGCGGGACCGCGTCAAGAAGGCGGCGCCCTGGCTGACCGTCGACTCCAAGACCTACCCGGCGGTGATGGCCGACGGGTCCATCAAGTGGATCGTCGACGGCTACACGACGCTGCCGAAGTACCCGTACGCGCAGCGGACCTCGCTGCAGGACGCGACCGCGGACTCGCGGCAGGCCAACAGCGGCACCACCGGCCGGGCCCAGGTGAACGAGGAGGTCTCCTACGTCCGGAACTCGGTCAAGGCCACCGTGGACGCCTACACCGGCGAGGTGACCCTGTATCAGGCCGACGACACCGATCCGGTGCTCAAGACCTGGATGAAGGTGTTCCCGGGCACCGTGCAGCCCAAGTCGGCGCTGGACGCGCAGCCGGATCTGCGCTCGCACCTGCGCTACCCGGAGGATCTGTTCAAGATCCAGCGTTCGCTGCTGACGCGCTATCACGTCGGCGACGCGTCGACCTTCTTCCGCGCCGACAACTTCTGGTCGGTGCCGGCGGATCCGGCGTCGGATCAGGACGGTGAGCAGCGCCAGCCGCCGTACTACTTCACCGCGTCGGCGCCGAATCGGCAGAATCTCGCGCAGTTCCAGCTGACGGGTTCGCTGAACTTCCTGAACCGGCCGAACCTGGCCGGCTACATGACGGCGAACTCCGACCCGGAGGGCTACGGGCGGCTGACGCTCAAGACCCTGCCGACCGACACCTCGACGGTCGGTCCGACGCAGGCCGGTGAGACCATGCGCGCCGAGCCTCGCGTCCAGGAGCAGACCAAGCTGCTGGAGAACACTCGGGTGACGTACGGCAACCTGCTGGCCCTGCCGGTGGGCGGGAACGGACTGCTCTACGTGCAGCCGATCTACACCGAAGCGGCCACCGGCGACGCGGCCATGCCCAAGCTGGCGCGTGTGCTGACCTATTACAACGCCGTCGCGGGGGAGAACGGCGCCACGGTCGGCATCTCGACGACGCTCGCCGGTGCGCTCAATCAGGTCGGCATCAACCCGGCCGCGGTGACTCCCGCGGTCAATGCCGACCCCGACGACCCGGATGCGGAGAAGGACTCCGAACAGGACGAGGCCACGCCCGGTACTCCGGGGCAGCAGCAGTCCAGCCCGGAACGTGATGCGGCGGTCAAGCGCCTGGGCACCGCACTCGCCGGCGTCCGCGAGGCGCAGACCAGCGGAGATCTGGGCCAGCTCGGCGACGCGCTGAAGGAACTCGACGAGGCGATCGCCGAGTACGAGCGGACCGGCAACTAGGAGGTTTCCGGGCCGGTCCCGGGGCGTAGAGGCCCGGACCGGCCCGCCCGCTCCAGCACGACGGCGCGGGTCCTGCCGCGAAGGCGGTCAGGGCCCGCGCCGTCCTCTGCGGGGGCCGTCAGGCGTCGATGACGCCGTACCCCGAAAGCGACTGTGTCGGCTGCGCACTCGTCCGTCGCTGGGGGGTGAGCCCCTGGTCCGGCCCGCTCTGGTCAGTGGCCGAAGTGCTCCTTGTAGTGCCGGAGCTCGGTCTCGCTGTGGTCCGGCAGCATCGGTGAGTGGTGGAGACTGCGGGTGAGTCGCGTGTAGATGGCCACCGTGATAGTCAGCAGCGCCAGCGCGGTGATCCCGTACGCGATGTTGAGCGGCTTGTTGTCGGGCAGCTGGGCCAGCGTGTACAGCCACAGTGCGGAGAAGCATCCGCCGACCATCAGGGTCGTGAACGCGACCATCGCCATCGGGTGCCAGCCGCTCTTCTCGCGG
The DNA here is from genome assembly GCF_002993285.1 of Gordonia iterans. Taxonomy (NCBI): domain Bacteria; kingdom Bacillati; phylum Actinomycetota; class Actinomycetes; order Mycobacteriales; family Gordoniaceae; genus Gordonia; species Gordonia iterans. Next base: position 3,325,740 of record NZ_CP027433.1, on the reverse strand, counting down.
GTCGAATGATGGGGCATGTCGTCCTCCTTCGTCGTCGTCGGGCATCGCCGAGTCTACGCCAGGCGTGATTCTCGTCACATGAGTTCGCGACGTGTCGGTCGAGCACCTGCCCGAGCGCTGACGGCCGCCGCCGCTCGACGTCGTTTCGCATCCCTCGAATCCGCTGGTGGGGGCGGTCTCGGCCGGGTTTCCGGTGTCGTCGATCACCTTGTCCCGTAACCGATTTGCATAGCGCGTTCAGACGTGTGTAACTTAGTCCTTGCAACGCGGGGTGGAGCAGCTCGGTAGCTCGCTGGGCTCATAACCCAGAGGTCGTAGGTTCAAATCCTGCCCCCGCTACCACACGAAGAAGACCCGCATCGATACTCGGTGCGGGTCTTCTCGCATCGTGCGGCACGCTGGGAGTTCGCTGCTGCGAGTTTCGACTGGCGGGGCTTCAGGCCTGCGAGGTGTCGCGACCTGGGTCTGTCGCTTCGGCGGCCGACGTCGCCGCCGAGCCCTGAGCGACGGCCAGCAGCCGCAGGAGCAGTCGGGAGTATCCGAACACTCCGCGCGCGACGAAGATCGCCAGCCGATCGCGGGTGATGCCGGTCAACGGCGGCAACTCCATCTCGAACTTCGCGACCGAGTCCGCTGCCCGGGCGTAGACCAGTGCGGTGTCCAGGTCCGGGGCGAGGCCCCAGCCCGCCATCTGCTGCAGTTCGGCGTCGAGGGCATCGAGTGCGTCGGCGGTGCCGGCACGCCAGCTCATGGCCGCCACGATGTCCGACGCCGCGACGCCGGCGATCTCGCTGCCGGTGACCCCGGCGCCTGGGGTCGCGGCATCGGATGATCGTGCGTCCTCGGTTCCGGTGGACACCGGGCCGAGGACAGCGGACTGGACCACTCCCATCAGTCTCGCGGGAGGCAGCCCGGGATCGTCCACGGCGGATACCACCGCGCGTACCTGCTCCACCGGCAGGCCGACCACGTGGCGCAGGGTGTGGATCAGCTGCGCCCGCTCGAGGTGGGAGTCGTCGTAGACGGCAGTGGTGGCGTTGCGCTTGACGCCGGGGTGGAGCAGACCCTCGCGCAGCCAGTACTTGACGGTCGACGGCGGGGTGCCGGTGCGGCGGCACAGTTCCTGAAGCTTCATTGTTCTCCCGAGGGCGAGTGCGGGGCCACCGCGGTCGGATAGCGCGTTCGGCGTCCACTATCCACGGTGACTACTAATGGATAGTGCCACTATCTTTTCGGACATGACCGTCACCGTCCTCGCCTCCGCGGCCGTCGTCCTGCTGGTCGCCCGCCTCGCCCTCTTCATTCACCTCCATCTGGTCCGTCCGGATCTCAGTCCGCGTGAGCGCACCGTCAGCGACCTCGGCACCGGGAGCTCGCGCACGGAGTTCACGGTGATGGGTCTGCTCACCGCGGCCGCCTACGTTCTCGTGCTCGTCGCCTGTGTGCTGCAGGGGGTCGGGCCCGCCGTCCCGCTGCTGGCTCTCGCGATCGGTGCCGCGGCGATGCTCGTCATGCTGTGCTTTCCCGCCGATCTGACCGGGCGCACCCGCACGGCGACCGGGACCGTCCACTGGCTGCTCGCCGTCGTCCAGTTCACCGGGCTCTATGTGGCGATGGTGAACCTCGACCTGACTCCGGTGCTGCCGGCCGAGGCGGTGGGGATCATGCGCTGGGTGGTCCGGGTCAGCTTCTATGCCTTCCTTGCCGCCCTGGTGCTGCCCAAGCTTCGGCGTCGCTGGATCGGCGTCACCGAGCGGGTCTTCCTCACTGTCACTCCGCTGTGGTTCGTCGTCGTCGGCGCAGCACTCGCCGTGTCCTGAACGCGACGGCTACTGTCGGCGCCGACGGGCAGGGGCGGCGCTGGGCGCGGCGGCTCGATAACGGACGACGGCGGGCGCGCGGCACCGAGGTCGACGCGGAGCCGCCGTCCGCTGCTCTGGGTCGACGGGCCGGTCGGGGCCGCGACTGAGCCCATGATGTTGACATTGCTTACTTGGCTTTCTATCCTCGTGTTATCGGCGTAAACATCGAGGCCGAGCCGGGTCCGCGGGATCCCCGGGCCCGCCGGCCGTTTGTTCCCGATCCCACTCAACCGTCCAGCAGTTGCCGGCCGACGTCCCCCTCACAGTCCGGGGAGTGGTACGCACCAATGCGACGATCTCCGGTGGCACTCTGCACTCCGGGCTGGGCCAGCTGTCCCGGCTCCGGGCGATGCGGCGTGCCGCCGACGCGCGCACACGTCTGGAGCCCCGACCGGATGGCCGGCGCGTCCGCGCCACGCTCGGTCTGCCGCGCCGGGATCGAGTCACCCGAAGCTGGCTGTTGCCCATTCCGACCATCGATCCCGAGGTGGTGAAGCGCTCGGCCGCGTCTCGCTCGGACTACGGCCGGACTTCCGCTACTCGCATTTCGCCGGGCTCGGCAACCCCGCGCTGGTGATCGGAGCCGTTCTCGGCTTCGTCGCCGCCCTCGTCTTGGTGCAGGTGCCGCCGGCCCGGCGCGCGATCGGCCGTCGCATCCCGCAGGGGGAGGGGCCGTCGCAAGCGCGGCGTGACCGCACCTGGTTCACCGTCGACTTCGTCGGAGAGGGCGGTGGCAGGCAGATCCACACGCGGGTCGGCGGCGGAGATCCGGGCTATACGGATACCGCCAAGATGCTCGCCGAGTCGGCGCTCAGCCTCGCCTTCGACGACAACCCGCCGACGGCGGGGCAGGTCACCACGGCTGCCGCGATGGGCGAGAACCTGGTGCGCAGGCTGGTCGCCGCAGGCCTCTCGTTCGAGGTCGTCGACGACGCGCCGGGGAGTCGGTCGTGACGCCCGCCAGCAGTGCACCGATCGTTCTCGTCTCGCCGGCGATGGCCGTCGGCTCTGGCTACTACCGTCCCCTTGTGGACGAGTTCGACCACCCCGTGGCCGACGGCGTGGTCTCGGTCGGCGGCGCGGTCCCCTGGTTCCGGCACTTCGCGTACGGGGGCATCCCGATTGCTGTACTGGCCGGGGTCGTCGTGCCGACCACCACGGCGCAGCCCGGATACCTCCCGAAGCCCGCGTTCGGGGGTCCCGGCGCGCGTACGTTCATGCGCGAATGGGCGCGCATGGTGCTGACGGGACGGCCGCCGTTCCGGGTCGAGAAGCCGATCGGCACCCGGGCGCTGATCGTCAGCCTCGGGCACGACAGCCTCTCCCCGAAGCGGGCCGTCGACCGTCTCGCGCGGCTGTTCGCTCCGGAGTCGGTCACGCGCTGGCACTACGCGACCGATCAGGTCACCGCCGGGGAGTCGAACGACCACGTCGGGTGGGTGCGCACCCCGTGGGCCGTCGTCGACCGCACGATCACGTGGTGGTCGGCCGAACGCGAATCCGTGTCCGAAACGCCTGCAACCGCGTCGGGCAGTTCCGCACGCCGGCCGTCAGACTGACGCGCGTCCAGAAGACCGGGTGCCCGGCGCTACTGACAGGGCCGCGGGAACTCCCGGTCCGATGCGCCGATCAGGGGAGCGGTGTGCCCTGGTGGCGAACGAGGCGCCACCGGCCGTCGGTGAGACGCCACAGTGACGACCGCCGCGCCGTGTGCAGCCCACGGCGCGAGACCCAGTTCACCAGCACGACGTCGTCGGTGATGTGCTGCGCCTTCAGGTCCTCCATCTGGAGGGGCGCGCGGCTGCTGTTGGATTTGCCGGAGATGGCCTCGATCAGATCGTCGCGATGCCAGACGCGTCCGGTGGCGCCGATCTCGGCGAAGTCGTCGGACAGGATCTCGTCGAGACGCGCTCGGTCACGCCGGCACTCAGGTGTCTGCAGTTCGCGTTCCAGGGCGAGGACGGCCTCGAGCGTGGGGGCGGTGCTCCCGGTCATGCGTCTGCTCCCTCGGTACGACGACGAGTCACCTCCCACAGTAATGGTCGATGACCCCGGGGTGCGGTCGGTGAGTCGGCGCTCGCGTGGGAGAACCGTCGTCGGCTCGTGATACGAATGTGGGGTGCATCACGATTCTCTGCTGCGTCGGGTTCGCCGCGCGGCCGCCGTCGGCCTCGCTCTGGTGGTGGCGGCGGGACTGACCGTCCCGGCGGCCGGCGCCGCGCCCGAACTCCGATGTGAGCGTCCCGGTGAGCGGGCGGCACCGGCCACGGTGAACGTCGATCCGGTGCGCCTGTCGGCGGCCCTGGACTATGGCATGCAAACCGGCGCGGGCGTCGTCCAGGTGTACCGGCACGGTTGCCTGATCGGCGAGCGGCGGATCGTCGGCGACCGGCAGCTGCCGGTGTTCAGCGCCAGCAAGAGCGTGGCGGCGCTGGTGGTCGGCCGGGCCGTCGCGATGGGGCACCTCCGCGTCGACGACCGACTCGGCGCCTTCTTCCCGCGGGCCGACGCCGCACACCGGGCGCTCACCGTGAAGCAGCTCCTGACCCAGACCACGGGCTTGAAGTACGACGTCGTGGCCGATGCGCGCGGTTCGGTCACCGACGCGGTTCGCACGGCGCTGGAGACTCCGGTGGTCTCGCGACCGGGAACGGTGTTCCACTACGCGCAGTCGCCCTTGGCTCTCCTGGCGGAGATCGTCCGGCGCGCCACCGGCAGCGACTTCGTCGATTTCGCCGCGCGGGAACTGTTCGGCGAGATCGGGATCGACCGGTCGGCGTGGTCGTGGCGACGGGACGCCCGCGGCACCCCGATGATCGCCGGCGGACTGTCCCTGCGCCCGGACGACCTCGCCCGGTTCGGCCGCCTGTTGCAGGCCCGCGGGACCTACGCGGGCGCCCGCCTGATCGATCCGGCCTTCCTCGACGAGGCGGTCCGGGGCACCGCGGCCAACCCGGGCTACGGATACACCTTCTGGTCCAACCGCGGGAGCCGGCACGTCAACACCTCGGGCACGGCCGTGAACCATCCGGTGTGGAACGGCTCGCCGCGCGACACCTATGCGATGTCCGGGGCGTTCGGGCAGTTCCTCGTGGTGATGCCCAGTCGCGGCCTCACGATCGTCCGGATGGGGATTCCGACCGATGCCAGCGCCGTCGAAGAGCCCGCATCGATTCTGGCGGGGTCGTCGAACCCGCAGTTCAAGGAGTTGTTCCGGCGCGTCGCCGCGACGCCGACGGGGCCGTAGCATCCGGTGAACTCCCCACCGACCGGGTCAGTCGCGGGGGCGGGGTTCCAGGATCAGCAGCGGGATCTCGCGGTCGGTGTTGCGCTGGTAGCCTTCGTATCCCCGATAGGCCTTCACCACCGCGGGCCACAGCTCGGCGCGCTCGGCGGCCGAGGCGGCTCGCGCGCGCATCGGCCGGGTGACGCCCTCCACCGTGACGTCGACATCCGGGGTGGCGATCGCGTTCTTGAACCAGTCCGGATGATCGGAGTGTCCGCCCTTGGACGCGACGACGACGATCCGGTCGTCGTCGTGAACCGGAGCGGTCAGCAGGGTCGCGAACTTCCGCCCCGATTTCCGGCCGACGGTGTGGAGTTCGACAGGCAGCATGCCCATCACCGACGTGGGGAAGCGGCCGCCGGTCAGGGCGAGCAGGGTGCGGTGCCCGTGTTCCAGCACCCACGCGCCGGCTTCGGCGGCGAAATCCGGTGTACGCATGTCTGCCGAGCGTACGCGCCGCCGGGTGGCTGGGGAACCCCGTCGGACCTGCGGCGTCGCCGATGCGGCGGATGGATGCAAGAACGGCCCCTGGCCGATGACGGATCGTCATCGGCCAGGGGCCGTCGCTCCCGAGGGCTGCGAGAGGGTCCTGTCAGGACTTGCCGGCCAGCTCGTCGTCCAGGCGCAGGATGCCGGGGCCGTCCTCGTTGATCAGCTTGGCGCGACCGAGGATCTCGCGCACGGTGGCCTCTTCCTCGACCTGCTCGGCGATGAACCAGTCGATGGTCGGACGCGAGTCGACGTCGCCGGTCTCCTGGCCGAGGCGGAACAGGTTGCGGATCGACTCGGACACCTTCTCCTCGGCCTCGAGGGCCACCTCGAAGGCTTCGGCGACGGTGTTGATCTTGATCGACGGCATGTGGATGTCGCCGATGACCGGGTGGTTGTCCCGATCGGTCAGATGGTTGATCAGCCGGTCGGCGTGGGTGATCTCTTCGGCGGCATGGCCCATCATCCAGGAAGCGATGCCGGGCAGATCCTTCAATTCGAACTCGATCGCCAGCTGGCGGTACAGCATGGACGACTCGAACTCCATCGTGATCTGCTTGTTAAAAGCGGTCTCGAGTTCTTCGTTCATCTTCATGCCGTCGAGGTTATCCACCTTTTCTCCTTTGTGCTAGCAAGTGATGTCTTACCTAAACCCGCCCTGAGCAGCGGTTATGTAGCAATCCTAGCCTAATTGAGGCAAGCCTGCATTGCCTTTGTCTGGGTGGTTTCCGGTACCTGGAGAACGGCGATTATCAGGAATCCCGGGAGTGTAGGGAAACGGTCACCCGGAGGCGGACAACGACGAGATCACCTCGCCGGCCGCACGCTCGCCGGCTGCGATGGCGCCTTCGATGTAGCTGTAGCCGGGCTTGGACTCAGAGCGCTCCGTCCCGGCCCAGTGGATCCGGGCGGCCGGAGCGTGCGGCAGCGGCACGTGTCCGGCGCGCGTCCCGGGTGCGGGCAGCGTCATGTAACCGCCGCCCGCGAAGTCGTCGAGGTGCCAGGACCTCTCGTGCCAGTCGACGGGGGCGGCGACTTGCTCGCCGAGGAGCGGCACCAGCCGGTTCAGCAGCAGATCACGGCGTGCCTGCGGCGTCAGGTCGTCGAGTGCATGCGCGTCCGGCCCGCCGACCAGCAGACACAGGTGGCCGGGACCATCCGGCGACGACGAGTCGAAGGTGGCCACGCCGGGCGCGTCGAGCAGGACGAACTCGGCGTGACCGCCGGTTGCCGAGGTCTCCTTTCGCCAGAACGGGTCCGGGTACACGGCGATGGCCTTGTAGACCGAGCCCATGGCGGTGGCGCCGATCGCGGCCTGCTGTTCGTCGGGCAGCGGCGGGGTGAACTCGACGCCGTCGAGCATCGGCGCCGGGACCGTGACCACGACCCGCGCTGCGCGGATGGATCCGGTCGTCGTCTCGACCGTCACGCCCTCGCCGTCGTCAGCGATCGCCGTCACGCGGGTGTCGAGCCGAATCCGGTCCGGACGATCGCGGGTGAGCTGCGCGGCCAGTCGCTCGGGCAACTCGCCGGCTCCTTCCGCGATGAGCGAGTCCTGCGCGCCGCCGCGGGTGCGGAGCATGGAGTTCAGGCCGCCGAGGGCCGAGATCACGCCGGTCAGTCCGTCCATCGAGAGCCTGTCGGGGGCGCCGGTCGTCGCCACTTCGATCAGCACCTCGAGCAACCGGCGCGCGCCTGCCGACGGGAGGCGGTCGATCGCCGAGCGCACCGTTCCCGTCGTGGGGAACGGCAGCCGTGCGGCCGACTCGGCGGCCAGCACGGCCGCGCCCGCGGCGAGGACGGTGGGCGAGGCAATGGGAAGCACCTGGCCTGCGCGGTCGACGATCACCGGGGTCTTCGGTGTGTGCATCTGGAACCGCGTCGTGCCGAGTTCGTCGGCGAGGTCCGTGAAGCGGCGGTGGCCTGCGCCGATCCATTGGCCGCCCAGGTCCAGCCGGGAGCCGAGGGCGGACGTCCGTGTCAGCATCCGGCCGCCCACTCGGTCGGCGGCCTCGACCACGACGACCTCCAGGCCCGCGCGTACGAGCTGGCGCGCGGCGACGAGCCCGGACATGCCGGCGCCGACCACCACGACCTGCGCCGCGGTCATCGGGCGCCGTCCAGGATCGCCTCGGTGGCACGGTGTCCGGAACGGATCGCTCCGTCCATGTAGCCGTTCCGCACGTCGGACGTCTCCGCGCCAGCCCAGTGGATCCGGCCGATCGGGGCGGCCAGTGCCTTGCCGTACTGCGTCCACACCCCGGCGCCGAGTCGACCCCCGTAGCAGCCGCGGGCCTCCAGGACCCGGACGGTCTGCCCCGCCCGAGTCAGTCGCCGCGCTGCGCTGAGACCGGCGAGGCCGGCTCCGACGACGATCGTGTCCACGTGTGCCATATCCGGCTCCCTCGGCTGGGCTTTCGTTTACAGTCATACAACTGACTGAGATGTCGCGTAGAGCACCCTTCTCTCCGCGGGCAACGAATCCGGGTCGAGACGAGGGTGCCCGGCACCGTCAACTCGTTCTGGCACCCTCAGCTGGGGGTGCCAGAACGAGGCGGGGGTGCCCGGCACCCTGGCCTCGGCTCGGACAGGCGGAGTCAGGCGGCCGGGAGATCAGGGATCGGGCGCATCAGGTGTTTCCGCGAATCAGGTGTGCAGCGGACGGGGACGCGGGGCGGCGAAGGCGACGAGCATGTCGATGACGGTGTCCAGATCGGATTCGGCGCGCCGGTCGTCCGGATCGCACACGTACTGCAGGATGAGGCCGTCGATGCTCGCGACAATGATGCGCCCGAGTTGCTCGAAGGGGATCGCGCACTCTTCATCGGCGCTCTCGGCGGCCTCGCGGCACCAGCCGGCGATGGTCTCGGTGTACGACGCGTACTGCCAGCGAGCGAGATCCTGCTGACCGGGCTCGCGGAGGGAATACGTGGTGAGCTCGAACTGCATGATCTGCAGGTCGCGGTTCGCGGCGAGCCGGGACCAGAATGCACGAATCCCGTGCCGCATGCCGTACTCCAGGCCGCGTCCCCCTAGGGCCGAGGAGTCGACGACCTCGGCGATTTCGCCGACCACGTCCTCGATCACGGTGCGCAGCAGCTTCTCGCGCGTGGGAAAGACGTACTGCAGGGTGCCGAGGGGCACACCGCCCTCGGCGGCGACGCCCCGCAGCGACGTCCGGTTGACGCCCTCGCGGGAGAGAATCCGGCGCGCCGCAGCGATCAGCTGCTTCGAGCGCACTGACGCCTCGACGCGGGCCATGGTGGACCTCCCTCTCCGCGGCACCGCCTGCGCTGCGCGACGGACCGTGCGATACCGAGATGTCAGCCTACTGACCGGCGCGCTCGCGTGTCCCTCAGCGCCGGCGAGGGTGTCGACCGACTGCGCGCGGGGAAGCCGGGGCGGCGGATGATTTCGACTCGCTGCGCTCGCTCAATCATCGAGGGGAGGCGTAGCGCTCGCTCAGTCATCGAAGGGGCGGCGTGGCGCTCGCCCAGTCATCGAAGGGGCGGCGGATGATTTCGACTCGCTGCGCTCGCTCAATCATCGAGGGGGCTGCTTTCGCTCAATCATCGAAGGGGACGCGCTCGCTTAATCATCGAAGGGGCGGCCGCGTACGCTGAGCGCCGTGACCTTGGAGATCGCGACGCAAGTCGCTCTGATCGCCGCCGGTGTCCTGCTGCTCTGGGCGCTGCTGCTCGGCGTGTGGAAGTTCGTGGAGATCACCCGCAGTCCGGTCGGGCAGGCGCACGTCTACGTCGACATCGCTCACCGCGCGGCGCTGATGTACTCGTTCGCCGCGGTGCTGCTCGCGGCGCTGGTGCAGTTCAGCGCCTGGCCGTCGTGGGTGAACGTGACCGCGCTGACGGTGATCCTGGTGTTCTTCGTGGGCGCGATCGCGTCGTACTGTCTGCACGGCTGGCGCAAGGACACGACGAACCAGTTCCACCCGCGCGACACCGGGCTGATCGCCTCGACCGTCGCCCTGATCGTGGGCGAGGTCGGCGGCACTGCGGTGATCCTGGCCGGCTTCGTCGTGGAACAGGCGCGGACCTGGAGCTGACGCCCGCGCAGTCGCGGCCCCGCCCCGCGGTCAGCCGAGCGAGTACACCCGGTTCGGAACCGATACGGTGGCGTCCCAGTCGAACTCCCGCCGCATCCGCATGCGCAGCGACTCGGCCGCTTGCGGCTCGCCGTGCACGATGAAGCTGTGGGACGGGCCGTGTGTGAAGCCGCGCATCCAGCGGATCAACTCGTCACAATCGGCGTGCGCGGAGAACATGTGCAGATCCTCGACGTGGGCGTGGACCGGCACCCACTCGCCGTACAGCCGCAGGAAGCGGGCGCCGTCGGCCAGTGAGCGGCCGCGCGTCCCCACCGACTGGTAGCCGGCCAGCACGATGGTGGTGCGGGGGTCGGCCGCGAAGGCGGCCAGGTGGTGCAGGACTCGGCCGCCGGTCGCCATGCCGCTGGCCGACAGCACGATCTTCGGCGAGCGGTCGGCGGAGATCGCCTTGGACTCCTCCGGATCGCGCGTGTACTTCGCGATCGCGAACATCTCGTCAGTGAGCGCCGGATCGAGCTTGTGCTGGTCGGGGAAGCTGGGCAGCAGTTCGCCGGCGTTGATCGCCATCGGGGAGTCGACGTAGATCGGGACGTCCGGCACCGTGCCGGCGCGCCGCAGCTGCCAGAGGTAATAGAGGATCATCTGGGTGCGGCCGACGGCGAACGCGGGGATCAGCACGGTGCCGCCGCGCGCGATGCCTTCGGCGACCACCCGCTGGATCGCCTCCAGCGGCGAGGCCTGGTCTCGGGCCCGGTCGCCGTAGGTCGACTCGGTGACCAGCACGTCGGCGGCCTCGATCGGTTCGGGATCGAACATCAGGGGGTCGTCGTACCGTCCGAGGTCGCCGGTGAAGGCGACGGTCTTGCCGGCCCAGGCGACCGTGACGGTGGCGGCGCCGAGGATGTGTCCGGCGCCGCGGAAGGTCACCTCGACGCCGGGCAGCGGCGTGAACGGCGTGTGCGGCGGATACGTCTGGAAGCGGGCGAGGGTCGCGGTGACGTCGTCGCCGGTGTACAGGGGGAGTGCAGGCTGGTGCTTGGTGGCCTTGCGCTTATTGAGGAAGTCGGCGTCGCGTTCCTGGATGTGGGCGCTGTCGCGCAGAATGATCTCGGCCACCGCGCGGGTGGCCGGGGTGCAGTACACGGTTCCGGCGAAGCCGTCACGCACCAGGCGTGGCAGGTAGCCGGTGTGGTCGAGGTGCGCGTGGGTCAGGACAACGGCGTCGACGCTGTCCGCCGGGACCGGGAGCGGCCGCCAGTTCGCCTCGCGCAGGTTCTTGATTCCCTGGAACAGTCCGCAGTCGACCATCAGCGTCCGTCCGCCGGACTGCAGCAGGTGCTTGGAGCCGGTCACCGTGCCGGCGCCGCCGAGTGAGGTCAGGGTGAGTCCGGACATGGGCTCAGCCTAGGGTATGTCTCCCACACGCCTCAGTCCGACGATGCGAGGTCTGCCGTGGCGATCCCGTGGCGCTCGCGGTGATCCGATGTAGCCGAAAATCAGCCTCCCGCAAAAAGAGTGCTGTCTATTGGTTCCTGGGGAACCAATAGACAGCACTCGAGTGCGCTGCCGGGCCGGCCGGCGCGGGACTTAGGAGTACAGCAGCCCGCCGCAGGACGGCCAGGCGCCGACGCCCTGGCTCACGAGGGTGTTCTCCGCGACGCGGATCTGCTCGGAGCGGCTGTTCAGGTGCGGCATCCCGGAGCCGCCGTTGGCCTGCCAGGTCGGCAGCGAGAACTGCAGGCCGCCGTAGTAGCCGTTGCCGGTGTTGATGGACCAGTTGCCGCCGGACTCGCACTGGGCGACGGCGTCCCAGTTGTGGCCGGGGGCGGCCGAGGCGGTGGCGGCCACAGCGCTCAGCGGGGCGATCGTCACGGCGCCGGCGAGGGCGGTGCGGATGGCGAGCTTCTTGATGCTCATGGTCGTATTCCTCCTTCTCTCGCCCCTCGATGTCACGGGGCGATGTCGGACCGCGGTCGACGGTACGGCCTGCAAAGGCAAAGGTCACGCGCGATTCTGTGACTGCCGACACAGCATGCTTGCTGTTGCAAGCGGTCATTTCCGGGCGTTGCCGCTGGTCATCGGCGAGGCTGGCCGTGATCATTCCGTGACCTATCGGGAGGGAGAATGTGGGGCACCACACACCCGCAAAGTGACCTCGCGCACCCGATCGGCTCGGCTAGCGTGAGCCCGTGGGCGCATATCTCGACGAATTCACCAGAAGCAACGACGATCCCGAGGGCTTCTGGCTCGACGCCGCGCAGGCGATCGACTGGATACGCCCGCCGGACCGGGCGCTCGACGACGCGAACCCGCCGATCTACCGGTGGTTTCCCGGCGCCACCCTGAACACGTCGTACAACGCTCTCGACCGTCACGTCGCCGCCGGCCGCGGAGATCAGCCCGCGCTGATCTGGGACTCGGCGATGACCGGGCAGCAGCGCACCTACACCTACGCGGAACTGCTCGACGAGGTCGCCGCCTTCGCCGGAGCGCTGGCCGCGCGGGGAGTCGGCAAGGGCGACCGCGTCGTCGTCTATCTCCCGATGATCCCCGAGGCCGTCGTCGCCATGCTCGCGTGCGCCCGTATCGGCGCCGTGCACTCGGTGGTCTTCGGCGGATTCGCCGCGCCGGAACTGGCCGCCCGCATCGACGACGCCGAGCCGGTCGCCGTGATCACCGCGTCCGGCGGCCTGGAACCCGGCCGGACCGTCGAGTACCTGCCGATCGTCGAGACCGCTCTGGAGCTGGCGTCGTCGTCGCCGTCGACCGTGATCGTGAAGGACCGCGCCGAGGTGGCCGGCAGTGCCGCCGATCACGGTTGGCTGGACTGGGATCAGACAGTCGCCGGGGCCGAACCCGTCGCGCCGGTCGAGGTGGCCGCCACCGACCCGCTGTACATCCTCTACACGTCCGGAACCACCGGGAAGCCCAAGGGCGTGGTCCGCGACAACGGCGGTCACGCGGTGGCGCTGGCCTGGTCGATGACGAACATCTACGACATCTCGCCCGGCGAGGTCTGGTGGAGCGCGTCCGACGTCGGCTGGGTGGTCGGGCACTCGTACATCGTCTACGGGCCGCTGTTGGCCGGCGCGACGACCGTGGTCTACGAGGGCAAACCGGTCGGCACCCCGGACGCCGGGGCGTTCTGGCGGGTGATCTCCGAGCACGGCGTGGTCGCGTTGTTCACCGCGCCGACCGCGATCAGGGCCATCCGCAAGGCGGACCCCGAGGCCGCCGAACTGGCGAAGTACCCCATGCCGTCGTTCCGGACGCTGTTCACCGCCGGCGAGCGCCTCGATCCCGACACCTTCTTCTGGGCGGGCGAGAAGCTGGGCGTGCCCGTCGTCGACCACTGGTGGCAGACCGAGACCGGCTGGTCGATCGTGGCCAATCTGCGCGGCCTGGAAGCGATGGAGATCAAGGCCGGATCGCCGTCGGTGCCGGTGCCCGGCTATCGGGTCGAGGTGGTCGACGGCGAGGGCGCGCCCGTGCCGGCCGGCGCCGAGGGCAACATCGTCGTGCGGCTGCCGCTGCCGCCCGGCACGCTCGCCGGGCTCTGGCGCGACGAGGAGCGCTACCGGTCGTCGTACCTGAACGCGTTCCCCGGCTACTACCTGACCGGCGACTCCGGCTACGTCGACTCCGACGGTTATGTGTTCGTCCTGGGCCGGTCCGACGACGTCATCAACGTCGCCGGTCACCGACTGTCCACCGGGAGCATCGAGGCGGTGATCGCCGGTCATCCGGCGGTGGCCGAGTGTGCCGTCGTCGGCATCAGGGACGACCTCAAGGGCCAGCGGCCCAGCGGCTATGTGGTGCTGAAGGCGGGCGTGGAGATCGGCGACGACGAACTGCGCGCCGATCTGGTGAAGCGCGTGCGGGAGGAGATCGGCGCGGTGGCCACCTTCCGCGACGTGACCGTGGTGCAGGCGCTGCCCAAGACGCGCTCGGGCAAGATCCTGCGCAAGACGATGCGGCAGATCGTCGACGGCGACGAGTACGCGGTCCCCTCGACGATCGAGGACCCCGCGGTGCTCGCCGCCCTCGCGGAGCAGTTGGCGCCGAAGGAGTAGCCTCGCTCCCTGAGTCTGTCGAAGGGTTACCGCTATCCGAGGATCCCCGGGCGCAGCAGAGTGCGCATGGCGAGCACGATCTCTTCGTCGGTGATCGAGGATTCCCGGGCGCGTTCGACGATGACGGCGTTCACTGCACCGATGTAGGCAGACCACTGCAGGGGCGTGGCTGTGCCGAGGGACAGGCCTCGCTCGGTGCCGGCCTGCACGGCGGTCTGGAGCAGCTCGCCCCAACCGGCGCGGCGGGCGTGTCGGTACTCCTCGAGCGCCGGGCTGACGCCCACCACCTCGACGAAGGCGATCCGGATGCGGCGCGGGTCGTCGTAGGCGGCGAGGAAGGCGCGCACGCCGGCGTCGAGGACGTCGTCGAGGTCGTCGCCGGCCCCGATCCGCTCCAGGACCACGGTGGCCACCGCTTCCATCGCGTGGTCCTGGATCTGGTCGTAGAGCGCGCGCAGCAGGTGCTCGCGGTCGGTGAACTCCTGGTAGAACTGGCGGCTGGACAGCCGGGCGGCGCGGCAGATCTGTGGCACGGGCGTCGCCGCATAGCCGACGGTGCCGAACAGTTCCACGGCGGCCGCCAGGAAGCGCGCCCGGCGATCCTTGGCTCTCTCGGCCACCGACAGGCCCCCGTAGACGCGGTCATCGCTCACGACGACCAGGCTACGGGGGCCGGCGGCGCGGGCTACTTCCCGCGTCCGATCTGCTCCCCGAACAGGCCGGCGATCACCGTGCCGACGGTGCCGGCGAACGTCGGCCACCAGCGCGCGTCGGTGGCCATGGTGAGCTCGTCGCGGGTGGTGCACCCCGGTTCGGCGGACTCGCCGTCGAGCCGGTCGCCGAGCCAGAGCAGCGCGAGCGGTGCGCCGGCGATCTCGGCGACGAGGTGCTCGGAGAGGTGGTCGCGGGTGTATCGCACCCGGGCGGCGGGGTCGCGGCAGTAGGTCCGCACAAGAGCGTCCGTCTGACTCGCCGGGACGATCTGGTCGTGCCGACTCTGCCAGATGTACATCGGCATGTCCGGTACGCGCTGGCCCATACGGGTCTCGCGGAGGACCCGTTTGACGGCGGGTGCGTCGGTCGGGTCGCCCGGCCATCGCAGGAAGCCCTTGTTGTTCAGGAACGGGAAGACGGCCGTCTGGTGCTGAACGCACAGCGGGCTCTTCAGCGCCATCACGACCTTTCCCTCGGCGTTGGTGTGCCGGTCGAGGAAGCGCTGGAAGTACGGGTACTCACGGCCCAGGCCCATCACGGCGGCCAGGATCAGACCGCTGGTGAGGTTGTTCTGCGCGGCCTCGAGCACCACTTTCAGGTCTGCGGGCACGCCGCCTGCGGCGGCGCCCACGATGTTCAGTTCGGGCGCGTAGACCTGCTTGAGCTCGGCCGCGTGACCGGTGACGATGGCGCCGCCGGAGTAGCCGTACATGCCCATGGGGGACTTCTCGTCGAGTCCGAGCGGCGCGAACCGTTTCGCGGCGCGCAGCCCGTCGAGGGTGATCCGCGCGCCGAGCGGGCCGGCGGCGTAGGCGTGCTTGGGGCCCTGGTGGTCGGGCAGCGCCACGGCCCAGCCCTGAGCCAGCATGCCCTGGGCGATCAACAGCTCGGCCGGCACCACGATCTGTCCGGCCAGTGCTCCGGCGGACCACTGCTGAACCGCATACGACGTCGAGCAGTACCCGGCCAGCGAGTCTTCCGCCAGCTGCATCGACACGATCTTGCGCGGGCCGGTGGTGCCGCCGCGCGGTGTGAGCAGGGTCGTGACCGCGGCGACGGGCTCACCGCGGCTGTCGGTGGACCGGTACGACAGCTGCCAGGCGTCGACGTTGATCGGCACCACCCCGAAGTTGGCGGCGGTGATTCGCCGGGCGGCGAGGATCTCGCCGGGTTCGGCGGCGGCGACGACCCGGCGCGGCGGCTCGTAGAAGCGCGGGTCGAGCTCCTGGGGCAGCGGCACCGCGGGCGCCGGGGCGATCTTGACCGGCTGGTGGGCGGGCGACGCGGGCTCGGCCGCGGCATGCGGTGCGAGCAGTCCGGCGGTGACCGCGGCGGCGGCCCCGACCGCCGTCGCCGCGATGAGACGGAGTTTCACGGAAATCGACTCCCTTGAGGACGTGGGTGAAACGCTGGGCTGTGATTGAGTGAAACATTGGTGTTTCACTGTGACGGACCATACACATGCTCGGTGGTGAGTGCAATCGGGGGATCCGGTCCGAGCGCAAGGTGCGCAGACGACGGCGTCCCGCCCTCCGAAATGGAGAGCGGGACGCCGTCGTCGAACGTTTCAGCGGGTCATTTGAGCTCGGCGCTGGTCTTGCCCAGCACGCGGCGGGCGATGATCAGCTGCTGGATCTGCTGGGTGCCCTCGAAGATGTCGAGGATCTTCGAGTCGCGGGCCCACTTCTCCAACAGCGTGCGCTCGGAGTAGCCCAGCGTGCCGGCCAGTTCGACGGCCTTGTTGGTCACGTCGGTGCCGGTGCGGCCGGCCTTGGCCTTGCTCATCGAGGCTTCCAGTGAGTTGGGCATCTTGTTGTCGGCCATCCACCCGGCGCGCAGGGTGTGCAGGTAGCCGGCCTCCCAGTCGGACTCCAGACGGATGAACTCGGCGACGGCGGCCGGCTGGTCGGCGGCGGGGCGGTCGTAGTCGATCTCCAGGCCGGCCTCCTCCAGCAGTCGGCGCAGTTCTTCCAGCGATGCCCGCGCGACGCCCACCGCCATCGCGCCCACGAGCGGACGCGTGTTGTCGAAGGTCTGCATCACCCCGCCGAAGCCCTTCTGGACGTCCACCTCGGGCGAGCCCAGGATGTTGTCCTTCGGGATGCGGCAGTTCTCGAAGCGGATCACCGCGGTGTCGCTGGCGCGGATACCGAGCTTCTCTTCGAGACGTTCGACGGTCACGCCCGGGTGCTCGCGCGGGACCACGAAGCTCTTGATCGCGGCCCGGCCGAGGCTCTTGTCCACGGTCGCCCAGACCACGATGTGGGTGGCGCGGGAGCCCGCGGTGACGAAGATCTTCTCACCGTTGATCACGTACTCGTCGCCGTCGAGCTGCGCGGTGGTGGTGACCGCGGCCGAGTCCGAGCCGAAGCTGGGCTCGGTGATCGCCATCGCGGCCCACACCTTGCCGAAGCGCTCGAGCTGCTCGTCGGTGGACACCGCGGCGATCGCCGAGTTGCCCAGGCCCTGGTAGGGGATGGTCAGCATCAGACCGACGTCGCCGTACGAGGCCCACAGCGAGTTGAGGATCGCCGACATGTTGCCGCCGTTGGCGACGTAGCCGTCGGGGCGCTCCTTCTTCTCGTCGCCGCGACCGCCGGCGGCGCCGGCGCCTGCCGCGCCGGCGTCGGCGAGACCGTCGTACAGCGCGGCGAGGGTGTCGAGCTCGACCGGGTACTCGTGCTCGGCGAGGTCGTACTTGCGGGAGATCGGCCGGAACACCTGCAGGGCGGCCTGCTTGGCCTGGTCGATGTTGGCTTCGAACTTCTTGGGGAGTTCAAGATTGATAGGCATGGTTGCATTCGCTCCTTGTCGAAAGGCTGGTCGCGTCAGAGGACGACGACGCCCTCGCCGATGCCGGCGCCACGCAGATCGCGGTACCAGCGCTCCACCGGGTGCTCCTTGGTGAAGCCGTGGCCGCCGAGCAGCTGGATGCCGTCCAGGCCGATCTGCAGGCCCTTGTCGATGGTCAGCTTGCGGGCCAGCGCCGCCTCGCGGGCGAAGGAGAGCCCCTGCTCGGCGCGCGAGGCGCCGCGCAGCGTCACCAGCCGGATCGAGTCGACCTCGGTGGCCATGGTGGCGACCATGAAGGCCACCGCCTGGCGGTTGGAGATCGGTTCGCCGAAGGCCTCGCGCTCGTTGACGTAGGGCACCACGTAGTCCAGGACGGCCTTGCCGGTGCCGGCGGCCAGCGCCGACCAGCCCAGCCGCGACAGGCGCACGACGTCGCTGTAGGCGTCGACCGCGGAGTCGGCGGCATCATTCGGCCCGCTCGCTCCGCTCCCGGCGCCGGGCTCCGCGCCGAGGATCGCGTGGGCCGGTACGGAGACCTTGTCCAGGATCAGGCGGCCCATGCCCGCGGCCCGCAGACCCATGCCCGGATCGGCCTCGACCGACAGGCCCTGCGTGTCGGATTCGACGATGAACAGCGCGGGCCGGCCGTCGAGCATCGCACCGACCAGGAACAGCTCGGCGTCGCCGGCGTTCGGCACGAAGCTCTTCACGCCGTCCAGGCGGTAGCCGCTGGGCACACGGGTGGCCTTGGTGCGCAGGTTGAACGCGTCGAACAGCGGCCACGGCTCGGCGACGACGACGGCGGAGACCGGGACCGACTCGCCGGCGAAGTCGGGCAGGTAGGTCTGCTGCTGCGCGTCGCTGCCGAAGTTGGTGAGGGTGGTGGCCACGCCGCTCGGCGCGAGCAGCGGGACGGCCAGACCCATGTCGCCGTAGGCCATGGCCTCGGCGACCAGTGCGTTGGTCACCACGCCGCGGTCAGACGCGGCGCCGTCGAACGCCTCCGGGACGTTGATCATCGTGATGCCGAGCTCGGCGGAGCGGCCGAGGATCTCGGCGGGGGCGCTCGCGGCGTTGTCGGCGTCGTAGGCGGCCGGTCGCAGGATCTCGGTGGCGAAGTCGCGGACGGTCTCGGCGATCATCGCCTGCTCCTCGTCCGGATTCAGGTTGAAGTAGCCCTTCGGCTGCACGGCCGGGCGCTGCGGGTCGCCGCCCCCGGGCTTCTGCGTGAACGCGCGGTTCGCGGCGCCCAGGCTCTTGAAGCCGGTCTTGGTGGCCTCGTAGGCGACGCGGTTGAGCGGCTCGCGCAGCTTGTACTTGTCGGCGAACTCCGAGCCGGTGACGGCGGTGAGGACGCGCATCGCGGCGCCGATGGGACTGCGCTTGTGCTGCTCGGAGCCGACGGAATTGGTGTCCTTGCTGGCGGTCTTACTGGTCATGGCCTGCATTCTCTCGACGTCGAAGGTGAGTGGAACTGTCCAGGCGGAATCTTACTCCGCGGTAAGAACAGACCTTACTCCGCGGTAAGGAGCTTGTCACGTGGCACCATGAGGATATGTTGGTGACGTCCTACGGCCACTCCTGCGTCCTCGTCGAACTCGCCGGTTCCCGGATCCTCTTCGACCCGGGGAACCTCTCGTCCGGCTTCGAGGAGACGACCGGCCTCGACGCCATCCTGATCACCCACCAGCACCCCGACCACGCCGACGTCGCCAAGCTGCCGGCACTGGTCGCCGCCAATCCGGACGCGGTGCGATACGCAGACCCGTCGACCGCCACGATCCTGAACGACGACGGGTCGGCGGGGCAGTGGTCGGTGCTGGCGCCGGGACGGCGCTTCGCGCTCGGCGCGGTCACGGTCCGCGGCACCGGCGGACGGCACGCGGTGATCCACCCGGACATCCCGGTGGTCGACAACACCGCGTACATCCTCGATGCCCCGGACCGGCCGGCGGCGTTCCTGCACCCCGGCGACAGCCTCTACATCCCGTTCGAGAAGATCGACGTCCTCGCGCTGCCGGCGGCGGCGCCCTGGATGAAGCTGAGCGAGTCCGTCGACTACTTGCGCGGCGCCGGTCCACGCGCGGCGTTCCCCATCCATCAGGGGATTCAGTCCGACGCCGGACGCGCCATCCACAACGGGAGGATCGCCGAGATGGCACCGGCGGGCACCGAGTTCGTCGTCATCGAGCCGGGCTTCACCCGGGAGTTCTGACGCGGGGGTTTCGACTGCGCTCAACCAGCGAGGTTTCGACTTCGCTCAACCAGCGAGAAGTCGACCAGCGAGATCGAGTCCGCTACCTCAGCGCGTCGAGCGCCGCGTCGTGCAGGAGCCCGTTGGAGGCGACGGCGCTGCCGCCCGCGGGGCCCGGGGTGCCGTCGAGTGAGGTGAAGCGGCCGCCCGCCTCGCGCACCAGGACGTCCAGCGGCGCCAGATCCCACAGCGAGACCTCCGGCTCGGCGGCGACGTCCACCGCGCCCTCGGCCACCAGGCAGTAATTCCAGAAGTCGCCGTAGCCGCGCACGCGCCAGACGGCATCGGTCAGGCCGACGAAGCGGTCGCGGATGCCGCGGTCGGCCCAGCCGGACAGGCTGGAGAAGGCCAGCGACGACGACCCGAGTGCACCCACCGAGGACACGCGCAAGCGGCGCGGAGCGCCGTCGTCGACCGTGGCGAAGGCCCCGGCCCCCGCGCTCGCCCACCAGCGGCGGTTCAGGGCGGGTGCGCTCACCACGCCGACGACCGGCACGCCGTCGACCAGCAGCGCGATCAGCGTGGCCCATACGGGTACGCCGCGCACGAAGTTCTTGGTGCCGTCGATGGGGTCGATCACCCACTGGCGGCCCGGGAGCGCCGCGTCACCGCCGAACTCCTCGCCGAGCACCGCGTCCCCGGGGCGCTCGACCTCCAGGCGCTCGCGCAGCAGTCGCTCGCACGCCAGGTCGGCGTCGGTGACCGGTGTCAGATCCGGCTTGTCGTCGATCTGCAGGTCGATCGCGCCGAAGCGTGCGGAGGTCAGCTCATCGGCGACATCGGCCAGGCTGCGGGCCAGCGCCAGATCGGCGTCGAGGTCGGCAGCGGCGAGGGGCGGGTTCACGAAAGACTAGGGTAGACCCCGTGGATACTCTCGTGACGATCGTGTTCATCCTGATCATCGGCGGCGCCCTCGCATCGTTCTTCATCGCACGCAATCGGCAGGCGGGCAGGGTGAGCGGCGCGGCCGGCTACGAGAACGGCGTCCTCACCGTCACCGGGGTGAGCGACGTCGGTGCGGCCGACAAGAACGGCCAGTCGTACGTCAGCGTGTCGGGCACGATCATCGGCGGGTCGACGGCGCCCACCGAGGTCTACGGCACCCTCGTCCTGGACGCCGGCCTCGACAAGCCGTACGTCGGTGAGGAGAAGGCCGTGGTGTACAAGCCGGGGAAGGTCGAGTCCACCTGGCGGTTCGGCACCTTGGACGTCTGAACCCCCGGCGGGTCGGTACGCTGGTCAGTTGTGCACCCTGAAGTCTCCGCTGATCTGGACGCCCTGAACACCACCCTCACCACGGTCGAGAAGGTGGTGGATCCGGACGAGCTCCGGAGCCGGATCTCCGAGCTGGAGATGCAGGCCTCCGACCCGGAGCTGTGGAACGACCAGGACCACGCTCAGCAGGTCACCAGCCGTCTCTCGCGGGCCCAGTCCGAACTGCGCCGCGTCACCGATCTGCGCAGCCGCCTCGACGACCTGCCCGTGCTGTACGAGCTGGTCGAGATGGAAGAGGGCGACGCCCAGGCGCAGGCTCAGGCCGATGCGGACGCCGAGCGCGCCCAGCTGCGCAAGGAGATCGAGGCGCTGGAGGTCACCACCATGCTCGCCGGCGAGTACGACTCGCGCGAGGCCGTGGTCAACATCCGTTCGGGCGCCGGCGGCGTCGATGCCGCGGACTGGGCGCAGATGCTGATGCGCATGTACATCCGCTGGGCCGAGCAGCACGACTACTCCGTCGAGGTCTACGACACCAGCTACGCCGAGGAGGCGGGCATCAAGTCGGCCACCTTCGTCGTGCACGCCCCGTACATGTACGGCACGCTGTCGGTGGAGCAGGGCACGCATCGCTTGGTGCGGATCAGCCCGTTCGACAACCAGGGCCGCCGGCAGACGTCCTTCGCCGAGGTCGAGGTGCTGCCGGTGGTGGAGCAGACCGACCACATCGACATCGACGAGAACGAAGTGAAGGTCGACGTCTACCGTTCGTCCGGTCCTGGCGGACAGTCGGTGAACACCACCGACTCGGCGGTGCGCCTGACGCACATCCCGACGGGCATCGTCGTCACCTGCCAGAACGAGAAGAGTCAGCTCCAGAACAAGGCCTCGGCCATGCGCGTGCTCGCGGCCAAGCTGCTCGAGCGCAAGCGCCAGGAGGAGCGGGCGCAGATGGATGCGCTCAAGAGCGACACCGGCGCCAGCTGGGGCAACCAGATGCGCTCGTACGTGCTGCACCCGTACCAGATGGTCAAGGACCTGCGCACCGGCGTCGAGGGCAACAATCCGTCGGCCGTCCTGGACGGTGATCTGGACGAGTTCATCGAGGCCGGCATCCGATGGCGGATGAACGACGACGATGACGCCTGACCAGATCCTCGCCGCCGGCTCCGACGGCATCGTCTATCTCACCGAGCGGATCGGACTGCCCGGGTGGACCAACGCCTGGGAGAAGTGGTTCGCCACGTCCGGGCTGAACATCGTGCTGTGGATCATCGCGGGCATCCTGGTGATCCGCTTCGTCCGGTGGATGGGGAACCGATACGACCTGCGGGCCAGCCACCGGTTCGACAACTCCGATGCGATCGTGCAATCCGAGGACGCCAAGCATCAGCGGGCGCTGGTCGACGTCGTGGTGTGGACGCTCATCGCGCTGATCGTGGTGGTGGTCCTGCTGCACGTCTTGACCGTGTTCGGGATCCAGTTCAGCACCCTGGTCGGCCCGTCGGCGGTGGTCGGCGCGGCCCTCGGTTTCGGTGCACAGCGCATCGTCCAGGACGTCCTCGCGGGCTTCTTCGTGGTCGCCGAGCGACAGTACGGCTACGGCGACGTGGTGCGGCTGACCGTGACCGGCACGTCCATCGCCGAGGGCACCGTCGAGGACGTCACCCTGCGCGTGACCCGGCTGCGGACCAGCGACGGCGAGATGATCACGGTCCCCAACGGCCAGATCATCAAGGTGAACAACCTCTCGCGCGAGTGGGCGCGCGCCGTCGTCGACGTGCCGGTGCCCGCCGACGCCGACATCACCCAGGTCACCGAGACGCTGACCGCGGTCGGCAAGGCCTTCTACCGCGACCCGAAGTGGAACCGTCTGCTGCTGGACGCGCCGGAGCCGTTGGGCGTGACCAATCTGGAACTGGACTCGGTGACCGTGCGCATGGTCGCGCGCACCCTGCCGGGCAAGCAGTTCGACGTGAGCCGTGCGCTCCGCGTGCGGATCGTGGCGGCGCTGGCGCGCAGCGGCATCACGGTCGCCGCCAAGGTGCCCGCGCCGGCCGGGGACGAAGGGGGCGAAGGATGACCGACGGGGAGGCGCCGCAGAACGGACCGGCGAACGGCGACGACGGCCGGCCCGATCCCCGGCCCGCCGGTCCGGCGCATCGGCGCAAGCCCGAGACCGCGCAGATTCCGCCGTCGATGGCGCTGACGCCGGAGGCCGAACTGCTCGACACCGACCAGCTGGAGGCGATCGAGGCCAAGAAGGAGGCCGCCGAGCCGGATCCGCCGACGGTGATGAAGTGGTGGAGCCGGTTCAATCACATCTACCGGACGCATGTGCGGACGACGACGGTGATCCTGGTCTTGCTGTTCTTCGTCGGCCTGGCGATGTACGGGTGGACCACCAGCTACTACGGCGAGGCCCCGACGCCCCCGGCGTACACCAGGCCGGCGGAGCCGACTACCGAGCACACCCCGGCGCCCACCTCGCACGAGACCTCCGAGCCGAGTGAGCCGTCCGGCAGCGACGAGACCGGAACGCAGTCCTCGCCCACGACGACGCACTGGTACGACCGTCTTCCGGGACGCGGCACCACGCCGACTACCCAGACGCCGTCGCCCCAGGAGGAGACCGAGAGCCCGACCGGGAGCGTGCCCGCGCAGTAGCTCGTCGCGCGCCTGAGCGACGCTCTCAGCCGTCGTCGTTAGACTGCACGCTGTGATCAAGCTGTCCGACGTGACGATGCAATACCCGAAGTCCACCCGGCCCGCGTTGTCCGACCTGACGCTCGAACTCGACAAGGGTGAGTTCGCGTTCCTCATCGGGCCGTCCGGGTCCGGCAAGTCGACGTTCTTCCGGCTGCTGCTCAAAGAAGACAAGCCGACCTCCGGCGACGTGTGGGTCAACGACTTCCACGTGAACAAGCTCCGCAGCCGGCAGGTGCCGAAGCTCCGGCAGTCGATCGGCTGCGTGTTCCAGGATTTCCGGCTGCTGCAGCAGAAGACGGTCGCCGACAACGTGGCCTTCGCGCTGGAGGTGATCGGCAAGCCGGCGTCGACCATCCGGGAGTCGGTACCCGAGGTGCTCGAGTACGTGGGGCTGGCCGGCAAGTCCGACCGGATGCCCAACGAGTTGTCCGGCGGCGAGATGCAGCGCGTGGCGATCGCGCGGGCGATCGTGAACCGGCCGGCGGTGCTGCTGGCCGACGAGCCGACGGGCAACCTGGACCCGGACACCTCCGAGGAGATCGTCGAGGTGCTCGACCGCGTCCATCGCCGGGGCACCACGGTGGTCATGGCCACGCACGACAGGCACATCGTCGACGCCATGCGCCGGCGCGTGCTCGAGTTCGCCGACGGCAGACTCGTGCGCAACGACGAGTACGGCGTCTACGGATAGGGAGGCGACGAACATGCGCGCACACTTCATTCTCAGCGAGGTCCTCAACGGCTTCCGCCGCAACCTCACGATGACTCTGGCCATGATCCTGACCACCGCGGTGACCCTCGGCATGCTCGGCGGCGGCCTGCTGGTGATCCAGATGGCCGACAAGAGCCAGAAGATCTTCCTCGACCGGGTCGAGATGCAGTTCTTCCTCAACGACGACGTCACCGCCGCCGACGCGAACTGCACGGCCGATCCGTGCGCGTCGACCAAGCGCGAGATCGAGGCCGAGCCGGGCGTCGCGACGGTGACCTACATCAGCAAGCAGCAGGCCTTCGAGCGGGCCAAGGCGGCATGGGAGGAGAGTTCGCCCGAACTCGCCGAGTTCATCCGGCCCGATCCGTACCAGGCCGCGCTGCGCGTGCGGGTCGACGACCCCGAGCGGTTCGGCGCGATCCTGGACAAGTTCGCCCGGGCCCCCGGCGTCGACGGCGTGCTCGACCAGCGAGACTTGGTCAAACGGATCTTCAGTGTGCTCGACGGCGCCCGCAACGCCGCCTTCGCGATCGCTGCGGTGCTTGCGGTGGCTGCGATCCTGTTGATCGCCAACACCGTTCAGATCGCCGCGTACACGCGGCGTACGGAGGTGTCGATCATGCGGCTGGTGGGCGCCACCCGCTGGTACACCCAGCTGCCGTTTCTGTTGGAGGCGGTGATCGCCGCGGTGGTCGGTGCGGCCCTGGCCGTGGGCGGTCTGTTCCTGGCGAAGATATTCTTCTTCGACAAAGCGCTCGAGGACCTCTACGGTGTGAACATCTTGGCGCGCATCACCGCGGCCGACGTCTGGTTCGTCTCGCCGTGGCTGCTGCTGACCGGCGTCGTCCTGGCGGGCGTCACCGCCTACGGCACCCTGCGCGTCTACGTCCGGGAATGAGTCATCACCTCGAGTAAGGAGTTCACGGTGCCCAGGGAGAAGGGCCGGTCGGCGGTGATCGCCACCAACCGGAAGGCGCGGCACAACTACACGATCCTCGACACTTACGAGTGCGGGATCGTGCTGCAGGGCACCGAGGTCAAAGCGCTGCGGGAGGGTAAGGCCTCGCTGGTCGACGCGTTCGCGACGATCGAGAACGGCGAGGTCTGGCTGCACGCGCTGCACATCGCCGAGTACGGGCACGGGTCGTGGACCAACCATCCGGTGCGCCGCAAGCGGAAGCTGCTGCTGCACCGCCGGGAGATCGATCAGTTGACCGGCAAGGTGCAGGACGGGAACCTCACGCTGGTGCCGCTGCAGATGTACTTCAGCGACGGCTACGCCAAGGTGGAGTTGGCCCTGGCCAAGGGCAAGCAGGCGCACGACAAGCGGCGCGACATCGCCGAGCGGACCGCCAAGCGCGAGGTGGAGCGGGAGCTCGGACGGCGCGTCAAGGGGATGTGACGAGTGCCGCGTCCGCTTCGGTCCGCTCCGCTGATCGCGATGGTCGCGGCGCTGCTGGCGCTGACCGGCTGCGCCCCGGCCGCGGAGGAGCCGCAGCAGGCGCCGCCGCCCACGCTCGGCTTCCTGGTCGGGTACGCGGGGGAGTGTTCGGGTCCCGGCGGTGAGATCACCGTCGATTCGATCCGGTCGCAGGCCGACGAACTCGTCCGCACGCGACTGCGCGAAGCCGGTTACACGACGCTTTTGGTGCCGTGCGACGAGCCGGTGCCCGCCGTCGACGATGCGGAGCTCCGGCGGTACCTGGACGAGCGGGGTCTGCGCGTCGAACGCGTGCGGGTCGACGACGCTCGCGTCGCGAGCGCGATCGCCGGAGGGACGCCCGCCCATGCGCTGCGCTCGGCGATCTCCCGGCGCATCATGCTCGCCGAGTCGCTGGTGTTCAGCGGCGAGATCGCTCGGCTCCCGTCCGCTTCTCTGGAGCTGATCGCCGACCGGCAGGCGATCGAGCTGGCACGCGACGACCGCCGTGTTCCCGGCGCGCCGGTCGGCGGCGACGAGCAGGTCTACTCGCGGGCGATCGGGGAGTCGGGCCTGCTCGTATCGTTGAGCCGGGGCGGACCGGAGTCGTCGCCGGAGGTCTCGGTGGCGATCGCCGACCTCAACCTCGCCGGGGACGATTCGGTCCCGGCCACCGACGTCTGGACCGGACGGCGCATCCACTCGGTCGACGGCCGGCTCGCGGTGACCCTGTCACCCGGCGACACCGCGCTGCTGCGCATCGGCTGACTCGCGGTCCGCGGGACCCGCGGTTCGTCTCCGGCGTGCCGGCGGCACCGCTTCCGGCCCGGCGTCAAGAAGACCGGGATGATTTCCGGAGTCGAACGCGTTACCATAGGTAGTCCGCCAAAGCGGCGGGCACTACCTCGGGGCTGATCGGTTTCGACTACGTACATCGAGGTAGGGGAAGCGTGTCGGTGCAGGCTGGAGACCACCGTAAGCGTCGCAGCAACCAATTAAGCGCCGATTCCAATCAGCGCGACTACGCTCTCGCTGCCTGATCAGCGAGGCTAGTCTGTCGGCCCGGGTTTTCGTTCCCGAACCCGGATGCCGGCATCAGCTAGGGAACTCACCGTCGTTCGCCGGTCGCGGGCGGAGGCGGGACAACCCACAGCGACTGGGATCGTCATCTCGGCTTGTTCGTGAGACCGGGAGATCCGAGTAGAGACACAGCGGACTGCACACGGAGAAGCCCTACCGACGTGACGGAGGACCCGGGTTCAATTCCCGGCAGCTCCACCACTGGTGAGGTTCGAACCCCCGGCATTCGTGCCGGGGGTTCGACCTTTCTCGGCGTTCGGTCTACGCGCGGAAGGCCGGGTGGATCCACCGCGTGCTCGCGTCGCGGTCGTGGCTGGGCACGATGTGAATTCCGGGCGGCAGGGCGTGGATGCGGTGGATCGTCGCGAACGCGGCGGTCCGGTCGGAGTCGGCCAGCATGCCGGGAAAGGGCGCCTTCTGCCGGATCTCGGTCACCTGGCGGGTGTGCCAGACGGCATCGCCGACCAGGAGCACCCGCGAGCCGTCGTCGAGCGCGAGCAGGACGCCGACGCTGCCCGGCGTGTGTCCGGCCATGTCGACCAGGACGACGCCGCCGTCACCGAACAGGTCGTGGCTGCGCTCGAAAGTGAGGACCGGCGGACCGTCGAGCTCGTAGGGCGTCAAGTCCCGCCCGGCGAGCGGACGCACGGGGAGGTTGATGCCGCGTCCGCCGCCGGCGGTGGCCCAGCTGTGCTCGGCGCGGCTGATGTGCAGCGGCGTCTCGCCGGGGAGTTCCAGAACGCCCGAGATGTGGTCCCAGTGCAGATGCGTGGGGAGGACGAAGTCGATGTCTCCGGTGCTCAGTCCGGTCTGCCCCAAGGCGTCCGCGAGCCCGAGGACCGATCGCCGAGGGCGGCGTCGCGGCGGTGGCGGTGGAACCGTTGGCGCGGCGGCTCGGCGTGACCAAGGGCAGCTTCTACGCGCACTTCGGCAATCGCGCGGAGCTGGTGCAACGGGCGCTCGACTACTGGGTCGAGGCACACGTCGGCGGTGAGCTGACGGCCCTGGCCGAGATCGCCGATCCCGCGCAGCGCCTGCGGCGCATCGTCGACACCGCCTTCCGGTTCGCGCACCGCGATGCGCCGTCCGCCCAGATCAGCCTCCTCGGGGAGCTGGGGGACGCGCGAGTGCGGGACGCGGTCACCCGCGTCAACACCGCCCGAACGGCGGTGATCGCCGCGACGTATCGCGAGCTGGGCCTCGGTGCGGACGAAGCGAAACGCCGCGCACAGCTGGTGTATTCGACGTACCTCGGTGCGCTGCAGCTCAGCCGCAGCGATCCCGACCACCGAGCGGCCGGCGCCGCGCTGGACGCGCTGATCGAGGACGCGCTGCGTCTCTACCTGCCGTACTAGTGTCCCGTGTCGAAAGTTCTTTCGCGGTATGCCGGGGCCCGATGAACGTCTGGCGGCGTTGTCCTCGGTCAGGATACCTGCCGGTATCCCTCCCTCGTCCGCCTTGCCGGCCGCCCATCGGACTCCCGGCAACCATCGAGAAACTTCCGACACGGGACACTAGTGTCACGGGACACCAGTACAGGTGGGCCCGTGAGGTCGCCCGTCCGGCGGCGGCGGTCGCCGACGGGTCAGCAGCGGGCAGGGTCAGCGGCGGACAGGGTCAGCGGCGGGCAGGGTCAGCGGCGGGCAGGCCGGTCGCGGGCGAACCAGCCCAGCACGCACAGGAACAGGATCCCGGCGATGCCGATCCCGAGGGTCCAGGGAGAAGACCACAGGCTCTTGCTCGGCGGCGGCTCGGCGGCGGTCGGCCACTCACCCGGCAGCAGCTGCGGATTCGCGATCTCCTCGCCGGACTCCTGTGCCGGATTCGTGAAGGCGCTGGTGCCGACGGTGAACGACGTCGTGGTCTCGTTGCCGGTGCGGTCGGTGGTCAGCCGGACGGTGTAGTCGCCGATCTCCTGATCGAAGTTCGACATCATCAGGATCGTCGCGTTGCCGTCCTTATCCGCGGTCACGAACGGCTGTGCGCTGAACTCGCCGGGACCCTCGACGGCGACGGCGTAGCGGTCGCCCGGCTGTGCGCCGGTGATCTTGATGCGGGCCGTCTCGGCCTGCTCGATCTTCGGGTGCTCGATCTCGACCGTCGTCCGGTCCGAGGGGTCGAAGGAGATCGGCGTCCAGGCGTCGTTGGTGCGATTCGCGGCGGTCGGCTCGACCGGGTAGGCCGCGATGAAGCAGCCCACCTCCAGGCACTTGACGTCCTTGATCATCGGGGCCACGGTCACGCGCGCGGTGAACTTGCCGGCCGCGTCTGCGGTGACCGTCACCGGTTCGCGGTGCAGCGCCGGGCGGCCGTTCGCCGGCCGGGCGACGGTCTGTGCGACATGCAGCCGACTGCCCCGCGCGAAACCGGTGCCGGTCACTGTGACCTCGTCGCCGCGCTGCAGGTCGCGCTGCGGCACGACGGTGAGCGTGGGCTCGCCCTGGAAGGAGATCGGCGCCGACGCCCGCTGCCCGGGGTTGAGCAGGGCGTGCGGGGCGGCGGTGACGGCGGTGACGAAGCAGCGGGTCTCGGCGCAGTCGACGGCGGCGAACCGCTGCTTAACAGTGATCTTGGCGGTGAACGAGCCGGTGCGGTCGGTGGTGACCGCCTTGCGGCCTGTGTGCGCCACCGGGACGCCGGTTCGGGGCAGGGTGACGGTCTCCATCACGAAGAGTCTGGTGCTGCGGGCGAACCCGGTGCCGGTGACGGTCACCACGTCGTCGGTCGCGAGGTCGGTCGCCGGCGTCACCGTGAGCTTCGGTCCGGCCGTCGGCTCGGCGGACGCGGCGCCGGATGCGAAGCCCGTCGTGAGCGTGAGGATCGCGAAGGCCGCGGCGAGGAGCAACGGGAGGAGTCGACGGACGGTGCCACGGGTGCCCGGTGGGCGCATCTAGATCTCCTCGGTGACTCGACGATGCAACAACGAACAGGATAGGCGCCGGCGGCGCCCTGTCCGCCCGCCCCCGGGGTTTGTGGCATGAAATGGGGGACACCGGGCGCGAATCAGCCTCAGCGGGGCTCCACGGCGGCGCGGAGCCCGCGGCGACCTTAGACGAGGCGCGTCCCGAGGGGGCGCATCGCGTCGGAGAAGAGACGAGTCCCCTCCCGCGCACAGGGCGAGGGAGGGGACTCGGTCGGGAGAAC
This sequence comes from Gordonia iterans, assembly GCF_002993285.1. Lineage (NCBI taxonomy): Bacteria > Bacillati > Actinomycetota > Actinomycetes > Mycobacteriales > Gordoniaceae > Gordonia > Gordonia iterans. The sequence goes on along the minus strand of NZ_CP027433.1, from coordinate 3,295,923 downwards.
CGCGACTCAGGCGGTTCCGGAGAACACGTGGAGCAGTGCTTCGAGCACGCCCGGGTTGTCCTGGAGCAAGGTCCACAACTGCTGATCGAACATTGGTGAGGTTCCTCTCGTCATCTGTTCGGACTATCCCACTGTAACCAGATCAGAGGACCTGGATAGTGCCGGTCCTCACATCGCCCCTCCGGAGGACGCCGGATGTCCCGCCCTCCGATCCGTCTGAACTGCGAAGAACGGCGCAGCTGGCCGTTTCCTGAGAATTCCGGCCGCGGTGCCGGACTCACAACTCGAGCGCATTGACCACGTCGTAGAGGCCGTCGGCGTAGTGCTGCCGCACGCGCTTTTTGTCGAACTTGCCGACTGAGGTCTTGGGGACCTCTTCGCCGAACGACCAGCGCTCGGGGATCTGCCAACGCGGGATCCGATCCTCCAGCCAGGCGCGGATGGTCGGCACGTCGAGAGCGGCGCCCTCACGCAGCACCGTGAGCACGAACGGCCGCTCGTCCCACTTGGCGTCCGGGACGCCGATCACCGTGCACTCGAGGATGTCCGGGTGCCCGGCGATCGTGTTCTCCAGGTCCACCGAGCTGATCCACTCGCCGCCGGTCTTGATGATGTCCTTGGTGCGATCGACGATGGTCATGAACCCGTCCGGGCTGATGGTGGCGACGTCGCCGGTGCGCAGCCAGCCGTCGTGGAACTTCGACGGATCGGAGACGTTCCCCTCGGGTGAGTAGTATGCGCCGGTGATCCACGGCCCGCGGACTTCGAGTTCGCCGCTGGTCTCGCCGTCGTTCGGCAGCACGTTCCCGTCCGGGTCGACGATCCGGCCGTCGACCGCCGCCGGAAAGCGGCCCTGCGTGATCCGGTAGGTGAAGGCCGTCTCGGGATCGTCGACTCCGGCCGGCGGGTGTGCGACGCTGCCCAGCGGCGAGGTCTCGGTCATGCCCCAGGCGTGGATGATCGGCGCGCCGTACTCGTCGAACTTGCGCATCATCGCTTCCGGCACCGCCGAGCCGCCGACCACCACGGCCCGCAGATGCGAGATGTCCTGCGGCTGCGCGTCGAGCATTGCGGCGACTCCCGACCAGATGGTCGGCACCGCCGCAGTCATCGTCGGCCTCGCCTGTCTCATGATCGCCAGCAGGGGTTCGGGCTGCAGGAACCGGTCGGGGTGGATCAGGCTGGCGCCCGCCATCATCGCCGCGTACGGCATGCCCCAGCTCATCGCGTGGAACATCGGCACGATCACCAGGGCGGTGTCGGAGTTCGCCAGGGCCATGCCGGAGGTGGAGGTCACCTGGAAGGAGTGCAGATAGATCGACCGGTGCGAGTAGACGACGCCCTTGGGATCGCCGGTGGTGCCGGAGGTGTAGCACATGGCTGCGGCGGTCCGCTCGTCCAGCTCGGGCCACTCGTAGTGCGTGGGCTTGCCGTCGAGCAGCTCGTCCCAGGCGTGGACGGTCACGCCGTCCGGCGCGGTGAACGCGTCCTTCGGGCCGTTCACGACGACGACGTGCTTCAGCGACGGCGTCTGCGGCGCATAGTTCTGCAGCAGCGGGGCCACGCTGGCGTCGACGAACACGACCTTGTCCTCGGCGTGGTTCATGATGTAGATCGCCTGCTCCGGCGAGAGCCGCAGGTTCAGCGTGTGCAGGACCGCGCCCATCGCCGGGACCGCCGCGTAGAGCGTCTGATGTTCGTTGTTGTTCCACATGAAGGTGGCGACGCGGTCGCCCAGTGAGACGCCGAGTTCGCCGAGCGCGTGCGCGACCCGCGCGGCCTGGTCGCCGATCTCGCCGAAGGTGGCGGTGCGCAGTTCCGAACCCGTCCACGTGCTGACCGTCGCTTCGGGAAAGAACGTGCGGCTGTGCTCGAGCAGACTGCTGATGGTCAGCGAACCGTCTTGCATCGTCGACTGGATCATGGGCGGCGGTCTCCTTCGTCAGGTGTGAGGTGAATGCGAATTCCATCCTGACAGTGCGGCACGCCACAGCGGGCGATATCGTCCTAGTCGGCGTTCCCGGGACACTGCGCCCGGGAACCGCACAGGCGGTGAGGAGAGGTTGCGATGACGGTGCTGGACGCATTTCGGCTCGACGGCAGGGTCGCCGTGGTCACCGGCGCCTCCAGCGGACTGGGCGTGGGCTTCGCGAAAGCACTCGCCGAGGCGGGCGCCGACGTGGTGCTGGCCGCGCGCCGCGCCGACCGGCTCGCCGAGACCGCGGAGGCGGTGCGCGAGCGAGGTCGCCGGGCGCTGGCAGTGGCGTGCGACGTGACCGACCCGGACGCCTGCACCGCGGTGGTCGAGGCCGCACTGACCGAGTTCGGGAAGGTCGACGTCCTGGTGAACAACGCCGGCATCGGGACCTCGGTTCCCGCGACCCGGGAGACGCCCGACGAGTTCCGACGGGTGATCGACGTCAACCTGAACGGCACCTACTTCATGGCGCAGGCGTGCGGCCGCGTGATGCAGCCCGGGTCGTCGATCGTCAACATCGCCAGCATCCTCGGCCTCACCAGCGTGCTGATGCCGCAGGCGGCGTACAGCGCGAGCAAGTCCGCGGTGATCGGTCTGACCCGCGACCTCGCCCAGCAGTGGACACCGCGCAAAGGCGTCCGGGTCAACGCGCTGGCGCCCGGCTACTTCGAGTCCGAGATGACCGCAGAGTTCGCGGACGGGGTCCTCGACGAGTACGCGGTGCCCCGGACCCTGTTCGGCAGGCTCGGCAAGGCCGGGGAGTTGGACCCGGCGCTCATCTTTCTCGCGAGCGACGCCAGCAGTTACCTGACCGGGGTCACCCTCCCCGTCGACGGCGGAACCCTGGTGACCTGACGGTCGGCTACTGGGTCGAGTAGTCGTAGAACCCGCGGCCCGAGGCGAGGCCGAGGTAGCCCTTGTCGATGTACTCGGACTTGAGCCAGGCGGCGAGCTTCTGCTGCTCGGCGTCCCCGGCCATCATGATGTTGTACGGCGTGGTGAGCCCGATGATGTCGTAGATCTGAAACGGGCCGAGCGGCGCACCGGTGGCGATCCGCCACACCTCGTCCACCGACGTCGGGTCGGCGTAATCGCCAGCGGCGAGTTCGGCGGCGGCGTTCAGGAACGGGACCAGCAGCGAGTTCAGCACGTAGCCGGCCTTCTCCTTGTGCATCGGGATGGGCACCATCCCGATCTGCTTCGCCGCGTCGACCGCGGCGTCGAAGGTCTCCTTGCTGGTCTGCGGGGTGCCCATGATCTCGCAGGTGTTGAACTGCCAGACCCGATTGGCGAAGTGCATGGCGACGAAGCGGTCCGGGCGACCGGTGGACGGCGCGATGTCGCTGGGCAGCAGGGTGGAGGAGTTGGTGGCGAAGATGGTCGACGCCGGTGCGAGCTGGTTCAGCTTCGTGAAGGTGTCTTCTTTGATCTTCAGGACTTCCGGGATCGCCTCGATCACCAGGTCCGCGTGACCGGCCGCCTCGGCGAGGTCGGAGGTGAAACTCAGGCGGCCCAGCGCACCGTCGACGTCGTCGCGGGTGGCGCCCGGGACCTGGTCGAGGTAGGTCTGGGCCAGTTCGGCGGCGTGTGCCTTCGCGTTCTCCAGGATGTCGTCGTTCAGGTCGTAGGCGATGACCGTCTTGCCCTTGAAGGCGGACTGGAAGGCGATCTGCGAGCCGAGGACGCCGGTGCCGAGCACGGTGATGCGATTGATTTCTCCCATGTGCCGGACGCTATCCGACGGCGGGTGAGGTCGCCGGGAATCGGGGCCGAAGGTCCCTGGTCCACCGCGTCAGGCGACCCGGACGCCCTTGGGGAGTTTCCCGGCGGGGATCCGGAGTCGTCGTGCGGCGACGGCGAAGCCGATCAGCCCGAGGATCAGAGTGAAGGCGAGTCCGAGGTACCAGAGATGTCCTGCGTAGCGGTCCTTCTCCAGGTAGTCGTCGCCGTGTGGCGAGTACGGAGCCGCGCATCGGGCCGCGGTGATCTCCGGGCCGTTCCGCACCGACGAGATCTCGTGGGCGACATGGGCCGGCACGCTGGTGGACTGGTAGCGAGCGAGGCTCGTATCCGTGAACCGCAGGCCCCATCCGTACGTCGTCGGCGGAGTACCGGCTGCGAGGGTGTCGGCGACGATCAGCACCGGGTTCGGCGCCAGCAGCCACCAGATCCGCTCGGTGTGGGTGAACTTCCGCCTCTGTTCGCGGTCGACGCAGTCGCCCTGGTACTCCGGGTCCGCATCCGCCTTCACCCGGTCCCACTGACGGTCCGCGGCGACGACGGTGTGCTCCTGTTCGACCGACGGCAGGGCCAGCCCGAACGCGGCCGGGAGCCCGATCAGCAACAGGAGCACTGTCGCGAGAGTGAGCATGGTCGACGCCGTCGGGCGCGTCGAAAGCGACGACCATCCGAGGCCGATCGCGCAGTAGCTGCCGAGCAGCAGGGCCGTCACCACGATCGCCAGGATCGAGAAGCCGACCGAACTGGCCGCCGTCGCGATTCCCCAGATCAGGTAGGGCGAGGCGATCAGGAAGAACACGAGCGTGGCGATCCAGGCGCCGAGGAACTTGCCGAGCGCGAGCTGGGTTCCGGTGATCGGCGTCGCCTGCACCACGGCCAGCGTCGCGTCGCGACGGTCGCCGTTGATCGTCGCCGCACTGATCGCCGGTGCACCGATCATGCCGATGAAGAGCACGGCCCCGAGCACCACGGTGAGCAGTTCGCGGGTCCACGCGTGGTAGGCACCGCCGGTGTGATCGTCCAGCGTCGCCAGGTAGAGGGATCCGAACACAATCGCGGTGATCAGCAGGAACAGCGCCAGCGCCGTCCATTTCCAGCGCGTCGAGCGGATGCGCTGGCGGAGCTCGAGAACGGTGATCACGCGGACGTTGGTGGCGGCCTGCGCGAAGGAACGGTCCGGGGCGGCCGGGACTCGTCGGTCGGGGGAGTCGAGGGTCATGTCAGGTCCGATCCGCGTGCATGTCGAGGTAGGCCTGTTCGAGCCCGGCGGAGATCCGGGTGAACTCGGCGACCGGCTGGCCGGCGGCGATCGCCCGGGCGAGGTAGGCGGCCGCGGCGGCGTCGTCGTCGAGGTCGATGACGGTGGCCGTGGACTCGGGCTGACCGGCCAGGCGGAGGCGCCAGCGGATGGCGGTGGGGCCTGCGGGCCGAGTGCGGCCGCCGGTCATCAGCACCACGTCGTCGACCATCTCGTCCAGTTCGGTGAGGATGTGGCTGGAGATCAGGATCGCGGCGCCGGCGTCGGCGACGGCCCGGAGCTGGTCGCGGAGCTCGACGCGGGAGCGCGGGTCCATACCGGAGGCGGGCTCGTCCAGGAACAGGAACCGTGGACGGTTGACCAGTGCGCGGGCCAGACCGAGGCGCTGCTTCTGGCCGCGCGAGAGCTCGCTGGCCGGGCGCGCTGCGTGATCGGTCAGGTGGACCATGGCCAGCAGTTCGTCGGCGCGGGAGGCAGCCGCGGCGGCGCCGGCCCCGTAGAGCCGGGCGAAGGTCACCAGGATCTCGCGCGGAGTCAGCGAGTCCCAGGTCCCGAAGACGTCGGGCATCCAGCCGGACTGGGCGCGCAGGGTTCGCTCGTCGGCGGCGCGACCGTCGACGGTCAGCGTCCCGCTGTCGGGGCGGAGGAGTCCGGCGAGCATCAGCAGGAGAGTGGTCTTGCCCGCGCCGTTGGGGCCGACGAGTCCGGTGATGCGGCCCGGAGTCAGGCCCAGATCCGCCTCGGCCACTGCCGGATGCCTGCCGAACGAGCGCGCCAAGCCGGTCGCTACGAGGGTCATGCGACAGAGATTACGTGCGGCGGCACCGAAACGGGGACGTCGGCGCCGGTGCTCGCGCGTGTCTGCTCCCGGTGTGTCGGGTCAGGTGCGCCGCACAGCCTCTCCGACGAAGTCGAGCGCCTTGCCGTGCCAGAGTCCGAGGTGGTCGAGCATGGCGTGGCCGCCGTTCGGCACCGAGACGAACTCGGCGTCGACGCCCCGGGCGACCAGCTCGGCGATGCCCTTCTCCGTGCGGCGCGGCCGGGTCAGGGTGTCGTTCTCGCCGTGGATGGCGAGCACGCGGGCGTCGTCGTGGATGTGGCGCCAGTCGGCGAACTGCCACCAGGGGGCCAGCGCGAGGATGTCGGACACCTGCTGGTCGGCGCCGAGCTGGGCCACGATGCGTCCGCCCATGGAATGGCCGATCAGAGCGATCGGCGTGTCCGGGTAGCGGCGCTTGAGTTGTTGGAGCGAGTTGCGGGCGTACGGCATCGGGCTCGCCTGACCGCCGTTCCAGCCGTACACCCGGTAGGTGGCCTGGTGGACGCGGACCGACCGGGGGAAGCGGGCCTGGATGGAGAGGCTGAACGGATACATCCGCATGGCCGAGCTCTGCGTGCGGGAGAACGGCTTGTAGCTGAAGTCGGTGCCGCCGGGCAGCACCAGAACGGCGAGCTTGGGGGAGGGCATGCCTGCACTGTATTGCCCCGCGCCGGCGCACCGCGTACCGGTGGCGCTTCGCCCGTCGCGCTGGGCGCGACGACGGCTCCGCCCGGCGCTTTTGGCACCGACAATCACATCAGGTAGCCTCGTCGTGTCCTTATCGATCTCAAATCGTTACCAAACCTCGAACGGACGTGCTTGTGTCGCAGTATCGCCTGAACACCGACAACTCCATGAATCCCGCAGCCGGGCAGCCCGGTCGGCGCGGTCGCCATCGCGTAGCTCGGCCGCGCCGGACCTCGGCGCCGGTCCGCGTCGGTGCGATCGCCGCTTTCGCGGGTGCCGTCGGACTTGCCACCGTCTCGGCCGGTGAAGCGGCGGCGAAGCCCGCCGCGCCAGTCGCGCTGCCCGGGAACATCACGCTGCCGGAGAACGTGAACCTGCCTCCGGAACTCGAGGATGCGATCGGTCGCCTGACGCCTCCGACGCTCCCCATGCCGGGCAAGGCCGTCAAGCCGGCATCGGGCACCGTCACTTCGAAATACGGGCCCCGCTGGGGCGCCCACCACAACGGCGTCGACATCGCCAACAAGATCGGTACACCCGTATACGCGGTGACCGACGGTGTCGTCCTCGAATCCGGCCCCGCCTCGGGCTACGGACAGTGGATCCGCGTCAGGCAGGACGACGGCACCACCGGCGTCTTCGGACACGTCGACAAGAGCTTCGTGCGCAAGGGACAGCGGGTCACCGCCGGGCAACAGATCGGCACCGTCGGCAACCGCGGCAACTCGACCGGCCCCCACCTGCACTACGAGGTCTGGAACGCCAGCGGTGATCCGGTCAACCCGCACGCCTGGCTGGCCAGGCGGGGCGTTCACCTCTGATCCGGCGGCGCCGCCCACTCGCGGGCCGGGCGCCGACAGACCGGATTGACCACGAGAAGGGCCCGATAGGTGCCCGGTGCCGCATCGCCAGGATGGCCCCGTACGACCGGCTGACCGCGAGGAGGCCGGGCCGATGTGGCTGCTGCGTTCAACCGCCGGGTGGCAGAATCGGGGCATGGCGCACCCGCGGGCCGGCACACCGGCGCAGACCGAAGATCTGATCGACGTCGGCGCGGTGGAGCGCGCCTATTACGACATCGAGCCCGACCCCGCCGATCCCGACCAGCGCGTGGTGTTCGGGACCTCCGGCCACCGGGGCAGCAGCGTCGACGGCGCGTTCAACGAGAAGCATGTCCTGGCGATGACCCAGGCGATCGTCGACTACCGCGATTCGGCGAACATCACCGGTCCGGTGTTCATCGGTTTCGACTCGCATCTGCTCTCGATCCCGGCCTGGCGCAGCGCCCTCGAAGTCCTCGTCGCCAACGGCATCTCGGTGATGACCGCCGCCGACGACGAGTTCACCCCCACTCCCGCGGTGAGCCGCGCGATCCTGGCGTTCAACGCGAGCGGCGATGCGGTGGAGTCCGGTCGTGCCGACGGCATCGTCGTGACCCCGTCGCACAACCCGCCGGCCGACGGCGGCTTCAAGTACAACCCGCCCAACGGCGGGCCCGCCGACGGATCGATCACCTCGGTGATCGCCGCCCGCGCGAACGAACTCCTCGAACGCGGTCTGCAGGGCGTCAAGCGCCTTCCTTTCGAGCAGGCGCGCCGCAGCCCGCTGGTGACCGATTACGCGTTCGTCGACGAGTACGTGGCGGCCCTGCGCGAGGTGGTCGACATGGACGCGATCCGGGCGGCGGGGATCGCGATCGGCGCGGACCCGCTCGGCGGGGCATCCGTCGCGTACTGGCAGGCGATCAAGCGCTACTACGACCTCGAGCACCTGACGGTGGTGAACCCCGAGACCGACCCGGCGTTCGGCTTCATGACGCTCGACACCGACGGCAAGATCCGGATGGACTGCTCGTCGCCGAACGCGATGGCCTCCCTGATCGCCCAGCGCGAGCAGTTCCAGATCGCCACCGGCAACGACGCCGACGCCGACCGACACGGGATCGTCACCGCCGATGCGGGCCTGATGAACCCGAACCACTATCTGGCCGTCGCCATCGATTACCTGTTCACCCACCGGCCCGGCTGGAGTGAGCGCACCGCGGTCGGCAAGACGCTGGTGTCGTCGTCGCTGATCGATCGGGTGGTCGCCGGCATCGGCCGCGAGCTGATCGAGGTGCCGGTCGGCTTCAAGTTCTTCGTCGACGGGCTGGCCGACGGCACGGTCGGGTTCGGCGGCGAGGAGAGCGCGGGCGCGTCGTTCCTGACCTTCGACGGTCTGCCGTGGTCCACCGACAAGGACGGCATCATCATGGACCTGCTGGCCTCGGAGATCCTCGCGGTGACCGGCAAGACGCCCTCGCAGCGCTACGCCGAGCTCGCCGAACAGTACGGCTCGAGCGCCTACGCGCGCATCGACGCACCGGCGGACCGGGCGCAGAAGGCCGCGCTGGCGGCGCTCTCGCCGGAGCAGGTGACCGCCACCGAGCTGGCGGGCGAGCCGATCACGGCCGTCCTCACCGAGGCGCCGGGCAACGGTGCGCCGATCGGCGGACTGAAGGTCACCACCGAGAACGCCTGGTTCGCCGCGCGGCCGTCGGGCACCGAGGACGTCTACAAGATCTACGCCGAGAGCTTCCTGGGCGCCGAGCATCTCGCGCAGGTGCAGGCGGCCGCGCAGGAGCTCGTCGACTCGGCCCTGGCCTGACGAGCGGGCCGAGCCGGTCAGGTCGGTACAGTCGGGCGCGTGAGCAAGAAGAACACGCCCGCCCCGAAGGAGAATCGCGACTACCGGCCGAGGGCCACCTCGAGCAGGTCGACCTACCTCCTGGCCGGGATCGGCGTTCTGGTGGTGGCGCTGGTGATCGGCGGCTTCGTGTGGAACGCGAACAAGAGCTACCCCGACGTCGACGAGAAGGTGCTCGCCGAGAACGCGGCGTTCATCGTCGGCGACCCGATCACCGCGCGGGCCACCGTCGACGTCTTCGAAGACTTCTCCTGCCCGAGCTGTCAACAGTTCGAGGCGCAGTCCGGGTCGGCGCTGGCGGCCGCGGCGCAGGCGGGCCAGCTGCGGATCCGCTACCACCTGCTGACCTTCATGGACGACAGGTCGCCGTCGGGGAGCTACTCCTCGCGCGCGGCCGGGGCGATCGTGTGCGTCGCCCGGCACGGCGACGTCAAAGTATTCGACCGGCTGCACTCGGAGCTGTTCGCGAAGGCCCCGGGCCCGGATGCCGAGAGCGACCTGAGCAACGAGCAGATCGCCGAGATCGCCGGGCAGGCCGGTGCGAACGAGGCCGCCCGCACGTGCATCGCCGACGGCGCCGGGGTGGACGAGGCCACGGAGATGGCCGACCAGTCCCGGCAGCAGTTGTCCAACTCGAACAAAGGCAAGGTCGCGACCCCCACGGTGCTGGTCGGCGGTCAGCCGGTCGACGGGATCATGGACGGCGACGGCTGGGTCGGCGATCTCGTCACCGGCGGCGCCTCCACGTAGTCGCCGGTCGGCGCGAGTTTCCCGCTGGGCGGTTCACGGCGGGCCCGGGACCTCGGGCGGAACCAGCCGCCCCGCCCAGTCGCGGAGCCGCTCGGCGAACTCCGGCGGATCGGCACGCAGCGCGCGGCAGCCGGAGAAGCCGACGACCGCCGCGGCCCAGTCGAGCGAATCGGTGTCGATCTCCACGCGGCACCGGCCGGGTGCGAGCGCGGTGACCGACGCCCAGCGGCCCAGTACGTCGCCGACGGCTTCGGCATCCCCGGCGACTTCCACGACGGCGCAGGTGCGGGACCGCGCGGCCACCGCGTGGCGCACGTACTCCGCGGCGTCGCCGCCGGGGATCGTGCGCCGGCCGAACTTCACGCCGGTGTTGTCCACTCCGGTCATGCGGTCGAGCCGGAACGAGCGCCAGTCGGACCGCTCGACGTCGTAGGCCACCAGATACCAGCGCCGGCCGAGCGTCACCAGCCGGTGGGGTTCCACCCGGCGTTGCGACTGCGCGCCGTCGGCGGCGGTGTACCCGAAGACGATCCGCTCGTCGTCGCGGCAGGCACGGGCCGTGGCCACCAGGGTCTCGAAGTCCGTCTGCGTGCCTGACCAGGTTCTCTCCGCGCTGACGGTCACCGCCTTGAGCGCCTCGACCCGGCGGCGCAATCGGGCCGGCATCACCGGGATCACCTTTGCGAGCGCCCGGGCGGAGGTCTCGGCGATGTCGGAGATCGGCGACTGCGCAGACGTCAGCAGGCCCACCGTCACCGCGACGGCCTCGTCGTCGTCGAGCACCAGCGGCGGCAGCGAGGCGCCGTGGGCCAGCTGGTAGCCGCCGCCCACGCCGCGGTCGGCGTCGACCGGGTAACCGAGATCGCGCAGCCGGTCGACGTCGCGGCGCAATGTGCGCAGCGAGACGCCGAGTTCGCCGGCGAGGTCGGCGCCGAGCCAGAAGCGCCGGGCCTGCAGCAGGGAGAGCAGCCGCAGTCTGCGGGATCCGGTGTCGCCCATCGTCGTCGCTCCTGAAGGTCCACGGCCGAAATAGGTGACAGAAACTGGCCGCTATGGGTCTTAGCGTAGTGGGTACAAGTTGATCCACGACGGAAGCAGGACATCATGAGCACGACGACGATCACCGGTGAGCGCGCCGATCTGCTGGCCTCCCTCGGGCAGGCCCGCTTCTTTCTGAAGTTCACCGCCCGGGACCTGACCACCGAGCAGGCGTCCGAGCGCACCACGGTCAGCGCACTGACCATCGGCGGTCTGATCAAGCACGTCGCCTTGACCGAGGCCGGCTGGGCGGACTTCTTTCAGCACGGCGCGCAAGCGCTCGCGCACGGGAAGGATTTCACCGAGCTGACCGAGGACGACTACGCCGAGCGGGACAAGGAGTTCGCGCTGCAGCCGGGCGAGACCCTCGACGAGGTGATCGCCAGGTACGACGAGATCGCCGCGCGCACCGACGAGCTGATCGCGAACGCGGAGTCGCTCGACGTGAAGCACAAGCTGCCCGAGGCGCCGTGGTTCACCGAGGCCGAGTGGTCGATCCGCCGGGTCGTGACGCATCTGATCGCCGAGACCGCCCAGCACGCCGGCCACGCCGACATCATCCGCGAGTCCCTGGACGGCGCCAAGAGCATGGGTTAGGGCGGGTCGTCGTCGTTCCTCGCGAAGGAGCGGTGGGCGGCAGGAGTTCGCTGACCTGGCGCGACCTCGAACCCGAGCTGCGCCACAAGTAGGGTCGGGCAGATGACCGATATCGTTTACGAGGTGCGCGACGACGTCGCGTACGTGCAGCTGAACCGACCGGACAAGCACAACGGCCTCACCCTGGACATGCTGTCCGATCTGACCTCCGCGGCGCAGCGCGCCGAGAAGGACCGCTCGCTGCGGGCCGTCGTCCTGTCCGGCGCGGGCGAGTCCTTTTGTTCCGGACTCGATTTCGCCTCGGTCGGCAAGGAGCGTGCGCGGGTGGTCCGCACGCTGATTCCCCGGCACCGCTCAGCGGCCAACGGCTTCCAGTCGGCGTGCTGGGCGTGGCGCAACGTTCCGGTGCCGGTGATCGCGGTGATCACCGGGCACTGCTACGGGGCGGGGCTGCAGATCGCACTCGGCGCGGATTTCCGGTTCAGCGCACCGGACGCCGACTTCTCGGTGCTGGAGGCGAAATGGGGACTGATCCCCGACATGTCGTTGTCGGTGAGCATCGCTCAGCTCACCACGATCGACGTCGCTAAGCGGCTGACCATGACGGGAGAGTTCTTCGACGCCGCGCAGGCCGCCGACTGGGGACTGGTGAGCGGAGTCGCCGAGGATCCGCTCGACGCCGCCCAGGAGTTGATCGCCCGCATTCGGGAACGCTCCCCGGATGCGGTCGCGGCGTCGAAATCACTGTTCGAGAACACCTGGTTCAACGGCTCGCGCCTGTCGTTCCCCGTGGAGCAGCTGCTGCAGACCCGGCTGTTGCGCGGGCGCAACCACGCGATCGCTCGCAAGGCCGGATTGGCCAGGGAGCGGCCCGCTTTCGGCGAGCGCGAACTCTAGAACTCGCCCGCCCGACGTCGACGAGAAGGTGCGCGGCGGAAGGTGTTCGGAGGTGGTCGGAGCTCGCCGGGACCTAGGGGCGGTCCCCGTGTCGCCGCCGACGGAGATCGAGCACCGCCCGCAGCGCCGCGGCGAACTCGCCGGCGTCCCGCGTTCCCAGCCGCGCGTAGTTCAGCACGAGCCCCGACACCGGGTACTTCGCGGACTGACTGGTCAGCGACCGCGTGCGCCAGCCTTCCCGTTCGAGGGCCTCGACCACCGCCTCGTCGTCGTGTCCGGGCAGCAGGACGCACAGATGCAGACCGGCCTCCACGCCGGTCACCGGCAGTCCGGGACACTCCCGACCGAGCGCCGCGACCAGTCGTGTACGGCGGTCGCTGTAGACGCGTGCCGCGCGCGCGAGATGACGGTCCATGGCCCCCGCGCCGAGGAACTCGCCCAGCGCATCGGCGGGAAGCGACGAGGGCCCGCGGCGGTGCACGGCCAGCCACCGCTCGACCGCTCGGCGCAACGCGGCCGGCGGCACGCACCAGGCGACACGCAGATCGGGGGACAGCGACTTGGACGAAGTCCCGACGTAGGCCACGTGCGCGGCCGCCCCCGGCAGGGTCGCCAGTGCGGGCAGCGGCGCGACGCCGTAGCGGAACTCGCCGTCGTAGTCGTCCTCGATCACCAGGGAGCCCGTCCGACGCGCCCAGTCGACCAGTGCGACTCGCCGGTCGACGCTCATCCGGTGGCCGAGCGGGTACTGGTGCGCCGGGGTGGTGAAGACCACTCCGGCCTCGTCTCCGAGTCCGGCGGCGTCGAAGCCGTCGGCGTGGGCACGCTGGAAACGCACGTCCAGGCCCTGCTCCCGGGCCATGAGCACGGCCCCGCGGTAACCCGGGTCCTCGATGTAGAACGGTGTCGAGCGTGCGTCCGGCCGGGCGGCGGCGAACGCCGCGCACAGCGCCGCGATCGCGGACCGGGAGCTGTCGAAGAGGAGCGGATCGGCGTCGACCAGGCCGCGGTGCCGCCGCAGATGGGCGCGCAGCGGGGCACGCAGTACCGGGCTCGGCTCCTCCCACGGGTTCAGCCCGGCCAGCCCCCGGCCGGCGGCCGTCCGCACGGCCCGGCGCCAGGCTCGCTCGTCCACCAGCTTCGCGTCGGGTATCCCCGGTCGCAGATCGCGGCGTGATCGCCCTCGGCGCGGTGCGACGGGTGCCCCGGTCGCCTCATCGCCGGATCCCCGGGTCCGGGCGCCGGCGCGCGCCGCCACCGTGGCGCCGGCGCTGACCCGGGTGCCCGATCCGTGGGCGGCGACCGTGAACCCGGCGGCGGCGAGCTCGTCGTAGGCGCGCACGACGGTGCCCCGCGAGATCCCGGTCTGCTCGGCGAGCGTGCGGGTCGACGGAAGCCGATCGCCGTCGGCGAGGGTGCCGTCCGCGATCCGGTCGACGATCGCCCTCACCAGATCGGCCGTCCCCGAGACGTCGTCGAGAACCAGCGGTTCGGCGCGAGTCGTGCGGGCCATGGGCGCAAGCATAGGCCGCCGGGTGACGACGACGGCCCAAGTGGTCCCGCGGAACGGGCGAAAGTGGACCTTCTGTAGCCGCCACTATCGAGGTGGGATGGCGTCATGACAACGTTTCGACAGTCCGCACGCCTTCGGCACGTCCGCTACGACGTCCGCGGCCCCATCCTCACCGAAGCCATGCGTCTGGAGGCGGAGGGCCACGACGTGTTGCGCCTGAATCTGGGGAACATGCGCCCGTTCGGCCTGGACGCGCGTCCCGAGATCGTGGCGGCGGTCGCCGCCAATCTCGGTGCGGCGCAGGCATATTCGGACTCGCGCGGGATTCTTGCCGCGCGCGAGGCGGTCGCCGAGCACTATCGGCGCCGCGAGGTGGCCGAGGTGTCGGCCGACGAGGTGTTCCTGGGCAACGGCGTCAGCGAACTCATCACGCTGGTTCTCCAGGCGCTGGTCGACCCGGGCGACGAGATCCTCGTGCCCGCCCCCGACTATCCGACGTGGACCGGCGCGGTGAACCTGACCGGAGGCGTGCCGGTGCACTATCGGGCGGATGAGACCGACGGCTGGAACCCGTCGATCGAGGACATCGAGTCCAAGGTGACGCCGAAGACCAAGGCCCTGGTGCTGATCAACCCCAACAACCCCACCGGTGCGGTCTACAGCGAGGACACCGTCCGCGGGATCGCCGACGTCGCCCGCCGCCACGGGCTGATTCTGCTCAGCGACGAGATCTATGAGGAGTTGGTGTTCGGCGACGCCCGGCACCACCACGCCGCCCGGGCCGCGGGCGAGGACGTCCTGTGTCTCACCTTCGGCGGGCTCTCCAAGGCGTACCGCGTCTGCGGGTACCGGGCGGGGTGGGTGGTGGCCACCGGGCCGGTACACCGCGCGGGCGACCTCCTTGAGGGTCTCACCCTGCTGTCCAATATGCGGGTCTGCCCGAACGTCGCCGGCCAGCACGCGATTCCGCTGGCGCTGGGCGCCGGGCAGCCCGGGTCGCCACTGCCCGCGGACGTCGTCGATCCAGGCGGCCGACTGGAGCAGCAGCTCGCGCTGACCTCGGCCGCCCTGGACGCCATTCCCGGGGTGAGCTGTGTGGCGCCGCGCGGAGCGCTCTACTGCTTCCCCCGGGTCGACACCGAGGTCTTCGGCATCGACGACGACGAAGCCTTCGTGCTCGACCTCCTGCGGACCGAGCACATCCTGGTGACCCACGGCACCGGGTTCAACTGGCCCGAGCCGGACCATTTCCGGATCGTGTGCCTGCCGGACGCGCCGGTGCTGGAACGGGCGGTCGAGTCGATCGCGCGGTACCTCGACCGGCGACGACGATGAGCGGTCCCCGGACCTGTCAACGGCCCGGTCGCCGGTGGCTTCACACGGGTTGTGGGGTCAGTAGTTCGAGTCCCCTTAGCTCCACCGTGTGCTGTGCCGCGACTGGTAGTCGAGCGGGTCACGCGCCGGTGACGGCTGCCCGCGCCTTGTTGACCAGATCGCGGCACGAGTCACACAACCCAGGACCGCGCCGCAGACCTGTCACGCTGGGACCTCCCGCTGAATCCCTCGGCATCCTGACGTTCTGAGGAACCCTCGCCAGGAAACCAGAATCCCCTCCGACGCAGGTCGGAGGGGATTCTACTTGTGGAGCTAAGGGGACTCGAACCCCTGACCCCCACACTGCCAGTGTGGTGCGCTACCAGCTGCGCCATAGCCCCGTATTCGGTTGTGCCCCCTTGCGGGTGCGCTAGCAAACTTACCCCACTGCGTGAACGGCGGCCAAATCGACTGGTGAGGACCCGGGCCCTCCGGGCGCGCCACGCGGCGAACGTCCACCAAGCAGCGCGCAAGTGCGCTACCTATAGGTGCATGACCGACAAGCGCACTCTGCTCGACCAGGTCCCCACCGGAATCTGGCTCTCGAACACGTCCGTGGACGCGATCACCGGGAAGACCTTCGAGGTGATCGACCCGGCGACCGGCGACGTGCTGGCCGAGGTCGCCGACGGCGGCCGGGAAGATGCGCTCGCCGCGCTCGACGGGGCGACCGAAGCCGGCCCGGCGTGGGCCGCGACGCCGCCCCGCGAACGCGCCGAGATCCTGCGGTCGGCCTTCGAGGAGGTCACCCGCCGCCGTGACGACTTCGCGCTGCTGATGACCCTGGAGATGGGCAAGATCCTGTCCGAGAGCGTCGGTGAAGTGACCTATGGCGCCGAGTTTCTGCGCTGGTTCAGCGAGGAAGCGGTGCGGATCGCTGGCCGCACCGCCACCGCCCCGGCCGGGAACGGCGAGATCGTCGTCGTCAAGGAACCCGTGGGGCCGTCGTACGCCATCACCCCGTGGAACTTCCCGCTCGCGATGGGCACGCGCAAGATCGGGCCCGCCCTGGCCGCCGGCTGCCCGATGATCGTCAAGCCGGCAGAGGACACGCCGCTCACCATGCTGCTGCTGGCCAAGGTCTTCGCCGACGTCGGCTTGCCGCCGGGCGTGCTGACCGTGGTGCCGACCAAGACCGGCGCCGCCGAACAGTCGGCGGTGCTGATGTCGGATCGTCGGCTGCGCAAAGTGTCGTTCACCGGATCGACGGGAGTGGGCAGCCTATTGATCAGGCAGTCCGCTGATCAGGTGCTGAGCACTTCGATGGAGCTCGGCGGCAACGCCCCGTTCATCGTGTTCGACGACGCCGACCTCGCCGCCGCCGTCGACGGTGCGATGGCTGCCAAGATGCGTAACGGCGGGGAGGCCTGCACCGCGGCCAACCGCTTCTTTGTGCACCGCGGGATCGCCGACCGGTTCGTTCCGGCTCTGACCGCTCGGCTGGACGCGATGACCGTCGGGCCCGGGTACGACGCCGGCAGCGACCTCGGTCCGCTGATCAACGGCAAGCAACTCGACCGGGTCGCCGCCCTGGTCGACGGCGCCGTCGCCGACGGCGCAACCGTCCACACCGGGGGCCGCCGCATCGACGGTCCGGGCTTCTTCTATCCGCCGACGCTGCTGACCGACGTGCCTGTGGGCGATCCGATTCTTCTCGAAGAGATCTTCGGGCCGGTGGTGGTGATCCAGACCTTCGACGACGAGGCCGATGTGATCGCGCGATCCAATGACACCGACTACGGTCTCGCGTCGTACTTCTTCACCAACGATCTGAATCGGGTGAAGCGCGTCGCGAGCGCCCTCGAGTACGGCATGGTCGGCGTCAACCGCGGGGTGATCTCCGATCCGGCCGCACCGTTCTGCGGCGTCAAGCACTCGGGTCTGGGCGTCGAGGGCGGCGTCGACGGCATCGACGAGTACCTCACCACCAAATACATCGCCCTCACCCCGACCAGCGTCTGAACTTCCGCGGCCCGATCATCGGGAGGCCGCTACGCCAGCAGATCCTTCACCCGCGGGACCACCTTCTCGCCGTACAGCTCGATCGAGCGCCGCTGCACCGCGTGCGGGACCGGCTGGTCGTATTTGAGGTCGAAGCGATCGACCTTCAGGGTCGTCAGGGTGCGCGCGAGTTTGGCTGCGACGGTCTCCGGTGAGCCGAGGTACAACGAGCCGCGGGCCACCTCGTCCTCGAACTCGCGCGGACCGGCCGGGCCCCAGCCGCGTTCGGCGCCGATCTTGTTGCGTTGGGCCAGCCAACCGTCGTAGGCGAGTTCGCGGGCCTGTTCGTCGGTCTCGGCGACCAGACCGGGGGAGTGCACGGCGACCCGCTGCCGGGGCACGCCGAACTGGTCCTGCGCGCGCTCGAACAGGTCGATGTACGACGAGAAGCGCGCCGGGCCGCCGCCGATGATCGCCAGGAAGAGGCCGAAGCCGTGCCGGGCGGTACGGACCACCGATTCGGGGGTGCCGCCGACGCCCACCCAGACCGGGATCTTCTGTGCTGTCGTGGGGAAGACGCGCTGGTCGGTCAGCGGCGCCCGGGTGGTGCCGCTCCAGGTGACCGGTTGCTCCTCGATCAGTTCCGCGAGCAGGGCGAGCTTCTCGTCGAACAGCAGGTCGTAGTCGGCGAGTTCGTAGCCGAACAGCGGGAACGACTCGATGAACGAGCCGCGTCCGGCGACGATCTCGGCGCGCCCCCGGGACACCGCGTCGAGGGTGGCGAACCGCTGGTAGACGCGCACCGGATCGTCGGAGCTGAGCACGGTCACCGCCGAACCCAGCCGGATACGGCTAGTTTGTCCGGCGACGGCGGCCAGCACCGTCTCGGGACTGGAGACGGCGTAGTCGGGCCGATGGTGCTCGCCGACGGCGAAGAAGTCCAGGCCGAGCTCGTCGGCGACCACGGCGTCGCCGACCAGGTCCCGGATCACCTGCGGGTGGGGCGTGGGGCGCCCGTGCTCGTCGTGCGTGACGCCGCCGAAGGTGTCCAGGCCGAACTCGATCTCGCTCATGAACCGAGTCAACCACGCGGAGGCGGACGTTGTTCCGCGCCGGACCGGGACCTCGAGAGCATGGCCCGCAGTCTCCTGGAATGGGCTGTCCGTACTGGGGAGTACAGAATCAGCAGGCACAACGAAACTCCAGGTCGCAACGTCTCCCGCTCGACTCGCGGCCGGATCTACGTCACGGTACGGACACCGGAGGCCGCTCTACACTGAGCTTTGTGCGCTCACCGATCCCGGACTACCTCGCTGAGGCCCTGGCCGCCGTCGAACACGACGACAGCGGTGCCACCGCCGACTACATCCCGGAGCTGGCCTCCGCGGATCCGGACCGGCTCGGGGTGACGATCGCGACCACCGACGGTCGCACCTACGGGGCCGGCGACACCCGGACGCCCTTCAGCATCCAGTCCATTTCCAAACCGTTCGTGTACGCCCTCGCGCTCGCGGACCGGGGTTTCGACGCGGTACTGGAGAAGGTGGGTGTCGAGCCGACGGGTGATGCGTTCAACGAGATCTCCCTCGAACCCGGCAGCGGCCGGCCGCAGAATCCGATGATCAACGCCGGAGCGATCGCGACCCACACCCTCGTGGGACACGAGGACATGTCGGCCGAGCATCGCGTCGAGCGGGTGATCGAAGGCCTGAGCGCCTTCGCCGGCCGACGTCTGGACGTCGACGAAGACGTGTTCGCCTCCGAGATAGGCCACGCCTTCCGGAACCGGGCCCTGGCGAATCTGCTGAGGGCCTACGAGGTCACGTCCGAGAACCCCGTCGTGTCGGTCGCCGGCTACACGCGGCAGTGCTCGCTGATCGTCACCACGGAAGATCTGGCGGTCATGGCGGCCACGCTCGCCAACGGCGGCGTCAACCCGCTGACCGGAGTCGAGGTTGTGCCGCGGCGAGTGGTGCGGCAGACCCTGAGCGTCATGGCCACGTGCGGCATGTACGACGGTGCCGGCGACTGGATGACCCGGGTCGGCGTCCCCGCCAAGAGTGGGGTGGCCGGCGGCCTGATCGGCGCCCTGCCCGGGCAGGTCGGCATCGCGACGTTCTCGCCGCGCCTGGACCGGCACGGGAACAGCGTGCGCGGTGTCGACCTGTTCCAGCGGTTCACCTCCGACATGGGCATGCATCTGATGGAGGTGCCCGCGTCGACGTCGTCGGTGGTGCGGCGCCGCCGAAGCCTGGGCAGCGGACCCCTCGCGACGGACGTGCTCTCGCTGCAGGGGGCGCTGCGTTTCGCCGCCGCCGAGCGCGTGGTGCGCGAGTTCGTGGACCGGCCGCCGACGCAGCGCCGGGTGGCGATCAGCCTGCGCCGGGTGCAGTCGCTCGACGACGTGTCCCGGCGGATGCTGCTCGAGGTGGTTCGGCGCCTGTCGCTCGACGGACACGACGTGTTCGTGATCGATCCGGACGGCGTCCTGCCCGACCCCGACCCTGGAACCGGTGGCCGCCTCACCGTGCTGGCAGGTCTCGGCGACATCGTGTCGCCGCCGGCGGACCCCGTAACCTGAGACTGCAGTGACCTGAGACCGCAGTGACCTGAGACCCGGCGACCTCTGCCGACGCCGAGCCCCGTCGGCGTCCCGTGCGACGATGAGCGGGTGACCGCAACCCTCGTCGCCAAGGATCTCTCCGGCGGATACGCCCACCGGGTGCTGTTCGATCACCTGGATCTGACGGTCGCGCCCGGCGACGTCGTCGGCGTGGTCGGCGCCAACGGCTCGGGCAAGACCACCCTGCTCCGGGTGCTGGCCGGGGACCTCGCTCCGCTCGCCGGCACCGTCTCGCGGACTCCGCCGGACGCCTTCGTGGGGTGGCTGCCGCAGGAGCACACCCGCGTGCCGGGCGAGACGGTCGGCGAGTACGTCGCCCGTCGCACCGGGTGCGCCGCCGCGCAGCGCGCGCTGGACGAGGCCGCCGCGGCATTGGCCGATCCGGAAGGCGGTGCAGACGCCGATGATCCGGCCGAC
Organism: Gordonia iterans; assembly: GCF_002993285.1. NCBI lineage: Bacteria > Bacillati > Actinomycetota > Actinomycetes > Mycobacteriales > Gordoniaceae > Gordonia > Gordonia iterans. The sequence continues at coordinate 3,275,605 of NZ_CP027433.1, read as the reverse complement.
CGGTACGCGGCGGCCCTCGACCACTGGCTCGCCACCGGGGCGGCCGACTTGGAGGAGCGGCTGCCCGCCGTGCTCGCCGGTCTCGGACTGGCGACCGCCGCGCCGGCGTCGTCGTTGATGACGGGTCTCTCGGGCGGTCAGGCGGCCCGCGTCGGGCTCGCGGCGCTGCTGTGCTCGCGGTTCGACGTCGCTCTGCTCGACGAACCCACCAACGACCTCGACCTGGACGGCCTCGCCCGCCTCGAAGAGGTGGTGCAGGGCATGCGCGGTGGCGTGGTGCTGGTCAGTCACGACCGGGAGTTCTTGGCGCGCAGCGTGACCCGCGTCCTGGAACTGGACCTGGCTCAGCACACCAACACCGTCTTCGGCGGCGGCTACGACAGCTATCTGGAGGAGCGAGAGGTCGCGCGCCGGCACCGCCGCGAAGAGTACGAGGAGTTCGCCGCGCGCAAGGCCGACCTGGTGGCCCGGGCGCGGACGCAGCGGGAGTGGTCGAGCCAGGGGGTCCGCAACGCGATGCGCAAGGCCCCCGACAACGACAAGATCCGCCGCCGGGCCGCGACCGAGTCCAGCGAGAAGCAGGCGCAGAAAGTACGGCAGATGGAGAGCCGGATCGCGCGGCTGGAGGAGGTGGCCGAGCCGCGCAAGGAGTGGGTGCTGGAGTTCAGCATCGGTTCGGCGCCGCGGTCGAGTTCGGTGGTGTCCACGCTCAACGAGGCCGTCGTGCACCGCGGGGACTTCACGCTCGGCCCGGTCTCGTTGCAGGTCAACGGCGGCGACCGGATCGGGATCACCGGCCCGAACGGTGCGGGCAAGACGACCCTGCTGCGGCTGATTCTCGGCGAACTGATCCCCGACGCGGGGGCGGCGCATCTGGGTCCGTCCGTCGCGGTCGGCGAGGTCGACCAGTCGCGGGGGCTGTTCACCGGGCCGGCGCCGCTGGCCGGACGTTTCGGTGAGCTGATGCCCGAGCTCAACCCGTCCGAGGTCCGCACCCTGCTGGCGAAGTTCGGACTGCGCGCCGATCACGTCGACCGGCCGGTCTCCGGTCTCTCGCCGGGAGAGCGCACGCGGGCCGCACTGGCGCTGCTGCAAGCGCGCGGCACCAACGTCCTGGTGCTCGACGAGCCCACCAACCACCTCGACCTCCCGGCCATCGAGCAGCTGGAGCAGGCGCTGGACTCCTACGACGGCGCGCTGCTCCTGGTGACCCACGACCGGCGGATGCTGCAGAAGGTGCGGGTCGACCGCCGCTGGCACGTCGAGGACGGCCGCGTGCGCGAGCACTGAGCGCGCCCGATTCCTCCGGACAGACGCTATCGAGCCGCTCGTCGTCGTCGGTACCCCCCGGCACATGTCCTTCCCCGGTGCGCAGCCGCAGAGCCCGCTTCCGTACGCCCCGCCGCCGGCGGTCACCCACGACGCGCTGCCGCCTTCGTCGCCGGGCTCGTACGGCTACCCGGCCGGCGCACCCCACCCGGACCATTCGTTCACGCTGCCCAAGGGGTTCGTCGCGGTGGTGGTCGTGGGTCTGGTCTACGCGATCGGTCGTGCCACCGGTCTGGCGCTGCAGTTCTCGGTCGTCACCGGCGACCGGTGCCCCGGCCGGCCGGGGCGCAGACGCCGCCGGCCGGTCCGGTACAGAGTGGCCCTGCGCACCCGGCCCCGGCCCGGGGCCCCGGAGCGCCGCCCGACTCGGTGACGACCACCACGATCGAGGTCGTCGAGAAGAACCCTCCGGCCGGACGATGACCGCGTCCTGATCGCTCACGCGGTACTTCGCGACGGGTGAGCCGCACACCGCTTCCGGGTGCGAAGATGCGAAGATGACCGACCTCGACCTCCCCGACATCCAGCCGGACGTGCGGCTCGTCGTCTCCGACATGGACGGCACGCTGCTCACCGAGGACGGCGCGGTGCCCGACGGATTCTGGCCGCTGCTGGACACGATGCGTCAGCGGGGCATCCACTTCGTCCCGGCGAGCGGGCGCCAGTTCCACACCCTGGAGAACCTGTTCGCCCGTGTGCCGCAGGGCATCTCGTACATCGCCGAGAACGGGAATCTGGTGGTGCACGACGGTCTGTCGCGCGCCTCCAGCACCTTCGATCCGGCGCTGGCGCGGGATGTGGTGGTCGCCGTGCGGGAGTCCGGCCGCGACCTCGGCCTGGTGGTGTGCGGGGTGCGGGGTGGCTATGTGGAGCGGGGCGACCTGCCCTTCCTCGACGAGTCGGACAAGTACTATCTGCGGCTCGACCAGGTCGACGACCTCCTCTCCGTCGACGACGAGATCCTCAAACTGGCGATCTACGACTTCGACGACGCCGCCGCGGCCGCGCACGCCCACTTCGAGTCCTTCGCCGATCGGTGCCGGGTGGTGGTGTCCGGGCCGAACTGGATCGATCTGATGTCACCCGGCGTAGACAAGGGGATCGGCGTGCGGATGCTGCAGGACGAACTGGGCGTCACCGCGGCACAGACCGTGGTCTTCGGCGACTACCTCAACGACCTGGAGATGCTCGACGCCGCCGACTGGTCGTTCGCCGTGGCCAACGCGCATCCGGCGATCCGCGCGCGGGCCCGCTACGGGGCGCCCAGTAACGCCGAGGAGGGCGTCGTGCAGGTGCTCCGGGCGCTGTTGAACGGGCACGGGCGTGGCTGACCGGGACGACGACTCCCCGCCGGCTCCGCATCGGAAGTTGCAGACCGCCTACTGCCTTACTGGTGGTGCTCGGGCTCCTGCTGGCGCCGGTCGCGGTCGCCGGCGCCTGGGCGCGCGGGCAGCTGGTCGACTCCGACCGCTTCGTCGCCACGTTCGCCCCCTCGCCGCCGAGCCGCACGTGCAGGATTACGTTGCCGCGCAGCTGAGCGACCGCGCCGTACAGCAACTGGATCCGTCCCGCCGGGTCGCCGAGCTGTTCGACACCCTCCAGGACGGGTCGCTGCCGCCGCGCGCCGCGGCCGGAATCGGGCTGCTGGAGGCGCCGACCGTCGCCGGGCTGGAGAACCTGATCGAGAACACCGCGCAGCGACTGGTGACCTCGCCGCAGTTCGCGGATCTGTGGGCGGCCAGCCTTCGCCTGAGCCACCGGCAAGTCACCCGGGTGCTCGACGACGACCCTCGCGCGCTCGCCGACCTGTCGACCGACGGCGTGCTCAGTCTGCGGCTCGACCCCGTGTACGACGCTCTGCGCGTACGGCTCGTCGAGCGCGGTCTGCCCTTCGCCGAGCGGCTGGTCGGCGGTGCGCCGCAGGCGGTCCCGATCCTGCACGCCGACGCGCTCGGACTGGTGCAGGCGGTGTACGACGCCGCGGTGATCGGCGGCTTCTGGCTGCCGTGGGCGGTGCTGGCCCTGCTGGCTGCCGTGGGCGGTGCTGGCCCTGCTGGCGGCCGGGGTGCTGATCGCCGTGTCGCCGCGGCGGGCGCTCTCGGGCACGGCGGCGGCGTTCGCGGTGGTGTTCGGGCTCATGTCGGTGGGCATCTGGGTCGGGCGCACGGCGTTCGTGTCGGCGATCGCCCCCGCCACGATGCCGCCGGACGTGGCCGGGGCGATCTTCGATCAGGTCAGCGCGTTGATGTCGGCGGCCGTCGTCGCGCTCACCGTCCTCGGGGCGCTGATCGCGGTGGGAACCTGGATGGCCGGGCCGGCTCGCCCGGCCCGCGCGCTCCGCGACGTGGCCGGGGCGGGCTTCGCGTCGATCCGGTCGGCGCTCGATGCGCACGGCGGCGACACCGGGCGGGTGGGCGCGGTGGTGGAGCGATGGCGACACGCGATCGTGTCGGTCGCGGTGCTGCTCGGCCTGGCGGGACTGGTGGCGACCCGGCCGGTGTCGGTGGCCGGCGTCGTGCGGCTGGTGGTCGGCCTGATCCTGCTGCTGGTGGCGATCGAACTGATCCGCCGGCCCGCCGCGGCGGACGACCTCACGGAACCGGTGTGAACCGTTGCGAGACGGTGCCGTCGAGGTTCGGCGAGATCTGATTGAGGAACGACGCCACCTGGCGCGATTCGGCCGGGCCGTAGGGCGTCGGGACGTAGTCGTTGTGACTCTCGGTGCGCGACAGGCGGGTGGGGATCACCCGGTACTCGACCGCGCCGACCTTCCCGTCGTCCACCTTCACCCGGGTTTGCAGGATCACCGTGCGCTTGTCGCTCGGGTTGGTGTTGCCGCCGAACGAGAAGTTGCCGAGCGAGTACGCGATCAGCTTTCCCTTGTACACGTCCATCGACTGGAGCACGTGCGGGTGCGTGCCGATCACCGCGTCGGCGCCGGCGTCGATCGCGACGCGCGCCAGGTCGCGCTGCACCTCGTACGGTTCGTGAACGCCTTCCAGTCCCCAATGGAAGTATGGAATCACCACTGCCGCCCCGTCTTTCCGGAGCTTGGCGATGTCGCTGCGGACCTTGGCCCGGGTCTGCGGGGTGTCCTGCCACGTCTGGTAGCTGAGCAGGCCGACTTTGATTCCCTTGACGTCTTTCAGGAGCGGATGGTCGTAGTCGGAGCCGTCGTATCCGGGGTTGCCCGCCCCGACGTACTCGACGCCGGCGGCGTCCAGCGCCCTGACGGTGTCGTCGAAGCCTTTGCGCCCGTAGTCCCACGTGTGGTTGTTGGCGATCGTCACCACGTCGATGCCCCCGGCCGGGAGCGTTTTCGCGATCGCGGGCTCGCCGTGGAAGTGGTAAACCTCGCCGTCGCCCTTGTACCGCTTGTTCCGCGAATTGGTCAGGGCCACTTCGAAGTTCGCGATCGTCAGGTCGTCGGCGTCGAAGTGCTTCTTGACGTTCTGGAAGAAGTAGTTCGGGTCCTTGCCGCTCTGCGCCCACGCGGCCGGCAGCGTGAGACCGCCGAACTTGTCGTCGGTGCCCAGGATGGTGTCGCCCACCCAGCTGAGCGTGAGGGTGCCCGAGGCGTCGTCCGACGACGTCGTCGAACCCGACGTGCTCGCCGAGGGAACCTTCGACGACCCCGTCGACGAGCTCTCGACGCTGCACCCGGTCACGGTGAACAGGCCGGCCACGAGCAGCGCCAGGCCGGGAGACAGTCGTCGAGATCGCACCCGGCGATGCGAGCCCATCCGGGCGTCCCGGCGCAATCCACCGAACGGACGACGGGTCGGCCCGGGTGCCGGGCCCCGCCGGTGCGCCGGATGGGACGATGTGCTCTGTGAAGATGATCGCGCGGCGCGAGGTGACGCTGGCGGTGGTGCTGTCGGCCGCCGCCGGCTACGTGGATGCGATCGGCTACGTGTACCTCGGCGGGTTCTTCGTCTCCTTCATGAGCGGCAACACCACCGAGTTCGCGACCAGCCTGGCGCACGGCGACTGGGGTCCGGTGCGGCTCGCGGGCACGCTGATCGGCATGTTCTTTGCCGGCACCGTGCTCGGCGCCGTGCTGGTGCGGGTGGGGGACGGGCGCACCACCGTGCTCGCGGCCACTTCGGTCCTGGTCGCGGTCACGGCGGCGCTCGGCGACCTGACCGACTCAAGCGTGCCGGTGACCGTGTTGCTGCCGCTGTCGATGGGCGTGGTGAACGCCACCTTCCTCAGCGCGGGCGAGACCAGCATCGGCCTGACCTACATGACAGGGGCGCTGGTGAAGGCCGGGCAGCGCCTGGTCGACGCTTTCCGGGGCGGCCCGCGCTGGTTGTGGGCCCGGCACTTGGCGCTCTGGGCCTCGCTGCTGGCCGGCGGCGTGGTCGGTGCGGCGATGCTGCGGTGGATCGGCCTGGGTGGAGCACTGTGGCCGATCGCCGGACTGCTGGCAGTGATCACGGTGATCGTCGCCTTCGAGCGCAAGCGCCGCGGCGTGTTCGGCGCGGTGGCGCCGTCGTCCCGCCGCGAGACCTACGTCCACGGTCCGAACGCGCCCGGAGCGGGACCGGACGGCGCGACCCGATGAGTTCTCGCATACCCTCGTGACCATGCAGAACGCCGACGACGATCTCGCCGCTCGACTGCTCGACGCGCAGGTGGCCTTCGGGCTCCGGCAGCTGACCGAGGAGACCGCGTTCCGGGCGCTCGTCGAGGAGGAGATCGAGGGCTTCTTCGACGAGGCCGGGACGGTGCCGCTGGAGACCGTGATGCCGCGCGAGCTGATCAAACAGGTGGCTCGCAAGTACACCATGGCGTTCCCGGTGGAAGGGGCGATCCCGGAACTGGCCGGCCAGGTGGCCGCCCGCCTGTACCGGCACGAGATCCACGAGACCACCAGCCTGGCCGACGTGATCGAGACGCGGCGCTTCGACGAGCTGGCATCGACGGCCACGGATCTGCGGGTCGCCCGGCGCGCGATCGATCAGGTCCTCGACAGCCCGACCACCACCGACACCGTCGTCGAAGTGATGCAGCGCGCGGTCGAGGAGCGAGTGGGTACGCGACTCGGCCGCCGGCTCTCCTCGCTGGTGGAACGGCTCACGCGCAGTGGCACCGAGATGGCGCTGGAGACGGCGCGGGAGGATTCCGACGAACTGTTGCTCGACGCCGTGCGGGACTTCTGGCGCGGGCGTGCCGACGACTCCGTGGGCGGTTTCCGGGACACCGTCTCCGAGTCCGACGTCGAGGACGTGGTGGTGATCGCTTTCGAGTTCTGGCGCGATTTCCGGCAGTCGGAGTACTTCCGGACACTCCTGGACTCCGGGATCGACGAGGTCTTCGACACCTACGGCGCCACCCCGCTCGCCGACGTGATCGAGGACCTCGGCATCGGCGCCGACGATCTGCGTGAGGAGGCGCTGCGCTTCGGGCCTGTGGTGATCGGCCGGCTCGACCGCGAGGGCTTCCTGGAGCGGATCGTCCGCCGCCGGCTGGCGCCGTTCTACGCGTCGCCGGAGTTCGCCGCCCTCGGTCTCTCCTGACGGCCTTTCGACTCGGGCACTCGCTTCGCTCGCGCCCGGCTCAAGGAGCGAAGGTTCCGAAGTAGCTCGTTGAGCCGATCGAGCCCGCTAGGGCGAGAGCGTGTCGGAACGTTTAGAACACCTCGGACAGGAAGTTCTGCCACCGCTCGCGCCCGGCTCAAGGGGCGGGGCCTTTCGACGCGGCTCAAGGGGCGGGGGCCTTTCGACTCGGGCACTCGCTTCGCTCGCGCCCGGCTCAAGGAGCGAAGGTTCCGAAGTAGCTCGTTGAGCCGATCGAGCCCGCTAGGGCGAGAGCGTGTCGGAACGTTTAGAACACCTCGGACAGGAAGTTCTGCCACCGCTCGCGCCGGGCTCAAGGGGCGAAGGTTCCGAAGTAGCTCGTTGAGCCGATCGAGCCCGCTAGGGCGAGAGCGTGTCGAAACGCTCAGAGCACCTCGGACAGGAAGTTCTGCAGGCGGTCGCTGGACGGGTCGTCGAACAGCCGATCCGGGGGGCCGGTCTCCACGACGACGCCCTCGTCCATGAACAGCACGCTGTCGGAGACGTTGCGGGCGTAGCCCATCTCGTGGGTCACCACCACCATCGTCATGCCCTCCCGCGACAGCTCGGTCATCAGCGCCAGCACGCCCTTGACCAGCTCCGGATCCAGGGCGCTGGTGGCCTCGTCGAAGAACATGATCTGCGGTTTCATCGCCAGCGCGCGGGCGATCGCCACGCGCTGCTGCTGACCGCCCGACAGCGTCGACGGCCGCACGTCCGCCTTCTCGGTGAGTCCGACCAGCTCGAGCTGATGCATCGCCAGTTCGCGAGCCTCGTCCTTGCCGAGCTTCTGGATCTTGCGGGGCGCGAAGGCGATGTTGTCCGCGACCGTCATGTGCGGGAACAGATTGAACTGCTGGAACACCATGCCGATGCGCCGGCGCAACTCGTCGGGATTGTCTTTCAGGACCGAGCGCCCGTCGATCAGGATGTCGCCGGACTGCGGTTCGTGCAGCCGGTTGAGCACGCGCAACAGGGTGGACTTGCCCGAACCGGAGGGGCCGATCACGGTGGTCGTCGTGCCTGCGTCGACCTGGATGTCGACGCCGCGCAGGACGTCGTTGGCGCCGAACGACAGGTGCAGGTCGCGTCCGGTCAGTGAGACCGGATCCGGGGTGGCGAGGGGGACCTCGGGGGTGCTCATCTCAGGCCTTTCCGGTCCGCAGACGCTTGTCGATGTAGTTCACCAGGTGGGTCAGCGGCACGGTCAGGATCAGGTACACGATGCCGGCGGCCACCAGCGGCGACAGGTTGCCGGTCTGGGCGTTGAGGTCGCGCCCGACCGCGAACAGCTCGCGCTGGGTCGCCAGCAGACCCAGGAAGTAGATCAGCGACGAGTCCTTGATCAGCACGATGAACTGATTCATCAGCGCGGGCAGGACCCGGCGCACGCCCTGCGGGACCACGATCTGCGCCATGGACCGCCGGTAGGAGAGCCCGAGTGCGCGGGCCGCCTCCATCTGCCCGGGTTCCACGCTCTGGATACCGGACCGGAAGATCTCGCCGATGTAGGCCGCGGCCAGCAGCGCCAGCGCCACGGCGCCGAGCCAGTAGGGGTTGCCGCCGGTCCAGTCCTTCACCAGCGGACCGACGCCCAGACCGATGATCAGGATCACCACGACGGCGGGCAGCCCGCGGAACACGTCGGTGTACACCCGGGCGGGCCAGCGCAGCCACCGGGACCGGGAGATGCCGCCCATCGCGAGCAGCATGCCGAGTACGGTGCCGATGATGCCGGACGCGATCGCCAGGATGATCGTGTTCGGCAGCCCGGTCTTGACCAGTTCGGGGAACGCCTGCTTGTACAGGTCCCAGTTGAAGAAGGTGTCCTGCAGTTGGGCGAGGGTGCCCTTGCTCTCGACCGCCGGGGAGTTCGGATCGGTGGCGTTCTCGGCGGCGAGGGTCCGGAAGTCCGGGAGCTGAGGCTCGGGGGCGGCCTTGGAACCGGGCTTCCAGCCCTCGGGCAGTTCGCGGGGAACCCAGTCGGTGTACAGCGAGGCCCACGTGCCGTCGGCGATCACCGCGTCCAGTCCGCTGTTCAGCGCGTCGATCAGCTTCTGGTTGCCGATCGGGGCGGCCCAGCCGACGAAGTTGTTGACGCTGAACGTGTCCTCCAAGATGGCCATGCCGTCGCCGTCCTGGATGGCGCCCTCGGCCTGCTGGCTCGGTGCCACCCAGGCGTCGATCTGCCCGCTCTTGAGGTTGGCGTAGGCCGTGGCGTAGTCGGGGAACTTGACCGGGTCCAGGTTCAGGGTGTTGGTGACGAAGTCGTCCTGCACGGTCCCCTGGACCACGCCGATCCGGTGACTCCCGCTCAGGTCGTCGAATCCCTGCACCGCACCGGTCTGCGAGGCGACCAGTGAGAAGTAGCCGAAGTCGTAGCCGTTGGTGAAGGCGACGTTCTTGCGGCGCTCGGCGGTGGTGGTGATCGACGACGACCCGACGTCGAACCGCTTGTTGGCGACCTGGGCCAGCAGACCGGCGAACTCGGTGCCGACGAACTTGATCTCGAGACCGATCTTGGCGGCGACGGCCTTGAGGAGTTCGTTGTCGAACCCGGTGTACTGGCCTGAACTGTTGAGGCAGATGCTCGGCGGCGCGTCGGAGAGTGTGCCGACCGTCAGGACGCCCGGCTGGATCAGGCCCAACTGGTTGACATCGATCGACTCCAGGGGCGCCACCGTCGGTGTGGTGAAGGTGTCGACGGCTTGATCGGAGGTGTTCAGATTCTCCGGCGCGGCGGTCGCGGTCTTGATGCCGGGCGGGGCGCAGAGGCCGTCTTTACCGCTGTCGTCGTCGGCTGTCCCGCAGGACGCCACGACGAGCACACCGAAGGCGACCAGGATCAGCGCCAGCAGCCGGCGGCGAAACGAGTGCAGGGACATGAGAGGTGAGCCTATCGGCCCGACCGCGGCGCAGGGCAATTAAAACCACCATGACGCGAAGGTGTGGAGCGTCGGCGGCGATGCCGAACGCCCCGGCGGTGTGCCGGGGCGTTCGGGGCTGGCTGGGGAAGTCAGGCGTGCGTCAGTTCGCGGCTTCGTAGGCGGCGATGATCTCGGCCGGGATGCGGCCGCGGTCGCTCACGGTGAAACCGTTGGCGTTGGCCCAGGCGCGGATGGCCCGGGTGTCGGTCTTCGGGGCGGCGGCACGGCGGCCGCCGGTGCGACCCACCGTGCGCGAGGCGGCGACGTAGGTGGCGACGGCGTCGCGGAACTCGGCGGCGTGCTCGGGTGAGGTGTCGAATTCGTAGTTCTTCCCGTCCAAGCTCCACCGTACGGTTTCGTACTCGTCGAGTTCGGCTCCGTCGATGTCGTCGACGATCTGGATCTTGGTGCGTTTCGCCATGAATTCGGCCTTTCGGGTCGGAGATTGCGCGCAGGTGCGACAAAGCTTTCGCCGATAGTCTACAAAAGATCGACCGAGAAGCGCACTATTGCTTTTTCAGCGTGTGGGAGTGGTGGTGACAGCCGATGAGTCTGCCGGAGTATCGCCGATCAGGTCGTTCGGGGCCCGCTCTTCCGGGTGGATCTTTTCCACCCCGGTGCGGGTGATCGCAAAGCCCTCATCCGAGCCTGCCGCCAGGCAGTAGAGGCCTGCTACTTCACTGAGACAGGAGAACCGGTCGACGACGATCGATTCCCCGTATTCCAGGATGTGTGAGCGATAGAGGACCGGATAGAGATTGGTGCAACCGCCGGCGGAGAATCCGCTCGCACTCAACACCGCCAGGTTCGGATCCCACTCGCATCCCGCCGGGGCATCGTGCGGCGCCGCATCCGGGCCGTCGATGCGGTCGGACGCGCAGACCAGGGCGTCGGCGCCGTTGTTCCCGGTGGAACAACGGATCACGCGATCGGGGGTGGAGAAGTGGATCCCCGAAAGGCCTTCCAGGCGCTCGCCGGCCGCTGTCGTGGCGCCGCGCCGGAAGTCGGCGAGGCCGGCGCGGGGGGCACTGGAGATCAGCCGGTCGTAACTGTCCCGGGGCGCCGGGGTGTACGTGCGCGAGGTGGTGACCGGGGTCTGGCTCGTCGACAGGCTCGCCGGCGCCGACTCGGTCACCAGTGCGTTGGTGCCGGGGATCTCGATCGGCTTGGACCGGTTCTGCTCCTCCAGAAGGCCGCATCCGGAGGCGGTCACGGCGAGCGCGGCGGCGGCCGCGATCGCCGCTGTCACGCGCAGGCCTGCGCTTCGTCGTCCCCGGCGCACTCCGTACCCTTGCACTGTGGCCACTCCCAAGATCGTGCTGTTCTATGTGTTCACGCCGCTGCCGGATCCCGATGCGATCCGCCTCTGGCAGTCCGCGGTCTGTGAGTCGCTGGGGCTGCGCGGCAGGATCATCGTGTCATCCCACGGCATCAACGCGACAGTCGGCGGCGACCTGCCTGACGTCAAACGATATGTGCGCGCCACGCGCGGCTATCCGGCTTTCCGGAATGCGGACGTCAAATGGTCGGAGGGGGCCGGTGACGATTTCCCGCGGCTGAGCGTCAAAGTACGCCCGGAGATCGTCTCCTTCGGCGCCCCGGACTCGTTGGTCGTGACGGCGGACGGTCTGGTGGGCGGCGGGGCCCGGCTCTCGCCCGAGGGGGTGCACCGTCTGGTGGAGGAGTGCGGTGACGAGGTGGTGTTTCTCGACGGCCGGAATGCGATAGAAGCGGAGATCGGCCGATTTGCAGGCGCGGTGATTCCCCCGGTGTCCACCACTCGTGACTTCGTTCCGCTGATCGAATCCGGGGCCCTCGATCACCTGAAAGAACGTCCGGTGGTGACGTACTGCACGGGCGGGGTCCGTTGCGAGGTGCTGAGCGTGCTGCTGCGCAATCGGGGATTCTCGGAGGTCTATCAGCTCGACGGCGGGATCGTCCGTTATGGAGAGCGGTTCGGCGACGACGGTCTTTGGGAGGGCTCGCTGTATGTGTTCGACAAACGGATGTCGGTGGACTTCTCCGATCGTGCCCGGGTGATCGGTCGCTGCCGCGAATGCGATGCGCCGACCAACCGGGTGGTGAACCATCCGGACCGGCTGGGTCGTGAACTCGCGGTGCTCTGCACGGACTGCCGGGAGGAATCGTAAATGGACGCCCGCGGCGTCCCCGTCGTCGTTCTCGCCGGTTTCCTCGGTGCCGGCAAGACCACGATTCTCAATCATCTGCTGCGGCACTCCGCAGGTCGGCGGTTCGGGGTGCTGGTGAACGACTTCGGGGCGGTGAACGTCGACGCCCTGCTGGTGTCCGGCCGTTCCGCCGGGACGCTGAATCTGGCCAACGGCTGCATCTGCTGCACCACCGATGCCGAAGGTTTGGCGGAGGCGCTGGCCGAACTCGCGCGCTCGGGCGTCGACGCGATCGTCATCGAGGCCAGCGGGATCGCCGAGCCCCGCGCGCTCATCCGCCTGGTGCTCGCGGCGCGGGATCGCCGGGTGGCTTATGGCGGGCTGGTGTACGTGGTCGACGCGGCCCTCGTCGAACGCACGCTTGCCGAACATCCGTCGGTCGCCGGGCACCTGGCGGTCGCCGATCTGGTGGTGGTGAACAAGAAGGACCTGGTGTCCGAGGCCGGACTCGACGCGGTGCTGAAGCGGGTGCGGGAGCTCAACGCGACCGCCCCGGCACTGCCGGTGATCGGTGGGGCAGTCGATCCCGGGCTGCTGGCCGAGGCGACCGGAGGGTCGTCGTACGACGACGAGCCGCGCCAGCTGACCATCGGCGAGCTCCTCGAGCACCCTGGTCACGCGCATGCGCACCTGCACGACGCTTTCGAGTCCGTCGCGGTGCAGACCCCCGACCCGGTGGACCCTCGGCGGCTCGCCGCGCTGCTGGAGCGGCCGCCGGCCGGCGCGTACCGGTGCAAGGGCCTGGCCCTGGTCGACCTGCCGGGCCACCGCGACCACGCCTACGAGGTGCACGCCGTCGGTGGCTTCGTGCGGGTCGGGGTGCGCCCTTGGCCGGACGGGCGGGCGGAGACGAGCCTGGTGATCATCGGCGCCGGCCTCGATGCCGGGGCCGCCCGGGAGGCGCTGTGCGAGGTGCTCACGCCCGCCGATCCCGCCGACGAGCATGGGATTCTGCACCTCACGCGCCACCTTCCGGTGGTCACGGAGGACTAACGATTCGCTGAGTGTGACCGGGATCGGGTTGCTCCGCGTCACCGCACGCTGGTTCACTTGTGGCTGATGTGACCAGTGTGGCTGCTGGTGGTTAAGGGAGTGTCTTTGATGTCTGTTGTGTCTGTTCGTCGTCGTCCCGCTCGGATGCTGAGCGTCGCGGCGGCCGCCGCCCTCGCCGCGGGGACCGTCGTCGCCGCCCCGGTGTCGGCCGAACCTGACGCGCCGCGCCCCGGCTCGCTGACCGGACGCACTGTCTTCCTTGATCCGGGCCATCAGGGCTCGGCCGCTGGGCACGACCTGAACAAGCAGGTGCCTGACGGGCGCGGCGGAAAGAAGCCGTGTCAGACGACCGGCGCCACGGCCGTGACCGGCAAGAAGGAACACTCCATCAACTGGGACATCGCGCAACTGGTGAAGGCCGGACTGGAGGCCGAGGGCGCCAAGGTGGTCCTGAGCCGCGCCGACGACAAGGGCTGGGGAGGCTGCGTCGACGAACGCGCCGCCGCGGCCGGTGCCTCGAAGGCGGACATCGCGGTCAGCCTGCACGCCGACTCGACCAGCGCCGGCGCCGACCGCGACAAGTCCGGCTTCCACATGATCGTGCCCACCTTGCCGATCCCGGACCCGGTCGTCAGCTCGGTTCAGGCCTCCGACGGGCGCAAGGCCAGTCAGGCCATGCGCGATGCGTTCAAGAGCAGCGGCTTCAAGCCCGCCAACTATGCGGGCGTCCAGAACGGCATCCAGACTCGCCCGGACATCGCGGCGGTCAACCTGACCAAGGTGCCCGCGGTGTTCGTCGAGATGGGCAATCTGTCGAACCCTTCCGACGCGAAAGACCTCTCGTCGGCGGAGGGCTCGGCGCGCTATGCGCTCGCGATCACCAAGGGCATCCGGTCGTACCTGAGCACGGCGCCTGCGCCGGCGCCGGCGCCGCTCGCCCCCGGTGAGGTCGCCCCGGGTGCGGTCGATTCCGGCGACGCCGAGGACCTGACCGCCCTCGCAGCACTCGGCCCGCTGTTCGAGAAGCTCGCTGCGGCGGGGAGCGTCGACGAGGCCGCCGCGATCCTGGCCGCGGAGGGTTCGGACGTCTCCGCGCAGGTCCTCAAGGCGATGCTGGCCGTCGTCTACACCGTCTTCGGCGGCAAGCTGCCGATCTGAGTCCGGCGGGAGTCGGGCCCCGCCTCCGGCCCCGTGGCACCGGGTGACTCCGGCCACTAGGCTGACTCCATGGGACTGAACCTGCCGAGTCTGAAGACCATCCGCGAACTGTTCTCCATGCCGACGCCGGTGCCGAGTTTCCGCGGCCGCAAGGTGCTCATCACCGGTGCGGCCAGCGGAATCGGCCGGGCCACCGCGCTGGAGGTGGCCGCGCAGGGCGGTGAACTGGTCCTCACCGACGTACAGGTGGGCGCGCTGGATCAGACCGTCGCCGAGATCAACGATGCCGGCGGCACCGTGCTCTATCACCGGGCCGGGGACGTCTCGGACTACGAATGGGTCGCAGCCTTCGCCCGTGACGTCGACGCCGAGGTCGGCGTGATGGACGTGGTGATGAACGTCGCCGGGATCTCCGCCTGGGGCACCGTGGAGAACCTCGAGCACAAGACCTGGCGCGCGATGGTCGAGGTCAACCTGATGGGCCCGATCCACATCATCGAGTGCTTCGTCCCGCAGATGGTCCGCCGCGGTCAGGGCGGTCAGCTGGTGAACGTGTCGTCGGCGGCCGGTCTGCTCGCGCTCCCGTGGCATGCGGCCTACAGTGCCAGCAAGTTCGGTATCCGCGGCGTGTCCGAGGTGCTGCGGTTCGATCTGCGCCGTCACGGGATCGGTGTCAGCCTCGTCTGTCCGGGCGCGGTGGCGACGCCCTTGGTCGACACCGTGGAGATCGTCGGTCTGGACCGCGACAACCCGGTCGTCGAGAAGCAGGTCGGCGGCTTCCACCGGATCGCCGTGACACCAGAGTCGGCGGCGAAGTCCATCTGCAAGGGCGTGGTTCGCAACAAGTACATGGTGTACACCTCGTTCGACACCCGGTTCGGCTATTGGTGGGCGCGCAAGTTCGCCCTCCCGTACGAGATCGTGATGCGCATCGCGAACAACCGGTTCGATCAGCTCGCCCGGCTGAGTGCCGTCACCTCCGGTGCGCGCGGCTCGTCCGATTCCGCCGAGTCCACCACCGCCACCCGCGACTGAACGCGCATCCGCGTCGGGCAGGGTCCCTCTGCGACTGGGTGCACGTTCGCATCGGCACCACCGTCCGTGCCCGAGTGCGCGCGTCCGCGTTTGTGCCGGATAACAGATCGAGACAGGGGTGCCGGGCACCGTCGTTTCGTTCTGGCACCCTCAGCCGAGGGTGCCAGAACGAGATGGGTGCGCCCGGCACCCTGGCCTCGGAACTGATCTCAGTATCCACCCCGTTTCGTCGCGCCGCGTCGAGGACTGCATCGAGAACCGCTTTGCGAACCGCGCCGGGAGCAGACCGCGCCGAGAGCAGGCCGTGTCGTGGGCAGGCCGCGTCGAGGCGGCTCAGTGCTCCCCGAACTCGGTGTCGCAGAGCCACTCCGCGAGATCGCGGGCGGCGGCGTCTATCGCCGACGGCCAATCCATCGCGGAGTCGTCCGCGTAGTCGCTGACCACTTTCACGAGGCGGATCGGCACGCTGAAGTCCGCACACACATGGGCCAGTGCCGCGGCTTCCATGTCGACCAGGTCGGCACGGGCGGCGAGCCGCAGCCGGACGGACTCGTCGGTGACGAAGGTGTCCCCGGTCGCCAGCACTGACCCGTCGCCGTCGGACACCTCCCAGCAATCCTGGACCGGATATCCCAGCGCATGCAGTTCGGCGGCGGAGATGTCGTGCTCGACCACCCGGGAGGGTACGTACAGGCCTCCGTGGTGGCGGTGGAGCGCACCGGCGGTCCCGATGTTGATCACGCGCCGGAACCGGCCGGGTTCGGTGGCCAGCCGGCGGGTCAGGGACGACGCGGCGCGGACCTTTCCCAATCCGGTGATCAAGAGCTGTGCATCGTCGGGCACATGTGCGGCTTCGGCGCGGGTGGCCGCGACGACCAGCACGTCGTCGTACATCGTCGATCCCCTAGCCGAGAGTCAGTCGTCGAGACCGAGGGTGAGGTCTTCGACGGCCCCCTGCTCGCGCAGACTCTGTCCGGCGGTACGGCGGGGCCGGTCGGTCGCGGGGCGGGGCGGAATCACCTGGGGGGCCGCTCGCCGGACGGGGCGCTCAGTCGCCTGGCCGACGACGGTGGGCGCCTTACGCACCGGTCGCGAGGCGGAAGCGGCGGGACGGCCGGCAGAGGCACGCTGAGGCGATTGGCCGGGGTCGCCGGACTGCTCCGCGCGTGCCGACTCGGCTCGTGGACTGTCGGGGCTCGGCTCGCCCGGTCGGGGATCGCCGGATCGGGGATCGGCTGGACGGGGCTGCTCGGCGGGACGGGGCCGCTCGGCGCGGGATTCGGCGGGCCGTGCCTGGTCCGCCCGGGACCGCTCGCCGGCGGCGGGCCGCCGTGCGGGGCGCCGATTGCCGGCGGGCGCGTTCTCGGTGTGCGGTTCTCCTGCATCGGTTTGCGCGGGCCGCGGAGCGGCTCGCCGGCGGCTGTCGCTCGTGCCGGACTCGGCCTTGCGGGCCGCGGGTTTAGCCGTCGCAGGCTGGGCCGTACCGGACTTGGCTGTCCCGGACTTGGCCCCGGATTTGGTAGCCGCGCGCTTCGCAGCGGGCGCTGTGCCCAGCTTCTTGGTCTTTTCTGCGGCCTTGCTCTTCGTGGACACGTTCTTGGTGGACGTCTTCGTGGAGGAAGCGTTCCGTGTCGCCTTCGGCTTCTTCGAGGTCGCCGGTGTCGCCTTCTTCGCGCCGGCCGAGCGGGTGCCCTTGCCCGGCACGTTCTTGGTGGCGGCTGCATCGCGGGTCACGAACCAGCGAACCAGTACGATCAGAAGGGTCACCAGGAAGACCCCGGCGATCCAGGGGAAGAGATTCGAGAAGGGGAGCGCGACGTTCAGGACCACCTGCCGCATTCCCTGCGGCTTGTTGTTGGTCGACGCCGCCTGCGCCAGACCCCAGAGCGCCGTCAGACCGATGAACACGCTGACCAGCGGGGGCTGGACGGCCGCGGTGAACAGCGCGCGGCGCCGGACGGCGAGGGCGGCGATCACGCAGCCGAACAAGAAGAACAGGTTGTAGACCAGCCCCAGGGATGAGTTAGCCAGGGCATCGATCGTGGCGCCGATCGCGGTCAGCACCGCGGCGATCAGGACCGCACCCCACCACGGAACCCCGGGTACGCCGGGGATCACGCTCTGCTGGTCGGCGGGTACAGGCGCGTCGGTCGAGAGACGGCCGAAGCGAGCCGCGCGACGGGAGTTGTCGGAAGCCACGGGTCAACGGTACCGGGTGCGCGGTCGCCGACGTCGTCACCCGGCCCGTGGCGTGGCGCGGGTTCACCCTGTTCGTGACGTGGATCGCACTGGAACGTCGACGGTGGGCAGGTCGTCGCGCGGCGACTTCGCCGCACCCGCCACGTCGCCGAGCGCCTCCAGTTCGGCGAGCCGGCGGGCCGTGACTGTCAGTCGCGTGTCGATCGCCCCGACCGTGGCGTTGTAGGTCTCGACCGCTCGTCGCAACGCCCCACCGGTCTTTTCCAGGTGTCCCAGCACTCCGTCGAGCCGCTGATACAGCTGCCGCCCGAGTTCGTGGATGGTGGCGGCGTCCTGGGCCAGCGCGTGCTGGCGCCAGCCGAGCGCGACGGTCTTCAACAAGGCGATCAGCGTGCTCGGGGTCGCGAGGACGACGTTGCGGCTGAAGGCGTAGTCGAGCAGGGCCGGATCGGTGCGGGTGGCGCTTTCCAGGACCCCGTCGCCGGGCAGGAATAGGACGACGAATTCCGGGGAGGAGGGCTGCGCCGACCAGTACCCCTTCGCCGACAGCGCAGTCACATGTGACCGGACCGCCTGCGCGTGCCGCGCCAGGACTGCGCTCGTGTCGGAGCCGGACCCCTCCGCTCCGCGCCGGCCGGGCTCCTCGGCGGCGGCGAGGTAGGCGTGCAGCGGTGCCTTGGCATCGACCACGATCGAACGCCCACCGGCCAGATGCACCACCAGATCCGGCCGGAGGCGGCGGTCGCCGTCGTGGACGGTGGACTGCGAGGTGAAGTCGCAGTGCCGGCTCATCCCCGAGAGCTCGACGATCCGTTCCAGTTGGATCTCGCCCCACCGGCCGCGGACCTGCGGTGCGTGAAGTGCGTTTGCCAGGCGGCTGGTCTGCTCCTGCAAGCGGAACGAGGTCTGCTGCATGCCCCGAACCTGTTCGGTGAGACCGGCGTAGGCGTGCACGCGGTGGTGCTCGGTGCGTCGGAGCTCCTCGGACAACTGGTCGAGGGTGGCTCGGAGGGGCTCCACGATCTCGCTCACCTCGCCGCCGAGGAGGTCGGACTGCTCGCGCGCAGCCTCGGCGCTCGCACCGGCCACCGCACCTGCGGCGCTCCGATGCGCGCACCACCCGGCGATCGCACCGAGGATGAGACAGACGAGTCCGGTGATGAGGAGAGAGGCGGTCATGGCCGCATCATGCCCCGGCCGTACGACATCGCCTGCCGCATGATCTCCGGCCACGTGCGCTCGCTCGGCCCACGGTATTCAATTCTCAAACAACACATCGCGTCGGCCCTGTGCCGACCCTCGCCCACCTGCTGTCGCGATCGGTGAATCTCTCATCGCTGTCTCTGTCCGCACAACTCCCGGTCCTTGCACCCCGTCCTTGCGTCCTCGGACTCCGCGCTCTCTGCTTGTGAGACGCGACCCCATTCCCGGCGAGCTGACACCGCGTGTGTCAGGCCGCGCTCGGCAGACTCGTGAGGGTCCGCCTCCCGTGTGAGCGCAGCGGCACTCTGTCGGGAGCAGGTCGCTCCCGACCCGACGCACCCGACGGGTTCTCCGAATCGACCGGCGCGAGGAACCACGGGTGTCCGTCGTGCCCGATGAACACTTCCCACGCGCTGTGGTGGATCAGCGTGTGGTGACGGCGACACAGCAATACGCCGTTGCCCACGCTGGTCTCGCCACCGTGTTCCCAATGCTCGACATGGTGGGCGTCGCACCACGAGGTCGGCGCCCCACACCCTGGGAAGGCGCACCCGCCGTCGCGGACGACGAGGACCTTGCGGATGGCCGGCGGCAACAGTCGCTTCTCACGGCCGACACTGAGCGGGACTCCGTGGCCGTCGACGAGTGCGACAGTCACCGACGATTCGCACATCACCAACTCGGCGGTGTGTCGCGAGACCGGACCACAGAACCCGAGTGCAGGCACCGGCTGTGCACCGGAAGGGGCCGCCGACGAATCCTTACCCGTCGACCCGGGAATCGTCGATCCGGGAGCCGATGGCGCGGGGACTGCCGTCGCGGGCGCGACCAGCGTCACGTGCGGGAGCACCCCGCCGGACTCGGGTCGCGACGATCCAGACAAATAGGTCCGGACGATCTGCCCGAGCGCGTCGGCACGCCGACGCGCCGCCGGTCGCCGATCCGCCGAGCCGTCCGGTTCGGGAACCGGGCGACAGAGCGGATCAAGCGCCGCGTTGAGTTCCTCGCCGGAGACGACGTCCAGATCGACGGTGATTCCTACGCGACCGTCATCGGTCTGGGTGAGGGTCATCTCGTTCAGGTCGATGCGTCGGCGACTGGGACGGTCTCCGGGGCGGTCTCGGGTGGGGCCAGCGCGAGAGCCCACGCGCGGGCTTTCTCCTCGACCGTCTTCGGCGTGCTTTTCACCATCAACGAGGCCGTCAGCCTCTTCCGTGTCTCGGCGGTGAGGGCGACCCGCCGCTGGACGAAGTCGAGGCCGCGGACCACCGCGTCACCGAACTCCGCCGCGACCGTGCCGTCACGCATTCCGCGAGACACCTCGGGTGTCTCCCGGAGGGCTCCCGCCAGCCGGGCGAGGCGGTGTGCGGCCGCAGGCGCCATACCGAGCTCCTTGAGTACGTTCGCGACGGACCGAACGTGTTTGCGTGCAGGCAGTTCTGTGCGGACGACGGTCGCCGCCACCCGCACCAGGGCGTGGTCGACGATGTTCCTCAATCGGATCAGTGCCGCGGCGACCGCGAGGACTTCGCGGTCGTCGTCGACCGCTCGCGCCGATTCGAGGAACCCGGCGAGCGAGTCGGCGCCGGCAGTCAGGTCGTCCGACAGTCGGTCGGTGAGCAGGACGAGTTCGGTGGAGTTCATCTATCCCCCAGGTGACTTCTCTGGAACACCTGGATCGGCCGGTCGAGCGACCATCTCTTAGTCGAGAGACAGCTGCCACTCAGTTATCGATCGTGTGTTCCCCATCTCATTATGCGCCTCCCCGCACCGTTCGCGCAAGTGTTCGAGAGCCGGCCGTCCCGCCGAGACGCGCTACAGGTCGTTCTCCCGGTCGATCAGGGATTCCTTGATGTCCAGTCCGTACCGGAAGCCGCCGAGTTCGCCGTTGCTGCGGATCACCCGGTGGCAGGGCACGAACAGGGCCGCGGCGTTCTGGGCGCAACAGGCGGCCGCGGCGCGGATCGCGGCGACGTTGCCTGCGCGCTCAGCCAGTTCGCTGTAGGTGACCGGAGGACCCGCCGGCACCTCGCGCAGCGCGGCCCAGGCGGCCTGAAGAAAAGGCCCCGAGCGCTGGCACACCTCGATCCGGGAGGGTGCGTCCAGGTCGCCGCGGTAGTAGTCGCGGACAGCTTGTGCGATCACCCCGCCGGGACGTTTGACCAGACTTTCCGGTCGCAGTGTCCGGTGGATCAGCGAGAGGAAATAGTCCGGATCGTCGGTCCAGCCAGAGGCGTAGACGACGGCGTCGTCGTCGAACAGAAAGGTGAAGGGCCCGTCAGGTGTGCTGACGGTGGCCCAGCCGAGGCGTTCGGGCGGCTGTGCGGTGTCCGAATCGGTTTCGGGGGTCGCATCGGTAACGGTCATGGCTGGTTCCTCACTTCTCTCGGTGTGGCCGCGTCCGACGCGGACAGGAGGCGATGTCGCCACAGGTGCATCGCCGCGTACGAGCGCCACGGTCGCCACCCCTGCGTCGCGGACGGGTCTACGCCAAGACCGGCGGCGGCTCTGGTGAGCACCAGATCACCGTGCGGCAGCACGTCTGGATCACCGGTGACGCGCATGACCACCTGATCGGCGGTCCACGGTCCGATCCCGTCCAGAGCGAGAAGCTCCGTCCGTAACTTAGACGCGGCAGACCCCGGGTTCGGTTCCATCGTTCCGGCGGCGATCGCACCGGAGGCCCCGGCGACGGCCCGGGCCAGCCGGGTCGGGCCCCGGAACGCGCGGGCACCCTCGGCGGCGAGGGCCTCCGGCGTCGGGAACAGGCGAGAGGGGAGCTCCGGCCGGTCTGGGCTGTGCCACGGAACTGCCTCGCCGAGGTCGGCGACCAGGGCGCCGAGGCGGGTTCGAGCGGCGGCGATGCTGATCTGCTGGCCGGCCATGGTCCGGACGAGCGTCTCGAAGGGGTCGACGCTGCCGGGGATCCGGATGCCGGGCGCGGACGAGATGAGCGGAGCCAATCGCGGGTCGGCAGACAACGCCGCGTCGACCGCGTGCGGGTCGGCGTCCAGGTCGGTGAGCCGGCGCAAGCGGTTCACGGCCACGGTCAGGTCGCGCAGATCGAGGTGCTCGAAGCGCACCGACGCGTGTCCCGTCGCACTTGCGGCGTCCGGGGAGTCGGGCAACCGCAGTGCGGCCAGTGCCGGACCGTGTGGAAGATTCATCGTGCGGTGGAAGGTGTGTCCGTCCCAATGCTCAAGGCCGGGTACGGCGTGCGACGCCAATCCGAAGCGGGTCCACTCGACGTCGTACGGTGCACGGAACGGAAGCCGCAGCGTCAGCGGTCCGGAGGTTGCGGCGGCGCCGGAGTAGCGGGTGCGCAGCTCGGTCGGCGACATCCCGAAAATCTCGCGTACAGTGTCGTTGAACTGCCGGATGCTGGAGAATCCGGCGGCGAAGGCGACGTCGGAGACCGGGAGCGTCGTTCCGGTCAGCAGCATCCGCGCCGTCGTCGTCCGGTGCGCTCGGGCCAGGGCGAGCGGACCGGCACCCAGTTCGGCGCGCAGCACCCGGCTCAGGTGGCGTGGCGTGTAGCCGAGGGCGGCAGCGAGTCCGTCGACGCCTGAACGATCGACCAGCCCGTCGGCGATCAGGCGCATCGCCCGACTGGCCAGGTCGGCGCCGGTGTTCCAGCGTGGCGACCCGGGCGCCGCATCGGGCAGACAGCGACGGCAGGCGCGGAATCCGCGGGCGACGGCCGCCGCGGCGGTCGGGACGAAGTCGACGTTCTGCGGCTTCGGCGTTCGGGCCGGGCACGACGGGCGGCAGTAGATCCCGGTGGAGTGGACCGTGGCGAAGAACTGGCCGTCGAACCTGGCATCACGGGCGGCCAGGGCCCGATACCGGAGATCGAAGTCCCCGGTGTCGAGGAGCTGGAGGGTCGCGGGCGTCGTCACAACTGACGAGTCTGCCCCGGCACGACGACGTCGGCTAGCGGATTTCGGACACGGCGATCGGCGACATCCGACGGCGGTCACGCGCAACTGTCGGTGGCGTGTGTGACGATATGCCCGTGACTGATGACCGTGCGGACGAGTTCAAGGACCACGAACGGCTTCCCGGCGAGAGTGAGGCCGACGCCGAACTCATCGAGGACGCCGAGGAGAGGGCGCGCACCGAGCAGGAGGACCTGGCCGGGGTCGCCGAACGGGTGATGACCGACCCGCGGACCGGCAAGCCGTATCCGAGCCGTTCACGGGTGTTCCTCACCGGACTGCGCTCGTCGGCGATGGTGTGCCTGCAGGCGATCCTGGTCTTCGCGTTCCTGTGGGTGCTGTTCTGGATCCTCGGCAAGTTCTGGGTGATCGTCCTGCCGGTGCTGCTGGCGATCATCGTCGCGACCGTGCTCTGGCCGCCGGTCCGGTTCATGCGCAAGCACAAGGTTCCGGCGGCGCTGGCTTCGATTCTGGCGTTGCTGGGTACCGCGGGAGTCGTCGCCGGCGTGCTCGCGCTGGTGGTGCCGTCAGTGATTGATCAGACGCCCGAGCTGGCCAATCACGCGGTCGACGGCATCAAACAGGTGCAGGAGTGGGTGCAGGGACCGCCGCTGAACATCGACGACTCGCAGATCTCCGGATTCGTCGACACCATCGTGCATCGTCTGCAGTCGAGCGCGACCACCATCGCGTCCGGTGTGTACACCGGCGTCGGTGCGGCGACGTCCGTGCTGGTGACCTTGTTCACCGCGCTGGTCCTGGTGTTCTTCTTCTTGAAGGACGGCCCGAAGTTCATCCCCTGGCTCAACCGCACAGTGGGTGCGCCCACCGGCTCGCACATCGCCGAAGTCCTGGTCCGGATGTGGAACACGCTCGGCGGGTTCATCCGCACCCAGGCGATCGTGAGTGCCGTCGACGCGGTTCTGATCGGCATCGGTCTGTTCATCCTGAATGTGCCGCTGTGGGGTGTGCTGATGATCTTCACGTTCATCGGCGGGTTCATCCCGATCGTCGGTGCGTTCGTCGCCGGCGCTCTCGCGGTGCTGATCGCGCTGGTGGCCAACGGTCTCACCACGGCGCTGATCGTGCTCGGCATAATCCTGCTGGTGCAGCAGTTGGAGGGCAACGTCCTCCAGCCGTGGCTGCAGGCCAAGGCGATGGAGTTGCACGCCGCGATCGTGCTGCTGGCCGTGATGCTGGGCGGCAGCCTGTTCGGAATCATCGGCGCATTCCTCGCGGTGCCTGCCGCGTCGTGTCTCACGGTGCTGCTCCGTTACGTGCTCGAGCAGATCGGGCTGGCGGCGGGCGAGAAGATCCAGCAGGAGGACGCGCTGGCCGGCGTGGGTCTGACCGCCGACGAGAACGACGAGGCTCCGGAGAAGAAGGGAATCCTGCACCGGAAGAAGCCGGGCGATCAGGGTGGTCCGGCAACCGGATGACGGCCGGATAGACTGATCACCCGTGAGTCTTACCCTCGGAATCGTCGGACTGCCCAACGTCGGCAAGTCCACCCTCTTCAACGCCCTGACCCGCAACGACGTCCTTGCGGCGAACTACCCGTTCGCGACCATCGAGCCCAACGTCGGCGTGGTGGAGCTGCCCGACCCCCGGTTGACCCGGCTGGCCGAGATCTTCGGCAGCGAGCGGATCCTCCCGGCCACGGTGTCGTTCGTCGACATCGCCGGCATCGTCAAGGGCGCGTCGGTGGGCGAGGGGATGGGCAACCAGTTCCTCGCCAACATCCGGGAGGCCGACGCGATCTGTCAGGTGGTGCGGGTCTTCGCCGATGACGACGTGGTCCACGTCGACGGCCGCGTCGACCCGACTGCCGACATCGAGGTGATCGAGACCGAGCTGATCCTCGCCGACATGCAGACGCTGGAGAAGGCGCTGCCGCGACTGGAGAAGGACGCCAAAAAGAACAAGGACCTGGTCGAGACGCTGGAGGCTGCCCGCAAGGCGCAGGAGATCCTCGACTCGGGTAAAACCCTGTTCTCGGCGAAGGACTCGTTCGACCTGTCGAGTGTGCGCGAACTGCATCTGCTCACGGCCAAGCCCTTCCTCTACGTGTTCAACGCCGACGAGTCGGTGTTGACCGACGAGGCCCGCAAGCAGGAGCTGCGGGACACGGTCGCTCCCGCCGACTGTGTCTTCCTCGACGCCAAGGTGGAGAGCGAGCTGCTCGAGCTCGACGAGGAGGACGCGCAGGAACTGCTCGACTCGATCGGCCAGGACGAGCCGGGTCTGCGTTCGCTGGCGCGGGCCGGCTTCCACACCCTCGGGCTGCAGACGTATCTGACTGCGGGGCCCAAGGAGTCGCGCGCCTGGACCATCCACCAGGGCGATACCGCGCCCAAGGCGGCAGGTGTGATTCACACCGACTTCGAGAAGGGCTTCATCAAAGCCGAGGTGGTCTCGTTCGACGACCTCGACGCCGCCGGCTCGATGGCCGACGCGAAGGCCGCCGGCAAAGTCCGCATGGAGGGCAAGGACTACGTCATGCACGACGGCGACGTGGTCGAGTTCCGCTTCAACGTGTAGCACCCGACTCTTTACCCACGCGGTCGTTCGTACCTCGTCCGCACCGACCTCGGTGACTGATCGGTGTCAACGACTGCGCGAAATTCTGATCTCCTCTGCGAGGGCTGCGAGCTCGCGTTCGACGCTCTCGGCGGATCCGCTCAGATCGATGCCCCGCACGACCAGCCTGGTTCCCGCGTTACGCACGACGACGGTGCGCCGTTCGATTTCATCGTCGGCGTGCCGACAGTAGATCAGGATCCCCTCGGGGAGATCCATGGCCGTGGTGTACGCGAGCAACTGGTAGTAGTCGCTGCTCCGTCCCTGCCCGTTGTCGGTCAGCTTGTACTTGATGTCTCCGACATAGACCGCCCGTTGTGCCCGCGGGGCGCGGAAGACGAGGTCCGGTCGCATCGAGACCTGGCTGCTCGTTCCCAGGTGCACCGTCGGTTCGTCCAGCACATCGAGACGTCCGCGCAACTCCCGGCGGAGTCGTTCGCCGACGAACCGCTGGAACAGATCATTCATGTCGACCATGAACGACGCCGCGGACGATGCCCCCGCGGCATCGGTGAGAGTGAGGTTTCCGAGGACCAGGCGCGCCAGCGCGAGCGCCGGGGCGTAATGCTCGTTCAGCCGGGTGAGGTGAATCCCGGCCGCGGTTTCGGCCGTGACGGGTACGTCGGCGACCCCGGTCAGCGCTCCGAGTTGCCGCTGCAGTCGTTGACGGTCGCTCGGGTCGAGGCGCGGCACCCGCAGCGCTCGTCGCGCCGCGGCACGGAGTACCCGGTTCTCCACGACGTCCTCGGTGAAGTCGTCGTACGTGCAGGCGACCGGAGTCAGGACTCCGGTCTGCCGGAACTGGCCGGCTACGTCGATTCGTCCGCGCAGGGCGACGTGGCGGTCGTGCGTGGTGCGGTACGACCGCAGGACACCTCTGGCCAGCGTGGTCTCCACTGTTCGTGCGAAGAAGGCGACCATGGCGGTCAGCAGATCGGATGTGGCGTCGTACGCGAATGCCTCGCTCCGCCAGGCGCGCGACGGCAAGCCGGGCTCGAGGAGCAGAAAGAGATTCTCCGGGTTGATCTTCGGACGGATCAGCAGTTCGACGTCGTCGACGACGAGCGTTCCGACGTACGACGACGTGGTGACACGCCATCGGTCCGCGCCGGCCGGTGTGACGCCGACGAACCCGGTGGTCTGGAGCGACTCGGCCTGAGCGCGCGTCAGGCCGACTTCACGCGACTCGTACTCCCGGAGGATCATCTTCATCCTCAGATGGTCTGAGTGCCGCTCTCGACGACCGATTCTCCCGCCAGGTCGTTGAACCGTTTCCACACCTGGTCGAAGCGGAACTGGTCGATGCGGCCGGCATCGCCGAAGAACTGGTCTTCGATGAACGGTTCGATGTCGTACTTCCAGATCCGCCGCAACGACTCCTCGGTGAGCCCGTGTTTCATGAAGTGGCTCGGACCCAGCTGGAGGTGTGGTCCGCCGAGTTCCCTTTCGAGCTCGTCGTTCACCTGGGCGACGAGTTCACCGACCCACGACGGTTCGCCCTCGCGCTCCAGCCACCGACTCAACAAACCCGCCATGGGTCCGTGGCCGGGAAAGAACGGCACGAAATGGAATCGTCGTCGCAGTGCCGCGTCGACCAGCGCGATCGACCGGTCGGCGGTGTTCATCGTCCCGATGAACCAGATGTCCTGCGGCAGTTCGAAGGGGTCGTCGGGGCGGTACAGCGTCCGGACCGGAGTGTCCCTGTACTCGAACAGGAACAGCAACTCGCCGAGCACCTTCGGCAGATTCGCTCGATTGATCTCGTCGATGATCATCAGGTGCCGGCGTCCCGGTGCACTGCTGGCGCGGGCCGCGAGTTCTGCCAGCGGTCCCTTCTGCAGGCGATACGACATCACCCCGTTCACGTCGGTCTCGGGCCGGTAGCCCTCGAAGAAGTCCTCGTACGAGGTGGACGGGTGAAACTGGACGATGGGGCGCCGTGCGGCGTCGGGAACGAGTTTCTCGGCGAGCTTGCGGGCGAAGTACGTCTTCCCCGTGCCGGGCGGACCGTAGAACACGACCTGCTTCTTGTCCTCGAGGAGGGCGACGACCTCGTCGAGGAAGGTGCGGTCGACCAGCAGTTCTTCGGCGAGGTCGTCGAGCGGGTCCACCGACGGTTCGACGACGGGTTCTTCCTCTCGCTCGGCGTACCAGTAGAGGAACTGGCCCATGCCGAGCGGGTCTCCGGGGAAGTAGCGGTCGAGGCGTGCACGCAGGGCGTCGTTCGATTCCACCTGTCGCTCGCCGCGCCCGGACGACTCCGGCGCCGAGATTCCCAGGAGCTTCGACATCCGGAGCTTTCCCTGTGGGCCGGTGTACGGATACACCGTGATGAACCGGTCGGGGTGGGTGATCGCCAGCATCTTCATCATCACCGACTCGCCGAAGCCCTTGACCCGCAGCGACGGTTCCTCCAACACACGGTTGATGCGCTCGGCTGGGGGATCGTCGCCCCAGCACACGTACTCGAAGGTAGTCAGGATCCGCTGGTACTCCTGCTCGTCGGCGTCCCGAATGCTGGTGTTGAGCACTGACATCGGTCCGGTGCCGCCATACCGCTGGGTGTTCCAGATCAGGCGCAGTTCCGCGGGGTCGACGATCGGCAGCTCTTCGGGGTCGAGCAGCTTCGCGAAGTCCCGACGGTCGGCCCGATCCTGTTCGTGGCCGGGCGTCGGGTAACCGGTCTTCGCTTTGAACTCCGCCACCAGCGAGGGGAGTTCGGTGTCTTCCTCATCGGTCGTGATGAGGTCGCCGTTGAACTCGGCCATCAGCGGTGCGACTTCGCGCGCGGTCCGGCGCACCTCGGCGGACAGATTCAGGGAGTCCAGATCCGCGCGACCGAACCACCGTCCGTAGATCACCTCGCCGGTTCCGCCGCCGACGAATCCGACGTCGCGACCCTCTCGCGACCGACCGCCGGCGAGGACCTCATAGCCCGGTATCGGATGCCGCTCGATCGTGTCGACGGCGCGCTCGGTCGAGCCGGTCTCGGCATCGGCATAGGGGCGCAGTCCGATGGCGAGTCCGTGCGCGTTGAGCCAGATCCGAACGCTGAGACCGTAGGTGTCCGGCACCCGCCACTCGGCCCAGAGATCACCGCGCGGCCAGGTGGAGTCCCACATCACCGGGGGCATGTGCGCCTTGAGTGTGCGGCCGGCCGCCTCCGACACCGGAGTCTCGAGGGAGCCGCCGAGATGTCTGGCCACCGCCACCAGTGCCGAGGCGTTGTCGCGGTACAGCGCGGGCTCGTCGTTTCGTTCCTTGGCGCCCTCGCGGAACGCGATCCGGTCGCACAGGACGCCGTCGAGGACCGCGGGACGCTCGTCGGACCACCACGCGGCGACCTGCTCGAAGCGTTCGGGCGACCCGTCGAGCTCGGTGGCGCAGCGATAAAGTTCTGCGTATCGGTCGCCCTGATCGTCGAAGTCCGGCCGGCCGGTGAGATACGCGAGATAGTCCGCCGACTTCGGCCAGGCCACGGGCCACCGGTGCGGTGCCGCCAGGCCCCAGTAGTACGACGCGACGAAGGGTGCGCGTTTCGGACTCGGGTGCGCACCGACGCGGATCTCTTGCAGATGGTCCGCGAGTCGCCGGATCTTCCCGACGGCGTCGTCCAGGTCTGTCGGAGTCGAGAGGGCATCGATCAAGACGGTCGCCGCGGCATCGGGGTCCGGGGACATCTTGTTGATCTGGTTGATGATCATCTGACCGGCGGTCCCGCCGTATCCGGAGTCGAAGCTCCGGATCCATCGATCGGTATCGGCCTGGAAGGCGCTCAGATCGCCTGACCGCGCCAGGGCGTCGAGGAACGCGCGGGCCTCGTCCGCGTGCGGCGTCAGCCGGCGCTCGCGCCACGATCCGCCAGACGGGTCGTTCGCGGCGTCGAACCGGTCGATGTGCACCCGGTGCCATCGTCGTTGGAAGTCATGCTCCTGGACGGTGAAGTCCTCACGCTTGGTCACGGTTTCCTCCTCGCTGCGTCGAGCGTAGCGGCGGGTGCCGACAAGGTGACCTCGCCTCAGCGTCCGGCTGTGCGACGGCTTCACCGTCCGGTCGGCGTACCGGGCTCGACGACGGTGCGGGGCCAGGTCCAGGCGAACCGGATGATGAGGGCGAGCACGATCATCTCCAGTGCGACGCCGAGGCCGTAGAAGTAGGTCCACGACTCGCCGACCGCGTTGAACGCCGCGTACGGGACCTGGATCGCGGCCACGACGAGGTTGGTGAGGCGGTTCGCCCGGGCGGGCAATGTGATCGACAGCAGGATCATGAAGATCGGGATCGCCATGAGTGCCAGGAACACGGTCAGCAGCGGCTGGCCGACGTCGAACTCCCAGACGACGCCGTCGAGGATGTCGTCGACGACGCCCGGCTTGAAGAACGCGATGATGTCCACGTAGGCGTACAGAAACATCACGCACGTCCAGGCCGCGGCGAGTGTGACCGGCACCGGCACCGGCGGGTCGTGCAGCGTGCGTTGACGTGTGCTCATGGTCGCTCCCGGGTGGTCGTGAGGTCGGTGATTCCACGATCGCCGAGCGCAGGCGCCGGGCACATCGGCCCGGCGGACGGAGTTCTCCCGGCCGTCCGCACGATCCCGATCTCGTGCTTTCGGCTGATCCACGGCTGCTGAGCTGGATCTATGCTGAACGGATGGTGACGAAGGCCCTGCGCTCGCTGTGGGCGGAGCCTCGACCGGCTGACCCGCCCCGACGGGTGTGGCGGGACTGGGCGCTCCTCGCGGTGCTTGCGGCGTGGACGCTGGCGGAGGCGGCGCTCCGCGACGGCCTGATGGCGCGCCCGCTGGTGCTCGCCGTCGTGCTCGCGGTCCTCACGCCCCTGCTGTGGCGCCGCATTCATCCGTGGGCGGCCGTCGTCGTCGCCTTCGGCGCCCTGATCGTCGTCGACGTCGCGAGGATAGTCGTGGGCGAGCAGGGCGGCCTGACGTCGAGCATCGCGGGCGTGCTGGTCCTGACCTATGCCCTGTTCCGGTGGGGCTCGGGCCGGGAGGCGGTGACCGGCCTGGCGATCGTCCTGGTCTGGGTGGCGGTGACCAACGTCGCCGACCGGACCAGCCGGGCCGATGCGGTGGCCGCCTTCGCGTTCTTCCTGTGCGCCGCTGCGCTGGGTGCGGCGATCCGCTACCACGCGTACACGCGCACCCGCGACATCGACCACGCCAAATCCCGCGAGCGTGAGCAGCTGGCACGCGACCTGCACGACACGGTCGCCCACCACGTCTCCGGAATCGTCATCCAGGCCCAAGCCGGACGTGCGGTCGCCGCGTCGCATCCCGAGCGCGCCACCGAGGCCTTCGCCGTCATCGAGGACGCGGCGTCGCGCACGCTGACCGAGTTGCGCACGATGGTCGGCGTCCTGCGAACCTCCGAGACGGCCGACTTCGCGCCGCGTCCGGGCGTGGCCGACCTCGGACGGCTCGCCGGCCGGGCGGAGGGCGGGCCGCGGGTCGACGTCGAGTTGGCCGGTGACCTCGACGATCTCAGTCCCGCGGTAGAAGCGGCGCTGTACCGGTTGAGCCAGGAGTCGGTCACCAACGCGCGACGACACGCCCGCTCGGCCACTCGGGTGTCCGTGCGCATCGTGGGCGATGCCGATCGGGTGCGATTGACGGTCGACGACGACGGCGCGTCCGGTGCGTCCGGCGGCGGCTCGTCCGGGTACGGCCTGGTCGGCATGCGCGAACGCACCACGCTGCTGGGCGGCACGTTCCACGCCGGTCCCGGCGCGGACGGCGGCTGGCGGGTCCGGGCGACCTTGCCCCGAACGGACATTCGGTGATGACCGTCAGGGTGCTCATCGCCGACGATCAGGACATCGTGCGCACCGGTCTGACCATGCTGCTGAACGCCCAGGCCGGCATCGAAGTGGTGGGCGCCGCCGCCGACGGCCGACGGGCGGTGAGCATGGCGCGCGCGCTGCATCCGGACGTGTGCCTGTTCGACGTCCGCATGCCGCTGATGGACGGGATCGAGGCCACCCGACTGCTCGCCGGACCCGAGGTGGCCGATCCGCTGCCGATCGTCGTGATCACCACCTTCGATCTGGACGAGTACGTGCACGGCGCGTTGAAAGCCGGCGCTCGGGGCTTCCTCCTCAAGGACGCCGGGCCCGAGCTGCTGACCCAGGCGATCCAAGCGGCGGCCGACGGGGATGCGCTCATCGCGCCCAGCGTCACCGTCCGTCTGCTCGCGGCGTTCGCCAGGTCGCCGCAGGCGACGCCCGCGCAGCCGACCGAACCGCTCACTTCACGAGAGGAGCAGGTGTTGCACACCGTGGCGCAGGGCCGGACCAACGCGGAGATCGCCGCCGAGCTCCACATCAGTGCCAGCACCGTCAAGACCCATCTGGCCAGCCTGATGCGCAAGGCCGGCGCGCGCAACCGCGTCGAACTCGCGATGTGGGCGCACGAGACCGGCCGCATCTGACGGTCGCCGATCCGG
The DNA here is from genome assembly GCF_002993285.1 of Gordonia iterans. NCBI lineage: Bacteria > Bacillati > Actinomycetota > Actinomycetes > Mycobacteriales > Gordoniaceae > Gordonia > Gordonia iterans. The sequence goes on along the minus strand of NZ_CP027433.1, from coordinate 3,244,032 downwards.
CACCCGCCACATGCCGGACTTCTCCGGCCCCCAACACCGCGTTGACGACGTTGAGGTTCACGGTGCCGAGCGTGCGAGTCGAGCACATCGCGATGGCCGATCCCGAGGGCAACGGGTTCTGCCTGCGTCTGATCGTGCGGCCTGGCGGAGGTGTCGTGCGTGCGGGTAGCCGGCCTTCGGCGGAGTGGCTCAGTGCTGTTGCAGTTCCTGCGCGATCATCACGAGGATCCCGCTCGGACCCCGCAGATAGGTGAGCTTGTAGGAGTCCTCGTAGGTCGCCACGTCCCGGAGCGGGAAGCACCCGTGCGTCGCCGCGGTCTGGAGCGCCTCCTCGATGTCGTCGTCGACGACGAACGAGACGCGATGCATGCCGATCTCATGGGGCCGGGTGGGCGAGGTCTCGATCGCCTTCGGGTGCAGATACTCGAAGAACTCGAGGCGGCCCTGGCCGTTGGGCGTCGCGAGCACGGCGATCTTCGCGTGATTGCCGTCGAGACCGACCGCGGTATCGGCCCACTCGCCGCTGATCTCCGCGCGGCCGAGGACGGTCAGGCCGAGATCGGTGAAGAAGGCGATCGCCTCGTCCAGGTCGCGGACCGTGATGCCGACGTTCTCGAGCCTGATCGTCATGGATGCCACGGTACCGAGCACACCGTCTCCCGGAAGCGAAGTGTGTGCGCTCCAGCGGCGCGCGTATCGTCGTTCGGCGGAAGGAGTCCCATGCATCCTCAGCAACCGCACTATCCGGCCCCGGGATACATCGACCTCACCGTCCAGGGCAGCGTGATGACGTCGAGTCTGGTTCCGCCCAAGGTGTGGATCAACGGCTATCCGGCGCCTTCCGGCTACGGCTTCCACCGGGTCCCGGTGAATCCGGGGCCGGCGCACATCGAGGTGTATGCGCAATGGATGCGGCGCTACGGTCAGGCCCAGCTCGACGTCATGGTGCAGCCGGGCCAGTGCGTTCCGGTGTTCTACGCGCTGCCGTGGCACCAGTTCACCGGTGGCTCCATCGGGCACTCGAAGCAGTCGCGCAACGGGGCCGGAGCCTTCATCGCGATGATGTCCGCACTGATGCTGATCGTCCTCGTGCCGGTGCTGTTGATCTTGTTCAACCTCTGACGCGGGTCGGAATCGGCGGGATTCCCGGGGCCGCCCCGCGTTCGGCGGCCGCCCCCGTCGGGTCACACCCCCGTCACGGTTCGGACGCGCTGTGGCGGGAGGTGTAGAAGTGGCTGGTGTTGCTCACTGATACTGCTTCCGTGATCCGATTCGCGAAGAAGGCCGCCCGTCCCGCGTACGACACCGGACCGCTCAGCGGCATCGACGGCAATATTCCCTCGGCGGCGCTGAGGCGTCCGGTGTCGTCCGCGATCCGCCGGCACCGGGCTGCCGCGGTCGCCTCAATCGTGGCGGCGGCGCTCACGGCGCCCGCGACCGGCGCCGCGTCGGCCGAGCCGACCTCCGAAGCCCGTTACACGATGGTGGCGTTCAGCGACGGCAATCCCAACCAGATGGACGTCTACGAGTCGACCGACGGCACCGAGTTCCGGGTGCTCAAGGAGGCCGCCTATCGGCCGCCGTCGGGCCGGGTGCGCGACCCCAGCATCTTCCGGCACACCGACGGCAACTACTACGTCACGTACACGACCGGCGACGGCGCGACGATCGGGTTCGCCCGCAGTCCCGACCGCGTCACCTGGACCCATCTGAGGAACCACCCGGTCCCGTTCTGCTGCGCCCTTCTTCCGGGGACCGGGGACGGCAAAGGCCCGGTGAACCCGTTCGGAATCAACGGATCGGCAGGTTTCCGCGACGGACCGTCCCTCTCGCCGTTCACCACCAAGGCGTGGGCGCCCGAGTGGTTCGTCGACGGCGGCAAGGTCCACGTGATCCTGTCCATGTCGACCGGCGGCGGCTTTGTGCCGTACGTCATGACCGCGCAGAACCCCGCGCTCACCTCCTGGTCGTGGCCGGTCCCGTTCGGCGGCCTGAACGCCGACCGGATCGACACCACCGTCGTCAAGGTCGGCGCGAAGTACCACGCGATCGTCAAGAACGAGCACAAGAAGGTCCTCGAACACGCGGTCGCCGACCGTCCGACCGGTCCGTTCGCGCCGCGGGAGCTGGCGAGCCTGGGCACGCTGGTGGAGGGGCCGTCCGTGGTGCAACTGCCCAACGGGCACTGGCGGCTCTACTTCGACTCCTACCGCGAGAAGAAGTACTACTACGCCGACAGCGCCGACGGGATGAAGACCTGGTCGCCCCGCCGCGAGCTTCCCGGTCTCTCCGGGACGGTCCGGCACTTCACCGTGCTTCGTGAACAGGCATAGCGAACAGGCAAAGCGAACAGGCATAGCATCTGCCTATGGGAACGCTGATCTTCACCGCGTCGATGTCGATCGACGGGTACGTGGCCGACGCCGACGGCGACTTCCAGTGGACCGCGCCCAGCGACGAGGTGTTCGACTTCCACATCGAGCGCATGGCCCGGGTCTCGACGGAGGTCCTCGGGCGCAAGACCTACGCGCTGATGGGCTACTGGGAGACCTTCCCCGACGACGACGGCCAGTCGCCGGCCGAACGCGAGTTCGCCCGCCGCTGGCGGCGCATCGACAAGGTGGTCGCGTCGTCGACGCTGACGGACGACGACGTGGTGGTCGGCCGCGATCGGCTCGTGGCGAATCTGACCCTGGACGAGTTGCGCAGAGTGGTCGACGCGGCCGACGGTGCGGTCGAGATCTTCGGTCCCACGGTCGCGGCCGAGGCCATCCGGGCCGGCCTGGTCGAGGAGTACCACTTCTTCGTCGTGCCGAAGGCGGTCGGCGGGGGACTGCGCGCCCTGCCCGACGGTGTGCGCCTGGATCTGGAACTGGCCGGGCAGCGGACCTTCGGCGACGTCGCGTACCTGCACTATCGACGACGCTGACCTGGCGCAGGAGGCCGCATCCGATAGGCTGCGCCACCATGCCGGAGAAGGGTTCAGCCGACCTGATCGCGCACGTCACCGACGCGTACGACGCGGTGTCCGACGCGGCCCGTGCGGAGAAGGTCGCCAAGCAGCATGCGCGCGGCAAGATGACCGCACGCGAACGCATCGCCGAGCTCGCCGCGGGCGGCTTCTACGAGTTCGGCGCGCTCGCCGGGCCCGGGCCTGCTCAGCAGGGCGCCGCGCCGCTGGTCGCGCCGGGCGACGGCGTGGTCACCGGCGTCGGCTACGTCGACGGCCGGCCCGTGGTCCTCGCCGCGTTCGACTTCACCGTGCTCGGCGGCAGCAACGGCGCGACCGGCATGGCCAAGCTCGACCGGTGCGCCGAGCGCGCCCTGAACGACGGCATCCCGTTCGTGATGCTCATGGACGGCGGCGGCCATCGCATGCAGGAGGCGCTCGACTCGCGCCTGGCCGCGCCGGGTTCCCGATTCATGTTGCGCCTCACCGATCTGTCCGGGCCCGTGCCGCTGGTCGCGGCGATGATGGGCCCGGGCTTCGGCGCGCCCGCCAACATCGCCGGCTGCTGCGACTTCGTCACGATCGTGCGCGGCATGGGCACCATCGGGATGTCGTCGGCCCGGCTGGTCAAGGCCGCCACCGGCGAGGACCTGACGAACGACGAGATCGGCGGCGCCGACGTCCAGGCGCAGCGCGGCGTCGTCGACTTCGTGGGCGACGACGAGACCGAGGTGCTCGACTCGATCCGCGCGTACCTCTCGTATCTGCCCGCCAACGCCGACGACCGGCCGCTGGCCGCGCCCGCGCCGCACGAGCCAGGGGACACCGCCGGCGAGCTCGACCACCTGATCCCGCCGGCCTCCCGCACCGCGTACGACGTCCACGACGTGATCGAGGGGCTCGCCGACGTGGACACGATCTTCGAGATCAAGGCGGCGCACGCGCCGAACGTCGTCACCAGCTTCGTCCGCGTCGGCGGCCGCCCGATGGGGGTGGTGGCAATCAGCCGCGCCACCACGCGGGCGCTCTCGACGCCGCGGCGTGCGAGAAGGCCGCGCACTTCGTGGCGGTGTGCGACACTTTCGGGCTGCCGTTGCTGATCCTGATCGACCTGCCCGGCTTCCTGGTGGGCGCGGGCGCCGAGGAGAGCGGCCTGGTCCGCCGCAGCGCCCGGCTCGGCTACGAACTGGGCAACGCCACCGTTCCGCGCTTCGTGGTCGTGACCCGCAAGGCGTACGGCGCCGCGTACATCGTGATGGGCGGCGGGCGCAGCATCGAGTCGGACCTGTCGCTGGCGTGGCCGACGGCCGAGATCTGCGCCATCCCGGTCGAGTCGGCCGTCGACCTGGCGTTCCGCTCCCAGTACGAGAGCGCCGAGGACCCGGAGCAGGCGCGCGCGGATCTGATCACGCTGTTCCACGCGAACGTCGATCCGCTGCTGGCCGCGGACGGCTTCGGGATCGACGACGTGGTGCTGCCCTCGGCGACGCGCGGCCTGCTGATCGAGGCGCTCGGGCGGGTGCAGCCGCGTCGTGCCCCGCGGGTCCCCGGCAAACGACGCTCCATCTCCCCGATCTGAGACTCCGAAGCGACCTGGTTCGCCGTGGCCGCGACATCCGGGCGGCTCTCGCGACATCCGGCTGCAGACGCGACAGCCAGGGTTGTCGCGTCTGACCCCTGCTGTCGCGTCTACCGTCTGGCTGTCGCGTCTACCGCCCGGCTGTCGCGCTATGGTCGGCGAACGACGACGGGGGCGCGCCGTAGGCAGTCCCGCCTGCCGGGGTCGGTCAGGCCGACGTCGAACGGAGCGAGGGCCGCGGGTGGCCGACGACGCCGCGACACGCCAGCGAGTGCTGCATACAGCAAGCAGTGCTGATCAGTGGCCGATCGGCCTGTGTGTTGCCTCGCAAATTCGGGCTCTGGTCGCAAGACGTCACAACTCGGGGGAGAATGTCAGGCGACAAGTTAATCCAGAGAGTTCCACAAGAACCCAAGATCCTTTCGGACCGGAAAGAGGCGACACACCATATGACCTCGGAAAACCAGAAGATCATCTACACGCTGACGGACGAGGCGCCGCGGCTCGCGACGGAGGCGTTCCTGCCGATCGTCCGCACCTTCGCCGAGCCTGCGGGCATCGACGTCGAGACCAGCGACATCTCGGTCGCGGCCCGCATCCTGGCCGCCTTCCCGGACTACCTGACCGAAGAGCAGCGTGTACCCGACAACCTCGCCGAGCTCGGTCGCCTCACCCAGTTCCCGGACACCAACATCATCAAGCTCCCCAACATCAGCGCCTCCGTGCCGCAGCTGAACGCCGCGATCCACGAGCTCCAGGAGAAGGGCTTCGCGGTGCCGGACTACCCGCAGGCGCCGAAGACCCCCGAGGAGGAGGAGATCCGCGACCGCTACTCGGCGTGTCTGGGCAGCGCGGTGAATCCCGTTCTGCGCATGGGTAATTCGGACCGTCGCGCACCCAAGGCGGTCAAGGAGTATGCCCGCAAGCATCCGCACAGCATGGGCAAGTGGTCGATGGCCTCGCAGTCGCACGTCGCGCACATGACGCACGGCGACTTCTACGCCGGCGAGAAGTCGATGATCATGGACCACAGCTGCGAGGCGCGCATGGAGCTCGTCACCAAGAGCGGCGAGACCAAGGTGATGAAGACCGTGCCGCTCGACGCCGGCGACGTGATCGACAGCATGTACATGAGCAAGAAGGCACTGCTGGAGTTCTACGAGGAGCAGTTCCAGGACGCCAAGGACACCGGCGTCATGCTCTCGCTGCACGTCAAGGCCACCATGATGAAGGTCTCGCACCCGATCGTCTTCGGCCATGCCGTCAAGGTCTTCTACAAGGACGCCTTCGCCAAGCACGGTGCGCTGTTCGACGAGCTCGGCGTCAACGTCAACAACGGTCTGGTGGACCTGTACGAGAAGGTCGACACCCTGCCCGCGTCCAAGCGCGAGGAGGTGATCGCCGACATGCACCGCTGCCACGAGGATCGCCCGGAGCTCGCGATGGTCGACTCGGCACGCGGGATCTCGAACTTCCACTCGCCGAGCGACGTGATCGTGGACGCCTCCATGCCGGCGATGATCCGCATCGGCGGCAAGATGTACGGCGCCGACGGCCGCAAGAAGGACACCAAGGCCGTGATGCCGGAGTCGACCTTCGCGCGGATCTACCAGGAGATCATCAACTTCTGCAAGACCAACGGTGCGTTCGACCCCACCACCATGGGTACCGTCCCGAACGTCGGCCTGATGGCCATGAAGGCCGAGGAGTACGGCTCCCACGACAAGACCTTCGAGATCCCGGCGGACGGCGTCGCCAACATCGTCGACGCCTCCACCGGCGAGGTGCTGCTGTCGCAGGACGTCGAAGAGGGCGACATCTGGCGGATGTGCATCGTGAAGGACGCGCCGATCCGCGACTGGGTGAAGCTGGCCGTCGACCGTGCGCGCGCCTCGGGCATGCCGGCCGTGTTCTGGCTCGACCCGTACCGCCCGCACGAGAACAACCTGATCACCCTGGTCCGCAAGTACCTGAAGGATCACGACACCGAGGGCCTGGACATCCAGATCATGTCGCAGGTGCGTGCCATGCGGTACTCGCTGGAGCGGGCGTGGCGCGGGCTCGACACCATCTCGGTGACCGGCAACATCCTGCGCGACTACCTGACCGACCTGTTCCCGATCCTGGAGCTGGGCACCAGCGCCAAGATGCTGTCGATCGTGCCGCTGATGGCCGGCGGCGGACTCTACGAGACCGGGGCCGGCGGCAGCGCGCCCAAGCACGTCAAGCAGCTGGTCGAGGAGAACCACCTGCGGTGGGACTCGCTCGGCGAGTTCCTCGCGCTGGGGGCGAGCCTGGACGATCTCGGCCGCAAGTACGACAACCCCAAGGCCACCGTGCTCGCCGAGGCGCTCGACGCGGCCACCGGCAAGCTGCTGGAGGAGAACAAGTCGCCGTCGCGCAAGACCGGGGAGCTCGACAACCGCGGCAGCCAGTTCTGGCTCGCCCTCTTCTGGGCGCAGGAACTGGCCGGACAGAACGACGACGCCGAGCTCGCCGAGCGGTTCGCCCCGCTGGCCAAGGCCCTCGAGGAGAACAAGGACACCATCCTCCAGGAGCTGTCCGAGGTGCAGGGCCACGCGGTGGATCTGGGCGGTTACTACGAGCCGGACGCCGGCAAACTGCACGCCGCGATGTGCCCGAGCGAGACGCTCAACGCGCTCCTCGCCGACGCCTGACGGCCCGCGTGCCGTCGGTGGTCGAGTAGGCAGGCCGGTGGTCGAGTAGCGACATACTTGTTTGGTGGTCGAGTAGCCCGTGTCGTTGGTGGTCGAGTAGGCAAGTTGGTGGTCGAGTAGGTGAGCGTCGTCCTGAGCATGCGTGGCGAAGCCTGCGACGACACGCGGTCGAAGGGGCGCTAGTGTCCCGTGTCGAAAGTTCTTTCGCGGTATGCCGGGGCCCGATGAACGTCTGGCGGCGTTGTCCTCGGTCAGGATACCTGCCGGTATCCCTCCCTCGTCCGCCTTGCCGGCCGCCCATCGGACTCCCGGCAACCATCGAGAAACTTCCGACACGGGACACTAGCCGAGCCGTATCGAGACCCGCCTTCGCGGCGGTGGGGTCTCGATACGCTCCTTCGTCGCTACTCGACCACCAACAGAGCGAGCCGCTACTCGACCACCAACAGAGCGAGCCGCTACTCGACCACCAACAGAGCGAGCCGCTACTCGACCACCAACAGAGCGAGGCGCTACTCGACCACCAACAGAGCGAGCCGCTACTCGACCACCAACAGAGCGGGGCGCTCGCCGAGCCGTATCGAGACCCCGGTCAGAAGCACTGCGTGTAGTGCTGGCGCACCACCATCCGGCCGAGGTCGGTACGACCGGTCGCCTTGGTGACCGCGCGCCGGGACTGGCCGATCCGCTCACCGCGCACGCCCCAGCGGTACCAGGTGCCGTCGGGGCGCAGGCCCTGCTGGCACGGCATGGTCTCGTAGCGGACCGCCACGCGGTAACCCTTGCGCTTCTCCACGTTGCGGAACTCGGTGCACCCGTTGCCCGCGGTGTACTGGGTACGTCCGAAGAAGTCCCACCAGTCGTCGCTGCGCAGGGTGAGCGGGCCGTGGTAGGGCTTGCCGGCGATGACGGCGCACACGCGGACAGAGGGGTTCTTGGCGGCGTCGGCGGGTCCGGCGGCAACCGCCCCGCCCAGGCCTGCGGTGACGACGGCGATGGCGGCGCCCAGCGCGCCCAGTCTCTTCAGCATGCGACGAACTTACCGTTGCACGAAGGTGGGATCACGCATTTCCATTCAGCGATGTCCCGAATCGGAATGTCCGAGGTTCCACTCGGGGAGCGCGGCATCGCGAATCCGGCGCTTCAGTTCCGCCGCGTCGGGAAAACCGTCGTCCCGCTTGCGCTCCCAGATCTGCTGACCGTCGGCGTCGATGCGAAACACTCCTCCGGTCCCGGGCACCAGGGTCACCGAGCCGAGCTCGTCGCCGAACGTGGACAGCAGCTCGCTCGCCATCCACGACGCACGCAGGAGCCAGTTGCACTGCGTGCAAAAGGTGATCGTGATCGCCGGCCCGGTCATCGCGACACCCGCAGGACGTCGTCGTGCAGCAGTGACGGCCAGCGCCGGACCTCTTCGGGGCTGGCGGCGACGGTCAGTTCGGCGCGCGGGAGCAGATCGGTCAGACGCTCCGCGGTCGACATCGGGTGCGAAGGGTCGTCGGTCCACGCGAGGACGCGGACCGGCACCTCGATGCGGGCGAGCTCGGCGGGGACGGGAAGGTCGCTGGCCGCGGCGCCGCGGAACACCGACGGCAAGATCGCCTCGTCGACCTCGGGAAGGGTCTCGGGCCGGCCGACGGTGGCCGGCGGCTGCGGCGCCTGCCGGGTGAGCGCGACGAAGGTCTCCAGGCCCTCGTCCTCGATCAGCGACGCGGTGTCCAGGTAGCCCTGCGCGTGCGCCCGGCGCGTCTCCCACGCGGTGGGCGGCAGCAGGACGGTCAGTCCGGCGAAGCGTTCGGGTTCGCGCACAGCGGCGTGCAGCAGCGTCCCGCAGCCCATCGACGTCCCGGCCCCGTACACCGTCTCACCGGGGAAGCGGTGATCCAGGAGGGACAGCAGGTCGGTCGCCAGGTTCTCCCAGCGGTAGTCGTCGGCGACGGCGCGGCCGGTGGAGAAACCGTGGCCCCGGGCGTCGTACCGGAGCAGCCGGGTCCCGGAGAGCCCGATCCCGAGGTTCAGGTCGAGAACGTGGTCGCGGGCCCGGCTGGAGGTGAGGCCGTGCAGCTGCACCACGGCCTGGCCACCCTCGTCGCTCAGCGCGGTGCTCAGCCGTGCACCGGGGACGTCGAACAACGTCATGGCCGACTCCTCTCGTAACAGCGTGGAAACCCGAACGCCCTCGCCGGAAACCCGGGGCCGCTACGTTACCGCCATGCGCTTGACCAACGTCGCCCACCTGCGGCTCCCGTTCGGCCGGCTGATGGGCTACGACGTGATCGTCTCCCCGCCCGGCCGGGCGCTGCCGGTGTCGTTCGATCAGAGCCGGCATGTCGGCGCCGGTGAACGCCCGGGTTCGTGGATGGCGCTCTCGTTCCATCTGCCCGAGCCGGTCGCCCGGCAGGCGCTGGCCGACGCCTGGCTGGCCGTGATCGCCCGCCACGGTACGCTGCGCAGCGCGTTCTCGCCCGGCGAGGACGGCATCCCCCGTCTGCACGAGGTGCGGATCCGCCCGGGCGCCTGGGTGGAGCATCCGATCGGGCCGGGCGAGGCGGTCAACGAGGCGTTGCGCGAGGTGCTCGACCGCGAGTGCTCACCCTATTCCCAACCCGCGCACCGACTCTGCGTCCTGGAGACGGCGGCCGGTCCGACGGTGGTGATCGCCGCCGACCATTCGCACGTCGACATGTGGTCGATGCTGGTGATCCTGCGCGACTTCCTGGCCGCGCTGACCGAGATCCGCGCCGGTCGCCCGGCGTCGCTCCGGCCGGTGCCGCCGTTCGCCGAGCACACGCGCGCCCTCCGCGACCGGCCGTCCGCTCCCGACGACGTACGACGACGCTGGGCGCAGATCCTCGACGACAGCGGCGGCGTGATGCCGCGCTTCCCGCTCCCGCTGGGGTCTGCGCAGGCCGAGGCCGAGCGGGTCGAGGTGCGGGACGTGTTCGACGTCGACGACAGCGCCGGCTTCTCGGCGCAGGCCCGCGCGGAGGGCGTCTCGACGCTCGCGCTGACCGTCGCCACGATGACCAAGGTGACCGCCGAACTGGCCGCCGATCCGTTGCGTGCGGTGTTTCCGGTGCACAGCCGGTACGAGGACCGCTGGCACGATTCGGTCGGGTGGTTCATCACCAACTCGGTGCTCGAGTGCACCGTCGCCGACCCGAAGGCGGCCGCCGAGGCGGTGCGCGAGGCCGTGAGTCTCGGGTCGTGGTCGCTGGCGGACGTGCTGGAACCGTGGGGCGGGATGCCGGAGGCGCCGGGCATGTTCGCCATTTCGTGGCTGGATCTGCGGCGGCTTCCGGTCCGGGTCGATGCGGCCAGTCTGGAAGCGCAGTACGTGGGCGCCAGCATCCGGACCGACGGGGTGATGCTGTGGTTCATCCTGGACGGCACCGGCCTGCATCTGCGTTGCCGCTATCCGGACACCGAGCAGGCGCGCACCAACGTGGGCGCGTGGCTCGACCTCCTCGTCGCTCGACTACAGGAGAGCGCGCGGCTGTCGGTGCGGAGCCGGATCTCGTTGGACGGCAGGCAGTTCCGGATCGAGCGTGCGGGCCGCGCCGACGTGCCCGACATCGTCGCGCTCCTGTGCGACGACGAGATCGGGCGTTCGCGAGAGGTGGAGGAGTACGGCCCGTACGAGGCGGCGTTCGACGTCGTCGCGCGGGAGCGTTCGCACTTCCTGGCGGTGGTGCGCGACGACGCCGGCCTGGCGGTGGGCACCATGCAGCTGACGGTGCTGCCCGGGCTCAGCCGGACCGGGGCTACGCGTTTGCAGATCGAGGGCCTGCGGGTCCGGGGATCCGAGCGCGGTCGTGGGCTGGGCACCGCGATGCTCGAGTGGGCGCACGAGCACGGTCGTGCGCACGGCGCGGACCTGGTCCAGGTGACCACCGACGAGATCCGCGACCGCGCCCGCGCCTTCTACGAGCGCAACGGCTATGCCACCGAGCATGTCGGCCTCAAGCGCGCGCTGTGACAGCGGGTGAGAACCCCGTTCTTGTGGCCAGCTACGGGTCACGGCAGACGGAGGTTCACTGTGCGTCCCAGATCGCGGTCCGGCTCAGGCGGGCTCCGGGCGGAACCAGAGCCAGGTGCAGACGGTGGCCATGATCAGGGTCGCGCCGACGGCGATCCAGACGATCGGGGAGACGACGAACAGCAGCACCGCGCAGAAGCTCATGGTGCCGGTGGCCAGCCACTTGGCCTTCCGGGAGACCGCACCGTGGGCCTGCCAGTCGCGGATCATCGGGCCGGTGCGCGGGTCGTCGAGCAGTCGCGCGTGCAGGCGCTCGGAACCGCGGGCCGCCGCGAAGGCCGCGAGCAGGACGAAGGGCACGGTCGGCAGCACTGGCAGCACCACCCCGAGGATGCCGAGGCCGAGACTGACGTAGGCGAGGAGCCACCACAGCCAGCGGAACCGTGACCGGGTGGTCGTCTCGCCCGGCCCGCCGCGGCGGCCCGCTCGTCGCGGTGTGATGCCGGCGTGCGGTTCCGCGCCGCTCATCGCGACGGGCTATCGTGCCGCAGAGCCGGACTCGGCGCAGGAGCAATCGGTGCGCGGCGGTCCGGTCACCGCGAGGGCGCCGTAGAACACCAGCAGCGAGCTCGCCGCAGCGAAGTTGAACCGGAGATCGCGGGCGCGGACGTGGAAGCCCACCGCGAGGGAGAAGTAGAGCGTGAGCAGGACCGCGGTCAGCCGGGCCAGGCCGGGGGAGAAGCGGGCGCTGGCCAGGCCGGCGGCGGAGGCGCCCTTGATCACCGGGAAGATCCAGCGGTGCTCCTCGGGGAAGCCGACGTCGTCGAGGCATCTCTTGATGTAGTCGATCGGCTTGATGCAGGCGACCGCGTCGGCCGCCTGCCCGGCCGCGGCCAGCAGGTACAGGTCGGGGCTCTGGAGTAGTGCTTTCGGCGATCGGCTGTCCATACTCCGACCCTACGACCGTGCGGGGCGATCGGGAACCCCGACCTACCGGGTCGTCCGGCCACAGTGTTCCCCCGCTCCCCTCGCTCCTTGAGCTGCGACGAGCCGCTAGGCGAGGAGCGTGTCGAAAGGTGTTTCTAGAGAGTGCCTTTCGACACGCCGGGCCCTAGTGTCCCGTGTCGAAAGTTCTTTCGCGGTATGCCGGGGCCCGATGAACGTCTGGCGGCGTTGTCCTCGGTCAGGATACCTGCCGGTATCCCTCCCTCGTCCGCCTTGCCGGCCGCCCATCGGACTCCCGGCAACCATCGAGAAACTTCCGACACGGGACACTAGCGGGCCCGTCGGCTCAACGGGCGGGGAGTCGTGTCGGCTCAACGGGCGGGGTGGGCGGTCTCGGCGGGAGGTCGTGTGGGCGGCGGTCTCGGCAGGGAGTCGAGTCGGCTGGGCGGGCGGTGGATCCTGACCGGCCGGACAGGTTCGGCCGATCCGGCTGCGGGCCGCGCACGACGGCGCGACGATGAGTCCATGACCGAGACGACGACCGCCGCCGTGACCGCCCAGATCGCCGAGCCGATCGGAACCCTGACTCTGCGAGCGCGGGAGCGCCGCAACCCGCTCTCGCTGGCGACCATGCGCGAGGCCACCCGATTGCTGCGCGAACTGTCCGACGATCCGCGGGTGCGGGTGATCGTGATCGCCGCGGAGGGCCCGGCCTTCTCCGCCGGGCACGACCTCGCCGAGCTCGCCGGCCGCACCCTCGAGGACGAGCGCATCGTCTTCGAGGCGTGCCGCGAACTGATGGCGGCCGTGCACGACGTCCCGCGGCCGGTGATCGCCAAGGTGCAGGGGATGGCGCTCGCCGCCGGCTGCCAGCTGGTGGCCACCTGCGATCTGGCCGTCGCCGCCGACGACGCCCGGTTCGGCACGCCGGGTGTCAAGATCGGGCTGTTCTGCTCCACACCGATGGTGCCGCTGACTCGCGCGATCGGCCGCAAGCGCGCCATGCAGATGCTGCTCACGGGCGACCTGATCGACGCGCACACCGCCCTGGACTGGGGACTGCTCAACGCCGTCGTGCCGGGCGACGAGCTCGGGCAGACCGTGGACGACCTCGCGGTGCGCATCGCCGAGTCCAGCGGCGAGACCCTCGCGATCGGCAAACGCGCCTTCTACGAGCAGATCGACGCGACCGAACCGGAGGCCTACCGGATGATGACCGAGACGATGACCGCCAACGCCGTCACGTGCGACGCGCAGGAGGGGATCAACGCGTTCCTGGAGAAGCGCCGCCCGGTCTGGTCGGATCGCTGATCGCGCGGCAGACTGGACCGCATGAAACCCGGTGACACCGCCCCCGACTTCGCTCTGCCCGACCAGACCGGCACGGTCCGCCGCTTGTCGGAGTTCCTGGCCGACGGCCCGGTCGCGCTGTTCTTCTATCCGGCGGCGTTCACGCCCGGCTGCACCAAGGAGGCCTGCTACTTCCGGGACCTGGGCGCCGAGTTCGACGCCGCCGGCGTGCAGCGCGTGGGCATCAGCCGGGACGCCGTGGAGAAGCAGGGCCGGTGGACGCAGGAGCACGGCCTCGACTATCCGCTGCTGGCCGACGTCGACGGCGAGGTCGCCAAGGCGTACGACGTCGGGCGCGGCGGCCTGCTGAAGCTCGCCGGAATGCCCACCAAGCGCACCACCTTCGCGATCCGCGCGGACGGCACCGTCGCCGAGGTGATCTCGTCCGAGGTGAACATGAACGTGCACGCCGACAAGGCGCTCAACGCGCTCGAGGGCTGAGTCCCCGTTGGTCGAGCCTCTCCTCGCTGGTCGAGCGAAGTCCTCGCTGGTCGAGCGAAGTCCTCGCTGGTCGAGCGAAGTCGAGACCACTCCGCGACCACCGACTCCCTCGAGCGCTCAACGCGCTCGAGGGCTGATCACACGCGAAGGCCGCACCCCGAGGGAGAAGCGGGGTGCGGCCTTCGACGTCGCTCGGCCGGGTGGCCGACCGAGGGCTATTTCACTTCGGCGCGCAGGATCCGGGCGATGCCCAGGCTCAGCGGGATCCCGATCCAGATCAGCGACGACACCACCAGGCGGATCCATTCGCCGCCCGAGGCCCAGGTGTCCGACATGAACGGCGCCTGCGTCTGATCGAGGTTCACCCAGTCGCCGAGGCGATCGCCGAAGGCTGGGACCAGTTCGGACACCAGGCTCAGCACGGTCGGCAGCGCGAAGTAGGCGACGATCGCGCCGGGCGTGTTCAGAATCAGCGCGGCGAAGCCGAAGCCGAGCAGCAGGCCGAGGATCTGCAGCAGGAAGGCGTTGAACAGGCCGACGACGCTGAAGCTCCACGAGCCGGCGTCCCCGCCGATCGCGATGCCGGCGATCACGTTGCCGACCGCGCCGAGCACCACGGCCACCGCCACCGCGCCGACCGCGGCGATCAGCGCCGCGCCCAGTTTGGCCAGCACCACCCGTTCGCGGCGGGGCTCCATGGTGAAGGTGGTCAGGGCGTTGCGCTGACTCCATTCGCCGGTCACCAGGAGGATCGCCATGATCGGCAGGATGATCCCGGTCGGGATGTTCATCATGCCGAAGAAGTTCCCGAAGGCGAGGTCCTCCGGATTGTTGCGCCCGACGATCAGCATCACGACCATGACGACCACCGCGATCAGTGCGATGGACGCGGTCAGCCAGAAGCCGGCGCGGGTGTCGACGAGTTTGCGCAGCTCCACCTTGATCAGGCGGGACAGCGGGATCGGCGCCGGGTCGTCGTACCGGGCGGGCGCGGGAGACGGGGTGGACTCGGACAGGACGGTCATGACGGGACTCCAGACGAGGTGGGGAAGGCGTTGGGGGCGAAGGCATCCGACTGCTCGCGCTGCGTCCGCTGGGTGAGTTGGAGGAACATCTCCTCCAGGCGGGCGCCGTCGCCGGGCCGGAGCTCGATCAGGCCGATCTGCCGGGACAGTGCGACGGCCCCGACGTCCACCGGCGCCGCGTCGACGGTGAATCCGCCGTCCGGCGACCGCTCGGCGCGCAGTCCGGCTTCGTAGAGCGCTTGGCCGAGCGCGTCGTCGTCGGTCGAGACCACGCGGGTCCCGGCGCCGGCGAGCAGTTCGTCCTTGGTGCCCTGGGCCACGATGCGGCCGTGCCCGATCACGACGATGTCATCGGCGACGATCTCGATCTCGTGCAGGAGGTGCGAGGAGAGCAGGACGGTCCCGCCGCGGTCGGCGTAGTCACGGAGCAGGGTGCGCATCCAGTGGATGCCTGCCGGGTCGAGGCCGTTGGCGGGCTCGTCGAGGATCAGGATCTCGGGGTCGCCGAGCAGTGCGTTGGCGATCCCGAGGCGCTGGCGCATGCCGAGCGAGTAGTTGCGGACCCGTCGTCCGGATTCCTCGGGCGTCAGGCTGACCAGCTCCAGTACCTGGTCGACGCGCTCGCGGGGCAGGCCGAGGGTCATCGCGGAGAGACGGAGGATCTCCGCGCCGGTGCGGCCGGCGTGCTGAGCGGAGGCGTCCAGGAGCACGCCGACGCTGGTGGCCGGGTTGGGGATGTCGCGGTAGCGGCGGCCGTTCACCAGGGCGGTGCCGGAGCTCTCCGGGGTGAGACCGGCGATGATCCGCATGGTGGTCGACTTGCCGGCGCCGTTCGGTCCCAGGAAGCCGGTCACCAGACCGGGTTTGGCCACGAAGGAGACGTCGTCGACGGCGGTGTAGTCGCCGTAGCGTTTGGTGAGGTGTTCGACGGTGATCATGGCTTCGATCCTCGCCGGGGAGCCGTCCCGTCCACATCGGGCGACGGTCGGTTTCCGGTGCCTACCAATGGGTTCTCCGGTGCGACCAAAGTAGGGGGCGGCCCCCGACCGCGGTACGACGACGAGCTCCGAGCGCCCAGAATAGGCTGGATCCGTGCGCCCCGAGGACTATCAGCCGCGAATCACGGCGTGGGGCCACGTCTATCGGCTGGTGCTGATGCTCGCTCTGTCGGCGATGGCGTGGATCCCGCGCCTGGACTACCAGTTTCACCATGTGCGCTGGTGGTTCGTCACCGATCTGGCGGTCGGCCTGGTCAGCTATCTGGTGGTGACGCAGCGCCGCCGCTTCCCGGTGACGGTCACCACCGTCACCAACCTGGCCGGAATGATCTCCTTCACCGCGGCCGGCCCGGGGGCCCTGTCGCTGGTCTCGCTCTCGACACGGCGGCGGTGGCGCGAGATCCTGCCGATGACACTGTTGACACTCGCCGTGGCGATCTTCGCCGAATGGGTCCTGCGGGTGCCCGAAGTTCCGACGCCCAACGTCTTCGAGGCCGGCGCGCTGGTGGCTTTGATCTGCCTGATGGTGGCGGTCGGCCTGTACATCGGTTCGCGGCGGGAACTGCTGGCCAGCTGGCAGTCGCGGGCCCGGCTGGCCGAGGCTGAACAGGAGGCCAAGGTCCGCGAGGCGCGTGCGGCCGAACGCTCGCGGATCGCCCGCGAGATGCACGACGTTCTGGCGCATCGGATCTCGACCGTGAACATGTACGCCGGGGCGCTGGCGTATCGCGCCGACCTCACCCCGGACGAGGTGCAGCAGACAGCGACCGTCATCGCCGACACGTCGCGCCAGGCCCTGACCGAGCTGCGTGAGGTGCTCGGGGTGCTGCGCGAGGGCCCCGGCGACGCGATCCCCGAGCGGCCCCAGGATGCGTCCGTCGACCTCGTCGAACTGATCGAGGAGAACCGCGCCTCCGGCATGCGCATCGCCTATGACGTCGAGGCCGACGACCTGCCGCCGGCGCTGGCGCGCACCCTCTATCGCTGTCTGCAGGAGGGCCTCACCAATGCCCGCAAGCACGCGCCGTCGGCGCTGGTGCGGGTGGCGGTGTCGGGGTCGGAGGCCGAAGGGGTGCGACTGCGTGTGTGCAACGGGTTGGCGCCGCGGTCCACGGCCGCTCCGGCGCCGCCGGAGTCGGGGTTCGGCCTCGTGGGCCTTGCCGAGCGGGTCAAGCTCAGTGGCGGCGAGCAGTCGGCCGGGGTAGGCCCGGACGGCAAGTTCGAGTTGACGGTGTGGTTACCGTGGCAGACATGACCGCCCGGCTGCTGATCGTCGACGACGACCCCTTGGTCCGCTCTGGGCTCCGCCTGCTGCTCGGCGGCGACCCGCGCTTGGATGTGACCGGTGAGGCCCCGAACGGGCGCGAGGCGCTCGACGCGTGCCGCGGCGGCGGGATCGATCTGGTGCTGATGGATCTGCGGATGCCGGTGATGGACGGCATCGAGGCGACGGCGGCGATCAAGGCGCTGCCCGAGCCGCCCGCGGTGATCGTGCTGACCACGTTCGACGCCGACGACTACGTGGTCCGGGCGCTGGCGGTGGGCGCCGACGGGTTCCTTCTCAAGGACACGCCGCCGGCGGAGATCGTCGGCGCCATCGAGACGGTGCTCGGAGGCCGGCCGGCGCTGAGCCCGTCGGTCACGGCCGCGCTGATCAAGCAGGTGGTCGACGGTCGGGACGACGATCAGGCGACGGCCGCCCGCACCGCGGTGGCACGACTGACCGCGCGCGAGCGGGAGGTGGCCCAGTGTCTGGCGAAGGGAGCGTCGAACGCGGAGATCGGTGCGGAGCTCTATATGAGCGTGCCCACCGTCAAGGCGCACATCTCCCGGATCTTCACCAAGCTCGACGTCGCGAACCGTGTGCAGGTGGCGATCCTGATGCACGACGCCGGGCTCGCCTGAGCACGCGCGAGGCGATGGTCCTGCTGTAGGACGCAGGTCTCCGGCGGCGGTGTCGGCCTACATCGACTCCGGGGTGTGCTCGCCGTCGAGCGCGTCGACCGCGATGCCGTAGGGGAGGAAGCGGACGCGGCGTCCGGGTTCGGTGTTGTGCTGGTTGGCGCGCAGCGCCTCGATCTCTGTGGGGAACACCTGCTCCACACGCGGGCCGTCGTCGTCGACCGTGAGGACGGCCCACACCCCGCCGGCCGGCTCCGATCCGGGCGCTGCGTGCGCCGCCGGCTCGGTGCGCCGGGGCCGGGCCGCCGCGTCGGTGATTCTGGACCACGCGGCCTGTCCGCCCTGCCCGGCGAGGAACTTGCCGACCATGTCTTTGAGTCCTTCGCCGACCTCGCGGGCGAAGCGGTCGAAGTCGTCGTCGCCCGGTCCGAAGGGGTCGTTCTGCGCCATGGGTCGTCCTCCCGGTCTCGCGAACTCGATGACATCCTCCACGGTACTTGTGATGCCCGGCATATCTGCTCGGCAGTCGCCGGGTGTTGCGAGGTCGCCGAGTGGCCCGGTGTCAGGCGACCCAGTGTCCGTGCACGATCCGGAATGGACGGGCAGTCCGGTGTTCGCCCGGTGGCCCGGTCGCGTCCGGTGAAGCGATCACTTCACGCAATGCGCTGACGTCGGGCATTCGTGTGTTGCCGGGCGGTCTGGTGTCGGCGGGCGGTTCACCTGCTGCTGGGATGCGGCTGGGGTCGGGTGCGAGGCGTTCGGGGTGGAACATGATGTTGCTCTGCCACGGAGTGCCGCGTCCGACGGGCCGCCACCCGACGCGTCCGGAGTCGGGCCCGAAGGTGAGGACCGTCGACTCCCAATGCCCGGCAGTCTTGCCGTTCATGCGGTTGTGCCGTCCGCACGCCCCACCCAGACGATCGATATCGGTGACACCGTCGTCGGTCCAATCGGGCATGTGGTGGGCTTGGGTGCGGATGAACGGGACGGTGCAGCCCGGCGCGGTGCAGCCCCGGTCGCGGGCGAACAACGCCAACCGTTGCGCCGCGGTGGCGAACCGGCTCGCGCGCCCCAAATAGAGAACTTGTCCGGTGGCCTTGGAGAACACTGCCAGATACGGGATGGTGTCGGCGGCGAACTGCACCAGATCAGACACCGGGATGCGGGTGCCGGTGGCGGTCCAGCCGATCCCAGCTTGCCGGGCCAGGTCCTCGTCGGTGACGGTGACCACGACTTGTGAGGGGATCCGGGTGGGTGCGGGTTGCCCGGCCAGCGCGAGGGCCCAGTCGCACAATGCTTGGAGGGCGTCATGCTGACGCTGCCCGAGCGTGCGGGTGTCCCGCTCTGCCGCAGCTGCCAGGACGGCGGGGTCGAGGCCGGGTTGGTCGGCGGCGCCGCGGGGGGAGTCGGGGTCGTCGGGGTTGTTCATCCCGGTGGTGGCCCACTGATGCAAGACCACCTCCAACTTCGCGCGCAGCACCGGGGTGAGCAGCGCCCGGACCTTGCTCATCAGTTGCCGGTTCTGCGGCTGCAGGTTGAACGTACGCCGACGGGCCCGGTCGTGGTCGTCGGCCAGGGTGCCGTCGGGGTCGAGCCACGCCAGGATCCGGTTACCGACCACGGTGACCGCGGCCGGGTCCAGACGCCGCGCCGCATCAGCGAGCATCGCTTCGGCTTTGACGCGCTGATCGTGAGTGACCGCCGAGGGGAGTTTGTCCATGATCTCGGTGACCGCGGCGACGTGCGCGCCGCCGGCGTCTCCGTCCGCGACCGCCGTCGCGGTCGCCGTCAGGCGAGGTTCGAGGCGTTCGCCGGTCAGGGCGCCCATCGCGCCGATGCCCTCGGCGGTGACCCGGCGTCGGCGGGCCTCACCGGCCCCCAGACGCAGCCCGAACGCGTACAACTGATGAACCGAGATATGCCCGGCGGTGCGGTACACGCCCCGGTCCGAGACCTCGACGTACAGGGCGGCATCGAACACTTCGGCGCGGCGGCGGGTCTGCTCGCGGACATCGAGCAGCCCCAGCAGGGCGTCGTCGGACTCGGCGGCCACCAGCGCGGTCGCCTCCGCGGTGAGGCGCTGCTCGGCAGTGGTCTGCACCGCCAGCAGCTGGGCTGGTGAGAGACCGGCGAGCAACACCGCAGGATCGAACACGTCCGTGGCGTCGGTGGGGGTGGCGCGATCGGTCGCGCCCGCAGCAGCGGTAGCGTCGTCGTTGTACGAGATGCCGTTGACGGCCATGATGTTCACCTCCCCGAAGTGCTGTTTCCGCTGGTAGAACCGAGGTTTCCGGTTCTTCTTGTGTGTCTGAGATCACTTTACGGCGACCCTCTGACAATTCTGTTCTTCGCTTCGCGGGCAGGACGTTTCGACTCGGCGCTCGGCTGGGGCCTCGCACCGGCTCAACGAGCGAGGGGGCGTTTCGACACGGTGCTCGGCTGGGGCCTCGCACCGGCTCAACGAGCGAGGGGGCGTTTCGACTCGGTGCTCGGCTGGGGCCTCGCACCGGCTCAACGAGCGAGGGGGCGTTTCGACACGGTGCTCGGCTGGGGCCTCGCACCGGCTCAACGAGCGAGGGGGCGTTTCGACTCGGTGCTCGGCTGGGGCCTCGCACCGGCTCAACAAGCGATGGGCGCCTCGCACGGGCTCAACCCACAACACGCTGAGGGGGTGATTTCGAAACCGGCAGAATCGGTACCGGCCGGAGCAGCGACCGAACCATCGCGCGCACCCGGCAGCGTCGTCGTGCGAAGATGCCGTTGACGGTCACGATGTTCACCTCCCCCGAAGTGCTGTTCCCGCTGGCAGGACCGTTGGTTCCGGTTCTCTTTATGTGTCTGACGTCACTCTACGACGGCGGTCTGACACATCTGATCTCCGCTTTGCGGGGCGGGTGCGCGTCAGAGTTTTCGGTGGTGGAAACTCAAGCGCTGACTGGGGTGATTGGTGTCATCACTGTCCCCTGCCCGATCGGATATCCTGGTCGGCGAGCGCCGCAACCCGGCGTTTCCCGGACGAGCCCGCCGTACCCGGACCGCGACAAGACGGTGGCCAAGGAGCCACTCATGTCGTGGATTGTTCTCGTCCTGTCCGGAATTCTCGAAGCCGTCTGGGCCACCGCACTCGGCCGGTCCGAGGGATTGAGCCGGCTCACCCCGTCGCTGATCTTCGGAGCGGCGCTGGTGGTGTCGATGGCCGGTCTTGCCTACGCGATGCGCGAGTTGCCGACCGGCACCGCGTACGCCGTCTGGGTCGGCATCGGCGCCATGCTGACGGTGGTGCTCGCGATGGTCACCGGCGCCGAACCGGTGAGCACCGTGCGGATCCTGTGCATCCTGGCGATCGTGGGCGGCGTGATCGGCCTGAAGCTGGCGCACTGAACGGACGACGACGGCGGCCGCCCACGAGGGTCGGCCGCCGTCGACGACGGTTCTGCGGTGCGCGGATCAGCGCCCGGTGAGCTTGTCCTTGAGCGAGTCCACGCCTTCCTTGACCTTGTCGGCGGCCTCGGTGACCTTCTCCTTGGCGCCCGCCAGGCCCTGGTCGGCCTTGCCCTCGTTCTTGAGATCCTCGTCTCCGGTCACCGCGCCGGTGGCTTCCTTGGCGCGGCCCTTCAGATCTTCGGCCTTGTTCTGTGCGTCGTCGGCGATTCCCATGGGTCCTCCTCGTGTCGAATCACATCGCGGCCCTGGTGCATGGAGTTCCCGCGGGGACGTCGGAGTCCGGGCGGGTCGTGCCCTCCGTGCGGGTCGGCGCCGCCGTGAGCGGCGGCGGTTCCGACGCTACCGAGTTCTGCGGGAGTCCGCAGCGCTGCAGGTCAGCGTCCCGTCCAGCGCGGCTCGCGCTTCTGGACAAAGGCCATGATCCCCTCGGTGGTGTCCTGGCTGACGATCACCGTGTCGAGCACGGACACGCTGTCCCGGACGGCGGTGACGGTGTCGGCGTCGGCGTCGGCGGCGGCCGTCACCGCGATCGAGGCCCGGACCGACGTCGGCGATCCGGCCAGGATCTCGGCGGCCACCTCACGGGCCAGCGCCAGCACGTCGCCGTGCGGGGCGATCCGCGAGATCAGCCCGTACTGCAGCGCCTCCTGAGCGTCGAGACGACGACCCGTCAGCAGCATGTCCTGCGCGACGGCCGGCGGAATCACGCGCGGCAGCCGGACCAGCCCGCCGGCCGCGGCCACCAGCCCGACCCGCACCTCGGGGAGGCCGAAGGTGGCGTGCTCGTCGGCGACGATCAGGTGGCTCACCAGCGCGATCTCCAATCCGCCGCCGAGCGCGAACCCGTTCACCGCCGCGATGATCGGCTTGGGCTTGTCCCGCCGCGAGGTGAGTCCGCCGAAGCCGTTCTCCGGGACCGCGAGGGCGCCGACGCCGCCGCTGGCCGCCAGATCGTTCCCGGAGGAGAACGCCTTTTCACCGGCGCCGGTGAGGATCGCGACCCACAGGTCCGGGTCGGCGAAGTAGGCGTCGAAGATCTCGTCCAGCTCGGCGTTGGTCTTGGCGCGCAAGGCGTTACGGGCTTCGGGCCGGTTGATGACGATCTCCAGGACGTGCCCGTCCCGGCGGACGAGCACGTCGTCGTACGAGTCCCGGAAGCCGATCGGCCGGCGCGGGCGGAGTCGGTCCATCGTCGCCTCGTCGAGCGTCACCGTGTTCCCCTTGGCCGACGACCGCGCGAAGACCTGCGCGCCGACCGGATCGTCGTCGCCGCAGAGGAGGTCGAAGAGGGCGTCGTCGCCGCGTTCGACGGTGGAGAGGAAGCGCGCGCCGTCCGGGGTGCGGCCGATCACCAGGCCCATCCGCGAGTCGCCGCCGGGGTCGGCGACGGTGAAGGTCTCGATCACGGCGGGCCCGTCGGCATAGCGGCACAACGGGATCCGTTCGCGCCGGTCGAGTTCGGCCTGCAGGCGCGACGACGTCGACGGCCGCCAGGGCGCGGGCTCGGTGGAGTAGATCCCGACCGAGAACTTGCTCAGGACCCCGCCGTTGGCGGTGACCAGCCCGAGCGCCCCGGGGTCGCGCCGCACCCGCTGCACGATCTCGGCGATGCCGTGCATCGAGTAGTTGTTGCCGGGCCCGCCGAAGTAGGGCAGGCCGCCGGTCGCGGTGAGCCCGCGGGGATCGTCGGCGTCCAGGCCGAACTCCTCGGCGACGTTGAACACGGCGATCGGGAAGCAGCTGTACAGGTCGAAGTGGTCGATGCGGTCGATGCTCGTGCCGGCCATCTGCAGCGCCTCGGTCAGCGCGGCGGGCTGCGACGGAGCACGGGACAGGTCCGGACGGGCCAGCAGCGGCTGTTCGACGACGTCGGCGTGCCCGTGCAAGAACACCCAACGGCTCGGGTCGATCCCGGCGGCGGTGGCGGCGGCCGCCGACATCAGGACCACCGCGGCCGCCTGGTTCACCTGGTCGCGCGCGATCAGGCGTCGCGGATAGGGCAGCGCGACCAGCCGGTTGCGCTCGGAAGGCTCCGCGAGCTCGGCGGCCGTGTGCTCGCGCGGGGCAGCCGCGTACGGGTTCTGCGCGGCCACCCGGGTCATCGGGGCGAACAGCTCGCCCATCTGGAGGGCGTACTCGGCGCGGCTCAGTCCCAGGCGGTGCCGACGGGCGTTCTCCAGGAGCGCGTACTGGTGGGTCGGCAGCACCAGGCCGTGCTTCACCTCCTCCACCGAGGTGAGTCCGGCGATGCCGAATCCGCGGTCTTCCAGCTGGCCGTCGACGTGCTCGGTGTAGTCCGGCTTCTCGCCGTCACCGGTCAGCGCGCGCCGCACCGTCGACATCACCTCGGCGCCGAGCAGGACGACGGCGTGGGCGCGCCCGGCGGCGATCTCGCCGGAGAACTCGGTCACCAGGTGCTGCGGACTCTGCCCGCCGGTCACCTCTTCGATCGCGCGGCGCGGGTGCATCCCGGTGCGTGCGGCGACGGCGCGGGGCATGTTGTCCGGTCGGCCGAGCGGCGAAGCCGAAGCGGGGCTGGACTTCTCGAACGAGCGGACGGCCGCGACCACGTCGATCGACGACGCGATCCGCTCGGCAGGCGCGCCGGTGTCGTCGAACGCGGCCGCGACCGCTCGAGCTGCGAGATCGGCCTCGCCGAGGGCCGCGTAGCCGGGGTCGTCGAGCCGTTCGGCGGCCTGGCCGACGCCGACGATCACCGGCGTGTCCGGATCGACGCCGGGTATCGAGACGGGGAGGGCGGAGACGGCCTCCGGAGTGCTGGACTCGGTCACGGGCGGACTCCTTCGCGTGGCATGCATCCGCACCTTACCCTTGAGTCAGATCGACGGACGGGGAGGTGCGATGGGCGAGTTGGCCCCGGCGGATGCGGACATGTTCTGGCGTTCGCGCCACCGCGTCAACGACCAGTTCCTGCTCTACTGCTTCTCCCTGCGCCCGACTTCGCTGGTCGAGCGGAGTCGAGACCAAACCCCGGGCGGCGCGGGCGATCGACGCAGAGTGCTCGATTCCCTGCGTCGCCGTGCCGAAGCCGTCGACGAGCTGCACCTGCGCGTCGCGCCCGCACCGGCCGACCTCGCCTTCCCTCGGTGGTGTCCCGCGCCGATCGACGACGATGCCTTCGTGGTGCACGACGGCGCCGACACCTGGGATCGTTGTCGTGCGCAGGTTGCCGGCCTGCTGACCGAGGGGCTCGAGGCGACGGTGCGGCCGTGGCGGCTGCATCTGCTCGGGCCGTCGACCGGTGCGCCGTGCGCCGACGGTCCGGTCTGGGTCGTCGTCTTCCAGGTGTCGCACGCGCTCGCTGACGGGCGTGGAGCGTCGGCGCTGGCGCGCGCGTTGTTCGGGGGTTCGGTGCCGCCCGGGGCGGTGCCTGCGGCGCGTCCGCCCGGTGTGCTCGCCGCGGTCGGCGGCGCGCTGCAGGTGCCGGTGCGCGTGGCCGCGGGACTCGGTCTTGGACTCCTGTCCTGGTCCGGCGACGGGCCGCGGACGGCCGGCCCCGACCCGCTCCCGGCGAGCGTCTTCAACCGCCCGGCCGGACCGCGTCGCCGGATCGACGTCATCGTGACCGATGTCGACACGCTGCGGGCTGCCGCTGGAGGCGATGCGCGACGACCCGCGGTCACCGTCGCCTTCTTGTCCGTTCTCGCGGACGTGCTGTCGGAGTGTCTCGGCGACGCCGCCCCGGAGCTCGCCGTCGAGCTGACCGTGGGGCATTCGCTCGCGGCCGGACCGGGACCGCCTGATCGGAGGTGGGGTTCTCTTCGATGGTTGAGCGAGCGCAGCCCTTCCACGGAGCTCAGGAGCCACGAGTCGAAACCACCCACGAAGAAGCGGTCAGTCTCCCAACCCCGCAACGACTTTCACAACGTGACCATCCGGCTGAGGGCCGATCTGGAGTTTCCCGAGCGAGTCGCGGCCGTCGCCGCGGAGATCGCCGACGCCCGTGCCGGTGACCGGCGGAGCGGACTGGCCGCGTGGGCTCAGCGCCGGGCCGCGGAGATCACCCCGCCGGTGCTGCGTGCGCTCGCGGCGCGGCTGAGCGCCACCGGCGAGGCGCCGTCGTACGTCGCCGGTGCGACCGTGGTGTCGTCGGTGAATCGCGGGCCCGCCGATCTGACGCTCGACGGGGGAGAGGTGCTGTTCACCGCCGGTTTCCCGGCGCTGTCCGCCGCCCATGCCATGACGATCGGCCTGCACGGGCTCGGTTCGACGGTGACGATCTCGGTCACGTCGGACCCGGACGCGGTGCCCGACGCCGCCTCCGTGATCGATCTCCTCACGAAGGCGATTTCGCCGTAGAGTGCGAAGCATGACCTACGTCACCGAGAATCCCGCGACCGGCGCCGTCGAGCGCACCTTCGACACCCTGAGCGACGAGGAGGTGCAAGAGGTTCTCGCTCGGTCGGCCGAGGCGTACAAGCATTGGCGCGAGACGTCGATCGACGAGCGCGTCCGGATGCTGCGTGCCACCGCGGCCGCGTACCGGGACCGGATCGGTGAGCTCGCCGAGCTGGTCTCCACCGAGATGGGCAAGCCGCCCGCTCAGGCACAGGGGGAGCTGATGCTCACCGCGATGATCTACGACTGGTACGCAGAGCACGGTCCGGCGCTGCTGGAGTCCGAGGAGCTCGATCCGCAGGGCGCGGCGTCGTCGATCGTCACCCGGACGCCGATCGGTCCGCTGCTCGGGATCATGCCGTGGAACTTCCCCTACTATCAGGTGGCGCGTTTCGCGGCCCCGAATCTGTTGCTGGGCAACACGATCGTGCTCAAGCATGCGCCGATCTGCGCGGCGTCGTCCGCGGTGATGGAAGAGATCGCGCACGCTGCTGGTGTACCGCGTGATGCGTACATCAACGTGTACGTGACCAACGAGCAGGCGGCGGACATCATCGCCGACAAGCGGATCCAGGGCGTGTCGCTGACCGGCAGCGGCCGGGCCGGCGCCGCGGTGGCGCAGACCGCCGCCAAGCATCTCAAGAAGTCGGTGCTCGAGCTCGGCGGATCGGATGCGTTCATCCTGCTCGACACCCCGGACGTCGCAGCCACGGCGGCCGGTGCGGCGAAGGGCCGGCTGATGAACTGCGGGCAGGCCTGCAACTCGCCGAAGCGGTTCATCGTGCACGAGGAGCTGTACGACGACTTCGTGGCTCAGCTGACCGCCGCGTTCGAGGGCGCGGCAGTCGGTGACCCCGCCGATCCGGAGACGCAGGTCGGTCCGCTCTCGTCGGTGGCCGCTCGTGACCAGGTGGTGGAGCAGGTGAGGCGGGCGGTGGCGCAGGGCGCCACGCTGCACACCGGCGGCGAGGCCCTCGACCGGCCGGGCGCGTTCATGGCGCCGGCGGTGCTCACCGGGATCACGCCGGAGATGGACGCGTATCGCGAGGAGATCTTCGGCCCGGTCGCCGTCGTCTATTCGGTGAGCGACGACGATCAGGCCGTGGAACTGGCCAACGACGTCGACTACGGGCTGTCCGGGTCGGTGTGGAGCACGGATGTGGAGCGGGCTACCGCGCTGGCCGACCGCCTCGACGTCGGCATGGCAATGGTGAACGAGCACGGCACCACGCTGCCGGGTCTGCCGTTCGGCGGCGTCAAGGCGTCTGGCTACGGGCGCGAGCTGGGGCCGTGGGGTCTCGGCGAGTTCGCGAACGTGCGTCTGCGTCGGATCGCCAAGTAGCGACTCACTCGACGTAGTTGTCGATCGCCGCCTGCTGCGACACGGCGCGCGGATTCCCGCGGGTGAGCCGCTTCGGCAGGCGGTCGGCGAGGCCGCCGATCGGGGCGACGGAGCGGTTCAGGAGCTCCACCACCTCGTTGAGGTGGTCGACGGTCTCCTGCATCTCGGCCAGGTTCGGGGGAAGGGCGGCGAGGGTCTCGGACAGCTCGGCGAACTTGTCGAGCGGGCCGCCGGGCGCGATGATCTGCTCCAATGCGCCGCCCTCTCCGACCAGCTGGTCGAGCAGGCCGTCGTCGCTGGCGGCGCGGTCGAGCACGCCGCCGGGCTGGGCGAGCTTCTCCAGTACCCCGTCGGGTGCGGTCAGTTTGTCGACGACGCCGCCCTGGCTGGTGAGGCGTTCCAGGATGCCCTCGTTCTCGGTGATCTGGTCGATCACGCCGCCCGGCCGGGTGAGTCGATCGAGCGGGCCGTCTTTGGCGGCGATGCGCATCAGCGCACCGTTCTCGTCGGTCAGGAGGTCGATGGCGCCGCCGGGCTTGGTGAGGCGGTCGAGGATGCCGTCGTTCTCGGTGAACTGGTCGATGACGCCGCCGTCGCGGGTGAGCCGGTCGATGGGGCCGTCCTTGGCCGCCACCCGCATCAGTGCGCCGTTCTCGTCGGTCATCATGTCGAGCAGACCGCCCTTGGCGGTGAGCTTCTCCAGGAGGCCGTCGGAGGCGGTGAGGCGGTCGATGACACCGCCGCGCCGGCTCAGCCGGTCGAGCGGGCCATTCGGCGCGAGCAGCCGTCCGACCGGGCGGTCCGGTGCGAGCAAGGTCGCGACCTGGGCCAGAATCTGCAGGGGAGCGCCGGTGGAGGCCACTTCGCTGCCTCCGCGGATGCCCAGCGCCGCGTTCACCTCGGTCTCCACGCCGGTCACCGCGACGCGTGCGACGTTGATCGCCGATTCGACGGTGCCGAGGGCGATGCCCGCGGCGGCGAAACCCAGCCGAACGGGAAGCTTCACCACGTCGCTCGCCTGGAGGCTTGACTCAGTCATAGGCGAGAATCTTACCGTTACTCGTTGGCAAGGTCACCCGTCGGCCGATGCGGACGCTACTTGGACTGCGCCTTCTTCATCTTCTTGTACTCGCGCACCTTCAGCAGGGACTCCTGATCGACGACGTCGGCGATGGACCGGTAGCCGTCCTGGCTGTAGTCGCCGGCGATCTTCTCCCAGCCGGGAGGCTGCACGCCGAGTTGTTTGCCCAGCAGGGCGACGAACATCTTGACCTTCGCTTTGCCGTAGCCGGGCAGGCCCTCCAGGCGCCGGGCCAGGTCGCGGCCGGACTCGGCCTCGGTCCACACCTGCGCCGCGTCGCCGTCGTACTCGTCGACGATCACCTGTGCGAGTTGCTGGATCCGCCCGGCCATCGACCGGCCGTAGCGGTGGACTGCGGGCGGGGTGGCGCAGAGTTCGGCGAAGGCCTCGGGGTCGGCCGCGGCGATCTGCGCCGGGTCCAGGTTCCCGAAGCGCTCGACGATCTTGACCGGTCCGGCGAACGCTCGCTCCATGGGGAACTGCTGATCCAGGAGACCGCCGATGAGCAGGGCGAACGGATCGCGGGAGATCAGCTCGTCGGCGACGGGGTCCATCGTGAGGTGTAGATCGGCCATGGCAACTACTGTAAGTGCCCGTGATCGAGTGTGACACCTGGCACACTCAGTACTCATGCGCCGTCTTCTGAACTCCCAGCGCCCGTCCCGCCGTGCCCGCGCCGCTGCCGTCGTCGGCCTCGCTGCCGCCACGGCGGGCGGCACGCTGGTCGCCGGGGAGGCCGCGGCCGAGCCCGAACTGCGTAACTATGTGAAGACCATCCGCTGCAACAGCGCCGATCCGTTCCCGGGCCCACAACTTCCGATCCGGGTCAGCGTATGGAACAAGGTGCGCTTCCCCTCCGACGGGCTGCCCGGCCCGGCGATCGAGCTGATCGCCACCGGACCGCGGCCGGGTGGACTGCCGAACATCGGCACGTACACCATCGAGACGCGGGTGAAGTGGCGCAACGTGACCACCGGCAAGCGCGGATCGGTCTTTGTGCCGACCACCACCAACCGGGTCACCTGGCAGGCCGTGATTCATCCGGGCCGCGGCCAGGTGCACTTCACGATTCACCAGAAGATCGGCGCCGTGGCCTTTGTGCCGATGGTGAACCCGCAGTTCTCGTCGTGCCGTGGCTCGGCGCCGTCTGTGTAGGTGGTCTCGACTCTTCGACCGGCGGGGAGGTCTCGACTCCGCTCGACCAGCGAGGGTGCTCGACCAGCGAGGGGTCTCGACCAGCGAGGGGTCTCGACCCTTCGACCGCGTGTCCTTCGACAGGCTCAGGAACCGTCTTACGCAGGCTCCGCCACGCCTGCTCAGGACGACGCTTCGCTCGACCAGCGAGGGGTGTCAGAAGAGCTTGTCGAGGAAGGTGAGCGCGGCGGACTGCTCCTGGCGCTCGGCGTCGCCGGGATCGCCCGTCAGGTAGCTCTTGGCCGTCACCTTGTTGCTCGCCAGCTGCGCGTCGGCCAGGAAGCGCAGCGACTCGTGCAGGATGACGGAGTCGTCGTGCAGGGTCTGGCTGAGCAGCAGCGGCCGGCTGAATCCGCTGCGGGGCAGCGTCAATGAGCCCTGCAGCTGGCGTGCGAGCGTCCGGTTCGACGCGATCGGCTTGGACACCAGGTCGCCGAGCGCTACTCCGCGGACGGCCTTGCGCAAATCAGGTGCGCACGAGTCCTTCTTGGCGGCGGCCACCAGCTGCCGGCCCTTCGGCGACAGCGTCGACTCCAGCTGCTTGGCATCCAGGGAGGCGAGGGCATAGACGACGTCCGCGGTGACCGACTCGCTGACCGCGGGCGAGCCCGGCTTGAGCCCGCTGACCAGCACGTCGAGCCCGGCCGGAATGCTCGTGGCGGCGGCACCGCGGAAGTCGACGTCGCCGTTCTGCCAGGCGGCCGCCCGGCGGGCCAGGGCGATCGCGGCGCCCGCGCCCTGGGCGTCGCCGAGGATCGCCCAGCGCGGCGACACGTCGCCGTCCACGACGACCCCGGCCAGCACCGCGTCGACGATGTTGCGGGCGGCCACCGTGTGGTCGATGTACTGCGGCGCGGAGCTCGCACCGATGGCCCCGTAGTCGGGGGTGATCACCGCGTAGCCGCGGCGCAGCAGTTGGGTGACGGTGTCGGCGTCGGCGGCGTCGCGGGAGACGGACGCGTTGCAGGTTTCGGCCACGCCGTACCCCGCCGGGGCGTTCACCACCACCGGCCAGCCGCCGGCCGGCTTGGTGCCCTTGGGCTCGACGACGGTGGCGATCGCCAGATGCAGACGCTCGTCGACGCCGGTGGTCCAGTAGCTGTAGCGCTGGCCGGCCGAGGCGCCCGCGGGCAGGCTTGCCGCGGGCAGCACCTGGTTGGCGTAGACCGCGCCGGGGGTCTGGCCGGGCGCGGCGGCGACCGGGGGAGCGGACTCCGGGTCGGCGATCGCCTGCGCCGCGGTGAACGCGCCGGCGGCCAGGGCGGCCGCGGCGGTCGCTGCCGCGAGAGTGGTGCGGAGTCGAGGATGCCGGATCATCATCGTGTTCTCTTCGATTCGATGAGCTGAGCTCGGGGACGGGTGGGGAACGAGCGGGCCGTGGGCGGCCGTCGTCGTCGATGCTGTGCGCGCGGCGCGCGCCGGTGACCGCCTGCTACGTGGCCGGCGTCTCGACGACGCCGATCGCGGGCAGGAAGTAGCAGGTGCGCCCGTTGTTGGTCGTCGTGCCGAACACCGCGGTCAGGATGGAGCCCTGGCCGGTGCCCACGCGAGCCAGGCGGATCGGGGCGCCGCGTCCGAGCGCCTGCAGGATTGGGGAGTCGATCTTGTCCAGGCTGGTGAGGTCGGCGATGTTGCCCTGCATCGTGGTGGTGTTGAACCACGCCACCTGGAACTTGTCGTTGGTGTGACCGGTCGGCGGCAACAGCGCGTACGCGGTCTGATCCGCGGTCAGGACGCTGGTGTTCTTCACGACGTCGTCGTTCTCCAGCAGATCGTCGAGACCGGGGATGCCGAGGCCGTTCAGCACCTTCTTGAAGGCGTCGACCGGCGTCTCGCCGCCGACGTTGGGGAAGGGGCCGGGGATGCCGACCGCGGGGGCGAAGGCCAGGCCGAGCGGGTTCTCCTCGGTGGTCGCGGCGCAGAACGGGGCGAACGCCGGGGTGAGGACCTTGGCGCCGGTAAGCTTCTCGAACGCTTCGAGACCGGTGGCGGCGGTGGTGAGGGTGTCGTCGGCCGGGGTCGCCGAAGCCGGGCTCGGCGTCGGCGCTCCGGGCATGTCTGTCGTCTCCGGTGCATCGGTCTCCGGCGCATCGGTCTCCGATGCGTCCGGGGTCTCGCCGGCCTCCGGCGTGGGCGTGGCCGAGGTGCTCGGAGTGCTCGGAGCAGTGGTCGGGGCGCTCGGAGTGCCGGGGGCGGAGTCGCTGCCGAGCAGGCCGAGAGTGCTCAGGTCGGGGCTGCCCTCGGCGCCGAGGATGGCCTCGAGTGCGCTGATCGCCAGGTCTTCGCCGCCGGACGACTTGAGCGTGCGCAGGGCCTCGGCGAGCTCGGAGTCGAGCGGGAGGTCGCCGAGGGCGAGCGAGTTCAGGGCGGAGAGCCCCGGGACGGCGGGAACAGCGGGATCGGCGTGGGCCGGCGCGGTGCCCGCCGTGGCCACGGCCACGGCGACGGCGAGCGCGACGAGACCGGTGCGGGCGGTGAGACGAGAGCGTGCGGTCATCGGCTGTACTCCTGGGCAGAACGGTGTCGGACGGACGGCTGCGCCACCCAGCACTGTGTTACTGGTGTGACTAATGTTGTCCAAGTTAAAGAACATCATTGTTGTTACGCGGGCGCAAGTCGCCGAGTCCGTCCCGTGACGTGATCGCTATCGGGGAGATGCCGGCGACCCGCCGGAGTGCCGAACCGGGGGATGCGAACGGGCCCCGCGCCGTGTGGTGCGGGGCCCGTCGTCGAACGTGCGGCGATCAGATGATCGCGGTACCGATGGTCGGAGCGATACCGCAGGCGGTGTACTTGCCGTCGTTCTTGGTGGTCACCGTGCCGTGGATGGTCGCGATGATGCGGCCCTTGCCGGTCTTGGCGATGCCGGTGAACGTGCCCGGGCCCTCTTCGACGTTGATCTTCTCGTTGCGCTTGAGCGTGGTGACGCCCTGCTTGCCGGTGTCGATATTGATCCACGACGCCAGCAGCGGAGCGCGCTTGTTGTTCACTGCCGGGCCGGTGCCCAGGCTGGTGAACACGAACCCGGCCTCGCCGCGCTTCGGACCGGGGGCCGGAGCTTCCTGCGGTCCCGCGGTCACCAGCGCCATGCCGAGGTGGAACAGGCCGCCCGGGGTGCAGCCGTAGCCGGCCGTCGGGTAGAGGAACTGCTGGATCTTCGGGGCGTTGGGGCCCTTCGGGATCTCGTAGGCCTTCTTCTCCCGGTCCGCAGCATTCCGGCCGGGCGCGGCCTCGGCGGCCTTGACCTTGGCCGCGGCCTCGGCGTCGGGCGCGGCGAGGAAGTCGATCAGCTGACGCCAGGTGTCGGCGACCTCGGCGGGCAGCAGGGGGTTGTCGGCCATCGCGCGGGCATCGGCCAGCAGCTTGGCGTTGACCTTGCCGTCGGCGCCGCGGGTGGCGGCCGAGCCGATCAGGGCCGGGGCGAACGCGCCCAGCGAGTCCAGCACGCGCTTGTCCAGCTCCGGAGTGTTCTGCGGGGTCAGCAGCTCGCTCTGGTCCTGCTGAACGCTGGGGGCGGGTGCGGCGGGCTCGGCGTGTGCGATCGGTGCGGTCACCGCGATGGCGGCGGCGAACGAAGCGGCGGCCACTGCGGCGCGGCGCCGGGAGCCGGCAAGCGGGCCGAGGGCGCGTCGGGAGCGTGCAATTCGCACAGCGGTTTCCTCACAGTCGGTGACAGTCGTCTGCGGAGCAGTCTAACCCGAATCTTATGAAACATCTGAGTTACATGATGAAATTGTTATCTAGAGTGACTAGTGTGTTGTAGAGAGAGTCAAGTGTTCCCGTCTGCACAGGTCCTGGGATAGATTTCTGTGGGCTGAATCCTCTCGCGGAGCAGCCGGCACGGGTGCGAGCCCGGCCGGCGGGCCGCGGACGTCAGCGTCGCACCGAACCACCAGGGAGTGTCCCGTGTTCCACCGCAAGCCCGTCCGCCGCCGGTCGGCGATCGTCGTCGCCGCCGGACTGCTGTTCGCCGCGCTCACCGCCTGCGCCGGCGACACCGACCCCGACAAGACGGTCACCGTGCTGACCCACGAGTCGTTCACCCTGCCGCAGAACCTGATCGACCGGTTCCAGCAGGAGTCCGGACTCACCGTCGACTTCGTCAAGTCCGGCGACGCCGGGCAGCTCTCGTCCGTGGTCTCGCTGAGCGCGGGCAAGCCGAAGGGCGATGCCGTCTTCGGCATCGACAACACGTTCGCCGCCCGCCCCATCGAAGCGGGAGCGCTGGAGCCCTACCTCTCACCGCTGGCCGCCGACGGCGCCCGGAACTTCGCGGTGCCCGACTCGAACAACGAGCTCACCGCCGTCGACCGCGGCGACGTCTGCATCAACGTCGACGACGCCTGGTACGACAGGGAGGGCATCCCCGCGCCGACCGGCCTCGACGACCTGAAGGACCCGCGCTACGCGAACCAGCTGGTGCTGCTGGATCCGGCCACCTCCTCGCCCGGAATGAGCTTCATGCTCGCCACCATCGGCACCTACAAAGACACGGCGCCGGACTACTGGCGGGCGCTGATGGACAACGGCGCGCAGGTGGTCTCCGGCTGGGAGATCGCCTACAACCAGCTGTTCAGCGCGGGGGAGGGGCACGGCTCCAAGCCGATCGTCGTCTCGTACGCGAGTTCGCCGGCCGCCACGCCGGGCACCAGCGCGATCCTGTCCGGCTGCTTCGCGCAGATCGAGTACATCGGCATCCTGCGCGGCGCGGCCAACGTCGAGGGCGCCAAGAAGGTGATCGACTGGATGCTCGGGCCGCAGGTGCAGGCCGCCCTGCCGACGTCGATGTTCGTCTACCCGGTCCAGGACGGGATCCCGCTGCCGCAGGACTGGAAGCGCCGCGCACCGGCCCCGCAGTACACCGTGACCATGTCGCCGCAGTACATCAACGACAACCGCGAGCAGTGGCTGAAGGACTGGCGCGACACTGTGCGGCGCTGACCGACGTGCCGGTGCTGCGAACATGACCCGGCGTTCGGGCGCACTGCTCACACTCATCCCGCTCGTCTTCGTCGGGGCGCTGTTCCTCGCGCCGCTGGCTGCGCTGGTCGTCAGGGCGTACGACGACGCCGACGCCGTCTCACCGGTCGAGGCCTGGCGCCGCACCGGCGCCCTGGAACTGCTCGGGCTCACCGTCGGCCAGGCGGCGGCGTCGGCGGTGCTGGCCGTGCTGGTCGCGGCCCCGATCGTCTGGCTGATCGCGACGGTCGACGTCCCCGGCGCCGTGCTGCTGCGGGTCCTGGTGACCGTGCCGTTCGTCCTGCCCACCGTGGTGGTCGGCGTCGCCTTCCGAGCGCTCGGCACCGGTCTGTACGACGGCCTCGGCGTCGACTCCGGTCTCGGCGCCATCCTGGTGGCGCACATCTTCCTGAACGTCGCCGTCGTGGTGCGCGTGGTCTCCGCGGTGTGGCAGCAGATCGATCCCCGCACCGTCGCCGCCGCGCGCGCCCTGGGCGCCTCTCCGCTGCGCGCCTTCGGCGACGTGGTGCTGCCCCGCCTGCTGCCCGCCGTCGCCGCGGCGGCGGCGCTGGTCTTCCTGTTCTGCTCCACCAGCTTCGGCGTCATCGTGATTCTGGGCGACGGCCGCGTGCGCACCCTGGAGACCGAGATCTATCAGCAGGGCGTCGGATACTTCCGCATCCCCGAGGCGGTGGCGCTCTCGTTTCTGCAGATCCTGCTCGTAGTGGCCGCGCTGATTCTGGCGCGGGTGCTGGGCCGGCGCGCGGGCCCGGCGGTCAGCGATCGCGGCGGTCGTCGCCGTCGTCCGCGCGGCCTGGGCTGGCTGCCGGTGGCGCTGGCCGTGGCCTGGGCGGCGTGGTGGCTCCTGATCCCGATCGGCTCCCTCGTCGTGCGGTCGCTGCGCCCGGGCGGCCAGTGGTCGCTGGCCGGGTACCGGCTGCTGTTCTCCCGGGAGGGCACGGGCGTGGACGTCGTCGACTCGCTGAGGTACTCGGTGACCAGCGCGCTGGCAGCGATGGCGATCGCGGTGCTGGTGGGGCTGATCGCGGCGACGGCGATGACCCGCCGCCGCGACCTCGTGGCGAAAGCCGGTGCGGCGCTGGCGATCCTGCCTCTCGGCGTCAGCGCGGTGACGCTCGGATTCGGTTACGTGGTGCTGATGACCTATCTGCCGCGCGAGGTCGGGACGTCGCCGCTGCTGATCCCCGCGGTCCAGGCCCTGATCGCGATCCCGGTGGTGATCGGCATAGTGGTGCCCGCGCTCGCCGAGGTTCCGGCGCGCCGCCGGGACGCGGCCGCGGTGCTCGGCGCCGGGCCGCTGCGGGTCTTCTGGACCATCGACCTCCCGATGATCGCCCGGTCGCTGTGCGCGGCCGCCGGGTTCGCGTTCGTGATGGCGATCGGCGAGTTCGGCGCCACCACGTTCCTGGCGCGCGCCAACACCACCACGCTGCCGGTGCTGATCGGCTCGCTGATGGGCCGCCCGGGTGCGGACAACCTCGCCGCGGCGATGGCCGCCTCCGTACTGTTGGTGCTCGTGAGTGCCGCGGTGATCCTCCTCGTCGAACTCGCCGCACCTCGTGCGCGAGCGGAAGGACGCCGCTGATGGGCGTGCTGCAGCTGCGCGGCGTCGGCGTCCGCTACGGATCGACGACGGTGATCGACGGCCTCGACTGGTCGGTGGGCGCCGCGGACCGCCCGGTGGTCGCGCTGCTCGGCCCGTCCGGCTGCGGCAAGTCGACCCTGCTCCGGGCGATCGCCGGACTGGAGCCGCTGGCCGCGGGCACGGTGTCGTGGGACGGGGAGGACCTCTCCCGCACACCCGTGCACCACCGCGACTTCGGCGTCGTCTTCCAGGACGGTCAGCTGTTCTCCGGGCGGACCGTCGCGCAGAACATCGCCTACGGACTGCGGCTGCGCAAGTGGCCGCGCGCGCAGATCGCCCGGCGGGTGGCCGAGATGCTGGAGCTGGTGCAGCTGCCCGGGATCGGCGACCGCCGGGTCACCAGCCTGTCCGGCGGTCAGGCGCAGCGGGTGGCGCTGGCCCGCGCGCTCGCGCCCCGGCCCCGGCTCCTGCTGCTCGACGAGCCGCTCGCCGCACTCGACGCCCGGCTGCGCGAGGAACTGGCCTTCGCCATCGGCGACATCGTCCGCGCGGCCGCCACACCCACCGTCGTCGTGACCCACGACCGCGCCGAGGCCGCCCTGCTCGCCGACGAGGTGTCGGTGATGCGCGACGGCGCGATCGTGCAGACCGCACCCCCGGCCGACCTCTGGCGCCGCCCCGCCGACGAGTGGGTGGCCGACTTCCTCGGCGCCACCCTGATCGTCGACGCCGAGGTGGTCTCCGGCGCACTGCACACCCCGCTCGGCCGGGTGTCCCCCGCGTGGTGGTCGGGCAGCGATTCCAGTCCGCGGTCGAGCGGCGATTCCGGCCCGCGGTCGAGTAGCGGTTGGTGGTCGAGTAGCGGTTGGTGGTCGAGTAGCGGTTGGTGGTCGAGTAGCGGCGAACGTAGTGAGTCCGCGTATCGAGACCAACGTAGTGAGTCCGCGTATCGAGACCAACGTAGTGAGTCCGCGTATCGAGATCAACGTAGTGAGTCCGCGTATCGAGACCAACGTAGTGAGTCCGCGTATCGAGACCAGTCCGGTGATCCTGGTGGTGGGTCTCGATACGGGGCTCCTTCGTCGCCCCTACTCGACCACCAACCCATGGATGCGTCGTCGCCCCTACTCGACCACCAACCCATGGATGCGTCGTCGCCCCTACTCGACCACCAGGATTCGGATGCGTCGTCGCCTCTGCTCGACCACCAGGATTCGGAGGCGTCGTCGCCCCTGCTCGACCGGCCAGACCTCCACGACGGTCCGGTCCGGCTGGCGCTGCGCCCCGAGTCGGTCGTCGCCGAGCCCGTCGACCCGGACGCTCGGCACGACTCCGCCGCCGGTGACTCCGCAGCCCACGACGCCGAGGTGCACGGCGTCGTGACCCACGCGGCAGTGTTGCCAGCTGGTCGGCGGCTGCGCGTGCGGACCCCGCACCTGCGCGCGGAGGTCGACGCGATCGCGGCCGGGGACGTGGCCGTGGACGCCACGGTGCGCCTGCGCCTGGACCCGGAGCGGGTGGCGGTGATCGGGCGGTGAGATACGTGGTGGCCGGGGCCGTCGTACGCGATGCGGGGGACGGGCGGGCGGAGCTGCTGCTGGCCCAGCGCGCGTACCCGCCAGAGGTGGCCGGGCGGTGGGAACTCCCCGGCGGCAAGGCCGCCGACGGGGAGACCCTCGCCGAGGCGCTGGTGCGCGAGCTCCGCGAAGAGCTCGAGGTGAGTGTGCTGCCGGGGGAGCCGCTCGAGCAGCGGGTGCTGCTGCGCGAGGAGCTGACCCTGGTCGCGCTGTGGGCGCGGTTGCTCGGCGGGACACCGCGGGCCGTCGAACATCATGCCCTGACGTGGGTCGATGCGGAAGCTCTGACCGCCATGGCCGACCGCGACGAGCTGGTGCCCGCCGACACCGCGTGGATTCCGGAACTGCTGGCCGCCCTGCGCGCTCCGTGACGCGGCTGAGCGTGGCAGGTCGCTACTGCCCGCGGCGGCCGGGGTTCACCCGGGCGGCCTCCAGGGCCTTGCGAGCCTCCTTCTTCGACATCGAATCCAGGTCCAGACGCTGCATCTTGTGCACGACGACGGGGCACTTGAGACACCGGGTGCGCTTCTTGCAGCACTTCTTCTTCGGCTTCAGGCGCGCGACCTTCGCCGGGTCCGGCTTCTTCTTCCCCATACCGTCAGCGTACGCGCCGTGACCTGCGCAGAAACGCGCCCAATCGCGGAACAGGCGGGATTGCCGCTACCCTGATGAGGTTCATTTTCGCCCCCGGCCTCGAGAAGGACTGAGCGCGGGCGGAACCACAGAGAGCGAGAGAGACCTTCAGTGAGCCCTGTCACCAACTTCCGCAACGTCGCGATCGTGGCGCACGTCGACCACGGTAAGACCACGCTGGTCGACGCGATGCTGCGCCAGTCCGGCGTGTTCGGCGAGCGCGCCGAACTCGTCGACCGCGTGATGGACTCCGGCGACCTCGAACGCGAGAAGGGCATCACCATTCTGGCCAAGAACACCGCCGTGCACCGCCGCCAGCCCGACGGCACCGAGTACGTGATCAACGTGATCGACACCCCCGGCCACGCCGACTTCGGCGGCGAGGTGGAGCGCGGTCTGTCGATGGTCGACGGCGTCGTGCTGCTGGTCGACTCGTCCGAGGGGCCGCTGCCGCAGACCCGCTTCGTGCTGCGCAAGGCGCTGGCCGCCTCGCTGCCGGTGATCCTGGTGGTCAACAAGACCGACCGACCGGACGCGCGTATCGAGCAGATCGTCACCGAGTCGCAGGATCTGCTGCTCGACCTGGCCTCCGACCTGGACGACGAGGCCGCCGAGGCCGCCGAGCTCGCGCTGGAACTGCCGGTGCTCTTCGCGTCGGGCCGCGCGGGCATCGCCAGCACCGAGCAGCCGGCCGACGGCGAGGTGCCCCCCGGGGAGAACCTCGACCCGCTCTTCGACGTGCTGATCGACAACATCCCGGCGCCCAAGGGCGACCCCGAGTCTCCGCTGCAGGCGCACGTGACCAACCTCGACGCGTCGCCGTTCCTCGGCCGCCTCGGTCTGGTCCGCATCCACAACGGCACCCTGCGCAAGGGGCAGACCGTCAGCTGGTGCCGCGAGGTCGACGGCGAGCCGGTGATCGAGAAGGCCAAGATCACCGAACTGCTCGCCACCGTCGGCGTCGAGCGTGCCCCGGCCGAGGAGGCCGTCGCCGGCGACATCGTCGCCGTCGCGGGCATGCCTGAGATCATGATCGGCGACACCCTCGCCGATGCGGTCGATCCGGTCCCGCTGCCGCGCATCACCGTCGACGAGCCGGCCATCTCGGCCACCATCGGCACCAACACCTCGCCGCTGGCCGGCAAGGTCAAGGGGCACAAGCTGACCGCGCGCATGGTCAAGGACCGCCTGGAGTCCGAGCTGATCGGCAACGTGTCGCTGCGGGTGCAGGACATCGGCCGCCCCGACGCCTGGGAGGTGCAGGGCCGCGGCGAGCTGGCACTGGCCATCCTCGTCGAGCAGATGCGCCGCGAGGGCTTCGAGCTGACCGTCGGCAAGCCGCAGGTCGTCACCCGCAAGGTCGACGGCAAGGTGCACGAGCCCTACGAGCACCTGACCATCGACGTGCCCGAGGAGTACCTGGGCGCCGTGACGCAGCTGCTGGCCGCCCGCAAGGGCCGGATGGACCAGATGAACAACCACGGCACGGGCTGGGTCCGCATGGAGTTCACCGTGCCCTCGCGCGGCCTCATCGGCTTCCGCACCGACTTCATGACCGAGACCCGCGGCACCGGCATCGCCAACGCGGTGTTCGCCGAGTACGCCCCGTGGGCCGGGGAGATCCGCGCCCGCCACACCGGTTCGCTGGTCTCGGACCGTCAGGGCAGCGTGACGCCGTTCGCGATGATCCAGCTGGCCGACCGCGGCACCTTCTTCGTGGACCCGGGCGACGACACCTACGAGGGCCACGTCGTCGGCATCAACCCGCGTGCCGAGGACCTGGACATCAACGTCACCCGCGAGAAGAAGCTGACCAACATGCGGCAGTCGTCGGCCGACGTGATGGAGACGCTGGCCAAGCCGATGCAGCTCGACCTCGAAGGCGCGATGGAGTTCTGCGCGGCCGACGAGTGCGTCGAGGTGACGCCCGAGGTGTGCCGCGTGCGTAAGGTCAATCTCGACAGCACGACGCGGGCGCGCGAGCGTTCGCGCGCCAAGGCCCGCGACGCGAACGCCTGAGGAGGGTGATGGTGCGGAACCGACTTCGCCGCCGGCTCGCAGCCGTGTTGGTGGCCGGAGCGGTCGCGACGACGACCGGCTGCATGGCCGATCCGCCGCCGCCGGTGCGGGAGACGCTGCCCACCCCGACCCCCAACGAGTACCCGGACGAGCGCACCGTCTACCTGGCCACGGACCCGATCGGGGCGGGCTTCAACCCGCACCTGGGCGCCGACCAGAGCACGGTCACCACGGCGATCGCCGCGATGACCCTGCCCAGCGCTTTCGTGCCCGAACG
This sequence comes from Gordonia iterans, assembly GCF_002993285.1. Lineage (NCBI taxonomy): Bacteria > Bacillati > Actinomycetota > Actinomycetes > Mycobacteriales > Gordoniaceae > Gordonia > Gordonia iterans. The sequence goes on along the minus strand of NZ_CP027433.1, from coordinate 3,203,694 downwards.
GACGCCGGAGGGCGAGGTCTGGCGACCCAACCCGGCGCTCGTGGAGTCGGCCGAGGTCACCTCCACCGAGCCGTTCACCGTCACCTACCGGCTGGTCGACGACGCGCAGTGGTCCGACGGGCTGCCCGTCACCGGCGACGACTTCACCTACCTGTGGCAGCAGATGTCGCGACAGCCCAATGTGGTGGGCCATGCCGGGTACCGCGCCATCACCAATGTGCAGACCTCCGGCGGCGGCAAAGTGGTGACGGTGGCCTTCGAGAGCGAGTATCACGCCTGGCGCGAGCTGTTCACCAACCTGCTGCCCAGTCATAAGCTGCGCTCGGATCCCACCGGTTTCCAGACGGGCATGGATCGCGGGAAGCCGGTCACCGCGGGCCCGTTCGCCATCTATTCGATCGACCGGGCGCGCGACGAGGTGCGCCTGATCCGCAACGATCGGTACTGGCGCACGCCGCCGCTGCTCGACCAGGTGGTGCTGCGCCGCGCCGGAACGGCGCCCCAGATGGCGCAGACCGTCCGCAACGGGGACAGCGGGATCGTGGCGCTGACCTCCGGTCAGGCCACCGCGGCCGAGGTGTCGGCCATCCCGGGCGTCCGCAGCAATCGCAGCGCGGCCACCCGTGCGCTCAGCGTCAATCTGAACACTCGCGCCGAGGTGATGAAGTCGTTGCCGGTGCGACAAGCCCTGCTGGCGATGCTCGACGCCGATGTGATCACCGCCGCCGCCGCGGGCGGTGACGTGGTGACCCGGTTCGCCAATACCGTCTACATGCCCTCCGACGACGACTACTTCCCGGTGGACCGCGCCCGCCCGTCGCAAGCCCAGATCCAGAACTGGCTCACCTCGGCCGGCTTCACGCGCGGGACGGCGCGCGAGCGCCCGGCGCCGTCGTCGGCCGCGCCGTCGTCGCAGGCGCCGTCGTCTTCGGAGACGCCCGCGCCCAGCACCTCGGAGGTCAAGGGCGTGCCCGAGCTGCCGTACGGCGTGGCGCCGCTCCTCAAGGACGGCGCCCCGCTGGTGGTGCGGGTGGGCGCCACCAACACCGACCAGCGGACCATGTCCGCAGCGGAGAACATCGCCGATCAGCTCCGCGGTCAGGGAGTTCGGGCGGTGGTCCGCGGCATGACCAACACCGAGCTGTACGGGCAGGCGCTCTCCGGGCCCGACGTCGACCTCGTGGTCGGCTGGGATTCGGCGGGCATCGATCCGGCCACCGCGCTGGCGTCCCAGGTGGGTTGCCAGGCGCCGCCGGAAGGTACCGAGTCCGGCGCCCACACCGTGGAACCGGAGGCCGACCCGGCCGTCGACCACAGTGTGCTGCCCACGCCGACCGGCACCGCAGGGCGCACCGCGCCCGAGGAGAGCGAGGCCTCGGACAAGCCGTCGCCGGACACCAGCTACATCGGGAACACGTCGGGCCTGTGCGATCCGACGCTCATCGCGCTGGCTGCCCGCGCGCTCACCGAGGAGGATCCGAAGGCCACGCTCACCGAGGCCGAGCCGTTGCTCGCCGCGCAGGCGGTGTACCTGCCGCTTTATCAGGACACCGTGTTCGTCGCGGTGACCGAGAAGGTGACCGGGGTGCCGCTGTCCGGGCCGATCCAGGTCGGGATCTTCGGCGACGCCGCCCAGTGGGATCAGTCGTGACCGACCGCCCTTCGACGGAGCTCAGGAACCGCCCTTCGACGGAGCTCAGGAACCGCCCTTCGACGGAGCTCAGGAACCGCCCTTCGACGGAGCTCAGAAGCCGCCGCATGCTGGTGCTGCACGCGCACCCGGACGACGAGTCGATCATGACCGGAGGCACCATCGCGCATTATCTCGCCGCCGGCGTCGACGTGCGCGTGCTGACCTTCACCCTCGGTGAGGAGGGCGAGGTGATCGGGGAGCGCTGGGCCCGGCTGGTGGCCGATCAGGCCGACCAGCTCGGGGGGTTCCGGATCGCCGAACTCGCTGCGGCGCTGGCTGCGCTCACGCCGCCCGGCCACGACCCGCTGCAGCCCCGCTTCCTCGGCGGCGCCGGGCGCTGGCGCGACTCCGGCATGGCGGGCACGCCGTCCGCCGAGCACCCGCGCGCGCTGTTCCAGGCGCCCGCCGGCGAACTGGCCCAGGTGCTCGCCGACGAGATCGTCGGGTTCGATCCGCAGGTGATCGTCACCTACGACGCCGCGGGCACCTACGGGCATCCCGATCACAAGCGCGTGCACGAGATCTCGCACCTCGCGATTCCGTCGGCCGCCGAGCGTCTGGGACACGGCTTCAAGGTGTACGAATCGGTGACGCAGGCGAGCGCGCTTGCTGCGGGACAGGCCGCGATCGACTCGATCCCCGACGGCTGGCGCCGACCCGGTCCGGGGGAGTTGCCGAGTTATCCGGACGCGCGGGTGACCGCCGCGGTGGACGTCTCCGACGTGTACGACGCGAAGGTGGCCGCACTGGCCGCACACGCCACCCAGATCACCGTCGCACCCTCGGGCACCGAATTCGCGCTCAGCAACGCGATCGTGCAGCCGATCCTGGCCGTCGAGCATTTCGTGCGGGTGGACGCCCCCGCGCCGGTCGACCCGGAGACGGACCTCTTCGCGGGCCTGCCCTGACGGTCCTCCTTCACCCGGTGCGGCGAGAAGGCCTACAGTGGGCCTCGTGACTCACGAAGCCGATCCGGCTCCTTCGGCGATTCGCCGCGCGCTCCGCCGGGCACGCGACGGCGTCACTCTGAACGTCGACGAGGCCGCGGTGCTGATGGCCGCCCGCGGCGACGACCTCGACCACTTGAGCACCGCCGCCGCGCGCGTCCGCGACGCCGGGCTGGAGTCGGCCGGCCGCTCCGGGCAGATCAGCTACTCCCGCAAGGTGTTCATCCCGCTCACCCGGCTGTGCCGGGACCGCTGTCACTACTGCACCTTCGTCACGGTGCCTGGGAAGCTGGCGCGCGAAGGGCACGGCGCGTTCATGGAGCTCGACGAGGTGGTCGACGTCGCCCGGCGCGGCGCCGAACTCGGTTGCAAGGAAGCGCTTTTCACGCTCGGAGATCGGCCGGAGGCGCGCTGGCCGGAGGCCGCGCAGTGGCTCGACGAGCGCGGCTACGATTCGACGCTCGACTACGTGCGCGCCGCGGCGATCCGTGTCCTCGAGGAGACGGGACTGCTGCCGCACCTCAACCCGGGCGTGATGACCTGGGAGGAGATCAACCGGCTCAAGCCCGTCGCACCGTCGATGGGCATGATGCTGGAGACCACCTCACGCCGCCTGTTCACCGACAAGGGGGAGTGCCACTACGGCAGCCCCGACAAGGACCCGGAGGTCCGCAAGCGCGTTCTGGTGGATGCCGGCCGCCTGTCGGTGCCGTTCACCAGCGGGATCCTGGTCGGGATCGGGGAGACCCGCGCCGAGCGCGCGGACTCGATCCTGGAACTGCGCAAGGTGCACAAGGCGTTCGGTCACCTCCAGGAAGTGATCGTGCAGAACTTCCGCGCCAAGCCCGACACCGCGATGCGCGGCGCCCCGGACGCGGAGATGAGCGAGTTCCTGGCCAGCGTCGCCGTCGCACGTCTGCTGCTCGGTCCGGACATGCGCATCCAGGCGCCGCCGAATCTGGTGTCGGAGAACGAATGCCGGGCCCTGATCGCCGCCGGGATCGACGACTGGGGCGGCGTCTCGCCGTTGACGCCCGACCACGTCAACCCCGAGCGGCCGTGGCCGAACCTGGATCTGCTGGCGGAGATCACCGCCTCGACCGGGTACACGCTCACCGAGCGGATCGCCGCCCAGCCGAAGTACGTGCTCGCCGGGTCGCCGTGGATCGATCCGCGGATCGCCCGGCACGTCGCGGCGCTCGCCGATCCGGTGTCCGGCCTGGCCGTCGACGTCGTGCCCGAGGGTCTGCCGTGGCAGGAGCCGGACGAGGGCTGGGAGTCGTCGGGCCGCGTCGACCTGAACACCGAGATCGACGTCGACGGACGGAACACGGAGACCCGCAGCGACCTGGGCAGCGCCTTCGGCGACTGGGACACCATCCGCGAGCAGGTGGTCGCGCTGGGCGACCCGTCGTCTCCCCGCCGCCTGGATTCCGAGGTGCGGGCCGCCCTGGCGCACGCCGAGAGCGATCCGGCGGGGCTCTCGGATGCGGAGTACTTGACCCTCGCGACCGCCGACGGCGAGGGCCTGGAGGCCCTGACGGCGCTCGCCGACGCGATCCGGGCCGACGTCGTCGGCGACGAGGTCACCTATGTGGTGAACCGGAACATCAACTTCACCAACATCTGCTACACCGGCTGCCGATTCTGCGCCTTCGCCCAGCGCAAGGGCGACGAGGACGCGTTCACGCTCTCGACCGACGAGGTCGGCGACCGCGCGTGGGAGGCGCACCTGGCCGGCGCCACCGAGGTGTGCATGCAGGGCGGCATCGATCCGGAGCTGCCGGCGACCGGGTATGCCGACCTGGTCCGGGCGGTCAAGGCGCGCGTCCCGTCGATGCACGTGCACGCCTTCAGCCCGATGGAGGTGGTCAACGGCGCCGCCCGCTCCGGCGGTTCGATCCGGGACTGGCTGATCTCGCTGCGCGAGGCCGGACTGGACACCATCCCGGGCACCGCGGCCGAGATCCTCGACGACGAGGTGCGGTGGGTGCTCACCAAGGGCAAGCTGCCGACCGCGTCGTGGATCGAGGTGATCACCACCGCGCACGAGGTGGGGCTGCGCTCGTCGTCGACCATGATGTACGGGCACGTCGACTCCCCGAAGCATTGGGTGGGGCACCTGAACGTGCTGCGCGGCATCCAGGACCGCACAGGCGGTTTCACCGAGTTCGTGCCGCTGCCGTTCGTACATCAGTCGTCACCGCTGTACCTGGCCGGGGCCGCGCGGCCGGGCCCGACCCGGCGCGACAATCGTGCCGTGCACGCGCTGGCCCGGATCATGCTGCACGGCCGGATCGACCACATCCAGACCAGCTGGGTCAAGCTGGGCGTGGAGGGCACGCGGGCGATGCTTCGGGGTGGTGCCGACGACCTCGGCGGCACGCTGATGGAAGAGACCATCTCCCGGATGGCCGGCTCCCAGCACGGCTCGGAGAAGACCGTCGCCGAGCTGCACGAGATCGTGGAGGGAATCGGCCGGACCCCCCGCCAGCGCACCACCGAGTACGGCCGCGTCGGCTCGCCGGTCGCGGCTCGTACGGAACTGAGCCTCCTCGCCGAGTAGCGTTTCCGCTCGCCCGAGCCGACCGTGTCTGCTCTCGCTCGTTGAGCCGACGGGCCCGCTGGGGCCCGGCGTGTCGAAACGTCTGTCGGGTGGGGTCGTTTCGACTCACGCCTCGCCCCTTGGGGGCTCGGCGTGGCTCAACGGGCGGTGGGGTTCTTCGCTGGTCGAGCGGAGTCGAGACCCCACCCGAGCCGACCGTGTCTGCTCTCGCTCGTTGAGCCGACGGGCCCGCTGGGGCCCGGCGTGTCGAAACGTCTGTCGGGTGGGGTCGTTTCGACTCACGCCTCGCCCCTTGGGGGCTCGGCGTGGCTCAACGGGCGGTGGGGTTCTTCGCTGGTCGAGCGGAGTCGAGACCCCACCCGACGCGCCGAGCATGTCGCGACACTCCGTCACTGTCGAGACAGCACGCCCGGTTTCGCGACTGGTCGCCACCATCGAGACAGCCGCGGTTGTCGCGGTGGTGAGGACGCGCCGCGACGTCGTGCCGGATGCCGCGCTGGTGGCGGCCTGTCGCGATGGTGCGGCGACTCGTCTACGATCAGCGCGCGCCGAACATGCGCGCGATGCGCCCCGGCTCCTTCTCGTGCCCCGGGCAGCGACGCGCGACGGGCACCCCGCGCATCACCTGGTCGACGTGCTGGCCGCAGCCGCGCCAGGTGATCTTGCCGCACGACTTACAGGTCGCTTGCTGACACATGGTGTTCTCCTTCAACGGGTTGGGGGTTTCGGATGTGATCTCGATTCGGTTCGGCTAGGTCTCGATACGGTTCGGCTAGGTCTCGCCTACTCGACCACCAGCTTCCTCGCCTACTCGACCACCGGCTTCCTCGCGTACTCGACCACCGGCTTCCTCGCGTACTCGACCTCCGGCTGTCTCGCGTACTCGACCACCGGCTTGCTCGCGTGCTCGACCGCCGCGTGGGTGGGGCGTCCCCTTGTTGGTGGTCGAGTAGGCCGAGCCGCTAGGCGAGGTCGTATCGAGACCCCGAGCACCGAGGCGGCGACTCCGCGGTTGGAGAGTCACACGAGCGCGCGATCGGCGGGGACCAGCGCCCGAAGCGTCGTCAGCCCGCCGGACAGGTTCGCCGCCGGCAGGCCCGCGGCACGCAGAACCCGATAGGCGAGGTAGCTGCGCTTGCCGCTGGCGCAGTACACCCGGATCGGGCGACCGGCGGCGGCGTCCCGGATCTCGTCGAACCGCGCTCGAACCTCCTTGTGCGGCACCAGGTACGCGCCGTCGAGGTGGTCGTCGTCGTACTCGTCCCGGTCGCGGACGTCGAGTAGGAAGTAACCGGGATCGTCCACTTCCTCGGCGTACCAAAGCTCCAGTTCGTCGTCGAGCACGTTCTCGGCGATCATGCCGAGCAGATTCACCGGGTCCTTGGCCGAGCCGAACGGCGGCGCGTAGGCGAGGTCCAAGTCGATCAGGTCCGGGCCGGTCATCCGATTGGCGATCGCCGTCGCCAGCACGTCGATGCGCTTGTCGACGCCGTCGCGGCCCACTGCCTGCGCGCCGAGGATCAGCCCGTCGGAGCCGCGCACGTGCATCAGCAGATGCATCTGTTCGGCGCCCGGGAAGTAGCCGGCGTGATGGTCGGCGTGCAGGTGGACGGTCCGGTAGTCGATCCCCGCCGCGTCGAGGGTCGAGCGGTTCGCCCCGGTCAGCGCGGCCGTGAGTTCGCCGACCCGCACGATGGCGGTGCCCAGCGGGTGAGGAATCGGGCGGGCCGTCTCCGGTGCGACGATGTGATCGGCCACCAGACGCCCGGCACGGTTGGCGGGACCGGCGAGCGGGACGGGCCGGCGCAGCCCGGTGACCCGGTCGGCGGCGAGCGTCGCGTCGCCGGCGGCCCAGATTCCGTCGATGCTGGTGCGCCCGTGGGCGTCGACGACGATGGCGCCGCGCTCGCATTCGACGCCGGCGGCCGCGAACACTTCGGTGTCCGGGGTCACGCCGACCGACAGCACGATCACGTCGGCTTCGAGCAGCGTCCCGTCGCCGAGCACCACGACGTCGTCGTCGAATCTGCTGTCGATCGCGGTGGCTGCGACGCCGTCGTGCACGGTGATGCCCAGCCGGACCAGCTCGTCGCGGATCAGCGAGGCCATCTCGGGCTCCAGCGGCGGCAGCACGTGCGGCGCGAGTTCGACGACGTCGACCGCCATCCCCTGCATGCGCAGGCCCTCGGCCGCTTCCAGTCCGATGAATCCGGCGCCGAGGACCACGGCACGCCGCGCCCCCGAGTCGACGGTGTCTTTGAGCCGCACGGCGTCGCCGACGGTGCGCAGGGTCTGCACCCGCGGCGAATCGAGGCCGGGCAGCGGCGGGACGACGGCCCTGGCGCCGGGGGAGAGGACGAGCGCGTCGTAGGTCACGGTCTCGACGCCGTCGGGGGTGCGGACGTCGACCGTCTTGGCGGCCGGGTCGACTCCGATCACGTCGTGCCGCACGCGCACGTCGATGTCGAGCGCCTCGCGCAGCGACTCGGGGGTCTGGACCAGCAGGTCCTGCTGATCGGTGATCTCTCCGCTGACGTAGTAGGGCAGACCGCAGTTCGCGAACGACGGATGGTCCCCGCGCTCGAAGACGATGATCTCCGCGGACTCGTCCAGCCGGCGAGCTCGCGCCGCCGCGCTCATTCCTCCGGCGACGCCGCCGACGACAACGATTCTCATGTTTGCCTCCTCGCCGGGAACTATACCCCTCGGGGTATCGTATCTCGCAACTCCTAGGGTGGAACGGGATTTTGCTTCACGCTGCGTGAAACTCCGCCCCGGTCGGAAGGGGTGGGGCGGACGGACACGTGGTGGCAGGTTCGTCGTCCCAGGTGACCGCCAGATAGGCTGTACTGGTCTGTCAGCTGTTCACCCCGGCGCGATCAGCCCTCGCCCCGGAGGCCCTGACGTGTGAAGGAGAGACGAGAGTGACCTACATCATCGCCGAGCCCTGCGTGGACGTGCTCGACAAGGCATGCGTCGAAGAGTGTCCCGTCGACTGCATCTACGAGGGCGGCCGGATGCTGTACATCCAGCCCGACGAGTGCGTGGACTGCGGCGCCTGCGAGCCGGTGTGCCCGGTCGAAGCGATCTTCTACGAGGACGACGTCCCCGACGAGTGGGAGCCGTACGTCAGCGCCAACGTCGACTTCTTCGACGACCTCGGGTCGCCCGGCGGCGCCAGCAAGGTCGGCAAGACCGACTACGACCCGCCCTTCATCAAGGGCCTGCCCCCGATGGGCGAAGAGGAGTAGTCGCCTTCATGACCGCTCGTCGACTCCGCCCGGTCAGCGGACTGCTGCCCGACTTCCCCTGGGACACCATCGCCGGCGCCAAGGCGAAGGCCGCCGCGCATCCGGACGGGATCGTGGATCTCTCGGTCGGCACGCCGGTGGATCCGGTGGACCCGATCATCCGCCAGGCGCTCGCCGACGCGTCCGAGTTCCCCGGCTACCCGACGACTGTCGGCACGCCCGAACTCCGCGAGGCCGCCGCCGGTGCGCTGGCGCGGCGGTTCGGCATCGGCCGGGGCAACGGTGGGACGGGCTCGCCGACGGGGTCGCTCACCTCCGGGCTCGACGAGGACTCGATCCTGCCGGTGATCGGCACCAAGGAGGCGATCTCCGGTCTCCCGAGCCAGCTCGGTGTCCCCGCCGGTGATCTCGTGGTGATCCCCGAGGTCGCCTATCCGACGTACGAGGTGGGCGCGCTCCTCGCCGGCGCGCGGGTGCTCCGCGCGGACTCCACCGTCGCGATCGGCCCGGAGACCCCGGCGCTGCTGTTCCTGAACTCGCCGTCGAACCCGACCGGCAAGGTGCTCCCGCTGGACCATCTGCGCAAAGTGGTCGCGTGGGCGCGGGAGCGCGACGTCGTGGTCGTGTCCGACGAGTGCTACCTCGGCCTGGCGTGGGATCAGCCCGCCCTGTCGATCCTGGATCCATCCGTCTGCGACGGCGACCACACCGGCCTGATCGCCGTGCACTCGCTGTCCAAGGTCTCCAACATGGCGTCGTACCGGGCGGGTTTCCTGGCCGGCGACAAGCAGCTCATCGCGGAACTGCTGGCGGTGCGCAAGCATGCCGGTCTGATCGTGCCGTTCCCGATCCAGGGCGCGATGATCGCCGCGCTGAACGATGACGTGCACGTCGACGCCCAACGTGAGCGTTACCGCGCGCGCCGCGAAAAGCTCCAGGCCGCACTGGAATCAGCCGGCTTCACCATCGACCACTCCGAGGCGGGGCTGTACCTGTGGTCCACTCGGGGTGTGGACAGTCGTGCCACTCTCGACTGGTTCGCCGAGCGCGGCATCCTGGTGGCTCCGGGAGACTTCTACGGCCCCCGGGGTGCACAGCACGTGCGCGTCGCCCTCACTGCGACCGACGACAAGGTCGACGCCGCCGTCGCGAGGTTGACCGCGCCCTAGTGTCCCGTGTCGAAAGTTCTTTCGCGGTATGCCGGGGCCCGATGAACGTCTGGCGGCGTTGTCCTCGGTCAGGATACCTGCCGGTATCCCTCCCTCGTCCGCCTTGCCGGCCGCCCATCGGACTCCCGGCATCCATCGAGTAACTTCCGACACGGGACACTAGGTCCGACCCGGTGCGCGGTTCGGGTCGATAGGTGCTTCGACACGGTGGGCGGCGCCGTCAGGCGCGACACTCGGTGAACGGGCGCGACAGTCGACCGCAGACGCGACAGCCCCAGCTGTCGCTTCCGCGGTCCCCCGTCGCGGGTGTGCTGCGGTTGTCGCGCGCGCTGCGGATGTCGCGGATGTCGTGCCGATGACCGGTGAGCGGGCGGTGACCGGCCGAGGCCGTCCGTACTGTGGCGTAGATCTGCCGCTTCGTGAAGCTACTCCACAGTACGGTCAGCGCGGTCCGGTACCGGGCCGCCCGCACGAGCAGAAGGTCAGTCGTTGGCGTGCAAAGCCTCGTTGAGCGCGATCCCGTCGCCCTGAGAGGCGCGCACCTCGACAGCGCCGGTCTCGGAGTTGCGGCGGAACAGCAGGTTGCTCTGGCCGGCCAGGTCGCGGGCCTTCACCACCTTGCCGTCCGGGCCGGTCACCTTGGTGCCCGCGGTCAGGTACAGGCCGGCCTCGACGATGCAGTCGTCGCCGAGCGGGATTCCGCAGCCGGCGTTCGCACCGAGCAGGCAGCGCCGGCCGATGGAGATGATCTCCTTGCCGCCACCGGACAGGGTCCCCATGGTGGAGGCGCCGCCGCCGATGTCGGAGCCGTCGCCGATCACGACGCCCGCCGAGATGCGGCCCTCGACCATGGAGGTGCCCAGGGTTCCGGCGTTGAAGTTGACGAAGCCCTCATGCATCACAGTGGTGCCGGCGGCCAGGTGTGCCCCGAGGCGGACCCGGTCGGCGTCGCCGATGCGGATCCCGCTGGGGATCACGTAGTCGACCATGCGCGGGAACTTGTCGATCGAGTACACGGTGACGTGCCCGCGGGCGCGCAGGCGGGCGCGGGTGGCCTCGAAGCCGTCCACGGCGCAGGGGCCGAAGTTGGTCCACACCACGTTGCTGAGCAGCCCGAAGATTCCGGTGAGGTTCTGGCCGTGCGGTTTCACCAGGCGGTGGGAGAGCAGGTGCAGGCGCAGGTAGACGTCGTGGGCATCGATCGGATCGGCCTGCAGATCGGCGATCACGGTCTTGACCGCGACGGTCCTGACCTTGCGGGCGCCGTCGACGCCGACGGCCTCGAGCAGTTCGGCGGGGGTGTCGACGTCGCTCAGGACGGTGGTCCCGGCGTCACCGGCGTCGGCGGTCAGTTCGGGGGAGGGGAACCACGTGTCCAGGACGACGCCGTCGTCGGTGAGCGTGGCGATTCCGATGGCAACAGCACCTTGAGTAGTCACGCGGGCCAGTCTATCGACCGCGGTCAGCCTCGCGGGGCGCGGATCTGCGCCCCCGAACAGTCTCGTCCGGACGTGCTCGTGCGGCGACGAGCCGGTACCCGGGCCGGGTGGCCTACAGTGATCGACGTGAGCGTTCCCGACCTGAATCTGCGTGCCGACCCCGTCGAACTGACCGCGGCGCTGGTCGACATGCCGAGCGTGAGCCATGACGAGTCGCTGATCGCCGATGCGATCGAGGCGGCGCTGCGGGCGCAGACGCGCGGGTTCGAGATCTCCCGCTTCGGCAACCGGGTCCTCGCCCGGACCCATCGCGGCAAGCCGACGCGCGTGATCCTCGCCGGGCACACCGACACCGTCCCGATCGCCGACAACGTCCCGTCGTGGCGCACCGACTCCCCGGAGGAGGGCGACGTGCTGCACGGCTGCGGCACCGTCGACATGAAGTCCGGCCTGGCGGTGTTCCTCCACCTGATCGCCACGCTCGACGACCCCGCGCACGACCTCACGCTGATCGCCTACGACTGCGAGGAGATCGCCGCCGAGCACAACGGGCTCGGATTCATCGAGCGGGAGAAGCCCGAGTGGCTGGCCGGCGACGTCGCCGTCCTCGGTGAGCCGACCGGCGGGCTGATCGAGGCCGGCTGTCAGGGGACGCTGCGAGTCCGGTTGTCCGCCAAGGGTGTTCGTGCACATTCGGCGCGGGCCTGGATGGGCGAGAACGCCATCCACAAGCTCGGTCAGGCGCTTGTCGCGCTGGAGGGCTACACCCCGCGCCGGGTCGACATCGACGGCTGCGAGTACCGCGAGGGGCTCTCGGCGGTGGCCGTGAACGGCGGGGTGGCCGGGAACGTGGTGCCTGACGACGCCTATCTGGACGTGAACTTCCGCTTCGCGCCGGACCGCACGCCGGAGCAGGCCTACGAGCATGTGCGCGAGGTGTTCGCCGAGAGTCTGAACGACGGCGCCCTGGTCGCCGAGATCACCGACTCGGCGCCGGGCGCGCTTCCCGGACTGGCGCATCCGGCCGCCGCGGCGCTGGTGGAGGCGGCCGACGGCCGGTTCCGCGCCAAGTACGGCTGGACCGACGTGGCCCGCTTCGCCTCGCTCGGCATCCCCGCGGTGAACCTCGGTCCGGGCGACCCGAGCCTGGCGCACCGCGCCGACGAGCGCGTCCCGGTGGCGCAGATCCGCGAGGTGACCGACCTCCTGCGCGCGTACTTGAGCGCCTGATTGCTAGCGTGAGCGCATGACGCGCGAACCGCTCGACGACGACGTGCCCGTGGACGACGACGCAGAGCTCCGTTACGCCGGCGCCGCCCGGATCCGGGTGAGCGAGGGTGAAGGCTACGTCACCAGCGACGAGAAGCTCCTGGAGTGGGTCGACCCGGCGGACGAGAGCCGAGCGGTGGCGCGGACGGCGCGCGACGGGTGGCGGGTGCTGCGCATCCAGTCCGAGTTCGTCGCGGGATTCGATGCCATGGAGGACGTGCACCAGGCCGTCACCGTCTTCGGCTCGGCCCGTGTCCCTTCCGGGAGTCCGGGCTACGACACCGGCGTGGAGCTGGGCCGGCTGCTGGCCGAGGCCGGATACGCGGTGATCACCGGTGGCGGGCCGGGTGCGATGGAAGCCGCCAACAAGGGCGCCTTCGAGGCCGGCGGGCAGTCGATCGGGCTGAACATCGAGCTGCCCTTCGAACAGCACCTCAACCCGTATCTCACGGTGGCGATGAACTTCCGCTACTTCTTCGTCCGCAAGACGATGTTCGTGAAGTACGCGCAGGCATTCGTCTGCCTGCCCGGCGGGGTCGGCACGCTCGACGAGCTCTTCGAGGCGCTGACCCTGGTACAGACCGGCAAGGTGACACGTTTCCCGATCGTCCTGATCGGCCGGACGTTCTGGAGCCCGCTCCTGGACTGGCTGCGCGAATCCCTGCTCGCCAACGGGATGATCAGCCCCGAGGACATGGGTCTGGTCCACCTGGTCGACACTCCGGCGGAGGCGGTCGACGTCGTCCGTGCCTCGGGCGTGCGATGAGCGCGATCTGCGTCTACTGCGCGTCGGGGCCGGTCGCGCAGACCTATCTCGACCTCGCCGAGGAGACCGGCGCGGCCATCGCCCGGGCCGGGCACACGCTGGTCACCGGCGGCGGCCGCGTCGGGATGATGGGCGCGGTGGTGCGGGGCGCCCGCTCGGCGGGCGGCTACACCATCGGCATCATCCCCGAGCACCTGATGAAGGCCGAGGTGGCCGACACCGACTCCGACGAGCTCATCGTCACCGACACCATGCGCGAGCGGAAACGGCTGATGGACGACCTGTCCGACGGCTTCCTCACGCTGCCCGGCGGGATCGGCACGCTCGAGGAGCTGTTCGAGACGTGGACCGGCGGCTTTCTGGGCGTGCACACCAAGCCGATCGCGCTGCTGAACCACGACGGCTTCTACGATCCGATGATGACCTGGCTCGCTGATCTGGCCACCCGCGGGTTCGTCGCACAGTCGGCGCTGGACCGCCTGCACGTGGTGCCGGACCTGGGTACCGCCCTGGCAGTAACCTACTCAACGGTAAGGTAGTGCTTCCCGTCACCGGCCAACGATTGGAGTGAGACCCACCATGGTTTCCACGAGCAGCCCGAACACGTCCGCCGCCCGCCGCACCGTCGGGGTCGGAGACCTCCTCAAAGGCGTCGTGGCGATGGCGCCCGACGCGCTGTCGATGGCGCGTCACGCTCCGGGCTTGGTGATCCGGTCGGCCGATGCGAAGAAGACCATCGGCCTCATCTTCCAGAAGCTGGCCGCCAAGCACCCGGACCGTCCGTTCGTTCGCTTCGAGGGCCGGACCCTGACCTACGGCGAGGCCAACCGGACGGTCAACCGCTACGCCGCCGTGCTGGCCGAGCGGGGCGTCGGCAAGGGCGACGTGGTCGGCATCCTCGCCGAGAACAGCGACACCGATCTGCTCGTGGTGCTGGCCACGCTCAAGCTCGGCGCGGTGGCCGGCATGCTGAACTACAACCAGCACGGCCACGTGATCGACCACAGCATGAGCCTGCTGAACGCCAAGGTCCTGGTGCGCGACCCCCGGTGCGCCGAAGCCTGGGACACGATGAGCCCGGATGCGCGTCCGGAGCACGTGCTGACGTTCGACGACCTCGACGCCGCCGCCGAGGGCAAGCCGGTCGCCGACCCGGCTGTCACCGCGCAGCTGCCGGCGTCGACCACCGCGTTCTACATCTTCACCTCCGGCACCACCGGCCTGCCCAAGGCCAGCATGATGAGCCACAACCGCTGGATGGCCAACTACTCGGGCATCGGCGGTCTGGCGGTGCGCCTGCGGCCCAGCGACACCATGTACGTCGCGCTGCCGATGTACCACAACAACGCCCTCTCGGTGTCCCTCGGCGCGGTGCTCGCCGGCGGCGCCTGCATCGCGATCGCCCGCAAGTTCTCGGCCAGCCGGTTCTGGGACGACGTGATCGCCAACCGCGCCACCGCGTTCTGCTACATCGGCGAGCTGTGTCGCTACCTGCTGGCCCAGCCGGAGAAGCCGAGCGACCGCCGCCACGCGGTGCGGGTCGTCGTCGGCAACGGCATGCGCCCGGAGATCTGGGAGGAGTTCTCCGAGCGCTTCGGCATCGACCGGATCGTGGAGTTCTACGGTGCGAGCGAGCTCAATCTGGCCTTCGTCAACGCGTTCAACGTCCCGCGTACCGCGGGCTTCTGCCCGCTGCCGTTCAAGGTGGTCGAGTACGAGGCCGACGGCAGCCCCAAGCGCGACGCGAACGGCCGGCTCCGCCCGGTCCGCAAGGGCGAGCCGGGTCTGCTGATCGCCGAGATCAGCGAGCGGGTGCCGCTCGACGGCTACACCGACGACGCCGAGACCGAGAAGAAGGTGATCCGCGACGCCTTCAAGGCCGGCGACGCCTACTTCAACTCCGGCGACCTGGTCCGCCAGCAGGGCTTTCTGCACATCGCCTTCGTCGACCGCCTCGGCGACACCTTCCGCTGGAAGGGCGAGAACGTCGCGACCACCGAGGTGGAGGGTGCGCTCGGCTCGTTCGACGGCATCGAGCACGCCGCCGTGTACGGCGTCGAGGTCCCCGGCTGCGACGGCCGCGCCGGCATGGGCGCCCTGACTCTTGCCGAGGGCGCGAGCCTGGACGGCAAGGCCCTGGCCGAGCACCTGCACCGGGAGTTGCCGTCGTACGCCGTCCCGCTGTTCCTGCGGATCGTGCCGGAGATCGAGGCCACCACCACGTTCAAGAACCGCAAGGTGGAGTTGCGCGACGAGGGCTTCTCCGACGTCGGCGAGGACCAGGTCCTGGTGCTCTCCTCGCGCGCCGACGGTTACGTGCCGATCTACGACGGGTTCGTCGACGAGATCGCCGGAGCGAAGGCGTCGAACTGACCACGCCCGTCTCGCCACCGGCCCGTCCGCCCGCCACACTCTGTGGGCGGGCGGTCGCGACCGACCGGGCGCTGGTGATGGCGATCGTCAACCGGACCCCGGACTCCTTCTACGACCGCGGCGCGACGTTCTCCGACGAGGCCGCGCAGCGCCGCATCGACGAGGTGGTGGCCGAAGGTGCCGACATCGTCGACGTCGGCGGTGTCAAAGCCGGCCCCGGCGAGGAAGTCGACGCGCGGACCGAGGCCGACCGCGTGGTGCCGATGATCGCGTGGATCCGCGAGCGGCACCCGGGCCTGCTCATCAGCGTCGACACCTGGCGCAGCGAGGTCGCGGCGGCGGCGTGCGAGGCCGGCGCCGACCTGATCAACGACACCTGGGCCGGCGCCGATCCCGGCCTGGTCGACGTGGCCGCGCAGGCCGGGGCCGGCCTGGTCTGCTCGCACACCGGCGGGGCCGTCGTCCGCTCCCGGCCGCACCGGGTGGCCTACGACGACGTGGTCGCCGAGGTGGCGGCCGATCTGACCGCGGCCGCCGAGCGGGCCGTGGCCGCCGGGGTGCGCCGCGACGGGATCCTGATCGACCCCACCCACGACTTCGGCAAGAACACGCATCACGGGCTGGCCCTGCTGCGGCGGCTCGACGAACTGACCGGCACCGGCTGGCCGGTGCTCATGGCGCTGAGCAACAAGGACTTCATCGGCGAGACGCTGGGGGTGGAACTGCACGAGCGGGTGGCCGGTACGCTGGCCGCGACGGCTCTGGCCGCCGCCACGGGTGCTCGCGTCTTCCGGGTTCACGAAGTCGCCGATACTCGCCGGGTGGTGGACATGGTCGCATCCATCGCCGGCACGCGACCGCCTGCCCGGACGGTCCGAGGATTGGCGTGAGTGAGACGAATGAGTGAGACCGGGCCCGAGGCGCACACCCACTCGTGGGACCGGCCCGCGTGGACCGTCGAACAACTGCTCGCCGCGAAAGGCGGGCGCACCGTCTCGGTGGTGCTGCCTGCGCTCGACGAGGAGGAGGCGGTCGGCGGCGTGGTCGCCTCGATCGTGCCGTTGCTGGGCGGTTTGGTCGATGAGCTCGTGGTCCTGGACTCCGGTTCCACCGACGCCACCGCCGAGGTCGCCCGTGCCGCGGGGGCGCGAGTCGTCGCACGTGACGAGGTGTTTCCGGAGCTGCCGCCGCGCCCCGGAAAAGGCGAGGCGCTGTGGCGGGCCGTCGCCGCCACCAGCGGCGACCTGATCGCCTTTGTCGACGCCGATCTGGTCGATCCGGATCCGATGTTCGTGCCGCGGCTGCTCGGTCCGTTGCTGTTCGACCCCGAGGTGCACCTGGTGAAAGGCTATTACCGCCGACCGCTGCGCGAGGGCGGCGCGCAGGTGGCCGACGGGGGCGGACGGGTCACCGAGCTGCTGGCTCGACCGTTGCTGACGGCACTGAAACCTGAACTGGGGCAAGTGATTCAGCCGTTGGGCGGGGAATACGCGGGAACGCGAGAGCTGCTGTCGTCGGTGCCGTTTGCGGCCGGGTACGGCGTCGAGATCGGGCTGCTGATCGACACCTACGATCGCTACGGTCTGGCCGGCATCGGGCAGGTGAACCTCGGCCTCCGGGTGCACCGCAACCGCCCGCTCTCCGAGCTCGCGGTGATGAGCCGGCAGATCCTCGCGACAGCGCTCTCGAGGTGCGGGATCGAGGACTCCGGCGTCGGGCTGACCCAGTTCGTCCCGGCCGCCGACGGCACCTTCACTCCGCACCCCACCGAGCTGACCGTCGCCGACCGGCCGCCGGTGGCGAGTTTCCTGTAGAGCGCGCCGTTCACGCTCCGATTCCCGCCCGCCGTGGGCAGACGGGTCTCGTCGGAGGGCCGGCCCGACAGTTTCGGCTGAACCACACGGTCGCGAGTGCCGGGGCCGGACGTCCTCGTCGAACACCGGCCGAAGGGCGGCGCGACCGCGCGACGGTCGGGAGTCGCTACCCTGAAACCGTGCTGACCATAGCCCTGTACATCCTCGGGATGCTCGCCGTCGTGGCGATCGTCTTCGCCCTCGTGTGGTTCGTCTTCGGGCGTGGGGAGGAACTGCCGCCGGTGCCGCGGCGCACCACGCTGACCAAGCTGCCGCTGGTCGGGATCACCGGCGACGACGTGCGCGGCCTGGTGTTTCAGCAGACCTTCCGCGGATACGACGCCGAGGAAGTGGACTGGGCGCTGGAGAAGCTCGCACGCGAGATCGACGATCTCCGCGCGGTGGTGCACGACCTCCGGGCCCGCGATGCCGAGCACGCCGACGACGCCGCGACAGACGCGATCAGCGCCGCCGACCGGTACCGGACTCGGTGACGCGAGCCACGCCACGTATCATGTAACGCAGTGTGTCTCATGGAGCGCAGTGTCGGTGAAGGGAGCGCGAGAATGGCGGCGATGAAGCCCCGTATGGGTGACGGTCCGTTGGAGGCGGTCAAGGAGGGGCGCGGCATCGTGGTGCGCATTCCGATCGACGGCGGTGGGCGTCTGGTCGTCGAACTCAATGACGAAGAGGCCTCGGCGCTCGGCGAAGCGCTGCGCGAGGTCGTGGCCTGAGCGAAAGCTCGGACCGACTCTGGCGCTCGAGCGCCGAGTTGCTGTGTTGTCCCGTCTGCGCCGATTCGCTGGCGCTCGACGGTCGCGGACTCGTGTGCCCGCAGCGGCACCGGTTCGACCTGGCCCGGCAGGGCTACGCCCCGCTGCTGAGCGGTCGTGCGCGCGGTCTCCGCAGCGACACCGCGCCGATGGTCGCCGCACGACGTCGTGTGCTCGACGCCGGGGTCTTCGCGGCCGTCGCCGCCGAACTCGCCCGCCACGTAGACCCGGACTCCTCGGTGATCGTGGACGCCGGCGCGGGTACCGGGCACTATCTGGCCGGGGCGCTCGATGCCGCACCGGACGCCTCGGGAATCGGCATCGATCTCTCCAAGTGCTGTGCCCGGTCGACGGCGCGCGCCCACCCGAGGGCCGTGGCCGTCGTCGCCGACCTGTGGGAGGGGCTGCCCGTGGTCTCCCGCGCCGCTGATGCGGTGCTGTCGGTGTTCGCCCCGCGCAACGTCGCCGAGACCGCGCGGGTGCTGCGGCCCGGCGGACGCTGGCTGCTGGTGACGCCGAACGCCGGACATCTGCACCAGATCCGCGAACCGCTCGGCATGCTGAGCATCGGCGCCGACAAGCTCGCCCGGCTGCACGACGACCTGGCCGCCGGCGGTTTCGCGGTGACCGCCGCCCGCCCGGTCACGGCGACCGCCGAGCTCTCCGCGCCGCTGCTCGCGGATCTCGCCGGCATGGGACCGGCCGGATTTCACCGGACCCCGGAGGAGTTGTCCGACGCGGCTGAGGCGTTGCTGGGCGGTGCGCCGGCGGCGCGGGCGACCGTCGACATCACCGTGACGGTGGCCGAGCGGCCCTGACGACGAATCGTCGTCGTCCATCCGGACCGAAGGACCCGGACTTCGCGCTCCCGTCGCCCGCGGGCGCGGCGATGCGGATATGTTGGACACGTGAGATCTCAACCGCACGTCCTCGGAATCGTTCTCGCGGGCGGAGAAGGCAAGAGGCTCTTCCCGCTGACCAAAGACCGCGCCAAGCCGGCCGTGCCGTTCGGCAGTTCGTACCGGCTGATCGACTTCGTGCTCTCGAACCTGGTCAACGCCGGGTACGAACGGATCTGTGTGTTGACCCAGTACAAGTCGCACTCACTGGACCGGCACATCTCGCAGACGTGGTGGTCGTCGGGATTCCACGGCGAGTTCATCACCCCGGTGCCGGCGCAACAGCGCCTCGGTCCGCGCTGGTACACCGGGAGCGCGGACGCGATCTACCAGTCGATGAACCTGATCTTCGACGAGAACCCCGAGTACATCGTCGTCTTCGGTGCCGATCACGTGTACCGGATGGATCCGTCGCAGATGGTGGAGCAGCACATCGCCACGGGTGCCTCGGTGACCGTCGCCGGCATTCGCGTGCCGCGCAGCGAAGCTGTCGCGTTCGGCTGCATCGACTCCGACGCGGACGGCAAGATCACCCGTTTCGTGGAGAAGCCGTCCGATCCGCCCGGCACGCCCGACGATCCGGACGTCACCTTCGCTTCGATGGGCAACTACGTGTTCACCACCGAGGCGCTGGTCGAGATGCTCCGGGCGGACGCGGCCGATCCGGACTCCGATCACGACATGGGCGGCGACATCATCCCGGCGTTCGTGGAGCGCGACGAGGCCTACGTCTACGACTTCAACGACAACGTGATCCCGGGTGAGACTCCCGAGGACAAGGGCTACTGGCGCGACGTCGGCACCATCGACGCCTTCTACGACGCGCACATGGATCTGGTGTCGGCCAAACCCGCGTTCAACCTGTACAACCAGCGCTGGCCGATCCGCGGGGAGACCTCGCACCTGCCGCCGGCCAAGTTCATCCGCGGCGGATCCGCCAACGACTCGATGGTGGGCGCCGGTTGCATCGTCTCCGGTGCGACGGTGCACACCTCGGTGCTCGCCAACGATGTGGTGATCGAGGAAGGCGCCGTGGTGCAGGGCAGTGTTCTGATGCCGGGGGTGCGGATCGGCCGGAATGCGGTGGTACGCAACGCGATCCTCGACAAGAACGTGCGCGTCAGCGACGAGGGTCAGGTCGGCGTCGACCTCGACGGCGACCGCGAGCGCTTCACCGTGAGCTCCGGCGGGATCGTCACCGTGGCGAAGAACGAGGTCATCTGACCCCGGGTCCATTCGGCTGAGCCGGTTCGATCTCACTAGTGTCCCGTGTCGAAAGTTCTTTCGCGGTATGCCGGGGCCCGATGAACGTCTGGCGGCGTTGTCCTCGGTCAGGATACCTGCCGGTATCCCTCCCTCGTCCGCCTTGCCGGCCGCCCATCGGACTCCCGGCAACCATCGAGAACCTTCCGACACGGGACACTAGCGAAGCGAGTCGAAACCCGCGGTCAGGGCAGCAGGCCGGCGGCGCGCAGAGCGGCACGACCGTGTGCGATCAGCGCCGGCACCGTGTCCACGTCGGTGTTCTCGGGGAGGGCGTCCACCGGCCACCAGGCGAGGTCCACGGACTCGTCGCTGCGCACCGGGACCGGGGGAGCGCCGTCGTCTCCGGCCGGCGCGAGTGCCGCGTAGCGCACATCCAGGTGCCGGGTGGGCTGCCCCAGCGAGCAGGTGATCGGATGCGTGTGCAGGTGGACGGGCGCGGCGCTGATCACCAGGCCGGACAGCCCCGACTCCTCGGTGGCCTCCCGGAGCGCGGCCGCGGCGATGTCCGGATCGCCGGGCTCGCAGTGGCCGCCCAGCTGAATCCACTTGCCCACGCGCGGGTGCAAGGTGAGCAGCACCTGCTCGCCGGACGCGTCGAAGACGATCGCCGAGGCGGTGAGATGCCCGGGGACGCAGGCCCGTTCGCAGGGGTTGTCGGCGGCGTCCAGGAACGCGAGATAGGTGTGCCGCAACGTGTCCTGCTCGGCGTCCGGGGGAGTCCAGCCGGTCAATGCCGTCCGCGCAGAATCGGCCAGCGCCGGAATGCTCGTCTCGACTGTCACAGCTCCATCACCAGTCCTCGGGTGTCTGCGGGCCGGCGCAGCCCGGCGTGCTCGGCCGGGCGTCCGACGGCGACGGCGCCGAGCGGGGCCCACTTCTCGGGCAGGTCCAGGATCCGCCGAACGGTTCCGGCGGCGAAGATCGTCGACCCGATCCAGCAGCTGCCGATGCCGCGCACCGACAGCGCCACCAGCAGGTAACCGACGGCAGCCCCGGCCGCGACGGTGAACATGGTGTCCTCGCAGCCGTTGCGGCGCTCGTCCGGGTAGACGTGCATGCCGTCGCCGGTCATCACCGGGATCACCAGTTCCGGTGCGTCGTAAAGGATCTGGCCGCGGGCGACCCGTTTGGCGATGGACTCGCCCGACTTGGCGTCACGGGTCAGATCGGCCCGCCAGTCGTCGGCCATCGCATCGAGCAGGGTGCGGCGGCGCTCGCGATCCCGCAGCCACACGAACCGCACCGGGTGTGTGTGATGCGGTGCCGGGGCGGTGAGGGCGTCGGCGAACGCCGCGTGCATCACCTCCGGTTCGACGGCCCCGGGAGCGAACGACCGGACGCTGCGACGGGTGAGCAACGCCTCGATCCGGCCCTGTGTCAGCGCGTCGTCGGTGCCGAGCCGGAACAGGTCGGCCTCCGGGTCGCGGACCAGGTCCCGCGCGCAGGTGCCGTCGTCGACCGGCCGCAGGCCGCGGACGACGGCCACCGGGACACCGGCCAGCTTTCCCTTCACCAGATCTGCGGCCGCAGCGAGTTCGTCGGCGACGGCGATGTCGGTGACGCGCAACGGGTTTCCGTAGTCGTCGACGCTCCCGTCGTAACCGTGCCGGACGGCGATCCCGGACGCGCCGATCGCCACATCGGTCTGGCCGGCCCGCCACGCGCGTCCCATCGTGTCGGTGACCACCACGGCCACCCGGCGGCCGGAAGCGGCCAGTGCGGCACGCAGACGGGCGGCGCTGGCGTCCGGGTCCTCGGGCAGCAGGGCCAGTCGGTCGCCGGGCAGGTTGGAGCCGTCGACCCCGGCGGCGGCCTGCACCAGACCGTTCCGGTTCGCGGTGATGAGGAGTTCGTCGCGGCGTGCGACGATCCTCACCGCCTCCTTCTCGATCAGTCTGCGGCGGAACGCATCTCGTTCGTGGGGGTCGCTCGGTGCGGGAACGGTGCGGCCCTCGATCTTGGAGAAGACCTTGCTGGTCACCACCAGAACGTCGTCGTCGGCGATCCACGGTGCGGCGCTGAGGATTTCGGCCGCGAGATCGCTGTCCGGGCCGAACTCGCCGAGGCCGGTCACCGGCCGGATCGTGAGCTCTCCCGGTGCGCGGTGGTCGTGCGTGTTCCGGTCCGTCATGCGCGACTCCTCACGCCGCGACTCCTCACGCCGCGAATCCTCACGCCTCGACGCCGACGAGCCGGCACGCCGCGCGCACCATGTCGGCGGTGGCGGTCGGGTCGGTCATCAGCAACGGCGCTTCGGCCGTCGCGATCCCGGCCACCGGATCGGCAGCGGCGGCGTCGCCGGGCGCCACCAGCCAGCCGTCGAGCAGCCCGTTGCCGCTGCGCGCGCCGTAGTGCTCGGCGATCGCTCGGGCGGTGGTGGCCACGCCGATCACCGAGAGGCACTCGTCGGCCATGCCGCGCAGCGGGCGGTCGTCGATGACCGGGCTGATGCCGACCACCGGGGCGCCGGTGGTGCGCAGCGCGGAACGGATGCCGGGGACGCTGGTGATCGCGCCGACTGAGACCACCGGATTGCTCGGTGCGATCAGCACGACGTCGGCGTCGGCGATCGCCTCGAGCACGCCGGGTGCGGGTGTGGCGTTGCCGTCGACCTGCGCGAAGCCGTGCGTGGGCACCTGGGCGCGGTAGCGCACCCACCATTCCTGGAAGTGGATGGCCAGGCGTTCGCCGGGTTCGCCGCCGGGTTTGTCGATCAGGACGTGGGTCTCGTGGCGGTCGTCGCTCACCGGCAGCAGCCGCACGCCGGGCTGCCACCGCTTGCTGAGGGCGGCGGTGATGTCGGAGAGCCGGAACCCGGCGTCGAGCATCTGCGTCCGGATCAGGTGGGTCGCCAGGTCGCGGTCGCCGAGCCCGAACCAGTCCGGATCCGCGCCGTAGGCGGCCAGTTCGTCTTTGGCGTGCCAGGTCTCGTCCCGGCGGCCCCAGCCGCGCTCGGTGTCGATCCCGCCGCCCAGTGTGTACATGCAGGTGTCCAGGTCGGGGCAGATCCGCACGCCGTGCATCCAGGCGTCGTCGCCGACGTTCACCACGGCGGTGACCGTGTTCGGTCCCGCGGGCTCGCCCTCGGCGGCGGGAAACGCGGTGACGCCGAACAACTCGCGCGCACCCTGCAGGAACCGGGCGCCGCCGACGCCTCCGACCAGTACCGTCACCTTCACAGCGAACACACTACGAGAAGACGCGGGGTCGCCGCCCGGCGAGGACCGGGGCACGCGTCCCCTGAACGTGTGACATCCGAAATGTGCCGAACATCTCGCGCGACACTCCCGGGTCGCTCCACGCCTGTCGGCTTTTCGGGTGATATCACTGAAACTTCGCTGTTCACTTGACCTCGACCCGCTTCGGCGTGTGTAATCACAGCAGTGTGATTCCTAGTCGAGCGGCTTGGTCATCCATCTGAGTTGCTTCTTTTGCATCGGATTCACGCACCGCCGTAGGGTTCGATCGATCAGGAGGGCGACGATGACGTTCGCGGGCAACGGAGAAGAGTTCGGAAACTCGACACCGGCCTCGGTGTTCACCGGCAACGGCAGTCACCTGTCTGTGGTGCCCTCGGGAATCGATGCGTGCTTCGACGAGATCGAGGACCAGTGGCAGGAGCGTGCCCTGTGCGCACAGACCGACCCCGAAGCGTTCTTCCCGGAGAAGGGCGGGTCCACCCGCGAAGCCAAGCGCATCTGCCACGGCTGCGAGGTCAAGGCCGAGTGCCTCGAGTACGCGCTGGGCAACGACGAGCGGTTCGGCATCTGGGGTGGTCTCTCCGAGCGTGAGCGTCGCCGCCTCAAGCGCGGCATCATCTGAGTCCGGCCAGCAGCTGAGGGCGCCTCGGTCCGACCCGACCCCGGTGCGCCGGTGCGTGGGCCGAAATCAGGGTGCCCGGCACCCGTATCTCGTTCTGGCACCGCCGACTGAGGGTGCCACAACGAGGCCAGGGTGCCCGGCACCCATGCTTCGACGACGGCCGCGCGGGAATCCGCGACGATGAGCGCGCGCTGACCGCGCTCGGCGACCTCAATCCTGCGGGCCCTGCTCGACGGTCTCCTCGTCGACGCCCAGATACGTCGCCACCTGCTGAATCAGCACTTCCCGCAGGATCTCCGGGAGTTCCTCCTCGTCCCGCGCACGCAGCT
Organism: Gordonia iterans; assembly: GCF_002993285.1. Lineage (NCBI taxonomy): Bacteria > Bacillati > Actinomycetota > Actinomycetes > Mycobacteriales > Gordoniaceae > Gordonia > Gordonia iterans. Next base: position 3,179,279 of record NZ_CP027433.1, on the reverse strand, counting down.
CGATCGGCCGGCGGAACAGGATCAGCTGCGCGCGCGTGGTCCGTCCGCGCCCGTCCACGCCCGCGGGGATCAGGCGCGCCAGGGGGACCGGTCCGTCGGCGGTCACCTCCTCGGGCCACTGCACCGTGGCCGCATCCCGCGGCAGGATGCGGGGAACGTCGTCCACCGCCAGGTCCAGCCCGGTCAGCAGGCGGTGCCAGTCCCGGTCGATCTCGGCGAACGCGGCGACCGCGGCCTTGTCGAAGCTGTCCCGGCGGCTGCGGTGCCCCGGCAGCGTGGGCGGAACCACCGGACTGCGCAGCCCGCGTCCGTGACGGTCGCGGGAGCGGCGCGGCGGCGACAGGAGTTCACGGCCGGTGGCGGGACGGAAACGCATGAGCGCAGTCTACGAGCCTGCGGCCGCCGTCGACGGTCCCGGTGAGCGTGTCGATGCTCCGGCCGGGCGCAGCGCGCGATAGGCTCACCGGTGTGAACTCTCCCCGTCAGTGCTGCCGTCCCGGGTGCTCGCGCCTCGCGGTGGCTACCCTGACCTTCGTTTACGCGGAGTCGACCGCGGTGATCGGACCGATCGCCGGCGCCGACGAGCCCCACTCGTGGGACCTGTGCTCCGAGCACGCCGACCGCATCACGGTGCCGCGCGGTTGGGAGCTGCTACGCAGCGAGCGGGAGTTCGTCCAGCCCGCCGAAGACCAGGACCTGACCGCGCTGGCCGATGTGGTCCGCGAAGCCGGCGGGGGCGCCGGAACCCGGCCGAGTCTGCCGCCGCTGCCCAGCTTCACCTCCCGCGCCGACGCCGACGATCAGGGTCCGGGCCGTCACCGCCGCTCCCCGGTGACCACCGCCGGACCCGCCCCCGCGCCGGGCCCGCGTCCCGGACGGCGCGGTCACCTGCGCGTACTGCCTGATCCGGTTGACTGAACCGGGCGCCTCGCGCATCGTAGGAAGCCATGCCCGTCATCATCGATGACCTCGACGACGCCGATGCTCTGCACTCGGCGGACACCGAAGGTCTGCTGCACAGCGCCGCCCTGGCCGGAGCCCAGGTCCGCGCCGTCGCCGAGGCGCAGGCTGAGGGCGTTCTGGAGCCGCTGGGCACACTGCGACCGCGCGCCGTCGTGATCGTCACCGGCGGCGACCTGCTGACCGCGGGTGCGGCCGACCTGGTGGTCGCCGTCTGCGCGGGACGGATCGATGTGCCCGTCGTCGTCGCACCGTCGCTGCCCGGCTGGATCGGTCCCCTCGACGTGGTGGTGGTGGCCGGCGTCGATGCCGGTGAGCCGCTGCTGGCCGATGCACTGTCGCGCGCAGCTCGCCGCCGGGCCGAAGTGGTGGTGCTGGCACCGCTGGAGGGCCCGCTGCGCGAGGCCGCCGGGACCGGGCTGCGCGGCGCGGTCCCGCTGATCGACCTGTCGCCGCGCCTCACCGTCGATCCGCGTTTTCAGTACACGGGTCTGGTGGCCGGACTCGTCGCGACGCTCGGCGCGCTCTCGGCCGTGCGGATGACGCCGGCGCCGCCGTCGCTGGCCGAGGTGGCCGACAGGCTCGACGCCGAGGCGGCCGCCGACCATCCGGGCCAAGAGAGCTTCCACAACCAGGCCAAGCTGCTCGCGCTGCGCGCCGCCGGGCGTCGGTGTGTCTGGGCCGGCGACAGCGCCGCCGCCGGCGCGGTGGCCCGGCGGGGGGCATCGGCGTTCTTCGAGATCGCCGGTCTGCCCGCCGCGCACGCCGGCGAGGCGCGCGCCCTGGCTTCACTCGGGGCCGCCGCGCCGCGAGCGACCGACTCGATCTTCTACGATCCGGACTTCGACGGCCCCGCCCCGGCGGACCCGCTGCGCCTGTTCGTGGTCAGCACCGCGGCCCGGTCGCTGCTCACCCGGCAGCGGATCGGCACCCGGGAGGCGGACCTGGTGACCGAGGAGACCGGCGACGACGCGTTCGGGGCCGACCGCGGCCAGGTCGCATCCCCGGCGGCGGGATCGCCCGGTGTGCTGGAGAGCCTGGTGGACACGCCGGCCGATCTGACCGGCTACCTGGTGATCGTCGTCCGGGCACAGCTGGCCGCCGCCTACCTGGCCCTCGCCGGAGACGGCGCCCGGGAACAAGCGGATCCGGGTCAGTTCGGGGATTGGGGACGACGATGACGATCAGGCGAGCGAAGGTGCGCGGCGAATGAAGACTGTCAAGGGCGTGGTCCGCCCGTACGCGTGGGGTTCGCGGACCGCACTCGCCGAGCTTCAGGGCCGGCCCGCGCCGTCGCCCCACCCGGAGGCCGAACTCTGGTTCGGTGCGCACCCCGCCGCGCCCGCCGCCGTCGACGACGCGGCGAAGTCCGACCTGCTCGCGGTGATCGACGACGACCCGCTCGCCGCGCTCGGAGCCACGGTCGCCGAGACGTACGAGCAGCGACTGCCGTTCCTGGTGAAGATCCTCGCCGCCGACGAGCCGCTCTCGCTGCAGGCGCACCCGAGCGCCGAGCAGGCGCGGATCGGGTTCGCCGCCGAGAACCGGGCGGGGCTGGCCGTCGACGATCCGCGGCGCAACTACCGCGACAGCTGGCACAAGCCGGAGATCGTCGTCGCCCTCAGCGACTTCGAGGCGCTGGCCGGCTTCCGCGAACCCGCCGTCACCGTGGAACTGCTGCGCTGCCTGCAGGTCCCGGGGCTCGACTCGGCTCTCGGCATGCTCGCCGACGCGCCCGACCAGACCGGTCTGCGCACCGTGTTCACCACCTGGCTGACGCTGCCCGAGACGATGATCAAGGATCTGGTGCCGCAGGTGCTCGGCGGCGCGGTGGCAGCCCTGGAGAACGGCGAGAGCCGGTTCGCCGGGGAGTTGCGCGCGGTGCTCGAACTCGGCGAGGCGTACCCGGACGATCCCGGGGTGCTGGCCGCGCTGCTGCTGAACTTCGTGCGGCTGCGGCCGGGCGAGGCGATTTACCTGCCCGCCGGGAACCTGCACGCGTATCTGCGGGGCACCGCGGTGGAGGCGATGGCGAACTCCGACAACGTGTTGCGCGGCGGACTGACCCCCAAGCACATCGACGTTCCCGAGCTGCTGCGCGTGCTCGACTTCGCGCCCGTCTCCCGGGACGCGCTGATGCCGCCCGTGGAGGCGCTGGGCGCCGAGCGGATCTACCTGACGCCCGCGCCGGAGTTCCGCCTTTCCCGCGTCGAGCTGGACGGCACCGGTCTGCACCACGCGTCGAGCATCAGCTTCGACATGCCGGGTCCGCAGATCCTGGCGGTCACCACGGGACGGATCGAGGTCTTCGTCCCGGGCGGCGAGAGCCTGACCGTCGAATGCGGCGACGCGGTGTGGCTGTCCGACGACGATCCCGACGTGATCGTCCGCGCGGGGTCCTCGCACGCGGTGTTCTTCCGCGCCCGCGTTCCGCACTGAGATCTCGACTTCGCTCGATCAGCGGGTGGGGCTCCCTCGATCAGCGGGTGGGGTTCCGCTCGATCAGCGCGGTGGTGCTCGATCAGCGGGTGGATCAACCGCGCACCAGGGCGTCCTCGGCCGGTGTTGCGACCAGGCGCACGCGGATCCGGCGGCCGCCGCCGGAGACCTCGGCGACGGCCGGATCGCCGGAATCCTGGCGCACGAGCGGGTGGTGGCCGGGATCGAATCCGGGATCGGCGTCGTCGTGCACGCGCAGGATCGTGTGCCCGTCCAGCGGGCCGAGGCGGGCGCCGGGGCGGTCGTCGAGCAGCACCTGCGCGCGGCCGTCCGCGGCGGCGTGCAGCATTCCGCGGTCGGCCACGGCGTCGAGCAGACCGGCCCAGCGTTCGGGACGCTCGGTGAACACCGCCGTCGTGTGTCCGGCGGCGACCAGCCGGACGACGATGCGGCGCACCAGGTCCAGGCGCCCGACGACGTCCGCGCGCGCGATGTCCGGACCGGCCAGCCGCAGACCCACCGGACGGCCGTCGGGATCGGCACCGACGATCACGCCGTCGTCGTCGATCGGCAGCCTCGCGCCGGCCAGGTCGCGGACGGCCGGGAGCGCGAGCGCGGGGACTTCACCGGTGAGCGGCGTCCAGTGCACGGGCGGCGAGCCGCACAGCGAGCCGGTTACGCCGACGGAGGCACAGACCGCGGGACCGTCGTCGCCGGGCCGCAGCTCCAGCGTGCACTCGACCGGTCCCTCGGCCAGGTTCCAGACCGATTCCATTGCCGTGCACAGTGTCTCGCCGTCGGTGGCGCTCACCGAATAGCGGCGCGTCCCCGTGGCGGCATCGTCGTACCCGGCGCTGCCGGGTGCGGACGCGCCCGCCGCGGCGAGCTCGGTCGCGGTGACCTGGGCCGCGGTCAGGGGCACGGCCGAGACCCCGCAGCCGCGGAGGAGAGCGGCCACCCGGCGGGTGGCGGCCAGGCTGGCGCGCAGGGCCGCGGTGGGCCCCGCGCCGTAGCGTGCGGTCAGCCCCGGGTGGAGCAGTGGATCGGTGCGCACGGTGAGGCGGATCGACCGCCGAGCGGCGGCCGGGAGCGGTCCGAGCAGTCCCCGATAGGCCGTCGGCGCCGGTCCGTCGCCGGGACAGCCGCCCCCGCGGATACGCACGGTGATCGCGGTGGCCGCAGCGTCCGGTCGGCGCAGGAGCTGCAGCAGGGAGTCCAGCGGCAGGCCGGCCCCGGGGCTCGTGGCGGGCGCGAACCAGGAGGAGCCGAGCCGATGCGGACGGGGTGATCCGGGCGGCACGGCGAGAGTCGTGATGAGGCCGCCTCCGACGTACCGGATGCCGGCGAAACCGTCCTCGAACGGCGCGTCGAACGGCGCCCGCACGGGTTCGAGGTGCCCGACCCGGCGTCGTCTGCCCCGTTCTCTTGTCGAAGCCCGCCGGCCGATGCCGATGTCCTGCAATGCCATGGCGTTCCCCCGAAGCGACCGCTGCCGCCGCCCGGTGTCCCCCTGGCGACGCTCGACGACGCTTTCGGCGAAAGCGCCCGGCGTCACCGTAGCGCGGGACTACCGTGGCCACACGAGATTTGATCGGGGGAGTCGAATGTCGAGACAGCTGACGACGCGTGCGCAGGTGAGCGGCTACCGGTTCGGGCTGGCCAGGGCCGAGCACGCGCTGATCCGGCGGGACGCGCGGATGCTGGCCGACCCGATGCGGTCCCAATTCCGGGCACTGCTGGCGGGTTTGGTGGTGGCCGTGCTGCTGCTGGCCGGGGCGGGGATCTACGGATTGGTGCGACCCTCTCCGTCGGTCGGCGACGCCACGATCGTCGCCGTGGAGGGCGGGGGCCTGTTCGTCTTGGTCGACGACGCCCTGCATCCGGTGCCGAATCTCGCGTCGGCGCGGCTCGTCGCCGGAGCGCCGCTGCCGGTGAAGACGGTCTCGCAGCGGTCGATGAGCGCGTACCCGCGCGGTCCGGCGCTGGGCATCCCGGGCGCCCCGGCGGCACTGCCCGGACCCGCCGACGCCGGCCGCTCGGTCTGGACCGTGTGCGACGACCCCGCGGGCGGCACCGCGGTGCTGGCCGGACCGCTCACCGCGCCGCCGGCTCCTGCCCAGACCGGCGCGCTGGTTCGGGCGGGTGACACCGAATGGCTGCTCTATCAGATCGCCGCCGACGGAGTGTCGCTCCCGGTGCGGGCCACGGTGTCGTCGTCGGTCGCGGTGCGGCGGGCGCTGGGGCTCGACGGTGCGGCGGCACGGCCGATCAGCGAGGCTTTGCTGAACACCTTTCCGGCGCAGCCCGCTCTGGCGGTTCCGGAGGTGCCCGGGCGGGGCGGCCCGGGGCCGGGCCCGCTGCGGGAGGTTCCGGTCGGGTCGGTGATCCGCTCGCTCGGGGTGGACGACGCGCCGTCGTACTTCGCGGTGCTGCCGGACGGCATCCAGCCGCTCACACCGGTCGCCGCGCAGGTGTTGCGGGGCGCCGATGCGGGCGATCCGCACGCGGTCCGGCAGGTGGCGCCGGGGGTGCTCGCCGCAGTGCCCGTCGTGCGGAGGCTGCCGGTGGAGTCGTTTCCGGAGCACGTGCCCGCGCCGGTCGGGGCGGACGCGGTGATGTGCCGCTCGTGGTCGCGCGAGAAGGGCACGCCGGAGCGGGAGACGCTGCACGTCAGCCCCCACCTGCCGCTGCCGGAGGGGGCGCGCGTGGTGTCGCTGAGTTCGGCGGACGGGTCCGGGCCGGGACTCGACGGCGTATACCTGCGACCGGGGAGCGGTGAACACCTGCGGGTGACCGGCGGCGACTACTACGTCAGCGATGCCGGTATCCGCTACCGGCTGGCCACCGCGGAGATCGGCCGGATGCTGGGACTGTCCGACCCGCGGCCGGCGCCGTGGCCGGTGCTGGCGCTGCTCCCGGAGGGGCCGGCCCTGGCGCGCGAGCCGGCGCTGGTGGCGCGCGATCTGCCGTGATCGAGAAGCCGTGACGCTCCTTGAGCCCGTCGAACGCTCCTTGAGCTTGTCGAAAGCGCCGTGACGCTCCTTGAGCTTGTCGACAGGTCCGTGCGCTCCTTGAGCCTGTCGAAAGGTCCGTGCGCTCCTTGAGCCTGTCGAAAGGTCGTGAGCTCCTTGTCGAAAGGTCAGCTCAGTCCCGCGGCGAGCGCCCGGACCATCCGCTCCCAATCGTCGGCGATCTCAGCGGGTTCCAGACCCACCACCTCCAGCTGGTGACGGACGGCGATCGCCTCCAGCGGCGACTGGATCGCGACCGCCACGGTGGCCAGCCGGCCCGGGTAGCCGAGCTCGCCGAGCAGGTACTGCACGTGACTGGTCGACATGGCCCAGACCGGGTGGCTGAGGCGGTCGGGATCGTCGGCACCGGCCTCCAGCAGGATGTCGAGGTGGTCGACGGTCATCTTCAGCCGTGCGCGGCCGTAGGCGATCAGACGGTCGAGGGGGGAGGCACCGGGCGCGCCCGGCGTCGGCGCCGACACGAGTCCGGGACCGAGCGGGGGCGGCCCGGTGAGGATCTGCTGCTGCAGGGCGCGCTCGGAGTGGTCGAGCAGGGCCATCATCAGCCCGGTCCGGTTGCCGAAACGCCGGAAGACGGTGCCCTTGCCGACGCCGGCGGCGCGGGCCACCGCGTCCATCGTGACCGCTGCGGCGCCGTGGTCGTCGATCAGCTGTTTCGCCGCGGCCAGCAGCAGTTGCCGGTTCCGGGCCGCATCGGCGCGTTCGCCGCCGGCCCCGGTCTCGGGCAGCAGCTGCAGCGCCGGGCCGCGTCCGGATTCGGAGGACATGCATCCCAGGATATCGGTCGGGCGGTGCGGTCGAGTCGACCGACCCGGATCATCGTGCGTCCAAACCGTGACGTCTGCCGGGGCACGTGACAAGGTCCACACGGACCACTGGATGAAATCCGGACTGCAGTCCGTTAATTATCGGTTGTAGACAGATTCGCGCACGACCTTCCCGAAGGAGCCCCATCATGACCGACTTCCCCCTCGATCCGACCACCGCCGCCCGCGCCGACGCCGACCGCGCCGTGGTGGTGCTGGTGGGCAGCCTTCGCCGCGACTCGGTCAACCGCAGGCTGGCGCGCTTGGCCGCGGCGTCGGCTCCGGTCGGGACGGCGGTCGACGTCGTCGACGACCTGGATCGGCTGCCGTTCTACAACGAAGACCTCGACGCCGACGGCGAGCGTGGCGATGCGGTGGAGGAACTGCGGGCGCGCGTGGGTGCGGCCGACGCCGTGCTGGTGGTGACGCCGGAGTACAACGGCGGCCTGCCCGCGGTGCTCAAGAACGCGATCGACTGGCTGTCGCGGCCGTACGGCGCCGGGGCGTTCACGGGTCTGCCGGTCGGCGTGATCGGCGCGGCATCGAGTGCGCACGCCGGCACCTGGGCGCGCCAGGACGCCCGCAAGGCGATCGGCATCGCCGGCGGCGTGGTGGTCGAGCCGGTCGAGCTCGGCATCCGCAGCGGCGAGTTCGACGAGGCGTCGCCGGAGATCGTCGGGGAGCTCGGGCGGCTCGTCGCCCATCTTCTGCCGGAGCCGGCCGCGGTGGGGTGAGCGGTCGCGCCGGAGACAGGGTTGGGGACATCTCTGGGGACACCTCTGGGGACGGCCTGGGGATGCGCTGGGGACGGCCTGGGGAGGACACGCCGAGCGCATCGAGACACGCCCGGCGGCCTGTGGACGGTGCCTCGCCGACCTGGGACTTTCATGAATGTTATTCACAACTTCTTGTGGTGACTCGAAATGTCAGACACAAGGTGTAGTGTTCATGGTGTCCGACGGGGAGAGGAATCCCACAGCTGTCATTCGGGACTCGCACACCGACTCACACGCTGGTGATCCTCTCGATTGGGAAGCCGCCGGACAGACATCATCACATCCGTCCGAACGCGTCACGAGGAGTCCGCCAATGGCTATCACCGTCTACACCAAGCCGGCTTGTGTGCAGTGCAACATGACCTACAAGGCGCTCGACAAGCTCGGACTGGAGTACGACGTCGTCGACATCAGCATCGACGACGAAGCGCGCGACTACGTGATGGCGCTCGGCTACCTGCAGGCGCCGGTCGTCGTGGTTGACGACGAGCACTGGTCGGGCTTCCGTCCCGAGCGCATCAAGGCCGTCGCCGCTCGCGCAGCCTGAGCGGGAGGTCGTCGTCGTGGCAGTCGTGACCGGGACCGGTGGTCGGTCGGCGGAGCTCCTGGGCCCGTCCGGCGGCGCCGTGTCGGATTGGCCCGCTCACGACGTTCCCGGCGCCGTGTCGGATCGGCCCGCTCACGACGTTCCCGGCGCCGGGGCCCACGAGGGCCTGCCGCAGATCGTCTACTTCTCGTCGGTGTCGGAGAACACCCACCGCTTCGTCCAGAAGCTGGGGGCGCCGGCTCAGCGCATCCCGCTGATCGACCGCGACGGCCTGTTCCGGGTGGACCGGCCGTACGTGCTGATCAGCCCCACGTACGGGGGCGGGAAGATCTCCGATCTCGGTGCGGTGCAGGCGCACGCCGGCGGGGGATACGTCCCGAAGCAGGTCATCCGCTTCCTCAACAACGAGCACAACCGCTCCCTGATCCGCGGGGTGATCGCGGCCGGCAACACGAACTTCGGTGAAGAGTTCTGCCTGGCCGGCGAGATCATCGCCCGCAAGTGCCAGGTGCCCTACCTGTACCGCTTCGAGCTGATGGGCACCGAGCACGACGTCGACCGTGTCCGTTCCGGCCTCGCCGAGTTCGCCGCCGGTCCCGCATTTCGCCGCTGAGCAGCCGCGCTCACACTTTTTCGTCAGTCCTCTTTCATCAGCTCGATCCGCAGGAGTTCCCTTGTCGCCCACCGCAGTTCCCGTGTCAGAAGTTCCCGCCGACAGCACCGTCTCGGCGAGCGTCTCGGGCGTGCACGCCGGACCGGCCGGTCACGATCCGGGTGAGCTCGACTTCCACGCGCTCAACGCGATGCTCAACCTGTACGACGCGGACGGGAAGATCCAGTTCGACAAGGACCGCGAGGCGGCGCGGCAGTACTTCCTGCAGCACGTCAACCAGAACACGGTCTTCTTCCACGACCTCGACGAGAAGCTCGATTACCTGATCAAGGAGAACTACTACGAGCCCGAGGTCCTCGACCAGTACGACCGTGAGTTCGTCAAGCTGCTCTTCGGCCACGCCTACGGCAAGAAGTTCCGCTTCCCGACCTTCCTGGGGGCGTTCAAGTACTACACCAGCTACACGCTGAAGACCTTCGACGGCAAGCGTTACCTGGAGCGTTTCGAGGACCGCGTCTGCATGGTGGCGCTGACCCTGGCCGCCGGCGACACCGCGCTGGCCCGCAACCTGGTCGACGAGATCATCGACGGTCGCTTCCAGCCGGCTACCCCGACCTTCCTGAACTCGGGCAAGAAGCAGCGCGGTGAGCCGGTTTCGTGCTTCCTCCTGCGCATCGAGGACAACATGGAGTCCATCGGGCGGTCGATCAACTCGGCGCTGCAGCTGTCCAAGCGCGGAGGCGGCGTCGCCCTGCTGCTGTCGAACGTCCGCGAGCACGGAGCCCCGATCAAGAAGATCGAGAACCAGAGCTCGGGCGTCATCCCGATCATGAAGCTGCTCGAGGACTCGTTCAGCTACGCCAACCAGCTCGGTGCCCGCCAGGGTGCCGGCGCGGTGTACCTGCACGCCCACCACCCGGACATCTACCGGTTCCTGGACACCAAGCGGGAGAACGCGGACGAGAAGATCCGCATCAAGACGCTGAGCCTGGGCGTGGTGATCCCCGACATCACCTTCGAACTGGCCAAGAACAACGACGACATGTACCTGTTCAGCCCGTACGACGTCGAGCGCATCTACGGGGTGCCGTTCGCCGACGTCAATGTGAGCGACAAGTACCACGAGATGGTCGAGGACGGGCGGATCCGCAAGTCCAAGATCAACGCGCGCGAGTTCTTCCAGACCCTCGCGGAGCTGCAGTTCGAGTCGGGCTACCCGTACATCATGTTCGAGGACACGGTGAACCGGGCGAACCCGGTCGCGGGCAAGATCACCCACTCCAACCTGTGCTCGGAGATCCTGCAGGTCTCCACGCCGTCGACCTTCAACGACGACCTCTCGTACTCGCACGTCGGCAAGGACATCTCCTGCAACCTGGGGTCGATGAACATCGCCCAGGCGATGGACTCCCCGGACCTGGGGCACACCATCGAAACCGCGATCCGTGGCCTCACCGCCGTCGCCGACCAGACGTCCATCGATTCGGTGCCGTCGATCCGTCGCGCGAACGAGGAGGGGCACGCGATCGGGCTGGGGCAGATGAACTTGCACGGCTACCTGGCCCGCGAGCGCATCTTCTACGGCAGTGAGGAGGGCATCGACTTCACCAACATGTACTTTTACACGGTGCTGTACCACGCCCTTCGCGCGTCCAACAAGCTCGCGAAGGAGAAGGGGCGCCCGTTCGCCGGCTTCGAGGACAGCAAGTACGCCAGTGGCGAGTTCTTCGACAAGTACATCGATCAGGTGTGGGAGCCGGCCACCGAGCGGGTGCGCGAGCTGTTCGCCAACGCCGGGAGCAAGGACGAGGGCCTGTTCGCCAATCAGGGCATCGCGATCCCGACCCAGGACGACTGGCGCGACCTGAAGGCCGCCGTGCAGCGCGACGGCATCTACAACCAGAACCTGCAGGCGGTGCCGCCGACCGGTTCGATCAGCTACATCAACCACTCGACCAGCTCGATCCACCCGGTCGCGGCGAAGATCGAGATCCGCAAGGAAGGCAAGATCGGCCGCGTCTACTACCCGGCGCCGTACCTGACCAACGACAACCTGGAGTACTACCAGGACGCGTACGAGATCGGCTACGAGAAGATCATCGACACCTACGCCGCGGCGACGCAGCACGTCGATCAGGGCCTGAGTCTGACCCTGTTCTTCAAGGACACCGCCTCCACTCGCGACGTCAACCGTGCGCAGATCTACGCCTGGCGCAAGGGAATCAAGACGCTCTACTACATCCGCCTGCGTCAGATGGCGCTCGAGGGTACTGAGGTGGATGGTTGCGTCAGCTGCATGTTGTGACCTCTCGCTGATCGAGCGAAGTCGAGATCCCCACCGCAAACCCAGCACTCGCGAGTGCTGGGTTTGCGGTTTCGCGCTATTCGCGGCGGGAGCGGAGTCCGGCGGCGAGCAGGGCGCCGAGCAGGATGACGAGCGCGAAGATGTCGGTGCCCGCGGCGAAGGCGCGATCGGTGGTGAACGCGCCGCCGTCGACGAGGTGCCGGATCCCGGCGAGCCCCAGGAACACGGCGCCGGCGAGAGCGGCGGGTGCCGTCCAGGACCGCAGCCGGAGACTGAGCACGCCGATCAGACCGATCGCGATGTTCGAGTAGCCGAGTTCGGAGATGAACGGCAGCACTGTGGGATCGGTGGTGTTGAAGATCGATTCCGCGGTGAACTCCGGGCGGAACGCCTGCGTGAGGCCGGCGATCAGCAGGCGCACACCGGCGATCCAGAAGGTGAACCACCGCAGGACGAGGCCGAGGAGGTCGGGATCCTCGCCGCGTCGACGTCGCACGGCGTGCTCGATGACGATCGAGACGACCGGGAAGACGAAGAAGCAGCCGATGAGGAATCCCGTGTACATATACCCATGCTAGGGACCCGGCGCCCTCACCACGGCGAAAGCTGCAGATGGGACGTACTGCTCGGTAGGCATCCGGGATTCGATGAGCCCACAGGGATGCGAAATACCGCCCGAATCACCCGCGCGTCGTTCCCCGCTCGCCCGGTGTTCGGATTGCGTTCACGACGGCGTCGGCGCGGATTGACCCGTTCTCCCTAGCGTTCCCGGTGCAACGGCCCGCAGCCCAGGGCCGTCCCGATCCCGTGGAGGCCTCTTCTCGTGCGCATACCCCTGCAACTGTTCACCTCCGTCGGCACCGCGGCCGGTCGTTCGGCGCGGTCGCGGATGACCTGCCGGTACAAGTGCGGTGAAGCGTGCTGGCACGAGCCCGGCAACACCAGCGGGAACGAGTACTTCCGCGACGTCGCGCGGACCGCGCTGTCGCGCCGCACCGTCCTGCGAGGCTCACTCGCCGGGGCGGTGGCGGTCGGTGCGGGCTCGGTGCTCGCCGCCTGTGGGGACGACACCCCCGTGAGCGAGACCGGCTCGTCGGGCCCGCTGGAGGGGATGCGGTTCGACGTCGTCGCCCCCAACACCGAGGACGCACTGAAGATTCCGGACGGCTATCGCCAGCAGGTGGTGATCCGCTGGGGTGATCCGGTGCTCCCAGGCGCCCCGGAGTTCGACTTCGAGAATCAGACACCCGAAGCGCAGGCGCTCCAGTTCGGCTACAACAACGACTTCGCAGGCCTGATCCCCGTCGTCGGAGAGCCCGACCACTTCTACCTGGTGGTCAATCAGGAGTACACCACCGAGGAACTCATGTTCCGCGGATACCGGGAGAAGGATCCCACCGAGCAGCAGGCGCGGGTCGCGATGGCCGCGCACGGGATCACGGTGCTGGAAGTGACCGGCGGCGACGCCGACGGATCACTGACACCGGTTGTGGGGCATCGCAACCGACGGATCACCGCGTCCACGCCGTTCCGGCTGACCGGCCCGGCCGCCGGCAGCGAGCTGGTACGCACGTCGGCCGATCCCGACGGGCGCACCGTCCTGGGCACCATCGCCAACTGCTCGGGCGGCATCACGCCGTGGGGCACCATGCTGTCCGGCGAGGAGAACTACAACAACTACTTCATGAACGCGAGCGCCGTCACCGAGGCGCCGGCGGCAGATCGGCTGGCGCGCTACGGGTTCGAGGACGACGCCGACTACCACCAGTGGGGTCGCTTCGAGAAGCGCTTCGACCTCGCTTCCGAGCCCAACGAGGCGAACCGCTTCGGGTACGTCGTCGAGGTGGATCCGCACGATCCGAAGTCGGTGCCGCTCAAGCACTCTGCGCTCGGCCGCCTCAAGCACGAGTCGGCGAACATCCACGTGGTGCCGGACGGTCCGGCCGCCGGCACGGTGGTCGCGTACACCGGTGACGACGAGCGCTTCGAGTACATCTACAAGTTCGTCTCCAGCCGGAAGATCCGCGAGGGCGACTCCGCCGAGGCCCGGCGCGAGAACATGCGGATCCTCTCCGAGGGCACCCTGTACGTCGCTTCGTTCACCAGCGACAAGCCGACGACGGTCACCGATGCGGCCGGCTCAGGACGGTGGCACAAGCTGCTGACCGTCGACGCCGACGGCGCGGCGACGTCGCACATCAAGGGCATGACTCCGGCCGAGGTCGCGGTGTTCACGCGGCTCGCCGCCGACAAGGCCGGCGCCACCAAGATGGACCGTCCCGAGGACATCGAACCGCACCCGACCACGGGCAAGGTGTACTGCGCGCTCACCAACAACGACAAGCGCGGCACCGACGGCAAGCCCGGCGCCGACGCGGCCAACCCGCGCAACGAGAACAAGAACGGCCAGATCCTGGAGATCGACGACGATCACACCGGCGAGCAGTTCACCTGGGACCTGCTCCTGGTGTGCGGTGACCCGGCGGCCGCCGACACCTACTACGGCGGTTTCGACAAGAAGCAGGTCAGCCCGATCTCGTGCCCGGACAATGTCGCCTTCGATCCGCACGGCAACCTGTGGATCTCCACCGACGGCAACGCCCTCGAGAGCAACGACGGGCTGTTCGCGGTCGCCCTCGACGGTCCCCGCCGGGGCGAGACCAAGCAGTTCCTCACCGTCCCGCGCGGCGCGGAGACCTGCGGGCCGATCATCACAGACAAGCGCGTGGTGGTGTGCGTGCAGCATCCCGGCGAGGACGACGACGCCACCGTCGAGAAGCCGTTCTCGCACTGGCCGGACGGCGGCGACGCGCAGCCGCGGCCCTCGGTGGTCGCGGTCTGGAAGGACGGCGACGGCGCCATCGGGATGTGACCTGCCGGACGCCTGCACCGGCACCGAGAATCCGAAACCCTCGTCTCGGACCGGAGCGCGCCCGGCGTCGGCGATCGAGTCGCCGGCCCGGGCCTACCGGTCCAGGCGGTCGCGCAGGATCGGGAGGACGTCGTCGACCGCACGGATCATCGCGTCCAGGCGCTCGCGGGCGCCGTGCGCGGACAGGATCGCGTAGCGATCGGCGGCGCCCAGCGGCAGGGTCGCCGCGGTGCGGAACGTGTACTCGGTCGGTGGCAGATCGTCCGGAGCGCCGAGCGTCACCGGGGGACGGCCGCTGCGCGCGGACACTTCGTCGTACAACGCTTGCGCCTCGACGAGCACCGACGTGAACGGGATGCGGGCCAGCGCCCACTCGTCGCGGCCGATCGGGTCGTCAGGCCAGAGTTCGACGTCGGCGCGCGGGTACGGGGAGTCCTCGAGCCAGGCCGTCACCCGCAGCCGGTCGGTGCCGCGGCAGGCCAGCTGGATCTGGTCGTTCACCCGCACCCGGTGCCCGATCAGTTGCGCGACGGTCCCGACGTCGCAACGCTCGTCGCCGCCGCCCACTTCGCTGCCGCGGGAGATCAGCACGACGCCGAAACGGCCGTCGCCGGCGAGGACGTCGGCCACCAGCGAGCGGTAGCGCGGCTCGAAGACGTTCAGAGTCAGCGGTTCGCCGGGCAGCAGCGGGTGTTCGAGCGGGAACATCGGCAGCACCGTCATGCCATCAGCATGCGCCCGCGGGTCGCTGACCGGCGGCGACACGCCGTGCCGAGAGTCAGCCGATCTGCCAGGAGAGCGCCGACGCGATCGCGCCCGCGCCGTTGGCCGCCCAGTGCAGAGCGATCCCGGGCAGCAGGCTGCCGGTGCGGACGCGGAGCCAGCCGAACACCACTCCGGCCGCACCGGTGAACACGACGGCCCCGAGGATGCCGAGCGCGACCCCGGCCGGGCCGTTGCCGACCGCGCCGGCGATGCCGCGGTTGCCTTCCGACAGGCCCAGCGAGGTCACCACGTGCCACAGGCCGAACAGCAGTGCCTGGACGCCGATCGCGGCGGCCTCGGAGTGCCGGCGCAGCAGCGCTCCGAGCAGCACGCCCCGGAACAGGAGCTCTTCGGGGATCACGGTCAGCACCGGGATCAGCACCAGTGCCGAGACTAGCGCCGGACCGAGTTCCCGGTAGGCGTCGTTGTGGAAGAACTCGCGGACCGGGGGGACCGCGAGACCGATCGCGATCACCGCGACCGTCCCGGCGACGACCCACGACGAGTACCGGAGTCCTCGCGCTCGGGTGGCCCGGGAGAGCCCGAGGTCGTCGAGCGTCAGGCCCGAGCCCAGGGCGAGCATGGCGGCGACCAGTGCGACCGCCGCCATCAGCCAGCGAGTCGACGCACCGTGGGTGAAGTGCACGGCGAGTTCGGCGCCGAACATCACCACCACCAGGCCCAGCAGCGAGAGGTAGTACCGGACGCGACGCCGCACCAGCGGGGGCCCGGACCGGCCCGTGGCGACGCCGAGTAAGTCGCTGCGCCACCGGCCGGAACGGGCTCGGGCCCACCAGCGCGGGCGTTCGTGCCTCGACGACAGCCCGCGCCGGGGCACGGGCAGCGGGAGGCTCTTGCGCCGCATCTCGTCTCACCGTCGTCGTCGTACGGAGCCCCAAGTCTAGGGCGCGACGGCGACACGCCCGGAACGCTTCCCGAAATGACCGACCGTCGGGGCAGTTGGCACAGCATCTTGTGGTCGGCACCGGCGTGAAGCGCTAAGTCTTGTGCATGCGGGAGGGGTTACGCTTGGGTGGTCTCGTACGGGATCGAACGTCTCACTCGCAACCACAGGGGTCTCATGTCTGCGTCTGCTCACAGTCCTGCCGAAGGTGCGCCGATCAAGCTGGTCGACCGCGTCAGCGCCATCAACTGGAACCGCGTTCCGGACGAGAAGGACGCGGAAGTCTGGGATCGGTTGACCGGCAATTTCTGGCTGCCCGAGAAGGTGCCGGTGTCCAACGACATCCCGTCGTGGGGCACCCTCACCGACGTCGAGAAGCAGCTGACCATGCGCGTCTTCACCGGTCTGACTCTGCTCGACACCATCCAGGGCACCGTCGGCGCGGTCTCGCTGATCCCCGACGCCACCACCCCGCACGAGGAGGCGGTGCTCACCAACATCGCGTTCATGGAGTCGGTGCACGCCAAGAGCTACAGCTCCATCTTCTCAACGCTGTGCTCCACCAAGGAGATCGACGAGGCCTTCCGCTGGTCGGAGGAGAACGAGTACCTCCAGCGCAAGGCGCACATCGTCATGGACTATTACCGCGGCGACGACCCCCTCAAGCGCAAGGTCGCCTCCACGCTGCTGGAGTCGTTCCTCTTCTATTCGGGCTTCTATCTGCCGATGTACTGGAGCTCGCGCGCCAAGCTCACCAACACCGCCGATCTGATCCGCCTGATCATCCGCGACGAGGCCGTGCACGGCTACTACATCGGGTACAAGTACCAGCGCGGACTGGAGGTGCAGACGCCGGAGCGTCGCGCCGAGCTGAAGGACTACACCTTCGAGCTCCTGTACGACCTGTACGACAACGAGTCCGACTACACCGAGGCCCTGTACGACGAGGTCGGGCTGACTGAGGACGTCAAGAAGTTCCTGAAGTACAACGCGAACAAGGCCCTGATGAACCTGGGCTACGAGGCGATGTTCCCCAAGGACGAGACCGGCGTGAACCCGGCCATCCTGTCGGCGCTCTCGCCGAACGCGGACGAGAACCACGACTTCTTCTCTGGCTCGGGCAGCTCGTACGTGATCGGCAAGGCCGTCAACACCGAAGACGAGGACTGGGACTTCTGACGCGGGCGCGGTTGCGCCCCGGGAAACTCGTTCCGCCCTATGGCTCCGGTATAGGGCGGAACGGAAAAGCTGGGGCGGAACTGCCCGGGCTGGTGCGGGCTTCGGCGACGACGGGCCACGAGGCTCCGCCGGACCGGTTCCCTAAGGTGGGGCCATGACCGCATATCCCGTCGACTACCTCGACCCGCGTTCGACGGCGCTGACGCCGATGTCGCCGCGCTACCGCTCCGCTGAGCTGCTGTCCGCCGCGGTCTCGGGTTCGCTCCCGCTGATCGCGGCGCTGGTGTGCGCGGCGGTGTTCGCCAAGTGGTGGATCTTGCTGATCGCCGCGGGGTGCCTCGCGTTTCTGCTCCTGGTCCTGTGGATCTCGGTGCGCCGCGCCGACGCGCATCGGTACGCCGAACTCGCCGACGACCTCGTGGTCGCGAGCGGCATCCTGTGGCGCTCGGTGACCGTGGTGCCCTACGGGCGGATCCAGTTCGTCGACCTGGAGGAGGGGCCGCTGCTGCGGCTGTTCGGCCTGGCGACGCTGAAACTCCACACGGCCAGCGCCACGTCGGACGCGGTGATCTACGGGCTGTCCCGCGATGACGCGCAGGCCCTGCGCGCCCGGCTGTCGGAGGCCGCCCGTATCCGGATGGAAGGCCTGTGACCGCATCCGGGACGTACCTGGGCGCGGGCCGCCAGCGTGTCCACCCGTTGACCCCGGTGCTCAAGGCATGGAAGGGACTGACGGCGCTGATCGTCGTCCTCGTCGTCAATTTCGGCACGGGCGTCGTGACCGGCGCCGCCGCGGTGGCGGGCGCTGCGGGCGATACGCCGCTGGTGACGGTCGCGCTCGGTTCGGCGGGAGTGGTCGTGCTGATCGTGCTGGTCGGGGCGGTGAGCATGTGGAGCTGGAGCAAGCGGTTCTTCGAGCTCGACGCCGAGGAGCTCCGGATCGGCCACGGAATCCTGTTCCGGCAGCGCCGGACCGCCCGGTACGACCGCGTGCAGTCGGTCGACATCCGGCAACCGCTGATCCCGCGTCTGCTCGGCCTCGGCGAACTCACGGTGGAGACCGCCGGCGGCGCGGACTCTGCGCTGGTGATCTCGTACCTGAAGGTGCCCGAACTGGAACGTCTCCGGGCCGAGATCCTGGCGGCGACCCGGACACGGCCGGTCCCCGGGGGCGCGGCCGCGCCTCGCCCGGCTCCGGGTCGCGCTCCGTCCGGACTCTCCGCGTCCGAACTCTCCGCGTCCGAACTCTCCGCGCCCGGACCCGCAGCATCCGGTCCCACTGCATCCGGTCCCACTGCATCCGGTCCCGCTGTTGCGGAACCCCCTGCGCCCGGGCGTGTGGCTCCGGGGATGCCGTACCCGATGCCCGACGCCGAGCCCGGTCGGATCCTGGCCGGGCCGGTTCCGGCCCGGATGCTGTTCGGGATGATTGCGCTCTCGTTCGGGTTCGGTGCGCTCACGGTGATCGCCGGCGCCGCCGTCGCCTGGTTCGCCGGGGGTGGGGTGGTCGGTGCGGTGATCGCCCTGGGCGGTCTGTTCGGGCTGATCTGGGTGCCGCTGGACCGGTTCTGGCGGCAGACGCTCACGTTGAACGAGGAGAGCCGGCGGCTGAAGATCACCGCCGGACTGGCGTCGACCCGCAAGCAGACCGTGCCCCTGCACCGCATTCACGCGCTCCGGGTGCGTCGTCCGTTCCTCTGGCGCGGGCCGGGTTGGGCCGAACTCAACTCGTCGATCGCCGGTTACGGCGCGTCCGACGAGCAGTCGGGCGACACGGTGCTGGTGGCCGTCGGGACGGATGCGTCCGTCGAGGCGAACGCGGCTACGGTGCTCGACCGGATCGGCGCCGCCGACCGCACCCCGATCCGGCACTGGCGCTCTCCCGAGCGGGCCAAGTGGCTCTCGCCGATCGATTGGAGTCGGCAGAGCGTGTCACTGTCGCAGGCGGGGATCTCCGCGACCTGGGGACGACTGAGCGAGAAGGCATCCGTGGTGCCGTGGCGACACGTCCAGGGCGCGGCACTCACGCAAGGTCCGCTGCAGCGCCGACTGGGCATCGCCCACGTGCAGGCCGCGGTAGTCGCGGGTCCGGCGCAGGTGGTGGCACGCGATCTGGCCGTCGATGACGCGCGCGCCCTGCTCGCCGAGATCCTCGAAGATCGGCGGGCGGGCCGCCTCCGCTGACCGGACGGAGGATTCGCCTTCCGCTTGTTGCGGAATCCGTACTAAACGGAAGACAAATTCTCCGAAGCGGCCCACGGGGGAGTGCCCACCCCGGTCATCCGGACCGTTCCCCACTGGGTCAGTTCGGCGAGCTTGGCGGCCACCGGCTCGGCGTCGCCGATTCGGACTCGCGCCCGGGATTTGCCGTCGCCCTTGAGCTCTGCGGCACGGTCGCTGTAGAGCATGCCGGCCCAGTGGAAATGGCCGTCGTTGCCGTCGACGTGCCCGCGGGCGCGGAGCCGGGCGTCGATCTCCTCGTCGCCGACGGTCACCACCACGTCGCCGTCGAAGACCTCGGCCTCGACGGACTCCTCGGTGATCCAGTCGTAGTGGTTCGGATCGAAACGGTGCTGCCGGTCGGCGAGCCGGGACAGCGCCCGCCGCACGTGCGAGCGGAATCCGAGCACGGGCTGGTCGGCGTGGTCCTGAACGGGCGGCCGGACGCGAACCCCGTGGGCGCCGGCGAGGTGGGCCTCGGTCAGTGCGGCGACGAGGTAGTCGACGGTGTCCGTGGTGCAGAAGAAGGTGTCGGGGACCTGCGCGGCGGCCACTCCGAGATGGTTCGGGGTCGGGGCCGGATCGCCGGTCACGATCAGATCGGCCTCGGCCGGGTCGGCGACGACCTCGAAGGGCAGCGGTGACCGGTCGAGGGCGTGCCGGAGCCGATCGAGGGCGGGCGAGGCTCCGGTCAGCGCGACGGCGGTCACTTCAGGAACCCCGAACGGCGCCACATGCGGGTCGCCATCGGTCCCATTAGTCCGTTCTGCTTGAGAAAGGTCGACAGGGGAGCGAAGGAGGCGACCTGCACGGCGTTGAAGTGGGGGTTCTTGCGGGCGATCGCCGCAGCCTCCCGCGGATCCCTCAGGCCCGCGCGCGCGTACATCTCCGGGTTGGTGAACAGTCTGCGGAACACCGGGCCGGCCAGGCCGTGCAGGTTGGCCGACACGAAGGTCTCCCAGTTCGAGCGGATCGGCGCGCGGCGCACGATGCCGTCCCGCGCGAAGCCGATGTGCCGGGCCTCCTCGGTGACGTGGATCTGCATCAGTCGAGCCACCATCGGCTGCAGTTCGGGATCGTCCTTGATCTCACGCTGGATGGCGTCGAACAGCTCTTCGCCGACGAGCGTGATGACCCACATCATGGTCCCGCGCATCAGCAGCGGCAGCACGTGCATCGCGCCGCGCTGCCAGCGGCGCATGGCGTAGGCGCGCGTGCCGGAACGCTCGATGGCCTTGCCGAACATCGTCATGTGGCGGCACTCGTCACCCATCTCGGTGAGCGAGTAATGCGTGGTCGCCGCGGCCGGGTCCTCGCGCATCAGGCGGATCAGCAGGGCCCGGTTGAGCAGGTTCTCGAACCAGATGCCGACCGACAGGATGTTGGCCATCTCCTGCCGGGAGAGCTCGATCCGCTGCTCGTCGGTCATCTGCTCCCAGAGTTCGGTCCCGTACAGCGTCACCACCTTCGGCGGCAGGAAGTACTTGCCGTCGACCAGCGGGGCGTCGTAGTCGACGTCGATGATCGGGTCGTACGACCGGTTCGACGACCCCTTGAGCAGGCGGCGGGCCACTGCGGTGCGCCCCGCGCGGATGTCCTCCCAGCTCTGCTTCTTCTCGGCGGTTACCGGTGCGGATTCTGTCGTAGTCATCTCGCCGTACGACCTTTCGTGTCGGGCCTGCGGCACCCAATCGTGCCATTACTCAATGTAACCATTAATCGATGGCAACGTCGAGACCCCCGCGTGAGCAGTGTCGGGTCGGTGTCAGGTCAGCCGCGTCGTCATCGGAGGTCGCGGAGGGCCGCGTAGAGCTCGGCGAGGTCGTCGAGGGCCTCGGCGA
Organism: Gordonia iterans; assembly: GCF_002993285.1. NCBI lineage: Bacteria > Bacillati > Actinomycetota > Actinomycetes > Mycobacteriales > Gordoniaceae > Gordonia > Gordonia iterans. Next base: position 3,158,020 of record NZ_CP027433.1, on the reverse strand, counting down.
GCTGGGTGGCACCCGCTCCTGAAGCGCGCAGCGCCTGACGGAGCACGCCGGCGTCGAGGTCGGTCAGCGCGTCGGTGCGGGGGACCGTGGGCGGGGCGGGGAGGCGGGCACGGTCGGCATAGAACGTTTCGGCGAGCTCGCCGGGCTCGGCGGGCGACGGGGGTCTCGACTCCGCTCGACCATCGAGGGAGACTCGACCGTCGAGGTCGGCTCGACCGTCGAGGGAGGCTCGACCGTCGGGGTCGGCTCGACCGTCGAGGTCGGATCGACCGCCCGCGGAGTGTCGGCCTCCCGCGGAGTCTCGACCGTTGCTGGGCGACCGGTGAGCGGAACGGTCCTCCGCCAGTGCGAGGAGATCGGGGAGATCGGTACCCATCACGCGCAGCAGCGTGGTCGGCTGCTTGTCGATCTGCGCGGCCACCTCGAACGCGGTGGCCAGCACGTGGATGCAGCGCGGGGCCTGATCCGGGCAGGTGCACGACGACGCCACGTCGGCGGACTCGGTGGGGGCGACTAGCTCACCGAGCGCGCCCGGCTGTTCGCCGCGCGCCAGGGCGAGCAGCGCATCGACGTTGCCGCCGGCCCGCAGCAGTTCCACGACGGTCGCCGGGTCCACCGTGCGCGGCCGCAGGATCACCTCGAACGGATCGAGCTGACTGCCGCGGACCGCGGCGGTGATCTGCCCGGGCGCGATCGCCAACCCCTCCACGTGGTGCTCGCGGAAGTAGTGCCGCGCCCCGGTCAGATGCCGGTGGTCGGCGCCCGACTCGACGACGGCGACGAAGGCACGGCCCCACGCAGTGAGGCCGTAACCCCGGACCGGAGGCCGAGATTGCTTGCGCCGCGCCACTATCGGCTCCCCATCGTCATTCGCCCACCGCATCGTCGCGCAGGGCCAACAGGTCGAAGAGCGCGTCGTCGCCGAGATCGGAGAGCCAGCTCTCACCGGTGCTCACCGTCAGGGCCGACAACTCCCGCTTTGCCGCGATCAGCTCGTCGATCCGCTCCTCCAAGGTTCCCACGCAGACGAACTTGCGGACCTGTACGGCGCGCGTCTGCCCGATCCGGTAGGCGCGGTCGGTCGCCTGCTCCTCGACCGCCGGATTCCACCATCGGTCGGCGTGGATCACGTGGTTGGCCGCCACCAGATTCAGGCCGGTCCCGCCGGCCTTGAGCGTCGCGATCATCACCGGAGGGCCGTCGGCGGCGGTGAATCGGGTGACCAGCGCGTCGCGTTCGGGCCGGGCGAGACCGCCGTGCAGCACCGGGATCTGCTGCCCGAGTGCCGGCGTCAGCCAACCGCTGAGCAGGTCGGCGAACACCGCGAACTGGGTGAAGATCAGTGCGCGATCACCCTCGTCGACCAGCGTCGTGGTGATGTCGGAGAGCAGTTCCACCTTGCCCGAGCGGTGCTTGCCGCGGCGGAGCATGGGCGAGCCGTCGCCGAGGTAGTGCGCGGGGTGGTTGCAGACCTGCTTGAGCCGGGTCAGCGCCGCCAAAACGGTCCGTCGCCGCTGCCCGTGCTGCTGTCGGTCCTCCAGCGCCTGGTGCAGATCGTTCAGGACAGCCTGGTAGAGGCCGGCCTGCTCGGTGGTGAGATTGGTGCGGACGGACAACTCGGTCTTGTCCGGAAGGTCCGGGGCCACGTCCGGGTCGGTCTTCTCGCGGCGCAGCACGAAGGGGCGGGTCAGGGCGTTCAGCTTCGCCAGGGCCTCCGGGTCGCGTTCCCGCTCGATCGGTTCGGCGAATCGGGCACGGAACTGCGAGGCCGTGCCCAGCAGTCCGGGGTTGACCAGATCGATCACCGCACGCAGATCCTCGAGCCGGTTCTCGACAGGGGTGCCGGTGAGCGCGACACGACGTCGAACATCAAGGAGGCGAAGTGCTTTGGCGGCGGCGGTGCGGACGTTCTTGACGTGCTGGGCCTCGTCGACCACCAGCAGATCCCATCGGAGGGCGGTGAAGTCGGCTCGGTCCCGCGTCAGCGTCGCGAAGGTCGTGAGCACCACATCGGTGGCGGCAGAAGACCACTCCGATGCGTTCCGGCGGGGTCCGTGATGTACGACGACCCCCAGGTCCGGCGCGAATCGCTCCAGTTCGCGCTGCCAGTTGCCGATCACCGACATCGGGCACACCACGAGCGCCGGGTGCGCGTCGGGTTCGTCGGCACGACGACGGGCGATCAGCGCGATCACCTGGACCGTCTTGCCCAGACCCATGTCGTCGGCCAGCACGCCGCCCGCGCCGATCCGGCTGAGGGCGTGCAGCCAGTCGAGTCCGCGCTGCTGGTAGGGCCGCAGAGTGGCGGTGAGCCCGGGCGGCGGCTCCACCGGCTCGGGACGGAGCGTCCCGCCCGCCGCGACGTCGTCGAGCCAGCCGAGACCCTCCACGCTGGTCACCGGTACCGGCAGGCGGTCGTCGGTCGCGGTGACCAGGCTCATCAGCTCGGCCAGTTCGAGCGCGGAGCCGTCGTCGCCGGCGTCGGCGGCGACGCGGCGGGCGGCAAGGAACCCGGCCGCGCGCGAGAGCGCCGCCCCCTCCGCGCGCACCCACCGTCCGCGAATGCGGACCAGGTCGCCGTGCTGACGGGCGAGCTCGTCGAGGTCGTCCTGACTGAGCGGCACCGAGCCGTCGCCGAGAGCCAGACGCCACTCGAAGTCGGAGATCTCGTCGAGCCCCACCAGCCCGGGACGCGCGCCGCCGCCGGGCACTGTGCCGCCGCGGATCGCGAGGGTCGGGCTCACCTCGGCCACCGTCCGGGGGAGCAGGACGGTGACGCCGGCCTCGCCGACCGCGGCGGCCCCGGTGGCGAAGAAGTCCGCGACCTGCGCGGTGGTGAGCAGATAGTCGAGGGTGTGCGGATCGGCCTCCGCCCGCACCAGTTCTCGCCAGGCGCCGACGGTCACGGCCAGTTCTCCGGTGAGCGCGTCGAGGTCGTGCGGGCCGAGGCGGTGCGGTGCCACCGGTTCGACCGCGCCGTCGGGGAGCCGGCGGCAGACCTGGAGACGCCAGCGCACCTGCTCGACGGGAAGCGCAGGCGAGCGCGACGAATCCTCGGGTTCGTGCAGGCGGAGCACCAGCGCCGGCCCGTCGGGGCGCCCGGTCTCGAGCCAGCTCTGCCAGGCCGCGGCCGCCGACGCGCCGCCGGGCAACGGCTCCGGAGCGGGCGCGGCGAGCCCGTCGATCAGCGGCACCCGCGAACGGCCGTGCTCGGCGGCCAGCGCGCGCCGGCACTCGGCGTCGAGCACCTCGACCACGAAGTCGGCCAGCGCGGCGGTCCCGCCGTTCGCGATCAGCGCGGGTGGCGCGCTGGCGGCGATCAGCGTCTGCCAGCCCTGCCAGGCCGGTCCCGGCAGCGGGCACCACTGCACGGTGGGCTCGTCGCCGGCGGTGCGCACTCCGGGAGCCACCGCTCCGGCGTCGCGGAACGCGCGGGCCCCGGCGAGCAGGTACCGGTAGAAGGCCACGTCACCGCCCACCGCGAGGTGCTCGCAACGGTCGAGGAGCTCGACGGCGGTGGGAACGCCCAGGGCCACGGTCCGTCGCAGCGCTCGCGTGCCGTCGGCACCGGTGTGATCGACGGTGCGGCGCAATCTGCGGTGCGCCAGCAGGTCGGTCACCGAGCCGGGCAAGTCGGCGAGCTCGCCCAGCGGCCGGTCGCCGGTCGCACCGACCGGCCCGTCACCCGGCCAAAGCGCCAGCCCCAGCCCGGGCCGCCACACGGCGCGCAGCGGCAGTCGGGGGAGCGAGGCAGGAGACGCGCGGCGGCTCGGTTCGGTCACCCGGTCCTCCGCTCTCCTGTCCCTGCCGTGACGTACATTTCCCGGCTCACCGCCGGACGAGACGAATCCCGCGCTCAGTGGCTCGCGCCGCGAAATCTACGTCACGGTACGGACAACACGATCGACCGTCGAGCGAGAACCTCAACCGTTCAACGAGGACTTCGCGTCGTTGAGCACCAACCACGCCGCGGCCAGCCCGGACGAGCGGTACCAAACCTGGTCGTCGATCCAGTAAACGCGGCTCCAGCTGGGTGCTCCCATGTCGAGCCACCTGTCGCTCTCCATCACGGACTTGCCCCGGTCCAGGCCGGCGGGGCCCTCGGCGCTGACGTAGATCAGGTCGCCTTCGGCGTCGTCGAAGTTCGCGTCGTCCACCACGACGGGGGTGGTGCCGCGTTGCGGCGCCGGCCGCTGGACGCCGATCTGCGCCAGGATCGAGGCGCCGAAGTTGTCGCTGCCCATCAGCAATTCGGCGTCGGGGGTGAAGCGGACCAGGGATGCCTGAGTATGGCCGGCATCGAGCACGGTGCCCACCCGCTTGACTTCGGCATCGAACTCGGCGAGGCGTTCCTTGCCGGCGGCGGACCGGTTCAGCGCTTCGGCGACCTGGGTGAACGTCGCACGCCAGTCCTGAAAGCCCTCGCCCACGCGCACGGTGACCACCTTCGCGGACCCGAGTGCGCCGGAACTCCGCAGTGCGGCGACGTCGCCGGCGCTGCTGGGGCTGGCCAGCACCAGCTGAGGGGCGGCCTGCGCCACCTGCTCTCGGCTCGGGCGGTCGCCGATGGCCGGCACCGACTCCAGCTGCGGGCCGAGATAGGCCGGCACCGATCCGGCCGGCGCGGTGACCGCCCGGACCTTGGCACCCACTCCCAGCGCGCAGACGGCATCCAGGAGCGCCGGGTCGGTGACGATCACGCGTGCCACGTCGCTCTCGCCGTCATCGGGTGCCGTCGGCGCCAGGCAGGTCTGCGCGTAGTCGCGTCCGGCGTTGACCACGTCCGCCTGAGCAATGCGGGTGGTGACCGTCGAGATCACGCTGCCGTCGGGCGTGCGCAGGGTGTCGTCGTCGCTGCCGCATGCGGTCAGGCCAGCGGCCAGGGTTCCGGCGACGGCGATCGCCGCGATCCGGCGGAGACGGGAGTTAGCGAGCACGCGCCTACGCTAGCAGAACGGCTGGACCCTGAACCGGTGGGCGCGTCGGCCCTCCGGGGCCTTCCACCAGGGGATATCACGACCCGGCGGGTCCAATTACGACAGATCGTAGGACCCGGTCGGTACGCGGCCCGGCTCTGGTTTACGATCAATGGACAGCGCGGGTGTGACTCCATGTCACCCGGCGCCGACATTGGTTAGAGTCCAGGCGTCATCGCGCCCAGGAGGAGGATCTGTGACCGCGGTAGACCAGCCGACGACCGAGGTGACTCCGGTTCGTCCGTATCCCGAGCGTTACGGGCGCAAGGGGTCGTTCTTCTACAAGATGATCACCACGACCGATCACAAGCTGATCGGTCAGATGTACATGGTGGCCTCGTTCGGGTTCTTCCTGGCGGGCGGCCTGATGGCCCTCCTGATGCGCGCCGAGCTGACCCACCCGGGGCTGCAGTTCCTCTCGAACGAGCAGTTCAACCAGCTCTTCACCATGCACGGCACCGTTATGCTGCTGATGTACGCGACCCCGATCGTGATCGGCTTCGCGAACTTCGTGCTGCCCCTGCAGATCGGATCGCCCGACGTCGCCTTCCCGCGCCTGAACGCGATGGGCTTCTGGCTCTTCCTGTTCGGCAACCTGGTGGCCCTGGGCGGCTTCCTCACCCCCGGCGGCGCCGCCGACTTCGGCTGGACTGCCTACAGCCCGCTGAACGACGCCGTGCACGCTCCGGGTATCGGCGCCGACCTGTGGATCCTGGGTCTGGGCGTCGCCGGTCTCGGCACCATCCTCGGTGCGGTCAACATGATCACCACCGTCGTCTGCCTCCGTGCGCCGGGCATGACCATGTTCCGCATGCCGATCTTCACCTGGAACATCCTGGTGACGTCCGTGCTGATCCTGCTCATCTTCCCGCTGCTGACCGCCGCCCTGCTGGGCCTGGAGATCGACCGCCAGTTCGGTGCGCATCTGTACGACCCCGCCAACGGTGGCGTGATCCTCTGGCAGCACCTGTTCTGGTTCTTCGGTCACCCCGAGGTGTACGTCATCGCGCTGCCGTTCTTCGGCATCGTCTCCGAGGTGTTCCCGATCTTCGCGCGCAAGCCGATCTTCGGCTACTCGGGCCTGGTCTACGCGACCCTGGCGATCGCCGCCCTGTCGGTCGCGGTCTGGGCGCACCACATGTACGTCACCGGCGCAGTCCTGCTGCCGTTCTTCTCGTTCATGACGTTCCTGATCGCGGTGCCCACCGGTGTGAAGTTCTTCAACTGGATCGGCACCATGTGGAAGGGCCGAATCACCTTCGAGACGCCGATGCTGTTCTCGATCGGCTTCATCGTGACCTTCCTCTTCGGCGGCCTCACCGGCGTGCTGCTGGCCAGCCCGCCGCTGGATTTCCACGTGTCCGACTCGTACTTCGTCGTCGCCCACTTCCACTACGTGCTCTTCGGCACCATCGTGTTCGCGACCTACGCCGGCATCTACCTCTGGTTCCCGAAGATGACCGGGCGCATGCTCGACGAGGGCCTGGGCAAGTGGCACTTCTGGCTGACCTTCATCGGCTTCCACCTCACCTTCCTGGTGCAGCACTGGCTGGGCAACGAGGGCATGCCGCGCCGTTACGCCGACTACCTGCCCAGCGACGGTTTCACCACGCTGAACATGGTCTCCACGCTGGGTGCGTTCATCCTGGGTCTGTCGATGTTCCCGTTCCTCTGGAACGTGTTCAAGAGCTACCGCTACGGCGAGGTCGTCACGGTCGACGACCCCTGGGGCTTCGGCAACTCGCTCGAGTGGGCCACCAGCTGCCCGCCGCCGCGGCACAACTTCACCGAGCTGCCCCGGATCCGTTCGGAGCGCCCGGCGTTCGAGCTGCACTACCCGCACATGGTCGAGCGCATGCGCGCCGAGGCCCATGTCGGCTGGGGCAGCGAGAAGCACCAGCCGAAGGCCGACCCGCAGTCGGGCCCGGATCCGCAGCAGCGGCCCGACCCGCAGCAGGGCGCCTGAGCTTCCCCGCCTTCGCACACCAGGCCCGTCCGAGTTCCACTCGGGCGGGCCTGGTTTCTCGTCGGGGCACGTGGACCGTCATAATTCAGGGGTGGCCAACAGCGAAGTGAAGCAGTCGATTCTCCTCACCGTGAGCGGGCCGGACAAGCCCGGTGTCACCTCCGCGCTGATGGCGCTCCTGGCGCGGCGCGGCGTCGATCTGCTCGACGTCGAGCAGGTCGTGATCCACGATCACCTGACCCTGGGTGTGCTGATCTCCACCGACGGCCCGGCGGCTCAGCTGGAGGCGGCGGTCGCCGCGGTCATGGCTCCGCACGGCATGGACGTCTCGTTCGCCGAGGACGACGAAGGTGACGGCGACCGCGAGGCGTCTACGCACGCCGTGGTGATCCTGGGCAGTCCGATCTCGGCGGCCGCGTTCGCCGCGGTGGCCACCGAGCTTGCCGCGCTCGGCGGCAACATCGACTCGATCCGGGGCGTCGCGGACTACCCGCTGACCGGTCTGGAGTTGATGGTCACCGTGGCCCCCGGGGGGGACGCCGACACCGCGCTGCGGCAGGCGCTGGGCGCGGTGTCCGCCGAATACCCCGTCGACATCGCGATCGAGCGCGGCGGACTGTCTCGTCGTGCCAAGCGGGTCATCGTGTTCGACGTCGACTCGACCCTGATCCAGGGCGAGGTGATCGAGATGCTCGCCGCGGAGGCGGGACGCGAGGCCGAGGTGGCCGCGGTCACCGAGGCGGCCATGCGGGGGGAACTGGACTTCGCGCAGTCGCTGCACGAGCGGGTGCGCGCTCTCGAGGGCCTGGACGCCTCGGTGATCGACAAGGTGGCGCAGAGCCTGGAGTTGACCCCCGGCGCGCGCACCACGATCCGCACGCTCAACCGGCTGGGCTATCACTGCGGGGTGGTCTCCGGCGGCTTCCGCCAGGTGATCGATCCGTTGGCCGCGCAGCTGGAACTGGACTTCGTCCGGGCCAACACGCTGGAGATCGTCGACGGCACGCTCACCGGCAGGGTGATCGGCGAGGTGGTGGACCGCGCGGGCAAGGCGCGTTGCCTGGCCGAGTTCGCCGCCGAGATGGGCGTCCCGATGGAGCAGACCGTCGCTGTGGGCGACGGCGCCAACGACATCGACATGCTCTCAGCGGCCGGGATGGGCATCGCGTTCAATGCCAAGCCCGCGCTGCGCGAGGTCGCCGACGCGACGCTCGATCATCCCTACTTGGACGCGGTGCTCTACATGCTGGGCGTCACCCGCGACGAGGTGGAGGCGGCCGATGCCGTCGACTGCGGCGTGCAGCGCGTGCCACTGACCGCTCCGTGAGCGTGTCGCCCGCTCCTTGAGCTGGTTCTCGCTCCTTGAGCTTGTCCCCCGCTCCTTGAGCTTGTCTCCCGCTCCTTGAGCTTGTCGAAAGGTCGGCGCGTTTCGACTCGCCTCGTGCCTCGCCTCGCTCCTTGAGCTTGTCGAAAGGTCGGCGCGTTTCGACTCGTCTCGTGCCTCGCCTCGCTCCTTGAGCTTGTCGAAAGGTCGGCGCGTTTCGACTCGTCTCGTGCCTCGCCTCGCTCCTTGAGCTTGTCGAAAGGTCGGCGCGTTTCGACTCGCCTCGTGCCTCGCCTCGCTCCTTGAGCTTGTCGAAAGGTCGCGTTTCGACTCGCCTCGTGCCTCGCCTCGCTCCTTGAGCTTGTCGAAAGGTCGCGTTTCGACTCGCCTCGTGCCTCGGCGGCTCAACGAGCGGGTGGCTCAGCGCCGGGCGTCCACCGCGACTGCGGGGCGCGCCTGGAGTTCTTTGAGCACGGCGGGGTCCTGCAACTCCATCCAGGCGATCACGTCCTGGTGCGTGGCGCAGATGGTCTCGGGTTTGACGCACGCGTCACGCATGAAGTCGGCCGTCGCCGGGTTGAAGGCGTTGCCGCTCCAGTCGTTGAAGTGGTTGGCGATCACCACGGGGGCGCGGTTGCCCTCGTACGCGCGCTTGTAGATGTAGTCGTAGCTCTGCTTGACGATCCGGCGGATGCGCGGGGCGTCGCGCGGAACGTTCTTCGCGCCGTTGACGCTGAACCAGTAGTTGTAGTCCAGTGCCATCTGCCTGCGTTTGAGCGGTGGCGACCAGGTGACCGGAACGTGAAACTCCCAGATGCCGCCCTGCTGATGCGGCCAGCGGACGCCGGGTTCTGGTGCGGGGAACGACGAGTCCCAGGTCATGTCGTGCGCGCGGAGCGCCGGGAAGAGCGCCCGCGGGGATCCTTCCAGACACTGGGTGCGCCCGCCCTTGACGACGTCGGGACCGAAGGCCAGGTCGGGGCCGGTGGTGATGCCGGTGTTCTTGCGCCAGTCGACCATGAGCGAGAAGAACTGGTCCAACTCGTGGTTCCAGTCCTTGGTGGTCCACGCCTTCCCCGGGTGCTTGGTGCCGGCGCAGAAGTGCCCGACGAAGTGGGTGCCCATCTCATGACCGTCGTACCAGGTCTTGTTCAGGTACTCGATCTGCTCGACGACCTCGGCCTTGGTGCCGCCGAAGGCGATCGACGATTCACCGGGCCGATGGCCGGGTCCGCGGTACTTCTTGCGTGCCGCGTCGGTGAGGAAGTACAGCCCGGTCATCAGCGCGGTGAACCGGGAATCGGTCTCCTTGGACACGTCGAGGAACAGGTCCCAGTTCTCGCCGACGCCGACGCCGTCGAACGAGAACAGGATGAACTGGGGCGGCTTCTCCCCGGGTGCCAGCTTCTTCATCGGGACGTTGGAGGCCACCCGGACCGGCTTCTGCAGGCCCTCGGTGCTGGGGCTCGGGCCGCGCAGGGCCCGGCCTTGGATCTCTCCGCCGCACGCGGTCGCTCCCAGTGCCAGGGACGCGCCGAGGACCAGCGCGGCGAGACGCGTGCCCAACCCACCCCACAGACGCTTCGCCGCCATCGCCACCTCTGTCCCTCCGCGCGAATGCTCCGGTCAGTCTAACCGGTGCGACGTGCGCCTTCCGGCCTCTCGGCACCGCGCAGGGGAGAAGTCATCCGTATCGATGACGGCGTCGGCGCGGGTTGCGTCCGAGTCGCGCAGAACGCTCCCGGCCGGGCGGCTCATCTCCCGGCGAGGAGAGACGACGGCGCACGCGATACCGTGAGCCGATGGGGTTGAACGGCAGAATGGCCCGCTTCGCCGGGTACGCGCCGCAGGTGGCCGACCCGGAGGATCCGGCGCGGGTGCTGGCGATGCCGCTGGTGCTGCGCATCGAGAAGTCCGATCCGCCGGACCGGACGGCGCTCCTGGAGGCCGTCGCCCGGGCGACGGTGCTGGCCTGCCTGGATCCCCGGGCCGAGCCCGACGGCGAGTGGGCGGAGGCCTTCGATCGGTGGTGTGCGGGGCGGATCCGGAAGATCGCCCGACGTGCGCGGGGAGCGCAGTGGCGCGCCGCGCAGGAGGTTCCGGGAGTGACGGTCGACTGCGCCGGTGCGCAGGCACGAGCGTTCGTGCCCGGCCCGGTCGGCGACACCGATCGGCGGCTGACCCGGCTGCAGATCGAGGGGACCGACGTGGAGGGCGACCTGCCGTCCACTCCAGCGGAAGGGCTGTGCCTCTGGGTGGCGCCGAACCTGCCGATGACCGTCGGCAAGCTCGCGGCGCAGGTGTCGCACGCCTCGATGCTGGGCGCCCCGCTGGTGCCCGCCGATCAGGTGGAGGAGTGGTACCGGAGCGGTTGCCCGCTGACCGTGCGGCAGGCCGGCGCCCAGCGGTGGGCGACGCTGCTCGACGACGAACGCGCCGGCCGCGCCGTCGCAGTGCGCGATGCCGGCTACACCGAGGTGGCGCCGGGGAGCTGCACCGTGATCGCGGAGTTCCGGCCGCCCGAGGACGGCGATCGGAGCGCGCTCGGTTGAGGCCGCGCGTCACGCCGCGAGTTGTGCGAGCTTCTCTACCGTCCCGAACCAGACCGCGCGGTTCGGGGCCAGGGAGCCGAGCATCAGCTCGTCCGCCTGGGCGTGCTCGGCGAAGCGGTTCAGCTCGTCGCGCACGTGCTCGGGTGTGCCCACGGCGGCGTAGCGCAGCATCTCGTCGACCTGGCGTCCGGCGGGACCGGCCAGCAGGGCGTCGGCCTGGTCGTCGGACAGCGTGCGGTCGCGGGCGAACAGGAACTTGGCGCGCTGCCGCTTGGCCTCGTGCAACTGTCGTGCGGCGAGCTCGGCGTCGGCGTCCGCGATGACCGCGGCCGCGGCGATCACATACGGCTCGGTCGTGCCGCCGTCGGGCGTCTGCGCCGGTCGGAACTCCTTGCGGTACAGGCTGATCGCCTGTTCCAGCGCGGCCGGGGCGAAGTGGGAGGCGAACGCGTAGGGGAGGCCGAGATAGGCGGCGAGCTGGGCGCCGAAGAGCGACGATCCGAGGATGTACAGGGGGACGTCGGTGCCGGCGCCGGGTGTGGCGACGACGCCGGCCGCCGGGTCCTGCGCGGTCTCGAAGGTCTGCGGTATGCCGCGCAGGTAGCCCTGCAGTTCGACGACGTCGCGAGGGAACTGGTCCGCGTCGGCCGGACTGCGCCGCAGGGCCGCGAAGGTGGCCCGGTCGCCGCCGGGTGCGCGGCCGAGGCCGAGGTCGATCCGGTCGCCGAACAATTCGGCCAGGGTGCCGAACTGCTCGGCGATCGCCAGGGGCGAGTGGTTGGGCAGCATCACGCCGCCCGCGCCCAGCCGGATGCGGGAGGTCGCCGCGGCCATGCGCGCGATCAGCACGGCGGGAGCGGCCGAGGCGATCGCGGCCATGTTGTGATGCTCGGCGTACCAGAGTCGCCGGAATCCGCCGGCGCCGGCGTCGTTGCGGTCGGCGACGGTCCTGTCGGGCACGGTGCTGTCGGCGAACCGGGCCAGCTCGAGAGAATGATGCAAGGCCTCGCGGACGGTTTCGCCGGGGCCGACCTGCGCGAGGTCGAGGAGGGACACGGGAACGCTGATCTGACTCACATACCGGTTCAAGTCCGCCGCACCGGCGAGGTATTCCCGGAAGCGTGGTCGCCGGGGTGCATCATGGGGGTGTGACTGACGCGCTGACCGATCCCGATCTGATCCTCGATTTCCACGACGTGACGCTGGCCCGCGGCGGCAAGACGCTGGTCGGTCCGATCGACTGGCAGGTGGAACTCGACGAGCGCTGGGTGATCATCGGCCCGAACGGGGCGGGCAAGACGTCGCTGCTGCGGATGGCCGGGGCCATCGAGCACCCGACCTCGGGCACGGCGTTCGTCCTCGGAGAACAGTTGGGGCGCACCGATCTCCGTGACCTGACCACCCGCATCGGATTGGTCAGTTCGGCCCTGGCGGGACGCGTGCCGCCCGGCGAAGTGGTCGCCGATCTGGTGATCTCGGCCGGCTACTCGGTGCTCGGGCGCTGGCGCGAGGAGTACGACGACTTCGATCGCGAACGCGCCATCGAGGTCCTCGAGTCGATGGGCGCGGAGCACCTCGTCGACCGCACTTTCGGGACGCTGTCGGAAGGCGAGCGCAAACGGGTGCTGATCGCGCGCGGACTGATGACCGACCCGGAACTGCTCCTGCTCGACGAGCCGGCCGCCGGACTCGACCTGGGCGGCCGCGAGGAACTGGTCGCTCGCCTGGGTGCGCTCGCCGCCGACCCGGACGCCCCGGCGATCGTGCTCATCACCCATCACGTCGAGGAGATCCCGCCGGGATTCACCAATCTCCTCATGCTGTCCGAGGGCGAGGTGACCGCCCAGGGTCCGCTGGAAGTCACGCTGACCGCGGAGAATCTGACCGCGACCTTCCGGCAGTCCATCGCGCTCACTCGCGACGACGATCGCTACTTCGCACGCCGGGCACGCCGGCCGGGAGGTCACCGCCGCGCCGCGGAGTGACGCGGGCTACAGTCCGGAGAAGAGGACTATGCGACCGCTCACTCGGTGCGGTCGCGGAGGAGGATCGCCGGATGAGCCCGTCGGAAGAGCAGACCGCTGCCGCCCCCGAGGTCGCCCCGCTGCGCGACGCGTCGACCGTCGTCCTGGTGCGCGACGGAGACGCAGGCATCGAGGTCTTCCTCCAGCACCGCGTCAAGCAGATGGCGTTCGCCGGCGGTATGACCGTCTTTCCGGGCGGGGGAGTCGACGACCGCGACCGCGACGCGCAGATCCGGTGGGCCGGCCCGGGGCCTGCATGGTGGGCCGAGCGGCTGTCCACCGACGAGGCGACGGCCCGGGCACTGGTCTCGGCGGCGGTCCGGGAGACCTTCGAGGAATGCGGCGTGCTGCTCGCGGGCACCGAAGACGCCGTCTCGCCGGACCCGTCGGCGTTCGCCGGCGAGCGCGCGCGGCTGGTCGGCAAGGACCTCTCGTTCGCGCAGTTCCTGAGCGACAACGACCTGGTGCTGCGCGCCGATCTGCTGGCGCCGATGGCGCATTGGATCACCCCGAAGAACGAACGACGACGCTACGACACTCGCTTCTTCCTCGCCGCGCTGCCCGACGGGCACGCCGCGGACGGCGCGACCACCGAGGCCGAGGCGACCGAATGGCGGACTGCGCGGCTGGCACTCGCCGACTGGGAGAGCGGGCGTCGCTTTCTGCTTCCGCCGACGTGGACGCAGCTTCGCGAGATCGCACGGTTCGGCACCGTCGCCGAGTTGATGGGCGCATCCCGCGTCATCTCCCCGATCGAGCCACGGGTCTCCGACGGCGAAGGCATCCTCGGGCTCGGGTTCGACGACTCGGCGGACTACTTCGCCGCCCTGAGCGACGGCCGCCTCGATCGGCTCGGCGACCGATGACACCCGTGCGCACCGGCGTCGAAAGCGGCGCGAAGATGACGGTCAGGTGTCTGGAATCTTGCTGCCGGGTGAGAACTTGCGCGGCGGCCGGGAGCGGGAGAATCTGATCGTCGTGACACGTAGCCGATTGCTCTTTCTGAGCCTGTTCAGTTCCCTCGCCCTGCTCCTCACGAGCTTCTCGACGACGGTCGCGGCCCCGCCCGCGCAGGCTGCGCCGGCCGGCTTCGGGCCCGCGCAGCTGGTCGGGCCGTTCGAGTCCGACATCCCGCCGGGCGGCACCTACATCCCGGTGCTCGACGGCTTCACCGTCCTGCGCGAGCACCACCCGAAGGTGATCAAGCAGAACCTCGACACGGTGATCGAGATCAACCACGCGGCCGATCCTGCGCAGCGCAAGGATGCGATCGAGATCAACTACGACGATCGCCTGCTCTCGATGACCTATGCGCTCGGCGACCGTGCCGGTGCGGCCTTCCGGTCGCTGCTGGCCGCCGGGAAGCTGCCGAAGGTCGAGCAGCTCACCAGCGGCTACACCGCGCGCACCATGTTGCCGCTCGGGACGACGCTGCTGGAGAAGGAGTACTACGACAACCCGCGCCCGTTCGAGGCCGCCCCGCGGAAGATCAAGCGCTACGACCGTCCGGGCGGCTCGGTGTACTCCGACGTCGCCGGCAACGGTTCGTACCCCTCGGGGCACACCGCGATGGGGTACTGGACCGGCGCCCTCCTAGCGTCCTGGATCCCCGAACTCGGCCCGCAGATCATCGCCCGCTCAGGGGACATCGGCCGGAGCCGGATCGTGCTCGGCGTGCACTACCCGCTCGACGTGATGGGCGGGCGGATCATGGGCCAGGATCTGGCCGCGGCGCGACTGAACGATCCGGCGTTCTCCCGGCTCATCCGGGAAGCCGGCACCCAGCTGCGTACGCAGTTGTCGAAGGCCCTGGGCCAGCCGCTGGCGCGTGTGGTCGCCGCCGATCCCACCGTCCAGCCCACCGCGCAGGCCCTGGCCTCGCATCGCGCCGACATGGTCTACAGCTTCGATCCGGTGTTCCCGACCATGAAGAGCACGATCCCGGCATCCGCGGCCGCGCTTCTGCGCACCCGCTTCCCGCACCTGTCCGACGCGCAGCGCCTGGACATCCTGCGCCGCACGGCGGTCGGGCCGGGCTATCCGCTCGATCAGTCCGGCGTCAACGGCGGGTGGGTCCGGATCGACCTCGCCGCCGCGTACGCCGCCACGCCGTAGCCGCACCGGCCGCCCGATTGGGGGTCTCGATACGCGGGACTCACTGCGTTCGCCCGCTACTCGACCACCAGGTCCGGTCCCGCCGTTCTGGTGGTCGAGTACGCGAGGCCGTGTGGCGGTCGAGTACGCGAGCCGTTTTGGTGGTCGAGTAGGCGAGGCGCTAGCCGAGCCGTATCGAGACCGTGGTGGGCGCGTCGAACGGGTCGAGATGAGGGTGCCGGGCACAGTCGATTCGTTCTGGCACCTTCGGCTGGGGGTGCCACGTCGAGACTGCGGTGCCGGGCACCCTGGTTTCGGTGGGTGGGGGTCTCGATACGCGGGACTCGCTGCGTTCGCCCCACTACTCGACCACCCTGACAAGTCCGGGACCACCCCTACAGGTGCGCCCGGGTGCGGGGTCTCGATACGCGCGTCTCACTGCGTTCGTCCCGCTATTCGACCACCGGCTCCGGGCCCGCCGTTCTGGTGGTCGAGTAGGCGAGGCCGTTTGGTGGTCGAGTAGGCGAGGCGCTAGCCGAGCCGTATCGAGACCCCGGGCGTCGTCTACTCCGCGGCGGCCTCGTCGCGGGCGGCCCACTCCAGGAGGGTGTCCAGACGATGGGTGACGTCGTCGATCGGGGCGAAGAGATCTCCGATCCGCGCGAATCGCTCAGGCATCGTCGCGATCGTGAAGTCGTCGGGCTCGGCGTCGTCGAGCTCGCTCCAGTCGATCGGCGCGCTCACCGTGGCGATCGGCGTCGAGCGGACCGAGTACGCGGCCGCCATGGTGTGGTCGCGGGCGTTCTGGTTGAAGTCGACGAACACCTTCGACGGATCGCGGTCCTTGCGCCACCAGGTGACCGTGGCGTCGTCGGGCAGCCGCCGGGCCAGTTCGGCGCCGAAGGCGAGCGCGGCTCGTCGTACGTCGGCGAAACCCCACTCCGGCACGATCCGGACATAGATGTGCAGACCGCTGACGTGATTCGGCCCGCTCGCTGCGCTCCCGGCGCCGCCGCCGGAGGTCTTCGGGAAACCCCGGATGCCGAGCTCGTCGAGCAGTTCGTGCGCGGCATGGGCGACGCGTCGCACTCGGGCGAAGTCGCATTCGGGCATCGGGTCCAGATCGATCCGCCACTCGTCGGGCTTCTCGACGTCGCCGCCAGCGGCGAACCGGCCGGGTCCGACCATCAGGTCGCGCCGGGAGTTCCACGGATGGAACTCCACGGTCGACATCTGCACTGCCCAGATCACCGCGCCGAGCTCGGTCACGCACAGCTCGTCGACGGTCCGGGAGAAGCGCGGAAAGTAGATCGGCACCGTCTGCACCCAGTCCGGTGCGCCGGCGGGCAGCTTCTTCTGGTGGACCTTCTTCCCCGCGAGGCCCTTGGGGAAGCGGTGCAGCATGCAGGGGCGCCGGTCGAGCGCGCGGGTGATCCCCTCGCCGACGCTCAGGTAGTAGTTCGCGAGGTCGCCTTTGGTGTAGCCGGGCTGCGGAAAGTACACGCGATCGGGACTGCTGAGACGAATGGTGCGAATTGTGTCGTTCCCGTCCGCTCCGCGCGGACCGGGCACCTCGACTTGCCGGGCATCGTCGGACATGGTTCGACGTTACGCGCCGGTGTGCCGGCGGCGGACGCAGTTGGTTCCGGCAGGCAGGCACCCGGTAGCCTGCACCTCATGGCTGAGTTCGTGACTCTCGAGACCTCGCAGGACCACCCCGGCGTCGGCACCGTCAAACTGCACCGGCCGCCGATGAACGCGCTGAACCGTCAGGTGCAGGACGAGCTCGTCGCCGCGGCGGCCGAGGCGAACGCGCGCGACGACATCAAGGCCGTCGTCGTCTACGGCGGACCCAAGGTGTTCGCGGCCGGCGCCGACATCAAGGAGATGAACGACATCTCCTTCCAGGAGATGGCCAAGATCGCTCGCCGACTCCAGCGCGGCCTGGGCGCGATCTCCGAGATCACCAAGCCGACGGTCGCCGCGATCACCGGCTACGCGCTCGGCGGCGGCCTGGAGGTCGCGCTCGGCGCGGACCGTCGTATCGCCGGAGACAACGCCAAGCTCGGGGTTCCCGAGGTGCTGCTCGGAGTGATCCCCGGCGGCGGCGGCACCCAGCGCCTGGCCCGGCTCGTCGGCCCCTCCCGTGCCAAGGACATGGTCTTCACGGGCCGCTTCGTCGGTGCCGAGGAGGCCCTGCAGATCGGTCTGGTCGACGAGGTCGTCGCCCCGGACGAGGTGTACAACGCCGCCCTGACCTGGGCGAGCAGGTTCACCGGCGGCGCCTCGGCGGCGATCGCCGCGGCCAAGGCCGCGATCGATCAGGGCCTGGAGACCGACCTGGAGACCGGCCTGAAGATCGAGGCGCAGCTGTTCGCGTCCCTGTTCGCCACCGACGACCGTGCCATCGGCATGGCGTCGTTCATCGAGAACGGCCCGGGCAAGGCCGAATTCACCGGAAAGTAGCCAGTAGATGACGTCGATCGACGACCCCACCACTTCGGACCCGAAGCCGAACCCGCACGCCACCGCCGAAGAGGTGGAGGCTGCGCTCACCGACACCAAGCTCGCCCAGGTCCTGTACCACGACTGGGAGGCCGAGACCTACGACGAGAAGTGGTCGATCTCGTTCGACGAGCGCTGCATCGACTACGCCCGCGGCCGCCTCGACCGGATCGTGCCCGACGCGGACCTGCCGTACGAGCGGGCCATGGAACTGGGCTGCGGCACCGGCTTCTTCCTGCTCAACCTGATGCAGTCGGGCGTCGCCACCAAGGGTTCGGTCACCGATCTCTCACCGGGCATGGTCAAGGTCGCGCTGCGCAACGCCGAGGGCCTCGGGCTCGACGTCGACGGCCGGGTCGCCGACGCCGAGAAGATTCCGTACGACGACGACACCTTCGATCTCGTGGTCGGACACGCTGTGCTGCACCACATCCCAGACGTCGAACAGGCGCTGCGCGAGGTGCTGCGGGTCCTGAAGCCGGGCGGGCGCTTCGTGTTCGCCGGCGAGCCGTCGACCCTCGGTGACTTCTACGCGCGCTGGATGAGCCGGGCCACCTGGTGGGCCACCACCAACATCACCAAGTTCGGCCCGCTGCAGTCGTGGCGGCGTCCGCAGGAAGAGCTCGACGAGTCCTCGCGGGCCGCCGCCCTCGAAGCCGTGGTGGACATCCACACCTTCTCGCCGCAGGACCTCGAGGAGCTGGCCACCGCGGCCGGCGCCGTCGACGTGGCGTCGGCGAGCGAGGAGCTGGCCGCGGCGATGCTCGGCTGGCCGGTGCGGACCTTCGAGGCGGCGGTGCCCGCGGAGAAGCTCGGCTGGGGCTGGGCACGGTTCGCGTTCGGCGGCTGGAAGCGGATGACCTGGCTCGACGACAACGTCCTGCAGAAGGTGGTGCCGCCGCAGTTCTTCTACAACGTGCTCATCACCGGCTGCAAGCCTGCGCCGGAGGCCCCGGCCTCCTAGGCCGCGAACGGTGGCCTACGAGTTCACGCCGGACGACGTCGCCTTCCTGCGTTCCCGGTACGGCGACAAGGCGCTGCAGAGCGCCGCGGAACTGGCGCTGACGCCGTCGTCGCTGCTGGCCGATCTCACCGTGCTGCGTGCGCGGTACCCCGAGCATGCCGCCGCGCTCGCGGAGACGGTCCGTGCACGACGACGCGCCGTCGGCAAGTTCCCCCGTCCGGATCGGCTGCTCGCGGACGAGGCGTCGGTGCAGCAGGCCACCGCCGGGCCGGTCGCCGCCTTGCGTGCGGGCGACATCGTCGCACGGCACCCGGGCGCGGTGGTCCACGACGTGACCTGCTCGATCGGCGGCGAGCTGCTCGCCCTCGCGGCGGAGCCGGGGGTGCGCGGTGTCCTCGGCTCCGACGTCGACCCGGTCCGGCTGACGATGGCTCAGCACAATCTCGAGACCGGGGTGAGCGGCCGCCGGCCGACGCTGTTGCGGGCCGATGCGCTGACCCCGACGTCGACCGCGGACGTGATCGTCGCCGACCCGGCCCGGCGCGACGCCGGCGGGCGAGTCTTCGGCATCGACCGCCTCGATCCGCCCCTGCTGGAGCTGCTCGCGGTGTACGCGGGGCGGGCGATGGTGGTCAAGTGCGCGCCGGGCCTGGACTACCGGAAGCTGCGGACCCGTTTCGGGTTCGAGGGCCAGGTGCAGGTGGTCTCGCTTGACGGGGGCGTCCGCGAGACCTGTTTGTGGACGGAGGTGCGCGGTGCCCCGGAGAACCGGGCGAGCGTGCTGCGGACCGTCCCGGACCCGGCTGCCGATCCAGGGACGCCGGCGCGGACGCGGCTGTACGAGGTGACGTCCGACGACCCCGACGAGCTCGACGATCCCGCGGTCGGCGAGTACATCGTCGACCCGGACGGAGCCGTCGTGCGGGCCGGACTGGTGCGCCAGTACGCGCACCGGCACGGACTGCGCCAGCTCGACCCGCAGATCGCCTACCTGTCCGGCGACGTCGTGCCGGCGGGGGAGCGCGGCTTCCGGGTGATCGAGCAGTTGCCGATGCACGAGAAGACGCTGCGCGGTGCGCTCGCGGCCCGGGGCTGCGGCAGCCTGGAGATCCTGGTGCGCGGGCTCGACGTCGACCCCGATCGCCTGCGCAAGCGGCTCAAACTCAAGGGCGACCAGCCCTTCGCGCTGATCCTGACGCGCATCGGCCGCGCGGGTGTGGCCTTCCTGTGTGAACCCGGGTTCCGCGCCGGACTCTGAAGCCCGTGGTCGTGGCCGTTCGAGGCAGGGTGCCGGGCACCTTGGTTTCGTTCTGGCACCTTCGGCTGAGGGTGCCACTTCGAGGTGACGGTGCCGGGCTCCCTTGTTCTCGGGATGGCGCAGGACCCTCCGGGAGGTCGCCGCGTGAGGCAGGCGGCAGGGCGGTCACTGCGCCCCGGGCGGGCGGAGCGTTCGCGTCATCACGGTCACGCCATGACGCCGGTGCGGCGGAGCCAGCCGATCAGCGCCGGAATCATGGTGCCCTTGACCAGCATGGACCAGGTCCAGCGCACCACGTGGATGCCGGCGCGGCGGAAGCGGTCTTCGCGCTCCTTCTCGCGGATCAGGGCCTGGCGGGGATCCTCACCCGGCTGCAGCACGCCCTGGTATTTCACCTCGCCGTCGAACTCGCCGACCACGCGGCCGAGCCAGTCGAAGTCGGGCCGCTGGACGTGACCTTCCAGAGTGTACTTCCGCTGGAGGACGGGGAGCGGCAGGTCGGCGTCGAGCATCTGCGCGCGGCTCCACGACTCGCCGGGAGATTCCGACAGGCCGTTTCCGTGTTCGATCGCGCGTCTGGCCACCCGTACCCCCTCCGGTCGGCGTCCGGCGAGCGCGGCGGTCAGTTCGTCGCGGGTCACACCGCGGCGCATCGCGGCATCGACGACGGTGAGGGCCTGCGCGAAGGTGCCGGTGGCGGCGACCTCGACTGCGGTCCGCGGCAGGCTGGTCACCCGGACCCCGTCGACGACGACGATGTCGCCGTCGGGCACCGTGCCGGCGTGACGGAACCGGCCGCCCCGCCGGGCGCTGCCGCCGGGGCCGCCGCGGATCGCATGGACCAGACCGCGGTCCGGCGTCAGCATCGGCAGTCGGTGCACGGCGGCCGCGGACTGGTGGCTCAGCGGGGCGGTGCCGACGCGTGGCGTGCTGGCCCGGGCGAGGCAGGTCAGTCGGTACTGCTCGTCCTTGCCGGACTCGGTGATCGCGAACGCCGGATCGAGCGGGAGCATGTACACCCCGGGCGCGAGCCGGATCAGGTCGCCGTGTCTCACCGCCGAGGCGAGCTGATCGTCGGAGACTCCGGCCTTCTGTGCCGCGGATCGGCGCAGGAATCCGAGGTGGTCGAGAGGTACGTCGGTGATCTGGAGCGTCATGCCACGATCGAACGACGGCCCGGCCCGCTTGTCGAACGCGCTGTCCACAGGTGTGCGCGTCGACGCCGGGTTATGCACAGACCTTGGTTGATCCGGCTGTTGTGCTCCCCGAGCGGTCGGGATGATGTACGACGGCCCCGATCGCGCGCCGCAGTCAGTCAGCGCGTCGTCGTGGCGGCATCGTGGTTGCTCGTCGGGTCGAATTGAGGGTGCCGGGCACCGTGGTTTCGGTGTGGCACCTTCGACTGGGGGTGCCACTTCGAGTCAGGGGTGCCGGGCACCCTCGTTTCGGGCGCCGCGAGCCGCGGGAGCCGGACTCAGGCGTCGGCGGGGCGGGACTTCGCCTCGGCGTGCGCCTTCTTCCGCTCGATGTCGGCCAGGGCGCGCTCGAGTTCGGCGCGCTCCTGCGCACCCTCTTCCCAGGCGGTGAGCCGGTTCTTCACCACGCGGGCCGGGGAGCCGACCGCGATGCCGTAGTCCTCGATGACCCCGCGGGCGACGGCGTGCGCCCCCAGGACACAGCCCCGCCCGACGATGGTGTTCCGCAGAATCGACACCTTGGCGGCCACCCAGGTGTCCGCGCCGATCCGGACGGGGCCCTTGACGATGCCCTGATCCTTGATCGGGATCCCGATGTGGTCGGTGACGTGGTCGAAGTCGCAGATGTAGCACCAGTCCGCGACCAGTGTCGAACCGCCGATCTCGATGTCGAGGTAGGCGTTCACGACGTTGTTGCAGCCGAAGACGGTCTTGTCCCCGATGCGCAGGCTCCCCTCGTGGCAGCGGATCGAGTTGCCGTCGCCGATGTGCACCCAGCGGCCGATCTCCATCCGCGCCATCTCCGGGGTGGCGTGGATCTCGACGTCCTTGCCGAGGAACACCATGCCGCGCAGGATGATGTGCGGATTGGCCAGCCGGAACCGGGCGAGCCGGTAGTAGCGGACCAGGTACCAGGGCGTCCAGGCCTTGTTCCGTCTGATCCAGCGCAGCGAGTCCATGGTCAGGAACCGGGCCTGGTCCGGGTCGCGGCGCCGCAGACCGGCGCGCCAGCGCGAGCGGTACGACGCATTCCACATGGTGGTCATGAGGACAAACCCTAATCGACGCCCCGGGCGCCCGGTGCGGCACGCACCCGATGAGTGAGGACGGCACGATAGAGTCTTGCCGAACGGCTTTAGGCCTCCGCGAGCACAGAAGGACACAGGACGCACTCATGCAGCAGACAGCGCGCCACCACGGAAGCCGTCTTCGTGCGGTCGCGGCGGTGGTGCTGGCGACGGTGACGGCCCTGGTGCTCGCATCCTGCGCAGACGGACAGGAGGAGGTCCGGGCGATTCCGGGTGCGGGATGGCCGATGTACGGCGCCGACAACGGCAACACGAACTACACGCCGGTCACGGTGCCCGCGGGGCTCGAACTGTCCTGGCGACGGCCGACCGGCGGCCCGATCACGGCGCCGATCAGCCTGAACCAGTACGGCGACGTGGGCATCACCGCGCGGACGACCAGCGGCTGCAATGTCTTCGTGTTCGATCACAATTCGGGGCGCAAGAACTTCTGCAAGCGGATGACCGAGGGCGTCCAGTTCAACGCGATGACCCTCGATCAGCACGGCCAGCCTTTCCTCGGCGAGTCCGGGGCGCTCGTCGCGTTCAACGGCGGCGGCATGATCCGCTGGCGCATGCCGGTGGTCGGCACCTCGCTGTCGGCCAAGTTCGCCGGACCGGGCCGGATCCTGTCGGTCACCACGCAGGGGCAGCTGTTGCTGCTGAATGCGCAGAACGATGCGTTCGAGGCGCCCGAGGTCCGGCTGCGCCCGAACGCCGACCCGGAGGATCCCACGTTCGGACTGGGTGACTGCATCGCCGGCGGACCGCAGTGCGCAGTCACCGCGCCGGCCGCGGTCGACTCGAAGCGAGACCGCTTCTACCTGAACTTCCGGGCCGAGGGGGCAGCGGCTTCGCAGCTGACGGCGATGAGCTATGCCGACCGCGACGGCGCGCGCGAGTTCACCGGGGTCTGGAACGCGGACCTGCCCGGCGGCATGGTGGGCCCTGCCACTCTGTCGCACGACGGCGAGACCGTCTACGCGTTCGGCGGCGACGGCAAGCTGTACGCGTATGCCGCCGGTGACGGCGCCCTGCGCTGGTGCCACGATCTCGGCGAGCACGGGTTCGCCACGCTGACGGTCTCGCCGGACGGCGTGCTGATCCCGACGGGCAGCGTCGGCGCACCGCTGACGGTCCTGAAGGACGACGGCGACTCCGCCACGGTGATCGCCAAGCGCGAGGACCTGCAGACGGTGAGTCTGTCGACGCTGACCGGCGGAGGCAGCGCCTGGACCGTCGTACGTTCCGGCCCGGAGCAGAAACTGGTGCTCACGGAGGTCTCGGTGACCGACGGAGCCACCAAGCGCTCTCTCGATCTGCCGGACGCGACCGGTTTCGCCACCGGTGTCGCGGTCTCGGCCGGGGGCGACGTGGCGGTCGCGGTCAACCTGGGCGAGGTCTACTACTTCAGCGCCGGCTGACGCGCCGGATCACCGCCGACGGGGGGCGATCCGGCACGCCGGGCGGTCAGACCTGGCCGAGAACGGAGCCTTCGCTGGGCTGCACGACGACGAAGCCCGGCCCGTGGAACGCGAGCTGGAACGATTCGCCCGAGCCGCGTCCGATGAGTGCGCCCATCTTGAAATCGTTCTTCAGGCTGGGCTGCAGGTTGGCCGACCAGCACACCGCCGCCTGGGGGTCGACGTAGGTCGGCTGGCGCGAGCAGTCCAAGATCATCGGCGGACCGTCACTGGTCACGCCGATCACGCCCTGGCCGTTGAGGGTCAGGTTGAACAGGCCGCCGGCCATGATGCCCGCGTTGCCGATGGACGTGATCTTCCAGGTGAGCGAGTCGTCGAACGCCAGCAGGCTCGAGGTGTTGATGGTGATCGACTCCTGCGGGCCCTCCAACTGGATGGTGAACACGTGCTGGGCGCGGCGGGCGAAGAACACCTCGCCCTGACCGCGCACGCGCATCAGCTGGCCGCCCTCGTTGGAGACGGCCTTCTTGATGAAGTTGCTCACCGAGCCCGAGCCCTCGTGCTTGAACTCGAACTGCCCCTGGTAGGCCACCATCGCGCCCTTCGCCGCGAGCGCATCGGGACCGAAACCGACCCGCAGCATACGGTCGTTCTGAACAGTCCACCGCTGGTTCAGTTCCTTCTCGCGATTGCTCGCATCGAACAGGGTGCTGCGCATTCTCTTCCTCCGACTGTCGTGGTCTCCGGCCGCAGCGTGCGCGACCGGTGATCACGGTACCCATGCGTACGTCCCGATGCGCGGAGTGCGTTACGTGTTCAGGGGTCGTCGAACTCCTCGGCGGCGGCTGTCGGTAACGATCGGTGCTTTAGGAGTTCGGGTCGCGCTCGGGCAGCGGGCGCTCGGGGATCACCGGGCGGGCGAGGGGACGGTGCGTCCGGCGTGAGGCGACCCGATAGACCGCGGCGGTCCGCTCGGCGATCGCCGGCCAGGTGAACTCCTCGGTGAGGACGGCGCGGGCGCGTCGTGCCCGGACCGCGGCGGCGGCGGGGTCGTCGAGGGTGGCGCACACCGCGGCCGTGAGCGCGGTGACGTCGGCGGGCGGAAAGGTCATGCCGGTCTCGCCGTCGTGCACGGCCTCGCCGAGGCCGCCGGCGGTGGAGGTGACCAGCGGGATTCCGCTCGCCGCCGCCTCCAGGGCGACGATCCCGAACGGCTCGTACCGGCTGGGCAGCACGATCGCCGTGGCGCGGCGCATCAGCGACGCCAGGCCGTCGTGATCCTGCCGCCCGGCGAAGCTCACCGCATGCCGCACGCCGTGCTCGGCGGTCAGTTCGGTGAGCCACCCCAGCTGGGTGCCCTCACCGGCGACGGTCAGCGTGGTCCCCGGATGCGCCCGCCGGATCGCCGGGAGCGCGGCCAGCAGATCCTGCAGCCCCTTCTCGTACTCCAGCCGGCCGGCGAAGAGCAGCTCCGCGGGGCCGTCGTCGACGGTCCGCTCGGCGAAACTCCACGCGGTCAGATCGATCCCGTTGTGGATCACCGTGATCGGGGGCAGGCCGGAATCTGAAAGGCCCGCTCGCGCGCTCCCGGCGCTCGGCTCTGATCGGCCCGCTCGCGTGCTCCCGGCGCTCGGCTCTGATCGGCCCGCTCGCGTGCTCCCGGCGCTCGGCTCTGATCGGCCCGCTCGCGTGCTCCCGGCGCTCGGCTCTGATCGGCCCGCTCGCGCGCTCCCGGCGCCGGAACCGAACAGGTCGCGCACCTCGTCACGCATGGACGACGAGCACGTGATCAGCGCGTCCGCCGAGTTCGCCAGCCACCACTCCACGGAATGGACCTGGCGGTTGACGTGTCCGGCCACCCAACCCGAATGGCGGCCGGCCTCAGTCGCGTGCAGGGTCGCGATCAGCGGCACGTCGAAGTAGTCGGCCAGCGCGATCGACGGATGCGCCACCAGCCAGTCGTGCGCGTGCACCACGTCCGGTTGCCAGTCGCGGAGGAGTTGCAGACCGGCGCGGACGAAGGAGTGTCCCATCGAGAGGGTCCACGCCATCATGTCGATGCCGAAGTCGAATTCGGTGGGGTCCTCGGCCGCGGCGATCACCCGCACGCCGTTGACGACGGCGTCGGTGGTGGGGTGCGTCGACGGATCTGTGCGGGACGGCTGCCGGGTCAGGACAGTCACCTCGATGCCTTGCGCGGCAAGGGCTTCGGCCAGGTAGTGCACATGCCGACCCAGTCCGCCGATCACCACCGGCGGATACTCCCAGGACACCATCAGCACGCGCATCGGGCGAGTCATCGGGTGCTCCCGTCCCGCGGCGGCAGCCGTCTCGCGTCGAGAGCGCCGAAAACGTTGTCGGCCTGCCGCCAGCCGCGGGCCAGCTGCGCGGCCTCGTCGTCGTGCCCGGCATCGGATGCGGCGCAGATCTCCCGAGTGGCGTGCGCGTGCTTGTAGGCCCGGTCCTGCGCATACCCGGCCGCGGTGTCCTTGGACACCATGAACGGCCAGTCCGACTGCACCGTCATCAGCGTCTCGCGGAGGATCTGGTCGGCTGTCAGATCGCGGGGTTTCGACTCGGTCGTTCCTCCCGCGCTCAACCATCGAGTGACGGGCTCATCGGCTCTCGGCGGGTGTGGGGGGAGGCGCTTGTCGAGGGCACCCAGTGCGGTCTCGGTGACCTCCCGGTTCAGCTGGACCAGATGCTGCACCTGCGGTCCCTCCCAGACCCGCCAGTCCTTGCCCGATCCCCACGACGAGTCGCCCAGATCCACAGGCTCGCCGACGTAACCGTCGCGCCGCGCCGTCGCCAGGGTGCCGACGTCGACGCCCGCCTCGGGCAGACGGCGCAGCAGCCGCTCCAGCCAGATCGGGCCCTCGTGCCACCAGTGGCCGTAGAGTTCGGTGTCGAACGCCGCGACCACGAGCGCCGGCCGGCCGATCCGCTCGGACTCGGCGATCAGGCGGTCGCGGACGCAGTCGACGAACTCGTCGACGTGCCGGTCGATCACTGCGTCGGTCAGCGCGGGGTCGTACGGCTTCTTCTGCTCACCCGGCACGTTCTTCCCGGTGACGCGATAGGGCTTGAAACCGGTCTGGTGGTCGTAGGTATGGAAGTCGCGATAGGCGGCGTGACCCGGGTACCCCGACTTGGGCGACCACACCCGGTAGCTCACCGACAGATCCCGGCCGAAGGCCACCACGTCGCTGCCGGCGACCGGGCGGCCCAGCGCGGTGTCGCCGTGCAGGGTGGGGCCGTCGACCATGAAGTGGCCGATGCCGGCCGCGGCATACTCCCGCTCCATGCCCGGCGTGTAAGCGCATTCCGGCGCCCAGATGCCCGAAGGTCTGCTGCCCCAGCGCAACTGCGCGTCGGCGAGGCCTTCGTCGAGAGAGAAACGGCGCAGCCGGTCGTCGAGCAGCGGCTGGAACGGGTGTGCCAGGGGACCGCCGAGCAACTCGATCACCCCGGTGGAGAGCAGCGAGCGGATCTGCGGGCTGCCGCCGTGCCGCCAGTGCGTCTCGAAGTCGGCCAGGGCGTGTGCGGCGGCCCGGAACTCGCGGTGACCGCTCGCGCGGCGGTCGGCGTCGTCGTGGGTCGCCGCCTCCATCGCGCGGAGCTGCCAGTCGGCGAGCCATTCGTACATCGCCGACGTGGCCGCCGGGTCGTCCAGCTGGGCCGCCAGCACGGGTGTGATGCCCAGCGAGAGCTGATCGGTGAAGCCGTCGGCGGCCAGTCGGCGCAGCACGCCGAACACCGGCTGATAGCAGTGCGCCCACGACTGGTAGAGCCACTCCTCTCCGACCGGCCAGCGACCGTGGTTGAGGAGCCAGGGAAGGTGGGAGTGCAGGACCAGTGTGAACTGGCCGGGGACACGGGGTCTCGACTCCGCTCGACCGTCGAGGGGGGTTCGACCCGCAGAAGCGGTCACGACCTCCTCCGTGCGACGGCGAGCAGATCCAGGCTGGTGTCGATGTCGCGCTCGGACTGCTCGACGATCTCGAAGTCCGCCGCGGTGATCCCGGCGACGTCCTCGACCAGCTCGTCCGGCCACGGCTCGCCGGCCAGCGCGCGCTCGATCTGCGCGTCGATCAGCGAACCGCCCCACTTGGCGTCCAGCCCGCGCAGCCGCGGACCGTGGAAGACGCCGTACATCGCGACCACGTCGAAGCCGTCGTCGGTCAGCAGGGCGGTCAGCTCAGCGGCGTGCAGCTCGCGGGTATGGAACGGGTTGAGCGGCGTGTCCAGGCCAGGGGAGAAGGTGATCCGGTTGGGGGTGCTCATGAGGAGTTCGCCGCCGTCGCGCAGCACCCGGCGGCACTCGCGGACGAAGGCCGGCTGATCCCACAGATGCTCGATCACCTGGAAGTTC
Source organism: Gordonia iterans (assembly GCF_002993285.1). Taxonomy (NCBI): domain Bacteria; kingdom Bacillati; phylum Actinomycetota; class Actinomycetes; order Mycobacteriales; family Gordoniaceae; genus Gordonia; species Gordonia iterans. Next base: position 3,130,298 of record NZ_CP027433.1, on the reverse strand, counting down.
ACCACCGTGTCCACCGAGCCGTCCTCGAGCGGAAGATCGATCAGATTCCCTTGGTGCACAGTCACTTCCGGATAGCGCTTGCGGGTGTGCGTCACCGCCTGTTCGTCGTAGTCGACGCAGACGACAGACGCGGCGCGCTGTGCCAGGAGTGCCGCGCCGTAGCCCTCGCCGGAGCCGGCTTCGAGCAGGTCCCGATCGGCGCAGCGCGGTTCGATGAAATCGTAGGCCACTTCGTGGCGGCGGAACCAGTAGTTCTCGGCGGGAATTCCGGGGACCGTGCGCTCGCCGGTCAGCGCGAGTTGCGTCTCCAGATCGAGGGATGGCTTGCCTGCCGCCTGCGCGTCGTTCATCCGTCTGACCTTACTGGGCGGTCAGGCCGACCGGACCTCCGTCCCCGGGCCGCCCGTCACCGGTGTGAGTAAGGCAACCCTACTAACTCCAGGCCGCTCTTCGCCGGTGGTGGGCGAACCGTTAAAGTGTCTTCTTGACCCATGGCCGTACCGGCAGGTATCGGCCGAAACCGATTCAGGAGGTCTCCAAGACCCATGACGAACGTTGTTGTTCTGATCAAGCACGTGCCGGACTACACGGCCGAGTGGCAGCTCTCCGCAGACGACTACACGCTCGATCGCGGTGCCGTCGACGGCATCATCGACGAGATCAACGAGCGCGCTGTGGAAGAGGCACTCCAGATCAAGGAGGCCAACGGCGGCGAGGTGACCGTGCTCTCCGCCGGTCCCGCCCAGGCGGCCGACGCCATCCGGAAGGCGCTGTCGATGGGCGCCGACAAGGCGATCCACATCCAGGACGACGCGGTGCACGGCAGCGACGCCGTCCAGACCGCCTACCTGCTGGCCACCGCCCTGGGCACCGTCGAGGGCGTCGAGCTGGTCATCGCCGGCAACGAGTCCTCCGACGGCCGCGCCGGAGCCGTGCCGGCGATGATCGCCGAGTACCTGGATCTGCCGCACCTGACCCTGCTGCGCAAGCTCGAGGTCGACGGCGACACCCTGCGCGGTGAGCGCGAGACCGACGACGGCATCTTCAACGTCGAGGCCACCCTCCCGGCCATCGTCTCGGTCAACGAGAAGATCAACGAGCCGCGCTTCCCCTCGTTCAAGGGCATCATGGCCGCCAAGAAGAAGACCCCCGAGGTCCTCACCATCGCCGACCTGGGCATCGAGGACGGCGTCCTCGGCGTCGCGAACTCGGGCTCCAGCGTCTCCGGCGTCACCCCGAAGCCGCCGCGCACCGCGGGTGAGCGGATCACCGACGAGGGCGACGGCGGCGTGAAGGTCGTCGAGTACCTGGCCGGCCAGAAGATCATCTGATCGCCCACCCGAGACACCAAAGACATTCAGGAGAAGAACATGGCTGAAGTACTCGTGCTCGTCGAGCAGGACGCCGAGGGTGGACTGAAGAAGGTCACCAACGAACTCATCACCGCCGCCCGCGCTCTGGGCGAGCCGGCCGCTGTCGTGATCAGCGCGCCGGGCAAGGCCGACGGCGTCCTGGGCGCCCTCGCCGAGGCCGGTGCCGAGAAGATCTACGTCGCCGAGTCGGACGACGTCGCGAACTACCTGGTCTCGCCGAAGGTGGACGTGCTGTCCTCCCTCGCCGAGGAGAACGGTCCCGCCGCCGTGCTCATCGCCGCCAACGCCGAAGGCAAGGAGATCGCCGGTCGCCTGGCGGTTCGCCTGGGCTCGGGTCTGCTGGTCGACGCGATCCAGGTCGGCGCCGACGGCACCGGCGTGGTGTCGGTCCGCGGTGGCGCGTTCACCGTGGACGCGCAGGCCGGCGGCGACGTTCCGGTGCTGACCGTCCGTCCGGGCGCGATCGACGCGGCACCGGCGGCCGGGGCGGGCACCCGCGTGGACGTCGCGGTCCCGGAGCAGGCCGAGAACGCCGTCAAGGTGACCGGCTTCGCTCCCAACGTGGGCGGCGACCGTCCGGAGCTGACCGAGGCCTCGATCGTGGTCTCGGGCGGCCGCGGCGTCGGCTCGGCCGAGAAGTTCGAGGTCGTGGAGGCGCTCGCCGACTCGCTCGGCGCCGCCGTCGGCGCCTCGCGTGCCGCGGTCGACTCCGGCTACTACCCGGGCCAGTTCCAGGTCGGTCAGACCGGCAAGACCGTGTCGCCGCAGCTGTACATCGCGCTGGGCATCTCCGGCGCCATCCAGCACCGCGCCGGCATGCAGACCAGCAAGACGATCGTGGCCGTCAACAAGGACGAAGAGGCCCCGATCTTCGAGATCGCGGACTTCGGCGTGGTGGGCGACCTGTTCGACGTCGCGCCGCAGCTGACTGAAGAGATCAACAAGCGGAAGTAGTTCCGCACGGCGTGCTGACACGCCACCGGCACCCCGGCGATGCTCGCGCATCGTCGGGGTGTCTCTTTGCCCTGAGCGTGTCCCTACTGTGGCGTAGCCATGCGCGGAAGCGGGAATCGAGGGGCGCGAACTGCTGGAATCCAAGGACGTCAGCATCCCGTCCGTGGGCGTAGGTCACGGTGGGGACACGACCCGGCCGTGCCTACCCGCTGTTCACCGGAACTCCGGCCGACCTTCACGTGCGGTCGGCCTGGGCGTCGTTCGCGCGGGCTTTCATTCGGGGCATGACGGTAACTCCGGTCCATGCCCCGCTCACCCTCTCGCCGGCACGACGCGTGCTCCTGCACGCCGGCGACTACGACGTGGTCGCCAGCGAGCACCCCGCCGACGTCCGGGCCGCGCAGCGGCTTCGCTTCGAGGTCTTCCGCGCCGAGCCCGGCTACTCCGACGCCATCGGCGACGACGGCACCGGGCTGGATGCCGACCGTTTCGACGACTTCTGCGATCACCTCCTGATCCGGCACCTGCCGACCGGCCGGCTCGCCGGCTGCGCGCGCGTCCTGCCGCCGCCCCGGGCGATCGCCGCCGGCGGCTGGTACTCCGCGAGCGAGTTCGACCTCACCGAGATCGAGGCCATCGGACCGCAGACGGTGGAGATGGGTCGCGCCGTGGTCGATCCCGAGCACCGCAGCGGCGCCGTGACCGGGCTGCTGTGGACCGCGGTGCTCAGCTATCTGGAACAGGGCGGCTACCGCTACCTGATGGGCTGCGTCTCGGTGCCGCTGGAGTCGGACCCGGGCCGCGGCCGGGAGCTGCGCGGCATCCGCGATCTGGCGCTCAGCCAGTACGCGGCGCTGTGGACCGCGCATCCGTATCGGCGGGTGGAGGTGGACGGCGCCGGACTCGACGCGGTCGAGCCGCCCGCGAAGGCCGCACTCCCGCCGCTGTTGCGCGGTTACGTCAGACTCGGCGCCCGCGTGTGCGGGGAACCGGCGTTCGACGAGGTCTTCGACGTCGGCGACTTTCTCACCGTCCTCGACCGCGAGCAGGGCGATCCTCGATATCTCGCGCGGTTGCGAGGGGCCCTCGCCCGCCTCAGCCCGGCCGACGGCGAGGCGTCGCAGCGGTGAATCCGTGGCTTCCGGTCAGCGCGTGCGGACCGTCGTGCGTGTCGGCGCCCGGCGAGCGCGCCGGCCGGATCCGGGTGGCCGCCCGGGTCCTGGGGTTGGCGTTGCTGCTGCTCACGCTGGTGCCGGCCGGCGCGCTGACCCTGATGACTCCCCGGCGAGTCCGGGTCCGGTACTGGCGGTTCACCGCCCGCTGCGGGCTGTTCGCCTTCGGCGTGCGTCTGGACGTCGTGGACCATCGCCCGCGGGAGGCGCGCACCGTGCACGGAGCGCTGGTGGTGGCCAATCACATCTCGGTCCTGGACATTCTGGCGATCGCGACGGTGTGCCCGGCGCGGTTCGTGGCCAAGCACGAGGTGCTCGCGATGGCCGCCGGGCCACTGCTGCGCTGTTTCGGCGTGCTGCCGCACCGGCGCGGCGACTTGCGGGCGCTGCCGCCCGCGCTGGCCGGGGTGCGCGCGATCCTCGATCGGGGCCGGCCGGTCGCCGTCTTCCCCGAGGGCACCACGTGGTGCGGGATTGCCGCCGGACGCTTCCGGCCCGCGTTCTTCCAGGCCGCCCTGGACACCGGCGTGCCGGTGCTGCCGATCAGGATCGCCTACCGCAGCGAAGGCCGCACCTGCACCGCGCCCGGCTTCGTCGGCGACGACGAGGTGGGCGACACCCTCGGCCGAGTGCTGCGCGCCCGGTCGCTGCGGGTGCGGGTCGTCGTGCATCCGCTGCAGTTGCCCGCCGGCGACCGGCGCACGCTCGCCGCGCGCTGCGAGGCGCTGATCCTTCCCGCACCCGCGGTCGCGGACCTGGGAACGCGCACTTTGGGCCGGACGCCGCCCGCGGCTATCCTGGACCGAAGATCATGTCCGTCTATCTCGACAACGCCGCCTCCACCGCGATCGTCCCCGAAGCCGTCGCGGCGATGACCGCTGCCTGGCGCCGGCCGGGCAATCCGATGTCGCTGCACGACGCCGGGCGGCGCGCCCGCCGCACGCTGGAGGAATCACGCGAGTCCCTCGCGCGGTGCATCGGCGCACGGCCCTCGGAAGTGCTGTTCACGGCGGGTGGGACCGAATCCGACAACCTCGCGGTCAAGGGCATCTACCGGGCCCGGCGCGCCGAGGACGGGCGGCGCCGCCGGATCGTGATCTCCGCCGTCGAGCATCACGCGGTGCTCGATCCCGCGCAGTGGCTGGCCGAGAACGAGGACGCCGAGTTGGTGATCCTGCCGGTGGACCGCACCGGCCGCGTCGACCCGGCGGATCTGCGTGCCGAACTCGAACCGCACGCCGACGAGGTAGCGCTGATCTCGGTGATGTGGGCCAACAACGAGGTCGGCGTGCTGCAGCCGATCGCCGAGCTGGCGGCCCTGGCACGCGAGTTCGCCGTGCCCATGCACTCCGACGCGATCGCGGCGGTCGGTCACGTGCCGATCGACTTCGCGGCGAGCGGACTCTCGGCGCTGAGCCTGGCCGCACACAAGTTCGGCGGACCGCAGGGAGCCGGCGCGCTGGTGCTGGGCCGCGATGTCGCCGTGCAGCCCCTGGTGCACGGCGGCGGGCACGAACGCGACCTGCGTTCGGGAACGCAGGACGTGGCCGCAGCCGCCGGAACAGCGGCGGCACTGCGGGTGGCTGTCGAGCGGTTCGACGAGCACACCGCGCACGTGCTCGCGCTGCGCGACCGGTTGCTCGGGGTGCTGTCCGAGATCGACGGCGCGGTCGTGAACTCCGGTCCGGACGGGCTGCCCGGCGTGGTGCACGTGACCTTCGACGGCTGTCAGGGCGACTCCCTGCTGATGCTCCTCGACGCCAAGGGAATCGAGTGCTCCACCGGCTCGGCGTGCACGGCAGGCGTCGCGTCGGCCAGTCATGTGCTCCTCGCGATGGGGCTGGACCGGGAGGCCGCACGGGGGTCGCTGCGCTTCTCCCTCGGCCCGGACAACACCGTCGCCGACGTCGACTACCTGGCCTCCGTTCTCGATGAGGTCCTCGATCGTGCTCTCGCCGCAGGTCTGACGGGGGTGCGATGAGTACGTCCAGACCGCGCCGCCGAGTTCTGGTCGCCATGAGCGGTGGCGTCGACTCCTCGGTGGCGGCTGCGCGCGCGGTCGAGGCCGGACACGACGTGGTCGGCGTGCATCTGGCGCTGTCGACCGCCCCGGGCGCGCTGCGCACGGGCTCACGCGGCTGCTGTTCGCGTGAGGACGCCGACGACGCGCGCCGGGTCGCCGACATGCTGGGGATCCCGTTCTACGTGTGGGATTTCGCCGACCGGTTCAAGGACGACGTGATCGACGAGTTCGTCGCCGCCTACGCCGCCGGCGAGACCCCGAATCCGTGCCTGAGCTGCAACGAGAAGATCAAGTTCGCCGCGCTCGCCGAGCGGGCGCTGGCCCTGGGCTTCGATGCGCTCGCCACCGGCCACTACGCGCGGCTCAACGACGGCGAACTGCGGCGCGCCGTGGACGAGGACAAGGACCAGTCGTACGTCCTGGCCGTACTGGATCACGCGCAGCTCTCGCGCGCGATGTTCCCGATCGGCGACACCCCGAAGCCGGAGATCCGTGCGGAGGCCCAGCGCCGCGGCCTGCTGGTCGCGAACAAGCCGGATTCGCACGACATCTGCTTCATTCCGACCGGCGACACCCGGGCCTTCTTGGGTGCGCGGATCGGGGTGCGCCCGGGTGCCGTGGTCGACGCCGCGTCGGGCGAGCGGCTCGCCGACCACGACGGCGTGCACGGCTTCACCATCGGCCAGCGCAAGGGCCTGGGCATCGAGGCGCCCGCGGCTGACGGCGCTCCGCGCTACGTGACCGGCATCGATCCGGTGTCGGGCACTGTCACCGTCGGCACCGCCGACGATCTGGACGTGCGCACCATCGTCGCCACCAGGGCGATCTGGTCGTCCGGGGTCGCGCCCGACGGCCCGATCGAATGCACCGTGCAGGTGCGGGCCCACGGCGGCCTGGCCGAGGCCGTCGCCACACCGATCCCGGCGGCGGACTCCGAGGCGGGGGCCGGGATCCGGATCGATCTTCGCGAGCCGCTGCGCGGCGTCGCCCGCGGTCAGGCCGCGGTGCTCTACCTGCCGGATGCCGAACGCGGCGATCTGGTGCTGGGTTCCGGCCGGATCGCCTCGACCGCGCCGTGACCGCCCGGATCCCGACGGGCGTCGCCACCGGCATCGGATCGATGCCCGGCACCGATCCCCGGGAAGCGGTCGCGGTGATCGCCGGGGAGGTGGCGCTTCCGTTTCTGCCGGAGCTGCCTGCGCGCGGGGTGGGCGGCGACCTGATCGGCCGGGCGGCCGGGCTGTTGACCGGTATCCCGGTGGACTACGTGCACCGGACCTATCGACTGTCCGCGTCGCCGACCGCCGAGACCCGTCGGGCGCGGGACTACCTTCGCTGGGATCTCGATGCTCTCGAAGAACATTGGGAGAGAAGGGGTCTCGTCGGTTCTGTCGAGGTGCTCAAGATTCAGGCGTGCGGACCGTTCACGGTCGCGGCGCACGTGGAGCTGCGCGGCGGGCACAAGGCGGTTCGGGACCGGGGCGCGCTGTACGACATCGCCGAGTCGCTGGCCGCGGGCCTGGTGGAACAGGCCGAGGAGGTGCAGCGCCGGATCGGGGTACGGGTCGTCGTGCAACTCGACGAGCCGTCGATCGGGGAGGTGATCGACGGGACCGTGACACCGCTGACGAGGCTCGACCCGATCGCGCCCGTCCCAGTGCACGACGTCGCCGAGACGCTGGAGACCTTCGCCGCGCAGGTGGCCCGTCCGGTGCTGCTGCACTCGTGCGCCGTCCCGCGCTGGGAACTGTTCGCGCGGTTGCCGTCGTACGGACTCGCGCTCGACTTCACCCGGTTGCGTGCGCGCGATTACGACCCGCTCGGAGAGATCCTCGATGCGGGTCGCGTGGTCGCCGCGGGCGTGGTGCCCGCCGTTGATCCGGGGCTCGCGCCGGAGCGGATCGCCGACGACCTGGCAGATCGTCTCGCCGGCCTGGGTGACCGGATGGGTATGCCGCGCAGCATGTTCGGAGAGCAGTTCTTGGTGACTCCGGTGTGCGGCCTCGCCGGGGCGACGCCGTCGTGGGCGCGCCGCGCGCTGGCGATCGCCTCGGCGGTGGCCGACGCCGTCACCGGCGCCTGACCACCGCGCCGGCGCCCCGGGTTCACGGCAGCCGGTGGCTCTCTTCCTGGTGCGCGTGAAGCCGCTCGGCGAAGCGCGTCCAGGCACCGGCCTCGGCGTCGTCGAGGAGCCGCCGGTGCTCGTCGAGCACGGTGTCCGGCCGGTCGGTGATGGTGGGGGTGCTGCGCAGGATGGAGAGGAGCTGTCGCCCTTGGAGGCGGTCGTACAAGTCGAGCATCACGGTGTTGGCGGGCAGCGCGGCGAACGCGCGGTGAAAGGCCATCGCGGCCCGGGCGAATGCCGGGAAGTCGTCGTCGCGCAGCGCGCGCTCCTGCTCGGCGAGGTTCGGGGCCAGATGGTCGCGCAAGCCGCGGCGAGCCGCCTCGCCGGCGAACTGGACGCCGGCGGTCTCCAGTGCATGGCGTGCCTGTGCGGCCTCGCGCACCTCGTCCAGGCTGAGTTCGCGGACCAGCGCACCGCGCTTGGGATAGATGGTCAGCAGGCCTTCGTCCTGCAGCAGGCGCAGGGCGGTGCGCACCGGGGTGCGACTCACCGCCAGTTCCGCGGCCAGCGCCGACTCGCTGAGCATGGTGCCGGGCGGGTAGGCGCCCGAGAGCAGTGCGGTGCGGATGTGCGTCAGCGCACGGTCGGCGGCCGAGGCCGGATCTGCCGTGGTCATCTCGTACTCCTGTCGGGGGAACCCGCCGGCTCCCGTCGGGGGAAGCCTACCGTCGTGCTCGGCCGGGAGACGACGGCTTGCACATCTAGGATTCAACTAGGATCCTAGATTTATGAAGCAGGCATCGGCAATGCAGGAGGTGAGGTCGCTCGACGTCGCCGCAGTGGCGCGGCGCACCCTGATCGTGGTGGTCGTGAGCCAGGTGCTCGGCGGTGCAGGTCTGTCTGCGGGCGTCTCGGTCGGTGCGCTGCTCGCCAAGGACATGCTCGGATCGGACGCCCTGACCGGTCTGCCCGCGGCGCTGTTCACCCTGGGTTCGGCGTTCGCCGCGTTCGGCGTCGGGCGCATCGCGCAGCGCCGGGGCCGTCGTACCGGCCTGGCCCTCGGCTTCGGGGCGGGGGCGGTCGGCGCGGTCGGGATCGTCGTCGCCGCGGCCACCGGCAGTGCGCCGCTGCTCTTCGCGTCCTTGCTGGTCTACGGGTCGGGGACCGCGACCAATCTGCAGGCCCGCTATGCCGGGACCGACCTCGCGGCACCGCACCGCCGCGGCACCGCCGTCAGCGTGTCGCTGGCGGGGACCACCGTGGGCGCCGTCGCCGGCCCCAACCTCATCGCCCCCATGGGCGCCTTCGCCGAGGGCATCGGCATCCCGCCGCTGGCCGGGCCCTTCCTGCTGGCCGCGGTCGCGTACGGCGCAGCCGGACTCTCGTTCTGGGCGCTGCTGCGGCCGGACCCGTACCTGCTCGCCCGGCGGATCGCCGAGCGAGACGCGCCAGAGGACGAGGCTGCGGACGCGGCGGCCGCGCAGGCCGGGGCGCCGACGCTGCCGCGGCCCGCGCTCTACGTCGGCGCCGCGGTGATGGTGATCGCGCAGATCGTGATGACCGCGATCATGACGATGACGCCGGTGCACATGACCGGCCATCACCACACGCTGTCCGCTGTCGGTGTGGTGATCAGTCTGCACATCGCGGCGATGTTCCTGCCCTCGCTCGTGACCGGGCCGCTGGTCGATCGCGTCGGCCGACGGCGGATGGCGATCGGGTCGTCGTTGCTGCTGGCCGTGTCCGGGGTGATGGCGGTCGCCGCCCCGGCGGACTCGGTCGGGTTGATGATCGCCGCGCTGATCCTCCTGGGCCTGGGCTGGAACGTCGGGCTGATCGCCGGCACCGCGCTGGTGATCGACGCCGTTCCGGCACTCGAACGGCCGAAGACGCAGGGCTCGGTCGATGTGCTCATCGCGCTGGCCGGGGCCGGAGCGGGCGCCCTCGCAGGGCTGGTCATGGCCGGCGCCGGCTTCAGTATGGTCGGGTACGGAGGTGCGGTGGTGGCGCTGGTGCTGCTGCCCGTGCTGCGGGCCGCGCATCGGCGCGGATGGTTCGGAGAGGTGAGGTCGTGACCGGAGACGAGCACGCGTCGGACGAGTCGTCGGCCGGTCACGACGATCACCGCTCCGGAGACGACCGGACCGGACGCGAGGGCGGACGACGCGGCGCGCGCGACCTGGTCGTGCTGGGCGTGCTCGTCGTGGTGCTGATCGGCCTGGTGACCGCGGTGGTCGTGAATCGCGCAGGCTCCACCGACACCGCCGATGCCACCGGCGGGCCGCAGACGTCGACGCCGAAGGAGTTCGGTCCGCTGGGCGACCTCGCCCGCCGGGATCCGGCGGATCGTCGTGCACTCGGCGACGTCGACGCCCCCGTGGTGATGGTGATGTTCTCGGATTTCCGCTGTCCTTTCTGCGCGGCATTCTCCCGTGACGTGGAACCGGAACTGGTCCGCCGGTACGTCGACACCGGAAAGCTGCGGATCGAATGGCGGGACCAGCCGATCTTCGGCGAGCAGTCCGAGCTGGCCGCGCGCGCGGGGTGGGCGGCGACCGCGCAGGGCAGGTTCTGGCCCTTCGTCGAGTCCGTCTATCGCGACGCGCCGGCGTCGAGCCACCCCGACCTGCCGATCGACGTGCTGGTGAAGCATGCGCGGGACGCCGGGGTTCCCGATCTCGACCGTTTCCGCAGGGAGACTCTCGGCGGCGGGTACGACGACGACGTCGCCCGCGACACCGCACCGGCCGAACAGTTCGGCATCATCGGCGTGCCCGCGTTCGTGATCGACGGCGAGCCGATCGTCGGAGCGCACCCGGTCGAGGTCTACGCCGGAGTGATCGACGAGAAACTCGGCGCAGGCTGACACCGTGACCGGAAACATCGGCCTGCTCGGCGCGTTCGTCGGGGGTCTGCTGGCGCTGCTGAGTCCCTGCGCGGCGCTGCTGCTGCCGTCGTTCTTCGCTTTCACCTACACCGGCTTCGGCACACTGGTCGCCCGGACCGGACTGTTCTTCCTCGGCCTGGTCGCGGTGCTGGCGCCGGTCGGTGCCGGAGTGGGCGCCTTCGGGTCGCTGTTCACCACACACCGAGAGACGCTCACCGCAGTGGGTGCGGTCGTGATCATCGTCTTCGGCCTGGTCATGGTATTCGGCAGCGGCTTCGGCTTCGGGGCGCTGTCTGGGCTGGCCGACCGCGTGCAGGTGGCCGGGCCGATCTCGACGGTGCTGCTCGGCGCGGTCTACGGCTTCGCCGGGTTCTGCAGCGGCCCGCTGCTCGGCGCGGTGCTGACCGTGGGCGTGGTGAGCGGCAGTCCGCTGTACGGCGCGCTCGTGATGACCGCCTACGCCGCGGGCATGACGGCGCCGCTGCTGGTCCTGGCGCTGTTCTGGGACCGGATCGGTCCGCGGGTGCGCAGCGCGCTACGCGGCCGGGAGATCTCGGTGGGCCGCCGGCGATTCCACACGACGTCGTTGATCGCGGGACTGGCCCTGATCGCGGTGGGGATCTTCCTGTGGGTCACCGACGGGACCGCCTCGCTGGGTGCGCCGGTGGGCGCGGACACGCAACTGCGCTGGCAGGGCGACATCGCGCGGTGGACCGGGCAGTTCTCCAATCTGGAGGCGGCGACGGCGGTGGTGGCCGTGCTCGTACTGGTGACGGCGGTACGGGTGGTGCGGCGCCGCGTGACCGGTCAGGATGTGCGCGAAAACAGCCGGGCGAACGGCGATGTGTCGGAGGCGCCCCCGGATCGGCGCTCATCCTGACCGAAGCGGCCGATCGTCGGGCTCCATACTGCTGACGGGCCTCGGCCCGAGACGCGGATGCGGCTCAATCGGACTCGGTCGGGAGCTGGGCGATCGCGCGCTTGGGGGCGACCTGCCGGAAACTCGCGTCCAGGAGTTCGGCCACCTCGTCCCAATCGCCGTCGAGGCTCAGATCCAGGGCGAGCCAGCCGTACGGGCCGTAATACGCGGGGACGAAGAATCGCTCGTCCTGCTCCAGTGCGGCCTTCTCTCCCGGGTCCGGGATGAAGAGGAGCGCGTGATCGCGGCGCTCCCGCGAACCCTTCTCGCCGCCCCCGTACACCGCGAAGACCTTGCCGCAGCGGAAGTTGGGCCGACCGTGCGAGACCTTCTCGGTGGCTTCCGGCAGAGCCAGTGCGAGCGCGCGCAGGCGCGCCAGGACGGGATCGTCGTCCTCGAACATGATCGGGTGCGGCATGAATCCAGGGTAGGGCCCGCGCGGGCCGTCTGCGGGCCGTCTGCGGGCGGTCGGCGCGCGAGGAGCCCGCTGTCGGCGCCGGACACTAAGATTCTCCGCGTGACGTCACCGCAGCAGCAATGGTCCGAGCTGGCCGAAGAGATCCGCGATCACCAGTTCCGCTATTACGTCAAGGATTCGCCCATCATCTCCGACGGCGAGTTCGACGAGTTGCTGCGGCGCCTGCAGCGGCTGGAGGAGGAGCATCCCGAGCTGGCGGCTCCGGACTCCCCGACCAAGCTTGTGGGCGGGGTCTTCTCCACCGCGTTCACGCCGGTCGATCACCTCGAGCGGATGATGTCCCTGGACAACGTGTTCGACGAGGACGAGCTGCGCGCGTGGATCTCGCGGACCGTGACCGAGACCGGCGCGGACACCGAGTTCCTCTGCGAGCTCAAGATCGACGGGGTCGCGCTGTCGCTGGTCTACGAGGACGGCACGCTGGTCCGGGGAGTGACCCGCGGCGACGGGCGCACCGGCGAGGACGTCACGCTCAATGCGCGGACCATCGCCGGGGTGCCGCACACGCTGACTCCGTCGGACGAGTATCCGGTGCCTGCCCGGCTGGAGGTCCGCGGCGAGGTCTACTTCCGCCTCGACGACTTCGAGCGGCTCAACGCGTCGCTGGTGGAGGAGGGCAAGGCCCCGTTCGCCAATCCGCGCAACTCCGCGGCGGGATCGTTGCGGCAGAAGAACCCGCAGATCACCGCGCAGCGCAATCTGCACATGATCTGTCACGGCGTCGGCCTGATCGAGGGCTGGCGGCCGTCGTCGCTGCACGAGGTGTACCTGGCGCTGGGAGCTTGGGGACTGCCGGTCTCCACGCACACCCGGAAGGTGACCGGCGCCGACGAAATCGTGGAGACGGTCGCGTACTGGGGTGAGCACCGGCACTCGGTGGAGCACGAGATCGACGGTCTGGTGGTGAAGGTCGACGACGCCGCGCGGCAGCGCCGGCTCGGCGCCACCTCCCGTGCCCCGCGCTGGGCGATCGCCTACAAGTACCCGCCCGAGGAGGTCACCACCACGCTGCTCGACATCAAGGTGGGCGTGGGCCGCACCGGTCGCGTCACGCCGTGGGCGGAGATGGAGCCGGTCAAGGTGGCCGGCTCGACCGTCGCCCGGGCCACCCTGCACAACGCGTCGGAGGTCAAGCGCAAGGGGGTGCTGATCGGCGACACCATCACCATCCGCAAGGCCGGCGACGTGATCCCCGAGGTCCTCGGGCCGGTGGTCGACCTGCGCGACGGCACCGAACGCGAGTTCGTGATGCCGACGCAGTGCCCCGAGTGCGGTGCCGACCTGCGCCCGGAGAAGGAGAGCGACGTCGACATCCGGTGCCCCAACGCACGCCACTGTCCGGCGCAACTGCGCGAGCGGCTCTTCCACCTGGCCGGCCGCGGCGCCTTCGACATCGACGCGCTCGGCTACGAGGGCGCGTCGGCGCTGCTCTCGAACAGGGTGATCGACGACGAGGGCGACCTGTTCGCGCTCACCGCCGACGACCTGACGGCGACGTCGTTCTACACCAACAGCACCGGTGAGCTCTCGGCCAACGGCCAGCGCCTGCTTCAGCATCTGGAGACCGCGAAGGACGTGCCCCTGTGGCGGGTGCTGGTGGCGCTCTCCATCCGGCACGTGGGCCCGACCGCGGCCCGGGCCCTGGCCACCGCCTTCGGTTCGCTGGAGGCGGTCGAGGCGGCGAGCGCCGAAGATCTCGCGCAGGTCGAAGGTGTCGGCGAGACGCTGGCCGCCAGCGTCCGCGACTGGTTCGACGTCGACTGGCACCGCGAGATCGTCGCCAAGTGGCGGGCCGCCGGGGTGTCGATGGCCGACAACGTGGACGAGTCCATCGTGCGGACCCTGGAGGGCAAGACGATCGTGGTGACCGGGTCGCTGAACGACTTCACCCGCGACGGCGTCAAGGAGGCGATCATCGCGCGCGGCGGCAAGGCTTCGGGCTCGGTGTCGAAGAAGACCGACTACGTGGTGGTCGGCGATTCGCCCGGCAGTAAGGCGGCCAAGGCCGAGCAGCTCGGCGTCCCGATCCTGGACGAGGACGCGTTCAAGACGCTGCTGGAGACCGGCGAAGTGAATCGATAGGCGTTTCGACTCGGCTCGTCGCTACGCTCCTGCCCGGCTCAACGAGCGGGTGGCCTCGCGCTGCTGGAGACCGGCGAAGTGAATCGATAGGCGTTTCGACTCGGCTCGTCGCTACGCTCCTGCCCGGCTCAACGAGCGGGTGGCCTCGCGCTGCTGGAGACCGGCGAAGTGAATCGATAGGCGTTTCGACTCGGCTCGTCGCTACGCTCCTGCCCGGCTCAACGAGCGAGCGGCTGCTGCTCCGTGGCGGCGGGTGGCTCCCAGCTCCTTGAGCCGGTGACGAACGTAGTGAGGAACCGTGTCGAAAGGATCGCGCGGTCAGCCGGCGCGGATCAGGCCCGAGACGATGCCGGTCAGGTGCCCGAGTCGGGCCACCTCGCTGGGCCGGAAGTCCGGGCCGCCGACGCGGCCGAGGAGCAGCGCCTTGCTGCCGCCGCCGAGCGGGGCGGCGGCCAGCGTCGTGGCGTACTCCTGCCAGGCGTCGGGCACCCAGGCACTGTGCGGATCGAACCCGCACGCGGCGGACAGCGGCAGCCAGTCGGCCTGTTCGAGCGGGGTCTCGGGCGCGCTTCCGCTGGCGGCCAGCCGGACCGCGGAGTCGTCGGAGCGGGTCACCACCATCGCCCACGACACGTTCAGCGTGCGCGGAGCCAGATCCGCGAGCACCTGCAGGCCGTCGCCGCGAGCCCCGGCCACGGCGTCGATCAGTTCCAGTTCCTGGTGGATGTCGAGCTTGTCGACGAACGGGCGCAGCGAATCAACGTGGACCCCCTCGACCTTCTCCGAGGCGGTGATGAGGGTGTCCGGCAGGGCGCCGGTGGGCAGTTCGACCACGATGTCGTCGACGGCGTAGCCGTCGCCGCGCTCCACGACCTCCAGAGACCGGATGTCGGCGCCCACCGCGCCGAGCTGGACGGCCAGCAGCCCGAGGCTGCCGGGGCGGTCGGTCAGGGTCACGCGCAAGAGGTACGACACGCCTTCCATTATTCCGGGCCGTGTTGCCGATCGGTTACGCGACCATTGCCGCACCGAACCCCGGATGCCCGTGTCGGCGGCGTTCGGAGCGGGGCTTACGCTGTTAGGGCGTGTCTCCCCCGGCAACGCACGTGTACGAGAGGAACCCAGGAGATGTCTCCGCAGTCCGAGCCGGCGATCAGCCGTGCCGAGGTCGCCCACCTGGCGCGTCTGTCGCGCCTGGCGCTGACCGACGACGAACTCGACCAGTACGCCGTCCAACTCGACTCCATCCTGGGCCACGTGGCCCAGGTGTCCGAGGTGGCCGCCGACGACGTCCCGCCGACCGCTCACCCCGCGGAGCTGCGGCACGTGGTGCGCGACGACGTCGTCGTGCCCGGGCTGACTCCGGAAGAGGCGCTGTCGGGCGCTCCGGCCGTCGAACAGGACCGTTTCGCCGTTCCGCAGATCCTCGGGGAGGAATGACCACCGTGAACGAGAGCTCAGTGAGCACCCGGACCGCCACCGAGGTCACCGGCCTCACCGCGGCCGAACTGGCTGCCAAGATCGCCGACCGGGAACTGTCCTCGGTCGAGGTGACCCGGGCGCACCTGGACCGCATCGCCGAGATCGACGGCGAGCTGGGCGCGTTCCTGCACGTGGGCGCCGAGCAGGCACTCGACGCCGCGCAGGCCGCCGACGACGCGATCGCCGCCGGCGAGGCGCCGTCGGCGCTGGCCGGTGTGCCGATCGCCCTCAAGGACGTCTTCACCACCGTCGACGCCCCGACCACCTGCGGCTCCAAGATCCTTGAGGGCTGGACGTCGCCGTACGACGCGACGCTGACCACCAAGCTGCGGGAGGCCGGGATCCCGATCCTGGGCAAGACCAACATGGACGAGTTCGCCATGGGCAGCTCGACCGAGAACTCCGCCTACCAGGTGACCCGCAACCCGTGGGACACCACCCGCATCCCCGGCGGGTCCGGGGGCGGCAGCGCGGCGGCGCTGGCTTCGTACCAGGCGCCACTGGCCATCGGCACCGACACCGGCGGCTCCATCCGGCAGCCGGCAGCGGTCACCGCGACCGTCGGCGTCAAGCCCACCTACGGCACCGTCTCGCGCTACGGGCTGGTCGCGTGCGCGTCGTCGCTGGATCAGGGCGGACCGTGCGCCCGCACCGTGCTCGACACCGCCCTGCTGCACGAGGTGATCGCGGGGTTCGACCCCCGCGACTCGACCTCGATCGACGTGGCCGTGCCCGACGTGGTGGCGGCGGCGCGCGCAGGGGCCACCGGAGATCTGACCGGTGTGCGGATCGGCGTCGTCAAGCAGTTGCAGGGCGAGGGCTATCAACCGGATGTGCTCGCCTCGTTCGAGTCCGCGTGCGACACACTGCGTTCGCAGGGCGCGACGATCGTCGAGGTGGACTGTCCGCACTTCGAGTACGCCCTGGGTGCGTACTACCTGATCCTGCCGTCGGAGGTGTCGAGCAACCTCGCGCGCTTCGACGCCATGCGGTACGGCCTTCGCGTCGGCGACGACGGCACGCACAGCGCCGAGGAAGTCATGGCGCTCACCCGCGACGCCGGCTTCGGTCCCGAGGTGAAGCGCCGCATCATGATCGGCACGTACGCGCTCAGCTCGGGCTACTACGACGCCTACTACGGCCAGGCACAGAAGGTGCGCACGCTGATCGCGCGGGACTTCGCCAGGGCCTTCGGCGAGGTCGACGTGCTGATCTCGCCGACCACTCCCACCACGGCGTTCACACTGGGGGAGAAGGTCGACGATCCGCTGTCGATGTACCTGTTCGACCTGTGCACGCTGCCGGTGAACCTCGCGGGCAACGCCGCGATGTCGGTGCCGTCCGGGATCGACGGACAGGGTCTGCCGATCGGCCTGCAGATCATGGCTCCGGCCCTGGCCGACGATCGGTTGTACCGGGTGGGCGCGGCCTACGAGGCGGTGCGCGGCCCGATCGAGGGCTGAGGGGCGCGCAACCCCTGTTCGGCGCCGTAGCGGTGGCCGTATCCGGTCGGCACGTCCAGGGACCCCGCGAGATCGATGGTGGTGGCGAGCATCGACAGGCCCGGGACCCACGGGAGCCGGCCCGTGTGCGGAGGTCGCCACAGCAGTGAAAGACGCAGTGCGGCAACGGGATCGCTGGGGTTATTGATCACCACCCGGCGGGTGTCGCCGGAGTCGTGTCCACCGCCGGGAACCCCGGACAGCACGGTGCCTGCGAGATCGACGCCGTGCTGGTGCGCCCATCGTCGCGCCTGCTCGGCGCCCACCGCACCGAGGCTCTGTCCGTACAGGTACACCGCCGGCCGGGCATGCCGAGGGCGCGACGACAACGCCCGGTCGACCGCGCGCAGCAGTGCCGTCGCACTGGTCCCCGCACGGTCGGGAGAACGCACGTATGCCTGCCACGACGGGACCTCGCTGTACTGCACGGCCAGTACCCGGACCGATCCGGCGAAGCGTCGCTCGAAGCCGGTCACCGCCGCCGCGTCGACCCATCCGGAGCCGGTGGGCACCGCGATCACCACGGCACGACGATCCGCGCCGCCGGCATGCATCCACCGGTTCACCAGCGCGGCGGCCCGGGGTTCGTCGCCGGTCGGTCCGCCCCGGGAACGCTCGAGCGCGGAGTAGAGCAGCACGGGCGTGTCCGGGATGTCGGGTGCGGCGGCCGCGGGGGAGGAGTCCACCGTGCCGAGGGCCACGACGGCACTGGCGGCGATCAGAAAGATCCTGCGCGAGAACGGCATCCACACGATCGCGCCGATCACCGCGGCAGGCACGGCTACGGTCGTGGCGATCCAGCCCGGTCCGATCGGCGGCATCCCCATCGCGGTGCGCAGACCGTCCTGCCACGTCACGGTCAGGGCCAGCGCGCCGAGCGCCGCGCCGACGAGACCTCCGACACGGCCCGCCACCGGCAGGCCGCGGATCCGGTGTGCGGCCGGCTCCACGTCCCGGCGCCACCGGACGAGGCGAGCCGCCGCGAGACCGAGCAAGAGACCGAGCACCGCCAAGAGGCTGCCCGCGACGGCCGAGAGGACCGCCGTCCTCGGCAGGGCGCCGGGAGTCATGGCCAGGCACCAGCCCGTCACCGCGCCGGCGACGGCCGCCGTGCGGTCCCGGGCGATCACGGCCGGCCCGCGACGGTCTCGGCGATGCGCGCGGCGAAGCTCCCCGCGAGGTCCAGTCCGGTCTCCGGGCGGGGCGCGGCGCCGCGCTGCCGCCAGGTGTTCAACGCCAGTCCCGCCCGGCTGACCTCGGCCGCCAGGTGACACAGCGGGTTGCTGCAGCTTCGATGCATGTCGGCGATCAGATCGGCGTCGAGCCGGGCGCGGAGCCCCGCCTGCACCGGGCCGCCGGTCGCATCGGCGTGCCGCAACAGGTCGTAGCCGTAGTCGTGCGCGCGGCAGGCGGGCTCGAACCGCCGGGGCAGCGGGATCGGCGACGAGCAGGAGCCCGCCGGATTGACGAGCCGCCCGTCTTCGACCGCCGGCCAGTAGCCGAGGTGCTCCGCGAAGCCCGCGGGGACGGCGAGTTCGGCCGGCGCGACGGCGGGAGCGGAGCGCGGCGAGACGGCCGAGGAATAACCGAAGAAGAACGACGCGGCGGTCGCGGCGAGCAGCGCGAGGCCGGCGATACAGTGCTGGAGGCGACGTGATCTGAACATGCTCTCGACGCTAGAAATCGCTGTCACCTGGGCGGATCACGCGCGGGAGCCAATCAACGGGCGCTCGTTCGGGTGGTCGCCGCCGGCCCGATCACCCGGACAGGGGACGGCCGGATCACCCCACAGGGTGACGCGCCGGATCGGCCGCTTCCCTACCGTGGGAGTGGTGAAGATCCGTCAACGTCTGGCCGCGGTGCGCCGGACCCTGCCGTCGACCGAACAGGTCCGGGACCCGCAACTGCGGGCGTATCTGGACAGCGGCTGGAACTGGGCGGCCATGCTGGCGACCGTCGTCATGCTGTCGATCACCTGGCCCCTGCTCGGCGAGGTCCTGCGCGTACCGGACTACGTGCTGCCGGTGCTCGCCCTGGCGTCGGTGCTCCCGCTGCTGGGTATCGCGGCCGGTCGCTCGATGGTCGGCGCGGGCTGGATGCTGATCGTCCTGGCCTGCCTGGTCACCGCACCGCTGCCGCAGGAGGCAGAGTACGACGACCTGCGGATCGCCGTCCCCCAATTCCTGGTCCTGATCGCGATGACGCTGGCGGCGTTGCTCACCCAACCCCTGCGGCGTCTCCCGGTGGTCTGGCTGGTCACTGCGCTGACGCTGGTGGTCTGCCTGCGCCAGGACATCGCCGACGGCTGGATCTTCGGGCTCACCGTGTTCGCGATCGGCATCGCCTTCCTGCGCTACTGGGTGAGCTCGCGGCGGGAGATCGCCGAGCAGACCGAGCAGACCGAGCTCGCCCGGGCCCGCGAAGAGGTGCTCGCCGAGCGGTCACGCATCGCCCGCGAACTGCACGACATCGTCGCCCACCGGATGTCGATGGTGGTGGTGACGGCACAGACCGCTCGGTACCGGCTGGCCGCCGCGGAGCCCGCCGAAGAGGTGTCGCCGCAGGTGGCCGCCGAGTTCGAGACCATCGCCTTGGCGGCGCGGGAATCGCTCGACGAGGTGCGCGCGCTCCTCGGGGTGCTCCGCACCGACCAGACGCACGCGCCCGACGGACCCGTCGAACCGCCGGCCCCGGGCATCGGCGGACTCACCGGACTGATCGACGACGCCCGCGCGGCCGGAGTGGAGGTGTCCCTCGACGACCGGGCCGAGCACGATGCGGTCGGCGACGCGGCCGGTCTCGTGGCGTATCGGATCGTGCAGGAGTCGCTGAGCAACGCGGTCCGCTACGCACCGGGAGCGCCGGTGAGCGTGACCCTGGAGTCCCTCGGCGGGGGCCGGCTGCGGGTCGCCGTGGTCAACGAACCGTCGCCGAGCGGTCTGACGATCGTCGACTCCCGCCGCGCGGGTCTGGGCATCCGCGGGATGCGCGAGCGGGCGACGGCGCTGGGCGGCACCCTGACCGCCGAGCCGACCGAGGCGGGCGGCTTCGCGGTGGTCGCCGTCGTGCCGCAGGCGTCCGGCGGAATCGGCTCGGCGGGTACCGATTAGGGTCGACGCTGTGCCGACAACCGTGGTGATCGCCGACGACCAGGCCATGGTCCGCGCCGGGTTCGCGGCCCTGCTGAACGCCGCCGAGGGGATCTCGGTCCTCGGCGACGCGGCCGACGGCGATGCGGCGGTGGCGCTGGTGCGACGGCTGCGGCCCGACGTCGTTCTGATGGACGTGCGGATGCCCGGCCAGGACGGGTTGTCCGCGGCGCGGCAGATCATCGAGGCCGGTCTGCCCACCAAGGTTCTGATGCTCACCACGTTCGACATCGACGACTACGTCTACACGGCGCTGTCGATCGGCGCGTCCGGCTTCCTCCTGAAAGACGCGCCGGCGGACGAGCTGGTGCGGGCGGTCCGCGTGGTCGCCGCCGGCGACGCGTTGCTGGCGCCCTCGGTCACCAAACGGCTCATCAGCGAGGTGACCGCCCGACGGCGGCGCCCGCCCAGCGCGGCCGCCGAGGTGCTCACGCCGCGGGAACGCGAGGTGCTGATCGTCGTCGCCGACGGGAAGTCGAATGCCGAGATCGCCGCCGAACTCTACGTCTCCGAGGAGACGGTGAAGACCCACGTGAGTCGGGTCCTGGCCAAACTCGGGCTGCGCGACCGCGCCCAAGCCGTCGTGTTCGCATACGAGAACGGGCTCAAGTAGGGCCGCCCGACCGTCGACTCCTGATCGATCCAGACCCGTTCGGGACGGATCACGCCGGTCCGGTGGCCGAGCCACAGGTGATCTGATCGAATAGGGCACGACGTTTCCGGTTCGGCGGAAGTCGACGCGACTGACAAGGATGGACGACGCTGATGGCTCGGTACGGGATTCTCACCTCCGGCGGCGACTGCCCCGGCCTCAACGCGGTGATCCGCGGCACGGTTCTGCAGGGCACCTCGGTGCACGGTCAGGAGTTCGTCGGCTTCCTCGACGGCTACAAGGGCCTCGTCTACGGCGACATCAAGCTGTTGACCCGTTCGGCCGTCCGCGGCATCTCCCGCCACGGCGGCACCATCCTGGGCACCAGCCGGTTCGGGCCGTACCAGAAACCCGACGGCGGTCCCGATGCCATCAAGAAGGTCCTCGAAGAGCTCGAGGTGGACGGCGTGGTCGCGATCGGCGGCGACGGGACCATGGCCGCGGCGAACCGCCTTTTCGGCGACGGCATCCCGATGGTCGGCGTTCCCAAGACCATCGACAACGATCTGCAGGCCACCGATTTCACCTTCGGGTTCAGCACCGCCGTCGAGATCGCGACGGAGGCGGCCGACCGGCTGCGCACCACCGGTGACTCGCACATGCGGTGCATGGTGCTGGAGGTGATGGGTCGGCACGCCGGGTGGATCGCGATCTACGCCGGCATCGCGGCCGGGGCGCACGTGACGCTGATCCCGGAGGCGCCCGAGACGCTGGACCAGATCTGCGAGTGGGTCACCGCGGTCAAGGATCGTCGTCGTGCGCCGTTGGTGATCGTCGCCGAGGGATTCAAGCTTCCGGAGATGGCGGAGGCGCACTCGGACCGCGGGATGGACGAGTTCAACCGGCCGCGACTCGGCGGAATCGGCGACATCCTGGCCCCGCTGATCGAGGAACGCACCGGGATCATCACGCGTGCAACGACTCTCGGCTACATCCAGCGTGGGGGTGTGCCCACCGCGTACGACCGCGTGCTGGGCACCAGATTCGGCCAGGCCATCAGCGACGTGCTCGCCGACGGCGATTGGGGCAAGATGGTCGCGCTGCGCGGGACCGAGATCGTGCGGGTGCCGTTCTCCGATGCCGTGGGCCACACCAAGAACGTGCCGATCAACTTCTACAACGGGGCTCGTGCGCTCTTCGGCTGAACCGGCGGCTCAGGCGCGCTTGATCACCACGCTGGATGCGGCGGAGACCGCGCCCGACAGGGTGATCACGTGGCCGCCGCGCCGGACCGGTGGACCGGCCTTGTCCTTGATGGTCGACCATCCGGTCTTGGTGAGCCCGGCGTAACGGATCTCCTGGTCGGGGCCGAGCTTGATCTTGACGGTGCTCACCGAGACCTGCAACTGCACCTCGACCATCAGCGTGTCGAACTGCGCGCGGGTGAAGTCCAGGACCAGGGTGCCCATCGATCCGGTCACCGACAGGGCGGCCGGCATGCGCCAACTGCCCTTGCGTTTGACGGTCTCCCAGTCGATGTCGACGGGAACCGGTGGCGCCGCCGGACGGCCGGTCGCCGGCGCGGGAGCGGCGAACAGCGCCTGCCCGTTCGGCAGGTCCTCCAGGAGTGGTTGAAGCTCTCCGCGGGTGCGCGCCAGATAGACCGCGCCCGTACGCTCTTCGAACTCGTCGATGTCCAGGTAGCCGGCGGCGAAGGCGTCGTTGAGCACGCGCACCACGTGCTCTCGTTCCGGTGTTCCGATCCGGATGTTGTCGTCGGAGGGCATGTCAGTCACCCTATCGGTTCCTCCGGGGCGGGCCGGTCGAGCCGGGGCGGCCGAGCGCACGGTCAGTCCTTCGGGATGATCAGCCAGAGCAGCAGGTACAGGAGCACCTGCGGGCCGGGTAGCAGGATCGACGCGACGAAGGCGATCCGCACCCAGGTGGCATCGACCCCGAAGTACCGGGCCAGGCCGCCGCAGACGCCGCCGAGCATCTTGTCGCTGCTTGAGCGGGTCAGGCGCTTGTTCGACGACGACGCTGCGCCCGGAGCGGATGCCGGAGCCGGATCGGGTTGCGGGATCGGGGGGATCAGCGGATCGGTCATGGGGTTCCTCCTGGGCCGGCGCCCGCCGTGGATCGGCAGGGGCGATGAGCTCGAATCTACGGAGCGCGGCGCCCGGTGCCATCGGGAGAATCCCGGAGATCGTCCCCCAGATACCATGGTCCGCATGAGTGTGGCTACCGACGAACTGATGGACTTCGACGACGTCCTGGAGCGATTCGATCCCGTGATGGGCATGGAGGTGCACGTCGAGCTGGGCACCGAGACCAAGATGTTCTGCGGTTGCCCCACCACCTTCGGCGGCGAGCCGAACTCGCAGGTCTGTCCGGCCTGTCTCGGGCTGCCGGGCTCGCTGCCGGTGGCCAACGCGAAGGCCGTCGAATCGGCCGTCCGGATCGGTCTGGCGCTGAACTGCTCCATCCGCGAGTCGAGCGTCTTCGCCCGGAAGAACTACTTCTACCCGGACCAGCCGAAGAACTACCAGATCAGCCAGTACGACGAGCCCACCTGCTACGAGGGGTACCTGGACGTGGTGCTCGACGACGGCACCACCTGGCGGGTGGAGATCGAGCGCGCACACATCGAGGAGGACACCGGGAAATCGCTGCACGTCGGCGGCAGCACCGGTCGCATCCACGGCGCCAGCCACTCGTTGCTCGACTACAACCGGGCCGGCGTGCCGCTGGTGGAGATCGTGTCCAAGCCGATCGTCGGGGCGGGGGAGCGTGCGCCGGAGGTGGCGCGGGCCTATGTCACCGCGCTGCGCGATCTGCTGCGCGCCCTCGAGGTGTCCGACGTCCGGATGGACCAGGGATCGATGCGCTGCGACGTCAACCTGTCCCTGATGCCCAAGGGCGCCGCCGAATTCGGCACCCGCACCGAGACCAAGAACGTCAACTCGCTCAAGAGCGTCGCCGCGGCCGTCACGTACGAGATGCGTCGCCAGGGCGCACTGTTGGCCGCCGGCGGCGAGGTGATCCAGGAGACGCGGCACTTCCACGAGTCCGACGGCACCACGTCGGCGGGTCGCCGCAAGGAGACCGCCGAGGACTACCGCTACTTTCCCGAGCCCGACATGCCGCCGCTGATCTGCGAGCCCGCGTGGGTCGACGGGCTGCGCGGCACCCTCCCGGAGCTGCCGTGGGTGCGTCGTGCCCGGATCCAGGCCGAGTGGGGCGTCTCCGACGAGGTGATGCGCGACCTGGTGAACGTCGGCGCCGTCGACCTGATCATCGCCACCGCCGATGCCGGCGCCAAGCCGGAGGCCGCGCGCAGCTGGTGGGTCTCGTTCCTCGCGCAGCAGGCCAACACGCGTGAGTTGGAGCTCGCCGACCTGCCGATCACCCCGGCCCAGGTCGCCGAGGTGATCGGACTGGTCGACGAGGGCAAACTGACCAACAAGCTTGCCCAGCAGGTGGTCGTCGCCGTGCTCGACGGCGAGGGCGAGCCCGCCCAGATCGTCGCCGACCGCGGCCTCGAGGTGGTGCGCGACGACTCCGCCCTGCAGCAGGCCGTCGACGACGCGCTTGCCGCCAACCCGGACATCGCCGACAAGATCCGCAACGGCAAGGTGCAGGCCGCCGGCAAGATCGTCGGCGACGTCATGAAGGCGACCCGCGGTCAGGCCGACCCCGCCCGCGTCAAGGAACTGGTGCTCGCCGCCTGCCAGTGAGGGGTCTCGAACACCTCAGGTGTTGTCCTCGCTGGTGCCGCCGACCGGGCTGAACAGGGCGACGCGGTCATTGGTGGGCGCCGGGGCGCCGGGAACGGTCTTGTTGATCGTCGCCAGCTGGACTCCCGTGCCGAAGCTCGTCATCCGGCCCACCGCACCGAACTGCTCCTTCACATCGGTCTCGCTCGGCTTGCCCACCGAGGGGCTGGCATTGGTCGGGGCGGCCATGGTGTCGATGCGGAAGGCCCGCGCCATGCTCACCGAGATCTGGCCGCCGGCCACGGCGCACCCGGTGATGCCCGGCCGGTCGGCCCACGACCACAGCCGGCGCAGGCCCGACGGTTCCACCATCTGCAGGCGATCCCCGGCGGGCCCGGAATCGGCGACGAAGATCCGGCCCGACTCGGGGTCGGGGCACAGCGCGACGTTCGAGCCGAACCCGGACGCCAGAATCCGCGGGCGCGGATCGTCCGTCGACGGATTGATCACGAGGAGCTTGCCGGCGAGCGAGCCCGGATTGTTCGCCGCAGCCGCGTTGCCCGCGTTGCCGGTCGCCACGCGCAGTTCGCCGTTCGAGGAGAAGCTGATCGACCCCATGTTCCCGGCGGCGCCCTTCGGGATCCCGGTCAGGACCGGGGTCACCACGTTGTCCGGCGCGACCCGCACGATCCGGTTGTCCGAGCCTGTCGAGATCAGCGCATAGATCAGCCGGTCCTCGAGATAGTCGGGGGAGAGCTCGAAGTCGATCAGCCCTCCGTCGCCGCTGCTGTCGACCGGCACCGTCGCGACCACCCGCTGCGGACCGTAGCGCTTGGAGATGATGATCTTGCCCGTCGCCCGCTCGGCGACGTAGGTGGTCTGGCCCTGCGGATCGGCCGGGCGCACACCGCTGGTGGAGGCCAGACATGTCGCGATCACCGCCGGATTCGGGTCCACGCACGGTCCGGTGGGCGGCTCCTCCGGCTCCTCGGTGCTCGGCGGCGTCGGCCGCTCGCGCGGCGCTTCGAACTCGGGGAGGGAGCTGAACGGACCTGCGTTCCTGGTCTGATCCTGCTCACTGAAGTCGGCGCAGCCGCCCGCGGTCAGGACTACGGCGGCCGCGAGCGCGGCCGCCGTCAGCGTGCGGCGCGTACGGCCGCTCGGCATCGGCAGGGGCATGCCACAACAGTATGCGATCGTTACCAAATCGTCGGGTGGCGGTGCCCCGACCTGCGGCGGGCCGCACTTAGAGTCGACGGTGTGACTAGCTCAGACGACACCCCGCCGCCGCGCCGCCCGAGGCCGGACCGGGACTCCTTCTACGACAAGCACGCGCGCAACAACCCTGCGAAGTCTGTCGTGGACGGCGGCGATGCGCTGCCTGACGCCGTGATCCTGCCGAGCGACGCCGAGACGGCGCTGCCGACCGTCGAGATCACCAATCCGGAGACGGACGTGATGAAGGAGATCGACGCCATGCGCGCGGCAGCGGCCGGATCCCCGGACACCCCGCAGCCCGAGCGGACCGGGTCGACCCGCACCGACGTCCGCAGCACGACGGACGCGGTCGTCACCGAACCGTTCGCCGACACCGACCACGACGAGGACCGCGCCGAGCGCGCCCAGGCGCGCAGCACCGCAGAACACCTCACCGAAGACCCGTTGCCCTACATCGAGCCGCAGCCGACGGCCCAGCTCGAGGTCGACGACGACGTGCGTGCCGCCACCTCGGCGGCCGCCTACTCCGACGCCGCACCGCTCGCCGACTATCCGGCCGAACCGGTCCCGGCCACCGGCGAGGCCGAACCCGTCGTCCGGCGCGGCACCATCGACCTGGGCCTGCTGATCTTGCGCGTCGTGGTCGGACTGGTGTTCCTCGGTCACGGACTGCAGAAGCTCACCGGCTGGTGGGGCGGCCCCGGCATCGACGGCTTCGCGTCGTTTCTCTCCCAGAGCTTTCCGGGAGGCGACCCGTCGCTCGGCTTCAATCCCGACCTGGCCCGCACCCTCGCGCTCGTGACCGGCCTCACCGAGACCATCGGGGGCGCGCTGCTGATCCTCGGGCTGCTCGCGCCCGTCGCGGGCGCCGGCCTGTTCGGCGTGATCCTGGTGGCGATCATGTACCGGATGACCCTGAGCGGCGGTTTCTACTTCTTCGCCACCGACGCGCACGGCACCGGGCTGGAGTTCGAGCTCACCCTCGCCGCTGCCGTCCTCGCGCTCACGCTCTGCGGACCGGGCACCTACTCCCTGGACCGCCGCTGGGGCTGGGCACGACGGCCCGCCTGGGGCTCCGCGGGCTGGGTGATCGTCGCGATCGCGGCCGCTGTCGCGGCGTGGATCGTTTTCAATGGGTCCAACCCTCTCGCTTCTGCGTAGCTCCTTCTCTGCTTCTCCGGGCGTGGGCGCGGGGACGTCGTTCTTCGGCAGTCCTCGCCGCGATCGCCAGAATCCTCGCCGGATTCCAGCAAGGGCTGCGGAGGGCTCAGAACGACGTCCCTCGCGCCCGCTCTCTGTTGACCGGGAGGGCCACGCAGCCGCGTCGACCACTCGGTTGGTTCGCCTGGTCTAGAAGGGTGGGCGCGCGGAACTGGGATGGGGCGTCTCGCAGCTCGTTGAGCCGTCGCGAACGGAGTGAGCGGCGAGTCGAAACGTCTGTCCGCCCGAGCAGAGAGCAGTCGACCAGAGCCCGGTCCACCCGCGCTCAGTCGACGACGCGGACGGCGCCCTTGTCGGCGGAGGTCGCCAGCTTCGCGTACGCGCGGAGCGCCTTGGAGACGGTGCGCTGGCGGTCCTTGGGCTGCCACGGGTGCTCGGAGGCCTCCATCTTGGCGCGCCGCTCGGCGAGTGTCTCGTCGTCGACCAGCACCTTGAGGGTGCGCGAGTGGACGTCGATCAAGATCTCGTCGCCGTCCTCCACCAGGCCGATGACGCCGCCGGCGGCGGCCTCCGGCGAGGCGTGGCCGATCACCAGGCCCGACGAACCGCCGGAGAAGCGACCGTCGGTCACCAGACCGCAGAACTTGCCCATACCGGTGCCCTTCATGAAGGCGGTCGGGTGCAGCATCTCCTGCATGCCGGGACCGCCCGCGGGGCCCTCGTAGCGGATCACCAGGACCTCGCCCTTCTGCAAGTCCTTCGAGAGGATCGCGTGGACGGCGTCCTCCTGGCTCTCGACCACGCGGGCCGGACCCTGGAAGTGCCACAGCGCCTCGTCGACGCCCGCGGTCTTGAGGATCGCGCCGTCCTCGGCGAGGTTGCCGTGCAGCACGCACAGCCCGCCCTCGACGGTGTACGCGTGCTCCTTGGAGCGGATGCAACCGTCCTCGGGGTCGGTGTCGAGCGACTCCCACCGGTTCGACGTGGAGAACGGCTCGACGGTGCGCACCCCGCCCGGGGCGGCGTGGAACAGTTCGATCGCCTCGTCGGTGGCGGTGCCGCTGCGGATGTCCCAGTCGGCGAGATACTGCTCGAGCGACGGTGAGTGCACCGGGTGGACGTTCGTGTTCAGCAGTCCGGCCCGGTTCAGCTCGCCCAGGATCGCCGGAATGCCGCCGGCCCGATGCACGTGCTCCATGTAGTACTTCGGTGAGTTCGGCGCGACCTTCGCCAGGCACGGCACGCGCCGGGAGATCTCGTCGATCGCGTGCAGATCGAAATCGACCTCGGCCTCCTGCGCGGCGGCCAGGATGTGCAGCACCGTGTTGGTGGAGCCGCCCATCGCGACGTCGAGCGCCATCGCGTTCTCGAAGGCCTCGCGGGTCGCGACGTTGCGCGGCAGCACCGACTCGTCGTCGTCCTTGTAGTACCGCTTCGCGAGGTCGACGATCAACTCGCCGGCCTTGGTGAACAGTTGCCGCCGCGCGACCTGCGTGGCCAGCGTGGAGCCGTTGCCCGGCAGCGAGAGGCCGAGTGCCTCGGTGAGACAGTTCATCGAGTTGGCGGTGAACATGCCCGAGCACGAGCCGCAGGTGGGGCAGGCCGAGCGCTCCACCTCGAGCAGGTCTTCCTCGCCGACGGCGCTGTCCGCCGACGCCGTGATCGCGTCGACCAGGTCCAGACCCGGATGGACGACGCCGTTGATCACCACGGAGGTGCCGGCCTCCATCGGTCCGCCGGAGACGAACACCGTCGGGATGTTCAGCCGCAGCGCGGCGTTCAGCATGCCCGGGGTGATCTTGTCGCAGTTGGAGATGCAGACCAGCGCGTCGGCGGTGTGTGCGTTCACCATGTACTCGACCGAATCGGCGATGATCTCGCGGCTGGGCAGCGAATAGAGCATGCCGCCGTGGCCCATCGCGATGCCGTCGTCGACGGCGATGGTGTGGAACTCACGCGGCACGCCACCCGCGGCGGTGATCGCCTCGGCGACGATGTCGCCCACGTTCTTGAGGTGCACGTGACCGGGCACGAACTGCGTGTAGGAGTTCGAGATCGCGACGATCGGCTTGCCGAAGTCGTCGTCGGTCATTCCGGTGGCACGCCACAGAGCGCGTGCACCGGCGGCCTCCCGGCCGACGGTGGTGGTGCGGGACCGCAGGGCTGGCATGGTGTCCTCGATGTTTCGGTGTTGACGTCTTCCGGTCGGGCTGGACCGAGAAACCGGTACCTGTCTGAGTTTACGCGCCCCGCGCACCTGCTTTTCCCGGCCCCGACAGCACACTCGCGCGGTCAGATGCCCAAGACGGCCTTGGCGATCATGAAGTAGATGATCAGGCCGGTGGCGTCGCAGAAGGTCGAGATGAACGGGGTGGAGAACACCGCCGGGTCCACGCGGATCGTCTTGGCGACCAGTGGCATGAGGCCGCCGACCGTGGCGGCCATGGTGCACACCGAGATGATCGTCAGGCCGATCACGGTACCGATGTCCAGGCCGTAGACGGCCGATGCGACGCCGAAGCCGACCACGCCCAGCGCCGCCCCCATGGTCAGGCCGACCCGGATCTCCTTTCCGGCCACCCGAGCCGCGTCGCGCGGGGCCACCTCGCCGGTGGCCAGGGCGCGGGTCACCGTGGTCGCCGCCTGGGATCCGGTGTTGCCGCCGATCCCGGTCAGCAGCGGGATGAACAGGGCCAGCGCCACCTTCTGCTCGAGCGTGCCCTCGAAGATCTCCAGGACGTTCACCGTCAGAATCGCCGACACCGCCAGCACGAACAGCCACACCACCCGGGAGCGGGTGATGGCGAAGACCGACGCGTACAGGTACGACTCGCGCAGCGGCTCGCGGGCGCCGGCGCGGGCCTCGTCCTCGTCACGGGCGGCGTCGACGATCTCGATGGCGTCGTCGAGCGTCAGGACGCCGACCAGCCGGTCCTCGCCGTCGACGACCGGCATCGCCGAGATGCCGCGGTCGACGCACCGGTCCGCGGTGGCCTCGGCATCGTCGTACGCGTGCGCGTAGATCGGGGTCTTGGCGAAGTCGCCGATCGGCTGGTCCGGGTCGGCGAGCAGCAGGTCGCGCAGGCTCACGACGCCGACGAGCCGCCGGGAGCGGTCGAGGACGGGGACGATGTAGATCGACTGCACCTGGTGCCCACGGGCCTTGACGCGTTCGAGCACCACCGAGGCGGGATCGTCGGAGAAGGCGTGGATGAACTCCGGGCTCATCCGGCGGCCGACCGAGCCGCGCGGGAAACCGAGCACGACGGCGGTGAGTTCGCGCTCGGTGCGGGAGAGGTTGCGCACCAGCTCTTTCGCGATGGACGACGGCAGCTCGTCGAGGAGTTCCGCGCGATCCTCGGGTTCGAGTTTGTCGAAGGCGACGGCCACTTCGGCGGTGCCGAGTTCGTGGATCACCTCGGCCTGGGTGTCGGCGTCGAAGGCGTCGAACACCTCGAGCGCCGCGTCCTTGTGGAGGAGTCGGAAGCCGATGGTCCGGCGGCGCGGCGACAACTGCTCCAGCAGCGCCGCGGCCTCCTGCGGAGCGAGGGGAGTCAGAATCGACGAGGCGGCCCCGAGATCGCGTTCGCGCAGGGCGTTGTCGAGCGAACGTAGCGTCGTTGCTGCGGACATGCCGTCGATTGTGTCCCAGCGTCCGGCGGTTGTCGCATCGAGGCGGTCCGCGGCCTCGGGGAGACGCCGGACGGGTCAGTCCTGAGCGGCCAGCCGGGCTTCGCGCTCGGCGGCGAACGGATCGGGTACCCGGCCGCCGGAGATCGCCGACAGAGCCGGCAGATCGTCGAACGCCACCGCGGGCAGGGTGAGGGCGGCGCCGTCGGTCAGCACCGCGCGCACCGCACGCCAGCGGGGGAAGGCCAGACCGTCGACCCGATCCCAGGTGACGCGCTCTTCCCCGAACGCCCGGACCGCGGTGAGTCCGTCGGCGTCGGCGACCGTCCTGACCCGACGGATCCACCACACCTGCGGGATCAGCGTCAGGAACAGAAGCCCGAACCAGGGCGTCACCGCCATCATCACCAGGACTGCGAGGATCGTCGAGAGCACAGTCAGATAAGCCAGCCGGGAGATCCCGAAGGTGACGGACTCCCGGTCGTCGGCGGGCGTGGAATCGGCAGCGGCGTCGGACACGCCTCCATTGTGTCATCCGCGGCGGATTTGACTCGGCTCGGACCGCTGCCTTACCTTGTGACGGTGATGAACACGAACCTTCTCGTAGTAATCGGTCGGCGCGTCAACGCCTGATCGGTCACTGTCGTAGACCCTTCGAACTTCATCGACGCGCCCCTCGCACAGCCAAGGCTGTCGGGGGTTTTTTCTTGTCAGGACTAAGAAGATGAGGAATGTGCAGTGAGCACTCCAACATCCGCCCGCGGGTCGGCACGGCCGCAGTCGCCGTCGACCGAATCTCTGCGTTCGGGCCACACCGTGGCCCCCGAACGGGTCACCGGCGCCCAGTCCGTCGTCCGGACTCTCGAAGAGCTCGGCGTCGAGACGGTGTTCGGCATTCCGGGCGGCGCGGTACTCCCCGTCTACGATCCGCTCCTGGACTCGCCGAAGGTCCGGCATGTCCTGGTCCGTCACGAGCAGGGCGCCGGGCACGCCGCGACCGGCTACGCCCAGGTCGCGGGCAAGGCCGGCGTCATGATGGCCACCTCCGGGCCGGGCGCCACCAACTTGGTGACGCCGCTGGCCGACGCCCAGATGGACTCGGTCCCGGTGGTCGCGATCACCGGGCAGGTCGGTCGTGCGCTGATCGGCACCGACGCCTTCCAGGAGGCCGACATCTCCGGCATCACCATGCCGATCACCAAGCACAACTTCCTGGTGAGCGCGGCCGCGGACATCCCGCGCGTGATCGCCGAGGCCTTCTACATCGCCGAGTCCGGCCGTCCCGGCGCCGTCCTCGTCGACATCCCCAAGGACATCCTGCAGGCCCAGACCACGTTCTCCTGGCCGCCGCAGTTCGACCTGCCCGGCTACCGCCCGGTCACCAAGCCGCACGGCAAGCAGGTCCGGGAGGCCGCCCGCCTGATCTCGCAGGCCAAGCACCCGGTGCTGTACGTCGGCGGCGGCGTGATCAAGGCCGATGCCTCCGCGGAACTGCAGGAGCTGGCCGAGCTGACCGGCATCCCCGTCGTGACCACCCTGATGGCGCGCGGGGCGTTCCCCGACAGCCACGAGCTGCACATGGGGATGCCCGGCATGCACGGCTCCGTCGGCGCGGTCGCGGCGCTGCAGCGCAGCGATCTGCTGATCACCCTCGGCGCCCGGTTCGACGACCGCGTGACCGGCCGACTGGACTCCTTCGCGCCCGACGCCAAGGTGATCCACGCCGACATCGATCCGGCCGAGATCGGCAAGAACCGCCCGGTCGACGTGCCGATCGTCGGCGACGTCCGCAACGTGATCATCGACCTGATCGAGGAACTGCGGAACGACGATGCGACCGGGGGCGGCCGCAGCGACCTCAAGGGCTGGTGGCGCTACCTGAACGGGATCCGCGACACCTACCCGCTGAGCTACGACAAGCAGTCCGACGGCTCGCTCTCGCCGGAGTTCGTGATCGAGCAACTGGGCAAGGCGGCCGGACCGGACGCGATCTACTGTGCGGGCGTCGGCCAGCACCAGATGTGGGCCGCACAGTTCATCAAGTACGAGAAGCCGCGCACCTGGCTCAACTCCGGCGGTCTGGGCACCATGGGCTACTCGGTGCCGGCGGCGATGGGCGCCAAAGCCGCAGATCCGGACGCCGAGGTCTGGGCGATCGACGGCGACGGCTGCTTCCAGATGACCAATCAGGAATTGGCCACGTGCGCGATCGAGGGCATCCCGATCAAGGTCGCCCTGATCAACAACGGCAACCTGGGCATGGTCCGCCAGTGGCAGACCCTGTTCTACGACGAGCGGTACTCGAGCACCGATCTGGCGACGCACTCCCGGATGATCCCGGACTTCGTCAAGCTCGGCGAGTCGCTCGGCTGCGTCGCCTTCCGCGTCGACAAGGAAGAGGACGTCGCTCCGACCATCGCCAAGGCCCGCGAGATCAATGACCGGCCCGTCCTGATCGACTTCATCGTCGGCAAGGATGCCCAGGTCTGGCCGATGGTCGCCGCCGGTTGCGGCAACGACGAGATCATGGCGGCCCGGGACATCCGGCCGCTGTTCGACGACGACGAGTCGGCCGGCGAAGAGACGGCCGTCATCCACGAGGCCATGGAGCGCAACGTGGCGAGCGAAGCGACGGGGAATGACGACGTGGCGAGCGAAGCGACGGGGAATGACTCCGACGCGGCCGTGGAAGGGAGCGACAAGTGAGTACCCATACGTTGAGCGTCCTGGTCGAGGACCGGCCGGGCGTGCTGGCTCGCGTGGCGAGCCTCTTCTCCCGCCGCGGATTCAACATCGAGTCGCTGGCCGTCGGCCCGACCGAGCTGAAGGGACTGTCCCGGATGACCATCATGGTGTCCGTCGACGACTTCCCGCTGGAGCAGGTCACCAAGCAGCTGAACAAGCTCGTCAACGTGATCAAGATCGTCGAGCAGGACCCGGACAACTCGGTGTCCCGCGAGCTGATGCTGATCAAGGTCCGCACCGACGCGACCAACCGCGCCGAGATCGTCGACGTGGTGAACCTGTTCCGCGCCAAGGTGATCGACGTCGCACCGGAGTCGGTGACCGTGGAGGCCACCGGCACCGCGGACAAGCTCGAAGCGCTGCTGCGGATGCTCGACCCGTACGGCATCCGGGAGATCGCCCAGTCGGGCGGCGTCACGCTCGGACGGGGACCCAAGAGCATGTCGGCCAACCGCTGACGTCACAATCAGTACCTAACAACGCCAATCACCATGCCCGCCACCGCACCGGTGCGGGCACACCCGAAGGGAATTCACTGTGGCAGTCGAGAAGTTCTACGACGACGACGCAGATCTGTCGATCATCCAGGGCAAGAAGGTGGCCGTGATCGGCTACGGCAGCCAGGGCCACGCCCACTCGCTGTCGCTGCGCGACTCGGGCGTCGAGGTCGTGATCGGTCTGCGCGAGGGCTCCAAGTCCCGCGAGAAGGCGGAAGAGCAGGGCCTGAAGGTCCTGACCCCGGCCAAGGCCGCGGAGTGGGCCGACGTCATCATGGTGCTGGCACCGGACACCAGCCAGGCCCAGATCTTCACCGAGGACATCGAGCCGAACCTGAACGAGGGCGACGCCCTGTTCTTCGGGCACGGCCTGAACATCCACTTCGGCCTGATCACGCCGCCGGCCAACGTGACCGTCGCGATGGTCGCGCCGAAGGGCCCGGGTCACCTGGTCCGTCGCCAGTTCGTCGACGGCAAGGGTGTTCCGGCGCTCATCGCGGTCCACCAGGATCCGACCGGCGAAGGCCAGGCGCTCGCGCTCAGCTACGCCAAGGCCATCGGCGGCACTCGCGCCGGCGTGCTGAAGACCGACTTCAAGGAAGAGACCGAAACCGACCTGTTCGGTGAGCAGGCCGTGCTGTGCGGCGGCACCGAGGAACTGGTCAAGACCGGTTTCGAGGTGCTGGTCGAGGCCGGTTACGAGCCGGAGATGGCCTACTTCGAGTGCCTGCACGAGCTCAAGCTGATCGTCGACCTGATGTACGAGGGCGGCATCGCCCGCATGAACTACTCGGTGAGCGACACCGCGGAGTTCGGCGGCTACCTCTCCGGCCCGCGCGTCATCGACGCCGACACCAAGAAGCGGATGAAGGAGATCCTGTCCGACATCCAGGACGGCACCTTCGTCAAGCAGCTGGTGGCCAACGTCGAGGGTGGCAACAAGCAGCTCGAGGCGCTGCGCAAGGAGAACGCCGAGCACCCGATCGAGGTGACCGGCAAGCAGCTCCGCGACCTGATGAGCTGGGTCGACCGCCCGATCACCGAGACCGCCTGAGGCGTCTGGCGGACCTTTCGACGAGCTCAAGGGGCTGTACGGGCTCAAGGGGCTTTCGACGGCCTTTCGACGGCCTTTCGACGGGCTCAAGGGGCTTTCGACGAGCTCAAGGGCCTTTCGACGAGCTCAAGGGGCTTTCGACGGCCTTTCGACGGGCTCAAGGAGCGTGTCGAAACGCCGAGAACCACGCACGACGACCCCGTCTCCACTCCGGTGGAGGCGGGGTCGTCCGCATCCGCTCAGGTGAGCGCCGGACCGGTGTTAGGGTCGCGGGAACCACCTCCACCGAACTCCACCTCCACCCGACTCCGAGGAGAGCGCGTGACCGGTATCGAGAATCCCGGCGGCGAGCCGGAGGTCCTGATCGGCGCCGCTGCGCTCGTCAGCGGCGGGCGGGTGCTGCGGCCCGGATGGCTGCGAGCCAGGGGCGGACGGGTCGGCGAAGCGGCAGAAGGGCCGCCCCCGCGGACGCCGGATCTCGACTTCGGCGACGCCGCCGTCGTGCCCGGATTCGTCGACATGCACGTCCACGGCGGCGGGGGCGGAACGTACACCACCGGGGAGACCGACGAGATCCTTCGCGCAGTCGCTTTTCACCGGCGCCACGGCACGACGACGACCGTCGCGAGCCTGGTGAGCGCCGGTCCGGACGCGCTGCTGAGGCAGGTGCGCGCGCTGCGGGAGCCGGTCGCCGAGGGCCTGCTCGCCGGCATCCACCTGGAGGGACCGTGGATCAGTCACGGCCGTTGCGGCGCACATGATCCGAGCGTGCTGCGTGACCCGGATCAGGCGGAGATCGCGCGGTTGCTGGAGGCGGGGGAGGGGTCGATCATCATGGTGACCGTCGCGCCCGAACTCTACGGCGCTCTCGAGGCGATCACCGCGCTCACCGTCGCCGGGGTGGTCGTCGCCGTGGGACACACCGACGCCACCTACGAGCAGGCCCGGGCGGCGATCGCCGCGGGTGCCCGCGTGGGCACGCACCTGTTCAACGCGATGCGGCCGCTGCACCACCGCGAGCCCGGCCCGGTGCTCGCCTTGCTGGAGGACGAGCGGGTCACCGTGGAACTGGTCGGCGACGGGGTGCACGTGCACGACGGACTGGTCGCGCACGTCGCCGCCGACATCGGTCCGCGGCGGATCGCGCTGGTCACCGACGCGATGGTCGCGGCCGGAATGGCCGACGGAGCTTACCGGCTGGGGAGTCTCGACGTTCAGGTGACCGACGGTATCGCACGAGTCGGCGCCACGGGCGCGATCGCCGGAAGCACCGCCACCATGGCGAGTCTCTTCGAGCGAGCGGTGCGGCGACTCCCCGGCCCGGTGGACGAGGTGCTCGTCGCGGTCACCGACATGACATCGAGCACCCCCGCCCGGACCCTGGGGCTGGACGACGTGGGCGACCTGGTTCCCGGCAGGCAGGCCGACTGGGTGGTGGTCCGCGACGGCCGGGTGCGCGAGGTCTACCGGCGCGCGCAGCCGGTGGGCACGGACTGACCCGCTCCCGGCCGCTCGGCGCCGGCGACCGTCCCGCCCGCCTCAGCGGAATCGCGTCCGTCCCGCCAGCCGGATTGTTACCGTTCCGCTCAGACCAACTCGGGTAGGGGAGCCACCGCCATGATGAAGTTCCTTCAGAATCTCGGCAAATCACTGATGCTGCCGGTCGCGGTCCTTCCGGTCGCCGCGATCCTGGTCGGCATCGCCAACTGGATCATCGGCGTCTCCGACGGACCCAATGTGGTCACGTCGTTCCTGCTGACCGCAGGCTTGGCGATTCTCAGCAACCTCGCGCTGCTGTTCGCGGTCGGCGTGTCGATCGGGATGGCCAACAAGTCCGACGGCACGTCGGCGCTGGCCGGACTGGTGTCGTGGCTGGTGGTGACCAGCCTGCTGGCGCCGTCGTCGGTGATGAACCTGCTGAACCGCGGATGGACCACGGTGCCGGTCGACGAGGAGGGCGGTCCGGTGGGCACCGCCGACTACTGGCAGGCGGTCGAGGTGAACGGCCAGACCGTGGTGCAGATGCCCGACATCAACGAGGCGTTCGCCCCCGGGGCCTTCCAGAACGCGTTCATCGGAATCCTGTGCGGCATCATCGGCGCCGTCTGTTACAACCGCTTCAAGGACATCAAGCTCCCCGACGCGCTCTCGTTCTTCTCGGGCCGCCGGTCGGTGGCGATCATCACCGCCGCGGTCTCGATGATCGTCGCGCTGATCCTGCTGTTCCTGTGGCCGCTGGTCTACACCGGTCTGGTGAATTTCGGCGAGTGGATCGTCGGGCTCGGCGCGGTGGGCACGGGCCTGTACGGGTTCGGCAATCGGATGCTGATCCCGTTCGGCCTGCATCACGCGCTGAACTCGGTGTTCTGGTTCGACGTCGCGGGCATCAACGACCTCACCAATTTCCTCACCGGCGAGGGAGAGTTCGGCGTCACCGGGCAGTACATGACCGGCTTCTTCCCGATTATGATGTTCGGTCTGCCCGGTGCCGCGCTGGCCATGTACGTCACCGCCAAGAGCAAGCGCAAGAAGATCGCCTACGGCATCCTGCTGTCGGCGTCGTTCGCCTCGTTCTTCGTCGGCGTCACCGAGCCGCTCGAGTTCGCCTTCATGTTCCTGGCCCCGCCGCTGTACTTCGTCCACGCGGTCTTCACCGGACTGTCGATGGCGATTGCGCAACTGTTGCCGGTCCGTATGGGTTTCGGCTTCTCGGCCGGATTCGTCGACCTGGTCCTCAATTGGCAGAATCCGATGGCCGAGAACCCGTGGATCATCCTCATCATGGGACCGATCTGGTTTGCGGTCTACTTCTTCGTGTTCCGCTGGATCATTCTGCGGTTCAACCTCAAGACTCCGGGCCGGGAGGACGAGGACCCGGCCGACGACGACGGTGCGGCCACCACCAGCGGCGGCGACTTCGTGCCGGTGGCCGGCCGCTTCCTGGAGGCACTCGGCGGAGCGGACAACATCCTCGAACTCGACAACTGCGCCACCCGGCTGCGCATGGAGATCGCCGACAAGTCCAAGATCGACGAGGCAGCGCTCAAGCGCGCCGGCGCCGCCGGGATCATCAAACCGGGCGGCAAGTCGGTGCAGGTGATCTACGGGCTCGACGTGCAGTTCGTGAAGTCCGCGATGGACCAGATCATCTCCGGTGAGGTGGCGGCGCCTGTCGCCGCCGCACCGGCGCCGGTCGTAGCGGAGCCCTCCGACGCCGCGGTCGCGACGGTCGAGGCGCCGGCCACGGTGGTGACGCTGCGCCAGCCGCTCCCGGGTGCGGTGATCGCACTGGACCAGGTGCCGGACAAGACCTTCGCCAGCGGGATGATGGGTCCGGGCCTGGCGATCGAGCCGTCCGCCGGGACCGTCGTCGCACCGGCCG
Source organism: Gordonia iterans (assembly GCF_002993285.1). Lineage (NCBI taxonomy): Bacteria > Bacillati > Actinomycetota > Actinomycetes > Mycobacteriales > Gordoniaceae > Gordonia > Gordonia iterans. The sequence goes on along the minus strand of NZ_CP027433.1, from coordinate 3,092,217 downwards.
ATGCGCAGATCGTGACCGTGTTCCCCACGGGGCACGCGCTGGGACTGCGTACGTCCGACGGCACCGAGATCCTCATTCACGTAGGACTCGACACCGTCAAGCTCAAAGGTGAAGGCTTCGAACCGCTGGTCAAGACCGGTGACACCGTCACCGCCGGCCAGCCGCTCCTCAACGTCGACCTGGCGGTGATCGAAGCGGCCGGCTACTCGACCGTCACCCCGATCGTGGTGATGAACGACAAGTCCGCGGTGATCGAGCTGACCTGAGCGCGCCGGTGACCGGACGATCGGCGCAGGGCGGTGCGCGCACCCGGGTGTGACGACCATTACGATGTCGCCGGAAGAGTCTCGCGGTCCGGCGAGGGTCGAACGAAGGAGCATCCGTGGGCGAAGTCCGCCATTCCACCGTCGTCAACGCACCGCGCGAGAAGGTGTTCGCCTACGTGAACAGCTATCTGAACGTGCCCGAGTACTTCTTCGGGATCAGCACGTTCGCGCCGGTCACCGAGCAGACGGACGGGGTCGGGGCGACCTTCGATGCGGCGATCAAGATCGGCCCCAAGGAGCTGACGTCGCGAACCGAGTGCATCGAGTGGGCAGAGAACGAGGCGATCAGCCTCCAATCCATCGCCGGCCTGAAGTCGGCGGTCGACTGGCGTTTCGGCGACGGCGAGGAGGACGGGACCACCGCCCTCGACGTAGTGATCGAGTACACGCTGCCCGGCGGGTTGGTCGGAAAGCTCCTCAACCCGCTGATGGGGCCGTTCGCCGATCAGGCGGTGAAGCACACCGAAAAGGTCGTGCGGGCGAATACCGAGGCGTGACCGGCCGCCGTCGTCGCGGGTATCCAGGGAACCGACAAAGCAAGGAGAGTGGAATGGGCGAAGTGAACCATGAGGCCGTCATCAAGGCCCCGCGCGAGAAGGTGTTCGCGTACATCGACGACTACCGGAACGTGCCGGAATACATGTTCGGAGTCAGCCGCTTCACGCCGACCACCGAGGTCGACCACGGTCTGGGATCGGTGTTCCAGACCGTCATCAAGATCGGCCCGAAGGAGCTCAAGTCGACGGTGAAGTGCGTCGAGTGGGTCGAGAACGAGAAGATCCGGCTGGAGTCCGTCTCGGGCATGGGAGCCAACACCACGTGGAGCTTCGCCGACGGGGACGACGGCACCACAGTGCTGCACGCCGAGTTCGACTTCACCCTGCCGGGCGGACTCACCGGCAAGGTGCTGGGCGGCCTGATCGGGCCCTTCGTCGAGCAGGGCGTCAAGTACACCGACGGCAAGGTCCGCGCGGCCTGCGAGTCCTGAAGCCCGCCCGCGCCCGGATTCTCCGGCGGCCGCCCGGTGGTTCGGGAGGACCCGTAGATTCGTTGGTGGGCCGCCGGCGGCCGGCGCCGACGCGATCGGGCCGCGCCGTGCGGGTGTCGCGAGAGCACGAAGGAGTGGATCAGTGAGTCAGATCGTCAAGGGAGTCATCGCCCGCAGCAAGGGTGCACCGGTGGAGACGGTGAACATCGTCGTTCCCGATCCGGGGCCCGGCGAGGCGGTGGTGGAGATTTCGACCTGCGGCGTCTGCCACACCGACCTGCACTACCGGGAGGGCGGGATCAACGATGAATTCCCGTTCCTCCTCGGCCACGAAGCCGCCGGGATCGTCGAGTCGGTGGGGGAGGGCGTGACCGAGGTCGCTCCGGGCGACTTCGTCATCTTGAACTGGCGGGCCGTGTGCGGCGAGTGCCGGGCCTGCAAGCGCGGTGAGCCGAAGTACTGCTTCGACTCGAAGAACGCCGAACAGAAGATGACGATCGCCGACGGCGAGGGCGCGGGCACCGAGCTCAGCCCGGCGCTGGGCATCGGCGCATTCATCGAGAAGACCCTGGTGGCCGCCGGGCAGTGCACCAAGGTCGATCCGGAGGCCGACCCGGCGGCGGTGGGTCTGCTCGGGTGCGGTGTGATGGCGGGCCTGGGTGCGGCGATCAACACCGGTGAGGCCGGACGCGGAAAGTCCGTCGCGGTGATCGGGTGCGGCGGTGTGGGCGTGGCGGCGATCGCCGGTGCGGCACTGGCCGGGTCTCTGCCCATCATCGCCGTGGACATCGACGCCAAGAAGCTGCACAAGGCCAAGGAACTCGGCGCCACGCACACGGTCGACTCGTCGACGACCGATCCGGTGGAGGCGATCGCGGAGATCTGCGACAAGTACTATCCGGGTGCCGAGGGCGCCGACGTGGTGGTCGATGCGGTGGGTCGTCCGGAGACCTGGAAGCAAGCGTTCTACGCACGTGATCTGGCCGGCACCGCCGTACTGGTGGGCGTCCCGAATCCGGAGATGCGGATCCCGGACCTGCCGCTGATCGACGTGTTCGGCCGCGGCGGGCAGCTCAAGTCGAGCTGGTACGGCGATTGTCTGCCGAGCAGGGACTTCCCGATGCTGGTGGACCTGTATCGGGACGGCCGGCTCGATCTGGACGCATTCGTGTCGGAGCGGATCGGGATCGACGGAGTCGAGGCGGCATTCGAGAAGTTGCACCACGGCGAGGTGCTGCGCAGCGTGGTGGTGATCTGACATGGCGGCCCGCATCGATCACGCGGTCACCTCGGGAACGTTCAGTCTGGACGGGGAGACCTTCGACGTCGACAACAACGTGTGGGTGGTCGGCGACGACGCCGAGTGCATCGTGCTCGACGCCCCGCACTCGGTGGAGGAGATCCTCGCCGTCGTCGACGGGCGGAAGGTGAAGGCGATCGTCTGCACCCACGCGCACGACGACCACGTCCGGTACGCACCGGAGCTGGCTGAGGCGACCGGTGCGCCGATCTGGCTGCACCCCGACGATGCACCGCTGTGGGAGCTCACTCACCCGGACCGCACGTGGGATGCGGACCTGTCCGACGGTCAGCGGATCGAGGTCGGCGGCACCGTGCTGACCGTGATCCACACCCCGGGCCACGCGCCCGGCGGCGTGTGCCTGTACGCGCCCGACCTGGGTTGCGTCTTCACCGGCGACACCCTGTTCTGCGGCGGCCCCGGGGCGACCGGGCGCTCGTTCTCCAGCCGCGAGGTGCTCGAGGACTCGATCCGGTCGCGGCTGTACCAGCTGCCCGACGACACCGTGGTGCACACCGGCCACGGCGACGACACCACCGTCGGCACCGAGAAGGCCGCCCTCGGCTGATCGTATGAGGGCGCCCGCCTTCGCGCTGCGGCGCGCGCCGGCCGGTGGCGTCGGGTGGCCGTGTGTCGATGATCGAGTTGCGAACGCAGTGAGTCGGTGTATCGAGATCACGCGCTGTGCGCCGCCGAGCGCGGCTCCTCGGTCAGCTCGCTGATCGGCACTCGCGCGGCGGTGTGGTTCTTCTCACAGTGGGCCGGAGTCGCCGAGGAACGCGGGGTGCAGGTCTTGTATCCCAACCTGGAACTCGACGTGGATGCGATCGACGAGTTGGAACCGGACCTCATCATCGGATCGGTCAACGGCGCTGACACCGTCGCGGAGGCCTACGACCAACTCAGTGAGATCGCCCCGACCGTTCTGCTCGACTACGGGACGCAGAGCTGGCAGAACCTCACCGAGGAGCTGGGCCGGAGTACCGGGCGGGAACAGGCCGCGACCGATCTCCTCGCCGGCTACGAATCGTGGGTCGCCGAGCGGCGTGCGGATGTCGCGCCGCCGCCGCAACCGGTCGCGGCCCTGGTCTATCTCGGCCCGGACGGCGCCTGGGTGTTCGCTCCGGACAGCCCGCAGGCGGAGTTGCTCTCGTCTCTGGGCTTCGAGTACGCACGGCTGCCCGAGCGTTTCGTCGCAGAGAAGCAAGCCGGGGCCAACGGTGTTCAGATCGTGTCCAGTGAGAACCTGGCCGGAGCGCTGTCGCAGACGAAGACGCTGTTCGTCGACGCGCCGGGCGGGCGCGGGGCGGTGGAGGACTTCCGCAAGGACCGGCTGGTCGCCAACGTTCCCGCCGTCACCGCGGCGCGCGTCTACTCTCTCGGCCCGGAGTCGTTCCGCCTGGACTATTACAGCGCGCGCAACACCGTGGATTCCATCGTCGAGACGTTCGGGCGGTGAGACGATCAATCGTTGAGCGGGGAAGCGCCTTGCTCGTCGGATCGGCCGCGCTCCTGATCGCCGCGTCGATCCTCGGGCTGGCCGTGGGTTCGCGCACCGTCGCTCCCAGCGTCGTCGTCGACGCGCTCGTGAGCTACGACGCCACGGACGACGAACATCTGGTGGTGGTCGCCTCCCGGATTCCCCGCATCGTGTTGGGCGTCGTGGTGGGTGCGTGCCTGGGCCTGGCCGGCGCTCTGATGCAGTCGCTCACTCGCAACCCGATCGCCGATCCCGGAATCCTCGGGGTCAACGCGGGCGCTGCGCTCGGAGTGGTGGGGGCGATCGCGATCCTCGGCGTGGAGGGCGTCGGCGGATACGTCTGGTTCGCCTTCGCCGGGGCGGCAGTCGCCGCGGTGGTGGTCTACGGACTCGGCTCCGCGCGCGGCCAGGCGGCCACTCCGGTGCGCATCGCGCTGGCGGGCACCGCCGTGACGATGGCGATCACCGCCGTCACCCAGATGATGGTGCTGAGCGACGAGGCGGCGTTCAACCACTTCCGGTACTGGTCGGTGGGCTCGCTGCAGGGCCGCGGCCTGGACGTCATCGCCGCGGTGGGCCCCTTCGCCCTGGCCGGAGTCGCGGTCGGACTCGGCCTGATCAGACCGCTGAACGCCCTGGTTCTCGGGGAGGATGCGGCGCGGTCGATCGGCGCCGATCCGGCCGTGACGCGGGGGCTCGCCGCGATCGCCGTCGTGCTTCTGGCCGGTGCCGCCACGGCGGCGGCGGGTCCCTTCGTCTTCATCGGCCTCGCGGCGGCGCACATCGTGCGGCGCACGGTGGGCAGCGACCACCGGATCCTGCTGCCGGCGTCCCTTCTGGTCGGCGCGACGTTGCTGGTGGCGGCCGATGCGCTGGGCCGGGCGCTGATGGCGCCCAGAGATCTGCAGAGCGGTCTGGCCGCGGTACTGGTCGGCGGCCCGGTGTTCGTCGCGCTCGTCCGATCACGACGGGTGGCTGCGCTGTGAGCACACTGCTGCCCGGAGTCGTGCTGCGGTCGGGCCGCTGAGTGTGCGTGTCCGGCCGGGTCAGCTTCGCGGTGTCCTGATCGGGGGAGTGGTGCTGCTCTTGCTCGTCGTAGCCGCACTGGTCGTCGGCCGTTCCACGTCGTCTCCCGCGGACCTGCTCGCCGTGTTCACCGGTGACGCGTCGCCGTCGGTGACGCGTTCAGTACTCGGACGCCGGTTGCCGCGTGCGCTGACCGCCACCGCGGTCGGGGCCTGCCTGGCGATCTCGGGCGCGGTGTTCGTCTCGCTGTCGCGCAACCCACTCGGCTCTCCCGACATCCTCGGCTTCACCTCCGGCGCAACGACAGCCGCGGTGGTGGCGATCGTCCTGTTCGGCGGCGGCGTAGTGGTCACTGCAGTGGCGGCCCTGGTCGGCGGACTGGCCACGGCCCTGCTGGTGTACGTCCTGGCGCGACGAGACGGGGCTTCCCGCGGGCCCCGGCTCGTGCTGGTCGGCATCGGCGTGGGCGCGATCTTCAGTGCGGTGACCTCCCTGCTGGTGGTGCGTGCGGATCTGGACACCGCCGCCGCCGCGAATCTGTGGACGGCTGGTTCGCTGGTCGCCCGCGGCTGGCCGCACGTGATCGCGCTGACCGTGGCGATGGGCGTTCTGCTCCCCGCGCTGGTGCCGCTGGTTCGGCAGGTCTCCCTGATGGAGATGGGCGACGAGACGGCGCACGGGGTGGGGATACGGACCGAACCGGTGCGGCTGGCTGCGATGGTCCTCGCCGTGACGCTGGCCGCGGTGGCGACCGCGGCGGCCGGGCCCATCGCCTTCGTGGCGTTCGCCGCCCCGCACCTCGCCGCCGGCCTGGCGCCGGTCGCCGGAATCCAGCTGTGGCTGTCGGCGGTGGTGGGCGCGGTCCTGCTCAATGCCGCTGATCTGCTGTCCCAGCACGTGGACTTCGGGATGCGCGCGCCCGTCGGGTCGATCACCAGCGTGCTCGGTGGACTGTATCTGCTGTGGCTGCTGGCCCGGCGACTGTAGGGAAGGCGACAGACGAGTATGGAGATCAGAATCGAGGGATTGCGGGTCGGCTACGGGCCGCGCACCGTCATCGACGACCTGACCGCGGTCGTCGAGTCGGGCGGCTTCACCGTGATCGTCGGCCCGAACGGCTGCGGCAAGTCGACGCTCCTGCGGGCGATCGCCCGGATGAGTCCGCCGTCCGCCGGAGAGGTCCTGCTCGACGGGGTCCCGGTCGCACGGCTGCGAGGCAAGCAACTGGCCCGGCGCATCGCCCTGTTGGCGCAGTCGCCGACCGCGCCGGCCGCGATCACCGTCGCCGAGCTGGTGGCGCGTGGGCGGCATCCGTACCAGCGATTGCTGCGGCAATGGTCGGCGCGGGACGAGGAGATCGTCGCCGAAGCGCTGACGCGGGTGAGGCTGCTCGATCAGGCCGACCGGCTGGTGGAGGAGCTCAGCGGCGGTCAGCGGCAGCGCGCGTGGATCGCGATGTCGCTGGCGCAGCAGACTCCCGTGCTTCTCCTCGAGGAGCCGACCACCTACCTCGACATCGCGCACCAGATCGACGTGCTGGATCTGTGTTCGTCGCTGCACGCCGCGGGTCGGACCCTCGTGGCCGTGCTGCACGACATCAACCTGGCTGCCCGCTACGCCACCAGGGTCATCGCGATGCGCGACGGCGACGTCGTCGCGCATGGCCCGCCCGGCGACGTGTTCACGACCGATCTGCTGCGCGAGGTCTTCGACTTGGAGTCGCTTGTGCTGACCGACCCGGAGACCGGTCGACCCCTCATCGTGCCGCGCGACCGCCGGGACGCTCATCACCGACCGCAATCGACATCACCATCAGGAGGAAGACCATGACAGGCACCCCCGAATCGACAGGCCGCCCGCAGCGGGCCGCCGATCAGCCGGACACCCCGCTGCATCTGCGGAAGGAGATCCGGTCGGCCGACCACAACGAGGGCCTGGAGCTGGTCAGCGGGACGGTCGCCCGCTGGACCGAGGTCTCGGCGCACCTGTGCCGGGTGACGATCGCGGCGCCGACGGTGGCACGCGATCCGGTGTGGGCGACGCCCAATGTGGCCGTGCGGTTGCGCATCGGCCGCGGCCCGGAGCAGGTGAGCCGGATCTACACCGTGCGGTCGTGCTCGACGGCGGCCGCGACCATCGACGTCGACGTCGTCCGGCACGGGCATCCCAGCCCGATGATGACGTGGCTCGCCGACCTCGCCGTCGGTCAGCCGATCGAATTCGTCGGTCCGCGGCCCATATGCAGATCCCTGATCTGCGCGGACGGCCGGCAGCGCTGTTCGCCGACGACACCGCCATCCCGGCGCTGTTCACCCTGCTGCAGCAGCCGCCCGCAGGGCTGCGCGGGGTGGGATGGGTCGCCACCGACGATGCGCCCGCCTATGCCGAGCTCCCGCGGGTTCCAGGCCTGGAGCTGCACAGGATCGAGCCGGGCAACGGTTACGGCTCCGCGCTCGCCACCCTCGCCGACCCGGCCGGACACGTGGTGTGGGGCGCCGGTGAACGCGACGAGATGCGCGAAGTCCGTTCGTTCTTCCGCAGCCGGCACGGTGTTGCCAAGGACGATGTGGCCGTGTTCGGCTACTGGAAGCGCGGGACAAGCAACACCCGGATCGACGAGGTCAGGCTGGCCGCCTATCAGCAGCTGCTCGCCCGGGGCGGAACGGTGGCCGAGCTGGAAGACCTCGACCTCGACGTCTGAGTGGCGGGGCGGCCGGTGTCGAGGGGGCCGGTGGTCGTCGCAGCGAAGCACACCGCAGCACGACGACGGGCGGCCCGGGAAGGATCCCGGACCGCCCGTCGTGGGGGGTCTCGACTGCGCTCGACCGACGAAGTGGCTCGACCGACGAAGTGGCTCGACCGACGAAGTGGCTCGACCGGCGAAGTGGCTCGACCGGTCGGGGTGGCTACGCCACGCGGAAGCCGCCGTAGCCCCAGCGGTTCAGCTGCTTCATGATCACGCCCATGTTGGTGCCGGTCTCCGGACCGATGCAGGACACGAAGTAGTAAGCGTTCACCATGCCGACCAGGCGGTTTCCGACGACCACGGGGCTGCCGGAATCGCCTTCGACGACGCACATCTGGGAGAAGTGCGAGACACCGTCGGAGAACCAGGTGACGCCGCAGGTGTGGCCCGTGGTGCGGCCGTCCTTGCAGACGATCGTCGGGAAGTTCACCGGGCGGGTGTCGATCGAGCGGATGGTGACGCCGCGGACGGTCCGGACCGGCCGCACCTTGGCCGCGTCGAGGTGGATCACCCCGATGTCGATGTTGTCGTTGACGGCGGCGAACCGGCCGATCGGGCCGCGGTTCGGCGAACGCTCGGAGAGGACGACCTGACCGGGGCGGCCGCAGTGACCCGCAGTCAGAGCGATCAGACGGCCCTTGTGGGCGCCGGAGGTCGGGCGGCCGACCGCGGTGACGGTGCACGCGGAGGCCGAGTTGCCGCCGCGCAAGGTCAGGATTCCCGAACCGCCGCCGACATTGACCTTCGGCGCGGCCTCGGCGTTGCCGATTCCGACAGCGACCAGACCCAGAATCGCGGCGATCACGGCCGCGAAGACCAATGCGGTCTTCTTCATGTACAAACTCCGCTCGTTGCGGTCCCGGGGGCCGAGACCTTGGTAGTGCCTCACTCTATGCACGGTCTCCCCGCTCGTCGCAGACGAAGAGCACGGCTCGGGTGAGCCGTGACCGAAAAGAGACAACGCTAGGGAATCTACCCGGCGAACCGTGTGGTACACCACATTCGCAGGTCGGCACGTGTGCCAGGACACCCTCGGGCCGCCCGGGGCGACTATGACTTGCCGTTGGTGGGAGCCTAAAGTAGTCGCGTCAGACGCGTGCGCCCGGCGCGTGCATGCGCGAATCGATGAACTTGGAGAAAACCTAGTGACCGCATCCAGCCGTCCCGTCGTCCTGATCGCAGACAAGCTCGCCCCGTCGACCGTCGAGGCACTCGGCGGCGACGTCGAGGTCCGCTGGGTCGACGGCCCGGACCGGCCGAAGTTGCTGGAGGCGGTCGTCGACGCGGACGCGATCCTGGTGCGCTCGGCCACGACGGTCGACGCCGAAGTGCTCGACGCGGGCAAGAACCTCAAGATCGTGGCTCGTGCCGGTGTCGGCCTGGACAACGTCGACGTGCCCGCCGCCACCGAGCGCGGCGTCATGGTCGTGAACGCCCCGACGTCGAACATCCACTCCGCCGCCGAGCATGCTGTCGCGCTGCTCATGTCGGCGGCCCGTCAGGTGCCCGCCGCCGACGTCACCCTGAAGGAGAAGACCTGGAAGCGCTCGTCGTTCTCCGGCGTCGAACTCTTCGACAAGACCGTCGGCGTCGTCGGGCTGGGCCGGATCGGCCAGCTGGTCGCGGCCCGTCTCGGCGCCTTCGAGACCCACCTCATCGCCTACGATCCCTACGTCTCGGCCGCCCGCGCAGCCCAGCTGGGCATCGAGCTGGTGAGCCTGGAGGAGTTGCTGGAGCGTTCGGACTTCATCACCGTGCACCTGCCCAAGACCAAGGAGACCGCCGGTCTGATCGGGGCCGACGAGCTGGCGCGCACCAAGGAGGGCGTGATCATCGTCAACGCCGCTCGCGGCGGTTTGATCGACGAGGCCGCGCTGGCCGAGTCGATCAAGTCCGGCCACGTGCGGGCCGCCGGCTTGGACGTCTTCGCGACCGAGCCGTGCACCGATTCGCCGCTGTTCGACCTGGATCAGGTCGTGGTTACTCCGCACCTGGGCGCCTCCACCGCCGAAGCGCAGGACCGCGCAGGAACCGACGTCGCCAAGAGCGTGCAGCTGGCGCTGGCCGGCCAGTTCGTTCCGGATGCGGTGAACATCACCGGCGGACCGGTCGACGACGAGGTCGCGCCCTGGCTGGACCTCTCGCGCAAGCTCGGTCGCCTGGTCGGCGTGGTCGCCGAAGGACAGCCGACCGTGGTCACCGTCGAGATCCGCGGCGAGCTGGCCGCCCGTCCGGTCGACGTGCTGGGCCTGTCGGCCGTCCGGGGCCTGTTCTCGGCGGTCGTCGACGAGCCGGTGACCTTCGTGAACGCGCCGAGCGTCGCGGCCGAGCGCGGCGTGAGCTACGAGGTGGTCACCGCCAGCGAGAGCCCGAATCACCGCAGCATGATCGACGTGCGTGCCGTGTTCGCCGACGGCACTCACGTGAACGTCGCCGGTACCCTGACCGAGCCGCGCGAGGTCGAGAAGATCGTCAACGTGAACGGCCGCAACTTCGACCTGCGTGCCGAGGGCAAGAATCTCATCATCAGCTACGCCGACCAGCCGGGCACGCTCGGCAAGATCGGCACGCTGCTGGGCAACGCGGGCGTCGACATCGTCGCCGCCGGCCTGGCGCAGGACCTCGAAGGTCCCGGTGCCACCATCATTCTGCGTGTGGACCGCACCGTGGACGAGGATGTGCTGGCCGCGGTCGCCGACGCCGTCTCGGCGACCCTGATCAAGCAGGTGGACTTCTCGTGAAGCTCGCAGTGATCCCCGGCGACGGGATCGGCCCTGAGGTCACCGCACAGGCGCTGCGCGTGCTGACCAAGCTGCACCCCGAGGTGCAGACCACCGAGTACGACTTCGGCGCCCGTCGCTACCATGCCACCGGTGACCTGCTGACCGACGACGACGTGGCCTCGCTGCGCGAGCACGAGGCCATCCTGCTCGGCGCCATCGGCGATCCGTCGGTGCCGCCGGGCATCCTCGAGCGCGGCTTCCTGCTGAAGATGCGGTTCGTTCTGGATCACCACGTGAACCTGCGGCCGTCGGTGCTGTTCGAGGGCGTCGCATCGCCGTTGGCCGCCGCCGGGAGCGCAGCGAGCGGGGCGAACGGAACCGGCGATCCGGCGATCGACTTCGTCGTGGTGCGCGAGGGCACCGAGGGGCCGTACACCGGCAACGGCGGCGCGATCCGCGTGGGCACCCCGCACGAGGTGGCCACCGAGGTGAGCGTCAACACCCGCTTCGGCATCGAGCGCGTGGTTCGCGACGCCTTCGCCCGCGCGCAGGCGCGGAGCAAGAAGCTGACGCTGGTGCACAAGACCAACGTGCTGACCTTCGCCGGGTCCATGTGGGCCCGCACGGTCGACGAGGTGGGCGCGGAGTTCCCCGAGGTCTCGGTGGACTACTGCCATATCGACGCGGCCACCATCTACCTGGTGACCGATCCGGGCCGCTTCGACGTGATCGTCACCGACAACCTGTTCGGCGACATCATCACCGATCTGGCCGCCGCGGTGACCGGCGGGATCGGGTTGGCCGCTTCGGGCAACATCGACGCCACCCGCGCCAACCCGTCGATGTTCGAGCCGGTGCACGGCAGCGCGCCGGACATCGCCGGCCAGAATCTGGCAGACCCGACGGCGGCGATCCTCTCGGTGGCACTGCTGCTGCGTCATCTCGGCGACGATGCCGGCGCCGAGCGGGTCGAAGCGGCGGTGGCCCGGGACGTGGCGACCCGCGGCGACGAGCGCGGCTCGACCACCGAGGTGGGCGACCGGATCCTGGCACTGGTCTGACGCGTCGTGATCTCGACGTCGCTCGATCGTCGGGGGTGATCTCTACTTCGCTCGATCGGCGAGGGGGATCTCGTTGGTCGAGGAGTTGCTCGATCGGCGAGTGGAGTTCCTCGTTGGTCGAGGGAGTTGCTCGATCGGCGAGTGGAGTTCCTCGTTGGTCGAGCGGAGTCGAGACCATTGATCGCGCGCGCAACCTGATCCTCGCGGTCGGCGGGCCGAAATCAGGGTGCCCGGAACCTCCGTCTCGGTCTGGCACCCTCCGTCGAGGGTGCCAGAGCGAATCCAGGGTGCCCGGCACCCTCGTTTCGACCGAGCCCGAGCCGGGGAGGCGCTACCTCCGCGCGGCTTCCTCCGCGAGGGCGGCGCGAACGGCGGCGATCGCCGGGTCCTCGCCCTGGGCTGATCGCGCGGCCGTGAACACCGTGCGTTCCGGATCTCCGGGCAGGTCGATCAGCCGGATCCGCGGCCGACCTTGGGCGTGCACCAGACCGGGCACCAGAGCGACGGCGTTGCCGGTCTCGATCAGCCTGATGTGAGCCTGCAGGTCGGCGGTCTCGAATCGGATGTCGGGCTCGAAACCGGCACTGCGACAAAGCTGTTCGGCCCAGTGCCTCGAAGCCGCACGGCGCGGCTCCATCACCCAGGGGACGTCGGAGGCGTCGGCCAGCGACGTGATCGAGTCGAACTCGGGCCGCCCGGCGATCAGCGGCAGGGCCAGTTGGATCCGGTCCCGGGTGAGCGGGGCGCGATCGAGGCCGGAGAACTGCACGGTGGCGTGACCGGGATACTGTTCGGCGATCACCAAGTCGAAGCCGCGGGCCCACGTCTCGAAGTGCGCCGTTTCGGGTTCGTGCTGCATCACGTCGATCCGCAGATTGGGGTGGTCGGTCCGCAGACGGTCGAGCACCTGTGGAAGCAGCGCCAGCATCACGGTCTGGAAGGCGGCGACCCGGACGGTTCCGCTGACCTCGCCCTGGCGCAGGCGGATCCCCGACTCGATCCGCTCGATGTGGTTGAGCAACTCGTCGGCCTCGGCGACCAGGTACTCGGCTGTCGCGGTGAGTTCGAGCAGCCGGCCGTTGCGCTGCAGCAGGGACGCGCCGACTTCCCGCTCGAGCAGCGAGAGCTGCTGCGACACGGCGGACGGGCTGTAGTTCAGCGCCTCGGCGACGGCCACCACGGTTCCCCGTGCCGACAGTTCACGCAGCAGGCGCAGTCGTTTCACCTCCAGCATCGCGGGCTCACCGGTGCCTTCCGTCGTCGTCTCATCATTCGGTTCTACTTAACGATAAAGCACAGATAATGCCGCTGTACTTCAACGGCGATTCGGGTGAGCATGGCTGCAAGGAGGCAGGCGCTGTGCGCCCGCACACACCGCCGATCGAGAGAGGCAGTCCAGTGACGAACGCAGTAGAGGCACGGCAGCAGGTACGACCGCAAGATCTGGCGGACGACGCCGTCGCGCTGGTGCAGCGCTGGCTCGCCGAGGCCGAACAGTATCCGGTCGATGCCGCCGCGGCGCGACTCACGGGCGTCCTGAGCGACCCGAACGGCCTCGAATTCACCGTCGGCTTCGTCGACGGCGTCGTGCGGCCGGAGGACCGGAAGGCAGCCGCCAAGAAACTCAAGAGCCTCGCCCCGCTCACTCCGAAGTTCCTGCCCGCACCGATGCGCGGCGCGGTATCCCTGGGCGGAGTGATGGCCCAGCCGCTGCCCGGTGTCGTGGTGCCGACCGCGCGGAGAGTCTTGCGGGAGATGGTCAGCCACCTGATCATCGATGCCACCGACAGCAAGCTCGGCCCGGCGATCGCCAAGATCAAGCGGGACGGTGTCCGGCTCAACATCAATCTTCTCGGCGAGGCGATCCTCGGGGAGCACGAGGCGCAGCGCCGTCTGGCCGGCACCCACAAGCTGCTCTCGCGCCCGGACGTGGACTACGTCTCGATCAAGGTGTCCTCGACCGTCGCCCCGCACAATCACTGGGCGTTCGACGAGGCCGTCGACGGCATCACCGAGCAGCTGGTGCCGCTCTTCGCCCGTGCGGCCGGTGCCGGGAGCGGGCCGAACGACACCGCGGCGAGTCCGCAGAAGTTCATCAACCTGGACATGGAGGAGTACAAGGATCTCGATCTGACCATTGCGGTCTTCAAGAAGATCCTGGAGCGCCCGGAGTTCCACGGCCTGTCCGCGGGCATCGTGTTGCAGGCCTATCTGCCGGACGCGCTCGGCGCGATGATCGACCTGCAGGAGTGGGCCGCGGCGCGGGTGGCCGGCGGCGGCGCCCCGATCAAGGTCCGGGTGGTCAAGGGCGCCAACCTTCCGATGGAGCGGGTCGACGCGGCTGTCCACGGGTGGCCGGTGGCTACGTGGGGTGCCAAGCAGGAATCGGACACCAGCTACAAGGCGGTGCTCGACTACGCACTCCATCCCGAGCGGGTGACGAACGTCCGCATCGGCGTCGCCGGGCACAACCTCTTCGACATCGCGCTCGCCTGGCTGCTGGCCAAGCGCCGGGGCGCTGAGGCCGGAATCGACGTCGAGATGCTTCTCGGCATGGCGACCGCGCAGGCCGAGGCCGTCAAACGCGAGGTCGGATCGCTGCTGCTCTACACGCCGGTGGTCCATCCGCAGGAGTTCGACGTCGCGATCAGCTACCTGATCCGCCGTCTGGAGGAGGGCGCGAGCCAGGAGAACTTCATGTCGGCGGTCTTCGAACTGAACGACGATGCGAGCATGTTCGCGCGCGAGAAGGAGCGCTTCCTCGCCTCGCTCGCCGACCTCGAATCGATCACCGCAGACGGCGATCCCGAGCATTTCCGTGTGCCGTCGCCCAGCCGCCGCCAGGACCGTACGCGCTATGACGCCGACGGCGCCGAAGAGCGCATCGAGGCGCTGATCCAGCGCGGTGTCCGGGGCGAGTTCGACAACACTCCCGACACCGATCCGGATCTACCCGGCAACCGGGCGTGGGGCCGGGCGATCGCGGGCCGGATGGTCACCTCGTCGTTGGGCACCGAGCTGGTCGCCGCGTCGATGATCGGCGACGAGTCCGCCCTGGACCGGGTGATCTCGACCGGGGTGAACGCAGCGGACGGGTGGCAGGCTCTCTCGGCCGACGAGCGCGCCCGCATCCTGTACCGCGCCGGCGAGCGGCTGGAAGCCCGCCGCGCCGATCTCCTCGAGGTGATGGGCTCCGAATGCGGCAAGACCCTCGACCAGGGTGATCCCGAGGTGTCCGAGGCGATCGACTTCGCGAACTACTACGCCATGCTCGGTCAGCTGCTGGAGCAGACCGACGGCGGGCAGCCCCGACCGAAGAAGCTGGTCGCGGTGATCCCGCCCTGGAACTTCCCGGTCGCGATTCCGGCCGGCGGTGTGCTCGCCGGCCTGGCCGCCGGCAGCGCCGTGGTGATCAAGCCCGCATCGACCTCGGCGCGCAGCGCCGCGGTGATGGTCGAGGCGCTGTGGGAGGCCGGCGTCCCGCGCGACGTGCTGCAGTTGGTGCAGTTCTCCGACCGCACCCTGGCTTCCGGGCTCGTGGCCGACCCGCGGGTGGACCGCCTGATCCTGACCGGCGCCTACGAGACCGCCGAGAGCTTCCGCGCACTGCGGCGCGACCTGCCGATCCTGGCCGAGACGAGCGGCAAGAACGCCATCATCGTGACGCCGTCGGCCGACCTCGACCTGGCAGCCAAGGACGTCGCGCTCTCGGCCTTCGGTCATGCCGGCCAGAAGTGTTCGGCCGCCTCCCTGGTGATCCTGGTCGGTTCGGTGGCCACGTCGGAGCGATTCCGCCGCCAGCTTCTCGACGCGGTGAAGTCCCTCAAGGTCGGCACGCCCGAGCACCTCGAGACGCAGATGGGCACCATCATCACCGCACCCTCGGGCAAACTGCTGCGCGGGCTCACCACCCTCGGCCCGGGGGAGACCTGGCTGCTGAAGCCGGAGCCGCTCCCCAGTGACAGCCCGCTGGCGCTCGACAAGAAGGGCGGCAACCGCCTGTGGAGCCCGGGCGTGCGCGACGGTGTCCGCCGCGGATCCGAGTACCACAAGACCGAGTACTTCGGCCCGATCCTGGGCATCATGACCGCCACGACGCTCGACGAGGCGATCGACATCGTCAACGAAATCGACTACGGACTCACCAGCGGTCTGCACTCGCTCGACCGCGACGAACTGAAGATCTGGCTGGACCGGATCGAGGCCGGCAACGCCTACGTCAACCGCGGCATCACCGGTGCCATCGTGCGTCGTCAGTCGTTCGGCGGCTGGAAGAAGTCGGCGATCGGCGCCGGCACCAAGGCCGGCGGCCCGAACTATCTGCACGGCCTGGTCGACTGGGTCGACGCGCCGGTGGCGAAGGGCGCCGGCGCTCCGCGCCCGGCGGCCGCACCGTTGCTGGCCGCGGCCGCCGAGGCAGGCGTGTCCGGGCCGGACTTCGCATGGCTGTCGGCGGCACTGAGCTCCGACGCCGCGGCCTGGGTCGACGAGTTCGG
Organism: Gordonia iterans; assembly: GCF_002993285.1. Classification (NCBI taxonomy): domain Bacteria; kingdom Bacillati; phylum Actinomycetota; class Actinomycetes; order Mycobacteriales; family Gordoniaceae; genus Gordonia; species Gordonia iterans. The sequence goes on along the minus strand of NZ_CP027433.1, from coordinate 3,076,071 downwards.
GATCGCCCGGGACGCGTCGCAGGTCGGCGTCGAGCGCAATCTGCTGCGCTACCTCCCGGTGCCGGTCACCGTCCGGATCGCCGCCGACGCGCCGCTGCACCACGTGATCCGCGCGGTGGCCGCGGGCCTGGCCGCAGGTGGCAGCCCGACGGTGAGCACCCCGATCGCCCTGCCCGAAGCGGTGCAGTCGGCGCTGCGCGCCGCCGGCGTGGACCTGCTGTTCCAGGACGACGCCGGCTGGGCGTCGCACCTGGGGCGCCTTGCGCGCAAGGACGGCGCGGGCGCGAGTGCCCGGGTTCGGATCGTCGCCGGAGCGTCGCGCGCCGACCAGGTGGCCGCGGTCTACGAGGCGACCGGCGGCAAGCCGGACGTCGCCGTGTACGGCGGTGAGGTGGTCTCGGCTGGACGGGTGGAGATGCTCCCGCACCTGCGTGAGCAGGCGGTCTCGATCACCGCCCACCGATTCGGCACCCCGAATCACCTGTCCGACGGCCTGATCTGACGGTCGCCTCCCTATTTGCCGACTCGGCTGGAAAGCAGCGATGAATTCGACACGCGACGACGATCCGTCTCCGGCCCGAATCGAGGAGCCGCCCGCGCCGGCCGCCGATCACCTCACCCGGCTGGATCGGCTCGCGCCGGGGGAAGTGGACGTGAACCTGGCGTCCGCCGGCGAGGAGGGCGAAGGGCTTTTCAGCCTGTACGCCGCAGGGGCGCGCGTGGCGCTCAGTGACGTCTTGCCGATCCTGCACAGCCTGGGTGTGCGGGTGGTCGACGAGCGGCCGCATTCCGTCGTGCGGCCGGACGGCGACCACGCCTGGATCTACGACTTCACGCTCAGCCCGTCGGCGCTGCCGGCAGACCCCGCGCGCGTGGTTTCGGCGGGCGGGCAGACGGTGGGTGAGCGCTTCGGCGATGCCTTCCTCGCCGTCTGGCGGGGGTCGGCCGAAGTCGACCAGTTCAATCGTCTCGTCCTGACGTCCGGGCTGCACTGGCGCGAGGTGGAGTTGCTGCGCGGCTATGCGAAGTACCTCGGTCAGGCGCGTTTCCCGTACAGCGCGCAGCGCATCGCCGGCGTCCTGGCCGAGCACCCGGAGATGACGCAGAGGATCGTCGCGCTCTTCCGCCTCCAGTTCGCCCCCGGGCAGGCGGATCCGGACCGGGCCGAGGTCCTGGTCGCAGAGCTGCTCACCGCGATCGACGCGGTGGCCTCACTCGACGTCGACCGGATCCTTCGCGCCTACCTGGACCTGGTGCGGGCGACGTTGCGCACCAACTACTTCCGCAGGCTCGACGACTCCGTCCGGCACTCGTCGGCGCTGGCGCTGAAGTTCTCACCGTCGCTCCTGGGCTTTCTGCCGGCGCCGCGCCCCCGCATCGAGGTGTACGTGTATTCACCCCGCGTGGAAGGGGTGCACTTCCGCTACGGACCCGTCGCACGCGGGGGACTCCGCTGGTCCGATCGACTCGAAGACTTCCGGACGGAGGTCCTCGGTCTGGTCAAGGCGCAAGCGGTCAAGAACGCGGTGATCGTGCCGGTCGGCGCCAAGGGCGGTTTCGTCAGTAAGCGCCCGCCTGCGGCGACGGGTGACTCCGCAGCTGATCGGGAGGCGTTCCGGGCCGAGGGCGTCGCCTGCTACCGAACGTTCATCGCGGCGCTGCTCGACGTGACCGACGACGTCGATCCGCGGACCGGGGTCACCGTTCCGCCGCCGCTGGTGGTGCGCCGGGACCCCGACGACACCTACCTCGTGGTCGCCGCAGACAAGGGAACGGCGTCGTTCTCGGACGAGGCGAACGACGTGGCCGCCCGGTACGGCTATTGGCTCGGCGATGCCTTCGCGTCGGGCGGCTCCGTCGGCTACGACCACAAGGGCATGGGCATCACCGCGAAGGGCGCCTGGGAATCGGTGAAGCGGCACTTCCGGGAACTGTCGCTGGACCCGCAGTCCGAGGACGTCACGGTCGCCGGGATCGGTGACATGAGCGGTGACGTCTTCGGCAACGGCATGCTGATGAGCCCGCACATCCGGCTGGTGGCGGCCTTCGACCACCGACACGTCTTCGTCGACCCGGATCCCGACGCCGCTCGCTCGTTCGCCGAACGGCGGCGCCTGTTCGGGCTCCCGCGATCGTCGTGGGCGGACTACGACCCGGCGCTGATCAGCCCGGGCGGCGGGGTGTTTCCGCGGTCGGCGAAGTCCATCGAGATCACCGGCGAGATGCGGCGTGCGCTGGGGATCGACGACGACGTCGTCCCCCTGACGCCCACCGCGCTGATCCGGGCGGTTCTGCAGGCCCCCGTGGATCTGCTGTGGAACGGCGGCATCGGCACCTACGTCCGCGCGTCGGCCGAAACGGATCTCGACGTCGGCGACAAAGCGAACGACGCGGTGCGCGTCGCGGCGCCGACGGTGCGCGCCCGGGTGATCGGGGAGGGCGGCAATCTCGGCGTCACTCCCCGCGGCCGCGTCGAGTTCGCGCTGGCCGGCGGGTGCGTGAACACCGACGCCCTCGACAACTCGGCCGGTGTCGACTGCTCCGACCACGAGGTGAACATCAAGGTCCTGCTCGACGGTCTGGTGTCTGCCGGAGCGGTGTCACCAGACGCGCGGGACGCGTTGCTCGTGGAGATGACCGATGACGTCGAACAGCTGGTTCTCCGGCAGAACTACTCGCAGAACGAGCTGGTCGGCACGTGCCGCGCCGCCGCTGCGGGACGCTTCGCCGTCCACACTCGGCAGATCCGGCAGTTGGAGGCCAAAGGCGCTCTGGAGCGGGACCTCGAGGCGCTGCCCGACGACGCCGAGATCACCGCGCGTGCGGCCCGAGGCGTCGGCTTGGTCTCGCCTGAGCTCGCAGTGCTGATCGCGCACGTGAAGCTCGACCTGAAAGCGGCCCTGCTGGAGTCGACCTTCGTGGACAGCGAGTTTCTGCGCGACCGGCTGGCCGGCAGCTTCCCGCACGCGCTGCGCACCCGCCACCCGGAGGCGATCACGGCGCACCCGCTGCGGCGCGAGATCCTGGCGACGGTCCTCGCGAACGAGGTGGTCGACGTCGGCGGCGTCTCGTACGTCTTCCGCATCTGCGAGGACACCGGCGCTTCGGCGGTGGACGCCACCCGCGCGTTCGTCGCCGCGAGTTCGATCGTCGGTGTGCCCGACCGTGTGGCGCGGATCAGGGAGACGGCGCCGTCGGTCGCGGTGTCGAACGCGATGATGTCGGAGGTGCGCAGGCTGGTCGATCGGGTGGCCCGCTGGCTCCTCGATCACCGGCCCCAACCGCTCGCCGTGGGGGCCGAGACCGCCCGGTACGCCGTCGGCATGACTGAGCTGATGCCCACGGTGCTGGAGCGTCTGCAGGGAGCCGATGCCGCCATCGTCGACGAGCGGTCGCGGCCCCTGATCGACGCCGGAGCCGATCCGGTCGACGCACGGGAGGTGATGAGCGTGCTGATGGCATTCCCCGGTCTGGACATCATCGACCTCGCCGACATCGCCCACTGCGAGCTGGATCGCGCGGCAGATGTCTACTATGCGCTCAACGCGCACCTGAGCATCGATCACCTCCTGACGGCGATTTCGGCGCTCGACGACACCGAGCGCTGGAATGCGCTCGCGCGGTTGGCCTTGCGTGACGACGTGTATCGCTCGGTGCGCGCGCTGACCCTGGACGTCCTCACCTTCACCGACCCGGACGCACCCGCGGCCGAACGGATCGGGGACTGGGAGGCCACCAACGGCGCGCGGCTCGGCCGCACCCGCGCGGTGCTCGACGAGATAGCCCGCTCGAGGGTCCGCGATCTCGCCGCACTGTCCGTCGCAGCCCAGCAGATCCGCGGGATGGTGAGTCGTGGTCCGGTCAGCAGCTCGGATGGTTCTTCGGTGATCGAGTAGTCGGCGCGAACGGAGTGAGCGCCGACGTATCGAGATCAGCGGAAGGCATCGGACCTGGAGGGTGCCGCCACGGGTTCTCCCGCGAACCAGTCAGGTCACCTTCTCTTCCCGGATCGGCGGATCACGAGGGATCAGCGGGAGGGCCAGCACGGGGGCCGCGGCCACGAGGCCGAACATCACCGGGTACCCGTAACGCTCGATCATCGCGCCCAGCAGCGGCGTCGTGATCGCCACGGCGACGAACTGCGCCGTGTTCTGCACGCCCAGCGCGCGGCCGCTCCACGACGGCCCCGCCGACTCGGCGATCGCGGTGAACGCGAGACCGTTGTCGGCCACGGTGAACACCGACGCGATCACCATCAGAACGGGCGCCGCGGACAGGCCGAGCTGATCGGTGAGCGCCAGCAGCGCCAGGCTCGCCGCGGCGACCACGGCGATCACCCGCACGGGCCGCATCCGGGAGCCCCACACGTCCGAGACGCGGCCGGCGGCCATGCGGCCGAGCGCGCCGAGGACCTGCGTCACGGTCACCAGGACACCGGCGCCCCACGGAGTCCAGCCCTGCGCGACGATCAGCCACGCGGGGACGAAGGTCCACAGCATCGATTGCCCGATCACCAGCAGCACGCTGAACGCGTGGATCCGCCACAGAAACCAGCTCGATCGGTACGGGTTGCCGTGGCGAGCCGAGGTCAGCGACGACGGCGGCAGCTCCGGGTCGACGATCCCGAAGTAGACCGCCAGCAGTCCGAGCGCGGTGACCGCCGCCGGGATCGCCAGGGCCGCGGTGATGCCGACGGTGGCGGCCAGGACCGGCATCGTCAGCGCGAGCACCGCGATGCCCAGCGGCTGCGCCATCTGCCGGATCCCCATGGCGGTGCCGCGCTGATCGGCGGGGAAGAAGCCCACGACGATCCGGCCGCTCGCGCCGTTCGCCGCGCCCGAGCCGACGCCGCCGATCAGCAGCGCCGCACCGAGGGCCCAGTGTCCGGCGCCGGTCCACACGGCGACCATCGCGCCGACGGTGCCCGCCAGGGTGATCGTCATCGACAGCAGCAGGATGCGGCGTTCGCCGAAGCGGTCGAGCGCCCATCCCCACGCGATGATCGCGGCGGTGATGCCCACCGTCGGCACGGCGGCCAGCGCGGCCGCGGTACCGAGTGACATCCCGCCGTCGTGCAGGGCGGGGATCACGTAGGCGAACCCGCTGGTGGCGGCCGTCGAGGTCATCGCCGCGATGAGGGCGCAGACCAGGATGGTCCATCGCCGGCCGACCGAGAGCGTCTGCTCGTCCAATCTCGGCTCCCTTCGTCGGCCTGCCGGTCCGGGGACGCGCAGGATGACGTATCTCACATTCTGATACTCTAGTTCCACATCATAGAACACTGGCCGTTGCTGCTCGCCGTGCGGGGCTGCGATAGCCTGGCCGCATGAGATTGGGGCGTGTCGCAAGTCCGGACGGGGTGGCATTCGTCGCCATCGAAGGGGAAGAGGGCGCCGAGACGGCGCGGGAGATCGCCGAACATCCTTTCGGGGATCCGACGTTCACCGGGCGCACCTGGGCGCTGAGCGAGACGCGCCTGCTGGCCCCGATCCTGGCGACCAAGGTGATCTGCATCGGCAAGAACTACGCCGATCACGCGGCGGAAATGGGCGGTCCGCCTCCGGAGGATCCGGTGATCTTCCTGAAGCCGAACACGTCGATCATCGGGCCCGGCGTACCGATCGTGCGACCGCCGTCGTCGACGCGTGTGGACTACGAGGGCGAGCTCGCGATCGTCATCGGCCGCCCCTGCAAGGACGTGGCCGCGGCCAAGGCGGCGAGTGTGATCCTCGGGTACACCGTCGCCAACGACGTCACCGCACGGGACCAGCAGAAGGCCGACGGGCAGTGGACGCGCGGCAAGGGCTACGACTCGTTCTGCCCGCTGGGGCCGTGGATCGAGACGGCGCTGGATCCGTCGGACCTCGCGATCAGCACCACGCTCGACGGTGAGACCAAGCAGTCTTCGCGCACCTCGCTGATGCTGCACGGGGTGGGCGAGATCGTCGAGTGGATCTCGCGCGTGATGACGCTGTTGCCGGGCGACGTGATCCTGACGGGCACGCCGGCCGGGATCGGTCCCATGGTCGCCGGGCAGACGGTGTCGGTGACAGTGGAGGGGATCGGCACGCTCACCAACCCGGTCGTCGACAAGTGACCCGCCCGGCACTCGCGCGTCCGGTGGCGGCGCAGCTGAACGGCATCACGCTCTCGTACACCGATGTCGGGCCGGCAGACGCTCCGCTCGTGGTGATGGTCATGGGCACCGGAAGTCCCGGACGGGTCTGGCACGCACATCAGCAACCGGCCCTGCTCGCCGCCGGATTCCGGGTGGTGACCTTCGACAACCGCGGCGTCGCTCCGTCGAGCGAGTGTGCCGACGGTTTCACCCTGGCCGACATGGTCGCCGACACGGCCGCCCTGATCGAGCACCTCGGCGCCGGTCCCGCACGGGTGGTCGGCACGTCTCTCGGCGCACGGATCACCCAGGAGCTGGCGCTCGCGCGGCCGGACGTGGTGCGCGGCGTCGTGATGATCGCCACCTACGGGCGGTCGACGCCCATGCTGGAGGCCTTCTCGCACGGCGAGCGCGAGCTGTACGACCGCGGAGTCGAACTCCCCGCCGAGTACTACGCCGCGGTCACCGCGCACATGAACCTCTCGCCGCACACCCTCGCGAACGACCGCGATGCGCGCGACTGGCTCGACATCATCGGCTTCGGCGGACAGGCCCGCAGCGCCGGTGTTCGTGCGCAGCTGAATCTGCACGAGCGTGAGGACAACCGCCTGGCGGCCTATCGCGGGATCGACCGGCCGGCACTGGTCATCGGTTTCGCCGACGACCGGACGCTCCCGGTGTTCCTGGCTCGCGAGGTGGCCGAGGCGATCCCCGGGGCCCGGTACGAGGAGATCGACCGCGCCGGGCACTTCGGCTATCTGGAACGGCCCGAAGCGGTCAACGAGCTACTGATCGCCTTCCTTCGCTCGGTCGGCGAGCGCGGCCAGTAGCGCCGCGCCGGTCGCCGCATCGTCGACGACGACGCCGAAGACCCGATCGCCGGTGCGTTCGACGAGGATGCCCTCGCCGCGGCGCGGTACCACCCCGGTCCGCCGGCCGATCTTCCGGATTCCGTAGCCGCCGAAGTCGCCGATCGGGCGAACGTCGGCGTCGACCCGGACGTCGACGACGTCGTCGAGCGGCACGCGCAGACGCGGGAACCCGGCGAGGGGCCGTACCTCGAGTCCCTCGCCGGAGACCCGGACGCGGAACGCCACGGTCACCACCGAGGCGAGACCGATCACCACGGTGACCACCAGTGCACCGATCACGAATCCGGAGCTCTGGCCGTCGGCCCAGCTGAAGACGGTCGCCAGCAGGGCCATCGCGAATCCGGCGGCGCTGATCGCGAGCACGCCGGGGGAGGCGGTCGTCGTCCGCAGCCAGACGGCCTGCTCGTCGTCGCCGAGCGGCATCGGCGTCGCGGCGGCGGTGCGCTCTGCGCGCGGCGGCTGCGGCAGGAGCAGTCCGCCGACCGTCCCCACGGCCGCCGCGGCCAGCGAGGCGACGGCGACGATCGTCGTGATCGGCACGGTGCCGCCGTCGGTCTGATACCAGGCCGCACCGGTGAAGACCACCGCCAGCAGCACCGACACGCCGAGCGCGGTCCCGCCCAGAATCCGGTAGACGGCGCCGGAATCGCCCTGCGCGACCGGCCGGACCGTCGGTCCGGCGATGAGCGCGATCACCGCCAGTCCGAGGATCGCGGTGATCAGCGGCAGCGACCACGCCGGCATCCATCGGTCGGGTTCCCCGGCGAGGTTCCAGTGCACGGCGACGTCGGCGGGCAGCGCGCCGAGCAGCGAGATCTGCACCGCGGTGGCGATCCCGATCAGCAGAACGGGGATCACCACGGCGACCGTGACGAACGCGATCACCGGGCGGCGCCGGGCGATCTCGTCGTCGGTCAGGGTGGTCGGCGAGGGTTCGTTCGGGGACGGTGGTTCATTCGGGGACATGGGAAGCCTCTTTCACGAGTGCGGACAGGGTGTCGGGGCCGATGTTCAATGCGGCGGCCTTGGCGGTCAGGGCGCGGATGTCGTCGTCGAGCGAGCGCAGGCGATCACCGGCCTCGGTGATCACCGCGCCGCGACCGCGCCGGAGTTCCAGCAGGCCCTCGTCGCGGAGGTCCTGATACGCGCGCAGGACTGTGTGCATGTTGACGTTCAGCGCCGCGGCGACCTCGCGGGCGGGCGGCAACCGGTCGCCCAGGCCGAGGCGGCCGGCGCAGAGCTCGGTGCGCACTGCGTCGGCCACCTGAACGAAGATGGGCGCGTCGCTGTGCGGACGGATGCGAAACAACACGCAACTAATTCTATTTCAGATAGAACAACTAGACAAGCGCGGCTTCGATCGGCGACGCTCCCCGCTGTCCGACGATTCCTGCGCTCCACTACGCTGACCTGCATGACCGTCCGTGTTCGCTTCTGCCCTTCACCCACCGGAACTCCGCATGTGGGTCTCGCCCGCACCGCGCTGTTCAATTTCGCTCAGGCCCGTCACTCCGGCGGCACCTTCGTCTTCCGCATCGAAGACACCGACGCCGCGCGCGACAGCGAGGAGAGCTACGCCGCCATCCTGGACGCGCTGCGCTGGCTGGGTCTGGACTGGGACGAGGGGCCCGAGGTCGGCGGGCCGTACGGACCGTACCGGCAGTCCGAGCGCAAGCAGCTGCACCTCGACGTCGTCGATCGTCTGGTGGAGGCCGGGTTCGCCTACGAGGCGTACTCGACGCCCGAGGAGGTGGAGGCGCGGCACCGTGCGGCTGGTCGTGACCCGAAGCTCGGCTACGACAACTACGACCGCGAACTGACCGGTGACCAGCGCGCGGCCTTCGCTGCGGAGGGCCGCAAGCCGGTGATCCGCCTGCGGATGCCCGACGACGACCTCACGTGGACCGACCTGGTTCGCGGCGAGACCACCATCAAGGCCGGAACGGTGCCCGACTTCGCGCTGACGCGCGGCAACGGCGACCCGCTCTATACCCTGGTGAACCCGGTCGACGACGCGATGATGAAGATCACGCACGTGCTGCGGGGCGAGGATCTGCTCGCCTCGACGCCGCGGCAGATCGCGCTGTACCGGGCGCTGATCGAGCTGGGCGTGGCCGATCGGGTGCCCGAGTTCGGCCACCTGCCGTTCGTGATGGGCGAGGGCAACAAGAAGCTCTCCAAGCGCGACCCGGAGAGCAATCTCTTCCATCACCGCGACCGCGGCTTCATCCCCGAGGGGCTGTTGAACTACCTGGCGCTACTGGGCTGGGGCCTGTCGGCCGACAACGACGTCTTCTCCCTCGAGGAGATGGTCGCGGCCTTCGACGTGCGCAACGTCAACTCCAACCCGGCGCGCTTCGACCAGAAGAAGGCGGACGCCATCAACGCCGAGCACCTGCGCAGGCTCGCCCCGGCAGACTTCGCGGGACGGTTGCGGCACTTCCTCGTCGAGCACGGCCGCCTCGAGGAGCCGATCGACGACGCCGTGTTCCGGCCGCTCGCCGACCTGGTGCAGACGCGCGTCCAGGTGCTCGGCGACGCGTGGGACCTGATCAAGTTCGCGTACGTCTCGGACGAAGACTTCGCCTTCGACGAGAAGTCCGCCGCCAAGAACCTCAAGGCCGACGCCGTGCCCGTTCTGGAAGCGACGATCACCGCGTGCGAGAGCGTGCCGGACTGGACGACGGCGGCCATCGAGGACGCGCTCAAGGCGGCGCTGATCGACGGCTTGGAGCTCAAGCCACGCAAGGCCTACGGTCCGGTGCGGGTCGGCGTCACCGGCGCGGCGATCAGTCCGCCGCTGTTCGAGTCGATGGAGATCCTCGGCCGCGAGCGCACCTTGCGCAGGCTGGCGCAGGCGCGAGAGGTCGCCGCTGCAGCGGTCTGAACTGCTGATTTGCGGTTTGGGGGGAGAATGTTGGTAATCTCTTCTCCGGTCCGGAACAACGCCGAGCGACAGTGACGCGAAGTTCCGGGAAACCCCTTGGGGTATGGTGTAATTGGCAACACAGCTGATTCTGGTTCAGCCATTCTAGGTTCGAGTCCTGGTACCCCAGCAAGGTGGACGGTCGCAGACCGACCGCTTTAACAGAACAGTTGTTCTAGGGCCCCGTCGTCTAGCGGCCTAGGACGCCGCCCTCTCAAGGCGGTAGCGCGGGTTCGAATCCCGTCGGGGCTACCACGACTGGTCTGACACAATTGAATCTCTTAGGCTCCCGTCGTCTAGCGGCCTAGGACGCCGCCCTCTCAAGGCGGTAGCGCGGGTTCAAATCCCGTCGGGAGTACGTATATGACCGAGGCCCTCCGGCCTGCGACACGATCGCAAAGCCGGAGGGCCTCGGTCGTATACGTGTATTCAGTACTGTGATTTCAGGCCCTTCGACCGCGTGTCCTCGCCTGCTCGGCCACGCATGCTCAGGAACCGCGGAGCGACGCCAGTGCCGTGGCGTTGCGGGGCTTGACGGCACCGGGCCACTGGTAGTTAGGTTTACCTAACTATCCGCTCTCGTTCTCGGAGGCCTCATGTCCGGCGAATCGGCCGCGTTCGACCACCTGATCCACTGGGTCGGCGACCTGGAGGGCGCCGCGGCCGAGTACACCGGCATCGGGCTGCCGGTGCACGATGCGCTGGCAATGGAGGGATTCCGGAACTCCGCATGAGGAATCGACGACGAGCGCTACGTGGAGCTGGCCACCGTCACCGATTGGGAGGCGGTGACCGCGTCCACATACGCGGGGAGTCTGGAGATCCTCAAGCCGGCCGTCGATGCTCTCGCCGCCGGTGGACGCAGCGGTGACGGGCTGATCACCTTCGCGATCGACGTCGCGGACGCCGCTGCCACCGCCGAGCGGCTGCGGGACGCGGGTCACGAGGTGGACGAGGCTCCGGTCTGGTTCGAGGACAGGGGCGTGGGATTCCTGGAGATCTTCGTCCGGGATGCGCCGTCGTACTTTCCCTTCTTCATCACCTACGACCCGCCGCGTGCCGAACTGGGGAAGACGCGTGCGGCGTACCGAAAGGAGCACGGGATCGAGCAGCCGCTGAACCCGGGGGACCTGGTGGCGCTCCTGATCCGTACGCCGGACCCGGCATCGGAGGCGCACTTGCTCGGTGAACTGAGCGGGTGCACCGTCGACGGCACGGTGGTCCGCCTGCCGGGCGGCGAGGTGCGGTTCGAGCAGGGCGCCCCGGCCGGGCTGTATGGCTTCGTCGTCCGCGGCGTCGACGTGCCCGGCGGCGAGATCGAGATCGCCGGCGTCACGGTGCGCTCCGAACCGGACTGACACCGCACTGCGCGGCTCGGCACGTGTGATTTGCCGGATCCGTCCCTCGGCTGTCGGGAATGTCGTCCAGGTCAGGTGTAGAACGGGGACGTCGAGCCGGCGAGGGGCATCTCCGGGAGATTCAGCTTCCGGTGATCCCAGGAACGGAGGCGCTCGGGCACCACGCGCACGGCGACGCGCTTGTGCATCATCGCGTCGACGGCTGGACGCAGGTCGTCGGTGTACGGGCCGTTGTAGCGTTCCCACACGCTGATGCCCGCGGCCAGGCAGTGCTCCTCGTCGTCGTAGATGGTGGCGAAGCCCTCGATCGCGACGCCGCGCAGCGTGTCGTAGGTGAGACCGTCTTCGATCAGCACGGTGATTCGTGGATTGCGGCGCAGGTTCACCGCCTTCTGGGACTTCGCCTTGGTCTCGAACCAGACCTCCGGGACCGGTCCGCCGTCGGGGGACTCGAGCAGGCCGTACCACATGGCCACCAGATGCGGCTGTCCGTCGCGGCCGACGGTGGCCATGGTGGCCGTCCGGTTGCGGCGGACGAAGTCGGCGATCTCGTCGTCGGTCATGACGATCTGGCTGCGCTGGTTGGTTCCCATGCTGCGAACCTATCCGATCCCAGGCGGACGAGAATACGGATCGTTCCTGCCGCGCAGCTGGATTCGCCGGCGGGAGACGTGTCAGAGGCGGGTGCCGATACGTTGCGCTGCGGCGACCAGGTCGGCGGCCCAGCGTTCCCCCGGGCGCCGGCCCATCCGGTCGATCGGGCCGGACACCGAGACCGCGGCGACCACCGTGCCGTCGGCATCGTGCACGGGCGCGGAGACGCTCGCGACGCCGTCCGCACGTTCTCCCGCGCTCTGCGCCCAGCCGCGTCTGCGGACCTCGGCGAGCGAACGGTCCGTATAGACGGCGTCGCTCAGCAGATTCGCGCGTGCGTCCGGCTCGGCGTAGGCGGCCAGGACCCGTGCGGCCGAACCCGCCGACATCGGCAGCCGCATGCCGACCGGTACGGTGTCGCGCAGGCCGGTGGGCGGTTCGACGGCGGCGACACAGACGCGCTCGGCGCCCTCCCGGCGATAGAGCTGCACTGACTCGCCGGTGATCTCCTGGAGGCCGGGAAGCACCGCGAGCGCGGCGTCGCGGACGGCGTCGTGGGCCGACGCGGCCAGCTGGGCCAGGGCGGGACCGGGAATCCACCGGCCCGCGCCGTCGCGGGCGAGCAGTCGATGGGTCTCCAGCCCGACGGCCAGCCGGTGCGCGGTGGCGCGGGGCAGTCCGGTCGCGTCGGTGAGCTCGGCGAGATTGCACGGTCGCTCGGCTGCCGTCTGCAGGACCAGCACCGATTTGTCTAAGACGCCGATTCCGCTAGAATTTCCCATGCAGCGATATTAGCTGTCCAGATATTGAGATTGCCAGCGCGCATCGGCGACAGCCCCGAAGCCATGCGCACCGGCGAAGGTGGAAGTCGAGTGTGCTCATGACCGAGTCGAACGCAACGAGCCGGCCGCGGACGCTGGCCGAGAAGGTCTGGGACAGCCACGTGGTGGTCCCGGGCAAGGTCGACGAGAACGGTGAAGTCGGACCGGACCTGATCTACATCGATCTGCACCTGGTGCACGAGGTGACCAGTCCGCAGGCCTTCGACGGTCTCCGCATGGCCGGCCGCCCGCTGCGGCGGCCTGACCTCACCATCGCGACCGAGGACCACAACGTCCCGACGGTCGACATCTTCAGCCCGATCGCCGATCAGGTCTCCGCCCTCCAGGTGGAGACGCTTCGCCGCAACTGTGCGGAGTTCGGCGTCCGACTGCATCCGATGGGCGACGACGAGCAGGGCATCGTCCATGTCGTCGGACCTCAGCTCGGCCTGACGCAGCCGGGCATGACGGTGGTCTGCGGCGACAGCCACACCTCCACGCACGGCGCGTTCGGCGCCATCGCGATGGGGATCGGCACCTCCGAAGTGGAGCACGTGATGGCCACGCAGACGCTGTCGCTGCGGCCGTTCAAGACCATGGCGATCAATGTCGACGGCGAACTGCCGCCCGGGGTCACCGGGAAGGACCTGATCCTGGCGATCATCGCCGAGATCGGCACGGGCGGCGGCCAGGGGCACGTTCTGGAGTACCGCGGACCGGCGATCGAGAAGCTGTCGATGGAAGCGCGCATGACCATGTGCAACATGTCGATCGAGGCCGGCGCCCGCGCCGGTATGGTCGCGCCCGATCAGACCACCTACGACTACCTCAAAGGCCGCCCCCACGCACCGAAGGGCGCCGAGTGGGACGCCGCCGTCGAGTACTGGGACAGCTTGCGCACGGACGAGGGCGCCGTCTTCGACCGGGAGGTGCACATCGACGCCACCACGCTGACGCCGTTCATCACCTGGGGGACCAACCCGGGGCAGGGGCTTCCGCTGGGGGCGAGCGTGCCCGATCCCGCCGACATTCTCGACGAGACCGAGGCGCTGGCCGCCGAGCGTGCACTGGAGTACATGGATCTGGTTCCGGGGACCCCGCTGCGCGACGTCGAGGTGAACACCGTGTTCGTCGGATCGTGCACCAACGGGCGCATCGAGGATCTGCGCGCGGTCGCCGAAGTCCTCAAGGGCCGCAAGGTGGCCGACGGTGTGCGCATGCTCGTGGTGCCGGGCTCGATGAAGGTCCGGGCGCAGGCCGAAGACGAGGGGCTCGGCGAGGTCTTCACCGCGGCAGGCGCAGAGTGGCGCATGGCGGGCTGCTCGATGTGCCTGGGCATGAATCCGGATCAGCTGTCTGCCGGCGATCGGTGCGCGTCGACGTCGAACCGCAACTTCGAAGGGCGCCAAGGCAAGGGCGGCCGCACGCACCTGGTGTCGCCGGCCGTCGCGGCCGCGACCGCGGTGCGCGGCCGACTGTCGTCCCCGGCCGACCTGGCCTGATCCCAGACTTCACGAAAGAGCAATCATGGAAGCGATCGTCAAGCACACCGGTGTCGGAGTTCCGTTGCAGCGCAGCAATGTCGATACCGACCAGATCATCCCCGCCGTGTACCTCAAGCGGGTCACGCGGACCGGATTCGAGGACGGGCTGTTCGCCGGATGGCGTAACGATCCGGACTTCATCCTCAACAACGAGCCGTGGAGTTCCGGATCGGTGTTGGTCGCCGGGCCCGATTTCGGCACCGGATCATCACGCGAACACGCGGTCTGGGCCCTGATGGACTTCGGTTTCCGCGTCGTGATCTCCTCGCGTTTCGCGGATATCTTCCGGGGCAATTCCGGAAAGGCGGGACTCGTTGCGGCACAAGTGGATCAGAACGACGTCGAGCTGATCTGGAAGCGCCTGGAGGCCGAGCCCGGACTTGAGTTGACTGTCGATCTCCAGACACGCACCGTGACGGCCGGCGATCTGGTGGTGCCCCTGCAGATCGACGACTACACGCGTTGGCGCCTGATGGAGGGGCTCGACGACATCGGGCTGACCCTGCGCGAGGTCGATGCCATCACCGCCTTCGAAGAGACGCGGCCCCCGTTCAAGCCGCGCACCCTGCCCTGAATCCCGACGGGCCTTCGGGGCGAGAGTTCGCTCGGCCGGCACGGTGGTTTCCGTCTCGATTCGACGCGTGTCGGTCGTCGGCGCGTATGCGACACGTGGGCCGAATTCTTTTGTTGCTCCCACGTTTTCACTGCAGCACGTTTAACGTGAGGTTCAGCTGGTCCGGCAGCTGAACCAACTTCCTGCGGAGGAACGCAATGAACAAGGCCCAACTCATCGAGGAGCTGACTAAGCGACTCGACGCAGACCGCAAGACCGCCACCGCGGCGGTGGAGACTCTCGTCGACACGATCGTGCGCGCCGTCAGCAAAGGCGAGAGCGTCACGATCACCGGCTTCGGTGTGTTCGAGAAGCGCCGTCGGGCACCGCGTGTGGCACGAAATCCACGCACCGGTGAGACCGTGAAGGTGCGTGCCACATCGGTGCCTTCGTTCCGTCCGGGCGCGCAGTTCAAGGATATCATCGCCGGTCGTAAGAAGCTGAAGGCCGGCGAGCCCGCGGTCAAGCGCACCAGCGAGTCCAGTTCCTCGGCGAAGGCCGCGACCAGCTCGACCCAGCGGAAGACCGCTGCGAAGAAGACGGCCGCGAAGGTCTCGACAAGCTCGACCCAGCGGAAGACGACGGCCGCGAAGAAGACGGCCGCGAAGAAGACGGCCGCGAAGAAGACGGCCGCGAAGAAGACGGCCGCGAAGAAGACGGCCGCGAAGAAGACGGCCGCGAAGGTCTCGACAAGCTCGACCCAGCGGAAGACGACGGCCGCGAAGACGACGGCCGCGAAGGTCTCGACAAGCTCGACCCAGCGGAAGACCACGGCCGCGAAGAAGACGGCCGCGAAGACGACGGCCGCGAAGAAGACGGCGGCGAAGGTCTCGACAAGCTCGACCCAGCGGAAGACCACTCCGGCGAAGGTCTCGACAAGCTCGACCCAGCGGAAGACCACTCCGGCGAAGGTCTCGACAAGCTCGACCCAGCGGAAGACCACGGCCGCGAAGAAGACGGCCGCGAAGAAAACCGCCCCGGCGAAGAAAACTACCCCGGCGAAGGTCTCGACAAGCTCGACCCAGCGGAAGACCACTCCGGCGAAGGTCTCGACAAGCTCGACCCAGCGGAAGGCCACCGCGGCGAAGAAGTCGGCGAAGTAGCTGCGTCAGAGCTCGTTCTTGCCCGCGAGCGGGCTCGGAATGTGGTCGGCCTGGATCAGCGTGTCGCCGCGCAACGTCAGGATCCACACGCTGCCTTTCCGGTTTCGGGAGGGCGGCAGCTCGATACCGGCATCGCCTGCCCACCGCCCCAGTAGCGGCGCGATGGTCCTGCCCTGACTGCAGACGGCGCGTGCGCCGACGACCGGCGCGGCCAGTTCGCGCAGGCGCGCGTACGCCGCGTCCGGGTCCGCGGCGAAGGCCTCCTCGGTGAGTGCGCGCTCCACGTGGATGTCGGTGCGGAGTTCCTGAGCGAGCGGCGTGAGCGTCTGAACGCAGCGCAGCCGGTCGGCGGCGTACAGGTGGTGCACGCCGTACAGGCCGAGCAACGGCACGAGTGCTTCGGCCTGCTGTTCGCCGACGCCGTCCAGCGGGCGATCGGAGTCGTCGCCGGAGAACCGGGACCGTCGTCCTGCCTTCGCATGACGAACGACGATCAGTTCGTGCAGCTGCTCGGCGGGGTGTTCAGCGAAGGTCTCGAGCACCTTGCGGTCTGCGGGATAGGAGACGGTGCGCTGGGCCCGTTCGGGGGTCAGCCATTGGAGGTCGTCGGTCTCGCGGTTCACCTGGAAGCGGCCGGTGGTCATCTGCATCGACCAGTAGGCGACCTTCTTCTGCGCTCCGGTCTTCAGCTCGTAACGGACCGTGGCGAGGTGACGTCCGACCCGCGCGGAGTAGCCGGTCTCCTCGAGAACCTCGCGGTAGGCGGTCGTCACCATCAGCTCGCCGTCGTGCGCCTTGCCCTTGGGCAGCGACCAGTCGCCGTACCGGGGCCGATGCACGACAGCCACCTCGACCTTGCCCGCCGCGGTATGCCGCCAGAGCACCCCGCCGCCTGCGCACACGGTGCGGACCGGACTCATGCGCCCGGGCTGTCGGAGAACCGGCGCTTGCGGGAGACCATCTGCCGCTGATGGTCTCGCACCTGCTCGCCGGCTGCGGGCGAAGCCTTCCACGCTCCGTCGGCCTGCAGTTCCCAGCACCGGGTCCGCGGGTCGAAGGCGGAGTCGAAGATCTCCTGCAGGTCGGCGGCGAGCCTGCGGTCACGCACCTGCACCATCACCTCGACGCGGCGATCCAGGTTGCGGTGCATCATGTCTGCGCTGCCGATCCAATACTCCTGTGCCGCACCGAAGATCAGAATGCGCGAGTGTTCCAGGAACTGGCCGAGGATCGACCGGACGGTGATGTTCTCACTCAGCCCCGGGACACCCGGCCGCAGTGCGCAGATGCCGCGGACGAAGACGTCGACCGGCACTCCGGCCTGGGAGGCGCGGTACAGGGCATCGATGATCTGCTCGTCGACCAGGGCATTCGCCTTCAGCTGGATCCGCGCGTTCACGTCTCCCGCCCGCAGTGCGGCCACCTCGGCCTCGATCCGTTCGATGATGCCGGTCCGGATGCTGTGCGGGGCCACGAGCAGGTTCCGGTAGTCCTGCTTGCGGGAGTAGCCGGTGAGGGTGTTGAACAGGTCGGTGAGGTCTGCGCCGATCTCGGGGGCCGCCGTGAACAAGCCGACGTCCTCGTACAGGCGGGCAGTCTTCGGGTTGTAGTTGCCGGTGCCGATGTGGCAGTAGCGTCGGATGGTGGAGCCTTCGCGGCGGACCACCAGGCAGGTCTTGCAGTGGGTCTTGAGACCGACCAGGCCGTACACCACGTGCACCCCGGACTTCTCCAGTTTGCGCGCCCAGCGGATGTTCGCCTGCTCGTCGAACCGGGCCTTGAGCTCGACCAGCGCGACCACTTGCTTGCCGGCGGCGGCGGCGTCGATCAGCGCGTTGACGACGGGGGAGTCTCCCGACGTGCGGTACAGCGTCTGCTTGATGGCCAGCACCTTGGGGTCGGCGGCGGCCTGCTCGATGAAGCGCTGCACGCTGGTGGAGAACGAGTCGTACGGGTGATGCACCAGCACGTCGCCCTCCTGCAAGGTCTGGAAGATGTTGCGCGGCGTCTCGCGCTCGCCGAACGCCGGATGGGTCTTCGGGACGAACGGACGTTCCTTGAGCCCGGGGCGGTCCACGCCGTACACCTCGAAGAGCGAGGTCAGGTCGAGCAGGCCCGGGACGCCGATCACGTCGGCAGGATCCACGTCCAGCTCGCGGAGCAGCAACTCCAGCATGTGCTCGCTCATGTCGTCGCCCACCTCGAGACGGACCGGGGACCCGAAGCGTCGTCGTGCCAACTCCCGCTCCAGGGCCTGCAGCAGGTCCTCGTCGCGGTCTTCGTCCACCTCGAAATCGGCGTTCCTGGTCACCCGGAACACATGGTGCTCCACCACGTGCATGCCGGGGAACAGGAACTCCAGATTGGCCGCGATCAGCTTCTCCAGCGGAAGGAAGATCGCCGGTCGGTGACCGTCCGGGCCGGTCGGGGCGTCGTCCGGGATCAGCTTGTCCACGCGGATGAACCGGGGGATGTTGTTGGGCACCTTGACCCGCGCGAAGTGCTCTCCGCCCTCGGACTCGTCGCGCACGGTCACCGCGAGATTCAGGGAGAGGCCGCTGATGTAGGGGAACGGATGCGCCGGGTCCACCGCCAGCGGGGTGAGGATGGGGAAGAGCTCGTTGTGGAAGTACTCGCGCAGCCGGACGTGTTGCCGGGACGTCAGATCGTCCCAGGAAGCGATGTGCACGTTCGCCTCGGCGAGCGCCGGGCACACCGAGTCGATGAAGACCCGCGCGTGCCGATCGGCGATCTTCTGCGTGCGCGCGGCGATCAGCTGCAACTGTTCACGAGGCGAGCGGCCGTCGGCCGAGCGGACGGAGAGCCCGGTCTCGTCGCGACGCTTGAGACCGGCCACGCGCACCATGAAGAACTCGTCGAGGTTCGACGCGAAGATCGCCAAGAACTTCGCGCGTTCCAGCAGCGGTGCGGAGGTGTCCTCGGCGAGCGCGAGGACGCGCGAATTGAAGTCGAGCCAGCTGAGCTCGCGGTTGAAATAGCGCTCGGCGGGCAGGTCTGCCGACTCATCCGGAAGGACGGTCTCGGCGGGGAGGGCGGGCGGCAACGCCGTGCTGGCGTCTTCGGTGGTCTCGTCCGTGGCGGTCACGTGCCCATTGTTCCCTATCTCTGTGGTTCGCGCGGGGCGACGTCACCGGCCGGCTCGCCGGTGACGGCGACCGTCGCCGGGCCGGGCCTCAGGGCCAGCGCGGCGCGCAGGTCGGCGAGGGTGTCGACGTCGCAGCGCAGGTCCGGCCAGCGCTTCCGGTCGGGATCGAGTTCGACGGCTCCGGCGGCGCGGTGGCGAGCCGCCGAGCCGGGGCCGAAACCCGGGACGAAGGGGTGTCCGGCCGACACCGCGAGCAGCGCGGTGCCGGTGCCGTGGCGGTCGGCCACGAACGCGACCGGATGCGCGTGTGCCGCGATTCGCGCCTGCGCGAACGACGCTGCCGTCAGCGCCGGCAGATCGGCCTGCAGGTAGAGCACGTCGTGGCCCGGCCGGGCGGTGGCGGCCCCGAGCGCCAGCGCGTCGTTGAGGCCGCCCGTGTCCGGCGCCTCGGCGAGGGCGTCGATGCCGAGGCCGATCGCGCGGCGGCGGACCTCCGGGTCCGGGCTCACGACGACGATGCGGGCTGCGCCGGCGACCTGGACCGCGCGGACGGTGTCGGTGAACATCGCGGCGACCAGGGCCTCGCGCGCCTGTGGCGAGGGCGTGTGCCCGGCCAGCCGGCTCTTGGCCTCGCGCAGGCGTTTCAGCGCGAGCACCACCGTCACGTCGTCGGACATACCGACCATGGTGCACGCCCCGACGGAGCGGACACGGAGCGGGACTCGATTCGCGCCGCGCGGACGGCCGGAGCAACTAGGGTGGGAACCCAGTCAGCCGAGAGGGAGTGGTCTGCAGTGCGCGCAGTGGTGATGGGTTCGGGTTCGTGGGGGACGGCGGTGGCCAAGATCCTCGTCGATGCCGGCAACGAGGTGACGATGTGGGCGCGGCGGCCCGAACTCGCCGAACAGATCAACACCGCGCACGAGAACTCGGACTATCTCGCGGGTGTCCGGCTCCCCGAGACGCTGAGGGCGGTGTCGTCGGTGCCGGAGGCGCTGGCCGGCGCCGAACTGGTGGTGTGCGCGGTGCCGTCGCAGTCGTTGCGCGGCAACCTCGAGCGCTGGCGCGAGCACTTGCCCGCGGACGCCGTGTTGTTGTCGCTGGCCAAGGGCGTGGAGATCAGCACCGGCGAGCGGATGAGCCAGGTGATCAAGGAGGTCAGCGGGTTCGACGAGAAGCAGATCGCGGTGCTGTCCGGACCGAACCTCGCGCGCGAAATCGCCGAAGAGCAGCCCGCGGCCACGGTCATCGCCTGCACGGACGAGGAGGTCGCCAAGCGCGTCCAGGCGGCGTTCGCGGCACCCTACTTCCGGCCGTACACCAACACCGACGTGGTGGGCACCGAGATCGGCGGCGCCGCCAAGAACGTCATCGCCCTGGCCTGCGGCATGGCCTCGGGGATGGGTTTCGGTGAGAACACGCTGGCCACACTGATCACCCGGGGACTCGCTGAGACCATGCGTCTGGGAGTGGCGCTGGGCGCGGACATGCGCACCCTGGCCGGCCTCGCCGGAATCGGCGACCTGGTCGCGACCTGTTCGTCGCCGCTCTCGCGCAACCGCACCTTCGGTGCGCGACTCGGCGAAGGCAAGTCGCTGGAGGAGGCTCAGGCCGCCACCAACGGTCAGGTCGCCGAGGGCGTCAAGTCGTGCAGGTCGGTGCGCGCGCTGGCGCACGAGCACGGGGTCGAGATGCCGCTCACCGAGGCCGTGTACCAGGTGTGCCACGAGGGCTTGGCGGTCGGGGACATGGTCGGCATGCTCCTGGGCCGCGACACCAAGCCCGAGGTGTACGGCAGCGCTGACGCCTGAGCGGCGTGCCCGTCCCATGTTGCCACGCTTGTCGCGGTGTGCCGGGCGGGAGTCTGCGCGACACGTGATCCGGGAGTGCGGCGAACGCGAGTCACCGGGTCACATCAGGTCTCGCTGAACGACTGCCAGCCGTGCAGTCCGCTCGCCGCAGCGCCGTCGACCGTGGCGCCGGTCCCACCGGCCCGGCACGTGCCGATCTCGGTCCAGCCGTCCGGGACGTCGGCGGGTGCGAACGCGCCCAGCAGCTGGTGATCCTCGCCGCCGGTGAGCGCCCAGCGGATCGGATCCACGCCCAGCTCGGCGGCGCACTCGTCGAGCTGCGGGGCGCGGGGCACGGTGGCGGAGACGACGTCGACGGCCAATCCGGAGGCGTCCGCGACGGTGATGATCTCCTCGACGAGACCGTCGGAGACGTCGGTCATGGCGTGCGCGCCCGCCCGCGCCGCGCGGGGCCCTTGCGACAGGTCCGGCTGGGGCAGCCTGTACGCCGCGACCAGCGAGGAAAACCGTTGTGCCAGAGCGTTATCCGCACCGTACTCGATCGCTGAGAGGACGGCGAGGCCGGCGGCTGCGGCGCCGAGCGGACCGCTCACGGCCAGCACGTCGCCGGGCCGCGCGCCGGACAGCGTGACCGGCTCCACGCCGGCCAGGGAGCCGAGCGAGGTGACCGTGAGGATCACGGTGGGCGAGGACACCAGATCGCCGCCGAGTACGCGCCCGCCGAGTCGGTGCGTCTGCTCGACGAGACCCTCGTTCAGGGCGAGCAGGCGCGCGACGGAAGTCTGCGGCGGGCATCCGAGGGAGACGACGATCCCGTCGAGCACCCCGCCCATCGCCGCGACGTCGGCCGCGCTCTGCACCACCGCGCGGGCCCCGATCTGCTCGGGCTCCGACCAGTCGAACCGGAAGTGGCGGCCCGCGACGGCGGTGTCGGTGCTCACCACCACCGCGCCGCGCCCGCGCAGGACGGCGGCGTCGTCGCCCGACCCGATCACCACGTCCGGGTCGTCGATGCCCGGGCCGGACCGCTGGTCTGCGGCGTGGGTGAACAACTTGATCAGCGCGCGTTCGCCGACCTCGCCGACGGTGCGGCCGCTGTCGGTGGCGGGCTCGCGTGGGTGCTGCACGGCGCCGACATTACGCTCGTGACATGACCGAAGAGGATTCGAAGGCCGATCGCGAGCAGGAGGACGACGGCTCCGACGCCGCCGCACCGGGGAGCGCTCCCGCATCCGACCAGCCGGTCCGGCTGAGTCCCGCGCTGATCGCGACGCTGGTGACCATCCCGATCGTGGTGATCACCGCCTTCGTCGTGTATGCGGTGATCAAATCCAATGAGATTCCGCAGACTCCCATCCAGAGCTACCCGACGTCGAACCTGACCGCCGAGACCCAGGCGTGCGGCCCGTTGATCGAGAAGCTCCCGGATTCGTTCGGCGAGTATCGCGACAAGACGGTCGACGGCCATCTGGTCCGGTGGACAGATCCCGATTCGGCGACCAACGAGCCGCTGGAATTGCGTTGCGGCGTGGCTCGGCCGGAAGGGCTGGCACCGACCAGTTCACTCCAGGTGGTGCATCCGGTGCAGTGGTTCATCACCGACACCGACGAGAACCGCGGGCAGGCGTACGTGCTGGTCGACCGCCGCCCCTACATCGCGGTCTGGGTGCCCGCCGGGGCCGGCAACGCCGCGCTCACCGACATCTCCGGGATCGTGGCCGAACTCGAACCGGCGCCGCTGGACTTCGGATAGTGGTCGTCGCACCCCGGGTGGTTAGATCGGTCCATGGCTGTCTACGCACTCGGCGATCGTGAACCGGTACTCGGCACAGACGTGTACATCCACCCCGACGCGACGGTGATCGGCGACGTCACCCTCGGTGACGGGGTCTCGGTGTGGCCCGGGGCGGTGCTGCGCGGCGACTACGGCAGCATCACGGTCGGCGCGCGCACCAACATTCAGGACGGCACCGTCGTTCACTGCACCTTCGCCGAGGCGACCGTGATCGGCGCGGGTTGCGTAGTGGGGCACAACGCGCACATCGAGGGGGCGGTGATCGGCGACGACTGTCTGATCGCATCCGGTTCGGTGGTCCTGAACGGTTCGACGATCGGCGCCAACTCGGTCGTCGGCGCGGGCGCGGTGGTGCCGTACAAGACTGAGATCCCGCCGAGGTCGATGGCGGTGGGCGTGCCGGCGAAGGTGCGCGAGGGCGTCGAGGTTCCCGAGGGGCACGTGGCCGGCAACACCGAGCTCTACTTCCAGAACGCGCGGTACTACGCCGACAACCTCCGGCGGCTCGACTGATGGCCAGAGCACTGGCCGAACTGGTCGATCCCGGCTGGGCGCGGGCACTGGCCCCGGTCGGGGACCAGATCGGGGTGATGGGCGACTTCTTGCGGGCCGAGAACGCCGCCGGCCGGGGATACCTGCCGGCCGGAGAGAACGTGCTGCGCGCCTTCGCCCGGCCGTTCGACGACGTGCGGGTGCTGATCGTCGGGCAGGATCCGTACCCCACGCCGGGGCACGCGGTCGGTCTGAGTTTCTCTGTGGCGCCGGAGGTCTCACCGATTCCGCGGTCCCTGGCCAACATCTACACCGAGTACTGCGACGACCTGGGCTACCCGTACCCGTCGAACGGCGACCTGAGTCCGTGGGCCGACAACGGCGTGCTGCTGCTGAACCGGGTACTGACAGTGCAGCCCCGTGAGCCCGGCTCGCATCGCCGGAAGGGCTGGGAAGCGGTGACCGAGTGCGCGATCCGGGCGCTCGCCGCCCGGGACGAGCCGCTCGTGGCGATCCTCTGGGGCAACGATGCGCGCTCGACCGCGCAATGGCTGCCGGATGTCCCGACGATCGAGTCGGTGCACCCGTCGCCGCTGTCGGCCTCCCGCGGCTTCTTCGGTTCCAAGCCCTTCTCCCGCGCGAACGAGGAACTGCTCGACCTGGGCGGCGAGCCGGTCGACTGGCGTCTGCCCTGAGCTGGTCGGGCGAAGTCGAGACCCTGCACGCTGGTCGAGCGGAGTCCAGACCTGGGCCGGCCGTCTCAGCCGCGGGCGGAGGGGAAGTCGGGGGATCGCTTCTCCGCGAAGGCGTTCACACCCTCGATGCCCTCGCCGGTGACGGCGACGGCGGCGATCGTCTCGGCTTCGGCGTGCAACTGTTCGCTCAGGGTGTTCGACGACGACGCGAACAGGAGCCGCCGGATCGCGGCGTACGACCCGCTGGGACCGGCGGCCAGTTCGGCGGCGATCGCGCGGGCGCGGGGCTTCACCTGACCGTCGTCGACCAGTTCGCTGAGGATGCTCAGCTCGAGGGCGGACTGCGCATCGAGCACCTCGTCGCGCAGCAGAATGGTGCGTGCTCGGCCCAGGCCGACGATCCGCGGCAGCAGCCATGACATGCCGCCGTCGGGGGAGAGGCCGATGCCCGGGTACGCCGGCCGCAGCTTGCTCGACGGCCCGCCTACCGCGAAGTCCGCGTGCAGGACGATCGACATGCCGGCGCCCGCGGCCCACCCCTGGGCCGCGGCGACGGTGGGCAGCGCGGTGGTGTGCAGATCCGACAGAAGGCCGTGCAGATCGTGGGCGAGGCCGCGCAGGAACTCGCCGCGCTGCGGGGCGTCGTGGAAGTGCTTCACGTTGCCGCCCGCGCAGAAGTTGTCGCCGCGGCCGGTGAGAAGGACCGAGCGTGCCTTCAGATGACCGCGCATCACCGACTGCAGGGCCGCGCGGCCGGCCAGCACGGCCTCGTGGTCGAGGGAGTTGCCTGCGGTCGTCAAGGAGACGGTCAGCTCCAGGACTCCGTCGTCGTGCAATGTGGTGAATCGGTCAGTCATGACGATGACTCTAGGGTGTGCGCTCCGGGCGGGGAGGCGCAGGGCGCGGAGCGCGCGGAGACGACGAATCGCCGCCCGGCCTTCAAGGCCGAACGGCGATCGATCGTGATGGTCGGGCGGTCGGCTCAGACCGAGGCGGTCTTGCCGGCCTTCAGGCACGAGGTGCAGACGTTCTTGCGCTTGCGGTTGCCCGGGGCGACCTCGACGCGAACCGACTGGATGTTCGGGTTCCAGCGGCGGTTGGTGCGACGGTGCGAGTGCGAGACCGACTTGCCGAAGCCGGGGCCCTTGCCGCAGATGTCACAGACGGCAGCCATGTCGAACTCCCTTGGTTGAAAGTGGTGGTTGACTCACCTGCCGGGCGAGTGACATACGGATATGCGCACCCGGGCAGGCAACCCGAACAGATTAACCGGCCGGGGCCGGGCCTGACAAATCGTGACGCGGCTCGCCAGAGCAGTGCCCGCGATGTCGGCGGGGCCGCGTAATCTCAGACACATCGTGCACGCCCGTGCGCCTCTGGTGGTGCGGGTCGTATCGGAGCCGGGCAGAAGGGACACCGTGGGAATGCAGCCGGTCAGCGGAGCGCAGCCGGTCAGCGGAGCGCAGCCGGTCGGCGGCGTGCACGCGATCGGCGCGAGCGCGCCGATCAGCCCCGGTCTGATCCGCGACTGGGCGCGGGCCTGCGCGGACGGCCTCGCCGAGCAACGCGGCGAGATCAATGACCTCAACGTGTTCCCCATCCCGGACGCGGACACCGGAAGCAACATGGCGTTCACCATGGCCGGAGCCGCGGATGCACTCGACGACCTGCCCGTCGACGCCGATCTGTGCACCGTCACGCGCACGCTCGCCGACGGTGCGGTGGCGAATGCGCGGGGCAACTCGGGAATCATCCTGTCGCAGATCCTGATGGGCCTGGCCGATGCCGCCGACCTGGCGACCGCGGACAACGACCCGAGTTTCAACCGGCTCACCGCCAGCGGGCTGCGCCTGGCTTCGCTGTCGGCGCAGCGTGCGGTGAGCGTTCCGCGGGAGGGCACGGTGCTCACCGTGCTCCGGGTGGCCGCCGACGTGGCGGCACGCGAGGTCCACTCCGCTCCGGCCGATCTGGTCCGGGCCGTCGCCGACGAGGCGGCGATCGCACTGGAGGAGACCACCGAGCAGATGATCGAGCTCGCCAATGCGGGTGTCGTCGACGCCGGTGCGCGGGGGTTCCTGGTGCTGCTCGACGCGATGGTGCTCGTCGTGACCGGCGTCGCGAATCGCCGTCGTACCTACCGCGGGTCGATGACCGACACCGGGCATGCCGGCGGCGAGTGCTCCGGCTCGGGCGACACCGACTTCGAGGTGATGTACATCCTGGTCGCCGACGACGGCACCCGAATCGCCGCGCTGCGCGACGAACTCGGTCAGCTGGGCGATTCGGTGGTGATCGTGGGCGACAGCTCCGCGGACGCCGAGCAGTTCTCGGTTCACGTGCACACCGATGTGCCCGGCGAGGCGATCGAGGCGGGGCTCCGGGTCGGCGAGGTGCGGGACATCCGGATCAGCTGCTTTCTGCTCGACGAGGTGCGCAAGGACCCCGGCGCCAACGAGCCGCCGCCGCGGCACAAGCGTGCGGTGCTGGTGCTCGCCCAGGGTGACGGCGCGGCGGAGCTCTTCGCCGACGCGGGCGCCGTGGTGGTGCGGACCGATCACGGGATCCATCCGGCGACAGTCGCCGAGGCGATCCGTGCGGCCGACAGCGCGCACACGATCGTCATGGGCAACGGCATGATCGCGTCCGCCGACCTGGTGTCGGTGGGTGCGGACGCGCGCTCGTCCAAACGGTCTCTCGTATTCATCCCCACGCTGTCGATGGTGCAGTGCCTCGCCGCGCTGGCCGTGCACGAGCCGGCCGAGTCGCCGGACGTGGACGCGTTCGCCATGGCCGAGGCCGCCGCCGCCACGCGCTGGGGATCGCTGCGCCGATCGACGTCGCGGATGATGACGCTGGTCGGCACCTGCGAGCTCGGCGACACCCTCGGACTGATCGGTTCGGACGTGCTGGTGATCGACGACGACCAGGCGCTCGCCGCGGCCAAGCTGCTCGACTTGATGCTGGGCACCGGCGGCGAGCTGGTCACGATCCTGGTCGGCCGGGACCTGTGCGCCGAAACCCGTGCGCGGATCTCCGAGCACCTGCACCGTGAGTACCCGGGCATCGAGCTGGCGATGTACGACGGCGGCCAGACCGGCCAGCTGCTGCAGATCGGCGTCGAATAGGTGCCATGACGAAGGGCAGCAGCACCGCCGGGCGGTTCGGTATGGCGACCGAGCTGTCGGACACCTCCCTGGATCCCGGGCTGGTCGCCAAGCTCGCGGACCTCGAATTGGTGACAGTGGGGGAGTTGTTGCGCTATGCGCCCCGGCGCTACCTGGCGCGCGGTGACACCGCGGACGACGAGTTGCCCGAAGTGGGCAGCTGGGTCAACGTGGTCGGACACGTGACCCGGGCCGAGATGATCCCGATGAAGCGCAAGTCGGGCAGTTTCCTGAAGGTCGTGGTGAACGACGGTCGCCGCACCTACGAGGTCAGCTTCTTCAACGCGCGGTGGATGAAGAAGCGGTTGCTGCCCGGGACGCGGCTCGCGCTGGCCGGCACGGTCAAGTATTACCGCGGGCAGATCCAGCTGTCGCACCCGGAGTGGCTGATCCTCCCGGACGCCTTCGACGACCGTGTCGTCGGGTCGTCGATGCTCACCGAGATGTACGACGAACAGGCGGAGTCCGATCCCGATCACGTCGCGTCGGCCGAGGACATGGATCACTTCTCCCGGGACATCGTGCCCATGTATCCGGCCACCAAGAACGTCCAGACCTGGGAGATCTGGCGCGCGATCCGGCAGATCCTCGGCGAGCTCCCGCCCGCGGAGGACGCGCTGACCGGCGCGCAGCGAGCCGAACGCGGACTGATCACCAGTGATGAGGCGATCCGGAAGATTCATCTGCCCCAGACGCAGGCCGACATCGCCGAAGCCAAGGCGCGGTTGAAGTTCGACGAGGCGCTGGCCGTGCAGACCGCTCTGGCGCAGAGCCGCATAGCCGCGGGCACCGAGTCGGCGCACGCCTGCCCGCACGTGCCGGGCGGCCTGGAGGACGCGTTGCTCGCCGCGCTGCCGTTCGAACTCACTGCGGGCCAGCGCGAGGTGCTCGGCGAGATCGGGCACGATATCGGGGAGCGCCATCCGATGAACCGGCTGCTCCAGGGCGAGGTCGGTTCGGGTAAGACGCTGGTCTCCCTGCTCGCGATGCTGCGGGTGGTCGACAACGGTCATCAGTGCGCCGTCCTGGCGCCGACGGAAGTCCTCGCCGCGCAGCACTATCGGACGGTGATGACGATGCTCGGTGATCTGGCCCGGGGCGGCGAGCTGGGCGCCGCCGACGGCGCCACCCAGGTGGCGCTGCTGACCGGTTCTCAGAAGACCGCCGAGCGGAAGCGGAATCTGCTCGACATCGTGACCGGACAGGCGGGCATCGTCATCGGCACGCATGCGCTGCTGGAGGACAACGTCGAGTTCTTCGATCTGGGGATGGTCGTCGTCGACGAGCAGCACCGTTTCGGCGTCGAACAGCGGGACACGTTGCGCGCCAAGGGAAGGGTGAACCGTCCGCACTTCCTGGTGATGACGGCGACGCCGATCCCGCGGACGGTCGCGATGATCACCTTCGGCGACCTGGAGACCTCGACCATGAGCGAGCTGCCGCGGGGCAGACAGCCGATCTCGACCACGGTGGTACCGATGGACCGGCCCAAGTGGGTGGATCGCGTGTGGGAGCGCGCCGAGGAAGAGATCGCACAGGGGCGGCAGGTGTACGTGGTGTGCACCAGGATCGGCGACGAGAAGTCGAATGCGGACTCCGACGAGGTCTCCGTCCTGGAGCAGTGGGAGCGGCTGACGCGGTCCGGCCCGCTGGTGCACCGCACGATCGCCTACCTGCACGGGCGCATGCCGGCCGACGAGAAGACCGAGGTGATGGACCGCTTCACGCGCGGTGAGCTGGACGTGCTGGTCTCCACCACGGTGATCGAGGTCGGCGTCGACGTGCCGAACGCGACGATGATGGTAATCGTGAACGCCGAGCGTTTCGGCGTGAGCCAGCTGCACCAGCTCCGCGGCCGCGTGGGTCGTGGCCGGCACGCGGGACTGTGTCTGCTGCTGACCACGGCCAAGGACGGCACGAGTGCGCGGGCCCGGCTGGAGGCCGTCGCCGGCTCCAACGACGGTTTCGAACTGGCCCGCATCGATCTCGAAGCGCGCCGCGAAGGCGACGTTCTGGGGGCGGCGCAGTCGGGCGGGAAGTCGTCGTTGCACTTCCTGAGTCTGCTCGAGGATGCCGACGTCATCGCTGACGCCCGCGAGCTGGCGACGGAGGTCGTGCTGGCCGATCTGCCGCTGGCCGCCCACCCCGCGCTCGCGGACCTGGTCGACTCGGTGCTGCTGCCGTCGAAGCTCGGCTACCTGGAGAAGTCGTAGCCGGTTCGGTGGTCGGGCCGGTTCGGTGGTCGGGCGCCGGCGAATCGTTTGGTGGTCGAGTAGCGGTGAACGAAGTGAGTCCGCGTATCGAGACCCACCCTCCGGGTGCGGAGGGGTCTCGATACGCCGGGTCTCACTGCGTTCGCCCGGCTACTCGACCACCGATAGGGGTCGAGTAGCGGCGGAGGGTGGTCGTCGGTCCGGTTGGGTGGTCGAGTAGTGGCGAACGTAGTGAGTCCGCTTATCGAGACCCCGCCACCGGATCGCCGGACCGCGTGGAACGATGGGCGAGGAGATGACGAGCACCGACACGCTGGCCGACCGGCTCCGCAGGAATGTCGCGCGACTGGAACCACCCGGACGCTACCCCGGAATCGACCTGGCGCGCGGACTGGCGGTGCTCGGGATGTTCGCGGTTCACCTGATGGCGTTGCCCGTCGTCGAGTGGTCTCGCCCGGACACCTGGACGGGGCTGGCCGCGGGCCGGTCGTCGATCCTGTTCGCCACTCTCGCCGGGGTTTCGATCGCCCTCAGCCGGGGACGCGGGCGGTCTCCGCAGACGGACGGGCTCCTGGCCGCACGGGCGCTGATCATCTGGCTGCTCGGGATGCTCCTGGTGCTGCTCGATCTGCCCGTGTACGTGATCCTGCCCGCTTACGGAATCCTGTTCCTCATCGCGATCGGTCTTGTCCGGCTGTCCGACCGGGGACTGTGGGTCGTGGCCGGGGTGTGTGCCACGGCCGGGCCGGCGATCGTCCTCGTCGTGAACACCGGGTGGCCGCCGGGCGGAGGCCGGCCGGCGGCGGTGGACACGGCGGCCGACATGACGGGCTGGCACTATCCGTTCGTCGCGTGGACGGCCTTTCTGGCCGTCGGCGTGATCGTCGGCCGTCGGCTCGCCGACGGGCAGTTCAACGCGCTGCGGCTGGTGGCCTCAGGGGTGCTTCTCGCGTCGGTCGGCTACGGACTTATCGGCGCCGCCGCCGCCCGCTGGTCGCTGCCGGTCCTCAGCAGCGAGCCTCACTCCTCGGGGATCGGCGAGGTGGTCGGTTCGGGCGGGTTCGTGCTCGCCGCGATCGGGCTCTGCTGCCTGGTGACGCAGACCCGCGTGCGAGGAGTTCTGTTTCCGTTGCGCGCAGTGGGCTCGATGCCGTTGACCGCGTACACGGTGCACCTGCTGGTCTGGGCCGGATGGATCGCGCTCTGGCCGGTCGACGGACTCGCCGGATTCCGTGCGCTCGACATGTTCTGGCCGATCACGGCCGGGGTGGTGGCCGGCTGCACGGCCTGGGCGCTGCTGCTGGGCAACGGTCCGCTGGAGCGGGCGGTGTCACGCGCGGCCGGATGGATCGCCCGGCCGATCTCGCCGGCGCCCGGCGTGTGAGGGAACCGGACGGGCCTCCGCAGCGTCTGACTCTTCGGGGGAGACGATGCGACTGCTACGTGACATCGAGCTGCAGATCCGGACGGCGCGACACAAACGGCGCGACGGCCGGATCCGGCTCACCGGGCGCCACTGGTCGGCGTTGATCGGCTTCGCGGCGACGGCTGTGATCGTGGCGGCCGGGCTCGGCTGGCACCAGACCGCCCCGCCCCCGGTCGATCCCACACGGGTGGCCCAGGCGCGGACGGCGCTCGCCGCGCTCGTCGTCGTCGAGCATCGGCTGGCGCCGAGCGCGCCGTACCGGCGGGAGGCGTTCGGGCCCGCGTGGACCGACGCCGCCGGCGTGGCCGGCTCGGGCGACGGGTGCGACACCCGCAACGACCTCCTTGCTCGGGATCTGGAGGTGGTGACGTCGGTGGCGGTCGCGTCGTGTCCGGAGGCAGTCGCCTCGGGGCGTTTCCGGAGTCCGTACACGGGCCGGGAGATCGTGTTCTCGCGGGCACGGGGCTCGACGGCCGTGCACATCGACCACGTCGTGCCGCTCTCGTACGCGTGGGACATGGGCGCCTGGGGGTGGCGCCCGTCGGCGCGGGTTGCCTTCGCCAACGATCCGGCGAACCTGGTGGCGGTGGATGCCGCGAGCAACCAGGCCAAGTCCGACCGGGAGCCGGGCCGCTGGATGCCCGAACTCCGCGGCTTCTGGTGCCAGTACGCGATCGCGTTCGTGACCGTCTCGTCCGGATATCGGCTGCCGGTGGATCGGCGCTCGGCCGGGGTGCTGGCCTCGGCGTTGGGCGATTGCTGAAACAAGGGTGCCGGGCACACCCGCCTCGTTCTGGCACCGTCAGTCGAGGATGCCAGAACGAGGACACGGTGCCGGGCACCCTCGTTTCGACCCGGGTGGGGTGGAGGTTCGGCCGAGGCGCGGGGCCCGCCGATGTCGGCGCCTAGTGCCCGGCGGGCGGCGGAGTCGGCGGGTGGTCGTCGGGGTTCCCCGGAGCCGGGCTCGACGACGGCGGCGCGGCGGGTGGGGAACCGGCGCCCGGAGCCGGCGGATACGGCTGGCCGGGCTGCGCTGGCCCCGGCTGCTGCGGGTAGACGGGTCCGGGCTGCGACGGATACGGCTGGCCGGGCTGCGACGGATAGGCCTGCGGCGGGTACGGCTGCTGCCAGGCGCCGACGGGCGGCGGCGGGGTGGTGGTCTTGTTCGCACCGACCACCCACAGGATGATGCCGATGATCAGCATGAGGAAGCCGAGGCCCCCGCCGAACACCGCCAGGAGGACGCCGCCGGCACCGCTGAGGATGCCGCCGATCGGGAGCTGCGGTCCGGCGACGACGCCGGTCTGGTCGCAGGTGATGGTGTACGAGCCGGACTCGGTGAACCGCCACGCGAGGAACGGGCTGATGGTCTCGGAGTTGTAGGTCAGCTCGCCGTCGACCACCGATCCGGGGGTCGGCTGGGCCGGACCCTCGATCTGGCACGACGGCGTGGTCGCGGTTCCGTCGGGCCCGTCGTAGTAGAGGACCAGGGTCTCGCCCGCGGTGGCGGTGTACTGCGTCGGCCCGCTGATCCGGAACGAGTCGTTGACGACGTCGGTGAGCTTGCTGAATCCGGCGACCGCCATGATGGTCCCGACGACGACGCAGATGATCGCGATCGCCAGTCCGAGCCAGGTGAGCCACTTACCCCAGGTCTTCATCCGTCCAGCGTGTCACTTCCGGACCGCGGAGGAAAGGGGTTCGTCCGTCGAGCGTTGCGTAGTGGGACGGCGACGATCGCAACAGAGGTCGAACTAGCAGGAGTCCTCGAAAGCAGCGTTTCATCGGTCCGGGATGTCCGAGCCGACGGGGCCGGGAGCAAGGACGCGTCAGGGTCTAACCTGGACGCATGAGTGTCCCGACCCAGACCACCGACGCGCAGGACGCCGGCGCGCGGTCCGCCGATGTGCGGGCCGTCGTCGAAGAGCTGGCGCGTGCCGCGAAGAAGGCATCCCGCTCGCTCGCGACGATGACCACCGCCGAGAAGAACGACGTGCTGCTCGCTGCGGCGCAGGCGATCGACGACGCCACCGAGACGATCCTGGAGGCCAACGCCGAGGACGTCGCGCGTGCCGAGGCCAACGGCACCGAGGCCGCGCTGATCGACCGGCTGCGGCTGACCACGGATCGGGTCGCCGGGATCACCGGGGGACTTCGGCAAGTGGCGGCTCTGCCGGATCCGATCGGGGTGATCGTGCAGGGCAAGACGCTCCCGAACGGATTGGAACTGCGGCAGGTGCAGGTGCCGCTCGGTGTGGTGGGCTTCGTGTACGAGGCGCGCCCCAACGTGACCGTCGACGGGTTCGGCATCTCGTTCAAGTCGGGCAACGCCGTACTGCTGCGCGGGTCGTCGTCGGCCGCCAGTTCCAACGCCGCGCTGGTCGAGGTGCTGCGCGGGGTGCTCGCCGAGCACAAGGTGAACCCGGACGCGGTGGCGCTGCTGCCCAGCGACGACCGCTCCAGCGTCACCGCGCTGATCCAGGCGCGGGGACTGGTGGACGTGGTGATCCCGCGCGGCGGCGCCGGCCTGATCGCCACCGTCGTCGAGAACGCCACGGTCCCGACCATCGAGACCGGCACCGGCAACTGCCACATCTATGTGCATTCGGGTGCCGACGTCGACACCGCGACCCGGGTGATCGTCAACGCCAAGACCCGGCGTCCCAGCGTGTGCAACACCGTGGAGACGGTCCTGATCGATCGCGAGATCGCCGGTGCGGCACTGGAACCCATCGTGTCCGCGCTCAGCTCGCAGGGCGTGACGATTCACGGCGACGAGCCCGGCATGGTTCCGGCCACCGAGGACGACTGGCACCGCGAGTACCTGTCGCTGGACGTCGCGCTGAAGGTGGTCGACGGCCTCGACGCCGCCGTCGAGCACATCGAGAACTACGGCACCGGCCACACCGAGGCGATCATCACCGGCGACTCGGCCGCCGCTCGTGCGTTCACCTCGCGCGTGGACGCGGCCGCGGTGATGGTCAACGCGTCCACCGCATTCACCGACGGCGAGCAGTTCGGCTTCGGCGCCGAGATCGGCATCTCCACCCAGAAGCTGCACGCCCGCGGCCCGATGGGCCTGCCCGAGCTGACCTCCACCAAGTGGGTCGTGTGGGGCGACGGCCAGGTGCGGCCGGCGTGAGCGGGACCGTGCAGCCGGCGTTCTCCGGCACCGACGACGTCGTGGCTCAGCTGCGCACGACCGGGTACCTCGCGGACGGAGCCACCGCGACGGCGACCTACCTCGCCGACCGGCTGGGCAAGCCGCTGCTCGTCGAGGGGCCGGCCGGTGTGGGCAAGACCGAGCTGGCCCGGGCGATCGCCGGCGCCACCGGGGCCGACCTGGTTCGGCTGCAGTGTTACGAGGGAATCGACGAGGCGCGTGCCCTGTACGAGTGGAACCACGCGAAGCAGATTCTGGCCATTCAGGCTGCGGGGCAGCGGGATTGGGACGCGACCAAGGACGACATCTTCTCCGAGGAGTTTCTTCTCGCGCGGCCGCTGCTGACCGCGATCTCGCGCACCGAGCCGACGGTTCTGCTGATCGACGAGATCGACAAGGCCGACGTCGACATGGAGGGCCTGCTGCTGGAGATCCTCTCCGACTTCGCGATCACCATCCCGGAGATGGGCACCGTTCAGGCGCAGCGCCGCCCGATCGTCATTCTCACTTCCAATGCGAACCGCGAGCTCTCCGAGGCGCTCAAGCGCCGCTGCCTGTACCTGTACATCGACTTCCCGGACGCCGATCTGGAACGCGAGATCCTCGCGTCCCGCGTCCCGGACCTGCCGGCGAACCTCGCGTCCGAGGTGGTCCGGATCGTCGGAGTGCTGCGCAGCCTGGACATCCGGAAGAAGCCGTCGGTGGCCGAGACCATCGACTGGGGCAACACCCTGCTGGCGATGGTCGGCGGCGAGGCGCCCGAGGAGCACGACGGCCGCGTCTCCGACTCGGTCCTCAAGCGCACCCTCGGCGTCGTGCTGAAGCATCGGGCCGACGTGCTGACGGCGATCCGCGAGTTGAAGCTGGACTGATGGATCCTTCGACAGGCTCGGGGACCGGGGAGCTGATCGACACCCTCACCGGATTCGTCGAGGATCTGCGCGGGCGGGGGATCGTCGTGGGGCCGTCGAACCTGATCGACGCGGGACGGGCGATGGAAGTGCTGGACCTGCTCGACCGGAACAGTCTCCGCGAGGGCCTCGCTGCGACCCTCCTGTCGGATCACCTCCACCGCGACACCTTCGACCTGTGTTTTGAGCTGTGGTTCCCGCTCGGCAATGCCGCGCGGGCGGGCGCGATCGCGGTGCCACGCAACGCTTCCGGCGAGGTGGACGTGGACGCGCTGCGCGAGCTCACCGCCGAGGTGCTGGCCGACGACGACGCGATGGCCGACGGGCGGTTCGACCAGCTGGTGGCCGCGATCGTCGCCGAAGTGGGACGGTACGAGTCCGCGCGCGGCGAGAGTTACTCGGTGTACCAGGCGATGTCGGCGATCGCCCCGCAGACGCTGATCGCGCGGATCGCCGCCGCGATGGCCGCCGGGATGCCCCGCGAGGAGGGGCAGCGACCGGGCGCCGGGAACGCAGTGAGCGGGCCCAATCGACCGGGCGCCGGGAACGCAGTGAGCGGGCCCAATCGACCGGGCGCCGGGAACGCAGTGAGCGGGCCCAATCGACCCGGCACCGACCAACTGACGCGTCGTGCGGCGCGCAACGCGACGCAGCAGTTGCGGGCCGCGGTCGAGACCGAGGTGCAGCGGCGGATGTCGGCCGTGCGTGGGCGCGACGAGGTGGCCGGCTACGCCGTGCCCAAGCTGCCCGAGCAGATCGACTTCTTCTCGGCGAATCCGCAAGACATGGCGAAGCTGCGGCGCACCATCGATCCGATCGCACGACTGCTCGCCGCGAAGCTCGAATTCCGGCGTCGGCGCAACCACCGCGGCGCGGTCGACATCCGTTCGACGCTGCGCGCGTCGATGTCGACCGGCGGCGTGCCGATCGAGCTGCGGCACCGCAAACCGCGGCCTGGAAAGCCCGAGCTGGTGGTGATCTGCGACGTCTCGGGGTCGGTCGCGGGATTCAGCTCGTTCACGCTGCAACTGGTGTACGCGCTGCGGCAGCAGTTCTCGAACGTGCGGGTCTTCGCGTTCATCGACACCGTCGACGAGGTGACCGACTACTTCGACCGCTCCCACGCCGAGGACCAGTTCGGCGAGCGCATGGCCACCATGCTGAGCCAGGCGCGGATCAGCACGCGGGACGGGCATTCGGACTACGGCCACATGCTGCGCGGGTTCGCCGAGAAGTACCTGGACTCGCTGACGCATCGGGGTGCCTTGCTGATCCTCGGGGACGCCCGCAACAACTACGCCCTCTCGAGCGTCGAGGCCCTCGCGAAGCTGCGCGAGCGGGTGCGCAACGCCTACTGGCTCAACCCGGAACGCAAGGAGAACTGGGACACCGGCGACTCCATCGCGAGCAAGTACGGCGAGGTGATCGAGATGTACGAATGCCGCAACGCCGAGCAGCTCGGCCAGGTGATCGGCAACCTGCTTCCGGTCTGACGTGTCCGGCGCCGAACGAGAGCGCGCGTGCGGAGCCGATCGGCACAGTGCGTAAAGTCGATGGACATGTCCGACGACCCGACCTTCCCGCGCCGCATCGGCGTCATGGGCGGCACGTTCGACCCGATCCATAACGGGCACCTGGTGGCCGGCAGCGAGGTGGCGCACCGGTTCGGTCTGGACGAGGTGATCTTCGTCCCTACCGGCCGCCCGTGGCAGAAGGAGGGGCCCGAGGCGGGCCCGTCCGCCCGGGACGTGACCCCTGCCGAGCACCGTTACCTGATGACGGTGATCGCGACGGCGTCGAACCCGCAGTTCACCGTCAGCCGCGTCGATATCGACCGCGCGGGCGTCACCTACACCGTCGACACCCTGCGCGACCTGCGACGCGTGTACCCCGACGCCGAGCTCTATTTCATCACCGGAGCCGATGCACTCGAAACCATCCTGACCTGGCAGAATTGGGAGGAGCTGTTCGAGCTGTCGAACTTCATCGGCGTCTCCCGCCCGGGATACGCCCTGGATGCGACCCACCTGGCCGAACACCTGGCGACCAAGCCCGACCACGCGCTGCAGATGATGGAGATCCCCGCCCTGGCGATCTCGTCGACCGACTGCCGCAAGCGTGCGCAGGACGGTCGCCCGGTCTGGTATCTGGTACCCGACGGAGTGGTCCAGTACATCAGCAAGCACAGCCTGTACCGAAAGGAAACCACGTGACCGCCACAGCAGAAGCGCGCGAGGCCGCGGTGATCGCCGCCCACGCCGCGGCGGACCGCAAAGCCGAGAACATCGTCGTGCTCGACGTGTCCGAGCCGCTGGTCATCACGGACCTGTTCGTGATCGCCTCGGCCGACAACGAGCGCCAGGTGAACGCGATTACCGAGGAGATCGAGGACAAGCTCCGCGAGGCCGGACGTCAGGCCCTGCGCCGCGAGGGCGTTCGGGAGGGCCGGTGGGCCTTGCTCGACTACGGCGACGTCGTCGTGCACGTGCAGCACTCGGACGAACGCGACTTCTACGGACTGGAACGGTTGTGGAAGGACTGCCCGGTGATCGAGGTCGACGGCCTGGAGCGCCCGGCGGACGACCCGGACACCCCGTGACCGTCGAACCGGACCAGGGCGACACCAGCGTCGAGCGGCTCACGCCGATCGTGCGGCGTCTGGTGCTGCTGCGGCACGGCCAGACCGAGTACAATGCGACCCGGCGCATGCAGGGACATCTGGACACCGAACTCTCGGACCTGGGGGTGGCGCAGGCAGCGGAGGCCGCGCGGGTGATCGGGGCCCGGTCGCCCCGGCTGATCCGGTCCTCGGATCTGCGTCGCGCGCACGACACCGCGCTGGCGCTGGCCGCCGTCACCGGACTCGACGTGGTGACCGATCCCCGGCTCCGCGAGACGCACCTGGGCGACTGGCAGGGTCTCTCGCACTCCGAGGTGGACGCGGCCATGCCGGGGGCCCGGCGGATCTGGCGCGACGACGCGACATGGACTCCGCCGGGCGGAGAGAGCCGCGTCGACGTGGCCGCCCGCGCGGTGCCGGTGGTGGCCGAGCTCGTCGAGCAACTCGACGGCTGGGGCGAGGGCGACCAATCCGAGCGCCCCGTGGTGCTGGTGGCGCACGGTGGGGTCATCGCCGCGCTGACCGCCGGCTTGCTGGAACTTCCTGTCGAGAACTGGCCGATCCTCGGTGGGCTGGCGAACACCAGCTGGGTGCAGTTGTCCGGGCACAGTCTGCCGGGGGAGGAACCTACCTGGCGGCTGGACGTGTGGAACGCCGCCAGCGCGGCCGCCGACACCCCGCTGGCCGACACCGGGGTGCAGTAGCGGTGCCGGGGGAGGGGGCGCCGGTTGCGGACACCGGCCCCGGACGCGTGCTGGTGCTGGCCGACTCGCTCTCGTTCTACGGTCCCACCGGCGGACTCGCCGCCGACGATGCCCGGATCTGGCCGAACCTGGTCGCCTCCGGGGTGAGTCGTCCCGTCGATCTGTTCGCGCGGATCGGCTGGACCAGCCGGGACATCTGGTGGGCGGTCACGCAGGATCCGCGCATCTGGGCCGCGCTGCCGAAGGCCGAGGTGGTGGTGCTCGCCTACGGCGGGATGGACTCGCTGCCGTCACCGCTGCCGACGGCGCTGCGGGAGCAGATCCGGTACGTCCGGCCGTCGGCGTTGCGTGAGCGGGTCCGGAACACGTACGGGTGGCTGCAGCCCCGGCTGTCCGGACTGGGCTGGCCGATGGTGCTGCCCCCGCGGGTGACGGTCGACTACTTCGAGAAGGTGCGCTCCTCGATCAGTCAGCTGCGGCCCGAGCTGCCTATCCTGGTAGCGCTTCCTCCCACGCATGCGAGTCCGTACTACGGATACGCGCACCACGGCCGTGTGCCGACGAGTGCCGCGATCGCTCGCTGGGCTGCCGCGCACCGCCTGCCCACGGTCGATTTCTATCCGATCACGGCGGCGCACTTCGCTGACGGGGCGGACCGCATGAATCCGGACGGGATCCATTGGGGTCTGCACACGCACGAGGCGATCGCCGGCCTCGTCGCACCCGCTGTCGCCGACCTGATCGCGCAATCGCCGGGCTGAACCCCGGCCAACGGCGCGCCGGGTGCTGGGAAACGGTTCTCCAGCAGCCACTTTTCAGCAAGCGAGGCGCCGGGCAGGCTCACCCGAGGAGCTCACGCCGAATTCGGAGCGCCGACACCAGCTTCTCGATGCAGCCGATCGGGTCGTCGGCGAGCTGCCGCCAGGTGAACGGGATCACCAGCCACCCGGCGGCGGCGAGTGCGGCGGCCTTGGCGTTGTCGGACTCGAAGCGCCGCCGGTCGCGATGGTAGGCCCAGCCGTGGATCTCCACGGCGATGCCCTCGGCCGGCCACGCGAAGTCGATCAACCACCTGCCGAAGGCGAACTGCTGCACCCAGCCGCCGATCTGTTCGTCGTCGAGGCGCTCGGCGAAGGCACGCTCCGATTCGGCTTCGCTGGCCGTGGAAGCCGCGGCCAGGAGTGGTGCGATCTCCGTCATGCCGGGCCGTCGCGAGTTCCGTTCGAATGCGCGCTGGAGCGATTCGAGGGTCACTTCGCCGAGTTGCAGCCTCCGGTCGAGGAAGGCCTGGGGATCGTCGAGCAGGGGTGCGGCCATCAAGACGGTGAGCGGCCGACGAGTCACCTCGAGACCGCGCACCACCTCCAGGTCCTCGGCGGCGAAGGTGCGCCGGACGACCGACGTGTCGAAGGGTGCGTTGGCCTTGGCGGCGGTGGATCTGGCGACCGACAGGGTCACCACCGCGGGCAGGTCGTCGATCATGCCGTGCCAGTACGCGGCGGCCGTCCGGTCGGCGACACCGCGGTGGACGGCGACGGCGGCGCGCAGACGTGCGGCAGCGGTGAAGTCGTGGGTGTTGCAGAGGTAGACCCCGCCGACCAGGCGCTGCCATTCCTGCCGCTGTTCCCGGCCGCGGATAGCTCCCCGGGTGAGGCCGAGTGCCCGGGCCTGGGCAGAGGTGATGATGCCGTCGTTGTCGGCGATGGTACGGGCGAGCCGTGCGTCGTCTCTCATGTCCTATCTGACGCACGGGCCGCCGTTGCGGTTCCATCGCCGGCGTCCCGGCGGTGCAGTGTGCTGGGAAGTGGTTCTCCAGGAACCATTTCCCAGCACTCTTCGCCCGGGCAGCGGGGGCGGGACCGGCGCACCGCCGAATCGAGCCGTCGGGAGCGTCGTGAATGCCGCAATCCACACCGGCGCGTGGGCGGTTCGGTGCGGGCCGCTAAGTTGTAGGGGTGTCTGTCATCGTCGTCACCGACTCGTCGTCGCGGTTGCCCGCGTCACTTGCCGACCGCTACGGGATCACCCAGGTCCCGTTGCACGTGACGATGCCCGACGGCTCGGAGTATCTGGAGGGGGTCGACCCCATCCCCAGTGAAGTGATCGCGACTCCGGGAGTCTCCACCTCCGGGGCCAATCCGCAGGATCTGGAGAAGTTCTACGCCGAGGCCCTCGCCCGCAGCGACGGCGACGGCGTGGTGGCCGTGCACATGTCGCGCAGACTGTCCGGGACCTGGGCCGCGGCGCGACTGGTCTCCGAGGAGTTCGGCGAGAGTCTGCGGATCGTCGACTCGCGGGCCGCGGGCGTCTCGGTGGGCTTGACGGTGCTCGCCGCGGCGCAGGCCGCCGAAGGAGGCGCCGACCGGGACCAGGTGTACGAGGTCGCGGTGCGCGCGGCCGCCACCGCCGAGTCGCTGCTGTGCGTGCAGACTCTGGAGAACCTCCGTAACAGCGGACGCATCAGTGCGGCGAGCCATCTGCTCGGCTCGGCGCTGTCGATCAAGCCGATCCTGCACATGGAGGACGGCGTGCTGGCTCTGAAGGAACGTCAGCGGACCACTACCAAGGCGATCAACCGGATGATCGACTCGATCGTCGAGCACGTCGGCGCCGACGAGGTGACGGTCGCCGTGCAGCACTGCCAGGCGCCGGGGCTCGCCGTCGAGGTGCTCGAACGAGTCTGCGACCGGTTGCCGAAGGTGACGTCCTCGCTGGTGGTTGATCTGGGGCAGGTGCTCGGGGTGCACGTCGGGCGCGGCGCCGTCGGTATCGCAACCGGCCACGGATTGCTACCCCTGGACTGAGCTGTTGTGGACAACGCGAGTTGTCCACAGGATGCCCGTCCGGGACGTAGCCCGGCCCGGGTGGAGCGGCCTACGGTCGCGCCATGGCCAGGAGAACACGCACGACGCAGCGCGGCGGACTCGATCGCATCTTGCCGCGGGACGACCCCCGCGCTCGGGCACCTCGCGGGCGCCCGCACGCCGATCGCGCGCGCGGTGCCGCCTCGCCCAGGCCGGCCGCCGGAGACGACTGGGGCGCCACCAGGATCCCGGATTGGCTCGACACCGCCGCGGGCCGTCGGGCCTGGTCCGGCGACCGGGAGGTCGAGCATCGGGACGACGACTCGGGTGATCGCGCGGAGACTCGCGCCGACGGCGAGCCCCGGCGTGTCCCGAGACGCGCCGGCGGCGTCGCCAGGGAGGAAGCGTCCTCGG
This sequence comes from Gordonia iterans, assembly GCF_002993285.1. Lineage (NCBI taxonomy): Bacteria > Bacillati > Actinomycetota > Actinomycetes > Mycobacteriales > Gordoniaceae > Gordonia > Gordonia iterans. Next base: position 3,034,804 of record NZ_CP027433.1, on the reverse strand, counting down.
ACGGCGGCGACTGGAACGACCGTGACCGGAACGACCGTGATGGGAACGAGGGCGCTGGGGACGACAGCGGTGCCGCCGGCGACGACACGGGGCACTGGGACGAGGTACTCGACCGCTCCGGATCGCCGGGTGACGGTGAGTTCGCCGACCGGGGGCACGAGGATGCGTACGCCGAGCCGGGCACCGAACCCGAGGACTGGGACGACGGCGAGTGGGACGAGGACGAGGACTGGGAAGACCCGCCGCGCCGCCGGCTCACCATGCTGCCGCCGGCCGCGATCGGGCTGATCGGGGTCGGGGTGATCGCCTGTGTGATCGCGGGGTTCTCGCTGTTGCGCGGAACCGAGCCGGTCGCGCCGCTGGTCGACTTCCCGGCGTCGGCGGGACCGTCGTCGCAGGCTGCTCCCGGTGCGCCGTCCGCCGAGACGCCGGCGGAGATCGTGGTCAGCGTCGCGGGACTGGTGCGCCGTCCCGGCCTGGTCCGGCTGCCGCCGAACTCCCGGGTCGCCGAAGCGCTCGACCGTGCGGGCGGGGCCCGGGAGAACGCCGATCTGCTGAGTCTGAATCTCGCACAGATCCTGCACGACGGAGACCAGGTACTGGTCGGCACGCGCGAGGGCGGGGCCGGCGCGGTCCGCAGTGCAGTGGTGTCGTCCGCGCCGGGCACCGCGCCGGATACGAGCCCCGGCACAGTGCCCGGAGCGGCACCGCAGAGCGGCACGGTGAACCTGAACACCGCCACCGAAGCCGAGCTCGACACGTTGCCCGGTGTCGGGCCGGTGACCGCGAAGGCGATCATCGCGTGGCGCGAGCGGAACGGTGGATTCGCCTCGGTCGATCAACTCGCCGAGGTGGAGGGGATCGGTCCGGCACGCCTGGCGAAACTCCGCGACGCGGTGACCGTGGGCTGACGCGACGACGTCCGGTTGCGGTGTCGGCGGGTCGCAGGCCCGGGATTGTGGAGGTTCCGTGCTGATGACCGTCGATCTGCGCTTGGCCGGCCCGGCCGCAGCGTGCTGGGTGCTGACCGGGTCCGCCCTCGTGTTGCCGCTGACGATCACCGTGGTGATCACGGCAGGGCTGGTGAGCGTCGCGGTCCTCGCATGGGTAGCGTTGCGCGCCTCGCGGCCGGCGGTGGCGGCGACTGCAGCCGCAGTGTGCGGAGTGGCGGCGGCCGCGGGGGCGGCGTGCGTCCTCCGGATATCGATCACCGAAAGCGCGCCGATCGCGCAGGCACGCGGTCTGCCGGTGGTCGTCGTCCAGGTGACGGGCGACCCGGTGATGCTGCGACACAGCGGCGAGGTGCGCACTCCGGTGAGGGTGGTCGAGCTGGACCGGAGACCGCACGCGCCCGTCGCCGCCGAACTCGTCGCCGGGGCGGAGGCGATCGGCGACACCGTGCCGGGGCAGCGGATGGCGCTGCGCGTTCGCGTGCGACCTCCCCCGGACGGAGTGGGGCGGAGGTTGGTGGCGGCCAGACTGACGGCAGTCGGCGACATCGCGACCGTGTCGCCCGCGCCGGTCTGGCAGAGATGGGCCGGCCGGGTGCGCGCGCGACTGCGGCTTCTGGCTGCTCGATCGCTGCCGCCGCGGGCTGCGGGCCTGTTTCCCGGGCTGGTGCTGGGCGACACCGGTGATCTCGACGGCGAGCTCCGCGACCACTTCCGGGCCGCCGGGCTGACACACCTTACCGCCGTCTCCGGGAGCAACTTCGCGATCGTCTGCGGCGCAGTGGTTCTCTCGCTGCGGATGCTCGGGGCGTCGACGCGTTCCACGGTCGCGCTGGGGCTGTTGTCGATGCTCGGGTTCGTGGTCCTGGTGCGGCCGACCGACAGCGTGCTGAGAGCGGCGGTGATGGGCGGCATCGGGCTGGCGGGAGCGCTGGCGGCGCGCCGTGCTTCGGCGCTGCCGGCTCTGGGGGCGGCGGTCGTCGTGGTGCTGCTGTTCTGGCCGCAGATGGCGCTTGCGCCGGGCTTCGCGCTGTCGGTGCTGGCGACACTGGGCCTGGTGTTGTGGGCGGCTCCGATCCGGCAGCGACTGATCCGGCGCGGGGTGCCGGAGGTGTTGGCCGTGCTGCTCGCGATGACGCTGGCCGCGCAGATCCTGACCACTCCGCTGGTGATCGCGATCTCCGATCGGGTCAGTCTGGTGTCCCTTCCGGCCAATCTGCTGGTGTCACCGGTGGTGGGCCCGATCTCCTTGCTCGGGACACTGGCCGCGGTGATCGGCGCGATCGGTCCGCCCGACGGTCCGGGCTCGCTGGCCGGGGAACTGCTGATCCGGGCGACGGGGCCGGAGATGTGGTGGCTGGTCGGGTGCGCGGATGCACTCGGCGGCCGGAATTGGTCGGCGCCGGAGGTCCCGGGCTGGCAGGCCGCGATCGTGCTGACTCTGACGGGTGCCTTCGGCTATGGGGTCTGGCGCGCGCACCGTTCGCGGGACCCCACCTGATCTGGCGCGGGACACGGCGAATCGGGGGCACACGGTGGCAGATCGGCGGTGTCCCGGCGCCGTGAACGTGGGCCGCGGTGTGTCATCGCCACCGGTAGTCCGACGGTGCGGGCACCCGGACGGACGGCCGCACTCGGACGGCGGGTGGATTCTCGATCAGCGCGAGCGCCTTCTCGGCCGAGGCGAAGAGCTGGGGTTCCGGAACCGGGTGTCGGGACTCAGAGCCGGTGGGGAATCGGCACTGATAGTGCAGTCGGTCGCCGGACAGCGTCCACGATCTCCCCACGACGGCGGCACGGTCGATGACGTACGCCCAGGTCCCGAAAACCGCGCGCTGCTCCTTCGGGACTCGCCGAACGAAGGACTTCTCACCGTCGTCGTAGAGGTGGGCATCGGAGTCGACATCGTCCTCGGTCAGTGGCTCCCCGGCAGGTCGCTCCCGGACCACAAGGGATGCCTGGCCGCCGGCCCCGGGAGCGTCGACCGTCCATCGGACACGGGCTCGTTCACTGCGGTCGGCATAGTCATCGGGGTCGTAGTCCGGGTGGTCGTAGCCGTCGTCGGGGATCTCTGCCGGCGACGTCCCGGCCAGCGCCGGCGGGATCAGACTCCCGATCACCGACGGAGTCCACAGCCAGCCGTCGCATCGCATACCGACAGACAGTACGCGGACGACGCCGTGTGGCGCGCTCACCGGGCAGGGGCCCCGGGCCGGTGAGCCGCGTCGTAGGGGCGTGGCACCATGGTGGCTGTGAGTGATCGGCTGTTCCTGCTGCTGGGCGACGACGACTTCTTGACCGGGCGCGTCATCAAGCGGGTCGCTCAGGAGCGCTCGCGCGACTCCGGCGAAGACGTGCCGGTCACGCGGATCCGCTGCGGCGAAGTGACCGGTCCCGAGCTCGCCGAACTGTTGAGTCCGTCGTTGTTCGCCGAGGAGCGGATCGTGGTGATCGAGGCCGCCGCCGAGGCGGGCAAGGACCCGGCCGCGTTGATCACCGCCACCGCGAAGGCGCTGCCCGACGGCATCACCCTGATGGTCATCCACACCGGCGGCGGCCGGCAGAAGTCGATGGTGGGGGAGCTCCGGAAGGCTGGTGCGGCCGAGTTCGAGTGCGCCGCGCCGAAGTGGCATTCCGACCGGGTCGACTTCGTGCGCAAGGAGTTTCGCGGCCTGGGAGTGCGCGTCGGTCCCGATGTGGTGGAACTCGTGACAGAGCTCGTCGGCTCCGATCTGCGAGAGCTGTCGGCGGCCTGCCATCAATTGGTCTCCGACACCGGAGGCAAAGTCGACGAGTCTGCGGTGCGCACGTACTACGTGGGGCGCCCCGAGGTGACCGGCTTCGAGGTGGCGGACAAGGCGGTCACCGGCGATCTCGCCGGGGCGATGGAATCTCTCGCGTGGGCACAGCATCACGGCACCGCCCGCGTCCTTCTCGCGGATGCGCTGGCCGAAGCCGTGCACGCCATCGCGCGGGTCCGTTCGATGGGCCCGGCGGACAAGTACTCGATCGCGTCGGAACTGGGCATGCCGCCGGGCCGCGTGGGCAAGATCCAATCGCAGGCACGTGCGTGGGACGCGACGTCGATCGGGCAGGCGGTACTCGTGGTCGCCGAACTCAACGGTGCGGTGAAGGGGCAGGCCGCCGACCCGGAGTACGCCCTGGAGCACGCGGTCTCGACCGTCGCGCAGCTGCGACCGCGCCGCGGACGCTGAATCGGGTCGGCGCTAGATCCCGACGCCGACGCTGATCGGAGGCGTCGTCGACCATAGCGGGTCGGTCAGGGTTCACCCGGAATTCGCGAGCACTGCTCTTCTTCTGCGCCGCCGTTCGGGCTACGGTCGAGTAGAAGAGAGCGCCGCTCTCGGAAATTCGAGGAGATCACCATGCGCCCTGACGCACGCATCGTTCTGCCTGCGCTGACTGCCGGTCTGTTGATGGCCGTCTACCTGCTGATTCGGCCGTACGACGATGCGGCGGGGCCGGAGACCGCAGACGCGGCGGAGGCGTTCGCGGCACCGGCCTGGATCGTCGCGCACGCCTGCGGAGCGCTCGGGCTCGCCTCGTTCGCCTGGTTCGCCGTGCTGCTCGCGCGGGACGCTCCCGGGCGATCGGCCGCGACAGCTGCTGCGGCGGGATTCGCCGGCGTGGTGCTGGTGCTTCCGTACTACGGCGCGGAGACCTTCGGGCTGCACGCGATCGGCCGCGCGGCGACGGGCGGGGACGAGGCGGTGCTGGATCTGGTCGATCAGGTCCGGAATCAGCCGGTCGCGGTGACCGCGTTCGGAGCCGGACTGCTGCTGCTCGCGGTGTCCGGGGTGCTGGCCGCCGTGGTCTGGCAGCGCCAGCGGCGGAGTGCGGCGGCGTGGCCGCTCGGCGTGCTGATCGCGCTCGTCCTGCCGCAGTTCTTCCTCCCGCCGTGGGGGCGGATGGTCTTCGGGGTGCTGTGCGCGGCGGCGGGTCTGATGTTCGCCGCAGCCGTGTACCGCGGCACGCCGTCGGACACCTGAAGGGAGGCAGGGAGCGGGTGACCGCTGGGATCTCGACTTCGCTCGATCAGCGAGGGGGGCGGGCTCGATCGGCGCGGGGTTGTCTCGATCAGCGAAGGGGGCGGGCTCGATCAGCGAGGGGCAGTCTCGGGGGTGTCCCCGCGACAGCCGGTGCGACGTTGCGACAGCCAGGTGCAGAGGCGACACTCCCAGGTGTCTCGTCTCCAGCCGGTTGTCGCGCCTGCCTTACCGTTGTCGCGCCTGCCTTGCCGTTGTCGCGAATGTCCGGCACGACAGTGAGGACAGACGACGATCACCCCGACGACCGCGTGGTAATCGTCGGGGTGATCGTGAGACCTGTGCATCGGACCGCTGCGGTCCGGGTGCGGCGTGAGCCGCGGGAGGATCAGAGCTTGTTGACCGCGAGAGCCATGGCCGACTTCTTGTTGGCCGCCTGGTTCTTGTGGATGACGCCCTTGGTGGCGGCCTTGTCCAGCTGGCGGCTGGTGCTCGCGAGCAGCTCGGTGGCCTTCTCCTTGTCGCCGGCGGCGACGGTCTCGCGGAAGTTGCGGAGAGCGGTGCGCAGCGCGCTGCGGATCGACTGATTCCGCTGGCGACGACGCTCGTTGGTCTTGTTCCGCTTGATCTGCGACTTGATGTTTGCCACGCGTAATCCCTTACATCGTTGGTGCGGCCGCGGTGGGCGACCTGGTGTTCTGTTCGGAGCAGTGCGATTCGCGATCGGTCGGCGACCAGCGTGTTTCGCAACAGCAGACAAGATTACCAGCGGTGGCGGCGGCCCCCAAATCCGTGGATTCGAGGCGGCCGCGTGAGCGGCGGTGAGTCGAGGAGATACCCCGTGGGCGAAACCCTAGACTGAGCCCACTATGTCGATCGTCTACGTCCACGTCGGACTTCCCAAGACCGGTACTACGCACATCCAGGATCGTCTTTGGGTGAACCGCGACCTCGCGCTGGAGAACGCCGGACTGCTCTATCCGGGCGTCCACCCCGAAGACCACTTCCACGCCGCCGCGCATCTGCAGCCGGAGCGCTACCTGAGCTGGGCCGCGCCCGAGCACGCCGGAGCCTGGCCCCGGATGGTGGCCCAGATGAAAGCCTGGCCGGGTACGTCGATCGTCTCGCACGAGTTGTTCGCCAACGCCGGGGTGGAGGACCTGAGGCGGCTGGTCGACGATCTGGCCTTCGCCGAGGAGGTCCACGTGATCCTCACCGTGCGCGACCTGGCCCGGCAATTGCCGTCGGTGTACCAGGAGAACGTCAAGAACCAGCGTCCGACCGACTTCGCGACCTTCCTGGCTTCGGTCGCCGATCATGCTCCAGGTGGTGGGGGAACCGGCGAACTGCACGAAGAGCCGTTCTGGGAGTTCCAGGACTACACGGCGGTGGTGGGCAAGTGGTCGACGTTGGTGCCGGCCGACCGGATCCATCTGGTCACCGTGCCCGCTCCGGGCACCGCCGCACAGGGTGACTCGCTGTGGGATCGCTTCCTGTCGGTCCTGGGCGTCGACCCGGCGTTGCTGCCGAAGACCGGCGAGCGGCACAACATGTCGCTGTCGGCCGCGCAGACCGAGTTCCTGAGACGTCTCAACACCCGGATTCCGTCGGGTGTGATCCCGTGGACGCGCTACGAGAACATCGTCAAGCGGCGGTTCATCGGGATCGCGCTGCGCAACACGAGCCAGGGCAAGCCGCTGGGACTGTCTGCGCAGCAGCGTGAATGGGCGGCGACCGAGTCTGTGCGGCTGATCGACGCGATCGCCGCAGCGGGCTGCCGCATCACCGGCACGCTCGACGACCTCCGCGTCGATCTGAGCGTCGACGTCGCCGAGACGCCGGAGCCGACGGACGAGGCCGTCGCGAACGCGGGCCTGGACGCGCTGGCGTACTGGATCGCGGCGATGCCCGAACCCGTGGATCAGCGGTCGGCCGCGACCCGGGCCAAGGACGTGGCACGAAGGGTCAAGCGACGGGCCGTGGGATTGCGCGATCGCCTGAAGGGCTGATCCGCGTGCCGGCGGGCGTCCCGCCACGCACCGAAGCCCGCTGTCTCGGGGACGGCGGGCTTCGGGCTTTGGTGGCGGATCGGAATCAGCGGGAGGTGCAGGCCCAGGCGCGGATGTGTGAACCGGGACCGGCCTTGCGCTTGGCGGCGCGCTGGGCGGCGGCGCGCGTCGGGAAACCGCTGGCGGTGCCGACGGTGGTGCGGGTGCGGCCGAACTTGTACGCCACGGCGCCGCACGAGTTGTAGAAGGTGAAGTACCCGCAGCGCGGTCCGCACAGGCGCTTGGCCCGGTTCTTGGCGGCGGCGCGGCTGCCGTAGTTCACCGCGTAGGAGGTCTTGCCGTTGTAGTTCCAGGCGATCGCACCGTAGTTGTAGGCGCGGGCGTCGGCGGCGGGGGCCGTGGCGGGGAGCAGGGATCCGGCGGTGGCGACGGAGACGGCGATGCCGAGTCCGGCGAAGAAGCGACGAGTTTTCATGCCGGGAAAGCTACCTGAGCACTCACTGAGAACACTCCTGTGAACTGCGGTTTGAGCAGATTCCCCGAGAGATTCGGGTAGAAGCGCACGAACGGTCTGCGTAGTTCTACTCAGGCCGAGTCCTTTCCTGCGACTATCGCCAGCCGTAGTCGCGGCGCAGCTCGTCGGCGACGGCGTCGAAGGTGTCTCGCCGGCAGATCGACCCCTCCCGGCGGATGCCGTGCTCGTCGACCACGATCACCCGGTCGAGCCGGACGTAGCTCTCGCGGCCGTTGTAGTCCCAGGCGCCGGAACCGACCGGCAGCCAGTTCTCGTCGTCGCGATGATGCGCCTGCGACGAGAGCATCAGGCCGACCAGCTCGGCGCCCTGGCGTCCGACGATCAGGACCGGGCGATCCTTGCCCTGGCCGGGGTCCTCCTCGTACGGGACCCAGGTCCACACGATCTCCCCGGGATCGGCAGCGCCGTCGAGGTCGGGCGCGTAGGTGATCCGGCGCGCCAACTCGGGTGTCGGCCGCGTGCGGCCGGGGCGACGGCGGTACTCGTGGCCGGTCACGGCGTCTCGGTCAGGAGGTACTGCTCGACGGCGTCCGCGGTGAGCTCGCCGACCCCGGAGCGCTCGGGTTTGAGGCCGTGGTCGGCCTTGTCCACCTCGACGATGTGCACGGGCCCGGCGAACAGCGTCGCCGCGGCCGCGAGCTCGTCGGAGGCGGCAAAGGCATCGCTGCGGCCGTGCACGATCACCGTCGGGGCCGCGATCTCCGGCAGGTGTTCGGTGCGCAGCTTCTCGGGCTTGCCCGGCGGGTGCAACGGGTACGACGTCAGCAGCAGCGCGTCGGCAAACGCGGGATCGTCGGCGACGACCATCGATGCCTGCCGCCCGCCGTACGACTGCCCTCCGACGATCAGCGGGCCCTTCGGTGCGAGCGGCCGGAGCGCGGCGACGGCGGCGCGGATCCCGTCCCGATCGGCGGCGGCCTTCGACGGCGAGGGCGGCCCCTTCGGCCGCTGCTGCCGATAGGGGAGGTCGATGCGTGCGACGGTGAGGCCGCGCGCGGTGAGCGCCGCCGAGAGGGTGCGCAGCAGAACGGATTCTCGGTCGCTACCCGCGCCGTGCGCCAGGATCACCAGTCCGCGCGAGTCGCTCGCGGGCCGGTCGATCGAGGCGGCGACACCGTCGTCGTGCAGTTGCTCGGAGGCATCGTCGTCGTCGTGCATGATGATGCGAGCCTACGTGCCCGCCGACCGCTGCGAACCGAGATGGAGTCAGGCCATGCCCCGCGACGACCGCACTCCCCGGAGACTCTCCGACGACGACACGCGAACAGTCCCGGACATGGCTTTCGTGGTGGCGATACTTGGGCTGGTCGCCCTGATCGCCGGTATCGGATGGCTCGGTGTACGGGCGATCAACACCTCGACCGCCCCCGGCTACTACCTGAACGAGAGGCTCTACTTCCGGCCCGCCGGCGGCGAGGAACAGTCGATTCCCGCCCCCGGCGCCGCGGACACCAACGATCGGGACAGCCGCTCCGATGCTCGGATCCGCGTCTACTACGACCCGATGCACCTCGACAAGGCGACGACCGACTGGTACGCCGTCTGGCTCGGCCCGATCGTCGTCGTGGTGATCGGCACGCTCGCTCTGCTGTTCGCGGGAGGTCTGGTGAGGAGCGCTTTGGCCGGACGGCGAGACGGCGGGTCGAGTCCGGCGGCCGCCTCGTGACAAACTAGGGGCAGACCTGCGGCCCCTGGGTCCGACCGGAGCCCCGAGCCGCCTTGCAAGGAGCAGTAGAGATTTCCACCTTCGCCGACACGACGTTCACCGATCCTTCCCGGATCCGGAACTTCTGCATCATCGCGCACATCGACCACGGCAAGTCGACGCTGGCCGACCGGATGCTGCAGATCACCGGGGTGGTCGCCGAGCGCGACATGCGGGCGCAGTACCTCGACCGGATGGACATCGAGCGCGAGCGCGGCATCACCATCAAGGCGCAGAACGTCCGGCTGCCGTGGAAGGTCGCCGACGAGAACGGGGTCGCGCAGGACTACGTGATCCACCTGATCGACACGCCCGGCCACGTCGACTTCACCTATGAGGTGTCGCGGGCGCTGGAGGCGTGTGAGGGCGCGATCCTGCTGGTCGACGCCGCTCAGGGCATCGAAGCCCAGACGCTCGCCAACCTGTATCTGGCGATGGACAACGACCTCACCATCATCCCGGTGCTCAACAAGATCGACCTGCCGGCCGCCGACCCGGATCGCTACGCCGCGGAGATCGCGCACATCATCGGCTGTGAGCCCGAGGACGTGCTGCGCGTCTCCGGCAAGACCGGCGAGGGCGTGCCGGAGCTGCTCGACGAGGCCATCCGGCAGATCCCGGCCCCGGTCGGCGACTCGGACGCCCCCGCCCGCGCGATGATCTTCGACTCGGTCTACGACACCTACCGCGGCGTCGTGACCTACGTCCGCGTGGTCGACGGCAAGATCCTGCCGCGCGAGAAGATCCAGATGATGTCGACCGGCGCGACCCACGAGCTCCTCGAAGTGGGCATAGTCTCGCCGGAGCCCAAACCCAGCAAGGGCCTCGGAGTCGGCGAAGTCGGGTATCTGATCACCGGCGTCAAGGACGTGCGCCAGTCGAAGGTCGGCGACACCGTCACCACTGCGAAGCACGGCGCGACCCAAGCCCTGACCGGCTACCGCGAGCCCCGGCCGATGGTCTACTCGGGCCTGTACCCGGTCGACGGTTCCGACTACCCGGTCCTGCGTGAGGCCCTGGAGAAGCTCCAGCTCAACGACGCGGCCCTCACCTACGAACCCGAGACCTCCGTGGCCCTCGGCTTCGGCTTCCGCTGCGGCTTCCTCGGCCTGCTCCACATGGAGATCACGCGTGAGCGCCTGGAACGCGAGTTCGGACTCGACCTGATCTCCACCGCGCCCAACGTCGTCTACCGGGTGGTGATGGACGACGGCGCCGAGCACATCGTCACCAACCCGTCGGACTGGCCCACGGGTAAGACCAAGAACATCTACGAGCCGATCGTGAAGACGACGATCATCGCGCCCAGCGAGTTCATCGGCGCGATCATGGAGCTGTGCCAGTCGCGGCGGGGCGAGCTCGGCGGCATGGACTACCTGTCCGAGACGCGCGTGGAGATGCGCTACACGCTGCCGATGGCCGAGATCATCTTCGACTTCTTCGACGCCCTCAAGTCGCGCACCCGCGGCTACGCGTCGCTTGACTACGAGGAGGCCGGCGAGCAGGAGGCCGATCTGGTGAAGGTCGACATCCTGCTGCAGGGCGAGGCAGTCGATGCGTTCAGCGCGATCGTGCACAAGGACTCGGCCTACGCGTACGGCAACCGGATGGCGCTCAAACTCAAGGACCTGATCCCGCGCCAGCAGTTCGAGGTGCCCATCCAGGCCGCCATCGGCTCGAAGGTGATCGCCCGCGAGAACATCCGGGCGATCCGCAAGGACGTCCTCGCCAAATGCTACGGCGGCGACATCAGCCGCAAGCGCAAGCTGCTGGAGAAGCAGAAGGAGGGCAAGAAGCGGATGAAGACGATCGGCCGCGTCGACGTCCCCCAAGAGGCCTTCGTCGCCGCGCTCAGCAACGACGCGGTCGGGGACAAACCGAAGAAGTAGGCCGTCGGGGCGCTGACGCGCGGCGGACGGTGCCCGGTCATCGTGGCACAGTGGTCGCATGGCCGATGATGCTGTGAACCCCGTGCTCGCCGATTCCGGGCTCCCGTACGACCTGCCCGACTTCGCGACGATCTCCGACGAGGACTTCCTGCCCGCGTACGACGTCGCCTTGGCCGAACACCTCGCCGAGGTGGAGGCGATCGCGTCGAACAGCGAGCCGTCCACCTTCGACAACACTCTGGCCGCGCTCGAAGCCTCGGGCCGCTCACTGGCGCGGGCGAACGGGATCTTCTTCAATCTCGAAGGGGCGGACAGCAATCCGCGCCGGGCGGAGATCGCGCAGGAACTCGCGGTGCGGCTCACGGCGCATGCCAACACCGTCGGGATGCACCCGGGGCTGTACGCCCGCATCGCGGCCCTGCACGAGCAGATCGACCGGCTCGAGCTCACCGAGCCGCAGCGCCGGCTGCTGGAGAAGCGCTACCGCAGCGCAGTCCGCGCCGGGGCGGGACTCGACGCCGACGGCCAAGCGGAGATGCGGGCGATCTCCGCCCGATTGGCGACGCTCACCACCGAGTTCTCCCAGTACCTGCTCGACGACACCAACGCGTCGGCGGTGCACGTGCTGGACGCGGCCGACCTGGACGGGCTGTCCGATGCCGAGATCGCCGCAGCCCGTCGCCTCGCCCGCGCCGAGGGGCGCGAGGGCCATCTGATCTCCCTGGAACTGCCGTCCAGTCAGTCCGCGGTCGGCAAGCTGACGAATCGGAATGTGCGCCAACGCGTCTTCGAGGCTTCCGTCGACCGGTGCGCACGAGGGAACAGTCACGACACCCGGGCGATGATCCTGGAGATCGTCGAACTGCGGGCCCGTCGTGCACGACTGCTCGGGTACGACGACCACGCCGCGTACACCATCGCCGAGGAGACGGCACCGGATCCCGCGGCGGTGGCCGACCTGCTCCGCGAACTGGGATCGGCCGCGACGGCGGCGGCTGACGCCGAGATCGCGTGCCTGACAGAGGATTTCGGGGGACCGCTGGAGCCCTGGGACGTGTCCTTCGCGCTCGCCGCTGCCCGGCGGACCGGGAAGGACGATGTCGACTCGCTGCGCTCGCTCAATCATCGACAGGACTCGCTCGATCAGCGAGAACACGGTGCACCCGATCATCGAGGTGACGGCGCACCCGATCAGCGACGCAACGATGCGCAGGAGGTGAGGACGGACGAGTTCGAGCAGTACTGCGAACTCGACGCGGTGCTGAACGACGGGGTGTTCGCCGCCGCCACCGCCCTGTACGGCCTGACCTTCACCGAACGCCCGGACCTGAAGGGCTACCACCCCGACGTACGGGTGTGGGAGGTCCTCGACGGCGCGGACGGCCGCGGCGTGGGACTGTTCCTCGGCGACTTCTATGCGCGCCCGTCCAAGCGCGGCGGAGCGTGGATGAACAACATCGTCGACCAGTCGGCGCAACTGGGCGCGCGGCCGGTGATCGTGAACGTGCTCAACCTGACCGAGCCCGAACCGGGGGAGCCGTGTCTGCTCACGGCCGACCAGCTCACGACCCTCTTCCACGAGTTCGGTCACGCATTGCACGGACTGCTGTCGGCGGTGGAGTTCGGCTCGCAATCGGGCACCTCGGTACCGCGCGACTTCGTCGAGTTCCCGTCGCAGGTGAACGAGATGTGGGCACTGCACCCCGACGTGGTGACCCGCTACGCCCGGCACTGGAAGACCGGCGAACCGGCGCCGACCGAGTTGATCGCCGCGGTGCGCGAGGCCGCCGACGTGGAGCCGGCGCACGCGACCGTCGAGTACCTGGCCGCCGCCGCGCTGGATCTGGCCTGGCACCGTCTGACGCCGGAGAGCATTCCGCACGACGTGGCAGAGTTCGAAGCGCTCGCCCTCGACGAAGCGGGACTGGCGCACCCGCTGATCCCGCCCCGGTACCGGAGCACGTACTTCAACCACGTCTTCGGCGGCGGATACTCGTCGGCGTACTACTCGTACATCTGGTCCGAGGTCCTCGACGCCGAGACCGAGCAGTGGTTCCTGCGCGGAGGCGGTCTGCGGCGCGAACTGGGACGCGCGTTCGCCGAAGCGGTGCTGGCGCGCGGCGACAGCGTGGACCCGGTCGCCGCGCACGCGGAGATGCTCGGACATCCCGCTGAGATCGCGCCACTCCTGCGCCGCCGCGGGTTGGCTCCGACCGCCGGGTAGCCTGGTGTCGGACGCCGGTCTTTTCAGCACCGGAGTTCCAGTTCGAACTCCGGTCGCGAGAGCCGGCGTTTTAAGTCAGCGTGAGAATAAGTGACCGCCGAACCGGGAGGTGTCGATGAGCGCGATCCTGTCGTGGTGGGACGGAGTCGAGGAGTGGCTCACAGCCCTCCCGTTCGTCCCCCAGCTTCTGGTGGTGGCGGCGATCCTCCTGCCCCTCGCGACGGCAATCGCCTGGGTGGTGAACTTCCTGGTCGCCTGGGTGTTTTCACTGTTCGACCGCCGGGAAGTCGGCGACGACCACGGAGTAGGGATCTGAGAGATGTTTCGTTCGAAGGTGACCTGGGCGCTGATCGCCCTGCTCGTCCTGGTTCTCATCGCCTGGCTCATCACCCGTTAGCACACTCGGCGGGGTCCGGAGAAGCCTTGGTTGCGCCACGCTCGCGAGCGTTGAGCGGCCCGCGGCCCCGTTGCTAGCTTTCTCACGTGCAACCGAACCGCCCTCACCGACTCGTGGCTGTCGCCACGGCAGCGCTGCTGATGCTGGTCACCGCCTGCGGCGGCGGCTCCACCGACGAGCCCGGCGGCCACGACATCTCCTCGGGCGACCGTCATCTCAACCTCGTCGCCTACGCCGTCCCCAAGCCCGGCTTCGACCTGATCATCCCCGCGTTCCGGGACACCCCGGAAGGTCACGGCATCGGCTTCTCGCAGTCCTACGGCGCCTCCGGCGACCAGTCGCGCAAGGTGGCGCGCGGACTGCCCACCGACGTCGTGAACTTCTCCGTTGCACCGGACGTCACTCGACTGGTCGATGCCGGCGTGGTGGACCAGGACTGGGAATCCCAGGCGCCCAACGACTCGATCCCCTTCGGCTCGGTGGTCGCGTTCGTCGTCCGTGAAGGGAACCCGAAGAACATCCAGACCTGGGACGACCTGCTCAAACCCGGAGTCACGGTGGTGACCCCCAATCCGGGAAGCTCCGGTTCGGCCAAGTGGAATCTGCTCGCGCCGTACGCGGCCAAGAGCGACGGCGGCAAGAATCCGGAGGCGGGCTTGACCTACGTCCGGCAGCTCGTGCGCGATCACGTGCGGATTCTGCCCAAGTCCGGCAGGGAGGCCACGTCCGCGTTCGAACAGGGCCAGGGTGACGTGCTGATCAGCTACGAGAACGAGGCGATCATGCTCAAGCGTCACAACGACACCGCCCGGGCCGGCCAGCGAGTGGACTACGTCGTGCCCTCGCAGACCTTCAAGATCGAGAACCCGGTCGCCATCGTCACCACGAGCAACGACAAGGCTGCGGCGAAGAGCTTCGTCGACTACTTGTTCACTCCTCCGGCTCAGCGACTCTGGGCGCAGGCCGGCTTCCGCCCGGTGCTTCCGGAGATCATCGCCGAGACCGGGGGCGACTTCCCCGGCCGGATCGACGAGCTGTGGACGATCGACGATCTGGGCGGATGGCCGGATGTCGACAAGAAACTGTTCGGCAAGTCCGGTGCGATCACCGAGATCTACAACGAGGAAGCGGGCCGATGACCGCTCCACAGGCGCAGGGCTCCGCCGTCGAACCGGCTTCACCCGAACGGACGCCGGCGAGCGGGCGGCGCTGGCGCGCGGACAATCCGCTCACCCTCGGCGTGGCCGCGCTGTGGCTCACCGTCATCGTGCTCCTGCCGTTGGCCGCCATCACCTCCACCGCGTTCGACGACGGCTGGTCGGGATTCTGGGATGCGATCATTGCTCCCGGCGCCGTCGACACGCTGCGGATCACGGCGATCATGTCGCTGGTGGTGGCACTGATCAACGTCGTCTTCGGCACGATCATCGCGTGGGTGCTGGTCCGCGACGACTTCTGGGGCAAGGGCGTCGTCAACGCCATCATCGACCTGCCCTTCGCGTTGCCGACCATCGTCGCCTCACTGGTGCTCCTCGCGCTGTACGGGCCCAACAGTCCGATCGACGTGCACCTGGCCGCCACCGAGCCCGGTGTGATCATCGCGCTGACCTTCGTCACCCTTCCGTTCGTGGTGCGCCAGGTCCAGCCGGTGCTGATGGAGGTCGACCGCGACGTCGAAGAGGCCGCCGCCGTGCTCGGCGCCCGCAACAGCACCATCTTCTTCCGGATCGTGTTGCCCGCCCTGATGCCCGCCGTCCTGACCGGCGCCGGACTGGCGTTCACGCGCGCGATCGGCGAGTTCGGCTCCGTGGTGCTCATCGGTGGGAACATTCCGGGCAAGACCCAGGTGGCCTCCCAGTACATCCAGCAACAGATCGAGATCGACGAGCCGGTGGATGCGTCGGCCGTCTCGGTGATGCTGCTGCTGATCGCCTTCGTCGTGTTGCTGGTGCTGCGCGTCGCCGGGCGTTTCCAGCAGCGTCGTGAGGAGGCTTCGGAATGAACATCTCCAATCCGGCGCGATACGGGCTGAGGGCGATCGCCCTCGTCTACCTGTTCGTTCTGCTGGTCGTCCCGGTCGGCCTGATCTTCTGGCGCGCGTTCGAGCCCGGATTCGGGCAGTTCTGGGACTGGATCACCACGCCGGCCGCCATCTCCGCGCTGCAGTTGTCGTTGATCATCGTGGCGATCGTGGTGCCGCTGAACGTCGTGTTCGGCGTGATCACCGCGCTCGCCCTGGCGCGCGGGCGGTTCCGCGGTCGGGGCCTCATGCAGGCCGTCGTGGATCTGCCGTTCGCAGTCTCCCCGGTGGTCGCGGGTGTCGCGCTGATCGCGCTGTGGGGCAGCCACGGATGGTTCGGCGGTGTCGAGTCTCTCGGCTTCCGGGTGATCTTCGGTCTTCCCGGGATGGTGCTGGCGACGATCTTCGTCACCCTGCCCTTCGTGGTGCGAGAAGTCGAGCCGGTCCTGCACGAGATCGGTACCGAACAGGAGGAAGCGGCGGCGACCCTGGGCGCGAGCGGCTGGCAGACCTTCTGGCGGATCACTCTGCCGGCGATCCGGTGGGGGCTGACCTACGGCATCGTGCTCACCGTCGCTCGTTCGCTGGGCGAGTACGGCGCGGTGACCATGGTGTCGTCGAATATGCCGGGTGTGTCGCAGACGCTGACTCTGCTGGTTCACTCGCGCTACACCGACGACTACAACGAGTACGGCGCCTACGCGGCGGCGACCCTGCTTATGCTGGTCGCCATAGCTGTGCTCGTCGCCATGACCGTCATCGAGCGGCGTGCGCAGGGCCGAGTGGCCGACGCCGCGACCATCGTGGCGCCGCAGGCCCTGATGCCTGAGGGGGAGCGTCTCGACGGTCCGCGACCGGAAGAATCCGAGGCGTCGAATCCCCCCGACCGGGGGATGCGCCGAGACCGATCCGCTCACGAACGCACCGCAGCCGAGGAGAAATAGACGTGTCCATCTCAGTCATCGGAGCCAACAAGCACTACGGCGACTTCGCTGCACTCGACAATGTCTCGATCGACATCCCGGAGGGGTCGCTGACCTCGCTCCTGGGACCGTCGGGGTCGGGGAAGTCGACGCTGCTGCGTGCGATCGCCGGTCTCGACACCCTGGACTCGGGAACTGTCGTGATCAACGGCCGGGACGTGTCCACCGCCTCGCCCCAGAATCGCGACATCGGGTTCGTCTTTCAGCACTACGCGGCCTTCAAGCACATGACGGTGCGCGACAACATCGCCTTCGGACTCAAGATCCGCAAGCGGCCGAAGGCAGAGGTCGAGAAGAAGGTCAACGACCTTCTGGAGATCGTCGGCCTGGAGGTCTTCCAGAACCGGTACCCGTCCCAGCTGTCCGGCGGGCAGCGTCAGCGCATGGCGCTGGCAAGGGCGCTTGCCGTGGATCCGCAGGTGCTGCTGCTCGACGAGCCCTTCGGTGCACTCGATGCGAAGGTGCGCGACGACCTGCGCCGCTGGCTGCGCCAGTTGCACGAGGAGGTCCACGTGACGACCGTGCTGGTGACCCACGATCAGCAGGAGGCGCTGGACGTCTCCGATCGGATCGCGGTGCTCAACAAGGGGCGCATCGAGCAGATCGGGACGCCAGACGATCTCTACGACCGGCCGGAGAACGTGTTCGTGGCGTCGTTCCTGGGCTCGGTCTCGCGGCTGAACGGTCAGCTCGTCCGCCCGCACGACATCCGGATCGGTCGCACGCCGGAGATGACCTACCCGCCGGCTGACTCGGATCTGGACACCGGGGTGGTGCGAGCGACGGTCAATCGCGTGGTGAATCTCGGGTTCGAGACTCGTGTCGAACTGACGGCCGCGAACACCGGCGAGGACTTCATCGCGCAGATCACCCGGGGCGATCAGAACGCATTGGAACTGAGTGCAGGCCAGACGGTGTACGCGCGGGCGACCGCAGTTCCGGGAGTCGTGGGCGAATAGCCGTATCCGGCGGGCCCATTCAGACGTGGGACCGACCGGCACAGTCCATGCTCACGTCGCTCACCGGCTTGCTCCTCGCCGGGGGTCGCGCCGGACCGCCGGGCGATTGAAATCCCGGCGACCTGGGTATCCGGAGTTCAGGAGCCTCCGGGCTTCTGTGTTCCGAGTTCGCAGACCGTAGCGAGGAGGCTCCGATGCCCGCTGTACCGAACGACCCCGAGCCGCCGCCGATACCGATGCCCCCGGGGGAGCGGCCGATCCCGGAGCCGGAACCGGACCCGATGATCGTCCCGCCGTCGGTGCCGCGGCCGGCGCCCGGTGGGCCGGAACCCGGACCGTCGCCGGGCACCCCCGGACCCGGACCTGATCCGGTGCCGAAGCCGCGGCCCGATCTGGTGTGAGCCGCCGCCGCTGATCGCAGTCACCGGACCGTTCGTCGCAACGCGCGGCGAACAATTGTGGCACTCCGTGCCAGTGGGCTATCGTGATCGTCGGCACAACACCGGCTTTCGCGAGGGGAAGATCACCCGCCATGACTCAATCCGTCCGGTCCGGACTCGACACCGCACTTACACCGCTGCGATTCCTGGAGCGCGCCGCCGAGGTGCACCCGCGCAAGCTCGCGGTGATCGACGGCGGACGCCGTCTCACCTATGCCGAGCTGGCCGCGGACGTCACCGCCCTGGCGAGTGCGCTCCGGGCCTCGGGCGTGGAACCCGGCGATCGGGTAGCGTTCCTCGGCACCAACTCGGCGGAACTGCTGGCCGCGCACTTCGCGGTGCCCCTGGCCGGCGGTGTCCTGGTCGCGGTCAACACCCGGCTGGCCGCCGAAGAGGTCCGCTACATCTGCGACCACTCCGGTGCGGTACTGCTGCTCGGGGACGGTCCGCTGCTGGCCGCGCTGGAGGAGGTCTCGCTCGCGACGGTGCGCGAACGAATCGAAGTGCCCGGCCAGGACGGCGAATACTCCGGGCACGTCACCCGGTACGACGAACTGACGGCGCGCGCCGAGACCGCCCAGCGGTTCGGCTGGGGGGTCGACGACGAGGACGCGGTCATCTCGATCAACTACACCTCGGGTACCACGGGCAAACCGAAAGGCGTCATGTACACCCACCGGGGCGCGTACCTCGCGTCGCTGGGGAACGTGGTGACCCAGGGCTTCGGCATCGACACGAAGTACTTGTGGACCCTGCCGATGTTCCACTGCAACGGCTGGTGCGGTCCGTGGGCCCTCACGTCGGTGGCGGCCACCCAGGTGTGTCTGCGCGCGGTGCGGGGCGACGACATGTGGCGGTTGATCGACACCGAAGGCATCAATCAGATGTCCGGCGCGCCGACGGTCCTCACGACCCTGGCGACTGCTCCGGAAGCGCATCCGATGGCCGCTCCGATGGCCATCGCGACTGCGGGCGCCCCGCCGAGCCCAACGGTCATCAAGGCGATCCGGCACCTGGGGATCGACATCGTCCACGTGTACGGCCTGACCGAGACCTACGGGCCGTACGCGGTGTGCGAACCCGATCCGAGCTGGTCGGACCTCTCCGGGGAGGAACTGTCGGTGTTGATGGCGCGCCAGGGAGTGGGCATGCTGACCGCCGAGCGGCTGCGGGTGGTGCGCACCGAGCCGGTGGACGGCGAGCTGGTGGACGTGGCGCCGGACGGCGTGGAGATGGGTGAGATCGTCATGCGGGGCAATGTCGTGATGAAGGGCTATCTGGATGCGCCGGAGCAGACGGCCGAGGCCTTCGCCGGCGGGTGGTTCCACTCCGGCGACCTGGGCGTGATGCACCCGGACGGCTACGTGCAGCTCCTCGACCGTGCGAAGGACGTGGTGATCTCCGGCGGCGAGAACATCTCGACCATCGAGGTGGAGCAGGCCGTCGTCAGTCATCCGGCCGTGCTCGACGTCGCGGTGATCGGCGTTCCGGACGAGAAGTGGGGCGAGCGTCCCAAGGCCTATGTGCAGCTGGCCGACGGAGCGGCGGTCACCGCCGAGGAGATCATCGCGCACGTGAAGAGCCGGATCGCCTCGTACAAGGCGCCCCGCGAGGTGGAGTTCCTCGACGTGCTCCCGAAGACCTCGACCGGCAAGACCCGCAAGAACGACCTGCGTGACGCCGCCTGGGGAGACACCCGCACCCGCATCCAGGGCTGAGGCGTCGCGAACGGGTGGTCTCGGGCTCAGACGCCGCTGACCGGTGCGCGTCGCAGCACCCTGGCGAGGAGCAGACCGAAGGCCAGGGTCACGGCGAGGCCGACCGCCAGCACCCTGGCCGATCCCAGCCGCCGGGACAGCCGGCCGGACACCGGGTAGAGGATCGCACCGATGGCCGAGCCCACGAGGAACACGAGCGAGCTGGTGCGGGCATCGGTGCCGAACGAGTCCTTGAGCACCATCGGCACCACGTTGTAGAAGGTCATCAGGCCGAGCATCGCGAAGAACCAGCATCCCAGGAAGAGCCCGAAGCGGCTGAGCAGGGTGTGACGGAGACTGGCCGGCACCGTCGTGGAGCGAGATCCGGACTCGACCGCCCTTGTCTTCGGAGCGATCCGCGGCAGATGGATCGCACCGCCGATCATCCCGAGAGCCAGCAGGACGGCCACGACGATCCACCCCGACTCGAGGCTGTGGGCGAAATAGGCCGAGACCGCCAGGCCGATGACCTGGCCGGTGCCGAAGGCGAGGCGCATCCAGCCCAGTCGGTCGGGCCACTCCGTAGCGGGACGGCCTTCGACGATGAACATGCTCGCCACGGTCTGTGCCGCGCCGGCGGCGGCGGCGACCACGAAGATGCACAGGAACATGAGCCAGGTCTGATGTGAGAAGGCGAAGCCCAGCGCGCCCGCTGCGGCGATCGGGAAGCTGGCGAGGAAGAGAGTCCGATGCGAATCGGTGCTATCGGCCAGCGCACCGAAGGCCGGGGCGATCAGCATGCCGAGGTAGAAGCCGGCGACCACCAGGCTGACGGCGATCGCTCCCTTGGGGTCCACGCTGAGCGGTAGCAGCACGGGCACGATGCCGCTGACCACCAGACCGATGAGCGCGTATCCGCTCAGCCACGGTGGTAAGTAGCCTTGCCTGAACAAACTGCCGATTCGCTGCCCTCCCGGCTCGGCGATCGTGGCCGGCGCAGTATGTCCAATCCCCATGAGGGGGAAGCTAACACCCGGTCTATCCTGGCTGCGTCTCCGCAGGGCGACCGCCGAAGTCTGGCCCGATCTCGGTTCAGAGCCGGCGTCAGCTGACCGGTGCGGGCGCCGCGGTGCGATACAGGGCGGAGATCGCGGCGATCAGCGCGGGGTGCGCGCCGATCGGGCCGGCGACCAGGGCACCGGAGGTCGCCGCGTCGAGGTCGCGTTCGACGCGCTCGGTGAGCAGACCTGCGGCGAGGAACAGGGGAGCGGCGGCGATCCGCGTGGCGCCGCCGGACCGGAGGCGTTCCACGGCGCCGCGGACGGCGGCCCCGCCGCCCAGCCTGGTCGCGAACACCGTCTCCACCGGCATGCCGAGGACTGCGGACAGTTCGCGGCCGCGCTCGCGGATCGACGCATCCGACCCCGGATCGGACGACCCGACGGCGTACATGAGGATACCGTCGCCGGCGCGCAGGCCGGCCTCGCACAGGCGGTCGACGAGCGCGGGCACGGGCGTGTGCCGGCCGACGACGGGCGTCTGCGTGGTGCGCAGCCCCCGATCGCGGGACCGGGCACGGGCGAGAATCGCCGGGAGGTCGTGCTTGGAGTGGTAGCCGTCGCCGAACAGGAGGGGGACCACGGTCACCTCGCCGGTCAGGGTGTCGAGGACCCGGTCGATCAGCGGCTCGTTCAGATCGAGATAGGCGAGCTCGACGCGGACATCGGGAAGTGCATGCGCCGCGGCCTCGGCGACCCGCTCGGCGGTCGCCGCGAAACGCACGTCCCGGCTGCCGTGTGCGGCAAGCAAGAGCACCTGGTCTCGATGGTCTCGATGGTCTCGATACGGCTCGGCTAGCGCCTCGCCTACTCGACCACCAACTCCCGCGCCTCGGGAAACTTCTCGACGACCGACTCCCGCGCCTCGGGTGCTGTCTCGACCACCAGCTTCCGCGCCTCGGGTGCTGTCTCGACCACCAGCTTCCGCGCCTCGGGTGCTGTCTCGACCACCAGCTTCCGCGCCTCGGGCACTGTCTCGACCAGCAGCTTCCGCGCCTCGGGTGCTGTCTCGACCAGCAGCTTCCGCGCCTCGGGTGCTGTCTCGACCACCAGCTTCCGCGCCTCGGGTGCTTTCTCGACCGCGACCTTCGTCGTCGGACATCAGGCGAGTGCGGCGCGCGTGAGGTGCAGGCTTTCCAGCGCGTCGCCGATCAGGCCTGCCCCGAGGGTGTTGCCGCCCTGTGGATCGATCAGCAGGAAGCTGCCGGTCTCGCGGTTCACCTGGTAGTCGTCGGCAGCGATCGGTTCGGCGGTGGTCAGCGAGATACGGCCGATCTGGTTGAGCTCCACCGCTTCCGGACCGTCGATCAGGGCCAGCCGCTGTTCGTCGAACAAGGTCTCCAAGTCGCCGACGATCACCTGCGTGGTCTTGGTGCCGTGCTTCAGGAGCAGTCGAGCACCGGGCCGCAGCGGTTTGTCGCCGAGCCAGCAGACGGTGGCGGTGAACTGCTGGGCGGGTTCGGGGGCGTCGGTGGCGGCGGCGATCAGGTCGCCGCGCGAGATGTCGATGTCGTCCTCGAGCAGGAGTGTCACGCTGCGGCCGGTGTGGGCGTCGGCCAGCTCACCGTCCGGGGTGTCGATCGTGGCGACGCGCGATCGTTGCCCGGAGGGCTGCACCACGATCTCGTCTCCCACGTGGACCGTGCCCGCAGCCACCTGGCCCGCGTACCCGCGGTAGTCCGGGTATTCGGCCGTGCGCGGGCGGATCACGTACTGCACCGGGAACCGGAATCCGACGGGTCGGCGATCGGGCTCGTTCGGCACCGTCTCCAGATGCTCGATCAGCGTGGGCCCGTCGTAGAACGGGGTCTTGTCGCTGCGGATCGCGATGTTGTCACCGTGCAGCGCGGAGACGGGGATCTCGACTACCTGGTCGGCGGCGTAGCCGAGCGATCGGGTGATCTCGTTGAACTCCGCGGAGATGTCGGCGAACACCGTGGCCGGGTCGTCCACCAGATCGATCTTGTTGACCGCCAGCACCAGGCGCGGAACACCGAGCAGCGCCATCACCGCGGCGTGCCGGCGCGTCTGGGCGACGACGCCGTTGCGAGCGTCCACCAGCAGGATCACCAGCTGTGCGGTCGACGCGCCGGACACGGTGTTGCGGGTGTACTGGACGTGGCCCGGGGTGTCGGCGAGCACGAAGCTGCGCGCCGGAGTGGCGAAGTAGCGATAGGCCACGTCGATCGTGATGCCCTGCTCGCGCTCAGCGCGCAGGCCGTCGACCAGCAGCGACAGGTCGGGCGTGTCCATGCCGCGATCGACCGAGGCCTTGGTGACGGCGTCGATCTGGTCGGCGAGAACGGATTTGGTGTCGTAGAGCAGCCGGCCGACGAGGGTCGACTTGCCGTCGTCCACGCTGCCCGCGGTCGCGATCCGGAGCAGGTCTCCACCGTCTTGCAGGGTGGGAGCGGTCATCAGAAGTATCCTTCGCGCTTGCGGTCTTCCATGGCGGCCTCGGACACGCGGTCGTCGCCGCGGGTCGCGCCGCGTTCGGTCAGTCGGGAAGCGGCCACCTCGGCCAGCACGGCCTCGTTGTCGGCGGCGTCGGACAGCACGGCGCCGGTGGTGGAGCCGTCGCCCACGGTGCGGTAGCGCACGGTGCGGGTCTGAACCACCTCGTCCTCGCGGGGGCCGCCCCACGGACCGGACGTCATCCACATGCCGTCGCGCTGGTACACCTCACGCTCGTGCGCGTAGTACAGCGGAGCCAGCAGCACCTGCTCGCGGGCGATGTACCGCCACACGTCCAGCTCGGTCCAGTTGCTCAGCGGGAACACGCGCACGTGCTCGCCCGGAGCGTGGCGACCGTTGTACAGGTTCCACAGCTCCGGTCGCTGACGCTTCGGGTCCCACTGGCCGAAGGCGTTGCGCAGCGAGAAGATCCGCTCCTTGGCACGGGCCCGCTCTTCGTCGCGGCGGGCGCCGCCGAACACGGCGTCGAACCGGTTCTCGGTGATGCCGTCGAGCAGCGGAATGGTCTGCAGCGGATTGCGGATCCCGTCGGGCCGCTCGGTGAGGCGGCCGTCGGCGAGATAGTCCTCCACCTTGGCTACGTGCAGGCGCAAGTTGTGCCGCTCGACGATCTCGTCGCGGAACGCGATGATCTCGGGCAGGTTGTGCCCGGTGTCCACGTGCAGCAGTGAGAACGGCAGCGGCGCCGGCCAGAAGGCTTTGAGCGCCAGGTGCAGCAGCAGGGTGGAGTCCTTGCCGCCGGAGAACAGGATCACCGGACGCTCGAACTCGCCGGCCACCTCGCGGAAGATGTGGATCGACTCGGACTCCAGCGCGTCGAGGGTGGTGAAGTCCTTCGGCGCCGAAGTCGGCTCGACGAGGGAAGGGTGGGTGTCAGAAGTGATGCTCATGAGACGTGCAACCCGCATTCTGTCTTGGCGCTGCCGGCCCAACGGCCGCTGCGCGGATCTGCTCCCGGGGCTGGCTTCTGGGTG
Source organism: Gordonia iterans (assembly GCF_002993285.1). Taxonomy (NCBI): domain Bacteria; kingdom Bacillati; phylum Actinomycetota; class Actinomycetes; order Mycobacteriales; family Gordoniaceae; genus Gordonia; species Gordonia iterans. Next base: position 3,010,482 of record NZ_CP027433.1, on the reverse strand, counting down.
CACGGGGCGCACCCGATCGACGGGTAACCGTCGTCGACCAGCGGATTGACCAGGACTCCGTGGGTGTCGATGTAGTCCTGGAACTGCTCATCGCTCCATGCGGCGAGCGGGTTGATCTTGACCAGCCCGAAGCCCTCGTCGAAGGAGATGAGCGGCGCTCCGGCCCGGGTGGGGGCCTCCACGCGACGGATGCCGGTGACCCAGGCGCGGAACGGTGCGAGGGCCGCACGCAGTGGAACCACCTTGCGCAGCCGGCAGCACTCGCCCGGGTCGGAGGCGAACAGGTTCTTGCCGAGCAGCGCGTCCTGCTGCTCGACGGTGTGCTCGGGCACGGCGTTGATCAGCTCGAGGTCGTAGACGTCGACCACCGCGTCCCGGGTGCCGAGCGTCTCGACGAAGTGATAGCCCGTGTCGAGGAACAGGACCTTCAGCTTCTCGTCGTCGATCACCGACCTGTCGATCGCTGTGCTCGCGACGTCGATCAGGACGGCGTCCTGCATGTTGGCCGCGATCACGAAGTCGGTGCCGAAGGTCTCGGCGGTCCAGCGCAGCAGGTCCTCGGCCGAGGCATCCGGGCCGAGGCGTTGCGCGCCCTCCTGGGCGAGTTCGCGCAGGTGCTTGGTGTTCAGCGTGCTGGCGGTCATCGCAGCCACTCCTCTTCGGCTCGGACGGCCCACTGTGCGAAGCGCTCACCCTCGTCCGAGTGCTCGACGAAGTTGCGCACGACGCGGTCGATGTAGTCGCCGAGCTCGCCGGTGGGCACCTTGTGCTGGCGCAGCTTGCGCCCGAAGCCGGAATCGAGCCCGAGGCTCCCGCCCAGGTGGACCTGGAAACCTTCGACCTGGTTGCCCTCGTCGTCGTCGATCAGCTGACCCTTGAACCCGATGTCGGCGATCTGCGAACGGGCGCACGAGTTGGGGCAGCCGTTGATGTTGACGGTGATCGGCACGTCGAGCTTCTCGTTGACGTCGGCGAGGCGCCGCTCGAGCTCGGGCACCAGGTCCTGCGAGCGCTTGCGGGTCTCGGTGAAGCTGAGCTTGCAGAACTCGATCCCGCTGCACGCCATCAGGTTCCGGCGCCAGTTGGACGGGCGCCCGGACAGGCCGTGCTTGGCGAGCTCGGCGATCAGGGCCTCGACGTGGTCGTCGGGGACGTCGAGCACGATGAGCTTCTGGTAGGGGGTGAACCGAACCCGGTCGGAGCCGACCTTTTCCACCGCATCGGCGACGGCCTGCAGGATGGTGCCCGACACCCGCCCGGCGATGGGCGAGAAGCCGACGGCGTTGAGACCGTTCTTCTGCCTGGTGACGCCGACGTGGTCGATCGGGTGCGGCAGCGCCTCGGGGGCGGGGCCGTCGATCAGCGGGCGCTTGAGGTACTCGGTCTCCAGCACCTCGCGGAACTTCTCGATTCCCCAGTCCTTGATCAGGAACTTCAGGCGCGCTTTGGAACGCAGGCGGCGGTAACCGTAGTCGCGGAAGATCGAGACGACGCCCTCCCAGACGTCGGGAACCTCGTCGAGGGGGACCCATACGCCGACGCGCTGCGCGAGCATCGGGTTGGTGGAGAGGCCACCGCCCACCCAGAGGTCCAGACCCGGACCGTGCTCGGGATGCTCGACGCCGATGAAGGCGACGTCGTTGATCTCGTGGGCGACGTCTTGCAGTCCGGAGATGGCCGTCTTGAACTTGCGCGGCAGGTTCGAGTACTTCGGATCGCCGATGTAGCGCTGGACGATCTCGTCGATGGCGGGCGTCGGGTCGAGCACCTCGTCGACCGACTCGCCGGCCATCGGCGAGCCGAGGACCACTCGCGGGCAGTCGCCGCAGGCCTCGGTGGTCTTGAGTCCGACCGCCTCCAGGCGGTCCCAGATGGTGGGAACGTCCTCGACGCGGATCCAGTGGAACTGGACGTTCTCGCGGTCGGACAGGTCGGCGGTGTCGCGGCCGAACTCGGTGGACAGCTCGCCGAGGGTCCGCAGTTGCGTCGCCGTGAGGGCGCCGCCGTCGCAGCGGACGCGCATCATGAAGTACGGGGCCTCGAGCAGGTCGATGTTCTCATCGCCGGTGTAGGTGCCGTCGTACCCTTCGGTGCGCTGGGTGTACAGGCCCCACCAGCGGAAACGTCCCCGCAGGTCGGCCTTGTCGATGCCGTCGAAGCCGACCTTGGAGTAGATGTCGACGATCCGGCTCTTGACGTTGAGCGGATTGTCGTCCTTCTTGGTCTGCTCGTTCGGGTTCAGGGGTTCGCGGTAGCCGAGAGCCCACTGGCCTTCGGCGCGCTTCTTGACCGGACGGGTGCGTTTACGCGGAGCCGGTCGTTCGCCGCGCGCCGGGCGCTCGCGGGTCTGCTCGGTCGGAGCCGCGGCGGTGTCGCCGGTGGACTCGGGGGTGGTGAGCGTCATCGATTCTCCTCGCGCACCGCGCAGTGCGGCACGTCAACGGGGGCTGTACCGGGGGATGAGGATCGGCATCCAGGGGCTCCGGCACCGCGGAAGGGCAGTTCCGTCCGGTGACCGGCGAGAGGGATTCTTCGCGGCCGAGCTCGGCTAGCGGAGACACGATGCGCTGTCGCAGCGCATCAGGTCGATGTGCCGCCGCGCGATGAGGCGGATGCCGGAAGGAGTCACGCCGACCATGGTGCCACGTTCGCGCCCGTCTCGTCTACTTGGGCTTATTTTGCCGCAGGGTGATTTTAACTGTCGGCGCTGGTCGTGGGTCATGATGGATGCATGTCCCTGCGCACGCCCTCGATTCCGCTGTCCGCCGCGGCCGTGGATCGTCTGAGGTCAGGGCGGGCGCGGCCGTTCGGTCTGTATCTGCACGTGCCCTTTTGTGCGACGCGGTGCGGCTATTGCGACTTCAACACCTACACCGCCGGTGAGCTCGGATCGTCCACCTCGCCGGCGGCCTGGGCCGAGGCGGTACGGCGCGAGCTCGACGAGGCCGCCGCGCTGCTCGCTCCGGCGCGACCGGTCGAGACGGTGTTCGTCGGCGGCGGGACGCCGTCGTTGCTCGGCGCGGACGGGCTGGCTGACCTGCTCGGCGCGGTGCGTTCCTCGTTCGACCTCGCGCCGGGTGCGGAGGTGACCACCGAATCCAACCCCGAGTCCACCTCGCCGGAGTTCTTCGCCGCGCTGCGCGAGGCCGGGTACACGCGCATCTCACTCGGCATGCAGTCCGCGGCGCCGCACGTGCTGCGGATCCTGGAACGCCGCCACACGCCGGGGCGGGCGCCGGCCGCGGCGCACGAAGCCGCAGCGGCGGGCTTCGAGCACGTGAATCTGGACCTGATCTACGGCACGCCGGGGGAGACCGACGACGATCTCGCCGCCTCGCTGGATGCGGTGCTCGCCACCCCGGTGGACCATGTGTCGGCCTACGCCCTGATCGTCGAAGACGGCACCGCGTTCGCCCGGAAGGTGCGGCGCGGAGAAGTGCCGATGCCCGACGACGACGTGCTCGCCGCCCGGTACGAGCTGATCGATGCGCGGCTGTCGGCGGCGGGCCTGACCTGGTACGAGGTGTCGAACTGGGCTTCGGTGCGCCGGCCTGGGGCTCAGCTCGTTGAGCCTGTCGAAACGCCCGTTCCGGCCTCGGTGCGCCGGCCCGCCACTGAGCTCGTTGAGCTTGTCGAAACGCCTGATCCGGGCTCGGTGTGCCGGCCCGCCACTGAGCTCGTTGAGCTTGTCGAAACGCCTGATCCGGGCTCGGTGTGCCGGCTCGCGCCTCAGCTCGTTGAGCCTGTCGAAACGCCCGATCCGGCCTCGGTGTGCCGGCACAACGAGGCGTACTGGCGCAGCGACGACTGGTGGGGAATCGGTCCCGGAGCGCACTCGCACGTCAACGGGGTGCGCTGGTGGAACCAGAAGCACCCGGCCACGTACGCGGCCTCGCTAGACGACGGGTCGCTCCCGGTCGGCGGTTTCGAGGTCCTCTCCGACGACGACGTGCACACCGAAGCCGTGATGCTGCGCACCCGGATGCGGTCCGGGCTGCCGGTGGGCGAGTTGTCCGACGACGAGGCTCGGCGCGCTGAGCGGGCGGTGTCCGACGGGCTGCTCGTCGTCGTCGACGATGCGTATGTGCTGACCGATCCGGGCCGGTTGCTGGCCGACGGCGTGATCCGGGACATCCTGGTCGAGTAGCCACCCGTCTTCCCGGGGGCTGAGGTCCCCGGGCGCGACCCCGGTTGTCATCGCGAGGGTCCCGAAGCCGGGGTGCCCGGCACCCTCATCTCGATCTGGCACCTTCGGCCGAGGGTGCCAGAACGATCTCAGGGTGCCCGGAACCCGCGTTCCGGCCGGGGCCGTTCCGCTGTTGCGGCCTCGACCGTTCAGCCGACCTGGTACACACCCGACCCGGTCGCGACGAGGTCGCCGGACGTCCGGGTGCGGATCTCGACGCTGCAGTGCGACAGCTTGCGCCCCTTGCGCAGGCGGGTGCCGTGGATCTCGATGTCGTCGTTCATGGCGGGTGCGACGAAGTTCACCGACATCGACACCGTGACGCCGCGCAGGTTCTCCGGCAGCTGCTCGCCGCTCCAGGCGGCGGCCATGATCCCGAGGTCCGCGCATGCGCTGATCGCGCCGCCGTGCACCATCGGGCCGACGGTGGTGTTGGCCTCGGCGAAGGGAAGGCGCAGGTGGGCGCGACCCTCCTCGATGTCGATCAGTTCCACGCCGAGCACGCCGATGAACGGCGACTGGGGAAAGAAGGCGCGCATGGCTTCGGAACCGGTGGCGGGCGCGGAAGCGAAGACGCTGGAAGCGGGGGCGGTGTCGGACATGAGGACTCCTCCATAATCGAACTCGTACTTCGAAAACATAATGACACTTTGAAATCGTAATGTCACTAGGTAAACTCGGAGTCATGACGCACGCACTCGAAGAACCGGCCGACCGGCGGCGCCGGCGCACCAGAGCCGCGATCCTGGATGCCGCGGATGCGCTGTTCGCCGCGAACGGATTCCGGAGGACCGCCGTGGAACAGCTCGCCGAGGCGGCGGACGTCGCGCTGAGCTCGATCTATGCGAACTTCCCCGGCGGAAAGGCCGACGTCTACGCGGTCCTGGCGTGCCGGTCGGCGGACGAGCACGTGACGGCCATGCGGACGGCGATCGACGGCGTCGCGCGCGGTGATTTCACCGCGGCGGTGTTCGACGAGTACTGCCGGTATCACCGGGAGAACCCCCTGGCGTTCCGATTGCTGGGACTGGTCGACATCGAACCCTCGGACACGGAGCTGTACGGTCCAGCGCGCCGCCGGATCGCCGGCCGTCTCACCGGGCTGGTCGACGAGGTGATCGCCGCGGCCGGCGGCGACCCGGGCGGAACCCGGCGCGAGATTCTGCAGATGTGGGCGACGATCAACGGTCTGCTCGGGCTCCGGAGCCAGGGGTTCGTCGACGCGACCGAGTACGCGCAGCTCCTCGACGACCTGCGTCCGGGAACCTCGTCGTGAAGATCGGAGAACTGGGCAGGGCCGATCGGATCCGCTGCGCTGCGACCGGGTCGGTGCGGGCCGCTCTCGATCTCCCGCGGGCCCTGCGCGGGACGCGCGGCACGGCCGGGTCCGCGGCGACAGCGGCACCGCCCGATTCACGGCTGGCCCGGGCGGCCGCCGAACAGGCCGTCGACGAGCTGGACCCCGTCGTGCTGGCGCACAGCTACCGGTGCTGGCAGTGGTCGGTCGCGTTCGCCGAGATCGATCGGCTGGCGCCCGATCCGGAGTCGATGTTCGTGGCCGCCCTGCTGCACGACCTCGCCCTCGGCGCCCCGGAGGACCCCGAGTACGGATGCTTCGCGGCGCTGAGCGGAGCGCGCGCGGGCGAACTCGTCACCCGTCATCGGGGACCGCAGGCCGCGGCGACGGTCCGCGACGCGATCTCCGCGCACTTCCTGCCCTGGGCGCCGGACGATCCGGTGGCCGCGGTGCTGCACAGCGCAGTGAATCTGGATGTGGTCGGACGCCGGCTGGACGACGTCGACCCGGGGCTGGTCGATGCCGTCGAACGCGCCCATCCGCGCACCGCCTTCGTCCCGGCGTTCACCGCCGCGCTCGCGATCGAGGCCCAGCGGCGCCCGCGGTCGGCCGCCGCGGTGCTCTGGCGGGCCGGCGCGGCCCTGCCGATCCGGATGAATCCGCTGCAGCGCGCCGCGGATCGATCCGGCGACCCGGGCGCGGCGAGGCTGAGAGGTGTCGGTCGGCGCGTCGTCAGTCGGCGCTGTGCCGCGCGGTGCGGCCCGCGCGGCGCGGGTGAACCGGCCGCGTCGGCACCGGTGGGAGCTGGTCGGTGTTGCCCATCGAGATCGGGTCGCTGGGTGCGCCCGGCAACGCCGGACCGGGTGCGGGCGGTGCGGCGGCCGCGGCGCCGGTGGCCGAGTCGAAGGCGCCTGCGGCGATCCGCTCGTCGAGGTCGAGCAGGCGGGCGTGGATCACCGTACGGTTTCGCAACGCGGACCGCACCGCGCGGTGCAGCCCGTCTTCCAGGTACAGTTCGCCGCGGTACTGGACGACGTGCGCGAACAGGTCGCCGTAGAACGTGGAGTCCTCGGACAGGAGCTTGTCCAGGGCTAGCACGGTGGTGATGGTGACGAGCTGGTCCAGCCGGATCTGACGGGGCGGGATCTGCGCCCATTCGCGGGCCGACAGCGAGAACTCCGGATACGGTCGGCCTTCCTGGACGCCCTTGAAGATCATCGTGCGCGGTCCCTTGAATCGATTCACTAGAATTGCCGAGGGGGCCGTGGATGCGGCCGCCGATGACCACTGTAGGCAAGATCGTCGGAGGAGAGGTGGAAGAGTGTCGAGCACGGATGATCGTCGCTTCGAGATCCTGCGGGCGATCGTGACCGACTTCGTCGCCACCCAGGAGCCGATCGCGTCAAAGGCACTGGTGGACCGGCACCGACTCGGTGTCTCGAGCGCCACCGTGCGCAACGACATGGCGGTGCTGGAAGCCGAGGGGCTGATCACTCAGCCGCACACCAGCTCCGGCCGCGTGCCGACGGACAAGGGCTACCGGCTGTTCGTCGACCGTATCCACGAGATCAAGCCGCTCTCGGCCGCCGAACGCCGCGCCATCCTGACCTTCCTCGATACCGCGGTCGATCTGGACGACGTCCTGCGCCGCTCGGTGCGGCTGCTCTCCGAACTGACCCATCAGGTCGCGGTGATTCAGTACCCGGTCCTGTCCAGCGCGCTGGTCCGCCACCTGGAGGTGGTGGCGCTGAGTCCGCAGCGGCTGCTGCTGGTGGTGATCACCGACACCGGGCGGGTGGAACAGCGGATCGTCTCGCTCCGCGAACCACTGAACGACGACGACCTCTCCCGGGCGCGCTCGCTGTTCGGTGCGGCGCTCGACGGCAAGCGCCTCGAGGAGGCATCGGCCGCGGTGACCGCGCTCACCGACGACGCCCCGCCGGAACTGCAGCGCCCGATCCTGGAGATCGCCTCGGTCCTGATCGAGACGCTCGTCGAGCGCAGCGAAGACCGGCTGGTGCTCGGCGGGACGTCGAACCTGGCACGGAGCGCCGGAGACTTCGCGCCCGCGACCGGCGGAATGGACACCGTGCTGGAGGCGTTGGAAGAACAGGTCGTGATTCTGCGGCTGCTCGCCCACACGCGCGGGAGCGACAGCGTCACCGTGCGGATCGGCGAGGAGACCGAGGTGGAGAACCTGCGCAGCACCTCGGTGGTGTCGACCGGGTACGGTGCTTCGGGCACCGTCTTAGGCGGGGTCGGCGTGGTCGGCCCGACGCGGATGGACTACCCGGGGACCATGGCCGCCGTCGCCGCGGTGGCCCGCTACGTCGGCGAAGTGCTCGCCGGCCGGTAATCGAACGCAAGTAAGGACTCGACTCACGTGGCTCGTGATTACTACGGAATTCTGGGTGTGCCCAGGAACGTCTCCGATCAGGAACTCAAGCGCGCGTACCGCCGCCTGGCGCGGGAGCTGCATCCCGATGTGAATCCGCTGGAAGAGGAGCGGTTCAAAGAGGTCACCACGGCCTACGAGGTGCTGTCGGATCCGGAGAAGCGCCGGATCGTCGACGCCGGCGGCGACCCGATGGCCGCGAGTGGGATGGGCGGCTTCGGCGGCGACTTCGGCGGTCTCGGGGACATCTTCAACACTTTTTTCGGCGGCGGCGGCGGTGGCTTCGGCGGCGGAGGCCGAGGACCGCGTGGGCGCGTCCGCCCCGGTGAACCGGCTCTGGTCGGCCTGACGCTCGATCTCGAGGAGATCGCTGCGGGCGCCGAACGTGAGATCACGGTCGACACCGCGATCCTCTGCGACAGCTGCGACGGCGCGGGCACCCGCGACAACTCCAAGCCGGTCACCTGCCCGACGTGCCGCGGTCAGGGCGAGATCCAGACCGTGCAGCGGTCGTTCCTCGGCCAGGTGATGTCGGTGCGCGAGTGTCCCGAGTGCCACGGCGCCGGTGAGGTGATCCCCGATCCGTGCCTCAAGTGCGGCGGCGACGGCCGGGTCCGCTCCCGGCGCACCCTGACGGTGAAGATCCCGGCCGGGGTGGAGCAGGGCATGCGCGTCCGGCTGGCAGGCAAGGGCGAGGTGGGCCCCGGCGGCGGACCGGCCGGCGACCTCTATGTGGAGATCAGCGAGAAGCCCGACGACGTCTTCGTCCGCGACAAGGACGACCTGCACTGCACTCTGCGCGTCCCGATGGTCGACGCCGCGCTCGGATCGTCGCTCGACATCGACACCGTGCTGGGCGGCACCGCGCACATCGACATCGAGCCCGGCACCCAGCCAGGGACCGTGGTCACCGTCAAGGGACAGGGCCTGCCGCACCTGAACACCGGCCTGCGCGGAAGCCTGCACGCGCACCTGGAGGTGGTGGTGCCCGCCAAGCTCGACGGGGCCCAGAAGGACCTGCTCACCGAACTGCGGGCCGCGGCGAACGACGACGTCGAACTGGTGACCGCGACGTCCAAGTCCGGTGCCAAGTCCGGGGTCTTCTCCCGGCTGCGCAACGCCTTCGCCGGACGATGACGCCTCCGGTCTTCTGGGTCGACGACGTTCCCCGCGCGGGCGAGACCGCGCTGGTGAGCGGGCCGGAAGGCCGCCACGCGGTGACGGTGACCCGGCTCCGACCCGGCGAGCCGGTGATCCTCGGGGACGGGCGCGGCACGCGCGCGGACTGCACGGTGACCGAGGTGTCCGGCAAGGACCGGCTGACGGTGCGGGCCGGGCGCGTCGAGTTCGTCGCGCGGCGCACTCCGCTGGTCACGATCGTGCAGGCGCTGCCCAAGGCCGAGCGGTCCGAGCTCGCCGTGGACCTGATGACCGAGGCCGGGGCCGACGTGATCGTGCCCTGGCAGGCGGCGCGGAGCATCGCGCGCTGGTCGGGCGCCAAGGCCGCCAAGGGTGTCGAGAAGTGGCGCACCACCGCCGCGACGGCCGCCAAGCAGGCACGACGGGCCTGGATCCCGGAAGTTCACGATCTGTCCGCCACCATCGACGTCCGCGACGTCTGCGCACGGGTGCACGCCGCCGGAGGTGTGGTGGCACTGCTCCACGAGGACGGTGCCACGCCGTTCCGGTCGGTGGACTTCTCCGCGGCGCCAGAAGTGGTGTTCGTCATCGGACCCGAAGGCGGGCTGACCGAGCAGGAAGTGGCCGACTTGACCGCGCTGGGCGGCCGCAGCGTGGTGCTGGGGCCGCAGGTGCTGCGGACCGCCGCCGCGGGCGCGGTAGCGCTGGGCGCCCTCGGCGCGGTGACCGACCGCTGGGACGCATGAAGCGCGTCAAGGTCCCCTACGGCGAGCATCGCTCGCAGTACGGCCACCTGTATCTGCCGGACTGGGATCCGGCCGAGGGCCGCGCTCCGCTCATGGTGCTGGTGCACGGCGGTTCGTGGTCGACGGAGTACGCATTGGTCGTGTACTCGGCGGTCGCGCGCGACCTCGTCGCCCACGGCGCCGTGGTCTGGAACGTCGAATACCGTCGCCGCGAAGAGGGCGGGGGATGGCCGCAGACCGGACGCGACGTGGTCGCCGCGATCGCTGCGCTCGACGGTCCCGTCGCCGGGGAACTCGCGTCGGCGGGAGTCGCGGTGGACCGGCGGCACGTGGCCGTCGTCGGGCATTCGGCCGGCGGGCAACTCGCCGCGTGGGCTGTCGCGCAACTCGGTGCCCGGACCTCGGGACACCGCATCACCACCGTGGTCCCGCAGTCGGCGGTGCTGGACTTCACCGTGCCCGGGGCGCGTGACAAGGAGTCGGTCGTCGCCTTCCTGGGCGCGACGTACGACGACGCGCCCGCCCGCTTCGTCGATGCCTCACCCGCTCACGCGCCCGTGGTCGATGCGACCGTCGCCCTCGTGCACACGAGCGGCGATCACGCGGTTCCGCTCGCGATGAGCGAGCACTACGTACAGGTGATGACGGCGCGCGGACAGAACACGACGCTCACGGCGGTGCCGGGCGGACATGCGTGCTTTGTGGATCCGAAGACCCCCGCGCACCGCGCGACGCTGCGCGCGCTCGCCCTGTAGGCGGAGATTCCGACAACCTCCTCGCCCGATCGCTCACTGAGCCGACGGGCCGCTCGCGCCTCTCGTGAGGTGACGTCCCCCGATCGCTCATTGAGCCGACGGGCCGCTCGCGCCTCTCGTGAGGTGACGTCCCCCGATCGCTCATTGAGCCGACGAGGAACGCAGTGACGAGTCGTGTCGAAATGCTGTGTGTATACCGGTATGCCGCCGGGATAGAATCAATCGCAATGATCGCGCTGATCGAACGAGACGACCACGCTGATCGAGCGGAGTCGAGATTTCAGGAGTGAAACCCTTAGTGACTGACCACGACGACACACCCCGCGTGGCGACTTCGAGCATGGAGATCCCGCACGAGTTGGTGGTCGGGCTGCTGGGAGCGGCCGATGTCAATCTGCGAACGCTGGAATCTCAACTGCCGGCCGACGTCCATGTGCGCGGCAACAGACTCACTCTGAGCGGACAGCCGGCCGACATCGCGGCGTCCGAGCGGGTGATCGCCGAACTGGTCGCGCTGGTGCGCACCGGCACCCCGCTGACCCCGGACCTGGTCCGCGAGTCGATGACGATCCTGTCCGACCAGGACGGGGCCGAATCACCCGCTCAGGTCCTGAGCCTGGACATCATCGCCCGGCGCGGCAAGGCGATCCGGCCCAAGACGCTCAACCAGAAGCGCTACGTCGACGCGATCGACGAGAACACGATCGTTTTCGGGCTCGGCCCGGCCGGCACCGGCAAGACCTACCTCGCGATGGCCAAGGCCGTGCAGGCGCTGCAGCGCAAGGAGGTCAGCCGGATCATCCTGACGCGCCCCGCGGTCGAGGCCGGCGAGCGGCTGGGCTTTCTGCCGGGCTCGCTGAGCGAGAAGATCGACCCGTATCTGCGGCCGCTCTACGATGCCCTGCACGACATGATGGACCCCGAGGCGATCCCGAAGCTGATGGAGGCCGGGGTCATCGAGGTGGCCCCGCTGGCGTACATGCGCGGCCGCACTCTCAACGACGCGTTCATCATCCTCGACGAGGCGCAGAACACCACCGGCGAGCAGATGAAGATGTTCCTCACCCGACTCGGTTTCGGCGCCAAGATGGTCGTCACCGGCGACATCACCCAGGTGGACCTGCCGGGCGGCGCCAGGAGTGGACTGCGCATCGCCGCGAAGATCCTCGACGGCATCGACGACATCCACTTCGCCGAGCTGACCAGCGCCGACGTGGTGCGCCACCGGCTGGTGGCAGACATCGTCGACGCCTACGGGCGCGCCGAGGAGAACGGCAGACCGGCGGGCAACCGAGCGGACCGTCGTGCCGCAGTGCAGGCGGGCCGTCGTCGATGAGCATCGAACTGTTCAACGAGTCCGGCGAGGACGCGCCGGAAGACCGGATCATCGAGGTGGCTCGGTTCGCGATGGGCGCGATGGACGTGCACCCGGCGGCCGAACTCTCGATCCAGTTGGTCGATCTCGACACCATGGCGGATCTGCACATGCAGTGGATGGATCTGCCCGGGCCCACCGACGTGATGAGCTTCCCGATGGACGAGCTGACCCCCGGCGGGCGGCCGGATGCGGCCGATCCCGGGCCGGCCATGCTCGGTGACATCGTGCTGTGCCCGGCGTTCGCGGCCGACCAGGCCCGCAAGCAGCGACACAGCTACGACCACGAGCTCGCGGTCCTCACCGTGCACGGTGTGCTGCACCTGCTGGGCTTCGATCACGCCGAGCCGGCCGAGGAGAAGGAGATGTTCGGGTTGCAGAACCGGATCCTCGCCGACTGGTACGACGCACGCGACCAACGGGCGACCGAGCAGCGGCAGGCGGAGAAGGACGGCCGGCTGCTGCGCAACATCGGGTTCGACGCCGAACCCGGTACGAGCTGAGTCCCGTTGCGAGACATCGTGTTCCTCGTCGTCGCCGCGGCGTTCACCGTGATCGGCGGACTGTTCGCCGCCATCGACTCGGCGCTGGCGACGGTGTCCGTGGCCCGCGTCGAGGATCTGATCAAGGACGATCGCTTCGGCGCCAAACGCCTCATCCGCGTCGTGGAGCAGCGGCCGGCGTACATCGGTCTCACCGTGCTGCTCCGGATCGGATTCGAGACCGCGTCCACGGTGCTGGTCGCCCTCGTCGCGACCGAACATCTGGGGATGACCTGGGGGATCGTGGTGGCGGTCCTGGTGATGATGGTGGTCTCCTTCGTCGCGGTGGGCGTCGGCCCGCGCACGGTGGGCCGCCAGCACGCGTACTCGCTCTCCCTGTTCGCCGCGCCGCTGCTGACAGTGATCGGCGTCCTGTTGCGGCCGGTCACCCGGATTCTGATCGTGCTGGGCAACGCGCTGACTCCGGGCAAGGGTTTCCGCAACGGCCCGTTCGCGACGGAGGTGGAGGTCCGCGAGATCGTCGACCTGGCTCAGTCGCAGGGCGTGGTCGACGACGACGAGCGTCGGATGATCCAGTCGGTGTTCGAGCTCGACGAGACCAACGCGCGCGAGGTGATGGTGCCGCGTCCCGAGATGGTCTGGATCGAGGCGGAGAAGTCCGCGACGCAGGCGATGAGCCTGGCGGTCCGGTCGGGACATTCGCGCATCCCGGTGATCGGCGACAACCCCGATGACATCCTCGGGGTCGTCTACCTCAAAGACGTCGTCGAACGCATGCTGCCGCAGGGCCGGGTCCAGACCGAGCTCACCGTCGCCGACGTGATGCGCGAGGCCTGGTTCGTGCCCGACTCCAAGCGGCTCGACGATCTGCTCGAAGACATGCAGGCCCAGCACAACCACATGGCGATGCTGGTCGACGAGTACGGCGGCATCGCCGGTCTGGTGACCATCGAGGACGTGCTGGAGGAGATCGTCGGGGAGATCGCCGACGAGTACGACACCGACGAGGTGGCGCCCGTCGAGGAGGTCTCCGAGGGCGTCTACCGGGTCTCGTCGCGGCTTCCCGTCGAAGATCTGGGCGAGCTGTACGGCGTCGACCTCACCGACGACGACGTGGAGACCGTCGGCGGCCTGCTCGCCTGGAAGCTCGGGCGAGTTCCGTTGCCGGGAGCTCGCGTGAAGATCGCCGGACTGATGCTCACCGCCGAGGGCGGCCCGAACCGGGTCGGACGGCAGCGGATCACCTCCGTGCTGGTGCGACGCAAGAAGGACAAGACGGCCAAGGAGAAGTCGGCCGGCAACGCGGCGCCTCAGGGCAGAGTCAAGGACGACGAGGCCACACGCACGGCCGAGACGACAGGAGAAGTGCAGTGACCGAGTTCCGATCGGGGTTCATCTGCTTCGTCGGCCGGCCGAACACCGGCAAGTCGACGCTCACCAATGCGCTGGTGGGCGACAAGATCGCCATCACGTCGAACCGGCCGCAGACCACGCGCCATGCCATCCGCGGCATCGTGAACCTGCCCGACGCGCAGCTGGTCCTGGTCGATACGCCCGGCCTGCATCGCCCGCGGACGCTGCTCGGTAAGCGCTTGAACGACCTGGTCCTCGACACGCTGTCGGAGGTCGACATCATCTGCCTGTGCATTCCTGCCGACGAGCCGATCGGCCCGGGGGACAAGTGGATCATCGAGCAGATCAAGCCGCTCGCGAGACGCGCCCGGGGCGACCGGTCCGCTCGCTCCGCTCCCGGCGCCGCGGTGGTCGGCATCGTCACCAAGCTCGACAAGGTGACCCCGGACAAGGTGGGCGATCAGTTGATCAAGCTCTCGCAGCTGCTGGGCGACGACGCCGAGGTGATCCCGGTGTCGGCCAAGAGCGGCAAGCAGCTCGACGTGCTCAGCGACCTGCTGGTGTCGCTCTGCGAGCCGGGGCCCGCGTTCTATCCCGACGGTGAGCTGACCGACGAGCCCGAGCAGGTCCTCATGGCCGAGTTCATCCGTGAGGCCGCGCTGGAGGGTGTGCGCGACGAGCTGCCGCACTCGCTCGCCGTGACCATCGAAGAGGTGATTCCGCGCGAGGGCACCGATCCGCCGATGGTCGACGTGTATGCACATCTGTTCGTCGAACGCGACAGCCAGAAGGGGATCATCATCGGCAAGAAGGGTGCCCGGCTGAAGGAGGTCGGCACCGCCGCTCGCGGCCAGATCGAGCGGCTGCTCGGCTGCAAGGTGTACCTGGACCTCCGGGTCAAGGTGGCCAAGGACTGGCAGCGCGACCCGAAGCAGTTGGGCCGCCTCGGCTTCTGACCGACCGGTCTCGCAGTTCGGCGGCGGTCGAGTCGCTGGGCCGACGGTGGGGGCGGCTTTTGTTCGGTGGTCGGGTATCTGGGGTCGATGGCGGGGCGGCTTTTGTTCGGTGGTCGAGTAGCGGCGAACGAAGTGAGTCCGCGTATCGAGACCACCCGCCGAAGATGAGTCGCCGGCGGCGCTGTGGGGGGATAATCACCGCATGATCCGATTTCTCTTGAACTTCGCGGTGAACCTGGTCTCCGCGGCGGTGGCGTTCCTGATCGCGTGGGCGGTGATCGACGGCTTCGATCTGTCGCTGGGCGGCTTCTTCATCGCGGTCGCGCTGTTCACGGCGCTCCAGTCCCTGCTGGGTCCGTTCGTCTTCAACATCGCGCGGCAGTACGCGTCAGCGATCCTCGGCGGGATCGGCCTGGTCTCGACGCTGCTCGCGTTGTGGATCACGACCCTCATCAGCGGCGCCCTCTCGATCAGCGGAGTCAGTGCCTGGATCGCGTCGACCGTGGTGGTCTGGTTGGTCTCCGCACTCGCCGGCTGGGGCCTGGGCTACCTGATTCTGACCCGCTGGTGGGACCGCAAGCAGGAGGCCGAAGCAGAGAACGCGGCCGCCGATGCCGCTCTCGCCCGTCGTGAGGCGAAGAAGGCGAAGAAGGAGAAGTAGCGCCTGTCCGCGGGTCGGGGCGCGGTTCTGTCGTCCCTCGGTGAGAGAATGTCGCGGTGAGGAATTACCAGGACGAGGCGGTGGTGATCCGTCAGCACAAGCTGGGGGAGGCCGACCGCATCATCACCTTCCTCACCGCCGAGCACGGCCTGGTCCGGGCCGTGGCGAAGGGGATCCGGCGGACGCGCTCGAAGTTCGGGGCGCGCCTGGAGCCCTTCGCACATGTTCACGTGAGCCTTTATCTGGGGCGCAACCTCGACACGGTCACCGGGGCGCACACGATCGATGCGTTCAGCGAGGCGATGGCGCAGGACTACACCCGCTACACCACAGCCTGCGCTGTGCTGGAGACCGCCGAGCGTCTCGCCGGTGAGGAGCGAGCACCGGCCCGGCACCTGTATCGGCTGACCGTCGGAGCGCTCACCGCGCTGGCGGAGGACCGGCGCGGCACCCAGCTGATCCTGGATGCGTTCCTGCTGCGGGCGATGGGCTCGGCGGGCTGGATGCCTGCGCTCGACGTCTGCGCGCGCTGCGCGAACCCCGGACCGCTCAAGGCCTTTCACGCTGCGGCCGGTGGCGCGGTGTGCACGTACTGCCGCCCGGCGGGATCGGCGACACCGTCGGTCGGGGTGCTGGAACTGATGGATGCTCTGGCGCGAGGGGAGTGGGAGCACGTCGCCGCGGCCACGGATGCGCAGCAGCGGCAAGCGACCGGGCTGATCGCCGCGCACCTGCAGTGGCATCTGGAACGGCGGCTCCGGACGCTGCCGCTGATCGAACGGCGGACGCCGCCGGGACCGGTTCAGCCCTCCGGGGACCGGACCGCGTCCACGGCGTAGCCGGCCGCCCCGGGCCTCGTCCGCTGCCGCGGAAGAACTTCCGGCACGGGACACTAGGCTGGTGTCCGGGACTTGACGAACGAACGCGTCGCACGGGCGACGCGGAAGCCGATCCGAGGAAGGGCAGGCCGACCCGATGGCACGACTGACCCGCCGCCAGCAGCCGGCACCGGCCGCTCGCCGTGCGATCCGCCCGCCCGATCCGCATCCGTCGGGGGCCGTGCCCCCGGCGATTCCGGCCGAGTTCGTGCCGAACCACGTGGCGCTGGTGATGGACGGCAACGGCCGGTGGGCGCAGGACCGCGGGCTGCCGCGGACCGAGGGCCACAAGCGGGGCGAGGCCGTGCTCATGGACGCCGTGTGCGGGTCGATCGAGATCGGCGTCAAGTGGCTGTCGGCCTACGCCTTCTCCACGGAGAACTGGTCGCGCAGTCCCGAAGAGGTGAAGTTCCTGATGGGCTTCAACCGGGACGTGATCCGCCGGCGGCGGGACGAGATGCACGAGATGGGCGTCCGTGTGCGGTGGGCCGGGCGGCGGCCGCGCCTGTGGCGCAGTGTGATCAAGGAGCTCGAGGTCGCCGAGGAACTGACCAAGGACAACGATGTCCTCACTCTGGTGATGTGCGTCAACTACGGCGGTCGCGCCGAGATCGCGGATGCCGCCCGGGAGATCGCGAGGCGGGCCGCGGCCGGGGAGATCGATCCGGAGCGGATCACCGAGGCGAGCTTCGCGCGGTACCTGGACGAGCCCGACATGCCGGACGTGGACCTGTTCCTGCGGCCGTCCGGCGAGCAGCGGCTCTCGAACTTCCTGCTGTGGCAGTCCGCGTACGCCGAGATGGTGTACCAGGAGAAGCTGTTCCCCGACTTCGATCGCCGGGACCTGTGGGCCGCCTGCCTGGAGTACGCGAAGCGCGACCGGCGGTTCGGCAGTGCCTGAGGCCGTCGACGCGATGAGTCGGGAACGCGACGCGCGGGCCGGGTCGGTCCTCCTGGAGGTGGTCGATCCCGGGTCCCCGGGTGCCCAGTTCGCGGTCGGCGAGTACTTTGCCGAGTTGGCTCGCCGCTTCCCGACCGGCTTCGACGTGAAGAACCCCGCGCACGGAGATTCGTTCCGGGGGCCGAACGGCGTGTTCGTCCTGGCGTCCAGCGGAGGGCGACCCGTGGGGTGCGGCGCGGTCCAGACGATCGCTCCGGGGGTCGGCGAGATCAAGCGGATGTGGGTGCACGACGACTGGCGCGGGCTGGGCTTGGGGTCACGACTGCTGCGCGAACTGGAGTGCCGCGCTGCCGAACTCGGCCACACGACGGTGCGCCTGGACACGAACGGAGCGCTGACCACGGCGATCGCGATGTACGGTCGCGCCGGCTACTCGCAGGTCGACCGCTACAACAACAACCCCTACGCCACCCACTTCTTCGAGAAGACGCTGCCGGAGGCGGCACCGCCCTGCGGCTCGGATCCCCGGTGACCACCGTGACGACGAGGGGCGGGAACCGACCGAGGTACGGGTGCCGGGCACCGTGCTCTCCGAATGGCACCCTCAGCTGAGGGTGCGTGAACGAGTTGATGGTGCCGGGCACCGTCAACTCGGAGCCCCGCGGTCGTCCGTCTCCGCGAGAGGTCACCGGGGAGTAGTCTCAGCGGCGTTGCGCCCGCGTCCCGTCGCCGGCGACGGCGGGGCGGGATCGAGAGGAAGCGGACGATGAGGAAGCGGCAGCGGATCGCAGCAGGAATCTGTGCGGCGGTGCTCATGACGGGGACGGTCGCGTGCGGAGGTTCCACCGACAGCGGATATCCGGATGCCGGCCGTTCCGGCGCGGCTGAGTCGAGCGTGGAGATGGTCGGGCCGGTGACGCGGAGCGCGGACGAGTTGCGGGGAACCACAGTGGAGCTCACGGTCGGCCGAGTGCTCAACATCGACACCGGGGACGTGCCGGTGCAGAGCTACCGCGGTGAGGTGGCGGATCGGCGCGTCGCCAAGTTCGAGCGGGGACGGGACGAGGGCGGCGTCCGATTCAACCCCGGCGTCACGGCGGTGGCGCCCGGCACCACCGCCGTGACGATGACCAGCGAGGACGCCGACACGGAGCCCATTCGGTTCACGGTGACCGTCACCGCGGCGGAGTAGTCACTGCTCGGCGTCCGGCCGCATGCTCGCCAGGAGCTCGACGAGGCGAGTTTCGATATCGGCGGCGTCCACGCCGGCGGCGGTGAGGGGACCCGAACCGCTCTCGGCGTCGAGCAGCGCGAGCAGGATGTGCTCGGTGCCGATGTAGTTGTGGCACAGGCGCAGCGCCTGCCGGAAGGTCAGTTCCAGCGCCTTGCGCGCGGCGGTGTCGTAGGGGATCAGCTCGGGGACTTCTGCGGCCGGGGCGGGCAGTGCGCCCTGCAGCGCGGTGCGGAGCTCGTCGGGTGCGAGGCCGCCCTGTGAGAGGAGCACGACGGCGAGCGATTCGGGATCGTCGAGAATGCCGAGGGCGAGGTGCACCGGCGTCACCTCGTCGTTTCCGTTGGCCTTGGCGGCGTTGTGGGCGGCGGCCGCGACGTTGCGAGCCCGGGGAGTGAAGGCGTTGAAGCCCTGGTTGGGATCCAGATCGGAGGCGGTGCCCGGATCCTTCGGCGTGAAACGCTTCTGCGCGGCCTGTTTGGTGACGCCCATGCTGGCGCCGATCTCGGTCCACGAGGCGCCGGTGCGACGGGCGTTGTCGACGAAGTGTCCGATCAGGTGATCGGCGACGTCGCCGAGGTGGTCGGCGGCCAGCATGGCGTCGGTGAGCTGCTCGAGGGGGTCGTCGTGCACCTTCTTTATGGCGTCGATCAGATCGTCGAGACGGACGGGTGGGCTGAGGGGTGTGTTCTCCGGCATGCGTCAACACTAAGTTGACGAGGGTGGAATCGTCAACTACGGGTTGACGCTTGAGGTCACTCCGCGGCGGAGACGCAGTCGGTGCAGGTGCCGAAGATCTCGACCGTGTGCGAGATGTCCTGGAAACCGTGGGTGCGAGCGACGGTGGCCGCCCACTTCTCGACCGGATCGGCCTGGATCTCGACGGTGGTGCCGCAGTCGCGACAGACGAGATGGTGGTGGTGTTCGGCCGAGCAGTGCCGGTAGCGGGTCTCGCCGGAGCCGTCCCAGATGGCGTCGACCTGGCCGGCGTCGACGAGGGCCTGCAGGTTGCGGTAGACGGTGGTGAGACCGATCGAGTCGCCGCGGGCGACGAGTTGGTCGTGCAGCTGCTGGGCGGAGAGGAAGTCGTCGGTCCGGGTGAGCAGGTCGGCGATCGCCGAGCGCTGCCGCGTCGTGCGCTGGCCGGTGACCGGCTTGGTGCGAGTCATGGGTGACGCCCTTCGGTCGCGTGCGTGAGGGCGTCGGTGACGATGTGGGCGATGTGATCGTCGACCAGGGTGTACTCCACCTCGCGGCCGCGGCGGTTGCCTGCCACGACACCGGAGTTCTTGAGCACTTTGAGGTGCTGGCTCACTTGGGGCTGGTTGAGATGCAGCGCATCGACGAGCTCGTGCACGCACATCGCGCGCTCCTTCAGGGACAGCACGATCGCGACGCGGGCGGGCGCGGCCAGGGCTCGCAGGAGGTCGCTCGCGGCCGCGGTGTCGGCGGCGCTGGGGCGCGCGGGGGCGACATCGGGGTGGGTCATTCGGGGTTCCTTCCGGACGGTTACTCCATCTTATTAGCAGTGGTTGCCATTTGGCTATTTGCGCATGAGTTGCCGGTGGTGCGCGGCGCCGGGGAGAGCCGCGGACGGACGGTGCGGCGCGGCAAGACGGCCGGGACCATCTTCATGCGTGCGGGGAGATACCCTGTAGAGCGCTGGTGCGTGTTCTCAAGACGACGCGCGCGCAGCGAGTCCCGTCCTCAATCCTGGAGATCAGTCAGCCGTGGCCGTGCAGTCCAAAGTCGAAGCCGTCGTCAACCTCGCCAAGCGGCGGGGCCTGGTGTACCCGTGCGGTGAGATCTACGGCGGAACGCGGTCGGCGTGGGACTACGGGCCGCTGGGCGTCGAGCTGAAGAACAACATCAAGGACCAGTGGTGGCGCAGCATGGTCACCTCGCGCGACGACGTGGTGGGCCTGGACTCCTCGGTGATCCTTCCGCGGCAGGTCTGGGAGGCATCCGGGCACGTGGACGTGTTCACCGACCCGCTGGTCGAGTGCACCAACTGCCACAAGCGCCACCGGCAGGACCATCTCCAGGAGGCGTACGCGGAGAAGAAGGGCATCGCCGACCCGGATGAGGTGCCGATGAGCGAGGTGGTCTGCCCGGACTGCGGGACGCGGGGGCAGTGGACCGAGCCGCGGGAGTTCTCCGGGCTGCTCAAGACGTTCCTCGGACCTGTCGTCGACGAGGAGGGGCTGCACTACCTGCGCCCGGAGACCGCGCAGGGCATCTTCATCAATTTCAAGAACGTGATGACCACCGCGCGCAAGAAGCCGCCGTTCGGCATCGCGCAGATCGGCAAGAGCTTCCGCAACGAGATCACACCCGGCAACTTCATCTTCCGCACTCGTGAGTTCGAGCAGATGGAGATGGAGTTCTTCGTCAAGCCGGGCGACGACGACGAGTGGCACGAGTACTGGATCTCGACGCGGATGGACTGGTACACCGATCTGGGCATCGACCCGGAGAACCTGCGCCTGTTCGTGCATCCGCTGGAGAAGCTGTCGCACTACTCCAAGGGCACCACCGACATCGAGTACCGGTTCGGCTTCTCCGGGAATCCGTGGGGTGAGCTGGAGGGCATCGCCAACCGCACCGACTACGACCTCTCCACGCACAGCAAGGCCTCCGGCGAGGACCTGGTCTACTTCGAGCAGGCGACCGGCGAGAAGTACACGCCGTACGTCATCGAGCCCGCCGCCGGCCTCGGCCGTTCGATGATGGCCTTCCTCTGCGATGCCTACACCGAGGAGGAGGTGCCGAACGCCAAGGGCGGCACCGACACCCGCACCGTCCTGAAGCTCGATCGCCGCCTCGCCCCGGTCAAGGCGGCCGTGTTGCCGCTCTCGCGCAACGAGAAGCTGTCGCCGAAGGCCCGCGGCCTCGCCGACGAACTGCGCAAGTACTGGACCATCGACTTCGACGACGCCCAGGGCATCGGCAAGCGCTACCGGCGCCAGGACGAGATCGGCACGCCGTTCTGCGTGACCGTCGACTTCGACACGCTCGACGACGACGCCGTCACCATCCGCGAGCGCGACACCATGGCGCAGGAGCGCATCCCGCTGTCCGGCGTGGTGGAGTACCTCGCCGGCAAGCTCGTCGGCGCCTGACCTCGCCGTGTCGCAGCCGGACGGGCGTCAGGGGTGAATCCGAAGTTCGTGATGGTCTTCAGCAGCGTGCTGATGGTCATCGCCGCCGCCATGATGGTGGGGCAGAAGCAGTGGGCCATGCTCGCGCTCGTGCTGCCGCTGTGGCTGGTGATCCTCGGGGTGTGGATGTATCGCCAACGGACTCGGTGACGCCGCCGAAGCGGCACCGCGCCGGCAGGTATCGCGGTGCGACGGAGACGGCCGTCCCGGCAGGCACCGGGGCGGCCGCAGCGTATCGGGGTGAGTCCCCGTCAGCCGATCACCGGTCCGTCACGGCTTTTGCGCACCCGCGGCGAGACGGTCCTGCACCCAAGCGATCACGAGATCGGCGGAAGGCGCCAGCACGTCGTCGGAGAATGTTGCGCGCGGCGAGTGGTTGGACTCCGGGGAGTCACTCCGTCCGGCGCCGATCAGGACGAAGACTCCCGGTACTGCCCGGAGAATCCAGGAGAAGTCCTCGGAGATGGCGATGGGCTGCGGCAGTTCGGTGAGCTGGATACCGCGACCGCGCGCGATGCCTCTCAGCAGAGCGAACTCCCGGGGGTCGCTTTCGGTCGGAACGGTGTCCTGAGCGTAGGTCACCGTGGCTTCGACGTCGTGCGCCATCGCGATTCCGTTGACCGTGCGTTCCAGGCACTGCCGCAGGTGGCTGTCGGTGTCGGTGTCGAACGTGCGGATCACGCCTTGGAGCACGGCGTGATCGGGAACCACGTTCCGGGCCTCGCCCGAGCGCAGAGCGCCGAATCCGACCGTCGCGGGTTCGAACATCGAGACCGAGTGCGCGCTGACAGCACCCACGGCGCCGACCATGGCCGCCGCGGCCGCCAACGGGCTGGCCGTGAGATGCGGCGTCGAGCCGTGCCCGCCGCGACCGGAGACGTTGACGTCGACCAGAGTCGATCCGGAGAGGATCGGTCCCGGACGGCCGGCTAGTTGGCCGGCATCGAGTAGATTCGAGAGGACGTGGAGGCCGAGTGCGGCGATCGGTCTGGTTCCCGCGACGTCCAGCAGACCCTCGGCGAGGGCCAGCTGGGCTCCTCCGTGGCCCTCTTCACCGGGCTGAAAGAAGAAGATCGCGTCGCCCTGCAGGGTTGCACGGGCACGATGGGTGGCGACGGTGGCGGCGAGCACGATCGCCATGTGGG
The DNA here is from genome assembly GCF_002993285.1 of Gordonia iterans. Classification (NCBI taxonomy): domain Bacteria; kingdom Bacillati; phylum Actinomycetota; class Actinomycetes; order Mycobacteriales; family Gordoniaceae; genus Gordonia; species Gordonia iterans. The sequence goes on along the minus strand of NZ_CP027433.1, from coordinate 2,987,799 downwards.
CGTCGTGCCCGCACGCATGCATGGCACCGTTGGTGGACGCCCAAGGAAGATTGGTCTCTTCCGCGACGGGCAGGGCGTCCATGTCAGACCGCACCAGCACGGTGGGCACTGTGGCCCGGCGGTCCGCGGCACCGCCGCGGATCACGATCGTGACCGACGTCATGGATTCGCCGGTGAGGTAGTCGATTCCCTCGGAGTCCAGGACCGCGAGCAGGTAGCGCTGGGTGATCGGCAGGTGGAGGCCGACTTCGGGGATCTGGTGCAGTTCGTGACGAAGGGTGACGATGTCGATGCTCTTCATCGGACTGCCCACGTCTGGTCGATCGTCACTCGGTCGCCCGCGTGGTTCAGTATCGTGCACGACCGGATCTCGGACTGTGCCGTACGACGGTGGACGATGCGCGTCGGTCCATTGCCCGGTTCCGGGTCGCTGGGCCCGCGGACTTCCAACTCGACCAGGGCTCGTGGCGCAGGCGTGTCTCCGGGGAAGGCCTGTTCGGCCGGCCGGGCGAGGCGGATCGGCAGGTCTGGACGGTCGATGGCCCGCAGACAACCCTCCAAGTACACCGAGACCCCGGCGCGCTGTACCCGGGCGCGGTCGTCGCCGCGCACCTCACCGGCGGTGACCCACCCCGCGAACAGTGCCTTCCGGTCGATCGCGTCGAGCACCAGCCGGCCGAACGGGTGTTGCTGAGCGGCGGCTGAATCGTCGATGGTGACGAACTCCAGGTAGCTCTCGCCGAGGGGCAGTATCCGGTTGCGAGTGCCGATGCCGTCATGTGAGCCTCCGCCCCGGCATGCCGCACCGAGCCGGTCGGTGAACACGCGTTCTGCGCGCTCTAGGTCGGGACATGCCAGAACGATATGATCGACGCTCGTGAATGTCATGGTGTTCCTTCCGTGAATGAGATTCGAGATGACTGTGGGTGACGGTGCGGTGCCCGAGACAGATCCTCTCGACGCGCGATCGTCGGTCTTACTCAAGATCGGGCAGGCCGCACGTATCGTCGGCGTGTCGGTGTCGCGGCTGCGTCAGTGGGAGAACGAGCGGTTGATCGCTCCCCGGCGAACGGCGTCAGGTCAGCGCCTGTACACGATGGAGGATGTCCGGCGACTCGAGCGGATCCGTCGGCTCCTTGCGACCAAGTCGATGACCATCGTCGGGGTCCGGCAGGCACTTGGCGAGCCCGAACGCGAGGATGCCGTCGATCACGAGGATTCGGCGGCGCTGGGTGCCCGGGTCCGGGAGTTGCGGAGTCGGCAACGAATGAGCCTGCGTGAACTGTCTCGGCGCATCGGTGTGAGTCCCTCTGCGCTGAGTGCCTTCGAACGTGGCGTCAGTACGCCGAGCATTGGACGAATCACGCAGATCGCGCATGCGCTGGGTACCACGACACCGGACCTGCTGGGCATGACGGTCGGCGGCAACGGCTCGGTAGTGCGTGCCGACCGGCGGACCACACTTCCGCTGGGCGCGCCCGGGGTGGTGATCGAGAACCTGTACGACGCGTCGACCGTCCTGCAGTCGCAGCTGGTCACGGTGGAACCCGGCCGCGGCAGCGGGGCCCCGATGAGTCACGCCGGAGAAGAGTTCCTCACGGTGATCGAAGGGGAGATCGAGTTGGTTCTCGACGGCATCGAAAGAGTTGTGCTCGGGACCGGCGATTCGATGACCTTCGCCAGTACGCGGCCGCACAGCTACACGAATCGAGGCGCCGTCACCGCACGCGTGGTCTGGGTCAACACACCGCCCACGTTCTGAGGCCGGTGACGATTGCGCGGGTGACGGCGTCATCGACTCAGTCGAGAACCGCGATCGCCCGGATCGGCGACCCGGTGCCGCCCCGGATGTTCAGTGGCAGGCCGTAGAAGTCGAATCGGGTGCTCGCCAACTCGCCCAGGTTCGCCAGATGCTCGGTGTTGACTATGCCGTACTTCTTGCACACCATGTGCCCCGCGAAGGTGCTGTCGAGACTGTTGTCGATGGCGTTGCAATCGGTGCCGATGTTTACCACCCCCTTTGTGGCGAGATACTCGGCACCCTCCCACGAGAATCCGGGATTCTCGTCGATGTACTTGCGTTCTGGAAACCAGCGGTCGCCGTAGTCGAACCAGGCCAGAACGATGTCACCGGGTTGAATGTGCTGGCCCTGTGCGGCGAGCTTCTCCTCGGCCTTCTGAATGTCTGTGGGGCCGGCATAACCTGTGCGGTCCGGGTCAGGAGAGCGGAATGTCACGTGTGACAGGTCCAAACAGACCGCCGAACCGTAGTAGTAGCTCAGCGGGGTGTTGTCGATGGTGCACCCGTCAGGGTCGTATTCGATCGTGGCGTCGGTATGGGTACCGGCGTGCTCACTGATCACGAGGTTTCGCGCGTAGAAACCGTCCTCGGTGCCGTAAAGCTCCTTGAACTGTTCGTGGGTCTGGTTGACCGGTGTAAAGGTGCGCTGATGCCCGAACCACATCGGCATCCCTTCGTAGAGAGGCCGTGTCAGATCGACGATTCTCTTCCGGTTGGTCAACAGTTCGGTGCCGAGCGTGGGTGCCTGCTGGCGGCGCTCGTGGTCGAGGGACGTCATTGTTGCTGATCTCCTTCTGTGGTGCTGGGTGCGAACGAGCCGAAGCTGCGGTCGAAGTACGCCAAGGGACGCGCGTGAGCGACTTCGGAGCCGACCACGGAGGCGACGACGTCGGCGATCACCAGAATGTGGTCGAGTGCCTGGACGACGTGGGCGACGCGGCAGTGCAGGTTGTCCATCGCACCCTGGATCGTCGGTGGCGTGGTCGGGCCGTCCTCGGCCAGATACGGTGCGGGGATGAACTTCGGCTTGCCCGGGGTCGCCAATTGCTGGGCGAGCGGAGCGAGCTTGTCGGTCAGGATCGAGACGCCGAAAGCCGCGTGGTGACGGCTCAGATGTTGCCCGAGCGCACTTCGGTGTGTCACCGACAGTGACAGGCGCGCGGGATCGGCGGAGAACGAGGAGACCGAACTGAGGGTGACACCCCAGGGCCTGTCGTCGATCAGCGCGGTGACCAGGACTACTCCCGTTGTGAGCTTGCTCATCGAGGCTCGGAACGACTCCGCCCCCAGGATCTGTCCGGGTACGGCTGCCTCCTGTGCCATAGCCGGCACTGTCGAGCGCGTGAGCTGAGTGGACCGGGCGAGGTGAACGGTCATCATTCGATCCCCACGTAGTCGCGAACGCGGCGTGCCGCAGCCGAGCGGTCGGTCTTGCTGTACACCAGGTGTCGCACGAAAGCGGGAGGGGTGGCGTTCACATTCTCGAACAGGTCGACTCGACCGGCATGCGCACCGGAGACCAGGTCCCAGACGAAGTTGAAGAAGGTGTTCTTCTCCCGCGCGGTGACGCCGGTGCCAGGGAAGAACTCGTTCATCCGCGGGCCGAACTCGGGGTGGTCCCACACCTTCTCCGGCCAGCGAGCAATCAGGGCCTGGCCGCAGAGATCGCGAAGGAGGTAGGTGATCCGGGGGTAGTTCTCGATCGAGTACAGGCGCCCTGCAGTCGTCAGCTCAGGATTGGGCACCTGCAGGCCGCACCATTCGACGGACTCGTGGATCGTCGCCAGCGAGTAGGCCTTGAGGGTCTGCGCGTAGAGGGTGATGTCTGCCACCGCGGCCTGTACGCCGGGAATCTTGTCGGTGCCCAGGATCTCGGTGATGACCTGTGCGACGCCCGTGAACATCTCGGCCCGGAAGGCCAGGCGCGTCATGATCGACCAAAGTGAGTAGGCGCAGGATTCGTAGTAGAGGGTGAGTAGATCCAGGTTGTACTTGCTGAACACGAACTCGCGCGGCACGAAGACCTTGTCGAAGAGGATGGTCTGATCGAGTTCCTCGCCCGCATTGTCGAGCGGGTGGTCGTTGCGCGGAGTATTCATGCGGGCGGTCGGTTCGCGCAGGATCAGGCTAAGACCGGGGGAGTTCACCGGGATCGCGGCCCAGATCGCAGCCTCGGGGCCCACGCCTTCGCCGAGTGTGGTCGACAGCGTGAAGAAGTGAGTGAGCGAACCGATACTGCCGGCGACCTTGGCTCCGGAGAGCACGATTCCCTCGGGCTTGTCCTCGACGATCCTGAGTTGAGAAGGCCGTTCATTGCGGGGGATGCGCTTGTCGGATTGCGGATCGGCGATGAGGTCGGTGCTGAGCAGGTTCAGGTCGCCCGAGAGTCTGACGAAGTCGCGGATGTTCTGAGCGAATTCCGGGTTCTCGGCCTCGATTCGGTCGATGGTCGAAAGGAATCCCAGCGCCATCATGGCGCCGTAATCATTGGGCCGACCGTACATTCCCATGGTTCGCTGGGTGATTACCCGAGTGGCCTCGCGTTTGGCGAGCAGGTCGGCGCGGGTGCGCGGCACCTGCCAGCCGATCGCTCGTCGTCCGCCGTCGTCTCCGACATAGGTGAGCGTGTCGCGCAGTTCGGGGTCGAGCTGTGCGTCCTGGACTGCGGCAAGGGTGTTGACTGCCCGCAGGTCCGGGTGGGTGGTGACGTCGCTGATTTCCTCACCGGCGGAACTGATGATCCGGCGGCCGTCGCGCAGTGAGGCCTTGTACTGCTCGCCGGTGAGCAGGTGGTCGGTCGGCCCCGAGAGCTGGGACGTGACCATGTCCACGCGGAGCCGTGCGGCGGTCTCTGGAGACAGTGACGTGGTTGCTGGGGTAAGGGAGGTCATCGTGAATCGTTCCTTTGAAGTCGAGAGATGGGTGGGGTTTGGGTGGCGAGTGCTCAGGCGTCAGCCGGCGATGACGGCGATGGCCTCGACTTCGATGAGGAAGCCGTCGTACATGAGCCCGGCCACTCGAACTCCGGTTCCGGCGGGCCCTTCGTCGGGCAGGTACTCCATCCGAACCCGGGTCATGGTTTCCCAGTTCTGCTGAACCTCGTCTCCGCTCCCGTCGAAGCAGTAGTAGGTGTTGAGCTTCACCACGTCGTTCCAGGTGGCGCCGGCCTCGTGCAGAACGGAGGTGAGCGAATCGAAGACGTTGCGCGTCTGCACCTCGATGTCGCCTGCTCCGACGACATTGCCGTGCTCGTCTGCCGACAGCTGCCCGCCGGTGAACACCAGCCGCCCCACCCTCCAGCCCTGGGCGAACGGTGTGGGGATGTGGTGCGTCCAGGTGCTGTTCATCAGGCGCTGGCGATCGGTGCCGTCGCCGACGAGCAGTTCTGTGCTCGTAGTCATGGAAGTGTCCTCCTTGGGGTTCGATGGGGTGGCTCAGACGAAGGTCGGGGTCTTCGCCGGCAGAGTCGGGCTGGTGGTGGTCCGGCGCACTAGCACGAGGTAGACCACGAGGCTCACCACGGAGCCGACCAGCCAGGACAGGTCCGCGGAGTTCATGCGTTCTGAGACCCAGCCGGTGTAGAAGGCGCCGGCCATGAAGGGGAGCTGAGCGCAGAAGCCGATGACGTAGGTGAGTAATGCCGGAACGTTGAACTTGCCGTAACCGGCGTTGGGATCGTTGAACGCCTGAACGTCGTACCGGCCGTGTGAGACGAGGTAGTAGTCGACCAGGTTCACGATGCTCCACGGGATCAGCAGGCACATCAGGAAGTGAATGAAGTTCGAGTAGTTCACGAGGAAGTCGTCGGCGAACATCATGGCCACGAAGAACGCCACCCCGGCGATGGCTGCGGCCACGGTGTTTCGGGCGGCAGGTCCCGGCGACCAGCTGGGGCGGAAGGTCTGGGCGACAGACAGTGAACAGAGCGCAGGTCCATAGAGGTTGATCACGGCGGCGTCGATCGCCCCGAGGAACAGCATGATCAGAACGAACGCGCTGATCGGCCCCGGCATCATGTCGGTCAGCTGAGCGACGGAACCGGCGCCGCCGGCGACGGTCACCAGTAGCGAGCCGAGGATCATCATCGGAATCGCGCCGATGACGGCACCGCCGTAGGTGTAGCCGAACGCGGCACGTGGTGAGGTGTCCTTCGGGAGGTATCGGGAATAGTCGGACACATAAGGCGCGTACGCGATCTGCCAGATGGCGGCCGTCGATGCCATTCCGATGAAGCCGACGAGCGAGAACGAGCCGACTTCGGCGGGCTCCTGGCCGGCAGAGACCGCGACGTACACGGCGATGAGGAGCACCGCCAGTGCGAAGAGTCCCAGCAGGATCCGGTTGACGCGGTGGATGACCTCGTACCCGAAGACGACGACCATCAGGGTGATCAGGGTGCTGACGGCCAGGGCCGGGATGGTGCCCAGATCCGGGAACAGCGCGATCAGGGTGTCGGCGGCGAGCACGATGATCGAGGCCAGGAAGCCCAGGTACATGAGGATGACCACGGCGATCACCAGTAACGATCCGTAGAAGCCGAACTGTGCCCGGGCCTGAATCATCTGCGGCACTCCGAGTTTGGCGCCCTGTACCGAGTGCAGCGCCATGAAGAAGGCCCCGATCAGATTGCCGATGACGATGGCGATGATCGAGGATGCGGCGCCCAATCCGAAGACGGTCGGCCCGAGCACGCCGGTCACCAGGGTCAACGGCATCACCTGAACGCCGAACCAGACGGCGAACAGATGTCGTGCGGTGCCGGTTCGCTGGTCGGCGGGCACGGGTTGGATCGTGAGTTCTTCGACGATCCCTGGATTGCTCCTTGGCATGGGAACTCCTGTGGCTAGATCTGTGGTGTATCTAAAATCTACAGCTGTGCGGTAGGAACTGTAGATCCAGAAATCTGATGCGAACAGTCGTTAACATCCAGGAAACAACCTATCTAGCTGGGGCATGCGGAGATACTTCGTCAGTAATACACTCAAAGTGTGCTGAATAATTCATGGTGTACGGCAGAACAATGTCCATGTGATGTATCAGTGGACGACCTGTTCAAAATCGGAATCGGACCGTCGAGCAGCCACACCGTCGGGCCGATGCGGGCCGCGCGTGCGTTCGTCGATGAGCTGGCCGGTCTGCCAGGTCGGCCCAGACCCCATCGCGTGTCCGTTCGCCTGCTTGGCGCACTCGGCGCCACCGGGGTCGGCCATGGGACACCGGATGCCGTGATAGCCGGACTCCGTGGGTGGCGGTCAGAGGACTGTGACCCTCTCCTGGTGCGGGGGCAATGGGACCGGTTGGCGGAGGATCCGTGGGTGCGTTCGCCTGCCGGCCCCCTCCTGTTGCGGCCAGAGGATGTGCGGCTCGATCCGAAGGACCGGTCTGCGGGGCACCCGAATGCGATCGACATCGCCGCCTACGACGGCGACGGGCGGCCGCTGTTGCTGCGGCGGTATCTGTCGGTCGGCGGAGGCACGGTACTCATGGAGGGCGAGCACCAGGCGGGCTCTCGGCGTGCGATTCCGTGGCATTTCGGCAGCTTCGTTGAGCTCGTCGAAATCTGTGAGCGTCACTCGATGACGATCGACGAGGTGGTGCGGCAGAACGAAGAGGCGCGTGGTCGCCGTCCCGACGACCATCTCGTACGAGTGTGGGGGGTGATGAATGCGGCCATCGAGCGTGGCGCGAGCGCCAGCGACTCCATCCTGCCGGGGAGCCTGGCACTGCGGCGACGAGCTCCGCGTCTCACCGCGGCGGTCACCGGTGGCGCTCCGGTAGCAGTGTCCGAGCTCTCGCGACTGCACGCCGCTGCGATGGCGGTCAGTGAGGAGAACGCGGCTGGGCGCCGGGTCGCGACGGCGCCGACGAACGGTGCGGCAGGCATCATTCCTGCCGTCGTGGACTTCTACCTGAGGTCGGCCGGGGCAGGGGCACAGGGCGCCGTCGGCATGCTGCTGACGGCCAGCGCGATCGGCGCGATCGTCAAGGCCGGCGCGTCGGTCTCGGGCGCGGAAATCGGCTGCCAGGGAGAGGTCGGCACCGCCTGTGCGATGGCGGCGGGCGCGCTCTGTTCGGCCCTCGGCGGAACCCCGGCGCAGGTGGGCAAAGCCGCGGAGATCGGGATCGAGCACCACCTGGGTCTCACCTGCGATCCGGTCGCCGGGCTGGTCCAGGTCCCGTGCATAGAACGCAACGCGATCGCGGCGGTCACCGCGGTGCAGGCAGCGATGTTGACGTTAGCCGAAGGTGAACCGCGCAACCGGGTGTCGCTGGATACGGCGGTCACGACGATGGCTCAGGTGGGCGCTGACATGCACGCGAAGTACAAGGAGACGTCGCTGGGAGGCCTCGCTGCCAACGTTCCGGTGTGCTGAATCACCGGCGCCGCGCGGGGAGGTCAGGCCACGCGGCACAGCGGGGTGTAGTCGCTTCGGCCACCGGTCGTCGGGGAGGTGAGGAACAAACAGGTGTGGAAGCCGAGCCTGCTCACTTCGCTGCGCAACGCCAGCAGCGTGCTCGTGGGAATCACCCGGTCGCGCGTGAGGATGAATCCCGACAACCGGTCGGGATCACCGACGATGGCGTATTCGTACGGTCCGTCGGGATCGTTGCCGCTCGCCACCCACGCGACGACGTAGTTCGGTCGGTCGTGCGGGTCGACGCTGAACGGGACGTCCGGGAAACTCACGGAGAGCTGTGCTCTGGATTCCGGATCGACCACCTTGGCGCGTCCCCGAACGCCGTCACGCGCGCCGGTCGATGAGATGCAGGTGTTGTCGACGGAGATGGTCGTCTCGTCGATCAGACCGTAACGGGCAGAGGTGTCCCGGGCGCAGCGAATGCTGTAGAAGCCCGGAATCGCGGCCTGCTGCCACCAGGTGCCCAGATACCTCTCCACGTCGAGCTTGTCCACCGGCTGCAGCGGCGTAGCGGGCGCGGCAGATGCGGGCGTGATGGCTGGGACCGCCGTCAGCAGTGCGGCGAGTATCCCCGCCCCGAAGTACCGAAATGCGCGAGACCGGATCGTCATGAGTGCTCCTGACTGCCAGGTGAACGACGGACGATGTCGTTGATCGCCGTCGCTGGTCACTTGTCATTCGGTGCCGCCACCGCGGCGGATGGGTGCGCGTGCCGAAACGGTTCAGCGACCGACGACGGCCGTTTCCGGTGCCGTCACCCATCCGCGCCGGAGTCGGCTCCGAACCACTGGCATGACAAGACGATCACTTGCCGTCGTGGGCAGCGGCGTGGCAGGTCTCACCGCCGCGCACGTACTCGCCAAGGCACATTCGGTGACCCTGTTCGAGGCCGACGACCGGCTCGGCGGCCACGCTGACACACACCGTGTCACCACGCCGTCGGGCAGGGAACTCGCCGTCGACACCGGCTTCATCGTGCACAACGACCGGACGTACCCGACGTTGCAGCGGTTGTTCGCCGAGTTGGGGGTGGCCACGCAGGAGACCGACATGTCGATGTCGGTGCGGTCGGAGATCACCGGACTCGAGTACGCCGGGGCATTGGGCCTGTCCGGGTTGTTCCCGACCGCGACGAATCTCGCGCGGCCCCGCTATCTGCGGATGCTCGGAGAAGTCCGGCGATTCCATCGGTCGGCGCACCGACTGCTGGCCACTGACGGCGCGCAGGAATCGCTCGCGCACTTCGTCGACCGCGAGGGGTTCTCCAGCTACTTCCAGGAGAACTTCCTGCTTCCGCTGGTGGCCGCGGTGTGGTCGTGCGACGCCGATACCGCGGCGGATTATCCGGCCCGCTACCTATTCGCCTTCCTGGACCATCACGGGATGCTGTCGGTGTTCGGCTCTCCGACGTGGCGCACGGTGGTGGGCGGTTCGGCCGTCTACGTCGACGCGCTCGCCCGGGGCATCGCCGCGCGCGGGGAGATCCGGTTGTCGTCGCCGGTACGGATGCTGCGCGAGTCCGGTACCGGCGTCGAGGTGGTGTCGCAACGCGGTACGGCAGTCCACACCGACACGTTCGACGGAGTCGTCGTCGCCACTCATCCGCACCAGGCGCTGACACTGTTCGAGCGGCCCTCCGCCGATCAGCGAGCTGTCCTCGGCGCGATGCCCTACCTGCGCAAACACGCGGTACTGCACACCGACGAATCCGTGCTGCCGCGGGCACACCGTGCCCGAGCCTCGTGGAACTACCAGATCCGGGGAGGTGAGGGTCCCGGCGACGACCGGAGGCCCTCGCCGATCGTCGTGACCTACGACCTGACCAGACTCATGCGGCTGCCGAACGACGAACCGAGGATGCTGGTCACGATGGGCCGGACCGACCTGGTGGATCCGGGATCGGTCGTCGACGAGATGACCTATGAGCATCCGGTCTACACGCTCGAATCGGTGGCGGCTCAGGGCCGGCTGCCCGAACTGGACACCGACCGGATCGCCTTCGCCGGCGCCTATCACGGCTGGGGGTTCCATGAGGACGGCGCGTCCTCGGGCGTTCGTGCCGCCGCGCGGCTCGGCGTCCGTTGGAAGGTCCCGGACGTGCGGGAGGCGGTGCGATGAGCACGTCGAGACCTCTTCTTCCGGCGATCGCGGAGGTGCGGGTGGCGCACCGGCGGGCCGGTCCGGTGACCCACCGCTTCTCCTACCGCAGCCGCACGTGGTTGATCGACATCGACGATCTGCCTCAGCTGGCGGCACCGCTTCGTCCGTTCGCTCGATTTCGGGCTGCCGACCACTTCCCCGAGCCACCCGCTGTCGCCGAGACTTTGCGCGGCCGGCTGGAACGTCACCTGCGTGGGGCCGGTGTCGAGCCGGTGGCGGGACCGGTCACAGCGCTGATGTCTCCGCGGGTCGCGGGATTCGTGTTCAACCCACTGAGCGTGTTCTGGTGCCATCGGCCCGATGGCACCCTCGCGTACGTCGTCGCCGAAGTGCACAACACGTACGGGGGCCGTCACTGCTACGTGCTCGACGTCGATCAGTTCGGGCGGGCCGTGGTGGAGAAGGAGTTCCCCGTCTCACCGTTCAACGACCTGACCGGCCACTATCGCCTGCACCTGCCGGAGCCGCGCGAGGACGGGCGGATCGGACTGTCGGTCGTGCTGGAAAGACCGGACGAAGAACCGTTCCTCGCGACTCTCGCCGGACGCGCACTGCCGGTCACGGCCCGCCGCGTGGCGCTTGCCCAGGTGACGACGCCCCTGGCGCCGTGGGTGGTCGCCCTCCGAATTCGCATTCAGGGAATCCGACTGTGGCTCAAGCGCCTTCCGATTCTTCGCTCGCCGAGCCCCGAGCGGACGACGACGGTCGCCACCGAACACGTCACCAGTGACCAACCGATCACGAGGAGTGAGAGTCAACGATGAGCAACAATGCGATCTACCACGCAGCGACACCCTGCGATGAAGCCTCCGCGCAAGCGGCGCAGCGGTGGCCGGACGTGGCCGCTGTGCCCACCGGCATCGCGGCGCGCACCCGGGGCCGTGCCGCGGCGATGCTGTTTCGCCGGGCCGCGCGGCGGGCGGACGTTCGCGTCGAGTACCCCGACGGCTCGCTCCTCGCCTCAGGTGCCGACGATGTTCCGCCGCGAATGATCATTCGACGCCCCGGACCCTTCGCACGCCGGATCGGCGCGACGGGGCTGATCGGATTCGGTGAGGCTTATATGGCGGGCGACTGGACCAGCGACGATCTCGTCGGCGTCCTCACCCCGTTCGCCCGCGAAGCGGCAGCGCTGGTCCCCGGACCGTTGCAGGGCTTGCGGCGTGTGCTGCTCCCGCGGCAGCTCGACGACGAGGAGAACACGACGGTGAACACCCGCGCGAACGTCGCGCACCACTACGACCTGTCCAACGACCTTTTCGCGGCGTTCCTCGATGAGACGATGAGCTACTCGGCGGCGGTGTTCGGGACCGAGCCCGCCCATGACACACGGTTCTCGTGGAGCGAGCTGGCCGCGGCGCAGCGCCGCAAGATCGACCGACTGCTGGATCTTGCCGGCGTCGGTCCCGGGACCAGACTGTTGGAGATCGGCACCGGGTGGGGAGAACTGTGTGTGCGCGCGGCCGCGCGGGGCGCCACGGTCCGGTCGGTGACGCTGTCGGTCGAGCAGCGGAATCTGGCGCGTCGTCGCATCGACGACGCCGGTCTGGGTGATCGGGTAACGATCGACCTCTGCGACTACCGGGAGGTCGGCGGCGAATACGACGCTGTCGTCTCCGTCGAGATGATCGAGGCCGTCGGCCGTGCGTACTGGCCCGCGTACTTCGGATGCATCGACCGGCTGCTCGTACCGGGCGGCCGCGTCGCGATCCAGGCGATCACCATGCCGCACGATCGGCTGCTGGCGTCGGAGAACACCCGCACGTGGGTGCAGAAGTACATCTTCCCGGGAGGCCAGCTCACCTCGCTGGAGGGGATCGGCGACGTGGTGCGGGAGCGCACGTCGCTCCGCGTCACCGGCACGTCGTCGTACGGCATGCACTACGCCGAGACGCTGCGCCTCTGGCGGGAACGGTTCGACTCCCGCGAGGACGAGGTGCTGGCCATGGGCTTCGACCGCACGTTTCTGCGGATGTGGGATCTGTACCTGGCGTACTCCGAGGCCGGCTTCCGCGCAGGCTATCTCGACGTCGTTCAGGTGGGACTCTCCCGATGACCGGGTGGGCCGGTTTCGGGGTGGTCGCCGGGGCCTCACTGCTGGTGCTGGCGGTGCTGCAGACCGTGATGTTCGCGGTCGGCCATCGAATCGGCCGCTACAACGTGGTCGATGTCGGCTGGGGTCTGGGCTTCGTCGGGGTGGCGTGGCTGGCGCTGCTCGTCGGCGGCGGCGACCCGGTGCGCGGCTGGCTGCTGGCCGTGCTGGTGACCGTCTGGGGTCTGCGGCTCTCGTGGCACATGTACGTCAAGTGCCGCGGGCACGGCGAGGACCCGCGCTACGTCGAGTTGCTGGCGAAGTACGACGGTCCGCCGGCCCGCGTCGCCGCTCGTCGGGTGTTCGGCACCCAGGGCGCGGCGCAGTGGTTCGTCTCGCTGCCGTTGCAGGTCTCGGCCGTGACGGTACCCACCACCGGACCGGCGGCCGTCGCGCTGGGTGCCGGTGTCGTGTTGTGGGCGGTGGGCTTCGGATTCGAGGCGATCGGCGACGCCCAACTCCGGAGGTTCAAGGCCGACCCCGCCAATCGGGGCCGGATCATGGAGTCTGGTGTGTGGGCCTGGACGCGGCATCCGAACTACTTCGGCGATGCGTGTCTGTGGTGGGGCCTGTGGCTGATCGCCGCCAGCGCGTGGCCCGGCGTGCTGACCGTGCTCTCGCCATCGGCGATGACCTACTTCCTGGTCGTCGCCACCGGTGCCCGGCTGCTGGAGAAGTCGATGAGCGGGCGGCCCGGGTACGCCGAGTACCAGCGGCGCACCTCGTTCTTCGTTCCACGCCCGCCCCGTCGGCGCGCCGTGGGTTAGCGCGTGATCGGTGGGTTATCGTCGTGACTGTGACGACGTCGGCGGGGTCTGCGCTTCCGCAACTGCTCGAGCGGGTCGCTTCGGGCGACACCGCGGCGTTCGGCGAGTTCTACGACCAGACCAGCTCTCGCGTGTACGGGATGGTTCTGCGGGTGATGCGCGACCCCGGTTACAGCGAGGAGGTTACGCAGGAGGTGTACCTGCAGGTGTGGCGGTCGGCCGGGTCGTTCGACGCGCGGTCGGGATCCGCCCTCGCCTGGTTGCTGACCATCGCACATCGGCGGGCCGTGGATCGGGTACGCAGCGAGGTGGCCACCACCGATCGGGACCTGCGCTACGCGGCGGCCGCGTCTGACCGCGAGTTCGACCACGTCGCCGAGTCGGTGGCCGCGCGCGAGACCACCGAGCAGGTGCTGGGCTGCCTCGAGTCGCTGACCGACACGCAGCGTCAGTCCGTCGATCTCGCCTACTACCAGGGCCTGACCTACCGTCAGGTGGCCGAGCGTCTGTCCGTGGCGCTCCCGACCGTGAAGTCCCGTATTCGAGATGGCCTGATTCGTCTCCGGAAGTGCTTGGGGGACAGCGATGTCTGATGACGAGCTCATCGAAATGGCGACCTTGGCCGGCCTGGACGCTCTCGACGACGCAGAACTGGCGGAAGTCGAGGCGGCGTTGCGGGAGGCCGCACCGGAGGTCCAGTCCGCTTACGCGGCGGCGTTGCGCGCCACCCGTGAGGCGATGGCCCGCGTCAGCGCCGTGACCGCCACCCCACCGCCTGTGCATCTGCGTGACGCGGTCCTCAGCGCGGCGACTGGCGGGCCCGCGGACGCCGACTCCGCCGACGTCGTCGACGCCGCGGAGGGCCGCGGTACGGGGATCGTCGGCGAGACCGCGGGCGACGCCGCCTCGTCGTCGGAGCCGGTGGCGACGCTGTGGGGCCGGCGGCGCCGAGCCCTCACGTACCTCGCCGCGGCGGCGGCCATCGCGGTGATCGCCGGGGTGGTGGGCTGGCTGTTCGGTACCGGCGGGGAATCGCCGCCTCGGCAGCCACCGGTCGCCGAGCAGGTGTTCTCCGCCAAAGACGTCGCGTCGAGGTCGGGGGCGGTGGCGACCGGTCGTGCGACCGTCACTTACTCGGACTCGGCGGATGCGGCGGTGCTGGTGATGAACGACGTCCCGCCGCCGCAGCCGGGATCCGTGTACCAGATGTGGCTCGAAGGTGTGGACGGTTCGATGACGCCGGCGGGCACGATGGGGCCGGAGGACGTGGCCCCGTCGACGACCGCGGTGATCACCGGTGTGCGCGATGCGTCCGGACTGGCGTTCACCGTGGAGCCGCCGGGAGGTTCGCCGCAGCCGACGGGCGATGTCGTTGCGCGCGTTCCATTCGACTGAGGTGCCGGGAGATGAAGTGCGTGTGCGGTCCTGGTCGTCGCCGGTAGATGTGCGGTCGATGGTCATCGTCGGTCCTGCGCGGGCGTAGGCGGCGCCGGGTCGGCCGGTGGTGGACGATGATCGTCGGATTCGATCGATCGTCGTCCCGGTCCAGGTCCTGGTCTCGCTCCTCGGGCGGCCCGAGATCCTCGGGTGGTCCGAGGTCCTCGGGTGGTCCGGGGTCGACTGGTGGTGCGGGGTCGCCGAGTGGCCCGGTGTCAGGCGACCCAGTGTCCGTGCACGATCCGGAATGGACGGGCAGTCCGGTGTTCGCCCGGTGGCCCGGTCGCGTCCGGTGCAGCGATCACTTCACGCAATGCGCTGACGTCGGGCATTCGTGTGTTGCCGCGCGGTCCGTCGGTGTCCTCGCGGGAGTCGGTCGTGTCGGGTGGTCCGGTGTCGGCGGTCGGTTCACCTGCTGCTGGGACACGGGCGGGGTCGGGTGCGAGGCGTTCGGGGTGGAACATGATGTTGCTCTGCCACCGGGTGCCGCGCCCGACGGGCCGCCAGCCGACGCGTCCGGCGTCGGGCCCGAAGGTGAGGACCGTCGACTCCCAGTGCCCCGGGGTTGTGCCGTTCATCCGGTTGTGCCGGCCGCACGCCCCACCCAACCGGTCGATATCGGTGACACCGTCGTCTGACCAATCAGGCATATGGTGAGCTTGGGTGCGGATGAACGGGACGGTGCAGCCCGGTGCGGTGCATCCCCGGTCGCGGGCGAACAATGCCAGCCGTTGTGCTGCGGTGGCGAACCGGCTGGCGCGCCCCAGGTACAGGATTTGTCCGGTGGCTTGGGAGAACACCGCCAGATACGGGATGGTGTCGGCGGCGAACTGCACCAGATCAGACACCGGGATGCGGGTGCCGGTGGCGGTCCAGCCGATCCCAGCCTGCCGCGCCAGATCCTCATCGGTCACGGTCACGACTACTTGTGAGGGGATCCGGGTGGGTGCGGGTTGCCCGGCCAGCGCGAGGGCCCAGTCGCACAATGCTTGGAGGGCGTCGTGCTGACGCTGCCCGAGCGTGCGGGTGTCCCGCTCTGCCGCGGCCGCCAGGACGGCGGGGTCGAGGCCGGGTTGGTCGGCCGCGCCACGCGGGGAATCCGGGTCGTCCGGGTTGTTCATCCCCGTAGTGGCCCACTGATGCAAGACCACCTCCAACTTCGCGCGCAACACCGGGGTGAGCAGCGCCCGGACCTTGCTCATCAACTGCCGGTTCTGCGGCTGCAGGTTGAACGTGCGGCGGCGCTGACGGTCGTGGTCGTCGGCGAGGGTGCCGTCGGGGTCGAGCCAGGCCAGGATCCGGTTGCCGACCACGGTGACCGCGGCCGGGTCCAGGCGGCGGGCGGCGTCGGCGAGCATGGCTTCGGCTTTGACGCGCTGATCGTGGGTGACCGCCGAGGGGAGCTTGTCCATGATCTCGGTGACGGCGGCGACGTGGGCGCCGCCGGCGTCTCCGTCCGCGACCGCCGTCGCGGTCGCTGCGAGGCGGGGTTCGAGGCGTTCGCCGGTCAGGGCGCCCATCGCGCCGATGCCTTCGGCGGTGACCCGGCGGCGGCGGGCCTCATCCACACCCAGGCGAGCGCCGTGGGCGTAGAGCTGGTGGGTCGAGATGTGTCCGGCGCGCCGGTACACGCCACGGTCGGAGACCTCGATGTACAGGGCGGCATCGAACACCTCCGCCCGGCGGTGGGCCTGTTCACGGGCGTCGAGCAGACCCAGCAGACCGTCGTCGGACTCGGCGGCCAACAGTGCGGTTGCCTCGGCGCTCAAGCGTTTCTCGGTGGCGGTCTGTACCGCCAGCAGTTCTGCGGGCGACAGGCCGGCGATCAGCGTATCTGCGTCGAAACCAGGAGTGTCGAGACTTGCGGTGCTGGGCGCGCTCCGGGTGGCGTCGTCGTTGTACGAGATGCCGTTGACGGTCACGATGTTCACCTCCCCCGAAGTGCTGTTCCCGCTGGTAGAACCGCTGGTGCCGGTTCTCCTTGTGTGTCTGACGTCACTCTACGACGAGCCTCTGACAATTCTGCTCTCCGCTCAGCAGGAGGGTGCGCATCAGATGTGTAGGCAGCGGAACCTCAGAAGATGATTGGGGTAGGGCGCCTCCGTCGCCGGCTTCCCTCACGACAGACCGGCGAGCCGGTACGCCACCAGACTTCCCGCGACGGCGACGTTCAGGCTCGCTCCGTAGCCGACCATCGGAATCTCGACGCACTCGTCGACGCCGGCGAGGACGTCGTCGGGCACCCCCTGGTGCTCGTGGCCGAGGAGGAGGACCGACGGTCCGCGTGCGGGAGCCAGGCGGGGCAGTGGTGTCGCACCCTCGGCGAGTTCGACCGCGACGAGCCGTTTGCCGGCCTGCCGCTGCTCGTCGAGCCAGCGGATCTTGCCGATCGTCACCCAGTGGATGCACGGCCGCCGACGGCGCAGGGTGTCGCCGACGCGCAGGGCGTTCCGGTAATGCGGACTGCGGGGGACGGCCAGGCACGCGCCGACGGCGTCGCACGTGCGCAGGAGTGTGCCGAGGTTGGCGTCGTACGCCACCCAGAGAGGCGCGATGATGAGATGGTCCCAGCAGCCGTGTCTGCCGTCGCGTCGGTGGGCCCGAACATGCTGCGGCTTGGACTTCGCTCCGCTCATCGGCGCGTGGTGGGGGCTCCGGACTTGATCATGAGAGGACGCCTTTCAGCGGCGGCGCCGGTCCATCGTCGTAGTTGCCGGTCCAGCGTACGCGCCCGGGCGGCCGTCGATCCAGAACGCTTCGTCACGCCCTGGGCGGAGCGAGCGTGACCAACCGCAGGTCGCGAGGCACCGGAGAGGTACGTATGAACAGGCGGAATAGGGCATAGTGAGCACAAGCGGTATCCGTCGCACGGGCAAGGGGTCCGAGTGAGTCGACGGCGCAGAGAGTGAGTGTTGCGGTGAGTGTCAGCGGCAAGGTCGTGCATTTCGATCCGAACAAGGGGTTCGGGTTCCTTTCGCGGGAGAGCGGCGGGGACGACGTGTTCCTGCATGTCAACGACGTCCACGGCATCGACGAGGGCCAGCTGCGCCCCGGGGCCAAGGTCGAGTTCGACGTCGAGGAGACCGACCGCGGCGCCAAGGCCACGAACCTGAAGGTGACCGAGGAGGCCCCGCCGGGGGAGTCGCCGGCCTTCGAGCGGGCACAGCGTCGCGACGAGAACCGAGGCAGTTTCGATCGTCGCGACGACCGCCGTGGTGGCCGCGACGATCGTCGCGGCGGCTTCGATCGTGGTGACCGTCGGGACGATCGCCGCGGTGGCCGTGACGATCGTGACCGCGGCCCGCGTCGTTCCCCGCACGCCGGGACGCCGCTGTTCAACGAGTTCACCGAGCTCCTGATCGACGCGTCGCCGGACATCACCGCGCGCCAGATCACCTCGATCCGCAACAAGCTGATGGACCTGGCCGTCGCGCGCGGCTGGAACGGCTGACCACAGCCCGGTCGAGCTGACCACCTGCGGGTCGAGACGACCCTCGCCGGTCGAGCGCTGATCATTGCGGGTCGAGCTGACCCCTCGCTGGTCGAGCTGCCTTCTCGCTGGTCGAGCTGCCCCTCGCTGGTCGAGCGAAGTCGAGACCCCGAAGAGCCGCCGACGGACATCGCCCGTCGGCGGATCTTCGCGGTGAGCAGACCGACACGCGCCGCGAAAGCGGCCGAGAGGTCGTCGGACCAGGTAGGAACGTAGCAACGCCGGTTGAGCCGACGAGCCGCGACGCGAGTCGTGCCGAGACCATCCAACGCCGAGACAGAAGCCGGACCCTTTGCCGAACGACCACCAGCCGCCCATCGCGACGTACGACGACCACGACCTGGAGCGAGTCGTCCAGGAGGCGCCCAAGCAGGTCGAGCGGTCGAACCCGGCGACCGATCACCGGAGCGCGTTCGCGCGTGATCGTGCGCGGGTGCTGCACTGTGCTGCGCTGCGCCGGCTCGCCGACAAGACGCAGGTGGTCGGCCCGCGCGAAGGCGACACCCCGCGTACGCGACTGACGCACTCGCTGGAGGTGGGTCAGATCGGGAGGGGGATCGCCGAGGGGCTCGGTTGCGATCCGGACTTGGTGGAGCTCGCCGGTCTCGCCCACGACATCGGGCATCCGCCGTACGGCCACAACGGGGAACGTGCGCTCGACGAGGTGATGCGCGACTACGGCGGCTTTGAGGGCAACGCCCAAAACCTGCGCATCTTGACGTCGTTGGAGCCCAAGATCATCGGACCGGACGGACGCAGTGCCGGACTGAACCTGACGCGGGCGTCGCTGGACGCGACGCTGAAGTATCCGTGGAGCCGCCAGGCGCCCGGCACCAAGTACGGGGCGTACGTGGAGGACGAGCCGGCGCTGGACTGGGTGCGGCGAGGTGCTCCCGAAGGACGACGCTGCCTCGAAGCGCAGGTGATGGACTGGTCCGACGACATCGCCTACTCGGTGCACGACCTCGAAGACGGTGTAGTCAGCGGCCGAATCGACCTGCGCCAGTTGGGATCTCGGGAGGACCAAAGCGAGCTAGCTGAGATCGCGGTCCGGTATTTCGACGGCGTCGACGCGGACGCGATGGTCGACGCCGCACAGCGCCTGTCGGAGATGGAGATCTTCCGGGCCGTCGGACGGTACGACGGTTCACTCGATTCGTCGGTAGCACTCAAACGGTTGACGTCGGAGCTGATCGGCCGCTTCGCTTCGGCGGCGATCAGTGCGACTCGTGCGGAGGAAGGGAACCGTCCGCTGCGCCGGTACGACGCCGAACTTTCGGTCCCGCCGGAGATCGCGGCCGAGGTGGCCATGCTGAAGACGGTCGCGCTGAGGTTCATCTTCTCGGACCGCAAGCACCGAGCGAAGCAGGACCGGCAGCGTGACCGCATTCATCGCGTGTCGACGTTGTTGCTGAACACCGCGCCGGGCGACCTGGATCCGATCCTGGTGCCCGAGTGGGAGGCCGCGGCCAGCGATGCGGACCGTATGCGGGTGGTGACCGATCAGATCGCCTCGATGACGGAAGGTCGTTTGGAGCGACTCGACAGAAGCAGCGCGGAAGTGCAGGCGCACTTGGGTTAGCTCCGGCACCGCTAGAGCGAACCGTTCGGCGCTCCGACATCGTTCGGTGACGCCGGAGCTGCTGCCGATACCGCCGCTTTGACGTCGGAGAAGCCGCACTGCACCACTCCTGCAGCCTTACGCAGGGTCGAGACGGACAGCGACTTGTGCTCGGGGAACCTCTCGTTCAGCAGAGCAGTGGAAGCCACGAGAAACTGCCACTGACTGACGTCGAGCGGGTCGGCACTGGCGCGGTCGGTCGCGGTGAACAGGCAGAAGACATAGACGTCGCCTTGTCGTTTGCACTCGGAGCTGTATTCGTTGGTGCGCGTACTCGGCCAGCACCCCGCGCAGAGCGTTGCTCAGCAGGTCTGAATACGCCCAGGACCAGAAGTCGTGGAGAGTCGAGGTAGGCGACTCGCCGGCACCGTGGATCGGTTCCGTTCCGTCCTTCCGGAGGGGCAGGACGATCGGAGACGTCGGGGGCGTCTGCTCGGGCACCATGAGACGGATGCTGCCACCCGTCCGTTCTCAGGTCTCGGGATTGCTCCACGACCGCGTTGATCGTCTGACGCAGACTTACGCCTCGCTGAGACCGACGCGCGCCATCGATGTCCTACCTGTGTGAGATGTTCTGTGTGTCAGACATGCGAGGTGGAGGGGAGCGGCGATGATCGACGACGAAGTGGCAGTTCGCGCGGAGCAGGCTTCGACGATCGAGGAGGTGTGGGAGCTTCTCGATGCGGCAGGTCAAGACGCCGAAGGGGTAGACGAGGAGGTCAAGTACCTCATCGCGGCGGCGCTCGAGAGTGACGCCTCGTTCGACGCGCAGCTGAGTCCCGACGCGGAGCCGACGGCGCGGCCGGATCGCACCAGCGGACGGGAGGCGTCACCGGTCAAGGCGTACCTCCGGTCGATCACCGTCGCCGGCTTCCGCGGGATCGGACCGGAGTCGGTCTTGCCGCTCACGCCCACACCCGGTCTGACGGTCGTGAGCGGGCGCAACGGCTCGGGGAAGTCCTCGTTCTCCGAGGCGCTGGAATGCGCGATCACCGGATCGAGCCATCGGTGGTCGGCCAAGAACCAGAAGTTCTGGCAGGAAGGCTGGCGGAACCTTCACCGGGACATCGAGTGCCGGGTCGGCGTCGGACTCGTGCAGCAGCCGGAGGAGGCCGCCGAGCCCCCGACGAACCTCGCCGTCAGCGTGAAGTGGACGGGCGACGACGTCGCCGACTGCGAACGGTTCGCGAAGCCGGACGGAGGCGACCGACGCCCCGCCGAGGAGGTTCTCGGGTGGCGGCGCCCGGTGGAGCTGTACCGCCCGATCCTCAGTTACGAAGAGTTGGGCAACCTCTTCGGCGAGGGCCGGGCGGCGCTGTACGACGCGCTCAACCAGATCCTCGGCCTGGACGAGATCACCGCCGCGGCAAAGCGGATCGACGATCGGCTGAAGGAGCTCGGCGACGCGCGCAAGCGCGCGAACAGCGCCCGCACCGCTATGCGGAGGGAGCTCAAGGAGTCCGATCTGGATCAGGCGAAGGCCGTGTTCAAAGCGACGCAGTCGCGGTCGTGCGATCTCGACACGGTGCGGACACTGGTCAGCGGCAGCACCTCACCGCATGACCGGTTGGTGGTTCAGTTGCGGATGATCGCCGAGGAACTGACTGTCGCCGACGAGCTCGCCGTGTCAGCGCGAGTGGCCGAACTCCGCGCCGCCGTCGACGAGTCGCTCGCATCCGGGGACCGGACTCTTCGCCTCCTGGGCGAACGCACCGCCCTCCTCGACGGCGCCGTCCGCTATCTGCGCGAACAGGGAGGCGACGACTGTCCGGTGTGCGAGAGCCCGCTGCCCGACAACTGGATTCTCGGCGCCGAGGCGAAGATCGCCGAGAGCCGCACGGCGATGGAAGCGAACTCCTGGGCGATCGCGCGACTGCGCGACATGGAGCAGCAGGTGCGGGAATTGCTGGGGGAGTTGGTGATTCCCGTACTCGAGACGGGCCCGGACATCGATCTGGATGTCGACCTGCCCGAGTACGCCGCCTACCGGTCCAGCGTCGAGGCCGCGCGGAACGCGCCCGACTCGGCCGTGGAGTTGGCGCAGCACGCGACCGACTCGCTGGCTGCCGCGGCGGAAGCGCTCGAGGCGCTGCGCCCGCCCGCTGCGGCCCTGGCACAGAAGCTCGACGACGCGTGGGCGCCACTGGCGCTGACGGTGATGTCGTGGATTCAGCTCGAGTCGCAGGCGCGTCCGCTGGACGCGTCGGTCGCCCGACTGAAGGCGGCGAAGGAGTGGCTCCATGCGAACGCCGACGTGCTGCGCGCCCGGCGGATGGCCCCGATCGAGGCTCAGGCGAAGCGGATCTGGTCCGAGCTCCGCCAGCAGAGCGACGTCGACTTGACCTCCATCTCGCTGACCGGCCGGGCGACCAGCCGCCGCGTCGACCTGGAGGGCACCGTCGGCGGGCAGAAGTCGTCTGTGCTGCCGATGATGAGTCAGGGGGAACTCCAGGCGCTGGCGCTCGCGCTGTTCATCCCGCGTGCCACGCTGCCCGCCAGTCCGTTCGGTTTCCTGGTGCTCGACGACCCGATCCAGGCGATGGATCCGGCCAAGATCGACGGCTTCCTCCGGGTGCTCCAGGAACTGGCGAAGACCCGTCAGGTGATCGTCTTCTCGCACGACGACCGGCTCCCGTCGGCGATCCGCCGTCTTGCGGTCGACGCGCAGTTGCTCCTGGTGAGCCGCGAGCCGGGCTCACGGGTCGCCGTCGAGCCCGCGGACGTCCCGGCGGACCGGGTGTTCGCCAATGCCAGGTCGTTGATCGTCGACACCGAGATCCCCGATGCGGTGAAGAACGATGCGGGTCCGGGCCTGTTCCGGATGACGGTGGAGAGTGCGGCGCGCCAGAAGTTCTTCGCCGAGGCGCCGCGCCGCGGTCTGAGCCAGCAGGCCGCCGAGGGGCGGTGGGCATCGGCTCAGGGAGCGAAGGCGTTGGTGTCTCTCGCCCTCGACGTGGACGACGACGGGTACAAGTCGTGGCTGCACGTGCGCGACCACCGGAAGAACGTCCTGCGGATCATCACTCACGGGACGCATCACGGGTCGGTGCTCGACAGGAGTGATCTGAACGACCTCCGCGCGGTGGTCGACGACCTGCTGGGGCGGCGCCGTGGATAGCGAGGCGATCACCCTCCTCGGGTATGCGGACGGACTGCTCAGCGGGCGCATCGAAGTGTCGGGGGACGCTGCGCGTCTGGCGGCCTTCGTGGCGCGACGCGGTGTCGAGGCACTCATCGACCAGTACTGCGAGGAGCAGTGCGGGCATCTGCTGGACCCGCACCGGTCGTCGCCGTGGAACGACGCGCGGTGGGCCAGCAAGCTCGCCATCCTGCTTTCTCGGGACGACGACTACGGCCGGGCCCTGATCTACGCCTGGGTGGAACTGAGCAACCTCTGTCACGAGCACGCTTACCAGCTGACACCGACGATCGACGAGGTCCGCAACCTCTGCCTGACCGTGATGACGCAGGCAGCAGGAAGACCCGTGGCGTGAACGGACGCTGCTCTCGCCTGCAACGCTGCCGGTGCCGGAATGCTGACTGGCCCGCGGTCCCTGAGTCATCGGACCCATCCGATGCGGGATCGGCACCGAACTCCTCATGTCAGCGCGATCAACGTCGGCCGCACCGGGCGGCTGGAGCGCACGACCGAAGGAGAAGACGATGAGCATCTCACGCAACGCGGGAACTGTGGCTGCTGCAGCTGCCGTGCTCGCCATCGGCCTGACCGCATGCGGAAACGACGACTCGACGACCTCGGAGGCGACGTCTCGCGCCGACGTCACCAGCTCCGCCCTGATGACGTCGATGCCGGCCGCCGATTCTGGCCTCATCGGCCCCGGATGCGCGGCCTACGCGGACGCGAATCCGACCGGGTCAGCATCTCTGGCCGCGCTCGCCGGCGAACCGGTCGCGACCGCCGCCGGGAACGTGCCGATGCTCTCGACGCTGACGGCCGCGCTGTCGGGCGGGGTGAACCCCGGCGTGAACCTGGTGAGCACCCTCAACGAGGGACAGTTCACTGTGTTCGCCCCGGTGGATGAGGCGTTCGCCGAGATCGATCAGGCGACCATGGACACGCTGAAGACGGATTCCGCGTTGCTGACGGGCATCCTCACCTACCACGTCGTTCCCGGCCAGGTGGCGCCGGAGGACGCGGTAGGGACCCACAAGACGGTTCAGGGCGCCGATCTGACCGTCACCAGCGAGGGCGATGATGTGAAGGTCAACGACGCCAGCGTGATCTGCGGCGGTATCCAGACCAAGAACGCCAAGGTGTATCTGATCGACGAGGTGCTGATGCCGCCTACTTCTTGATCCCGACCGAAGCGGCAGCGATACGTGGGCGCTGGGTGTACGCACGTCCGCGCATGCCTGCGGCGGGTTGCACTAGTTCGCTGAGGTGCTCCGGGCGCGGTGGCGGCGGACGGCCGCCCGGTTCGCACACCGCACTGAGCAGTATCGTTGCCGGCCGTTGCGGGTGACGTCGACGACCACCGCCGAGCAGGGGTCTCCCGGCGTCTCGCCGGCCGCGCAGCGCCGGAGCCGCTGCATGCCGCGGGTGGTGAGAAACAGGGCGGTGCCGACGCTGATCACCGCGCGCAAGACGTCGGGGAGGGTCTGGTGGTCGTCGCGATAGTGCAGATGCCAGCCTTCGCCGTCGTGATCGGTCAGCCGCGGATAGGCCGCGGCGGCAGCCATGAGGTCGTTGAGTATCCGGGCCCGCTCCCGTGGGTCCGGGGCGTCGACCACGGTCAGCCAGGTGTCGATGACCTGCCGGGTTCGCTGGTGGTCGTCGCGGGAGGGCGCAAAATCCATGGTCATCCCGAACGTCCTGGTTCGCGCTTCGATGCCGTCGCGGTCGGCGGGCCACTCGTCGGCCAGCGAACCCGCCAGCAGAACCGCATACTCGCCGTAAGGGTTGAGATGCATAATGCCATTACATCATGGTGGTGGAATGAGTGTTTCCGAGAAGCATGACCAGCAACCTCTGCCTGGGACGACGATTCCCGACGAGCACGCGTGGACCACCGAATCGAGCCATGCCACGTCGTCGGGACGAGTCCGATACGTCCGCTGCGTGCACTGCGGGACGCGTCGCGTCGATTTCCAGGAACACCCGGAACTGCCGCCGACCGCGCTGAGTGCGGAAGTCCCCACGTCTAGCGCGCCGACGAGCCGCCGCGCGCCGTCGTAAGCATGGTGCAGACTCGGAGAATGCGTTGCTTCGCCGCCGACCTGCACTTGCAGCACCCGAAACTGGCCGGCCTGCGCGGGTTCGAGTCGGTGCCCGCACACGACGAGTACGTGATCTCCCGGCTCGCGGAACTGACGGCCGACGACGAGTTGTGGGTTCTCGGCGACATCTGCTCCGGTGGCGTCGCGAGCATGGAGTCCGCGCTGACTCAGTTGTCGGAGCTGGCGGTGCCGATGCACCTGGTGACCGGAAATCACGATCCCGTGCACCCCATGAGCCGCGGCGCGCAGCGCCACTTCGCCGCGTACGCGTCGGTGTTCTCGTCGGTGCAGCAGTACGCCCGCGTCAAGATCGGCGGAGAAGGCGCTGTGCTCAGTCACTTTCCGTACGCGGGGACGCCGGACCGATTCGAGCGCGACCAGTTCGCGCAGTACCAGCTTCCGGACTTCGGCATGTGGCTGCTGCACGGTCACACGCACTCGCCGGAACGACGATCCGGCGCCCGCTCGATCTGTGTGTCGCTCGAAGCCTGGGACCTCGGGCCGGCCTCCGAGGACGCGATCGCCGAAGTGATGCGCGGTTCGGGGGCGTGAGCGGCGCACTCGGCGGCGACTCGGCGCGGATCGTCAGGAGGCAGGTCGTCCACGCGGATCCGGCGCGGGTGTGCGGCATCGCCGACCACCAGGTACCGCTGGCCGGGGCGGATGCGCGACGCTTGGTCGTGGATCTCAGCGAGTCGGTCTGACCGGAATCGATGCTCGGGCGACGCGGCGAACTCGGCCGGCGCTGCCGAGTGTTGGACTCGCCCGGCAGTGTGCTCGTGCGGCTTGGTGATCTCGGCAGGTTCGGAAGTCAGGGCGTCCGCGGCGATCCTCCGGGGGTCGAAGCGCCGCGGGTCCAGGGCCTCCCACTCCTGTGCACTGAGGGTCTTGGACTTGGTGTCGTCGACGATGTGGCCCAGGTGCCGCAGCGTCCGAGCCAGCCCGCGGGCGTACTCGGGCAGTCGGTGCGGACCGAGCACCACGGCGGCGATCACGGCGACCAGGAAGAGCTTCTCGAAAGTGAGTCCGAACATCGTCGTCGTCCTTGTTGCTAGGGGCGTTTCGACTCGGACCTCGGCTGGGGCCTCGGTCCGGCTCAACGGGCGGGTAGGCGTTTCGACTCGGACCTCGGCTGGGGCCTCGGTCCGGCTCAACGGGCGGGTAGGCGTTTCGACTCGGACCTCGGCTGGGGCCTCGGTCCGGCTCAACGGGCGGGTGGTCTCGACTTCGCTCGACCGGCGAGTGGGGCTCGACCGGCGAGTGGGGCTCGACCGGCGAGTGCGGCTGGACCGGCGAGTGGGGCTGGACCGGCGAGGTGGCTACCGACGGGAGCGACGGTGGTGGAGGTGGGTGATGAGGACGGCCGCACAGAAGAGCAGGGCCATCGGGACGGCGACCAGGAACATCGACAGCACGTCGGCCGCCGGGGTCACGAGGGCGCTGAAGACCGCGATCAGCACGACGATCACACGCCAGCTTCGCCGCAGGGTCGCCGCGGAGACCACACCCATCAGGTTCAGTGCGACCACGAACACCGGCAGCACGAACGCGATGCCCATCGCCAGGACGATCTTCATCACGAAGTCGACGTAATAGCCGGCGGTCAGGATCGTCGAATCGTGCTCGGACCCGATGCCAGTGAGCACTTCGACCATCCGGGGGAAGAGCAGAAACCCGAACACGCAGCCGGCGCCGAACAACGGCACGGCGGCCGCGGCGAAGCCGAAGGTGTACCTCTTCTCCCGGCGCGTGAGGCCCGGCGAGACGAAGGCCAGCAGCTCGGTCAGCCACACCGGGCTCGACAACACCACCGCTGTGAACAAGGCGATGCGGACCTTCAGATCGAACGCCGCCGTCACGGTGTCGTAGTTCAGGCTCGCCGACCGCGATTCGGCCAACTGCTCGATCGGCGTGCGCAGGACGTCGAGAATCGGATCGGCGAAGACGAAACCCGCCACCAGCCCGATCAGCAGCGCCGCCGCGGCCCGCACGGCGCGGACTCGGGCCTCGCGCAGATGCTCAGGCAGGGCCATCGCGCCGCCGGAGGCGACAGGCTCCGGACCTGAGCGGGTCTCCGACTCCGCCGGGCGAGTCGCGGTGATCGTCATGCCGCAGGACGGTCGGAGTTCGCGTCGGCGTAGACCGGGCGGACGGTGTCGTCGTCGTGCAAGCGTCCCTCGCTGGAGGTGCCGGCCTCATCCTTGAGGATGCGCATCGACTGGCCGACACTCCGGGCCAGTGCGGGGAGCTTGGTGGAGCCGAAGACCAGCAGGACGACGGCGAGGACGATCAGGGCATGCCAGCCGGTGAGGTTGTGCAACATGGGTTTCTCCTTGGTGGGGTGGGTATTCCGGTAGTGGTGGGGTGTGGTCTCGATACGCCGACACTCACTGCGTTCGCGTCGGCTACTCGACCAGCGAAGTGGGGTCTCGATACGCTGGCACTCACGTCGTTCGCGTCGGCTCCTCGACCAGCGAAGTGAGGCCTCGATACGCCGGCACTCACGTCGTTCACGTCGGCTCCTCGACCAGCAGGTGGGGGTGCTCGACCAGCAAGGTGGGGTGACCGACCACGACCGGTCAGTTCGCGCCGGGCGGGGGACCGCCGGGTCCGGCGTCAGAACGACTGTGTGAGGGGTCGGTGGTCGTGTCGACGGCGACGGGCAGGGATCCGACGTAGCCGGAGTCCGGGTCGCCGGTGAAGGTGCCCATCTGGAGGTCGTGCCCGTCGCCGAAGACGTTGTCGCTCTCCACGCTGCCCATCCGGGCCAGGGCCTCGGCGGAGCCGTCGTACTCGGAGCGCTGGTAGACCTCGTCGAGCATCTCCTTCGGGAACGCGACCTGAGACGTCGCGATCACGTTCTCGACGTCGGTCGCCGACGCGCGGTCCGGGTACACCTCGAAGTGCAGGTGCGTCCACCGACCCGGATAGCAGCCGGGGACGACGGTCGTGAACGTGGCGGTGCCGTCGTCGCCGACGACCTGAACGCCACGCAGGTACGTCTCGTCCTCGACGCCTTCGGAGTACATCGAGTAGCGGCCCTGCGCGTCGCACTGCCAGAGGTACACGGCGGCGCCGGTGAATGGGACGTTGTCGTTCGCCATGTCGGTCACGGTGAACGTGAACGAGAGCGGCACGCCCTCGACCGTCGTCCCGCCGTCGAGGCTCGACGTGATGTCACTGCGCTCGATGCCCGACTCGGTCAGGATGTTCACGTCGTTGGTGCCGTCGGCCGGGTACGGGCCGTTGGTCTCCTCCGGGATCTCACTGTCCGCCGTGGTGACGGCGCCGGCGCTGCTCGTCGAAGCAGTCGACGCAGTGTTCGACGACGATCCGCCCGCGCATGCGGCGAGGGCGAACGCGCCGGCGCCGGCGCCCAGGATTCCCAGCATCCGGCGCCGGGAGATCAGGGTCGTCATGTCGAAACCGGCGCCCTGGTCGACCACCTCGTCGGCGGGGCGGGCGAGCAGCCGGCCTTCGAAGGCCGGGCCGTCGCAGGTCTGGTCGGGTTCGGGGCTGCGGTTCATGGTGTTCTCCTCTCGGGTCGAATGACCGTTGAGAACCACAGTTCAGGCCGGGACTGGAATCCTCGTCGCAGAGTGCTGGGAAGTTGCTGTGAGCGCCGGACCGGGAAGAGTTCTCATGTCACGGAGTCGTTTCGACACGGGCGCATCACTTCGCTCCTTGCCCGGCTCAACGAGCGAAAGGGGAGTGACGGGCGAGGGCGCTCGACCCGGCGAAGGACTTCGAGGTCAGTGGCCGAGGCGGCGGAGGAAGTCGTCGAGACTCCAGCCCGCGCCGCTCCCGGGCAGGCCCGGCAGGTGGGTGGCCTCGCTGATGTCGAAGCCGAACTCGGTGGGAGTGGCGTGTCCGGACTCGGCGCGCAGCCAGGTCACACAGATCTCGGCGGCGAGATGGGGATCGTCGACGTAGATCGAGCCGGCGGTGCAGTCGCCCGTGGGGTCGTCGTCGAACCAGAGGTTGGGGGTGGCGCCGGATGCGTCGTGGTCGACGAAACTGGTCGCCTCCATCACCACGTGCGACCGTCGCACCAGGTACCGGCCGTGCTTGAGGACCACCAGTTGGGCGCACAGCGCCTCGATCGGGTCCTCGTCGAAGTCGTCGTCCAGCTGATCGTCGTCGATGTGCAGGTCCTTCGGGCCGAAGTCGATGGTCACACCGGCCGGGATGTCGGAGAGCGAGTCTCCGAGCCAGGTGATCATCTCGTCCCACGTCTCGCAACCCACGAAGTCGTCGTCGTTCATGATCTCCGCTCCCTCCCGGTCCCGCTGGATGCGAGACGCTGCCCGCGATTCTAATCCCGATCGGTCGTCTTACCTCGCCGAGGACACCGGATTCGATAGAGCAGCGGGCCGTTCACTCCTCGCCGGGCAGCGGGGACCACTGCGGCCAGTGCACGTCGCCGGTCGCCATTCCGGAGACGAAGCGTGCGACCTGCCGGAGTGTGGCCCGGAGTTGTCGTAGACGTACGCCTGGTCGCAGCGCCCGATCGCACGGTTGACCAGCGGCCACACGCGCCGGTAGCGCGCGCGGATCTTCTCCTCCGGGACTGAATGGCCGCCGGAGGAGACGCGGCGGGCGACCCGCTCGACGGCCAGTTCCTCGGGCACCATCACCGCGTGCAGCACCACCCGGAAGCCGTGGTCGTGCGCCGCGTCGATCAGATCGAGCTTCGACGGGTGCGAGAACACCGTCTCCACGATGAACGGCCTGCCCATCGAGACCAGCATCGCGCGTGTGTCGGACGCGATCCTGGCCTCGTACGACCGTTCCTCGGCGTGCTCCGGCCACCGGTTCCTGGCGATGTCGTCTGCGTTGACGTACACCGATCCGGGGAGCCGGGGTATCAGGAACACGCCGATGAACGAACTCTTCCCGGCTCCGTTGCAGCCGACCACCAGGTCCAGGCGCGGGGTGCTCACCCGTGGAGGAGCCGCTGTGAACCGTCGGGGAGATGCTCGACGATCTCGCCGGCGTCGTTCAGCGTGACCGAGCGGTGTCCGCGCGCGGCCCGCTGCTCGACGAAGTCGACCTCATCGAGGCCGGCCTCGATGGATGCGGCGAGTTCGGCGTCGAACACGACCGCCTCGTCCGGGGTCAGCTGGTCGCTGGGGAAGGAGCCGCCGAGGGCGGCGTCGACACGGCGGCGCGCGACACTGGTCTGCTCAGACACTGCGCGTCCGACGCGCGCCCAGTGCTCGAGCTGCTGGCGCGCCGATCGCTGGGCTCGCGCGCCCGCGGCGGCCGCGTCGTCGAACAGCTCCGAGGAGAACCGGGTCGCCTTGTCCGCGGTGGTCATCGCGCTCTCCCGTCCGCTGTTGCAATCTGCAACAACCAGCCTAGTGATGGCGTTGCGGCCGGTCAACGACGCGCGGTCACTCGTCGGCGAAGGCCTCGGCCGGGACGATGTAGGTGAGCGTGACGTCCCACGGCGCGACACCCCACCGGCTCACCGCGTCGACCGCGAGAGTGCTGGCGCCGTTGAGGGCTTCCTCGGACGCGGGGGCGGCGATCGTCTGGCCTTCGGTCTCGTCGGTGGCCGGCCACACCTCGCTGCCGGACGGGGCGGGCTTGGTCTCCAGCAGGATGCGGTCGACCCCGTCCTCGTGGATTCCGGCGATCAGGCAGTAGCGTCCGTCCGAGTCGTCCCACCCGCCGGGCTCGACGACGATCAGCTCGCCGCGCCCGAACGCCTCGGCGGCGGCCCGGAACACCGCCCGGCCCAGGTCGTCCCACGGATCGCCGACCACCTCGCTCGGGGGCACGGCGGTGAACACTCGGCCGCCGATCTGGTGGCCCTCGTCGGTGCGCTCGGTGGCCTGACGCTCCTGCAGCATCAGGGTGCCGGTGTCGGCATCGAACAGGGCGGCTTCGCGGTACCGGCCAGGGCCGATCGCGGTGCGGGCCACCGAACCGACACCGATCACCTCGGCGAAGGCGGCGGCGTCGTTCAGATGCCACACGGTCGGCTCATCAGCCCAGACCTGGACGAGGCCGCCGACGGGAATCCCGAACACGGCACTGGCGAGGGTCGCACCCTCATTGAGCGGGATGTCGTTCATGTCTCGTGCTCCTTGGTCGGGGTTCGTCATCCACTATGCCGCAGACGGGGGGCCGTCGCGGAGGAGACCGAACGCGAGCACACGCCAGCCCCGACCGCGCCTCAGGACGGGTCGATCCGGCCGAGGACGATGTCGGCGAGTTCCTCGGTGCGGTGCTCGGGAAGCCAGTGATCGGCGTCCTCGATGACCTTCAGATCGAAGTCCGCGACCACGTAGTCGGCGGTGATCTCGGCGCCCTTGCGCGACAACGCGACGTCGCCCGAACTCCACACGTGGGTGGTCGGGACCGCGACGCGACGCGCCATGTCGGGCGGCGAGCTCAGCATCATCGCGCGGTACCAGTTGAGCGCCCCGGGGAGCGAACCCTTGTCGAGGAAGCGGGTGTGGACGTCGGCGAGCAGCTCGTCGTCCATCCCGGCGTGCCGCAGGATCCGGTCGAAGCGATCGGGGAAGCGGCGCGCGAACTGCTCGGCGAGGTACGGCGGCTGGAATGCGTAGATGTACCAGGACTTCAACGCCTGGTCACTGGTCACCATCGACTTCAGGAACGCACCCGGGTGCGGAACAGAGACGCTGGTGAGAGTGCGCACCAGGTCCGCCCGGGCGGCGGCGAGGCGCCAGGCCACCACCGCGCCCCAGTCGTGGCCGACGACGTGGACCGGACCGTCGCCGAGTTGCTCGATGAGTGCGGCGGCGTCGTCCACCAGCAGCCCGGTCCGGTAGTTGATCCGTCCCTTCGGCCGGGCGCCCGGCGAGTAGCCGCGCTGGTCGGGGCAGACAGTACGGAATCCGCGGGCGTTCAGCAGCGGCGTGAGCTTGCCCCACATGTAGGCGCCCTGCGGAAAACCGTGCAGCAGCAGCACCGTGCCCCTGGACTCGCCCCCGTCGGTGGGTGGCGAATCGACGACGTCGAAGGTGAACCCGGCATGTGTGTACTGCTCCATGAACCCGTCTCTTCCGCTAGGCGACGGTCACGACCTTACTTGGTAGTAGGTTCGACGGAAACTTCGATCTCGGGAATGGTGAGCGGATGCTCGATCTCGTCGCGCCACAACTTGGCCGCGACATAGAAGACCGCAGTCACCGGGGCCGGCAGCAGGCCGGCGAGGGTGAACGTCCAACCGAGGCCGATGAGATGGGCGACCGGCGCGGCGAGCGCCATCGACACCGGCATGAGCGAGGCCGACACGAAGAAGTCCAGCGCCGAGATCCGGCCCAGCAGTTCCTTGGGCACGCGCCGCTGCAGGAGCGTGCCCCACAGGACCATCGGGCCGTCGAGCATCAGGCCGATCAGGAAGCCCGCGATCACAAACCACACGGTCTTGTGTGCGAACCCCATGATCACCAGCGGCACCACGCAGACCGACCAGAGTCCGAAGATCACCGAGAGATAGCGGCGCGGCATCGGCAGCGATGCGAACACGAACGCACCCAGGGCCGCGCCGGCGCCGAAGGCGGCCAGCACCAGGGAGTGGCTGGCGGCGTCTCCGCCGGCCCGGTCGCGCAGGGCGAACGGCACCAGCACCTCGATCGGTCCCATCGCCATCAGAACTGCGAACGACACGAAGAAGAGCGACGCCCACAGCCAGGGAGTGTGCCGCATGTAGCCGAACCCCTCGCCGAGGTCGGTGAGCACGCCGCGCACCGGAAGCCGGGCCGCACGTTCGGCGCTGACCGTGAGGACCTCGTCGTCGACCGGGCCCATCGCCACGTAACACGCGGCCGACAGGATGCAGGCGAGCGCACCGACCGCGATCGCGGTGCCGGGCGAGGCGGCGCCGATGATCACACCGGCGATCATCGGGCCCGCGGCCTGGAACAGCACCGGCCGCATGAAGCCCTCGACGCCGTTGGCCGCCTGCAGTTCGGCCGCCCCGACGATCCGCGGCAGCAGTGCCGAGTACGCGGGGTAGTACATGCCGGTGGTGATGCCGCCGAGCAGCGCGGCGACCACCAGGTGCGGAACGGTCAGCACGCCGAACAGCGAGGCCGCTCCGACCGTGCCGAAGGCGACCAGCTTGACCGTCTCGAGCGCGACGATGATCTTGCGCTGGGAGATCCGGTCGGCGAGCACGCCGCCGAAGAGCGTCGACACCACCATGCCGACGGCGGCGACACCGGACACGAGGGACACCTGGCCGGGTCCGCCGCCGAGCCCGATCACCTGCCAGACGACGGCGATCAGCCAGACGCCGTCGCCGAACAGCGCCAGCGCCAGGCCGGCGGCCAGCCACCGGTACTGCGGCAGCGCGAACGGCCGCAGCACTCGGGGCAGGCTAGAGGCGGAGGTGGTCACCAGAAGAGCTTGCCGCACGGTGCAGTCCTGGCGCCAACCGTTTTCCGGTGCCCGGCGGCCGGATCGTCACGACCAGTCGTCGGTGACCAGGCGGCGGACCTCGTCGGCGGTGAGCTTGGCGCTGAGGTGCGCGGGAGGCCCGACCGGCCGGCACTCACGCGGCCAGGGGCGGGATGCCCGACAGCGGTTGCGCATCGACGGGAAAGGAGTAGCCCGACTCCCACGGGAAACGACTCCGCTCATCCGGCCAGATCAGCTGGAGCGCGGGGAAATCGGGGCCGTAGAGCAGTCGGGTCACGTGCATCTCGGAGGTGTCGACCGCTGGGAGGCCTGCCAGCAAGTGCGGCGGCTGCACGACGCCGCCCAGGAACTTCGACTCTAGAAAGGTCCGGTCGGCCAGCGCGAGCTCGGCCGCACGGTTGAGGATCCGGCAGGCCAGATCCGGGTCGAGACCGGTGATCAGCAGTTCCGGGCGGCGGTGCTCGGTCAGACCGGTGGTGTAGGCCACCGGTGCACCGGACGCATCGCCGAACACGCCGGTCACCGACCAGCGCCCGGCCGCGATCTGCTCGTACGCGGTGCTCACCAGGTCGTCCGGGCCGCTGCAGCGCGGGTCGAATTCACACATCGTCGTCTCCCTCCGTAGGCCGCCGGGATTCGGCGGATATCGAATGGGTGTTCGATATGCCGCAGACTCTACGGCGGGGGTGAGACAAGAAAGGGGAGGGACGCGGTCTCGACAGAGTCGGTGATCGGCCGGCCTCGAGATCTCGAACGGCGCACCGGCGTTTCGGACCGGCCCGGAGTCACCCGCCGCCGAGGTTGATCGGGCTGCCCGTGATGTTGGAGACGATGCCCTTGATGATCCCGGTGCCGTCGGCACCCTGGAGCGAGGAGTACCAGGCCGTGGTCGCCGCGGCGTCGTACATGTGCGTCTCCTCGCCGCGTCTGCGGGCGCGCAGCACCAGCTCACCGGCGCGCTCGGCGCGGATCCTCGCGTAGCGCCGGAGCGTGTCCTCGACGCTGATCGTGTTGGTCGCGACGGCGATGCCGAGCGCGAAGCTGTCCTCGAGCGCCGAGCAGGCGCCCTGGCCGATGTCCGGGGCGGTGTTGTGGGCGGCGTCGCCGAGGATCGCCACCCGGCCCTTGGTCCAGGACGGGAACGGGCTGATGTCCCAGATCTCCACGCGGTTGAGCGAGGCGTCCGGATCGATCGCCTCGATCAGCGCCTGCGCACCGGGCGCCCACCCGTCGAAGGCCTGCTTCAGCGGGCCGACCCCGTCGGAGCGGTCGTAGGGGAGTCCGGCTTCCTGCGGGACGTCGAACCAGAAGTAGAAGCGGTCGCCGGCCACCGGCATGACGCAGGCGCGCTTGCCCTCGGCCACGTAGCTGGTCCACTGGTTCTTCGGGCCGATCGCTTCGTTGGCCGGGATCAGGCCGTTGAAGTTGGTGTATCCGGCGTACTCGCGCACCGGAACGGGTTCGCCGTCGGGCGTCACGTAGTCGCGAGTGATCGAGCGGGCGCCGTCGGCCCCGATCAGCATGTCGGCGGTGTCGATCGAGCCGTCGGCGAAGGTGACCGTCACCGTCTCGCCGTCGTCGTCGATGCCTTCCATCCGCATGCCGAGCTTCACGTCGTCGAGCCCGAAACGTTCCATGAGCAGGGCCTGCAGGTCGGCCCGGGCGACCGGGTGCGGCTTCTGACCGGTCTGCTCGGTGATCGGCGCGAGCGAGAATCGGCAGAGTTCCTCGCCGGTGTGTCCGTCCGCGTACGACATGAATGCCATGTCGCCGCCGAGCGCCGCGACCTCCTCGCCCAGCCCGAGCCAGTTGAGGACCTTGACCCCGTTGGACCACAGCGACAGCGCCGCGCCGACCGGCTTGTTCTCCTTCATCTGGTCGTAGATGACGACGTCGTGACCGAGCCGCTTGAGCGCGATGCCCGCGCTGGTGCCGCCGATGCCGGCTCCGATGATGATGACCTTCATGGCGCAAAAGCTAGGAGTCTGGTTTCACCTCCGCGTTCCTGGCAGATTGCGGAGCGGTTAACCGGCCTGCTCAGCGCACCTCGAAGCGCCGCCGGCATGTGCTGTGACCTGCGCCGAAGCCGCGTCCGTGGTGTGATCTTCCAAGATCGTCGTCGAGATCGGTGCCCGTTTTGTAGCCGCTGACCTGCCGGCGAGCGGGCCCGGCGCAGGAGAGTGAACACCTATGGAACCGTCCGCCCCGCTTGCCGCTTTCCACGCCATGAACGACGACGACGCTCGCGCTGCGCTGCTGGGGGTGTGCGCGTCACCCGACTGGGCTGCGCGGATGCTCGCCGCGCGGCCGTTCGCCTCGGCGGAGGCTGCCGCGTCGCTGGCTCGTGAACTGGTCGAGGATCTGCCCGACGCGGAGATCTTCACCGCGCTGGACGGCCACCCGCGCATCGGGGAGCGGTCCGGGGAGGCCTCGTCGTCGTCGGAACAGGCCGCGGTGCTGGCCTCCGGTGAGGACTTCCTGGAGCGCATGCGCGCGGCGAACCGGGAGTACGAGGAGGTGTTCGGACACGTGTACCTGGTCGCCGCGGCCGGCCGCGAGCCCGAGGAGCTGTACCGCCTTCTGCTCGCGCGGCTGGGCAACACCCCCGACGAGGAACTGGCGGTGCTCCGGGAGGAACTCGGTGAGATCAATGCACGACGCACCGCCGGGTTGCTCGCCCCGGCGGAGGCGACGCCGACCCGGGACGACCTGGTCGAAGTCTCCACCCATGTGCTCGACACCACCACCGGCCGGCCCGCGGTGGGGATGGCGGTCGAACTGACGGGGCCCGGCGGCCGCGTGGCCTCCGGGGTGACCGACACCGACGGCCGGATCCCGGGTTTCGCGAGGGTTCCGGCGGGACGCTACACAGCGGTGTTCGCGACCGGTGACTACTTTCCGGACGGGCTGTATCCGGTAGTGGCGATCACGCTGGACCTGACGCCGGGCAAGGTGCATCTGCCGCTGCTGCTGTCGCCGTTCGCCTACTCGACGTACCGGGGCAGCTGACTCGGCGAGGCTGGCTAGACTGGTCCGGTGCCAGGCAGAATCCCCGATCGCGACATCACGGCTATTCGTGAACAGACGCGGATCGAGGACATCGTCGGCGACTACGTGGCCCTGCGCCGCGCCGGCGCCGACAGCATGAAGGGGCTGTGTCCCTTCCACGACGAGAAGTCGCCGTCGTTCCACGTCCGCCCCAACCACGGCCACTTCCACTGCTTCGGCTGCGGCGAAGGCGGCGACGTCTACACGTTCCTGCAGAAGCAGGAGCACATCACCTTCGTCGAGGCCGTCGAGCAACTCGCCGACCGGATCGGTTACCGCATCAACTACGAAGGCGGCGGGACGGCCATCGTCCGCGACCGCGGGACGCGGGCGCGCCTGGTCGCGGCCAACGCGGCGGCTCAGCGCTACTACGCCGAGCAGTTGCGTACCCCCGACGCCCAAGTCGCTCGGGACTTCCTGACCGAGCGCGGATTCGATCAGGCGGCGGCCGAGACGTTCGGCTGCGGTTACGCGCCGGCCGGCTGGGACACGATGACCAAGGTGCTGCTGTCCCAGGGCTTCACCTTCGCCGAGCTGGAGGCGGCGGGACTGAGCAAGCAGGGGCGCAAGGGCCCGATCGACCGATTCCACCGACGGTTGCTCTGGCCGATCCGCAACCTGGCCGGCGACGTGATCGGCTTCGGCGCCCGGAAGCTGTTCGACGACGACAACCTCGGCAAGTACATGAACACGCCCGAGACCATGCTCTACAAGAAGTCGCAGGTGCTCTTCGGGCTCGACCTGGCCAAGCGCGAGATCGCCAAGAGTCACCAGGTGGTGATCGTCGAGGGCTACACCGACGTGATGGCCATGCACGTCGCGGGTGTGCCGACCGCCGTCGCCTCGTGCGGCACCGCATTCGGCGAGGATCACCTCGCGTTGATCCGTCGCCTGATGATGGACGACTCGTACTTCCGGGGCGAGGTGATCTACACCTTCGACGGCGACGAGGCAGGCAAGGCCGCCGCGCTCAAGGCGTTCGAGGGCGAGCAGGCGATCGCCGGACAGACCTTCGTGGCGGTCGCTCCGGACGGCATGGATCCGTGCGAGCTGCGTCAGCGCTCGGGCGATGCGGCCGTGCGGGACCTGATCGCCCAGCGCATCCCGATGTTCGAGTTCGCCATCAAGGCACTGCTCGCCCAGCACGACCTCGACACGGCCGAGGGGCGGGTGGCAGGGCTCCGGGACACAGTCCCGGTGGTGGCGCGGATCCGCGACGTCGCGCTACGCGACGAGTATGCGCGCCAGCTGGCCGGCTGGGTCGGCTGGGAGGACGTCGCCCAAGTCCTCAGCCGGGTGCGCGGGACGGCCAAGCGGGGGCGCGGCGGACCGCCGAGCGGCCGCGGCCGCCAGCCCGGACGGATGGCACCGCCGGAGGCGGCCTCGCCGCCGCCGACGGCCCGGCCGATGCCGAACGATCCGAAGCTGTGGCCGCAGCGCGAGGCGCTCAAAGCGGCGATCCAATACCCGGGGATCTCCGGGAGCGTCTTCGATTCGCTGCCCACCGACTGCTTCACCGAGCCGGCCTACGCGCTGGTGCGACAGACCATCACGAACGTCGGCGGCACCGCGTCGGGGTTGTCGGGGGCGTCGTGGGTGGATGCGATCAGTCAGGGCGTCGACAACCCGGCACTGACCCCGCTGGTGACCGAGCTCGCCGTCGAAGACCTGCCGGTGGACGAGGACAAACTGCCGCGGTACATCAACAGTGTGCTGGCCCGGCTGCAGGAGGTATGGGTGGGAGCGCAGATCGCCGACCTCAAGTCCAAGCTGCGGCGCATGTCGCCCGGCGGCGATCCGGACGGCTACAACGCCTTGTTCGGCGATCTCGTCGCCCTCGAGTCGTACCGGCGCAGCCTCCTGGAACAGGCCTTCGACGACGCCTGACCCGGCGGCCGCCGCGCGGACTCACCCCGCCTGCGGGCGGCGGCGCAGGTCTCCGATCTCGATGCCGGCTTCGCGACGCAGCGCCTTCCGCAGCCCCGAAGCGGTGTCGTAGCCCGCGGCGACGGCCGCCGACGAGACCGTCGAGCCGCCGTGCAGGCGCTGCGCGGCGATGTTGAGCCGGGCCCGCACCCGCCAGCGCCGGAACGCCAGACCGGTCTCGTCGACGAAGAGCCGCTGGACGTGCCGGGCGCTCACCCCGCGCGCGCCCGCGAGTTCGGTGAGCGGGGCGTCGTCGCTCACGCAGGCACGCGCGATCGCGGCGGCGACCGGGTGGCGCGGCGCGGTCAGCGGGAAGAGGGGTTTCAGCAGGGGCAGGAGGACGTCGTCGAGCATGGACCGGAACACCTGGACCTGCTCGGCGGTCTGCGGGGCGACGCCGAGGATCGCGGTCATCACGGCGGTGAGCTCCCCGAGCGCGGGCAGCCGCCGGATGCCCTCGGGCGGATACGTGCCCGGCGAGAGGGTCGGGCCCAGGACCAGGCTGCCGGGCTCGTACCGGGCCGCGTGCGGGACGTGCGGCGCGAGCCAGAGCGCCTCGTGCTGCCGCAGGGTGACCGAGGTGCCGGCCACCTCCAGGTGTGCGGCGCCGACGGCGACATACACCAGATGTGCGAAGTGGTGCGAGTGCTCGGCGTGACCGAGGAACCGGAGCGCGTTCTCGGGGTCGGTTTCTACCAGGCTGCGCGGCACTGCGGTCTTCATCACACTCCTGAAGTCCGGTTGGGAGCACGGTGATGTCCGGTTGGGACTCACCCGCCCACGGGTCGATTACCTAGCTTAGTCTTACCTACCCTTCACGGAAGCGAGCGAACTGATGCCGATGAGGCACTCGAGAGTACTGGCGTTGTTGGCGGCCCTCGGCCTGATCATCGGGCTCGGGGCGTGCTCCTCGTCGTCCACCGGCTCCGGCCAGACCCGCGCCGTCGAGACCGATCAAGGCACCGTGCAGGTGCCCGTCGACGCCCAGCGCGTGGTGCTGCTCAACTACTCCCTCGCGGGATACCTGTTCGATCTGGACGTGCCGGTGGTCGCGATGACGCCCGCGCACACCGAGCGCCCCGGCGAGTTCGCGCCGGCCTGGAAGCAGGACGCGGAGAAGCAGGGCACCAACTGGCTCCCGTGGAGCGCCGACGGATTCGACACCGAAGCCATCCTCGCGCAGGACCCGGATCTGATCATCGCCGGCGGCCTGGGCTTCCCCCTCAAACACGCCACCGAGGCGTACAGCGAACTGAGCAAGATCGCCCCGACCGTCGTCGTCAGCGGGGATCTGACCCAGTGGCAGCAGCAGTTCGAGTTCCTGGCCGACGAGGTCTTCGACAAGCCCCAGGTGTACGACGACGCGGTCAAGGCCTACGACGACCGGATCACGCAGGTCCGTGACGCGATCACCGTTCCGGCCGGCGAGAGCGCCTTCCTCTCGATGACCGCCGACGGGAACGTCTACGTGCTGATCGAGAACCGCGGCCTGCCCAAGGAGTTCGAGAAGCTCGGCTTCCGGCCGGCGCCCCTCTTCGCCACCGGGAAGTACCAGCCGTACGTGGCCGGCGGCGACAGCTTCGCCCTCTCCACCGAGCAGGTCGGCCAGGTGCTGACGATGGACACGCTGTTCGTGATCGGATTCCAGACGCAGACCCAGACCGTCGCCGAGCTGCGGAAGCGGCCGATCTTCGCCCAACTGCCCGCCTTCGAGAAGAATCAGGCCTACGACCTGCCCTACGGCGCGCAGCGCGGCAACTACGACGACGCGATGGAACTGCTGACGATCGTCGAGCAGACCTTCGCGAAGGACAAGTGATCCGATGACGATCGGCCGCTTTGTGCCGCTGCCGCTCGTGTGGCGGAGACTGACGGTGCTGCGGACCTCCGAGCCGACCCCGCGGATGCGCCGGGTGACGCTCGGCGGACCGGAGGCCGGGGCGTTCGCCCGCGACGGCCTGGACCTCCCCGCGTTCACCAGTCTGGCGTTCGACGACCACGTGAAGGTGGTCCTGGCACCCGGCGGTGACCTCGAGAGTGCGCTGCCGGTGCAGCGCGCGAACGGGATCGAGTGGCCGGCGTCGGCGACCCGGGTGACCCGCGACTACACCCCCGTGCACGTCGACGCCGAGGCGGGCGAGCTCAGTCTGGACTTCGTCGTGCACACTCCCGAGGGCGCCGGGGGCGCAGGCCCCGCGGAGGAATGGGCGGCCGCGGCCAGGCCTGGCGACGAGCTCGTGATCGTGGGGCCGAAGTCGTCGAGCATCGTCCCCGGCGACGCGCAGTGGGCGTTTCTGATCGGGGACGAGACGGGGCTCCCGGCGATTGAGCGCTTCCTGACCGAGCGGCCCGTCACCGGTCCGGTCACCGTGGTGGTGCACGCGACAGCACATGAGGCGCTGCCGGAACTTCCCCTGCGGCAACATGATTCACTGATCACAGTGGTCTCCGAGGCGGGTGACCCGAAGGCTCTGGTCAACGCCATGCGTGAGACGGTCCGGCCGGACGGCCCGGGCTACGTCTGGGCGGGCGCGGAAAGCCGGTCGCTGCTGGCGGTGCGCCGACTGGTGACCCGCGAATGGGGCGTGCCCAAGGACCGGCAGAACATCACCGGCTACTGGCACCGGGTCGACGCCCGCCCCGCCGAACCCGCTTCGCCGGGCGCACCGGCGCGACCGGCGGCCGGCCAGCTTCTTCCGGTGCTGCCGCAGGTGGTGCACTCGCCGGTGTCGTGGTTCGCGGTGCGCATCGCCCTGCGCAGCGGGCTGCTCGGGCGCTGCGAGTCGGCTCCGGCCGCGATCGGCACGCTCGCGGCGGAGTTGCAGATCCCCCGGACGCGCCTGGAACCGCTGGTGAGGCTGCTGACCGCGGCCGAGGTCCTCGCGATGAACGACGACGGGACGGTCTCCGTCGGTCCCGGGGGCGAGCTGATCCTCGGTGACGAGCACGTGGCCGAACTGTTCGACGGCTGGTGGGCCGACCAGGTGATGACGCTGACCGATCTGGACGAGCGGCTCGGCGACGACGAACCGAACTGGAGGCAGCGCCGCGGCGACA
This sequence comes from Gordonia iterans, assembly GCF_002993285.1. Classification (NCBI taxonomy): domain Bacteria; kingdom Bacillati; phylum Actinomycetota; class Actinomycetes; order Mycobacteriales; family Gordoniaceae; genus Gordonia; species Gordonia iterans. Next base: position 2,946,343 of record NZ_CP027433.1, on the reverse strand, counting down.
GCTACTACGCCTACCTGACCGCCGACGCCGAGCGCTACGGGGAGCTGATGGAGACGGCGGAACGGCTGACGTTCCTGCTGCCGGCGATCCGCACCGTGCCTGCCCTGGCCGACGGCGGACCGCTCGTCACGGTGGGGCCCGGTGCGGCGATCGTCGGCGGCGCGTTGGCCGCCGACGGCCGCGCGGTGCGCATCGTCGAGGACACGGTGCCCCGGGAGGCGCTCGCGGCCGCGCTGGGCGAGTCGCCGGTGGAGCTGTCCGGGACGTTCGACGAGCCGAGGCCGGTGGTCGCGGCGCTGGCGCTGGACGCGCGCGACGAGCACGAGGCGGGGGAGTACCTGGCGGGGCTCGCGGCGGTGTCGTCGTCGTTGGTGTTGATCGAGGCGACTGGTACGGATGCGCTCGGACCGCGCGCCGGAGATCAGGCCCTGGTGCGGGTCGGCGTCAACGGCGCCGGGCCGCGCACCCGCGACGATCTGGAGTCGCTGGCTGTGCGTTCCGGCTGGCAGCTCACCGACGCGACGCCGTTGGGCTGGGGCGTCGAGGCGCTCACGCTGGAGGCGGCGCCGGCGCGTTGACCGCACGCCGTTTCGCCTGGTTCGCCGCCGCGTGCGTGTTGCTCGCGGCGGTCGTCGTCGTGAGCGTGATGGTCGGCTCGGCGCAGTTGTCGCCGTCGACCGTGTGGTCTGCGCTGACCGCACCGGACGGCGGGATCGACCACAACACGATCCGGCAGGTGCGGGTTCCGCGGACCGTGCTCGGCCTGCTGGTGGGCGCCGCGCTGGGCGTCGGCGGCGCCCTGATGCAGGCGGTCACCCGCAATCCGCTCGCCGATCCGGGTCTGCTCGGCGTCAACGCCGGTGCGGCGCTGGCGGTGGTGCTCGCGGTCGCCTTTCTCGGCTTCACGCGCATCGAGCAGTACCTGTGGCCCGCATTCGCGGGTGCGGTGGTCGGCGCGGTTCTGGTGGTGGTGATCGCCTCTCGGGCGCCCGGCGGCGCGACGCCGCTGCGCCTGACCCTGGTGGGGGTCGCGGTGACCGCGGTGTTCACCGGGATCACGATGAGCCTCTCGCTGGTCGATCCCGAGCGCTTCGACCGGATGCGCTTCTGGGGCGTCGGCTCCATCACCGACCGACCGCCGGGCACGGTCGAGGCGGTGCTGCCGTTCATCGCAGTCGGCCTCGTGCTCGCTCTGCTGGCCGGTCGTGCCCTGAACGCGCTCGCGCTCGGCGACGACCTGGCCGCCTCGGTCGGGGCGCGAGTCGCGGTGATCCGGCTGGCCGGACTGGCGGGCCTGGTGATCCTGTGCGGCGCGGCGACCGCGGCCGCCGGGCCGATCGCCTTCATCGGGCTGATGATCCCGCATGCGGTGCGGATGACGGTCGGGCCCGATCAGCGGCTGGTGCTGGCCTTCGCCGTCGTCCTCGGTCCGGTGCTGTTGCTGAGCGCCGACGTCCTGGGCCGGCTGGTGGTGTGGCCGGACGAGTTGGCGGTGGGCGTGATGACGCCGCTGATCGGCGCGCCGGTGCTGATCTGGCTGGTGCGCAGGCCGGAGATGCGGCGGTGATCGGCACGGACGGCGGCGGGCGCGCGCGGACACTGGTCGCCGGGCCGGTCGTCGCGCGGTACCGGCTGCGAGCGGCGGCGGTGAACCTGGCGGTCGCGCTGGTGATCCTGGTCTGTCTGGGGCTGGCGCTGGTGCTCGGCCGATACGGACTGTCGTGGGCTGAGGTGTGGCAGGCGCTTACGTTCCAGGGCGGCCGCAAGGTGGAGCTGACCGCCGACCGGCGGATCCGTCGTGCACTGGCGGCGGTGGTGTTCGGGGCCTGCCTGGGTATCAGCGGCATGATCTTCCAGTCGCTGACCCGCAATCCGCTGGGCAGTCCGGATGTGATCGGCTTGAACTCGGGGGCCTACACCGGTGTGGTGGCCGTGATGTTGTTCGGGGGATCCGGGTACGCGGCGACCGCGTTCGGGGCGGTCGGCGGATCGCTCGTCGCCGCCGCGGCCGTCTTCGCGCTCTCGTACCGGCACGGTGTCGACGGCTTCCGGCTGATCATCGTCGGGATCGCGGTCGGGGCGATCCTGACGTCGCTGAACAACTGGTTCGCGGTCAAGGCCGATCTCGACGAGGCGATGCGGGCGGCCATCTGGGGCGCCGGCTCGCTTGCAGGCGTCACGTGGACACCGTTGCTGGCGGCGACCGCCGTCGCACTGGGCGCAGCGGTGGCGCTGCCGGTGCTGACTCAGCGGATCTCGCAGCTCGAGCTCGGCGACGACGCCGCCGCGGCGCTCGGCCTCCGGGTGGAGCGGACCCGGACGCTGATGGTCTTCGTCGGGGTCGTGTACACGGCCGCGGTCACCGCGATCGCCGGGCCGATCGCGTTCATCGCGCTGGCGGCTCCGCAGATCGCACGCCGCCTGCACGGGCCGGGCTCCAGCCTGACCGTCGTCGGCTCGGCGCTGATCGGGGCGCTGCTGCTGAGCGTCGCCGACCTCGTCGCCCAGTACCTGCTGCCCGGCGACACCCGGCTGCCGGTCGGCGCCGTGACCGTCGTCCTGGGCGGCACGTACCTGATCTGGCTGCTGATCCGGGAGAACGGCCGCCGATGAGCGCTCGCTGCCCGGTGACAAGCGGCTGCCAGTCGGCGCTGAACAAGATGCCGGGCATCGCGGCCAGCTGCCCGAGCCGTGCTCCTCCGTGGATGCGCAGGAGTCCTCGATGCGGAGCGGGACCGTCTCGGCGAGCTTCCCGGACGGATTGGCGTCGCCGTACAGCACATCCGCCGCCGCCGACGACCCGCAGGCTTGGCCGCTAGACCGAGATCGAGCAGGGCATACAATGAACGGGTCAAGAAAACCGGACAGTGAATGGTTGATGTTCTGGTCCCGTACGGTTGTGGCATGACAAGCGTTGCTGGTTCGCGCAAGGGCAGGGTCAAACGGGAGGAGGCGCTGCGGGTCGCGCTCGAAGTCTTCGCCGAGCAGGGATACCGCCGGACGTCGCTGCGAACGGTCGCCGACCGCGCCGGTCTGAGCCTGGCCGGACTGATGCACTACTTCGATTCCAAGGAGTCGATGCTCACGGAGATCCTGCGCGCCCGCGATGAGGACTCGCGTCGGCGGTTCGCCGGCGGGGGTGACCGGTTGGACTACCTGCTGGCCACGATCGAGCACAACTCCGGGGAACCCGGCCTCGTCGCCCTCTACCTCTCGCTCGGCGCCGCGGCCGTCGACGAGAAGCATCCGGCCCACGAGTTCTTCGTCGGTCGACTGCGGCGAGTGCGAGCGGAGATCGTCGAGTATGCGCGCAGCCGGGGGCGGGCGCCGCGCGCGCCGCTGACCGAGGAGGCCGCCGCTCAGCTCACGCTGGCGATGATCGACGGCATTCAGGTGCAGTGGCTGGCCGACTCGTCGATCGACATGGCGCAGCGTATACGCGAGGGGATCGACGTCTTGTACACCGTGGACCGCGGGGTTCAGTAGCGTCAGGACCTCAAGAGGCGATGCGCTGCTGACCGCAGTGGTCTTCGCCCGGCGCGATCGCGGTCAGATCGGAGAATCGGCAGCATGAGCGGACGGATCCACCTTCTGCGGGCGGTGAACGTCGGCGGCGCAAAGCTGCCGATGGCGGAGCTGCGCGAGGTCGCCGCTTCGCTCGGTGCCACGCAGGTGCGAACCTATATCGCGTCGGGAAACCTCATCTGCGAGCCGCCCGGTGATTCCGGGGCGTTCGATCGGGCCCTCGAGCAGGCCGTGCTCGAGCGGTTCGGGTTCTTCCGCGAGGTGATCTCGCGCAGTCACGAGGAACTGGTGGCCGCCCGTGCGGCGCATCCGTTCGAGGTGATCGAGCCCAGGTTCTCGTACATCACGTTCCTGGCGGGCGAACCCGCCGCGGAGAACGTCGCCAAGGCGCGGACCTTCGCGACCGGTGACGACGTGTGGGATGTGATCGGGCGCGAGATGCACGTGCGCTACATCGGTGGCGCCGGACGCCCGCAGATGAAGGACGCGTCGATCGGGCGGGCGATCGGTGTGCCGGGCACCGCCCGGAACCTCAACACGGTCGACAAGCTGATCGACCTCACCCGCTGACAGGCCGTTCGCAGGCGACCTGCTGCTCCGAACACAGCAGGCCGGCAGAATGTCGCGGTGGGGCCACCGGGGCTCGAACCCGGGACCAGCGGATTATGAGTCCGCGGCTCTAACCAACTGAGCTATAGCCCCCGAAAGGCCGAGCCCGCACCTTCTGCGGGCCCGGCGACGGACTGGGTCAGTCCTGCAACTCCATGCCGCTGGCATCCCGGTGCCATGGGGTGCCGGGCTTGGAGACCAGGATCAGGATGCCTTCGATCAGCCCCCAGATCGCCGAGACGAACGACAGGATGCCGAGGGTGAGCACCGTGATCAGCAACTGTGCGACAGCCTTGCCGGTGAAGCCCAGATAGAAGTTGTGAACGCCGAAGACGCCCAGCAGGATGCCGAGGATTCCGGCTACGATCTTCGACTTCTGGCCGACCGGGGCGTAACCGGGGGCCGGTGCACCGTAGGGCTGACCGTACTGCGGCGCTGCGTACTGCTGGCCGCCGTAGGGATCCTGCGGGACGCCGTAGGGCTGGCCGGCGAACGGCTGCTCCGTGCCGGGCTGGTGCCCTGCGTCGTCGGCCGGATTCTGCGGCTGGCCTTCCGATTGGCCGGAGGGATTCAGCCCGGACGGATCTTGGGGAGTGCTCACGGGAATCCTTCGCTGGAACGATGACTAGAACGTCGACAAGCCTAGCGCCTCACAGCACCGACTTCACCGGTGGACCGTCGTACGGTTTGGACGCGGTCTTGCGGACGAAGCTGTACAGCCAGACGATCAGGCCGACGAAGACGAACACACCGACCACCTGCGCCGCGGTGCTGTAGCCCTCGCCGAGGAAGGGCAGCGCAAGCGGCTCCTCCTTGCCGGTGCCGGCGATCAACCCGGCGAACAAGACACCGTACAAGCTCTCGCCGACGATCAGGCCGGTCGCCATCAGCACGCCGAGGCGCTTCTTGCGCGCGGCGTCGGCACGGTCCCGATCGGCCCAGTTGTCGTACGCACGCCCGATGAATGCGCCGATCGGGATGATCAGGGTCAGCGCCATCGGCAGGTACATGCCCATGCCGACCGCCAGGGGCGGAAGCCGGAACGACGTCGTGCGTTTGAGCACCTCGTCGACGACGATCACGACGGCGCCGATCGCCACACCGAGCCAGATCAGCCCCCAGTCGAGGTCGCTGCCGAACACGCCCTGTGCCAACGACGACATCAGTGCGGCCTGCGGCGCCGCCAGTGCGTCGTCGCCGGCTCCGGGCGCTCCCTGAAAGCCGAACGCGGTGTTCATCAGTCCCAGCACCGGTGGGATCACGATGGCGCCGAACATCACGCCGATCACCAGCGCCACCTGCTGCTTCCACGGGGTGGCCCCGACCAGCTGGCCGGTCTTGAGGTCTTGCAGGTTGTCGTTGGAGATGGTCGCGATTCCGAAGACGACGGCCGCGGTGAACAGCGTGTACGCGGTCATCGCGAGCGCCTCGTCGCCGCCGTCGCTGCCGTGAGTGGCCTTCAGCAGTACCGCGGCCAGCAGCACCACCAGGATGCCGACACCGGATATCGGGCTGTTCGACGACCCGATCAGGCCGGCCATGTAGCCGCACACGGCGCCCACGATCAGCCCGATCGACAGCACGAAGATCACGCTGATGGCGACCATGCCGCCCGCATTCTGGGCGATGACGCTGTCCTGCAAGAAGTCCCAGAGCAGCCAGCCCACCGGGATCATCGAGATCAGCACGACGCCGCCCACGTATTGGATGGGGATGTCGCGCTCGGTGATGTCGACCAGTTCGCCGCCGCGGCGTTTCCGTGCGCTGGCCACCGAATCGACGATCCCGCGCACGATCGGCACGATCAGGGTCAGCAGAGTCCACACCGCGGCCACCGCGATCGCGCCGGCGCCGATGAACCGGACGTCGCCGGCGAAGATCGTACTCACCTGGTCGAGCAGGTCACCGGCGCCGATCTCCCCGGACGATCGGATCGGCAACAGCACGAAGTACGAGATCACCAGGCCGACCAGCATCGCGACGCCCACCGAGACGCCCACCAGGTGCCCGACGCCGATGAGTGCCATGGACAGGCTCGCGCCCCACATCGAGGCGCCGCCGGCGACCTTGAACGCTCCGGACACCGAACTGGCGACCACCTTGAGCGAGGCCAGCAGCGAGAACCCGGCCGCCACCAGCGAGCCGGTGACGATCATGCGCATGCCGCCGCGGTTCTGCTCGGCTCCCACCTCGCTGTCGCCCACCTTGAGCACCTCGGCGGCCGCGACGCCCTCGGGGAAGGGCAGATCTGATCCGGTCACCAGCACCCGCCGCAGCGGGATGGAGTACATGACGCCGAGGATGCCGCCGATCGCACAGACGGCGACGGTCTCCCAATACGGGAACCCGGTCCACCAGCCGATCATGATCAGGCCGGGCAGCACGAAGATGATCGCCGACAGGGTTCCGGCCGCCGAGGCGATGGTCTGAACGATGTTGTTCTCGACGATCGAGTGGTTGGCGAAGTATCGCAGCACCGACATCGAGATCACCGCGGCCGGAATCGCGGTGGCGAAAGTGAGGCCGACCTTGAGGCCGAGGTACACGTTGGCGGCGGTGAAGACCAGGGTGATCAGGCCACCCAGAATCACACTTCGGAGGGTCAGCTCCCGCAACGTCGAACTGCGTGTGGCACTGGTCATCTGCTCACCTTAGAACCGGTGGGAGTGGCCTCGTACCGTTACCCCGCACCGCGATTCGGGCAAAGGGGGCGAGTCGCCGATTCCCGGTCTTCGAGCTGGTGTCCCGTCGGTGATCGACTCTCGAGTGCTGTGAAGTGGCTCGTGGAGAACCACTTCACAGCACACGCCGTCCGGGACCGTCCGGTCAGCGCGCCTCGGTGATGCCGATCGACGGCAAGAAGACGTAGGTGACGTCGCCGCGCTTGACCGTGCCGTAGACCGCGCACAGCACCAGGCCGGGACCGGTCTCGACGACCCCGCCGCGGACGCCGTTCGAGGGCACGATCGAGAGGGCCCGTTTGAGTGCGTTGATCGGCGTGTTGTACGTGGCGGCCGGGATGGGCGCGGCTTTCACATGACTTCTCACCGCATCCAGCACGGTGTCGATCAGGCCTCCGAGGGGTGCGTCGAGTCCGCCCCGCAGGGTGTTCAAGTTGAACCAGGCGACGTGCAGCCCGGACTTGTCGCCGAAGTCGGCGAAGACGCCGACCGAGACGAAGCCGCACAGAATCTCGCCGCGACGCACGGCGTTGACGCTGACCCCGGCGACGGTCAGATTCCCGATGCCGGGCGTGTACGGACCGGCGACAGCCCCGCCGACACCTACCGGGAGGGTGAGATCGGTGCTCAGGCCCAGACTGGGGGTGAAGGCGCTGATCCCGAGCTGACGCAGCAGCTTGTTCGCGGTGCCGACGCCGTCGACCGGGGTGGGCGTCTGCTGGATCGGGTTGAGCGATCGAGCGGTGTCGATGGCCTTGCCCGCGGGCACGGAGGCCGCCTGCGTGGCGGCTCCCGCCGCCCGGGTCGCCAGCGTGGTCGCCTGGCCGGCCGCCGACGCCAGTCGGCGGATGCCCTTCTCAGCCACGTTACTCATGGCTAAACGGTACAATGATTGTTGGCATCGTCGGGAAATCTGTCGTACCCGGAGCACAGAATAGAGACGTACACCACGTGCATCGCCGATTCGGGAGGCCCACCATGCAGAAGATCGTTCCGAACATCTGGTTCGACGGCAACGCCGCCGAAGCCGCCGACTATTACGCACAGGTCTTGCCGAACACCGCCGGCCGAGTTCTGATGCGCTATCCCGACGAGGGCCTGCCCGACTTCCAGAAGCACTTGGCGGGCGAGCCCCTTACCGCCGAGATCGTGATCGGGGACTACCAGATCGTCTTCATCAACGCCGGGCCGGAGTTCGCGCCCAACGAGTCGGTGAGCTTCATGCTGAACTTCGATCCGTCCGGCGATGCGGATGCGGCGTCGAATCTCGACCTGGTCTGGGCCGGACTGGCCGACGGCGGCGACGTGCTCAGCGACCTGGGGGAGTACCCGTTCAGCCCGCGGTACGGCCAGGTGCGGGACCGATACGGCGTCACCTGGCAGTTGATCCTCACCAACCCCGAGGGCGAGCCGCGGCCCTTCGTGATCCCGTCGCTGCTCTTCTGCGGTGCGGCGCAGAACAAGGCCAGGGAGGCGATTTCGAAGTACACGTCACTGTTCGACGATGCTGGCGTCGGCATGGTGGTCGAGTACTCGACGGCGACAGGTGCGGCGCGCGCCGACTCGGTGATGTTCGGCGACTTCCGGCTCGCCGGTCAATGGTTCACCGCGGCGGATTCGCCCGAGCCCAGAGATTTCTCGTTCACGTGCGGCGTGAGCTTCCAGGTGAACTGCGCCGACCAGGCGGAGATCGACCGGTTCTGGGAGGCGCTCTCGGCGGTGCCGGAGGCCGAGCAGTGCGGCTGGTGCGCCGACGAGTTCGGCCTCAGCTGGCAGATCGTGCCGGCGGACATGGATTCACTGATGACCGGCCCGGAAGCCTACGGGGCGATGATGGGGATGAAGAAGATCGTCATCGCCGACTTCCCGAGCTAGGCGCCGCCTCGTGGCCGGTGGGGAAGTCGGCGGGGTCGTCGACCATTTCCAGCAACTGCCCCTCGGCGAGGGACTCGGCGGCGATCTCGTCGCGCACGGTCGTCGCCAGCGCCGTCTCCTTGACGAAACAGAGTGCGACGAGTGACACCACTGCCACGGGGACCAGGAAGAGGAAGACCGGGACGAGCGCCTCGTTGTAGGCGTGGATCACCAAGTCGCGCAGGGGATCGGGCATCTGGTTGACCATCTCCGGCGTGAGGTGCTTGCGTTCGGAGGCGACGTCTCCGCCGGGCGCGACGGCACCGCTCAGCTTCTCGTTGAGCAGGCCGATGAGGCGATTCGCGAACACCGCGCCGACGATGGCCGCTCCGAGTGTGGAACCCACCTGCCGGAAGTAGTTCGTGGCCGCCGTCGCGGTCCCGACGATCGCACCGCCGGGGAAGGAGTTCTGCACGATCAGGGTCAAGATCTGCAGTGACAGTCCGATGCCGGTGCCGAGCACGCCCAGATACAGGCACATGAGCCAGGTCGGACTCTCGATGTGGAGGGTGGACAGCAGCGCCAGACCGACGCCGATGATCACCGAGCCGACGATCGGGAACGCTTTGTAGCGTCCGGTTCGGGTGACGACGCGTCCGGCGGCGACCGAGGCCACCAGCAGGCCGCCCATCATCGGAATCATCAGCAGGCCGGCGACCGTCGCGCTGACGCCCAGCGCCATCTGAATGTAGGTCGGCATGTAACCGAGGGCTCCGAACATCGCGATCCCGATCATCAGGGCAGCGATGGTCGTCACGGTGAAGTTGCGGTCCTTGAACAGCGCCATGGGAATCACCGGGTGCACTGCGCGGGTCTCGGCCCAGCAGAACGCCGCCCCGATGACGACAGTCGCCGCGATCAAGCCGATGATGTGCGGCGAGCTCCAGGCGTACTTGGTGCCGCCCCACGTCGAGACCAGCACCAGCGTGGTGGTCGCCGTGGCGATCAGCGTCATACCGAGGTAGTCCAGCTTGGGCCGCTGGGTGCGTTCGACCTTGGGGAGCTGCAAGAAGACCACGCAGGCGCCGATGGCGAGTGCGCCGAGCGGAATGTTCATCCAGAACGCCCACCGCCAGCCCGGGCCCTCGGTGAGCCAGCCGCCCAGCAGCGGGCCGGCCACCGACGCGACCGCGAACACCGCGCCGATCATGCCCATGTAGCGGCCCCGCTCGCGGGCGGGGACGACGTCGGCGATGGCGGCCTGCGACAGCACCATCAACCCGCCGCCGCCCAGGCCCTGGATCACGCGGGCTGCGATCAGCACGTCGATGTTCTGCGCGAGTGCGCCGAGGATCGACCCGGCGATGAAGATCGAGATCGCGGCCAGAATCACCGGCTTGCGGCCGAACAGGTCGCCGATCCGGCCGTAGACGGGCATCACCACGGTGGTGGCCAGGATGTAGCCGGTGATCACCCACGGCATCAGGTCGACGCCTTCGAGTTCTCCGACCATGGTCGGCAGCGCAGTCGAGAGCACGGTCTGGTTCAGCGCGGCCAGAAGCATGGTGATCATCAGGCCGATGAACAGGAACAGGATCTTGCGGTCGCCGGCGGCTTCAGCGGTCGGCGGGGCGGTGCGGTCAGTCAACGAATCTCTCTCAGGGCTGTACGGAAGGCGGCGAGTGCGTTCTCGACGGCGGAGGGGTCCGGGTCGTCGAGCAGGTCTGGGTCGTCGTGATAGGCGAAGCGGAGCACGGCACCGGCGAGCAGGAGTAGGGCGCGGGCCGTGTCGGAGGCGGTCGGCGCGGCCGGATCGTCGGCCAGGCGCTGCGACAGCACACTCATCAGCAGGTCCTGGGTGGCGACTCGGTGGGCGCGGATGCTGTCGACCAGTTCGGGGTGCGCGGCGACGATCCGCCGCAGCTCGGGGCTGGCCCGCGGTCCGATCGTGGCCATGGTCGCCATCGTCAGCTGCAGGGCCTTGCCCAGGCGGTCCTCGTCGTTCCGAGTGAGGAAGGTCTCCAGCGCCTTCGGGGGAATACGCGGTTCCTGGACGCCGAGGACCGCGTCCTCCTTGGAGGCGAAGTAGTTGAAGAAGGTGCGGCGCGAGATGCCCGCCCGCTCGGCGATCGCGCTGACCGTCGCCGCGGCGAGGCCGTCGCGCAGGGTCAACTCGACGGCGGCCTCATGGATACGCCGGAACGTCTCGGCCCGCTTGCGGTCCCGCACTCCGTCAAATTCTTGCACTGGTGCATTATTGCACCAGTGCAATCTGTTGCGCAACTGGCGGGCGGAACCGCGAGGTCCCCTCTCGTAGTCTGGAGGGCATGACCGCACAAGTGCTCGACGTCTGCGTCGTCCATCAGTTATTGCCCGACCCCGGCGGAAGAGCCGGGGTCACCGCGATCGACAAGCGGCCCGTCGACGGGCCGGTGAAGGTCGGACCCTACGGGCTGTATCGCGATGTCCAGGCCGACCGGAAGCATCACGGCGGGCTGGACCAGGCGGTCTACGTGTACGCCGACGAGGACGCGCGACGATGGTCCGCCGAGCTCGGGCGCGACACCCCGCCGGGGTGGTTCGGGGAGAACCTGCGCACGACGGGGATCGATGTCTCGGGCGCCCGGATAGGGGAGCGGTGGCAGATCGGCGCGAAGGTGGTCGTCGAGGTGACCAAGCCCCGGATTCCGTGTCAGACCTTCGCGCGCTGGGTCGGCGGCGACGACGAGCGCGGCTGGGTGAAGCGCTTCGCACAAGCCGGGCGTCCGGGCGCCTATCTGCGAATCGTGCAGGGCGGCAAGGTTTCTGCGGGGGACGAGATCGTCGTCGTTGATCGTCCGGCGGGTGCGCTGAGCATCGCGGAGGTGTTCGCCGGCGGGTGAGGTGCTTCGAAGACACCGGCCCGTAGAAAACACCAGCGCCCCGGCACGAATGCCGGGGCGCTGGTGTTGAGGTCTGTCAGAGAGCGGTGACGTTCGTCGCCTGCGGGCCCTTGGCGCCCTGCTCGACGTCGAACTCGACGCGCTGTGCCTCTTCGAGGTTGCGGAAACCGCTACCGTTGATTGAGGTGAAGTGGACGAAGATGTCTTCGCTTCCACCGTCGGGGGCGATGAAGCCGAAGCCCTTTTCGCCGTTGAACCATTTGACGGTGCCTTGTGCCACGCTTGTTACTACCATTCTGTGTATCTGGAACGCAGGGACACGATAAGTCACCTGCCCCACACACTCTTCCACACATTGCGTCGAATGGAAACACCGGACACGAAATAACCGCCACATTCAGGTGTTCGTACGCCTCGGGGAGGCGCTGCGGCGCGCTCGTCCGGTGATCCGCGCCGACGGGATGTCAGCGTTCGGCGAGGAGGCGCCGGACCTCGTCGTCGCCGGTCTGCCCGAAATCCCGGTAGAAGGCGCCGACCGCGCCGAACGGCGTCGGGGTCCACGGACACACGACGGCCTCTGCCTCGGAGCGCAATTCCCGGCAGGTGGCTGCCGGTGCCACCGGCACGGCGACGATGATCGCCCGCGGGCCCGCCGACCGCACCGCCCGCACCGCGGCGCGCATGGTGTTGCCGGTGGCGAGTCCGTCGTCGACGACGATGGCCGTCGCATCGGCCCATTCGGCCGGTTCCAGTCCACCTCGGTACTTCTGCTCGCGGCGCCGCAGCTCCGCGGTCTCGTCATCGATCACCTGCCGGATCTGTCCGGGTGTGATGCCCAGGGCGCCGATGAGGCCGTCGTCGAGCACCGTCTGCTGATTCGGGGCGATCGCGCCGAAGGCCAGTTCCTCGTGGCCGGGCACTCCGAGTTTGCGCACGATGAGCCGGGCGTGCAGGACGCCGGCCACCTCGAAGGCCACGGGGACGCCTCCGCGCGCGATGCCCAGGACGACGACGTCGCCCCGGTCCCGGTACTCGCCCAGCGAAGCCGCGAGCACCTGACCGGCGTCGCGGCGATTGCGAAACCGGTCGCCGTGCGACCGACTGCCGTGAGATCGACTGCGCATCCGGTGCCTCCGATCATGCGGATCCCGCCGGGGTAGCTGCCCGAGTTCCATGCGCGGCGCTTTCCGGCTCGTCGGCAAGGCCGGTCGGATCCTTTGTCGCCGGATGGCCGTGGCCTTGCGTTTGTCGACTCCGTTGACTCGGTCTCTAGCTGTCCGTCCCCTGGATGAGTGGGCCGATCGCGACCCCGAATACGTCCGCAGCGCGGTCGCTTCGCATCTACTAGATTGACGGATGATTTCAGCAACCCCATGACGAGGAGCCTCGCCGGTGACCCATCTCCATGGTGCCCCCACACCCCTGCCCCCGCAGCCGGCTGGGCCCGGACCGACTGCTGCGACGAAGATTCTGCTCGGGATCGTCGCAGTCCTGGTCGTGGCAATCATCGCCGTCGTGGCCGCCATCGTGATCGATCGCGGCGACGACAAACCGTCGCCGGACCCCGTCGCCACCCAGATCAGCGACGCGGCGCCGAGTCCCGGGGAACAGCATGCCGACGACCCGTCGGCGGACGCGCCCACAGCCCCGGTAGCGGGCGCCTACCCCGGCGCGGGCGGAGCAAGGCCGGACGGTGCCACACCGCTGCGGACGTACACCAAGAGCGGTGTGACGCACGCGCATCTGCTCACACCGACCGGCGGGATCGGATGCGACTTCAGTACACCGAACGAGTACACGGGCCAGGGCCAGTGCGGTGTCAGGAGCATGAGCGGGCCGGACAGCCCGCTGGGGTGTGTGAATCGCAGTGGGACATGCAAAGGCAAGTGGCTGTTCCAGTTCAAGGACGATCGTGTCGGCGATCCGGTCGACTCGTCCGGCACCACCGGTTGGATGAACCAGCCCGCCAACGACGGATACCAGGTGCCGCGGGTGGAGTACGGCAAGCAGTACTACTTCGATGACTGGGCCATCGCCTCCGAAGAGAACGGACTAACTGTGTGGAACTCCACCACTGGGTCGGGAGTGTTCCTGTCCAGGGAGAAGGCCGAGAGGTTCGACGGACCTGGTCGTGGCACCGAAACCGCTGCGCGGGGCGATGACCAGAAGATCGTTCTCGGCTCAGCAGTCAGCAACAGCAGGGGCTTCGGGACCGTGCAACCCCGCGAGATCCACTCCGGAGGCTCGGGCTCGTCCACCTATGCGTACGACCTCACATGGCGGGACTGGGGTGGTGACCGGGCTACCGCCACGGGGCTCGGGTACTACGCCCCGCCGGGCGCCCCCCGGGCGAATGCTCCGATTGAGGAAGACGTACCCATCACCGTGGTGGCATTCGAGCCGAGTATGTGCAACGGGCAGCGCGCGTACACCAAGGTTGCGTACTTCTTTCCTGGTAAGAGTGAGACGTTTGAGTCGGCACGGGTCTTGAACGCGTGCTGGGAACGGTAGCGGGGGCGTCGCCGATGAAGGCGTTCGGGCCGATCGACCTCGAAGATCTCTCGTAGGTCGTCCGCCTCGTCTCGACCGCGATAGTGGCAGGTGGCGTCGGCGAAGTGCGCCGAGTACCTGAGGTGCAACGCAAGAAGCCCGCTGTGATCAGCGGGCTTCTTGGAGCTCCCCCAATTGGACTCGAACCAATAACCTGCCGATTAACAGTCGGCTGCTCTGCCAATTGAGCTATGGGGGAATGCTGCGGTGGTCTTTCCGGACCGAGAACAGACTTTATCCCATCGGCCCGGCAGGGACAAAACCGGTGGTCAGTGGCATTTCTGCCAGATCCCAGTGGTCTGGAGGTGTGCGATCAGCCGCGCGGCACCGTCGGTGAACTGAAGCCCGATCGCGGCGGCGGCGGCCCGTGCGTCGTGATTCCGGTAGGCGTCGATGAGCCGCTCGTGGCTCGTCAGGGCCACCTGGGCCCAGTCCGGATCCGCCGCGTACAGCTGGTGGGGCGTGTAGCGGGTCGCCGACTGCAGGAACCAGGCGAGCTTGCTGCTGCCGCTGATGCGGTTGTGGGTGCGGTGGAACTCGTACTCGGCCTCGGTGATGGCCGCCGGATCTGCGGCCTGCACGGCCGCGCGCAGGCGCTCGTTCGCGGCTTCCAGTGCGGCGAGCTGGTCGTCGTCGATCATGCCGGCGGTGCGGCGCGCGATGCGTGCGGCGGCCTCGCCCTGCAGCCAGAAGATGTCCTCGACGTCGGTCCGTGAAAGGTCGCAGACCGCGTACCCGCGGTGCGGGGCGCTGTCGACCATGCCTTCGCCGCGCAGGGTCAGCAGCGCCTCGCGCACCGGCGTGACGCTGACGCCGAGCTCCACCGCGGTCTCGTCCATCCGGATCGGGTCGCCCGGCGTGAGCTCGGCCGTCATGATCTTGTGCCGCAGGATCGCGGCGACCTCCTCCGAGAGCTGCGGCCGGCGCCGCAGCCCCGAGGCGGGGGAGTCAAAGGCCATAGGTCTTTCCGATGATGTCGCGCTGGATCTCGTTGGTGCCGCCGTAGACGGTGGAGATGATCGCCGCGCGCATGAGGCGCTCGGCGTCGAACTCCTTGGCGTAACCGTAGCCGCCCATCATCTGCATGCCGTCGATGGTCATCGCCTTGCTCACCTCGGTGGCCTTGAGCTTCACCATGGATGCCTCGCGCGGCATCATCGTGCCGGGGTTCTCGTCGGAGGCCTTGGCCAGCGAGTAGATCAGCTCCTTGGTCGCGGCGATCTCGGTGGCGTGGTCGGCCATCCGGTGCCGCAGCGCCTGGAAGCTGCCGACCGGGCGGCCGAACTGCTTGCGCTCCTTGATGAAGGTCAGGGTGTCGTCGAAGGAGCGCTCGGCCAGGCCGAGCTGCATCGCGGCGAGAATGAGGCGCTCGGTGTTGAGGCCCGCCATCAACTGCATCCACCCGTTGTTCACCTGCCCGACCACGGCCGAGTCCGGGACGAAGCAGTCGGTGAAGTACAGGTCGTTGACCTCTCGGCCGCCGAGCGTGTCGATCTGGCTGATCTTCAGACCCGCAGTCCCGGCCGGGATGTGGAACTGCGTGATGCCCTCATGCTTGGCGCCGGAGCGATCTGTGCGGGCGATCAGCAGGATCGAAGCGGCGAAGTGGGCGTTGGAGCACCACGTCTTCTGGCCGTTGATCACCCAGCCGCCGTCGACCTTCTCGGCTCGGCAGGTCAGGGCGCCCACGTCCGATCCCGCTTCCGGCTCGGACATGGAGATCGACAGGCAGTCGCCGGCGACGACACCGCTGAGCACCTCGCGCTTGAGGTCCTCGCCGGCGAACTTCTCGTAGGCGGCCGCGGTGATCAGCGTGGGTCCGACGCCCCCGACCGGCGCCTGACCGCGCATGGCCTCCTCGAGGAAGATGCACATCTCTACGTTGCCGGCGCCCGCGCCGCCGTACTCCTCGGCCACGTTGATGCCCGCCCAGCCGAGCTCGGCCATCTTGCGGTACAACGCGTCCGAGTGCAGCTCCTTTCCGAAGTCCGTCCATTCGTCGCGCTGAGCGCGGGTGCCCGTCTCGCGTTTGCAGAAATCGCTGACGGCGCGGGCGAACGCGGTCTGTTCGGGGGTGAAGGAAACCATGGTTGCTCCTGACGATTGGGTCGGTATCTCCTATCACATATATGTGATAGGAGAGAGATTGGCAAGGATTCATCGATTTGTCTCAAACGAGCGCGACCGGCCCGCGCCTGAAGGACGTCGCGTTAGATTGGTGCGCATGTCCAACAGTTCAGGTGACGCCGGTCCCGACGAGACGACCGAGATCGACGCCGCCGATGCCGTCGGTACCGCTTCGCTCGCGAAGGCGCTGACTCCCGAGGAGCGTGAGGCGCTGCTGGCGGAGAACCGCCGGGTGCGGGAGGAGGCGCGCGCCCGGGACGTCGCCAAGTTCGGCGACGAGGACGACGACGATCACGACGACGGCTCGGCGCCGGACCCAGACCGGATTCCCGGCAAGGTGGCGGCGAAGAAGCGGCGCAAGCGCAAGGCCGGACCGCTGGTGATCGCCCTGGCGACGCTGGCGGCGGTGCTCGCCGTGGCGACGGGCGTGCTGGGCTATTTGTACGCGTCGGCATCGCGCGACGCGCTGGGTCCGGATTCGGATCTGGGGCAGTCTGCGCTGGCGGACGCCAAGAAGTACGCGGCGTTGATCGTGACATACGAGCCGGACGACTACGCCGCCCTGGACCGGGAGATTCGGGCGGTCTCCACCCCGGATTTCGCCGAGCGCTATATCAAGGCCTCGCAGGAGGCGCGCCGCGGGAACGACGAGGCGAAGGCGTCGTCGGTCGGCACCGCGCGGGCTGCCGGTCTGGAGTCGCTGAGCAGGTCTCAGGCGGTGGTGCTGGTGGCGCTCGATCAGGTTGTGACCTCGCCGGACCTGCCGTCGGCGGGCGAGGAGGGGCTGGAGTATCAGACCAGGGTGCAGATCACCCTGGCTCGTGACGGCGACCGCTGGCTGGTGTCGGAGCTGCTGACGATCTGAGCGAGCGCGACCCCCGTGACGCCTGGCCGCCGGGGCATGCGGAAGATTCTGATAACGAACGTTTGCCAGATCGCCTCCACGCGGTGTTACTGTGTCCCGCAACACACCGGCTTCTCGGAGGGACCCATGGCGCAGCTCGAGATGGTGGACGGCATCTGGAGTGGGATCGACGACGACGGAATCGCCCGCCTCGAGATCGACAGACCCGAACAGCGCAATGCGCTCGGCGGCGACTCCTCCGGGCGGATCATCGACCTGTGCGACGCGTGGGCCGCGGACGACCGCGTACGCGTGGTGGTGCTGAGCGGCCGGGGTGGGGCGTTCTGCGCCGGGGCCGACGTGGCGGGGATGGCGCAGAACTCCGCCGCCACTGGCGGTTTCGGGGCCGGTGCCTCGCGAGCGATCATCGAGAACGGCTCCCGACTGGTCGGCGCCGTCCGGTCTCTGCCGATGCCGGTGATCGCCGCCGTCGACGGACCCGCCGTCGGCATCGGAGCTTCCCTGGCAGTCGCGGCAGATCTGATCTATGCCAGCGCCCGCAGCTACTTTCTGCTCGCCTTCGTTCGGCTCGGCCTGATGCCCGACGGCGGCGCCAGCGCGACCTTTGCCGCGTCGCTCGGGCGGGCGCGCGCCAACGCGATGGCGCTTCTCGGTGAGAAGCTCTGCGCCACTGAGGCATTCGAGCATGGGCTGATCAACGGGGTGATCGAGGATCCAGCCGGGCTGACTGCGGCGGTCGAGAGGGTGGCGGCCAAGCTCGCGGCGTCGTCGCCGGCAGCTCTCGCCCTGACCAAGGCTGCGCTCGACGGCGCGACACTCAGCGCCTACGAGGCCGCCATCGATCGAGAGATCGCCGGGCAGACCGAACTCCTGCAATCCCCCCAGTTCCAGGCGGCCGTCGCCGCCTTCGCCGCCGGCCGCTAGGCCACCACCGAGGAGGAATCCGTGACCAATCCGCTGGGTCTTGCGCTCGAGTCCGAACCGATCCGCTCGCGCCGCAACCACTGGAACAACCAGGTGCGTCGCCACGCCCTGACCAAGC
The DNA here is from genome assembly GCF_002993285.1 of Gordonia iterans. NCBI lineage: Bacteria > Bacillati > Actinomycetota > Actinomycetes > Mycobacteriales > Gordoniaceae > Gordonia > Gordonia iterans. Next base: position 2,928,208 of record NZ_CP027433.1, on the reverse strand, counting down.
CGGACGCGCCGGCACTGCGGTTCCTGGGCGAGACGACCACCTGGGCTCAGCTCGACGATCGCACCCATCGTCTTGCGGCCGCTCTTCGCCGTCGGGGAGTGGGCTTCGGCGACCGGATTCTGGTGGTGATGCTCAACCGCACCGAGTACGTGGAGACTATTTTCGCCGCCAATCTGCTCGGGGCGATCCCGGTCCCGGTGAACATCCGGATGGCGCCGCCGGAGATCGGCTTCCTGGCGCAGGACTCCGGTGCGCGGATGATCGTCACCGAGACCCTGCTGGCCCCGCTCGCCGACGCCGTCGCCGGTATCACGGGGACGATCGACGGCATCGTCGTCGTGGGCGACGCGGCGAACGAGGCGCATCTCAGGTACGACGATCTGGTGGTCGAGGAGGCCGATCTCCCGGATATCGACGTCCCCGAGGAGACCGTCGCGCTGATCATGTACACGTCGGGCACCACTGGAAAGCCCAAGGGCGCCATGTTGACTCACCAGAACATGCAGGCGCAGGCGGTGATCGCGATGCATGCTCTGAACACCCGCCCGGACGACATCGGCTCCTGTGTGGCGCCGCTGTTCCACATCGCCGGGATCGGCGCGATGGCGCCGCTGTTCTACGTGGGGGCGCTCTCGGTGATCCATCCGCTCGGCGACTTCGATCCGGACGCGCTGCTGGACGTGCTCGAAGCCGAGGGCACGACGTCGATCTTCCTGGTTCCGGCGCAGTGGCAGGCGGTCTGCGCGGCACAGCAGGCTCGTCCGCGTGAACTGAGGCTCACCGTGATCTCGTGGGGCGCCGCCCCGGCGTCGGATTCGGTACTGAACGCGATGAACGCGACCTTCCCGGAGGCGATGAACGTCGCCGTCTTCGGGCAGACGGAGATGTCTCCGCTGACCTGCGTGATGGAGGGCAAGGACGCGCTGCGCAAGATCGGCTCGATCGGCAAGGTGGTGCCCGCGGTGACGGCGCGCATCGTCGATCCGGCGATGGACGACGTAGCCGTCGGAGAGGTCGGCGAGATCGTCTACCGCGGACCGAACCTGATGGCCGGATACTGGGAGAACCCGGAGGGGACCGCGGAGGCCTTCCGCGGCGGTTGGTTCCACTCCGGCGACCTGGTCCGGCAGGACGACGAGGGCTTCCTGTACGTGGTCGACCGTGCCAAGGACATGATCATCTCCGGTGGCGAGAACATCTACTGCGCCGAAGTGGAGAACGTGCTCTTCTCGCATCCGGGCATCCTCGAGGCGGCCGTCATCGGCCGGGCGCACGAGAAGTGGGGCGAGGTGCCGGTCGCCGTCGTCGTCCTGACGGAGGGCGTCGACGAACTGACCCTGACTGATTTGGAGCCCTACCTGAACGAGAATCTCGCGCGCTTCAAGCACCCGAAAGACCTGATCGTGGTCGACGTGCTGCCGCGCAACGCCGGCGGCAAAGTGGTCAAACCACGGCTCCGGGAGGCTTACGGCAGCAAGGACGCGGGCCTGTCCGACTGAGAAATCTCGGAGAGAAACTGAAACATGTTCCAATTTTGGGTTCGCGCCGCTAGGCTCAGGATTCGTGAAGACTAAAGGTGCGATCCTCCGCGAACTGAACACTCCCTGGCAGATCGAAGAGATCGAGATCGGGGACCCCAAGGCTCACGAGATCAAGATCCGGATGGAGGCGGCCGGGATGTGCCACTCCGATCACCATCTGGTGACCGGTGGGATCCCGCTCGCGGGCTTCCCGATCCTCGGCGGCCACGAAGGAGCCGGGGTGGTGGAGGAGATCGGTGAGGGCGTCACCGACTTCGCCGTCGGCGACCATGTGGTCCTGAGTTTCATCCCGTCGTGCGGCAAGTGCCCGTCGTGCAAAGCCGGAGTGGCGAACCTCTGCGATTTCGGCGCCATGCTGCTGCAGGGCGAGGCCGTCTCCGACCACACCTTCCGCATCCACACGCCCGACGGCGATCCGGTGTACCCGATGACGCTCTTGGGCACGTTCGCGCCGTACATGGTGGTGCACGAGGCGTCCGCCGTGAAGATCGATCCCGACATCCCGTTCGAGGTGGCCGCGCTCTGTGGCTGCGGCATCCCCACCGGCTACGGGTCGTCGACCCGGTCGGCCGACGTCCGCCCGGGGGAGGACGTCGCGATCGTCGGTGTCGGAGGCGTCGGTACCGCGGCGCTGCAGGGCGCGGTGATCGCCGGTGCCCGCAACGTGTTCGCCATCGACCCGGTGGAGTGGAAGCGCGAGCAGGCCCTCAAGTTCGGTGCGACGGAGGCGTTCTCGTCGGTCGGCGAGGCCATGAATGCGATCGGCGAGGCGACCGGCTGGGGCATGTGCCAGAAGGTGATCGTGACCGTCGGCGAGGTCTTCGGGTCCGACGTCGACACGTGGCTCTCGATCACCGCCAAGAACGGCACCTGCGTGCTGACCGGCATGGGGAACATGACCGACGATAAGGTGACCCTGAACCTGTCGATGCTGACGCTGTTGCAGAAGAACCTGCAGGGCTCGATTTTCGGTGGAGGAAACCCGAAGATCGACATCCCGAATCTGCTGTCGATGTACAAGATGGGCAAGCTGAACATCGAGGACATGATCACCCGTCAGTACACCCTCGATCAGATCAACGACGGCTACCGGGACATGCTGGAGGGGCGGAACATTCGCGGCGTGATCCGCTACACCGACGCTGATCGCTGAGCGAGGGACCTCCGGGCGCTACGCTGACTGCCTAGCCGATCTGGAGGAATGATGGCGGAGAACAAGAAGCCGGCGAAGTCGCGTGCCCAGCGAGGCGCCGAAGTCGCTGAGCAGAAGACCACCAAGGGCGGTACGTTCGTCCCGACGCCGGAGGCCGAGTCCACCGCGCTGAAGCTGCGGATCGTCGCGATGGTGCTGTGGCTGGTCGCGATCGGCCTGGAGATCTTCACCATCGTCTGGGCGCTGCTGCCGGACAAGCCCGTCAACACCTGGCTCGTCATCGGCCTGATCGTGGCGATCGCGGTCCTCACCCTCGGCGGGTCGCTGCTGTGGAAGAAGGCCAACCGTTACGACCCGGCGTCGGAGAAGGACAAGACGAGGTTCTTCGTTCAAAACCAGCTCGGCGTCATCATGACCGTCCTCGCGTTCCTGCCGCTGATCGTCTTCATCTTCCTCGACAAGAACATGGACGGGAAGCAGAAGGGGGTCCTCGGCGCGGTCGCGATCGTGGTCGCCGTGCTGGTCGGCGTGTTCTCGTACGACAAGGACGCGCCGTCGGTGGAGCAGTACAGCGTCGAGACCAACGTCGTGAAGGAACTGACCGGCGCCGACGAGGTGTTCTGGGTCAAGGGCGGTGCGGCCTTCCACGTCTGCCGCGAGGTGTCGGACCTGCGCCGCTCCAACCCCGAGAACATCCGGTCCGGCACCGTCGCCGAGGCGCACCAGGACGGCATCCCGCGTCTGACCAAGAAGTGGGTGTCCGAGGCCTACCAGTGCGGGTACTCCACGGCCGACGTCGACCGCGTGCTCGGCACTGTCGACGACGTGAACTCCACGCTCGACGACGACCAGGTGGTGGAGCGAGACGGCGAACTCGAAGTGGCGCCCGACGTCGCCGACGAGGAGGAGACGAACCCGACGCCGGAGGCCTCCGTCCCGGCGCGCACCACGCGCACGCCCGCGACCGCGACGCCGTGACGAGTCGCCGCGGGTAGGGTGCGGTCCGTGGACGCATTGCAGCAACTCGCGCACTGGCCGGTCGACGACGTCGCCGCTGCGGTGACAGCACCCGAGCGATCCCTGAACGTCGCGTTCGGGGACACCGCTCGGGTGTTCCCGTTGGCGTCGGTAACCAAACTGCTTGTCGCACACGCGGTTCTGGTCGCGGTGGAGGAGGGCGCTGTGGAGCTCGACACACCTGCGGGGCCTCCCGGCTCGACGGTCGCGCACCTGCTCGCCCACGCCTCCGGTCTTGGCCCTTCGACAAGCTCAGGGGGCGGAACGAGCTCAGGGGGCGGAACGAGCTCAGGGGGCGGAACGAGCTCAGGGGGCGGAACGAGCTCAGGGGGCGGAACGAGCTCAGGGGGCGGAACGGGCCGGGGAGTCTGGACCGGGCCGGGCGGCGAGCCGCGCGAGGTGCAGGCCGAGCCGGGCACCCGCCGGATCTACTCGTCGGCCGGGTACGAGATCCTCGCCGAGACCGTGCAGGAGGCGACCGGCATTCTGTTCCGCGACTACCTGGACGAGGCCGTCGTGCAGCCCCTCGGCATGACCGCGACCTCGCTGGACGGATCGGCCGGTTACGCGGCGTCGTCGAATGTCGACGATCTGGTGCGCTTCGCCGGGGAACTGTTGGTGCCGCAGCTGATCTCGCCGCAGACGGCGACGGCCGCACGGACTGTGGCGTTCGGCGGCCTCGACGGCTTCGTCCCGGGTTACGGGAAGTTCCGGCCCAACGACTGGGGCCTGGGCCCGGAGCTCAAGGGCGCCAAGAATCCGCACTGGACGGCGCATGCGCACTCCCCGGGGACCTTCGGGCACTTCGGGCAGTCCGGCACGTTCCTCTGGGTGGATCCGGTCCGGAAGGCGGCGGGGGTGGTGCTCACCGACCGGGCCTTCGGGCCGTGGGCCAAGCCGCTGTGGAGCGACTTCAATCAGGCCGTCCTGGCCGAACTCGACACGGAGGAGCGACGTGCGTGAACTGACTTCGGACGATCTCGGGATCCTGCTGTCGCTCTTCGCCGTGCTGCTGTTGGCGTTCGCGGCGAACTTCCAGTTCTCCGGCAAAGCGGTGCGCCGACACCGGAAGGTCGCGATCGCCTTCGTCGTGGTCAACTTCGTCGGCGAGATCGCGACCGTCATCGCCCTGCTGCTCACCTGGGTGGCGTTGTGGAGTCCGAAGGCCTGGGAGCGGATCGACGACCTGCTGGTCCTGGTGCCCGGTTCCCTCGCGATCGTCTGCGGAGTGGTGCTCACCATCGAGTCGGTGATAGCCCGGGCGCTGCACATCATTCATGCCGAGCGGAAGGCGCGCCGATCGGACGAGGCTGCGCACCGAGCGGGAGGGACGCCCGACGCGGCCCCCGGAGGCCTGCCGACCGGGTGAGCACCGGTGCACGTCGTCGGCGTCGTGTCAGCCGACGCGTTGACGCAGCCAGGTCACCTCGGCGCCCACTCCACCCATGCGGTAGGCCTCCAGTGCCTCGTCCCAGGCCGTGCCGAGGGCGGCCTCGAGCTCGCCGGCCAGGCCGACGCTGTCCGGCTGTGCCTCGATCATGGTGCGCAGCTGCATCTCGCCGAGGATCACATCACCGTTGGCGCTGGTGGATCCGCGCCAGAGACCGAGTCCGGGAACATACGCGAAGCGTTCGCCGTCGACCCCTTCGCTGGGGTTCTCCGTGACTTCGAAGAGCAGGCCCGACCACTCGCGCAGGGCGTTGGTCAGGCGCGCTCCCGTGCCGACGGGACCGACCCAGTCCACGGTCGCACGCATGCGACCGGGTTCGGCGTCCTGCGCAGACCACTTGAGATCCGCGCGAGCATTCAGCGTCGACGACAGCGCCCACTCGACGTGTGGGCACAGCGCCGCGGGAGCGGAGTGGATGTACACCACGCCGCTCGTCAGGTCCGCAAACTGATTCAGACTGCGCACTTTTCGTTTCACCTCCGGATAAGACGAGGAACGTCTTCCCCAACGCCGCGTCGCTCCGGATAGCACAAGTTCTGAAACAAAGTATGCCTTGAGTTGCGTGTGTTGCGCTAGTTCTTTCTTGTGGTTCTCGGCGTGTCGTGGTGTCGGTGTGTCGCAGAGGGATGGTAACGAAGTGATCTGTGGGGCTGGTGTGATTAGTGCGGAGCTGAGTACGAGACTCACTGTCCGGCGACTGCGGACACGACTGTGCCCCCGAGTGCGGAACTCGGGGGCACAGGTCGTGCTGTCGCGGCGGTCAGTACCGGCCGAAGGCCAGTGCGACGTTGTGGCCGCCGAAACCGAAGGAGTTGCTCAGGGCGTAGTCGATCTGCCCGCGGCGCGCCTCGCCGTGCACGACGTCGATGTCGCCGCACTCGGGATCGAGGGTCTCCAGGTTCAGCGTCGGCGGGATCACGCCGTCTTCCACCGCCTTGACCGTGAGCACGGCCTCGAGGGCGCCGACGGCGCCGATCGAGTGACCGAGGGCGGACTTCGGCGCGTAGATGGCCGCATGATCGCCCACCGCCGCCCGGATGCCCAGAGCCTCGGCGGTGTCGCCGATCGGGGTGGACGTGGCGTGCGCGTTCACGTGCGTGACGTCCTGCGGATCCAGGCCGGCGGTCTGCATCGCGCGCTTCATGGCGCGGGTGTTGCCCTGACCCGAGGGGTCCGGCGCCACGAGGTGGAAACCGTCGGACGTGATGCCCGCACCCATGATCCGGGCGTGGATGTGGGCGCCGCGCGCCTTGGCGTGGTCCTCGCGCTCGATGACCATCATCGCCGCCGCTTCACCGAAGACGAAGCCGTCGCGGTCCTTGTCGAAGGGACGCGATGCGCCGGCCGGGTCGTCGTTCCGCGTGCTCATGGCGCGCATCATCGAGAACGCCGCGATCGGAATCGCGTCGATGTGACCCTCGACGCCGCCGGTGACGACCATGTCGGCGTCGCCCATGACGATGTGCCGCCACGCGTGGGCGATCGCCTCGGCGCCAGACGAACACGCCGAGACCGGGGTGATGACGCCCGCCCGGGCGCCGACATTGAGCCCGGCCACCGCCGCGGGACCGTTGGGCATGGCCATGGAGACCGCCAGCGGCGACACCTTGCGGTAGTTCCCGGACTGTTCGATCGCCTTGACCGCGTCGACCATCGCGTCGCCGCCGCCCTGACCGGTGCCGATCACCACGGCCAGTCGTTCGGGATCGACCTCGGGCTCGCCGGCCTGCGCCCACAGGCGCTTGCTCATGACGTGCGAGACGCGCTCGACGTACGCCATGCGGCGGGCTTCGACGCGGGAGACCTCGTCGGCCGGATCCTCGACCAGCCGACCGCCGATCCGGCACGGCAGCTCGCCGTACCGGGTGACGAAGTCGTCGGTGAGCTCGCGGATCCCGGACTGGCCGGCCACGAGCTTCTCCCACGTGGAGTCAAGGTCGACGCCCAGGGAGGTGGTGGCGACCATCGAGGTCACCACTACGCTGGGGAAGTCTCCACCCCGGGTGGAGAAGTCTCGCAGTTCGGTCATCAGTTCTGGTCAGCCTCGATCTGGGCCGCGATGGCGGCAGCGGCCTCGGGGTTCTCGGCCTCCAGCTTCTGGATGTAGGCGACGGTGTCGCCGACGGTGCGCAGGCCGGCGAGGTCCTCGTCCGGGACCTTGACGCCGTACTTGTCCTCCACCTGGACGGCGATCTCGACCATCGACAGCGAATCGATGTCCAGGTCGTCGACGAAAGACTTCTCCAAGGTGACCTCGGACGGCTCGATGCCGGTGACCTCTTCGATGATCTCGGCGATACCGGCGATGAGTTGTTCCTGAGTAGCAGCCATCGTGGCGCTCCCTTCGGTAGATGTGCGATGAAAAAAGCGTCCGGAGTGCGGCCGGGGCCGCATTGGACTAGCCGCGTCGCCGCGGCTTTCCGGGGGTCGGGTGTATCCGACCGCTATCCAAGTACGGGGAGAGGCAGCTCGTCGAGGTCGCCGGGGACCTTGACGGCGCGTGCGGGCACGCCCTTGAGCTCGCGCTTGGCGATGCCGACGAGGGTGCCGCCCGGCGCGAGTTCGATGATCGCGTCGGTCTCGTGCTCGCGCAGGTACTGCGAGCACAGGTCCCAGCGCACCGGGCTGGTGACCTGGTTGACGAGCTTGTTCAGCGCGTCGGCGCCCGAGGTCACGGGCAGGCCGTCCGAGTTGGACAGCAGCGTGAACTGGGGGTCGCGCGGGGTGATCTGCGCGGCGGCGGCGGCGACGGCCTCTTGCGCCGGAGCCATGAAGTTGGTGTGGAAGGCGCCGGCGACGGCAAGCTTGCGGATGCGGGCCTTCTCCGGGGGACTCGCGATGAGCTGGTCGACGCCGTCGACGCTGCCTGCGGCGACGATCTGGCCGGCGGCGTTGCGGTTCGCCGGCACCAGTTCGTACTCGGCCAGGCGCGCGAGGACCTCGGTCTCGTCGCCGCCGAGCACCGCGGCCATGGTGGTCGGCACCAGTGCGCACGCCTTGGCCATCTCGGCGCCGCGGATGGCGGCCAGCCGAACGGCCTCGTCGTCGGTGATGACGCCGGAGATCGCTGCGGCGGCGAGCTCACCCACCGAGTGGCCCGCGACGACCGTGTCGGCCGGGATCCGGCCGTGGCGAGCGCGCAGCTGGGCGTAAGAGAGCAGTGCGGACACGACCACGAGCGGTTGAGTCACCGCGGTGTCGGTGATCTCCTCCGCGGTCGCCGTGGTGCCGAGAGCGGTGAGGTCCAGTCCGGTCGCCTCCGACCAAGCGGCGATGCGATCAGCGGCCTCGGCGTCGGTCAACCACTCGGTCAACATGCCGGGAGTCTGGGAGCCCTGTCCGGGCGCGAGCAACGTAAGCACGTGATCAGAGAACACCCTCGAGGGGTGCTCGCGGGGTGTTGAGCCGTCCGAACCTTTCCGCCAGATTTTGTAGGGTTCCTACAAACGGCTCTCGTGCGACCCCCGGAGCTTGTTCGCATCGTTGTAGGCCTGAGATCCGTTACCGTTTCGTTGTCAAAACGCGCCTGCCAGCGCGAACGGACGACAGGGCAGGTAACCGCTGTGGTTCATGTGGTTGAAGAGGGCGATTCTTCGCCGTTTCGTGTCAATCGCCCGACGGTGGCCGCGACACGCAATACGTACGCGTCGCGAGGGTTAGATGGATCACGTCCGGTCGCATCGGCGATCTTTCGCAGCCGGTAGCGCACCGTATTGGGATGAACGTACAACGCCCGGGCGCACGATTCGATGGAGCAACCGGCGTCCAAGAACGCATCGAGCGTGGTCGAGAGCGACCCCGAATTGTCGTCCAGAGGGAGCACCAGAGAGTCGGTCAGTGTGCGCACCGCGCTGCGGTCGCCGTTGAGCGCTCGTTCGGGCAGCAGGTCCGATGCATAGGTGGGGCGGGGGGCGCCCGGCCAACCGATCACGGCGTCGATGCCGGCGATCGCCTCGGTCGCGCTGGCGTAGGCGCTCGTCAGGTCGGGCGTGGTGGGACCGATCACCACGGGAGCTTCGGCGAAGTGGTCGAGCAGGTCCGAAAGGAAGCGGTCCGTGGGTGCGATGGAACCGCTGACGATGGCGACGAGTCGTCGTCCCTGGACCGCAGAGAGCGCGGCCCTGTCGTACTGCTTGGCGGTGTTGTGGATCGCCAGCGGCACCGACACGTTCTGTTCAGGCGGCGGAGAACCGACGATGACGGTCGCCGGTGCGTCCGAATCCCAATTGAGCGCGGCGGCCCGGGAGAGCAGCTGCGGCCCGGTGTCGCCGCGGACCACGCCGTCGACCACCAGCGCCTCCAGCCGCGAGTCCCACGCGCCGCGGGATTCGGCGGCCGCGGCGTAGATGGCCGCGGCGGCGAAGCCGATCTCCCGGCCGTAACGCAGCACGGCCTCGGTGAGTGCGCGGAGCTGCGCGTCGTCCCGGGCGAGAAGGGGCAGCCACTTCTCGAAGAACTGCATGGCCACGCGGACCATTTCGACGGTCTGCAGCAGAGTGATCCGGCGGGCCAAGTCCTGGGGGACCACCTGGAAGGCCTGCACGGTGAACTTGATGTTGCCCTCGGGATCCTGGATCCACTCGACGAAGTTCACCACCGCGGTCTGGACCACCAACTGCACGCTGGCGCGCTGGGCCGCGTCCAGAGTGCCGAAGTACGGGAGCTGGTCGGACATCGAGTGCACGGCCTCGGTCGCCAGTCGTCCGCTGTACTGCTTCACACGCCGCAGCAGGGTGTCGGGCAGCGCGTCGTGCACCGACGACGACGTCGGTACGTGGGCGCCGAGCGCCCCGACGACGCTCTCGGGACGGATCGGCTCGGTGTCTGGCACCCTTCCAGGCTAGCCGCGCGGCGGTTTCACCGCGTCAGCCTCGTGCGGTGGCGGTGCACTGCACCGTCAGCACGCGCGGGTTGGCTCCCTTGACCTGAGTGAACGCCTTGCTGATCGCTTGGGCGCGCGTCACGCCCCAGTCCCAACCCCAGTATTGGTTCGCCTGCGACTGGGCCAGGGCCCCGCACGCGTTCTTGAACCAGATCCGGCTGATGCAGTCCGAGGCGTTGCACTTGGACACCGCGGCGCTCTCGGCGGCCGCTTGTGTCGGGTAGTTGACGGCCCAGCCGTAATTGCCGGTGCTGACCGAGAGGGCGATCGCGCCGAACTGGTCGCGCGCCGGCGGCGTGGTCGCGGTGGGGCCGGGGATGTCGAGTTCGGTAGACGTCGGCGCGGTGACGTCGGGGTCGAGTTCGCTGCTGGGCGTCGTCTGCGCGGTCGTGGTGGTCGTAGTGCTGCTGCGATCGGCGACGGCCCGGGGGTCGGACTCGTCGTCTCCGCCGAGCACGACGACGGCGGCGACGATCGCACCGATGAGGACGAGGATGCCCAGAATCGCGCCTACCACGAGGCCGGTGTTGTTCTTCTTCGGCGGCTGGGCGGGTGGGAAACCGCTCCAGGCCGGCGCGGGGGCTCCGTATGGGGGCTGGCCGCCGGGGCCGGGCGGTCCGTACTGTCCGGGCGGCGGCCCGTAGGGCCCCGGGCCGGCCGGGCCGGGGCCGCCGGGCGGCTGGGCCGGATAGCCTCCGGGACCGATGATCGCGGTCGGGTCCGCCGCGCCGGGAGCCGGTGGGGAGTCGTACGGTCCGGGCACCGGCGGGGGATCATAGGGTCCCGGTGCCGGCGGCGGGGAGGCCGACGGCTCGAAGCCCGGCGATGGCTGTCCGACGACGGTCGGGTCCCACTGGCCGGGCTCGTTCTGCGGCTGCCCGTCCGGGCCGTTCCCATTCGGCGGATTCGTCATGATCACACAGTAGACGAGCACGAGCTCGTGCGGGATCCGTAGATCTACGCAGTCACGCGGCGTTCGGGAGCGGCGGGAAAGCCGACGGGCGCCGCCGGGCGCAGCGTTCAGCGGGCATTCGGAATCAGCGTCGGAACTCGGGGATTCGACGAGTTGCCCGCGCTGTCGCCCCAGCAGTACAGGTCGCCGCCGTTCGCGGTGTTCCGGTGTTCCCCGTGATCGCACACGACAGGTCCTTGCTGGTCGCGAGGACGGCGTTGTTCAGGGGCTCGACGGGCTCGGGATCGTCGTCGCGCCCGCCGAAGGCGAAGAAGGGGTGGGATCGGCCTCAGGCGAGGCCGGGGTCCGCGGTGGACTTCGGGGCGGCGCTGACGTCGTTGATCTGGTACTTGACCGCCGCGTCCTGGGCGACGGTGCGGTCGATCGCGCCGTCGCGCGCGAGCGCGGTGAGCACCCCGACGGCGATGGAGGCCGCGTCGATGTTGAACACCCGGCGGGCCGCGGGCCGGGTGTCGGAGAACCCGAAGCCGTCCGCGCCCAGCGTGTAGTACGTACCCGGCACGTAGGCGCGGATCTGCTCCTGCACACCGCGCTGGTAGTCCGAGGCCGCCACGAACGGGCCCGAGCGCTGACTGAGCACCTCGGTCACGAACGGTGTGCGGGGCGTCCCGCCGCGCAGTTCCTCGACGTCACACGCGATGCCGTCTCGCGCCAGCTCCGTCCACGAGGTCACCGAGTACACGTCGGCCGACACACCCCAGTCGCGTGCCAGCATGTCCTGCGCCTCAAGCGCGTCGCCCATGGTGATGCCCGAGGCCAGAATCCCGGCCGAGTGCTCCAGGGGCTCCGGGGCCGGGCGGTAGAGATAGATGCCTTTGAGCAGCCCGGCCAGATCCAGGTTCTCCGGCTGCGCCGGCTGGTGGATCGGCTCGTTGTAGACGGTGATGTAGTAGTAGATCTTCTCCGGGTCGGGGCCGTACATGCGGCGCAGCCCGTCGAAGACGATGTGCGCCAGCTCGTAGGCGAAAGCCGGGTCGTAGCTGACCACGCCCGGATTGGTCGCCGCCAGCAGCGGCGAGTGGCCGTCGGCGTGCTGCAGGCCTTCGCCGGTGAGCGTCGTGCGGCCGGCCGTCGCCCCGATCACGAAGCCGTGCGTCATCTGATCGGCCGCCGCCCACAGGCCGTCCCCGGTCCGCTGGAAACCGAACATCGAGTAGAAGATGTACAGCGGGATCATCGGTTCGTTGTGCGTGGCGTACGACGTCCCCACCGCGGTGAAGGCGGCGGTGGATCCCGCCTCGTTGATGCCCTCGTGCAGGATCCGGCCGCCCTCGGCTTCCTTGTAGGCGAGCATCAGCTCGGCGTCCACGGACCGGTAGTGCTGGCCGTTCGGGTTGTAGATCTTCAGCGTCGGGAACCACGAGTCCATGCCGAAGGTGCGGGCCTCGTCCGGAATGATCGGCACGATCCGCTTGCCGATTGCCTTGTCGCGCATCAGTTCCTTGAAGATGCGCACCAGCGCCATCGTGGTCGCGACCTGCTGCTTGCCCGAACCGCCGGCCACCGCCTTGAGCGCGGCCGCGGTATCGGCCTCCAGCGGCTTGGGCGTCAGATGGCGGCGCGGCAGGAACCCGCCGAGCTCGCGTCGTCGTTCCAGCAGGTACTTGATCTCCGGCGCGTCGGGGCCGGGGTGGTAGTACGGCGGCAGGTACGGATCGGCTTCGAGATCTGCGTCCGAGATCGGGATGCGGTTGGTGTCGCGGAAGGCCTTGAGGTCGTCGAGCGTCATCTTCTTCATCTGATGCGTCGCGTTGCGGCCCTCGAAGTGCCCGCCCAGCGTGTAACCCTTGATCGTGTGCGCCAGGATCACCGTCGGCTGGCCCTTGTGCTCCAATGCGGCCTTGTAGGCGGCATAGATCTTGCGGTAGTCGTGGCCGCCGCGCTTGAGTCGCCAAATGTCGGCGTCGGAGTAGTCCTTGACCAGTTCCTTGCAGCGCGGGTCGCGGGCGAAGAAGTGCTCGCGGATGAAGCCGCCGTCGTTGGCGCGGTAGGTCTGGTAGTCGCCGTCGGACGTCTTGTTCATCAGGTTGACCAGCGCGCCCTCCTTGTCGGCGTGCAGCAGCGCGTCCCACTCGCGGCCCCACACCACCTTGATGACGTTCCAGCCCGCACCGCGGAAGAACGATTCGAGCTCCTGGATGATCTTGCCGTTGCCGCGTACCGGACCGTCGAGCCGCTGCAGGTTGCAGTTGACGACGAACGTGAGATTGTCCAGATGGTCGTTCGCGGCCACCTGGAGCAGTCCGCGCGACTCGGGCTCGTCCATCTCGCCGTCGCCCAGGAACGCCCAGACATGCTGGTCCGAGGTATCGGTGATGCCGTTGTTGTGCAGAAAGCGGTTGATGCGTGCCTGGTAGATGGCATTCATCGGGCCCAGGCCCATCGAGACGGTGGGGAACTGCCAGAATTCCGGCATCAGGCGCGGGTGCGGGTACGACGGCAAGCCGCCGCCCAGGCCGGCGTGGCTGTGCTCCTGGCGAAAGCCGTCCATCCGGTTCTCGTCGATCCGGCCCTCGAGGAAGGCCCGCGCGTAGATGCCGGGGGAGGCGTGGCCCTGGACGAAGATCTGGTCGCCCCCGCCCGGATGGTCCAGGCCGCGGAAGAAGTGGTTGAAGCCGACCTCGTACAGGGAGGCCGACGACGCGTACGTGGAGATGTGGCCGCCGACGCCGATGCCCGGACGCTGTGCCCGGTGCACCATGATCGCGGCATTCCAGCGGATCATGGCGCGGAAGCGGCGCTCCATGTCCTCGTCACCGGGGAATTCGGGCTCCAGATCGGTCGGGATGGTGTTGACGAAGTCGGTGGAGGTCAGCGACGGCAGCTGTACGCGCTTGTCGTCGGCGCGCTCGAGCATCCGCAGCATCAGATAGCGGGCGCGTTCGGGACCGGCGGCCTCGAGCATGGCGTCGAACGATTCCAGCCATTCCTCGGTCTCGCCCGGGTCGGCGTCGGCGAGGTAGGAGGCCACGCCGTCGCGGATCACCTGGACCCGGTTGGTGCTGGCGGGAGGTCCGGCGTTGACTTCGGCCTGTTCGGTCACGTTTCCACCTGTCTGTGTGTCGTTCGCGTCAGCTCTGCGGATGGTGAGCTGAGGAGGTCGCGGCCGGCCGCGGCGGGTGGTGCGGCCGACATGCCGAGCGCCGGTGAGAAGTGGGGCACCGCGGCCCCTCTATCGTGCACGATATTCAGCGCGCCGGCAGCGGTTGTGGCGGTCCGTTCGGGATCGATTCGCGTGCTGAGGGAGTGACTCGCGAGTAGGGTGCGGCACGATGTAGAGAAGGCAGGATGAGACAGGAACGTTCGACGACGAGCTAGGAGGCGACATGCGCCGTACCGCGGTGTGCGCGCTGCTGACCGTCGCGTCCGCCGTCGTGCTGGCCGGGTGCGGCGGCGAGAAGCAGGCGCCGGCCAAGGGTTCTGTCGGCGTCACCACGGTCACCACCGAGTCGCGGGAGGGTGGTGAGGCCGCGATCGCGGTGTGCCGTCAGGTGATCACCTCGGCGGGGGTGATGGTGCGCGACTACAACGCCTTCGTCACCGCGCTGAACAAGACGCAGAGCTACGCCGAACTGGGCACCGAGGCGCGCTACGCCCGCGACACGCTCGACACCGGCGCCGACGAGATCCGCAAGACACTGAGTCCGGCGGTGCCCGCCGACATCGAGCAGAAGGTGCAGAGCTTCCTCACCGCCACCGAGCAGTTGTCTGAACAGATCGCCAAGCGGCGCAAACTCGCCCTGAACAAGGCGACCGAGGAATGGTCCGACGAACGGACGGAATTGATCGACGCATGCGGTGAATTCGTGCCGACCGGAGTCACCTGAGACGGTCTGTCGTCGATAAGCACGCTCCGGTTGAGCCGGTGAACCTTTAGGCTTAGCGTCGAAGGTCGAATACACGCATTCGGGGAGTCGGCGATCGCGCCGCCCGCCGAGGAGAAACCAGGAGGTCACACCCGGTGGTACCCACCACGGACGACGGCAATGTCGGCAAGCTCGGATTCACCACAGGAATGGTGATCCAGGAATTGGGCTGGGACGACGACACCGACGACGACCTGCGGATCGCCATCGAAGACGTCATCGACGCGGAGATGCTCGACGAGGACGCGATCGACGTGATGGACGCGGTGCTGCTCTGGTGGCGTGACGACGACGGTGATCTGGTGGATGCCCTGGTCGACGCCATCGGCCCGCTCGCCGAAGGCGGCTTCATCTGGGTCGTGTCGCCCAAGACGGGCAAGGACGGTTACGTCGATCCGAGTGAGATCGCCGAGGCCGCCCCCACCGCCGGGCTGAGTCAGACCAAGGTGGTGAACCTGGGCGACTGGTCCGGGGTCCGCTTGGAGTCCCGCGCGCGCGGCAAGCGCTGATGGCCGCCCTCGAGACCGGCGCGCCCGCGCCGGAGTTCGCCCTGCGCGATCAGAACAACCAGACGGTGTCCCTTGCGGCGTTGCGCGAGAAGGGGTCGGTGCTGGTGGTTTTCTTCCCGCTGGCGTTCACCGGCACCTGCGAAGGCGAGCTCGGCCATATCCGCGACCATCTCCCGCAGTTCGACGACGAGCACCTGACGACCGTCGCCGTCTCCGTCGGCCCGCCGCCGACGCACAAAGTGTGGTCGTCCGCGCAGGGCTTCCTCTTTCCGATCCTCTCGGACTTCTGGCCGCACGGCGCGGTCGCCCGGGACTACGGCGTGTTCGACGACACGCGCGGGATCGCCAACCGGGGCACGTTCCTGGTCGGCGAGGACGGCGTGATCAAGTTCTCGGCGATGGTCGGCCCGGGCGAAGCGCGAGGCGTCCAGACATGGGAAGCGGCCCTCGCGGCGCGGTAGGGCACGCGGTCGTACGGGTTCGCCGGGAATCGGGATGCCCGACGGGGTTTGAGGTCCGCATGAGCACAACCCTTGGCCGGTGAGCCGGCCGGCGGCACAGTGGAGGTCGCTCGCGGGTGTGGCTGAGTGGCTAGGCAGCTGTCTGCAAAACAGTGCTAGGCGGGTTCGAATCCTGTCACCCGCTCTACTCGGTTATCGCTGCTGATCGGCAGGCGGTTCGACCGCCTCGACGGAGCGCAGTAGGCAGCCCTTCGGCGCCAGATCGTCGGCCGGATAGACGGTGGCCACTGCGGTCGACAGCAAACGCGCGCGCTGAGCGTTGCCGGCCGCGGTGTAGTGCACGCCGTCGGCGAACCACGCGTCGTCGGTCTCACCGGCGAGGTCGTACACGCGCAGGTTCGGATGTCGCTCGCAGGCGCGGATCAGGGCGCGGTTGAACTGCTTCATGGCGCGGTTGTTGTACGCCGGATTCTGGTTGAGCCGGTTGGTGATCACAGTCGGCCACAGCACCTGCTGGTCCTTGAGTTGATCGAGGATCAGATCGATGCGCATGTCGATCGGACCGGGGCCGCCGACCTCGATGTTCGCGGTGTCGTTGATCCCCATGTTGATCACCCAGCAGCCCTTCCAGCCGCGGTCCCGATCGGCCCGGATCGACTCCACCACGTTCGGCTCGCCGTTGAGGCGCTCGATCGACGAACGTCCGCCGACGATGTCGGTGTACACGGCGCCCGCCCCGGCGCGCCGGTACTGCTCAGTGATCCGGTCGGCCGGCACCGGCTGCATGCCGGGATCGTTCATACCGATCGACGTCGAGTCCCCGACGTGGATCACGGTGTCGCATGTGGTGCGGCGCTGCGCTGCGGCCAGGGTGGGACCGACCGGTTCGGTGGTGGGCTCGTCGGCGGTGGGATCGTCGAATTCGTCGTCGTGACCGGTCGACAGCGCCCGCACCACGGCCATATCCGGGCTCAGGGAGTGAGTGCCGAGCATCAGCATCACCGCCAGTGTCAGGACGCCGACGACGGTGCCGAACGGGCGCAGCAGTCGCCGGCGTTCGGCCGTCGGCCGCGGGTCGGGAACGACGATGCGCGGCGCGGCGCGGACGGTATCCGGCAGGTCTTCTCCCGGCTCGGGTGCCGGTGGGCTCGCGGCGGTCTCGGTCTCCGAATCAGCTCCGGCGTCCGCAACCGCTTCTGCGACCGGCTCTGCACCGGTCTCGACGGGTTCCGGCGCGACGGCGCCAGGGGCCGCCGCGAGGTGACCGGTCTCCGGCGCCTGGGTGTCGGCGTCCGACTCTCCGTCGGCGGCAGGCTCGTCCTGACCGGACTCCTCGTCGTCGTCCGGGAGTTCCGGGGCGACGCCGGGACGGGGGCTCAGCACGCCGCTCAGGTCGACGGGGTGCTCGAGGATCGGGCGGGCCTCGTGGTCGTGCGGTTCGGACGCGAAGCCGGAGACTGCGGCCGACGCGTCGGCTACCGGTGTATCCGAGGGACCGGCGGGGACACCGACGGCCGGCGGAGCGGCGCGTTCGTCAGCCCGGCCGGTGAGTACCGCGACGAAGCCGCGCCGGCGGATCGGGTCCTCGACGTACTTCCAGGACACCGTCGCCAGCAGGAGGGTGATCGCGATCGCCACGATGGACCCGAACCACGGCGAATCGGTTCGCACCGCGAGCGGCAGAAACGCGACGACGGGCATGTGCCACAGGTAGATGCCGTACGAGCGCTCGCCGATCCAGCGCAGCGGCGCCAGGCTCAGCAGCGTCGCGACCAGCGTCTGCGGTGCGACCGCTGCGGCGAGGACCGCCATGGTGGCGAGAGTGAGGGCCAGCAGACCCCACGAGTAGAGGCTCATCGAGTTGTCGTCGGTGTGCGCCACCAACAGCACGATCACCGCGAGACCCGCCAGCGCCAGCACGTCGAGCCAGCATCGCAGGCCGTGTCCGACGCGCTGCTTGCGGGCCGGCCACCAGAACGCCATCGCTGCGCCCAGGAGCAGTCCTCCCGCTCGGGTGTCAGTGCCCTCGTAAGCGCGGGTGTTGTCGAACGCCTGCTCCGCGAGGTCGTAGAGAAGCCAGAACGAGGCCAGTGCCAGGGCGACCGTCACGATCGTCAGACCGATGCGGCGCCGGATCACGAGGTACATCAGGGCCAGCAAGAGCGGCCAGATCAGATAGAACTGCTCCTCGATGGACAGCGACCACATGTGGCTCAGCGGACTGGGGCCTTCGAACCGGTCGAAGTACGAGGTGTCGGTGAAGATCGTGTACCAGTTGTTGACGTAGAACAGCGCGCTCAGCGCCTCCCACAGATACTCCACGAACTGTCGGGGCACGGTGATCGCGGCCGTCACCAGCGTCGCCAGCAGGACCAGCACCACTGCGGGCATCAGGCGGCGGAAACGCCGGATCCAGAAGGTCTTCAGACCGAGGCCGCCGGTCTTCTCCTTGGTGAAGATCAGCAGCGAGGTGATCAGGAATCCGGACAGGGTGAAGAACATCCCGACACCGAGCAGACCGCCGCCGAACCCGGGCACGCCGAGGTGGTACAGCACGACGAAGACCACCGCGAGTGCGCGGAGGCCGTCGAGTGCCGGCAGGTACGACGTTTCCTGGTGTGTGGGGCGTGGCATGCCGCCTGAGTGCTCCTCGGTTCCGCTCGGAAGGGGTGGGCGGCGGGGCCGGTGGCGGGCCGGACCGCGTGGTGCCGCAACCAACCATCGTACGACGCAGCGGCGGAGTCTTCCGTCGTCGGATCGGACGACTGCGTCGTGAGACCGGTCACCCCGTCGGCGGTGCGCCGATCGCAGCCGGGCGGAGCCTCAGGGGGTGCGGGCGCTGCGCGGCGCAGGGCCGGTTCCGCGCTGCGGGAAGGCCGTCGCCAGACCGGTGGCAAACAGCCGGTTGCGCTGGGCGAGGCCGTCGGCGTTGTAGTGAATGCCGTCGGTGAACCACGCCGGCTGTGCTTCGGCCGCGAAGTCGTACACCCGGAGGTTCGGGTAGCGCGCGGCCGCGCGCTTCAGGGCGTCGTTGAACGACGTCATGTTCGCCGCGGAGTAGCCCTTGACGGTGGCGTCGTGCGTGGCGACGGTCGGCCAGAGCACGTTTCGGCCGGGCAGTTCGGCCATCACCCGGTCGATGCGCTGATCGGCGTTCACGCTGCTGCCGACTCCGATGTTGGCGGCGTCGTTGACGCCCATCGCGATCACCCAGCACCCGTCCTTGCCGCGCGCGAGTTCGCTCTTGATGGCGTCGACGGCGTTGGGCCGGCCCTGAACCTTCTCGACGATCGAGCGGGCGCCGTCGGCGTTGAGGGTGGTGGAGGCGACGCCGACGCGGGAGTACTGGGCGCTGAGCCGGTCCGCCGGGTTCGCGAACTTGCTCGCGTCGTCGATGCCCACCGACGTGGAGTCGCCGATGTGAACCACCCGTGTGCAGGAGGTGCGCCGATCGCCGGTCGGGGGGAGCGGCGCGTCGGGGGCCTGCAGGCCTGGGATGAGCAGCGTGAAGATGCCGGGCAACTGGGAGAGCAGCTCCGAGACCTGCGGAAGGTCGTGCAGGACCTGCCCGGCGACACCCATGAGCTCGCCGGCCGGATCGGCCTGAGCGGGCGCCTCGGTGAGGGTGGAGGCGGAGCCGGCCACGGTAGCGGCGAGCAGGACCGCGACGAGCTGGCGCACAGGGGCGCGTCGTGTGCGGAGACGGTGTCCAGCCTTGGTATCAATAGTCACAATAGTTCTATTGCAACTCACTAGCCTCAGCAGTTTCAAGCCGGTGCGAGCAACGGATCGGTCACGATGCGAGGTCGCGACGATGTGTGCTGTGAGGTGGTTCGTGGGGAACCACTTCACAGCACACGTCGAGCGGGCGGGTCAGATCAGGCAGGTCAGATGAGATAGTGCAGGCTCGCCACGATCTTCTCCCCGAGACGTTCGTCGCCGGTGACGGCGACCTTCGAGGGGTCGGCGGTCGGTCGAGCGCCGATCAGGCGGGCGTACTCGACCAGGTCGACCGTCAGGGTCGTGTCGGCGGGACCGTCGAGCGCGGGGACCACGGCCGCGCGGTCCTCGACCGCGACGTGCACTGCGCGCGGCGCGACCCCGGTGAAGTCCACGGTCACGGTGCTGCCCGCGGGGGCTCCGGCGCGCTTGCCGATCACGAAGGGGAGCGAGGCGACCATCTCCTTGCGTGCGGAGGTGGCCGGGAGGACGTCGTCGGGCACTCCGAGGTTCAGCGAGTCCCGGATGTCGATCTCGTGCACCCAGCAGTCGAAGATCCGGATGCGCATGAACCGGCCGTAGGTGTCGGGACCGGCAGGGGTGAAGCTCTCGGCGTCCCACTCGCGTTCGGTCATGCCTGCGAGGGCGGTCAACCGGGTTTCGATCACTTCGTGGAAGTCGTCGATCAACTGCTGTCGGGACCGGGCGCGGTAATGGTCGACCCAGCGCTCGTTCAGCTCTCCGATCGGATTCTTCACGTGACCGAGGGCTGACACGTCGCGGAGCGCCTCGACGTCGCGGCCGGTGAGCGACCACTCGGTGCCGGTGATGTGGGCGAGGATGTCCGCGACGGTCCAGCCCGCCAGGACGGAGGGGGCGGCCCACTGGTCGTCGTCGAGCCCGGAGACCAGGGTGTCCAGAGTCGACCATTCTTCGCGAAGGGCATCGACGACGGGCTGGCGGGGAACACGAGTGACCATTGCGGCCTCCTGAGGTGGGCGGTGTCTCAACGTTAACCCCGACGGATCGGTAGCGGGGAGAGCTCTCGCATCCGATTCGCGCGTCGCGCCCGAGCCGCGGCTGCCGGACCGAATCTCGGGTGCCGGGCACTCCAGCCTCGGGTCGGCCTGGCCGACCGGACGTCAGTCGGTCGGCGCGGCGAGTCCGGCGGCGACCAGTGCCAACACGCCCTCGTAGTTGGCGTCGCCGTCGAAGGCCTGCTCGACTGGGCACTCGCCGGAGCCCGGCCCGGCCATCGCGACGTTCGCGCCGGCGAGTTCCAGGCTGACCGCGCCGTGGACGCACGACCACGTGTACATCGCCAGCTCCCGAGGATCGCCGGCACGGACCAGGCCGGCGACCTGTGCGTAGCGGATGATGTCGGCCAGCACGGCGAACGAGTGCGCGGCCGCTGCGGGATCTGGGTTGCACGTCGACGAGAACATCAGCGAATAGAGCGTCGGATTGGTGAGCGCGAAGCGGCGATAGGCGCGGCCGCTGTTCTGCAGCCGGGCCACCGGGTCGTCATCGGTCGCGGCGACCGCCCTGCCGAACTCGAGGAAGCCGTCGGTGACGACTGCGTCGAGGAGTCCGTCCTTGCCGTCGAAGTGGTTGTAGACACCCATCGGTGCGACGCCGGCTTCGGCGGCGACGGCGCGCACGGTGAGTCCAGGGGCGCCGTCGCGCTCCAGGATGCGGCGGCCCGCGGCGATCAACTGGCCGCGCACCTCGGCGGCCGGCGTGCGGGTACGTGGTTTCGACGAGGTCATGTTGACAGCCTACTAGAACGATGTTCTTCTT
Source organism: Gordonia iterans (assembly GCF_002993285.1). Classification (NCBI taxonomy): domain Bacteria; kingdom Bacillati; phylum Actinomycetota; class Actinomycetes; order Mycobacteriales; family Gordoniaceae; genus Gordonia; species Gordonia iterans. Next base: position 2,906,836 of record NZ_CP027433.1, on the reverse strand, counting down.
AAATAGAACATGGACCTATAATAATGGGTCGTAGTTCTACCGACGAATCGACGGTCCAGACCCCCTCGGGAGACCTCATGAGAAATCGATGGCTCGCACTGGCGGCCCTCTGCTTCGCCGAACTGCTGGTGATGGTCGACAACACGATCGTCAACGTCGCACTTCCGACCATGTCTCGCGACCTCGGTGCGGGCATCTCGGGCATGCAGTGGATCGTCGACGCGTACACGCTCGTCTTCGCCGGCCTGCTGCTGACCGGCGGCTACCTCGGCGACCGGTTCGGTCACCGTCGCATTCTGACCATCGGCATCGCCGGATTCGCAGCTGTATCGGTGCTGGCGGCGATGTCGCAGACGCTGGGGCAGCTGATCGCGGCCCGGGGCGGGCTCGGCGTATTCGCTGCGCTGGTGTTCCCTGCGACGCTGGCGATCGTCACCGCGGTGTTCCCGCAAGGTCGCGAGCGCGCCACCGCGGTCGGCATCTGGGCGGCGACTGCCGGTGTCGCGGTCGCGGTGGGTCCGGTGCTGGGCGGATGGCTGCTGGAGCACTTCTCCTGGGCGTCGGTGTTCTGGGTCAACCTCCCGCTCGGCGGTGCCGCACTGATCGCGGTCGGCGTGCTGGTCCCCGGAACCCGTCCGGAGTCGGTGAGCCGCTTCGACCTGCCAGGCCTGGTGATGTCCGCGCTGGGGCTCGGACTGCTGACGTACTCGGTCATCGAAGGCCCCCACCACGGCTGGACCAGTGTCCCGACGCTCGGCGGTCTCGTCGGGGCCGTCGTCGTGCTGGGACTGTTCGTGCGGCGGCAACTCGGTGTCGAGAACCCCATTCTGAACGTTCGGCTGTTCGCCAATCGCTACTTCGCGACGGCCGCCGGGATGATCAGCATCGCATTCTTCGCGCTGTTCGGGTTCATCTTCCTCATCACCCAGTTCTTCCAGGCAGTGAAGGGCTACGGCCCGCTCGAGGCCGGCCTGCGCACGCTCCCGTTCGCGGTGGTCATGGCGGTGTTCTCACCGGCCGCGATGGCGCTCTCGCAGCGCGTCGGGGTGCGGGTCGTGGCCGTGCTCGGTGCGCTGTTCATGTCCGCCGGGTTCGGGCTGGTGGAGATCGCCGACGAGGCGTCCGGCTACTGGTCGCTGATCGTCTGGTCGATGGCGCTGATGGCGGTCGGGCTGGCCTTTGTCTCCGGTCCTTGCACACAACTGATCATGGACGCGCTGACCCCGGAGCAGGCCGGTGCCGGAGCCGCAGTGAACGACACCACGCGTGAGGTCGGCGGTGCCCTGGGGGTGGCGGTGCTCGGCTCGGTCCTGACGTCGGTGTACACCACCGGCGTGCTGGACCGGCTGGTCGCCCTCGGCGTCCCGCGCGAGGTGGCCGAGTCGGCGAGCGAGTCGGTGATGGCGGGTGCGGAAGTGGCCGCGCGTGCGCCCGAGCCGGTCGCCGAGGCGTTGCTGTCGGAAGTGCAGCAGGTCTTCGTCGACGGCCTGCACGCGGCGGTGTGGGTGGCCGTGGCGGTCACGGCCGCCGCAGCGGTCGCGGCGGTGGCGCTGTTGCGCGGTTCGCGCCGCGCACCGGTGGAAGTGACGGAGGCGCCGCCTGTCATCGAGCCGGTGGGCGCGTCGTCGTGAACGGCCCGAGCCGCTTCTCGGTGCGCGCAGTAGGGATCGAACCTACGACCGCTGGTGTGTAAAACCAGTGCTCTACCGCTGAGCTATACGCGCGGGGCGGGGCGCTCGCGCGCCGACTCACTGAAAGATACCGGTCTACGGAGTGGGCCCCAAACCAAGCCTGGCTTCTGCCGTCGCGAGGGAACGAGCGAATCCGGCGCGGTCTCGCTCCTCCCTGTCCGGGGATCGGTCGTAGTAGCCGCGCTCGCGCTGCCTCTCGATGAGCGTGTCGACGGTCAGGTCGGTTCCGAAGAAGTACTCGCCGGTGCAGTACACGTAGCCCGAGGCGCTCCACAGCTCGATCTCGTTCGCCGCGCAGTACTCGGTGAGGCCCCGGGCGACGTGCCACTGGCGGCCGTCGAACCAGAAGACCCCGCTGACCGTGAGCACTGAACGAGTCCGGTCTGCCGACTCGATGTTCAGGAAGACCCCGTTCTCGGGCAGCCCGAGGACAGCGGCGCGCAGGTCGACGGGTACGCCGTCGAAGAAGCCGAGCTGCAGGTCGTAGTCGTCGTGACCGTAGACGTTGAGGTCCTCCTCATGGTCGAAGACCGTCAGCAGGATCCTCCCGTCGGGGTGGAAGAACCAGTTCGTCGATTCGCCGCCGCCGTTGGCCCACGAGAAGTGCTCGAAACCGTGGACGGTGTGCGGCGCGACGCAGAGGCATCCGTGGTCGACTGCCAACTGCTCGACGACCGCCGCGCGCCGGCGCAGTTCGTCGTACGAGAGCGAGGCCATGGCGTGCCACTGCGGCATCCAGCCGGTGAAGGGCTCCATGTTCGAGAAATCTAGCCGACCGGTACGACATGATCGGAGAAGGCATGATCGGAGGATGACCATGTCGATGCGAACCCGAATCGCCCGCCGTCTCACGGTCCTCGCCGTGGCGGCGCTGGCCGGTGGAACCCTGTTCGGCGGCGGGACGGCCCACGCCGAGCCGTATCCCGTCATCACCGACGCCGGGGTGGCGTCGGTGATCGGCGACACCAAACCGGCGGACATGTCACCGCCCGGCGCCAACGTGCGGGGCTGCCGCAGCGACAGACCGCCCGTGGTGCTGCTGCACGGCACCGCGCAGAACCAGATGTCGGCATGGCAGTACCTGGCGCCGACCCTCGCCAATCGCGGATTCTGCGTGCACAGCCTTACTTACGGCCAGACCAGCTGGAGCGGGCAGATCGGAGGCCTCGGCACACGGGAGCGGTCGGCGCGGCAGGTGGCCGCCTTCGTCGACGACGTGCTGCGCCGCAGCGGTGCTGCGCGAGTCGACCTGATCGGTTTCTCGCAGGGCAGTGCGATCGCGCAACTGTTCACCCAGTTGCCCGGTCGTGCCGGACAGGTCCGCCACCTGATCGGGCTGGGGCCGTCGAACCGCGGGACGTCGAGGATCGGCTCGATCACCGATCGGCTTCCCGCCCGCGGACCCGGCGAGAACGACTGGGGCCCACTGCATCCGAACATCCAGTACCTGATGGTGATGACCCGGCACGACATGATCGCGGCCCCGTACACCAACGGCTTTCTGCCGAGAGCCGCGAATGTCCGCAACGTCGTCGTGCAGGACGAGTGCCCCGGCGACCGCGTCGGACACGTCGGCCTCCCGTACGACAGCTGGGTCGGCGCGACGGTGAGGAACACGCTGTCGGGGAGCACAGCGAAGCCGCACTGCACGACCGGGTACCCGCTGTAGGCGCCGCGGCGGTCCGCAACGGGCGCTTCCGATCACCGCGATCGAAACGGTGTCCGGCTCCAGGTTCCCCCCGTAGGAAGGAGAGGCCCAGGTTCGTGCGAGCCGGGCTTTTCCGGACGGATCCGAGAGAGGGACGTGAGCGAATGACCGCCATCATCAACAGCCCCGCAGTACGTCAGGTCACCGCGGGCCGGGAATTCGACGTCACACTGCTCGGCCCGCGCTTCGGCGCCGAGATCAGCGGAATCGACGTCGCCACGGCAGACGACGGCCAGGTGAGGCTGCTGCGCGAAGCGCTCGTCGAGTTCAAGGTTCTGGTGCTGCGCGACCAGCACATCGACGACGAGACGCACGTCCGCCTGGCGCAGCGGCTCGGTGAGACAACCATCGGCCACCCGGTCTGGGACAGCGGGGCCGACGTCCCGGACGAGGTGTTCGCCCTGGACAGCTCCGACAACGGCTTCGCCGACGTCTGGCACACGGACGTCACCTTCATGCCGCGGCCGCCGGCCGGCTCGATCCTCCGCCCGCTGGTGCTTCCGCCCAACGGCGGCGACACCAACTGGGCCGACGGCGAGCTGGCATACGAGTCGCTCGCCGAACCGCTCCGCCGGATCGCCGACGAGCTGTACGCCTACCACGACGGCAACCGTGAGTTCGGCTACTACCTGCGGCAGCGCCGCGGCGGGGTCGGCAACCTCTGGGAGGGCGAGCAGGTGACCGAACTGACCCCGGTGCGGCACCCGGTGGTGCGCATCCACCCCGAGTCGGGACGCAAGGCGCTCTTCGTCAATCCGGGCTTCACGTCGCACATCGAAGGGGTCTCGGACGCGGAGAGCCGCGGCCTGCTCGACATCTTCTACGCGCACCTGACCAAGCCCGAGCACATCGTCCGGCACCGCTGGCGCCTGGGCGACCTGGTGTTCTGGGACAACCGGAACACGGTGCACTACGCCAACCGCGACTACCTGCCGCAGCGGCGGGTGATGCACCGGGTGACCCTGCGCGGGAACGAACCCTTCGGTCCGAGCGACTCGTGAATCTCTGAGACTATCTGCAGGGACGCGGGCAGATGCTCGCGTTCCTGACCTATCAGCACGCCTCGCTCTCGTTCCAGACGGTGCTGGTCGGCACGGTGGTCGCGATCGTGATCGCGGTGGCCGTGTATCGGCTCCCGGTCGCGGCGGCGCTCACTGTGACCTCCAGCCGGGTCGCGCTGACCATTCCGACGCTGGCGCTGCTCGCCCTGCTCATCGTTCCGTTCGGGCTCGGTGTGGTGCCGTCCTTCATCATGCTGGCGTTCTTCGCCGCCATGCCGGTGATCGGCAACGCGATCGTCGGTCTGCGGTCGGTGCCGCCGAGCCTGGTCGAGGCGGCCCGCGGGATCGGCCTGCCGCGCTGGCGGGTGCTGCTGACCGTGGAACTGCCGGTCGCGTGGCCGGTGATCCTCACCGGTATCCGGGTCTCGACGCAGATGATCGTCGGCGTCGCCGCCATCGTCGCCTATGTGCTGGGGCCCGGACTCGGCTCACTGATCTTCAACGGACTCGCCCGGCTGGGCGGCGCCAATGCCGCTGGAGATGGCCGTCACCGGAACGGTGCTGATCGTGGCCATCGCGCTCGTCTTCGACGCACTTCTCGTCCTGCTCGGACGACTGACCATTCCGAGAGGACTGACATGACCGACGGCACCCCCGGCACCGGCCCCGACATCACCGGCGCGTCCATCACGCTGCACGGCGTTCAGAAATCTTTCCGCGGTCAATCCGAGCCGGCCGTCGCCGCACTCGATCTGGAGATCGCCGCCGGCGAGGTGGTGGCCTTCGTCGGCCCGTCCGGCTGCGGCTAGACGACGACGCTGAAGATGATCAACCGCCTGATCGAGCCGACCTCCGGCCGGATCCTCATCGACGGCCGGGACGTGACGGGGGAGAACCCGGACAAGCTGCGGCAGTCGATCGGCTACGTCATCCAGTCCGGCGGACTGTTCCCGCACTGGACGGTCGAGCGTAACATCGGCGCGATCCCGCGTCTGCTCGGCTGGGACAAGAGCCGCATCGCCGAGCGCACCGAGTACCTGCTCGATCTCGTCGGCCTGGATCCGGCGGAGTTCGGCACACGGCTCCCGAAGGACATGTCCGGCGGCCAGCAGCAGCGGGTGGGCGTCGCGCGGGCCCTTGCCGCCGATCCGCCGGTGCTCCTCATGGACTAGCCCTTCGGCGCCGTCGACCCGATCACCCGAGTCCGGTTGCAGGACAGTCTGATCGAGATCCACAAGGAACTCCGCAAGACCATCGTCATCGTCACCCACGACTTCGAGGAGGCGACCAAGCTCGGCGACAAGGTGCTGATCCTGTCCAAGGGCGGACACATCGAGCAGTACGCGAGCCCCGCCGAGATCCTGGCGAGTCCGGCGAACGACTTCGTCTCCGAGTTCATCGGATCGGGCGCCACGCTGGCCCAGCTGTCGCTCACGAGGGTCAAGGACATCGACTTCGAGACGGTGACGACGGCCAGTGTCGGCGAACCGTCCGGGGCCGTCATCGCGCGGGCACGTGCGGTGGGGAGCAATTGGGTGGTCGTCGTCGACGACGCCGGGGCCCCGCTGGCCTGGCCGTCGCTGGCCGAGATCGCGGCGACCTCCGAGGTCGTGGGATTCGCCGATCCCCGACTGCCGGTGGTGGCGCCGTCGTCGACGCTGAACGACGCACTCGATCAGATGCTGGCTGCCAGCCAGGGCGGAGCTCTCGTCGCCGCGCCGGGCGGGCGGCTCCTCGGCTGGCTGCGCATCGGGACGATCATGGAGGTGATCCGCGGGCAGCTCGACGCGGCCAACCCAGACGAGCCCGGCTACGTGGAGTACGCCGAGGCCGAGGCGGATTCCGGGGGAACACCGTGAGCGCCCCGGTGATCGACGGGACCCCGGACCCCGCCGACGGCCCCGAGTCGCTGCTCCCGGCCTCGCCGACGGGAACGAGGAAGGGCCGGCTCCGGCGGTTGCCGGTGGACGTGTGGTTCGAGCCGCTGGTGATCGTCGTGGTCGCGGCGGTGTTCGTCACCTGGTACACGCTGACCGAGTTCACGGCGAACGAACTCGCCCAGCTCGAATGGTCGGTACTCGCGACGACGATCCGCGCTCACATCGAGCTGACGGTCACCGCTGCCGTGATCGTCCTGGTGATCGCGATTCCGCTCGGCGTGATCCTGACCAGGCCGCGACTCCAGCGGCTGACCCCGGTCGCCGTGGGGATCGCCAACATCGGCCAGGCCGCTCCGGCCGTCGGCCTGCTGGTCTTGTTCACGTTCGCCTTCGGCACCGGTTTCCGCACCGCGGTGATCGGGCTCGTCGTCTACGCGGTGCTGCCGATCCTGCAGAACACGATCGTGGGTCTGCGCCAAGTGGACGAGCGGGTCGTGGAGGCCGCGCGCGGCATCGGATTCTCCGGTGTCCGGACGCTGTTCCAGGTGGAGCTGCCGCTGGCGGTGCCGGTGATCCTCAACGGCGTGCGTACCGCGCTGGTGATCCTCGTCGGCACGGCCACGCTGAGCACCTTCATCGGGGCCACCAGCCTGGGCACTCTGATCACCACCGGAATCACGCTGTTCCGGCCGAACCTGCTGATCGCCGGCGCCGTCTTGGTCGCGCTGCTCGCGATGATCATCGACTGGCTCGGCCGGCTGGTCGAGCTCGCGGCCACGCCGAGGGGGCTGGCATGAGGAGATCGATCGCGGCTCTGGTGCTGTCCGTCGTCGTCGCACTGGGTCTGGCCGGCTGCGGCCTGGTCAGTTCGTCGGGAACCCTGCGGAGCGCGAAGCTTCCCGACGGGGAGCGACCGCTCGACGGCGCCCAGATCACGGTGACGTCGAAGGCCTTCACCGAGCAGGTGATCCTCGGCAAGATCGCCGCCACCTATCTGGCGGCGGCCGGCGCCGACGTCACCGACATGACCGGTGCGCCCGGCGCGGCCTCGTCGCGCCAGGCGCAGCTCAACGGCGACACGGACCTGCAGTGGGAGTACACCGGCACCGGTTGGGTGATCTACCACGAGAAGTCCGAATCGATCAGCGACCCGCAGCAGTTGTGGCAGGCCGTGCACGACATCGAGCTCTCGGCGAATCAGCTGGTCTGGCTGCCGCCGTCGGACATCAACAACACGTACGCCTTCGCGGCCTCACCGGAGACCGCGGCACGGTTGGGCACCACGACGCTGTCCGACGTCGCCGCGCTTCCGGTCGCCGACCGGACGTTCTGCGTCGACGACGAGTTCTTCAGCCGCTCGGACGGGTTCCTTCCCATGCTGGAGGCGTACGGCATCCCGTTCAACACCCCGGACGGCGTGCCGCAGGGCAACGTGACCCGGATGGATTCCGGCGTCATCTACACGTCGACGGCGGGCGCCAGCCCCTGCAACTTCGGGATGGTCTTCTCCACTGACGGCCGGATCCCGAACCTGAACCTCCAGATCATGGAGGACGACCGGACGTTCTTTCTGCCCTACAGCGGAAGTGTCGTGGTCCGCGCGGAGGTCCTCGACCGGTACCCGGAGATCCAGGAGTTGATGGCGAACGTGTCGTCCAGGCTCAACGACGACGTGGTGCGCGATCTCAACCGGCGGGTGGACATCGACGGGGAGGAGCCGGCCGACGTCGCCTACGACTGGCTGATCTCGGAAGGCCTGGTGGTGCCGGGCTGACCCGTCACTCCGGGGGAGCCGGGGGCGTGTCGCCCCGTTTGCCGTTGCTCGCTTCGCTCAGCCGCAGGAATTCGAGGTGCCGCTCGTACTGATCGATCACGTCGTTGATCAGCTGCGACTCCGCGTAGTCCATCACGTCGTACCCCTGACCGCCGTTGGACAGGTGCACCTCGAGTCGGCCGTAGTAGTCGTCGCCGCGGCGGGCACGCCCGGCGTACACCGGGATCGCGACCGCGGCACGATGCACGGAGTAGACGAACGGGGATTCGCCCGGCTCCTCGCCTCCGGTCAGCGTCAGCGTGACGCAAGGCGCCTGATCCTCGGGATCGACGGAGGTCTCGACCGTCGACTCGAAACCCGATTCGCGGTACTCGCAGGCCACCTCCTCCAGGGCGTCGGTCACCGGACCGGACAGAAACTCGTCGGTTTCCGCGAGTGAGGGGAAGTGCAGCGCGTGGCTGAGCCGTTCCCGCCAGGAACGGTCGTCGGCGCCTGCGCGGCTCGACAGCACGCGCGGCATGGCCGCTCGGACCCCGTCCGACCGCTGGCCCTCCTCCCGGAGCGATCGCAGCAGACCGATCATCACAGCGATCATCACGAACGCGAACGGAAGTCCCATGATCACGGTCGCCGACTGCAGCGCAGGAATCCCGCCGACCGACAGCACCGCCACCGTGAGCAGGCCGGTGGCGAGGGCCCAGAAGATGCGCGGACTGCTCGCCGCGTCCTGGCGCGGATCGTCGAGCCGGGACGTCAGATTCGCCATCACCAGTGCCGCGGAGTCGGCCGAGGTGACGTAGAACAGCAGCGCAGTCAGCGTGGCGATCACCGCGACCACGCTGAACGCGGGATACTGCGCGAGCAGGTCGTAGAAGCCGCGCTCGGGATCGTCGATGGTGTTCTCGCCGAAGGCGCGGTCGCCGTCGCGGATGGTCTCGATCGCGGCGTTCCCGTAGATCGCGATCCACATCAGGATGTAGGTGAACGGGATGATCAGCACGCCGCCGACGAACTCGCGGATGGTGCGGCCGCGCGAGATGCGCGCGAGGAACATGCCGACGAACGACGCCCAGGCGATCCACCACGCCCAGAAGAACAGCGTCCAGTCCGACATCCAGCTCCCGGTGTCCTCCCACGGGAAGGTCTCCATCGCCATCCCGGGGAAGAGCCGGACGAAGTCGCCGATACTGGCCACCAGCGCGTTGAGCAGGAACTCCGTCTTGCCTGCGATGAGCACCCACAGCGCCAGCGCGATCGCCAGCAGCACGTTGAGCTCGGACAGCAGCTTGATGCCCTTGTCCACGCCGGAGACGGCCGAGACGGTCGCGACCAGCACACCGACGACGATCAGCACGATCTGCGCGGGCAGGCCCGTCTCGATGCCGAATACGACGTTCAGGCCGACGTTGATCATCACCACGCCGATGCCGAGTGAGGTCGCGACGCCGAAGATGGTGCCGAGCACCGCTGCGAGGTCGACGGCGTCGCCGGCCGGTCCGTGGATGCGCCTGCCCAGCAACGGATACAGCGCGGAGCGGATGGCCAGCGGCAACTGGCGGCGGTACGCGAAGTAGCCGAGTGCCATGCCCATCAGGGCGTACATCCCCCACCCGATGATCCCGTAGTGGAAGAGGGTCCAGGCGGTGGCCTGCTGGGCCGCCGCGACGGTCTCGGGCGCCCCGGACGGCGGATGCATGTACTGGGTCACCGGCTCGGCGACGGCGAAGAACATCAGATCGGTGCCGATCCCGGCGGCGAACAGCATGGACGCCCACGAGATCTTGCTGAACTCGGGCGTGGAATGATCCGGTCCGATCTTCGTCCGTCCGTACCGGGACAACGCGATGCAGACGACGAACACCAGGATGAAGGCGGCCAGCGCCACGTAGAACCAGCCGAACCAGGACGAGATCCACCCGACGACGTCGCCGAGCACGGCGGCGGCGTTGTCCGGCCAGATCATCGCCCACAGCGCGATGGCCACGGTGCCGACCGCCGACCCGTAGAAGACGACCCTGTTCAGTTTCGGCGTGCTGGGCCTGGCCCGCGCGAAATCGGACTCGACGGGACCGGTCGGCGCGCTCACGGCGCGGCCTGGGTCGCCGCATCCGCGGAGTTGCGGGGATCGGCCGGCGGCCACCAGAGCGGCATGCCCGCGCCGTGCTTGTAGTAGGGCGCCTCGAGAGGCTCCAGCGGACTGTTCCCGGCGATCAGGTCCGCGGCCTTCTCAGCCAGCATCATGATCGGGGCGTAGATGTTGCCGTTGGTGACGTAGGGCATCGACGAGCCGTCGACGACGCGCAGGCCCTCGACTCCGTGCACCCGCAACGACTCGGGGTCGAGCACGGCATCGTCGCCGGTGCCCATCTTGGCCGTGCACGAGGGGTGCAGCGCCGTCTCGGCGTCCTGCGCCACCCAGTCGAGGATCTCCGCGTCAGTCTGCACCGAGGGGCCGGGGGAGATCTCGCCGCCGTCGAAGGCGGCGAAGGCGGGCTGCGACAGGATCTTGCGCGCCGTGTGGATGATCTCGACCCATTCGCGCCGGTCGTTCTCGGTGGAGAGGTAATTGAACTGGAGCGCAGGATGCCGCAGCGGGTCGCGGGACGTGATTCTCAGGTGGCCGCGCACGTCGGAGTACATCGGTCCGATGTGCACCTGGTAGCCGTGTTCGGCGGCGGGCTGCGAGCCGTCGTACCGGATCGCGATGGGCAGGAAGTGGAACATGATGTTCGGGTAGGCCACCTCGTCGTTGGACCGGGCGAAACCACCGCCCTCGAAGTGGTTGGTGGCCCCGACGCCGCGGCGCAGGAACAGCCATTCGGCTCCGATGCGCGGCTTGTGCCGATGCTTGAGCCACGGACCCACCGACACGGGCTGGGTGCACGCGTGCTGCAGGTACACCTCCAGGTGGTCTTGCAGGTTCGCGCCGACGCCGGGCAGATCGGCGACGACCGGAATGCCCAAGCCTTCCAGGTGTTCCTTCGGGCCGATCCCGGCCAGCTGCAGGATCTGCGGTGAATTGATCGCTCCGCCGCACAGGATCACCTCGCCGGCGTGCGCCCGGTGGATCGCCGTGCGGCCGGCGCGCCGGTACTCGACGCCGGTCACGCGGGCCCCCTGCAGGCGCAGGCCGGTGACCTGGGCGAGGGTTTTGACGGCGACGTTCTTCCGCTTCATGACCGGGTGCAGGTAGGCGCGGGCCGCGCTCAGCCGGCGGCCGTTGTGCACGTTGCGGTCGAACGGCGCGAAGCCCTCTTGCCGGTAGCCGTTCACATCGTCGGTCAGCGGGAACCCGGCCTGCTGCACCGCCTCGAAGAACGCGCCGAACAGCGGGGATGTCGCCGGGCCGCGTTCGAGCACCAGCGGGCCGGATCCGCCGCGCCACTCGTCGGCGCCCGCCAGGCACGTCTCCATGCGTTTGAAGTAGGGCAGGCAGTGGGCGTAGTCCCAGTTCTCCATGCCCGGATCGGCGGCCCAGCGCTCGAAGTCCATCGGATTTCCGCGCTGGAAGATCATGCCGTTGATGCTCGACGATCCGCCGAGCACCTTCCCGCGTGCGTGATACACGCGCCGTCCACCCATGAACGGCTCCGGCTCCGACTCGTAGCCCCAGTCGTAGAAGCGGCTGCCGATCGGGAAGGGGAGCGCCGCAGGCATGTGGATGAAGGGGTCGATCCGGAAATCCGAGTGACCCGCTTCGAGTACCAGAACTCGGGTGCCGGGATCGGCGCTGAGCCGGTTGGCCAGCACGGAACCCGCAGACCCTCCGCCCACGATGATGTAGTCGTATCGGTCGTTCGGCATGCGATCTCCTTCAGCGCCCGAACCAGTACTGCGGTGCGGGATCGATGTTGTGCCAGATGTGCTTGGCCTCGCGGTACTCGGCCAGGCCGGTGGGGCCGAGCTCGCGCCCGTTGCCGGACTGTCCGAAGCCGCCCCACTCGGCGCCGGCGACGTACGGGTGGTAGTCGTTGATCCACACGGTGCCGTGGCGCAGCCGCCCGGCGACCCGCTCGGCGCGGCCGGCATCGCGGGTCCACACCGCGCCGGCGAGACCGTATTGGGTGTCGTTGGCGATGGCGACGGCCGCGTCCTCGGCGGCGGCAGGCGTGTCGCCGCGGAAAGTCTCGACGGTCAGCACCGGCCCGAAGGACTCGTCGTGCACGCAGTCCATCGACGGATCGCAGGCGTCCAGGATCGTCGGCGGATAGAAGTATCCGGGTCCGTCGGGCACGGTCCCGCCGGTGCGCAGCACCGCCCCCTGCTCGACGGCCCTGGCGACGTAGCCGACGACCTTCTCCCGGTGCGCCGCGCTGATCAACGGTCCGGCCTGCGCGGCATCGTCGAACGGTCCGCCGAGCCGGATCCGGCCCGCGCGGGCGACCAACTCGTCGACGAAGCGGTCGTGAATCGACTCCTCGATCACCAGCCGGGCGCCGGCCGAGCAGACCTGCCCGGAGTCGAGGAAGATCGCGGTGAGCGCGCCGTCGACCGCTGACTCGAAGTCGGCGTCGGCGAACACGACGTTCGGGTTCTTGCCGCCCAGTTCCAGCGCGACCCGCTTGACGGTCCCGGCCGCGGCCGCGGAGATGGCCTTGCCGGTGGCCAGTCCGCCGGTGAACGAGACCATGTCCACGTCGGGGTGACTCACCAGCGGCGCACCCGCCCGGCCGCCCGCGCCGAGGAGAAGATTGCCGACGCCGTCGGGCATGCCCTCGGCGGCCAGGGCCCGCAACAGCCAGATCGCGGTCGACGGCGTCAGCTCGCTGGGCTTGAGCACGAAGGTGCACCCGGCGGCGAGCGCCGGCGCGACCTTCCACGACGTCTGAAGCAGCGGAAAGTTCCAGGGCGTGATCAGGGCGCAGACACCGACTGGTTCGTAGACGATCCGGCTCACCACGTCGGTGCGGCCGGTGTCGACGAGCCGCCCGGCGTCGGCGGCGGCGATGTCGGCGTAGTACTCGAACACCGAGACCACGTCGTCCATGTCGATCTGCGCTTCGGTGAACCGTTTGCCGGTGTCGAGTGCTTCCAGTCGCGCCACGTCGTCGCGCTCGGCGCGCAGCCGACCGGCGACCCGCCGGAGCAGGTCGGCGCGAGCGGGGGTCGGAGTCCGCGGCCACGGCCCGGTGTCGAAGGCCCGGCGGGCCGCGGCGATCGCGGCCAGGGCATCGTCGGGGCCGGCCTCGGACACGGTGACCACCGGTGAATCGTCGGCAGGACAGCGGATCTCGCGAGTGCCGCTGTCGGCGGCGGCGCACCAGGCGCCGTCGATGAACAGAGTTTCTGACATGGTGCCTCCGGACGGCCGGTTCCGGCGACCGGCCCGAATCCACCTCTGAACCTAGTGAGGTCGGCCCGGCATTTCAGGAGGCTCGGCGTATCCGCCGGTCAGCGGTGTCATCCGGCGGGGTGCGATGCCCGCGATCGTGGTCCGGCCCGGCCGTCGCGCAGCGGCGGGGCGCTGCGGGCGAACGCCGCCGCCTCGTCGCCGGACAGAAGCCGGGCGGGTTCGGGGTCGCTGCGCAGCGTGCGCTGCAGGGCGGCCGAATCGGGGAGCGGGCCGTCGCTCGCGACGACGACGATGTTGCCGCTGCGCCGGCCCTTGAGCATCGCCGGATCGGAGATCAAGGCGACGTGACCGAACACCTCGGCGACGGTGGCTACTTCCATGCGGGCCGACAGCAGGGATCGGCGGTCGCCGACGTTGGCCAGGTAGAGGCCGCCCGGCGCGAGGACGCGCTTGACCGCCTCGGTGAACTCCACGGTCTTCAGGTGCAGCGGCGTCACCGACTCGGCGAAGGCGTCGCGGATCACGACGTCGCGGGTGTGTTCGGTCAGCGACTCGGTCACCTCGCGCGCATCGCCGACCCGGATCCGCAGGCGCGGGGCGCGGGGAAGGTCGAACCACTCGCGGGCGAGCCGGGCCAGTTCGGCGTCGATCTCGACGGCCACGTGCCGGGATCCCGGGTAGCGGTGCGCGAGGTGGCGAGGCAAGGCGCACGCGGCGGCACCCAGGTGCAGCACCCGCAGCGGGGCCGCAGGGTCGGGATGCGCGTCGGCGATCGCCGCGGCCATCTGGCGCATGTACTCGAATTCGAGATTCTCCGGGTCGAACGGATCGAGGTGGCTGCTCTGCGCCCCGTTGACGGTCAGCAGCCAGCCGCCGACGCCGTCGTCGGTCAATTCGGCGGTGCCGGTGGAGATCTCGAAGCTGCCGGCTTCGGGGTGCGGTGCTTTGGCCATCGGAGGAGATGGTATCCGGACCGATACCATCGGCGGGTGCGCAGGCAGCGAAGGGACGCGATCGGGATGGCCGCCGGAATGGCCGCCGACATGGCCTTCGGGGATCCCCGGCGCGGTCATCCGGTGGCGGTCTTCGGCGCCGCGGCGGCCGCCGCGGAGCGTCGTCTCTACCGGGATTCGCGCCCCTCGGGCGCCGTGTTCGCGGCGGCAGGTGTCGTCGCGGCCGTGGTCGCCGGGGGCCTGGCCGGGCGCGCGGGTACACCGGGGGTGGCGGCGGTGACCTTTTCCGCAGTCGGCGGCACCACACTGTGCCGGGTCGGCGGACGGATCGCCGACGCACTCGATGCCGGCGACCTCGACGGCGCCCGCGCGATGCTGCCCAGTCTGGTCGGCCGCGATCCCAGCCTGCTCGACGAAGCCGGGATCTGCCGTGCCGCGGTCGAGTCGATCGCCGAGAACACCTCGGACGCGACCGTCGCGCCGCTGCTGTGGGGGGCGGCCGCCGGGGCGTCCGGGCTCGCGGGCTATCGCGCGGTGAACACCCTGGACGCCATGATCGGCTACCGCTCGCCGCGGTACCTGCGTTTCGGCTGGGGCGCCGCGCGCCTGGACGACGCCGCGAATCTGATCCCGGCCCGCGTCACCGCGGCGCTCGCCGGGGTGCTCAGCGGACATCCGATTCGCGCGGCGCGCGCGGTACACCGCGATGCGGGCCGGCACCCGAGCCCCAATGCGGGGGTGGTGGAGGCGGCCTTCGCCGGGGCGCTCGGGATCTCGCTGGGCGGCCGGACCGTCTATCCGCACGGGGTGGAGGACCGCCCGGTGCTCGGCGAAGGACGCGTGCCGCAGGCTGCGGATCTGCGTGCGGCGGTGCGGCTCTCCCGCCGCGTGCAGGTCGCGAGCGCGGTGCTGGCGGTCGTCGTGCGAGCCGGGGTCAGCGGCCGTAGCGGCGGGCCAGCCGCGCGGCGACCTCGTCGTCGTGGGTGGTCTCGGCGTCCGAGGCGGTGAATTCACGCAGCGGAGCGTTCGACGGTGTGCGATCGGAGGGCGGCCAGACCTCGGCCGCCCCGGCGGGCTCGGTGGAGGCTTCGGCAGTACCCGCGGCGGCGAGCTCGTCGAGGATGCGCTGGCGCTGGGCGCTGCGGCCGCTCGCGGCGGGAGCATCGCTCGGCGTCTCGCCGTCGTTCGCCGCCTTGAGCGCGCGCCGGTGCTTCACCTCGGCCCACACGAAGTAGCCGATACCGAGCGGCGCCATGATCCCGAAGGCCAGCCACTGCAGACCGTAGGAGAGGTAGGGGCCCGATTCCAGCTGTGGCAGGGTCACCGGGCCGAGACCGCCGGGCTGGTCGGCGGTCAGCTGGACGTAGAACGTGTCCAAGGGGACGTCGGCCGCGGCACCGAGCGCCGCGGTGTCGATCGTGTACGCGGTGAGCCGGCCGTCCTCGATGCGCGGCTCCTTGCCGGGGCTGGTCGATTCGGATTTGCGGAGACGAGCATGGAGGGTGACCTGTTCGGCCGGTGCGCCGGGGGAGCTGACCGAGCCGTCGGCGCCGGGCCGGAGGTAGCCGCGGTCGACCAGGATCGTCCGGTCCGAGCCGGTGATCTGGAACGGCGTCAGCACCTCGACCGCAGGCCGGTCGTCCACCGAGCGAAGGCGCAGCAGAGCCTGCTTGTCGGTCAGATAGCGCCCGGTCATGGTGACCTCGCGCCATTCGTCGTCGGCGGGCATCGTCGAACCGGGCGGAACCAGTTCGTCGAGCGGGACGGCGGGGGTGCTGACGGCGCCGTGGATGAGCGAGTTGCGGTGCTCGGTCTCGGAGTTCTTGCCGAGTTGCCACGGAGCGAGGATCAGGAAGCACGCGGCGGCGAACGCGACGACGAGCACCGTGGCGAGCAACCACCCGGGCTTGAGGAAGGTTCGCAGCAAGTGCACGGCCTCCAGCCTACCGACGCGTTCGGCGGACCCGGCCGGGCAGGCTCAGTCCTGCGCGTCGAGCGTTGCGTACACCCAGGCGAGCAGTCCGGGCACGGCTGCCTCGATCTGCTTGCGGACGGCGACGAAGTCCTCCGGTCCGCCGTAGTACGGATCGACCACGTCCTCGTCGTCGGCGGCGGGGTCGAAGCTGCGCAGCAGGCGGACGCGTTCGCCGAGGCGCTTGCGCTGCAGCTCGCGGGTATGACCGGAGTCGAGGGCGATCAGGAGATCAGCCGACAGGTGCTCGGGCCCGAGCTGGGCGGCGACGTGGTCGTCGGAGTAACCGTTGGCCAGCAGTTCGGTGCGGGCGCGGTTGTCGGCGGGTTCGCCGACGTGCCATCCGCCGGTGCCGGCGCTGGTGACCCGGACCCGGTCGGACAATCCGGCCTCGGCCACCGCCGAGGTGAAGATCGACGCAGCCATCGGCGACCGGCAGATGTTGCCGGTGCAGATGAAAGTGATGTGCAGCTTGTCGGGGTTGTCAGACACCCAGCACCTCGCGCAGTTGCGGGACCGTGTGCACGGTCCACGTGGCTTCGTCGACCTCCCCCGGGCGAGCGTAACCCCACCCCACGGCGATCGTGGGGATGCCGAAGGACGCGGCTCCGTCGACGTCGTGGGAGCGGTCTCCGATCATGACAATGGGGGTCGTCATCTGCTCCAAGCCTAGTACGTCCAGGGCGCGGGCGATGACTTGTGCCTTGCTTCGGCGTGTGCCGTCGGCGCTGGCCCCCGCAATCACGGTGAAATGCCCGGCGAGGCCGAAGTGCTCCAGCATGCGGCGGGCGGTGCTCTCGAACTTGCTGGTGGCGAGCGCGAGGGTGCGCCCGGATACGGAGAGTTCGGCGAGCAGATCGGCCATGCCGTCGAAGACCCGGCACTCGAGCCAGCCGACCGCCTCATAGCGCTCGCGGTACGCCGAGACTGCGCGCTGAGCGTCGTCGGGGGAGAAGCCGTAGGCCAGCATCGAGTCGAGCAGCGGCGGCCCGGCGATCCCCCGGAGCACCTCCGGCGCCGGCGCCGGCGCGCCCAGCGCGGCGACCGCGTGCGCGAACGACGCGGAGATTCCCGGGAAGCTGTCGGTGACGGTGCCGTCGAGGTCGACGAGCAGCACCGTCGCCGGGTCGGCGGGGTCGGGGAGGCGGAGGGCGTTCACGGCGGTCACGTTCTCCATGGTGCACCCTTCGGCGTGGCACGCAGGCCCACGTAGGGTCTCGGTCATGTGCTCCGGTCGACTCGCGCCCCCCGACGCCGGGCTGTTCGCGCCGGACCGCCACGGCGACCGCGATGCCGCGCCGGGCCTGATCGACTTCGCCGTCAACGTCCAGCCGGGACCGCCTCCGTTCGTCATGCGGGCGCTGCGCGATCGGATCGGCGACCTCGCCGCATATCCCACTCTCGACGACGAGCAGCGCGCCCGCCGAGCGGTCGCGGCCGCGCACGGCCGCGTCGCGGAGGAGGTGCTGCTGCTCGACGGCGCCGCCGAGGGCTTCGAGGTGCTGGCCCGGCTCGCGCCGCGGCACGCCGCGCTGGTCGCACCGTCGTTCACCGAACCGGAACGAGTGCTGCGGGAGGCCGGGGTGCGCTGTTCGCCGGTGGTGCTGGGCGCGCCGTGGCGGCTGGCCGGGGCAGCGGTTCCCGAGGACGCCGATCTGGTGGTCGTGGGCAATCCGACCAACCCGACTTCGGTCCTGCACTCGCGCGAGGAGATCCTCGCACTGCGCCGGCCGGGGCGGATCGTCGTGGTCGACGAGGCCTTCGCCGACCTGACGCGGGATCCGGCGACCGGCACCCGGGAGCCGCAGTCGCTGGCCGCGGAGCTGCCGGAAGACGTGGTGGTGATCCGCTCGATCACCAAGACCTTCGGGCTGGCCGGGCTACGCGCCGGGTACCTCCTGGCCGCACCGGAGGTGATCGGCCGGCTCAGCGCGGGTCGGCGGCACTGGCCGCTCGGGACGCTCGCCCTGGCGGCGCTCGCGGAGTGCCTCGGGGCCGAGGGCGAACGCTACGCCGCCGCACTGGCGGAGCGGATCGCGGACGACCGCGCCCGGCTGACCGCGCTGCTGGACGATGCCGGGATCGAGGTAGCCGCCGCCGCGGCGGCACCGTACGTGCTGGTCCGCGTGCCCGACGGGCTGGCGATGAAGGCCGCACTCGCCGAGCGAGGCTTCGGGGTGCGCAGCTGTGCCAACTTCACCGGGCTGGGACCGGAGTATCTGAGGCTGGCGGTGCGGTCTGCCGATCCGGCCGCCCGGCTGGTCCAGGCGATGCAGGATGTTCTCGACACGAGAAGGAGTTCGACATGACGGTGACCCTCGGCGAGGTGGTCGCTCGCCTCGACGACGCCTATCCGCCGCGGTTGGCCGAATCCTGGGACGCGGTCGGCCTCGTGTGCGGCGATCCGGCAGACGAGGTCTCCGCGGCGCTGGTGTGCGTCGACGTGACCGAGGCGGTGGTCGACGAGGCGCTGGCGAGCGGAGCGCAGCTGATTCTGGCGCATCATCCGCTGCTGCTGCGCGGCGTGGAGTCGGTGGCGGCCGACACCCCGAAGGGCCGGCTGATCCACCGGCTGATCAGGGGCGGCTGCGCGCTGTTCGCGGCGCACACCAATGCCGACAAGGTGCGCGGCGGCGTCTCCGATGCGCTGGCCGACGTCCTCGGGTTGCAGGCGACGACTCCGCTGCAGCCCGAACCGGCGCAACCCCTCGACAAGTGGGTGGTGATGGTGCCCGAAGGCAACACCGAGCAGGTCAGCGAGGCGATGTTCGACGCCGGGTGTGGCGCGATCGGCGACTACCGCGACTGCATGTGGAGTGTCGTCGGAACCGGCCAGTTCCTGCCGCTCGACGCGGCGAATCCGGCGGTGGGCGCGATCGGCGACCTGACTCGGGTCGACGAGGCCCGCGTGGAGGTGGTGGCGCCCCGGGGACGTCGTACGGCCGTGCTGGAAGCGCTGCGCGCGGCGCACCCGTACGAGGAGCCGGCGTTCGACGTCTTCGCGCAGGTGGCGCTCGACAGCGACGTCGGCCTCGGCCGCATCGGCCGGCTTGCCGAGCCGATGTCGCTGCGCGAGTTCGTGTCCGATGTCGGCCGGGTGCTTCCGACGGCGCCCTGGGGAGTACGCGCCGCCGGCGACCCGGACGCGGCGGTCTCCACGGTCGCGGTGTGCGGCGGCGCCGGCGACTCGCTGATCGGTGCGGCGACCGCCGCGGGTGCGGATGTGTATCTGACCGCCGATCTCCGGCATCATGTGGTGGACGAGGCGCTGCGATCCGGCAGTCCCGCGCTGATCGACGCCGGGCACTGGGCCACCGAGTTCCCCTGGTGTGTCGGAGCCGCCGAGCTGCTCGCCGACATCGGTTGCGCGGCAACGGTTCACCAGCCGCCTACCGACCCTTTCAACCTCCATTGCCCGACCCGGACGAGAGACGAAGAGACCCGATGAAAGCCTCACCTGCCGGACAGCGCCGGCTGCTCGACCTCGCCGACCTGGACGCCGAAATCGCGCGTGCCCGCCACCGGCTGCGGAGCCTTCCCGAGGCCGAGCAGGTGGTGGCGGTCGACGCCGAACTCGCCGCCGCGCACGGCGACGTCGAGAAGGCGCAGGCTGCCGTCGACGAGTTGCAGACCGAGTACGAGAAGGTCGATGCCGAACTCACCGGTATGACCGAGCACGCCGCGCGCGATCGTGCGCAGCTGGAGGCCGGGAACCTCGGCCACAAGGCGATGTCGGAGATGCAGCACGAGCTAGCCGGGCTGGAGCGTCGCCGCGACCTCCTGGAGTCAGACCTGCTGGAGATCATGGAGCGCCAGGAAGCGCTCGGCATGGAACTGGAGCGGGCCGAGGCCACCGTGCTCACGCTGGAGACCAGGCGCACCGAGGCGGTGACGGCCCGCGATCATGCCACCGCCACCACCGAGAACGAGGTCACCGAGTTCCTGAGCCGGCGCGCCGCGGTCGTGGCCGAGATTCCCGGCGATCTGCTCGCCGTCTACGAAAGGCTGCGTGAGCAGGGGCGCGTGGGGGCCGGATTGCTGCGGCAGAAGCGCTGCGGCGCGTGCCGGATGGAACTGGATCCGCGCACGCTGAGCGCGGTCGCAGCAGCCGCCGAGGACGACGTGGTGCGGTGCGAGGAGTGTGACGCGATCATGGTGCGCACCGAGCAGTCGGGACTGCCGAAGGCGGGCGCTGCGCAGTGAATTCGGGCGGTGCACCGCGTTCCAGCGCAGGGAACTCACCGAACTGGCAGGGCCAGACGGCGGATCCGACCCGGTTGCTGCTGCTGCGGCACGGGCAGACGCCCCTGTCGGTGGACCGCCGTTACTCTGGACACGGCGATCCAGAGCTCACTGAACTCGGTCGCGCCCAGGCGGCGGGCTCGGCGGCCCGATTCGCTGCCGCCGCCGGGACGGACGCCGGGCGGATCGACGTGATCGTCTCGTCTCCGCTGGCACGGGCGCGAGCCACCGCGCAGGCCGTGGGCGACGCGGTGGGACTGCCCGTCGTCGTGCACGACGGTCTGATCGAGACCGATTTCGGGGAGTGGGAGGGCCTGACCTTCCGCGAAGCGGCGCAGCGCGATCCCGACTTGCACCGGCGGTGGCTGAGCGACGTCGACGTGCCGCCGCCCGGCGGAGAGAGCTTCGCGCAGGTGGCTCAGCGCCTCGCGGTGACGAAGGCAGATCTGCTGGCGACCTACTCCGGTGCGCGGGTGCTGGCCGTGAGCCATGTGACACCGATCAAGACGGTGCTGCGCGATGCGCTCGGCGTCGGTCCGGAACTGCTGTTCCGCCTGCACCTGGATCTGGCGTCGCTGTCGATCGCCGAGTTCTTCCCGGACGGCGGGTCGGTCGTCCGGCTGGTCAACGACACCGGCCACCTGTGATGCCGATCAGCCGTGAGGCCGGCGAGGCTCGGTCTGCAGTAGTGTGAGGAGCGCGAACGAGTCGGCCGGGCGGCCGCGGCGTCCGGAACCGTGCGGTACCCCGTGCAGGCCGGTGTCGAGGAAAGTCCGGACTCCGCAGAGCAGGGTGGTTGTTAACGGCAACCCGGGGCGACCCGCGGGACAGTGCCACAGAGAACAGACCGCCCGCTGCCCAGTGCGGCGGGTAAGGGTGAAACGGTGCGGTAAGAGCGCACCAGCGCCGCGAGTGATCGCGGCGGCTAGGTAAACCCCACCCGGAGCAAGGCCGAAGTCCGCACCGTCGGCGGTGCGGGTGCGCGAGTGCATGAGGACTGCTCGTCCGAGCTCGCGGGTTGGCTGCTGGAGGCGCCCGGCGACGGGTGTCGGAGATGGATGGTCGCCCCCGGCCTCACGGCTGGGACAGGATCCGGCTTACAGGCCGGCTCGTTCGCGCCGACCTGCTCTTCTTCGGCGACACCGCGGAGGTACGACGATGACTCAGCCCTGGTTGCGGGCGCCGGACCTGGATTTCGCTCGGGTGCGTGACGAACTGGGCCTGACCGCGGACTTCCCGGCAGAGGCCATGACCGAGGCCGAGCGCGCCGCTGATCGGTACGTGGGCCGGCGCGCCGACCGCCGCGATCTGGAACTGGTCACCATCGACCCGCCGAGTTCGATGGACCTCGATCAGGCGCTGCGCGTGCGTCCCGACGGCGACGGGTACTTGGTGCACTACGCGATCGCCGACGTCGCCGCGCTGGTGACTCCGGGGGGAGCGCTCGATACAGAGACCCGCCGCCGCGGCGCGACGGTCTACTTTCCGGACGGCAACGTCCCACTGCATCCGCGGGTGCTGTCAGAGAGCGCCGGATCGTTGCTGCCGCAGCAGGATCGGGCCGCCGTGCTGTGGACCGTGCGCGTCGACTCCGCCGGCGACGTGCGGGAGACGACGGTGGAGCGTGCCACGGTCCGTTCGCGGGCTCGGTTCGACTACGCGCAGGTGGCCGCCGATGCCGCCGCCGGCTCCTTGCACCCGGCGATCACCGGATTGCCGGCGTTCGGTGCCGCTCGTGAGGAGTGGGCCCTCGACCGCGGCGCAGTGATGCTGGAACTGCCGGATCAGGAAGTGGTTCGCAACGACGACCCGCGCAAAGCCCGTGCCTGGACTCTGCGGCTGGCGCCCAGCACCCCTGCCGATCGGTGGAACGCGCAGGTCTCGCTGCTGGTGGGGATGTGCGCCGGGACGATCATGCGGGAGCATGGCACCGGCTTCTTCCGCACGCTGCCGGCCGCCTCCGAAGATGCCGTCGACGACCTCAGGGAGACTGCGGCGCGACTCGGCGTGCCGTGGCGGGAGGGGCTCTCGCCCGGCCGCTTTCTGGCCGGTCTGGATCCGGCCGCGCCGTCGACCCTGGCCTTGATGTCGACGGGCGCCTCGCTGATGCGGGGCGCGGGCTACCGCGCGATCCTCCCGAGTGAGGATTTCGGACCGTCGGACGCCGATCTGGTGCACGCCGGGGTCGGTGGCCTGTACGCGCACGTGACCGCACCGCTGCGCCGGCTCGCCGACCGGTACGCCACCGAGGTCTGCTTGGCGGTGACTGCGGGGAGACCGGTCGAGGACTGGGTGGTCGAGGCGCTGCCCGGGTTGGGCAAGATCATGAGCGGCGCCAACTCGGTGGCGTCCTCGGCGGCTCGCCGCAGCGTCGACCTTGCCGAGGCCACGGTGCTCTCCGACCAACTCGGCGCCCGGTTCACGGCAACGGTGATGCGCGCGGCGAACGAGCGCAAGGCAGCGGAGATCTTCATCGCCGAACCGGCGATCATCGCGCCGTGCGACGCTGCGCCGTCACCCGGTCAGGCGTGCACCGCCGAGGTGACCGTCGCCGATCCTCAGGCGGGAAGCGTGGGCTTCACCGCGGTCGCTGCGGGCGCGGCGGGCTGACGCCGGTCGCCCGGTGTCAGGCGACCCAGTATCCGCGGGTGATTCGCCATCGGCCGATGGCCGGCCGGTCGGTCGGCGGTCCGGTCGTATCCGGTGCTGTGACCTCTGTACATCGTGCGGCGACCTCCGGTGGCCCGGCAGCATCAGGTGGCCCGGCGGCGTCGGGTGGTCCGAGGTCGCCGGGTGATCCGACGACGTCCTCGGGTGGCGCGGGGTCGTCTGGTCCGGTCGCTGTGGTCGGGTGGCTGGGGTCGGGTGCGAGGCGTTCGGGGTGGAACATGATGTTGCTCTGCCACCGGAGGTCGCGTCCGACGGGCCGCCACCCGACGTGTCCGGCGTCGGAACCGAAGGTGAGGACCGTCGACTCCCAATGCCCGGCAGTCTTGCCGTTCATCCGGTTGTGCCGTCCGCACGCCCCACCCAACCGATCGATACCTGTCCTGAGCGGAGTCGAAGGGTCGGTCTGCCCGTCGTCGGTCCAGTCGGGCATGCTCAGGACTACGCCTGCCGGTGGCCTTGGAGAACACCGCCAGATACGGGACGGTGTCGGCGGCGAACTGCACCAGATCAGACACCGGCATGCGGGTGCCGGTCGCCGTCCAGCCGATCCCGGCCTGCCGGGCCAGATCCTCGTCGGTGACGGTCACGACTACTTGTGAGGGGATCCGGGTGGGTGCGGGTTGCCCGGCCAGCGCGAGGGCCCAGTCGCACAATGCTTCGAGGGCGTCGTGCTGACGCTGCCCGAGCGTGCGGGTGTCCCGCTCGGCGGCGGCCGCCAGGACCGCCGGGTCGAGGCCGGGTTGGTCGGCCGCGCCGCGTGGGGAGTCGGGGTCGTCCGGGTTGTTCATCCCGGTGGTGGCCCATTGGTGCAGGACCACCTCCAGCTTGGCGCGCAGCACGGGGGTGAGTAGCGCGCGGACTTTGCTCATCAGTTGCCGGTTCTGCGGCTGCAGGTTGAAGGTACGACGGCGCTGACGGTCGTGGTCGTCGGCGAGGGTGCCGTCGGGGTCGAGCCAGGCCAGGATCCGGTTACCGACCACGGTGACTGCGGCCGGGTCCAGGCGGCGGGCGGCGTCGGCGAGCATGCCTTCGGCTTTGACGCGCTGATCGTGGGTGACCGCCGAGGGGAGCTTGTCCATGATCTCGGTCACGGCGGCGACGTGGGCGCCGCCGGCGTCCCCATCGCCGACGGCGGCCGCGGTCGCCGCCAGTCGGGGTTCGAGGCGTTCGCCGGTCAACGTGCCCATGGCGCCGATGCCTTCGGCGGTGACCCGGCGGCGGCGGGCCTCACCGACACCGAGACGGGCACCGTGGGCATACAGCTGGTGGGTCGAGATGTGCCCGGCACGCCGATACACGCCACGGTCGGAGATTCGGTGGATCGAGCTTGTCGAGATTTCGATGTAGAGCGCGGCGTCGAACACCTCCGCCCGGCGGTGGGTCTGTTCGCGGGCGTCGAGCAGACCCAACAGACCGTTGTCGGATTCGGCGGCCAACAGTGCGGTCGCCTCGGTGCTCAAGCGTTTCTCGGCGGCGGCCTGCACCGCCAGCAGTTCTGCGGGCGACAGGCCGGCGATCAGCGTGTCGGGGTCGAAACCAGCGGCGTCGAAACGTGCGGTGCTGGGCCCGCTCCGGGCGGCGTCGTCGTTGTACGAGATGCCGTTGACGGTCACGATGTTCACCTCCCCCGAAGTGCTGTTCCCGCTGGTAGAACAAGATACCCTGGTTCTCGTTGTGTGTCTGACATCACTCTACGACGAGGCTCTGACAAAACCGGTCTCGACCATATGGGCGACGGGCGAACCGGCGGGAACGGTGGTGATTTCGACGTGAGTTCCTGACGTCCGTCGAAGGGTGGTTTCTGAGCCCCGTCGAAGGGCTGCGCTCGCTCAGTCATCGAGTGAGCGCGCTCGCTCGTTCATAGGCAGGGGAATCGCTGAATCGTCGATGAGGTGATTTCGACTCGTGGTTCCTGAGCTCCGTCGAAGGGCTGCGCTCGCTCAATCAGCGAGAAAGGGTGCTGCTCGATCAATCAGCGAGAGAGGGCGCTCGCGTAATCATCGAGAGAGGCCGGCGTACACCGCGACGGGGAGACCCTCGACGCGGTGGACCTGGACGTCGGTCTCGAAGATGTCCGAGAGCAGGGCGGCGTCCATGATCTCGTCGGGGGTGCCGTCGGCGGCGATGACGCCGTCCTTGAGCGCGATGATCCGGTCGGCGTAGGAGGCCGCGAAGTTGAGGTCGTGGATCACGACGACGATGGTGCGGCCCAGCTCGTCGGCAGCCCTGCGCAGCTGCCGCATCATCGACACCTGGTGGCGGATGTCGAGATTGTTCAGCGGCTCGTCGAGCAGGATCACCGGGGTGTCCTGCGCCAGTGTCATCGCGACGAAACCGCGCTGACGCTGCCCGCCGGACAGCTCGTCGAGGAAGCGATCGGCAAGATCTGCGAGATCGAGAAAGGCGATCGCCTCGTCGACGATCCGCTCGTCCTCGGCGGTGAGATGCCCGCGCGAGTACGGGAACCGGCCGAACGAGACCAGGTCCCGCACAGTGAGGCGCGCGTTGACGCCGTTGTCCTGCCGGAGCACCGACAGCCGTTTGGCGGCCTCGCGCGGCTTGAGCGAATCGATGTCTACCCCGTCGAGGGTGGCGGTGCCGGAGGATCTGTCCAGCAGGCGCCCCAGGATGGTCAACAGCGTCGACTTGCCGGCGCCGTTCGGCCCGACCAGAGCGGTGATCCCACCGTCGTCGAAGCGGCCCGAGACCGGGCCCAGGACCATCTTCTCCGCGTACGACTTGGTGAGCCCGGAGAACTCGATCACATCGATCCCTTTCGGAACAGCAGCACACCGAGGAAGACCATGCCGCCGCAGAACTCGATGACGACGGTCAGCATCACATCGGTGCCGAGGACATTGGTGTTGATCAGCAGCTGGCCTGCGGCGAGGGTGACGATGCCGATGAGAACCGCCATCGGCATCGTGGCCCGATGCCGCCAGTCACCGGACACCTGGTAGGCGAGCGTGGCGATGATGAAGCCGAAGAACGTCAGCGGCCCGACGAGTGCCGTGCTGACTGCCATCAGAACGGCGATCAGCGCGAGGGCCACGGTCAGCTCTCGGCGGTGGTCCAGGCCGAGGCTGGTCGCCGGCTCACGGCCGAGCAGCAGCACGTCGTACACGTGCCGGCGCCGCCAGACGACGACGGCGACGATCGCGACCAGGGTGCCGGCGACCGGAAGCAACTGCGCGTTGACGTCCGACACCCTCCCGTACATGTTGAGGAAGAGCGCATCGAAGTCGGTGGGGGAGAGCAGCCGCTGCAGGAACTCCGCCACCGACCGGAACGCCAGGCCGAGCACCACACCGGTCAGCAGCAGCAGGAACAGACTGCCGAAGCGCCGCCCGAACAACCAGCCGTACAGGACGATCGCGAACAGGACCATCGTGACCGTCTGCATCAGGAACTGGCCGACGCTGTCGGAGTTGACGATGAAGCTCGCTCCGGCGATGCTCACCGCGACCGTCTGGATCAGTACGTACAACGAGTCGAAGCCGATGATCGACGGCGTCAGGATCCGGTTGTGGGTGACGGTCTGGAACAGGACGGTCGCGATGCCCTGACTCACTGCGGCGATCACGATGGCGATGGCCGTGTTCACCCGCCTGCCGAAGGTGAGCCCGAAGACCTTCTCCACCTCCAGCCCGTGGATGCCGTTGCGCAGCAGCAGGAATGCGGCCAATGCGGCAGCGGCGAACAGGGCGGCGATCAAGAGCCTGGCCTGCCAGGGGACGCGGGCGCCGCGACCGGCGCCGATCGAGGGAGCGGCGGTGGCCGATTCAGAGAGCGACACGGTTCCTCCCGGTCAGCAGGATTCCGAGGAAGACAATGGACCCGACGACGCCCATCGTCACCGAGACCGGGATCTCCATCGGACGGACGACGACGCGCCCGATCAGGTCGCAGGTCACGATCATCACCGTGGCCAGCACGGCGATCCACGGTAGATTGCGGCGCAGATCGTCCCCCCGCAGCGCGCTGATGATGTTCGGGACCACGAGGCCCAGGAAGGGCAGGAACCCGACGACGACGGAGGTGACGCCGGTGGCCAGTGCGACCATCGTGACGCCGAGGGCGACGATCACGCCGTAGCGCATGCCCAGGCTGACCGCCACGTCCCGGCCCAGACCGGCGATGGTGAAGTAGTTCGCCAGCGCAAAACAGGCGATGGCGATCACCGCGACCGCCCACAGCGGCTCGTAGAAGCCGCGCACCACACTGTTGAAGCCGCCCGACCGCCAGGCGGTCAGCGACTGGAGCAGCTGCGTCTTGTTGGCGATGAAGGTCGCCGCGGCGCCGACGACGGCGCCCATCATGATGCCGACCAGCGGCACGATGGCCGAGCGGCGGGCCCGGATGCCGGAGATGATGCCGAGGAAAGCGAAGGTGCCGATCATCGCCGTCGCGGTGGCGACGAGCATCTTCACCAGGGGCGGCGAATGGGGGATCAGCAGCCAGCTCAGCAGCACACCGAGACCGGCCCACTCGGCCGTTCCCGCAGTGGTCGGTTCGACGAACCGATTCTGCGTCAGCCGCATCATGATGACGCCGGAGAAGCTCATCGCGATGCCTGCGAATACCAGCGCCAGGGTGCGGGGCACGCGCGAGATGAAGAACATGCGCCACATCTCGTCGTCGCCGGTCAGCAGCCCGCCGACGGTGATGTGGTACTCGCCGACCATCAGCGAGCACAGCAGCAACACCACGCACGCGACGGCGAGTGCGGGCAGCACCCAGCCGCGACCCGTCCGCCCCGAGTCGGGGGGACGGGCCGCGGCGGTCCGGGCGGGTGCCGTCACCTACTTCGCGGCACCGAGGGCATCGGCGATCTGCTGGTAGCTCGCACCGTAGGACTGGATGCCCTCGCGGAGGTAGAACGCCGGATCCAGGTAGATCACCTGGTTCTTCTGCATGAACTCGGTGCCGGCGAAGGCCTCCTGCGCATCGAAGACGGCCTTGGCGGCCTGCGGCTGCTCTCCGTCCTCCGCGGTGGCGGCGTCGCGATCCATCACGATGACCCACTGCGGGTTCGCCTGGGCGATGGCCTCCGGGGTCAGTCCCGAGTTCTGGTGGTGGTCGCCGGCCTGACCGGCGAAGACGTCCTTCAGATCGAGCGGCGCGATCAGCGGCTCCATGCGCTTGGCGCCGTTGTCGATCTTGCCGCCGCTGACGATGGCCAGGAACACGGTCTGACCGGTGCTCACGGCCTTGGCCGCGTCGAGCTTGCCGGTGAACTCGTCGACGATCTCGGTGGCCTGATCCTGCTTGCCGAAGATCTCGCCGAGGGTCTCGGTCTGCCGGATCATCGCCGCCACGCGGCCGCCCTCGGCGGTATCCGATGCGGCGATGTCGATGGTGGCACCACCGGTCTGGTCGGTGATCTTGGTCAGCTCGTCGTAGTACTTCTCGAAGCGGTAGCCGGCGATGATCAGATCGGGATCGACGTCCTCGATCACCTCCATCTTGGGCTCGCCGTGCGTGCCGACGTCGGCGATGTCCGGGTCGTCGATCCAGTCCTGGAAGATACTCGGGGCCAGCAGTCCCTTCGGGACGGCGACCGGGGTCACACCCATCGCCTTGACCGTCTCGGCCGAAGTGTTGTCGAGGACGACGACGCGCTGCGGGTCGCGCGGCACCTGCACCTCGCCCTCGTTGGTGGCGACGGCGATCGTGTCG
Source organism: Gordonia iterans (assembly GCF_002993285.1). Classification (NCBI taxonomy): domain Bacteria; kingdom Bacillati; phylum Actinomycetota; class Actinomycetes; order Mycobacteriales; family Gordoniaceae; genus Gordonia; species Gordonia iterans. The sequence continues at coordinate 2,877,973 of NZ_CP027433.1, read as the reverse complement.
CCGTTCGACGACGAGTCGCTCGAGGAACACGCGGTGAAGACGAGGGCCAGGATCGCCAGGATCGCGAGCACCGGCGCCGTCTTGGCCAGACGGTGGGACATCGGGGAACCTTCCGGAAGTAGGGCGTTGCGTCGCAGAACGACGTCTGCCAGCCGAGGCTACCCTGACTTAGGCCATGCTTCGCAAACTGCGCGTCCGGCGGTCGGGGTCACTCGGGCGATGTCCCTAACGAGCGTCGAGGTAGGCCTGCACAGCCTCGCGGCCGCGCAGTTCCTCGCGGGCATCGAGACGGCCGAGCACGAACAGCGCGTGCGGCGAGAGGCCGGGCTTCGTGGCGATCTGTGCGAGCTTCTCCCGGTTGACGGCGGTGTCGTTGAAATCGCCGAGATGAGTCTGGATCGCCGCGGCCTTCGCTGCCGCTTTGACCGCATCCTTGAGCCGCAGCGGTTTGGCCGCATCCGCGGTGTAGCGCACGGCCTTAGCGCGTTTGCGGATGCGGTGCACCTGCTCGACCCACTCGTCAGTCCAGGGCTCGAAGTCGTCGAGTCTGCGCTCGGCCTTGCGGATTCGTTTGCGGGCGTGCTCGATGCCGGCCAAGGCGACCTTCTCCGCCGACCGTTCCGCGTCCGGGCCCGGTCGCGGATTGGCGATCAGGTCGTCGAGGTCGTCGAGGAGCTTCAGATAGCGCTGGGTCGAGAGAGCGAAACGCACCGACTTCAGTGCGCGCTCCTGACGGGCGAGCTGATCGTCGATCAGGGCGGCTCGCAGGTCGGCGGGCGGATCGGACTCCCGCTCCAGCAGGCCGGCGTTGATCTCGAGCTGCACCTCGCAGTCGCGGGCCTCGCCGAGCACTTCGCCGAGAGCGCTCAACTCCGCGCCGAGCGTCCCGGTGACGTCGGGGTCCAGGACGTCCGGGAACGAGGTGAGCACGGAGCGGAGCTTGCGTGCCGTGACCCGCATCTGGTGGACCGCGTCATAGGCGTTCACGCGGACCGCAGGATCCCATTCGATCAGCGAATCGCGGTGGGTGGCAAGGGAATACAGGACCAGATCCAGTCCTGTCGGCCTCTTCGGCAGCTTGTTCGGCGCGTGTACGTGCGGTTCTGTTCCGATCGCTCGCGCCAGCTTGGAGATGCTCGACGCGGAGCGCGCTCCGGAACCCCGCAGCAGGCGGGCGGCGGGCTTGAGCAGCTTCGCGTCGCCGCCGGTGAGTTCGAACTCCCACTCAGCCCACTCCTTGGTCACGTGCGACTGGTGCGCATGAGAGAGGACCCGGTCGGAACAGAACTCGGCGACCGAGGCGCCCTCGGCGTCGTACAAGACGGTGACGGTGCGCTCGTTGGTGATCTCGGCGACCGGGATCAGCGGCCGGTTCCGGACGATCGCGAGGATCGCCGCGCGGATCTCCGGGGGGATGCTGCCGTCCGGCGGTACGTCGTCGAAACTCACCGCCAGTTCGCGGCGGGCACCGGTGCCTGCCGCCGGACGCTTGAGGTGCCAGCCGGCGTCGGTGCCGCCGGTGCGCCGGCGCAAGGTGATCTTGCGTGCCGCGAGGTCGTGCGTGGGCGTGTCCAGGTAGGTGGCGACCAACTCGTAACGGTGCGGGTCGCCGACCCGTCCGTCCGGGACGAGGGAGGCCAGGGGTGGGGCCGGCTGGCCGGCGTCGACGTCGAACTTCAGCTCCACCTCGATCGATTCGCGTGCGCTCAACGGTTTCCTCCTGGGGTGTCGCCGGCAGCGGCGAACTGGTCGGTCGCCGCGACGAGGCGGTCGACGATTCCGGGTTCGAACGAAGCGTGTCCCGCATCGTCGACGATGTGCAGCTCGGCCTGCGGCCACGCGCGGTGCAGGTCCCAGGCGCTGCGCATCGGGCAGACGACGTCGTACCGCCCCTGCACGATCACCCCCGGGATGTGCGCGATCTTCCCGATGTCGGCCAGCAACTGGCCGTCGTCCAGGAAGCCGTGGTTCACGAAGTAGTGGTTCTCGATGGTCGCGAAGGCCAGGTCGAAACGTGGATCGGGTGACGAATCCGATTGCGGCCGAAGATAACTGGTTCGGTTCTCCCAGCGGGTCCAGGCGCTCGCAGCGTGCCTCGCGGCTTCGCGGTCGGCGCCGGTGAGGAGCCGGTGGTAGGCCTGCACCAGGTCGCCGTCGCGCTCGGCCTCCGGGATCGGAGCGAGATAGTGCTCCCACTCGTCGGGGAACAGGTGCGCCGCGCCGCCGTTGTAGTACCAGTCGATCTCGGCGCGGCGCAGCAGGAAGATGCCGCGCAGCACCAGTTCGGAGACACGATCGGGATGCGCCTGCGCATACGCGAGGCCCAGTGTGGAACCCCACGAACCGCCGAAGACCTGCCACCGGCGGATTCCGAGGTGCTCGCGCAGCTTCTCCATGTCGCCGATCAGCGCCTGCGTGTTGTTCGTCGACAGATCCGCACCCGGCCGTCGAGTCCCGCTCGCGCTGCTCCCCGCGAGGTCCTCGATGTGTGGACGAGAGCGGCCGCACCCGCGCTGGTCGAACAGGACGATGCGATACCGGTCGGGATCGAAGAACCGGCGCTGCTCGCCCGAGGTTCCGCCGCCCGGTCCTCCGTGCACGAAGACCACGGGCTTGCCGTCAGGGTTTCCCGAAGTCTCCCAATAGATTTCCTGATCGTCGCCGACCGTCAGGTGCCCGGAAGCATGGGGTTCGATGGCCGGATAGAGACCGCGCATAGCGCCCAGCCTAGCGGTGTCGGTGAAGCCTGGCCCGCCGCCGCAGAAAGTCGGCGGCGCCGAGCCGAGGATCCGGCTCAGTACGAGTGCTCGGCACCCGGGAACTGCGACCGAGCGACTTCGTCGGCGTAGGTGCGGGCCGCGGTGCGCAGGTCGTCGCCCAGCGTCGCGTAGCGCTTGACGAACTTGGCGGTCCTGCCGTGGGTGTAGCCGGCCATGTCCTGCCAGACCAGTACCTGCGCGTCGGTCTCGTAGCCGGCGCCGATGCCGACCGTGGGGATGGTGAGCTTGCGGGTGATCTGCCCGGCGAGATCGGCCGGCACCATCTCCATCACGACGGCGAAGGCGCCCGCCTCCTGCACCGCGATGGCATCGGCGATCAGCTGGTCGGCGCCGTCGCCGCGGCCCTGCACGCGGTAGCCGCCGAGGGTGTTGACGCTCTGCGGAGTGAAACCGACGTGTGCCATCACCGGGATTCCGGCGGCGGTGAGCGCGGCGATCTGCGGAGCGATCCGCTCGCCGCCCTCGAGTTTCACCGCGTGCGCCCCGCCGTCCTTGAAGAACCGGATCGACGACTCGAGCGCCTGCTGCGGGCTCACCTCGTAGCTGCCGAACGGCAGATCGGCGACGACAAGCGCATGCGGGGCACCGCGCACCACGGCGCGGACCAGGGGGATCAGTTCGTCGACCGAGACCGGAACAGTGGTGTCGTAGCCGTAGACGACGTTGGCGGCGGAGTCGCCGACGAGGAGGACCGGGATCTCGGCGTCGTCGAAGATCGCGGCGGTGGAGTAGTCGTACGCGGTGAGCATCGCCCACTTGTGGGCTTCGGCCTTCCACTCCGCGAGATGCTGCACGCGGGTCTTGCGGCGCTGAGCGGACTGGGCGGCGGGGGCCGCAGACGGGGCGGCGGAACCGTAGATCGGTGCGTCGGACATGACGGGTCTCATTTCTGCCTCGAGTCCCGCTCGGCGGGTACCCGGGTTGGATGCGGACAGTGCAAGTCTTGCACCGTACCGGGGAGTAGGCCCCGTCGAGACCGGTGGTCTTCGTCACAGCTCCGCAGTGCTCTTACGCTGGTGGATCGGGCGATGTGTAACACGCGCGTAACAGGTGGGGCATAGGGTGCGGTCATGGATCGCCAACAGGAATTCGTGCTGCGCACCCTTGAGGAGCGGGACATCCGCTTCGTCCGGCTGTGGTTCACCGACATCCTCGGATACCTCAAGTCCGTGGCGATCGCACCGGCCGAATTGGAGGGGGCCTTCGCCGAGGGCATCGGCTTCGACGGCTCGTCCATCGAGGGGTTCTCGCGCGTCTTCGAAGCCGACATGGTCGCCAAGCCCGATCCGTCGACGTTCCAGGTGCTGCCGTGGGAGTCCGACGGCCGTCACTACTCGGCCCGCATGTTCTGCGACATCGCGATGCCCGACGGCACCCCCGCGTGGGCCGATCCGCGCCACGTCCTGCGCAGGCAGCTCGGCAAGGCCGCCGACCAGGGTTTCAGCTGTTACGTGCACCCGGAGATCGAGTTCTACCTGCTCAAGAACATGCCGTCCGACGGTTCGGTGCCGATCCCGGCCGACAACGGCGGGTACTTCGATCAGGCCGTGCACGACACCGCGCCGAACTTCCGGCGGCACGCCATCGAGGCGCTCGAGGCGATGGGCATCTCGGTCGAATTCAGTCACCACGAGGGCGGGCCCGGCCAGCAGGAGATCGACCTGCGCTACGCCGATGCTCTCAGCATGGCCGACAACGTGATGACGTTCCGGTACCTGGTCAAGGAGGTGGCCATGCGCGACGGTGTGCGGGCGACCTTCATGCCCAAGCCGTTCAGCCAGCACCCGGGTTCGGCGATGCACACTCACATGAGTCTGTTCGAGGGGGAAGCCAACGCCTTCCACGATCCCGACGACCACCTGCAGCTCTCGCCGGTCGGTAAGCAGTTCATCGCCGGGATCCTGACCCACGCCGACGAGATCAGCGCCGTCACCAATCAGTGGGTCAACAGCTACCGCCGGCTGGTGCACGGCGGGGAGGCGCCGACCGCCGCCACCTGGGGGCGAGCCAACCGCTCGGCCATGGTGCGCCTGCCGATGTACACGCCGAACAAGGCGTCGTCGCGGCGCGTGGAGATCCGCACCCCGGACTCGGCGTGCAATCCCTACCTCTCGTTCGCGGTGCTGCTGGCGGCCGGCCTCAAGGGGATCGCCGAGAGCTACGAGCTCCCCGAGGAGGCCGAGGACAACGTCTGGGAGCTGACCGCGGGGGAGCGTCGTGCGATGGGGTACCGGGAACTGCCGAACTCGCTCGCCGAGGCGCTGAACGTGATGGAGAAGTCCGAATTGGTGGCCGAAGCACTCGGCGAGCACGTGTTCGACTACTTCCTGCGCAACAAGTGGGCGGAGTGGTCGGAGTACCGCGCCCGCGTGACGCCGTACGAGTTGGAGAGCTACCTCCCGCTGTGAGGGCGCCGCGCCGGGGCGGTCGGCGGGATCTGCGGTCTGTAGGAACCTCCACTCGGTCGGCGCGACTACGCTGAGCACGTGACTTCGATGGGTGGACGCTCGGCGGTTCCGAGCCCGGGCCGGCTCGGACTCCTCGAGCCCACGGCCCGTCAGGACCTGGACGAGCTCGGCTGGAACGACGAGGCCGCGGTGGAGCGGTTGTGGGCGCTCTCGCGTGCGGCGGATGCCGACCTCGCACTCAAGTCGTTGGTTCGGCTGAAGCAGGCGCAAGGATCGGAGTGGGCGGAGATCGACCGGCTGCTCCGGAGCGACCGGAGCTTTCGCGGCCGGTTGCTCGGCTGCCTGGGCGCCTCCGACGCGCTGGGCGATCACCTGGTCGCGGAGACCGGGTCGTGGCGGCTGCTACGCGAACCGGATCTGCTCTCGGCATGCGAGGCGCGCGAGAGCCTGCTCGCCGCCGTGGCGGCGACACCCGAACCCGACCGCGGGCAGAACCTGCTCTACCGCGCCGGGCTCACCGGGCCGGAGGCCGTAGCCGCGCTCCGGACGGCGTACCGCAATCTGGTGATGCGGCTCGCCGCACAGGACCTGGCGCCGACCGTCGAGGACGAGCCGGTCCTGTTCCTGCCCGAGGTGGGCGGTCATCTGTCCGATCTCGCCGACGCCGCGCTGACCGCGGCGCTGGCCGTCGCTGTCGCCGAGGTCCTCGGCGAGAAGCCGCTCGAGTGCCGCCTCGCGGTGATCGCGATGGGCAAATGCGGTGCGCGCGAACTGAACTACGTCTCCGACGTGGACGTGGTCTTCGTCGCCGAACCCGCCGACACCACCTCGGCCCGGATCGCGGGAGAGTTGATCCGCATCGGTTCGATGGCCTTCTTCGAGGTCGACGCCGCGTTGCGCCCCGAGGGCAAGCGGGGTGCGCTGACCCGCACTCTGGACTCGCACCTGGCCTACTACGAGCGCTGGGCCAAGACGTGGGAGTTCCAGGCGCTGCTCAAAGCGCGGCCGATGACCGGAGACATGGCGCTGGGCGCGGACTACGTCGCGGCCACGGGGCCGCTGGTCTGGACGGCGTGCGAGCGCGAGGACTTCGTGACCGACGTGCAGGCCATGCGCCGCCGGGTCGAGTCACTGGTCCCCGACGACCACAAGGACCGGAACGTCAAGCTCGGCCAGGGCGGCCTGCGTGACGTCGAGTTCGCCGTTCAGCTGATGCAGATGGTGCACGGCCGCATCGACGAGAGCCTGCGCGTGCCGTCGACGCTGGCGGCGATCGACGCGCTCACCAGGGGTGGTTACGTCGGCCGGACCGACGGCGCGAACTTTCAGGCGTCCTACGAGTTCCTGCGGGGCTTGGAGCACCGCCTCCAACTGCAGCGGCTCTCACGCACTCATCTGCTGCCGGATCCGGACGACGCGGCCGCCATGCGCTGGCTGGCTCGTGCGGCGCACGTGCGTCCCGAGCGCGGGAACGACGCCGCGACGGTGCTCCGCCGCGAACTGCGACGCCAGCGGTCTCGCGTCCGGCAGCTGCACGAGAAGCTCTTCTACCGACCGCTGCTGGAGGCGGTGACCCGTTTCGACGCCGATTCGCTGTACCTGCAGAACAAGTCGGCCGAACGGCAGCTCGCCGCGTTGGGTTACGCCAAGCCCGAGCGTGCGCTGGCGCACATCAAGGCGCTCGGCTCCACGCCGGGCCGCCGCGGACAGGTCCAAATGCTGATCCTGCCCAGTCTGTTGCAGCACATCAGCAACACCCCCGACCCCGATGCGGGGCTGCTCAACTACCGCAAACTGTGCGACGAGCTGACCGGAGCCGAGTGGTTCCTCCGGCTGCTGCGCGACGACGGCGTGGTGGCCGAGCATCTGATGCACGTGCTCGGCACCTCCGAGTACATCGCCGACCTGCTGATGCGTTCGCCCGACGTGATCCAGCTGTACTCGACCGGTGCGGCCGGGCCCAAACTGTGCGAGGTGAGTTCGAACGACGTGGTCAAGGGCCTGATCGCGTCCATGCGCCGGCATGCCGATCCGCGCAAGGCGATCGCCGTCGCCCGATCGCACCGTCGTGCGGAGCTGGCGCGGATCGCTTCGGCCGACCTGCTCGGGCTGATGGACGTCCAGGAGGTGTGCCGCGCGCTCTCCACAGTGTGGGCGGCGGTACTGGGCGCGGCGCTGGAGAAGGTGATGTCGTCGGTGCCGTACGAGGGCGACGGCCCCGCTCCCGCCCGCATGGCCGTGATCGGCATGGGCCGGCTCGGCGGCGGCGAGCTGGGTTACGGCTCGGACGCCGACGTGTTGTTCGTGTGCGATCCGGTGGAGGGCGTCGACGAGACCGTCGCCGTCCGGTGGGCGCAGGCCGTCGCCGACAACGTCCGCTCCCTGCTGGGCACGCCGAGCGCCGACCCGCCGCTCGAAGTGGACGTGGGTCTGCGGCCGGAGGGCAAGAACGGCCCCATCGTGCGGACCCTGGCGTCGTACCGGGCGTACTACCACCAGTGGGCCGAAGCCTGGGAGGTGCAGGCTCTGCTGCGTGCGCACGCCGTCGCCGGCGATCCGGGACTCGGTCTGGACTTTCTGCACATGATCGACGAGATCCGTTACCCGGCCGGTGGCGTCTCACCGGACGCGGTCCGGGAGATCCGGCGGATCAAGGCGCGGGTGGACGCCGAGCGCCTCCCGCGCGGCGCCGACCCGATGACCCACACCAAACTGGGTCGCGGCGGTCTGGCCGACGTCGAGTGGACGGTCCAGCTGATGCAGCTGCGCCACGCGCACGAGTATCCGGAACTGCATCGGACCTCGACCGTCGAGACGCTCGACGCGATCGGGGAGGCCGGCCTGTTACCCGAGGACGAGGTCGCCATGCTGAAGGACGCCTGGCTCACCGCGACGCGGGCGCGCAACGCGCTGGTGCTGGTGCGTGGGAAGCCCGTCGACCAGCTTCCCGGACCCGGCCGGGAGCTTCGCGCCATCGCCTATGCCGCCGGCTGGCCGCAGGACGAGGCCGCGGAGTTCCTGGAGCACTATCTGCGCGTCACCCGCCGGGCCAAGAGCGTGGTGACCGAGGTGTTTGGATGAGTGTGAACCGAGAATCGCTCGTGTCGCGACAACGCTCTCGCCCCCGGAGGCGGTCTGGCGAGCCGAGTCGATGACCATGTTCCGCGGGGCCCTCGCAGGACAGGGCGAAGCGACGGTTCTCGTCTTCGCCGGAGGCGCCCTCGGCGCACCGGCGCGCTACTTCGCGGAGGCGAATCTGCCCGGCGCCGAGGACGGATTCCCGGTGTCGACGTTCGTCGTCAACGTCGCCGGAGCGTTCGCGCTCGGACTCCTGCTCGAGTCTCTCGTCCTCGCCGGCCCCGACGCCGGCCTGCGCAAGCGCGCCCGGCTGTGCATCGGCACCGGCTTCCTCGGCGCCTTCACCACCTACAGCAGTTTCGCCGTCGAGATCGATCTGCTGAACCGGACCGACCGGCTCGGCATCGCGGCGGCGTACGCGGTGTCCAGCCTGGTGATGGGCCTGCTGGCGGTCGCGCTGGGGATCTGGCTGGCACACGCGGCACGCCGCGCGGCGAGGGACCCCCGATGACCGTGTGGGTGGTCGCCGGTGTCGGCCTGTTCGGCGGACTCGGGGCGCTGACTCGATTCGTGCAGGACACCCTGGTCAAAGCCCACGTCTCCTCGGGGTTCCCCTGGGGGACCGTCAGCATCAACGTCGTCGGCAGCTTTCTGCTCGGGCTGATCACCGGACTGGCGATGTTCGCCGGTGAGGCCGAGCAGTGGAAGATCGTGGTCGGATCCGGATTCTGCGCCGGCTACACGACGTTCAGCACCGCGATGTTCGAGGCCGTGTCCCTTGCCCGGGCGGGGCGATGGCGCGCAGCCCTGCTGGACGTCATCGGCACATTAGTCCTCGCGGTTCTCGCCGTCGGCCTCGGAATTTGGCTGGTCTCCGTGTGACGGTGCCTAGCCGCGTCCGTGTTCAGACGAGGGTGAAGGTCGAGCTGCACCGGGCGCGGACCAGCCGGTGGTCGTGCGAGACCAGCGCTGCTCCCACGCCCTCGTCGACCAGGCCATCGATCAGGCCGATGATCGCGCGGGTGGCGATCGGGTCGAGCATCGCCGTCGGTTCGTCGCACAGCAGGTAGCGAGGTTCCTGAACCAGCACCCGGGCCACGCACGCGCGCTGTAGTTGTCCTTCGCTCAACTGCGTGGGATACCGATCGAGCAGATCGGCCGACAGGCCCACGCGGTCGGCGAGGTGGGCGGGGTCGGGAGCTTCCCGGCGGGCGGCCCGGGCGGGCTCGGTGATGATCTCGCGCACCGTCCAGCGGGGATTGCAGGACTGACGCGGGGACTGCGCGAGCACGGCGATCGCCGCGGCGGGCGGAGTCGGGGCGCCGTCGTAGGTCACCGACCCCGAGGTGGCCGGATGGAGCCCGGCGAGCACCCGCAACAGGGTGGTCTTTCCGGTGCCGGAGGGGCCGACCAGTCCGGTCATCGCCCCGGGCAGCACCGTGACGTCGACGTCGCGCAGGACAGTTCGGCCGTCGAACGCGACGGTGACACCGGATGCGTGGATGCCCTCGGCCGTCATATGCCGTCCTCGCCGAAGAGGGCGTGGAGGTAGGCGGCGTCGTCGAGGTGCGCGGTGCCGGTGGCCGGGTGAATCGGCTCGGAGCGGTCCGGCCCGGCCGGCGCGCGCAGCGGATCCGCGCCGGGTGGCAGATCGAGCAGCCGGCCGCCGCGCATCACGGCGATCCGGGTGTCGATCCCGGCTCGGCGCAGCGACGCGAGGTCGTGGGTGATCGCCAGCACCGCGGCGCCGGCCCGGGCCGAATCGGCCAGGAGCTCCCAGATTCGGTGGGCGAGTTCGGGATCCAGTGCGGACGTCGGTTCGTCGGCGAGTAGCACCCGCGGCTCGCCGGCCACGGCGGCCGCGATCGCGGCGCGTTGTGCCATGCCACCGGACAGCTCGTGCGGATAGCAGGCGAGGGCGGCGCGGGAGAGCCCGACCAGGTCGCACAGTTCGCTCGGCGAACGCGGACCGCCGAGCACCGACACCACCTCGCCGAGTTGTGAGCCGAGGGTGCGGACCGGGGTGAACGACGTGGACGGCGACTGCGGCACCAGACCGACCACGTGTCCGCGGAGCCGGCCCCAGGCGGAGTCCTGATCGCCGACCGTCGCGCCGTCCACGGACACTCCGCCGGTCGCGACCGCCCCCGGCGGCAGCAGTCCGCAGAGTGCGGCGGCGACCATTGACTTGCCGCACCCGCTTTCCCCGACCAGCACGGTCACCTCGCCCGGAAACAGGTCGAGGGAGACCTCGTCGAGCACGCGGACCTGCGGGGAGCCGCGCTGAGCCGAGGTGGCGACGGTGACGGTGAGGTGATCGAGGCGGGCGGACGGAGCCGCCACAGTCACGGCCGGCCCGGTCACCAGACACGTCCCGCCGGCGGAGCGGTGACTCGGCGCAGCGCCGACACCGCGCGGGTGACCGCGAGGGCCGTGACGACCAGCGCGAGCCCGGGGACGACGAGCGTCCACCACGCACCGGTCAGCACGTCGCCGCGGGCGTCGCTGAGCAGGGTACCGAGACTGGCGCGGTCGGGCGAGAGTCCGACACCGAGGAACGAGAGCGTGGTCTCGTGCCAGATGGCGTGGGGAAGCAGGATGATCATCGCGACGAGCGCCTGGCCGGCCACCGCGGGAACCAGGTGGTGCCGGGCGATGAAGTAGCGTCCGGCGCCGGCGAGCCGGGCCGCTTCGACCCAGCCGGCCGAACGGGTGCCGAGGAGTTCGGCCCGGACGACGCGCGCGACGGCCGGCCAGTGGGTGAGTGCGATGGACGCGATGATCGCCAGAGGCGCACCCCGCCACATCGCGGCGATCACGATCCCGAGTACCAGGTGAGGGAGCGCGTTGACGCCGTCGACGACGCGCATGGTGACGGCGTCGAACCAGCCGCCGGCCGTCACCGCGGCGACGCCCACCGCGACGCCGATCAGGGTGGAGAGCAGGGCGCACACGACGGCGATGACCAGCGAGATGCGCAGTGCCTGTGCGGTGCGGACGGCCAGGTCGTACCCGGAGTGGTCCGTGCCCAGCAGGCCGCCGGAACCCGGGGGCAGGAGGGCGCGTGAGAAGTCTGGGACCTGCTCGGCGGCCACGATCGGCACGACGACGGCGAGCAGCGCGACGGCCAGGACGACCAGCAGACTCGGTGAGGTCGCAAGCGCGCGGAGACGGCGGCGACGCGAACCGCCGGTCGTGGTGCGGGGCGACGTGGTCGTCATGCGACCATCTCGATGCGCGGGTCCAGCCACACCGCGATCGCGTCCGAGAGGACCGAACCGATCAGCACGAGGGCGGCCGATCCCACTGCGAGGGCGGCCAGCAGGGGGAAGTCGAGCGCGACGGCGGAGTCGACGAGCGCTTGCGCCAGGCCGGGCCAGCCGAAGACGGCCTCGACGACCGCGGCGCCGGCGAGCAGTTCCGGCAGCCGGGTACCGATCAGGGCGAGCGTGGGCAGTGCCGACATCGGCGCGATGTGCCCGCGAAGCAGGGTCGGTCCGTCGACGCCGCGGGCGCGGGCGGCGAGCACCGCGTCGGACGAGGCGGCCTCGACCACTGCTGCACGCATGGTGAGCAGCAGCCAGGGAATCATCGCGAGGGTCAGGGCGGCGGTCGGCAGGATGCCGTGGACCAGGAGGCCGGCAGCGGTGTAGTCATGGCCGGGGGCCCGGGCCCCGGATGTCGGGAGCCAGCCCAGGCCGACGGCGAACACGATCACGAGCACGAGGGAGACGACGAACGGCGGGGTGGCGGCGAGGAAGGCGGCGAGCGTGGAGCAGGTCCGGTCGAGCCGCCCGCCGCGCCGCATGCCGATCACCGCCCCCAGCCCGATGGAGATGAGCGCCGCGAGGACCAGCGAGATCAGAGCCACTCCGAAGGTGAAGGGCATGCGCTCGATCAGGACCGTGCCGACCGGCTGCGATTGCGTCGACGACCAGCCCAGATCGCCGTGCACCAGGTCGACGCACCATTGCCACCATGCCTTCACCCAAGGCTGATCGGTCTGATAGGCGGCGGCCATCGCCTCCCGCTGGGCCGCCGTGGCGTTCTGGTAGCGACTTCCGAGATAGCCGGTCAGCGGATCGAACGGCGAGGCGGCGGCGACCGCGAAGATCGCGAACGACACCGCGATGATCGTCGGGATGCCGATCACCGCGCGGCGCACCAGCAGGCGGACGACCCGCCGGCTTCGGCGCGGCCTGCGTCGGCCGGCGGGCGGGTCGCCGGTCGGGCTGCCCGCTGACGCCGGACCGACGTTCCCCGGCGCGGTGCCGGTCGGATCGGCGGCCGACGGATCCGGGGACGACGGATCGGCGGACGGCAGCAGGGCCGCGGGACCGGTCGGCGGGATGACCGGCGGGGTGACCGGCGCGTTCATGATGGTGGCCGCCAGGACGGCAGATTCCACCACGGGCCCCACAGGACTCCGTGGGAATGGGGCTCCAGGATCGGCGCGTCGTGCGTCCAGCCGGCGGTTCGGGACGCGTAAGTGTGCTGCAGAAATGTCAGGAAGACCCCCGAGGGGTAGCGCGCATAGAGGGTCTGGATCTGTCGGTAGCGGGCATCGTTCTCCGCTCCCGGTGCGCTCTGCCGCGCGGCATCGAGGAGCGCGTCCATTCCGGGAGCGGTGAAGTCGCCGGGATTGGAGTACGGCGACCCGCCGGGGACCTGGGTGTGCAGGGTGTCGTAGACCTGGGAGTCGATGCTGTACGGGGTCTCGCCGCCGCCGAGCAGGACCGCGTCCTCGTCCAGGCGGGTGTCGATGTGGTCCCAGCTCGCGCCGCGCGGATCCACGTGGATGCCGACCCGCTTCATCGCGGCGGCGAAGGCCACGGCGAGATCACGGCGCACGGTGTCTTCGGCCGGATACAGCAGAGCGAAACGGGCTTGCCGGCCGTCCTTGACGCGGATGCCGTCGCCTCCCGGTCGCCAGCCGGCCTGGTCGAGGATCTGCGCGGCCTGTCTGGGATCGAACCGGAACTGGGCGGTGGGCTCGAACGCGGCGCCGTAGGCGTCGGAAATCGGGGTGCTCGCCGGGGAGCCGAAGCCGGCCAGGACCCCGGAGACCAGCGCGTCACGGTCCACTGCGACGTTCATCGCACGGCGGGCGGCCACGTCGGCGGTGAAGGGGTTGTTCTTGGGCAGACTGACTCCGCGCCAGTCGGCGGTGTGTACCGCGACGACGTCGACGCCCGGTGTGGCGCGCAGGCTCTCGGCGAGCCGGGGTGGAAGCGTGGCGCCGTCGACCTCGCCCGCCGACACCCGCTGGGCACGATTGTTGTCGTCCGGGGCGGCGGTGTACACCAGACGCCGGAGGGCGAGAGGGCCGCGCCAGTAATCGTCCCGGGCGACGAAGACCGCCTGATCCGGGCGCAGCGAGTCGAGGCGATACGGCCCCGTGCCGACCGGTGCGGCGTTGAGCGCCCAGTCGCCGGCGGGCGCGGCCTCCACCTTCTCCGACGGCACGATCCCGACCAGCAGGTACGGCGACGGATCGGCATCCGTGCTCAGCGTGACGATCACGGCGGACGGGCCGTCGGCGGCGACGTCGGTGATCGGGCCGATCTGCGTCGAGATGTCGGCAGCCACCGCGGGGTCGACCATTGCTCGGTAGGTCGCGACCACATCGGCGGCGTCGAACGCGGTGCCGTCGGAGAAGCGGATGCCCTCGCGCAGTGTCACCCGCCAGCGGCGCGGCGCGGTCCGGACCGGTCGCTCGGCCGCCAGTGCCGGGACCAGGCCCGGCAGCGTCGTGTCGTCGGGAGCCGACGGTTGCAGGAGACCCTCGTAGACGGGGGAGACGCCCAGCGCCCCGTACCCGAGCATCGGGTTGTACTGGCCGAAATCGCCGACGTCGGCGAGGACCAGCTGATCTCCGGCGTTCTCGGCCGAGCCGGCGCACGCGGCGAGGGCCAGAGGCACGGCGAGAGCGAGGGCGGCGGCGCGGCGGTGGACCGGCCGGGACTTCGACGTCGGCAACATGAGAAATAGGTTTGCGTAAACACATGTCAGTCACATGTCAGTCGCATGTCAACAGCGTGTCAGCGTGGGCAGATGTTGCGGATCGGTTCTTGACCGGCGAGAATCGCCACACGAAAGAGGAGGTCGCCATGGCCCACGACGGGCGGCCCGTGGCCGATGACGGCGCAACCGGGAGCGCCCAGCTCACGCAGGCCGAGGTCGCTCACTGGGCTTCGCGGTTCGCCCTGCTCGGTGACCCGACCCGGTTCGCGTTGCTGGTCGAGATGCACGCGGTCCCGGACTCCGCGGTGTCGGAGCTGGCCGCGCGCGTCGGCATCACCGAGAACGCCGCCTCGCAGGCGCTGCGCGTGCTGCGTGACGAGGGGTGGGCCGTGGCCGACAGATCCGGCCGCACTGTCCACTACCGGATCGTGCACGACGCCGTGGTGCACCGCATCCTGCACGACATCGTCGGCGTCGGGCACCTGCTGACGGGTCAGGGGCACTGACGCCCGCGACGGCATCGAGGGGCCCGCAGACCACTGCCGAGTACCCGAGGGTCCCAGGCGCAGGCCGGCCGTCCGCGTCCCGAACGACCGGCCCGGTCAGCCGTCAGGCAGGGATCACTCGCCGACCTTCGCGATCTTCAGCTCGAAGATCAGGGTGTCGTCGGCGAGGATCGCGGGCGGGTTGCCGCCCATCGGGCCGTAGCCGTCGGCGGGTGTCATCACGACTGCGACCGAGGAGCCGCCCTTCTGCCCGATCAACGCCTTCTGGAAGCCGGGAACGACACCGCTGACGGGGAAGTCGGTGGCCTGCCCGCGCTGGTAGGCGGAGTCGAAGACCTCGCCGCTGCGGCCGTTCACACCCTCGTAGCAGACGTACACGGTGTCGGTGGCGGCGACCTCGGGTCCGTCGCCCTCGACGAGGGTCTTCACTTCCGTGTCGGTGACGGTGAAGGGCTTGTCGACCTTGATGAACGGGCCGTGCTCCTTGGTCGCCGGGGCGATCTGGGCCTCTCCGGTAGCTCCCTTGACCGTCCACTCGGGCTTGGTGTCCGCCGGGGCCGGCGTCGTCGCGCAGGACAGGTCGCTCGGGTCGTAGACCGAGTAGGAGTCGCCGTCCGAGGAACAAGCGGTCAGAGCGAGGGCGGCGGCCGCCGGGAGCAGAAGCAGGGCTGTGCGTTTCATGGGACAGAACGTTACCGTCCGGCCGCGACGGGGCAGGAGCCGCCGGGCAGGAGCGAGCGCTCGCGTCCGAGCCAGCGGCCGACCGCGTTCAGGGCGCCGACGCCCTGTTCGAAGCTCATCTTCGGTGCGGCCACACCCATCGACACGGCGACGCGGGTGCGGTCGTCGAGGGTCAGGATCCCGATCTGGCGGACCAGCCAGCCGGCGCCCGGTTCGGCACCCCAGCCGCCCTTCACCGCGGCGTCGCCGGATGTCTTGCGCAGACCCCAGTTCTGCGCCGTCGCGACGTGCGACATCAGATCCAGCACGTGGGCGCTGCCGCTCAGACAGGGCAGGTGTGCGGTCCAGGCCGCCGAATCGGCGAGGGTCCACACGGTCTCTCCCAGGTGCGGCCACTGGGCGTCGTCTCCGGCCGGGCGTACGACGGTGTGGGGGTCGCCGCCCTCGCGCAGTACTCGGGTGACCGCTCTGACGGCCTCGTCCGGGGTGCCGAGCGACCGGGTCAGCAGCCGCGCGGACCGGTTGTCCGAGTCGATGATCGCCTTGGTCTCCGAACGGTTGGCCCCGTGTCGCCGTTCTGCCTCCAGGGCCAGGGGGATCTTGATCGTCGACCATGCATCCAGCACGCTCTGATCACCGAGCAGAACGGTCGCCCCGCCGCCCACCGGGGTGATCGCCACGCCGACCGGAAGCGCGAGGCCCAACTCGTCGAACGAGGTGTGCAGCTGCTCCTGCGGGCTGAGCGGGGTCCCGGCCACGACCGGCGGACCGACCTTTTCGTAGTGCCCGGCGTACACGGCCGCCGCGGCGATCACCGCGATCGCAGCCAACGCGATGCCCAGGCGGGCGCCGGGCCGGACGGCGCGCTGCGTCGGTCAGGCGGGGGCTGCGGGTCCGGCGCCCGGTGTCGTCCGGTCATCCCCCACCGTAGGCGCCGGCGCCGTGATCGAATGCACGACGCCCCCGGTGCGGAACCGGGGGCGTCGTATACGTCGACGAGCGATCAGCAGTCGTAGTAGAGCTGGAACTCGTAGGGGTGCGGGCGGATCTGGACCGGCTCGATCTCGTTCTCGCGCTTGTAGGAGATCCAGGTGTCGATCAGGTCCTCGGTGAAGACGCCGCCTGCAGTGAGGTAGTCGTGGTCCTCTTCCAGGCGGTCGATCACCGCGGCGAGCGAGGTCGGCGCCTGCGGAATGCCCTTGGCCTCCTCCGGCGGGAGCTCGTAGAGGTCCTTGTCCACCGGCTCGTGCGGCTCGATCTTGTTCTTGATGCCGTCCAGGCCGGCCATCATCATGGCCGCGAAAGCCAGGTACGGGTTGCCCGAGCTGTCCGGGCAACGGAACTCCAGGCGCTTGGCCTTCGGGTTGTTACCGGTGATCGGGATCCGCACGCAGGCCGAACGGTTGCGCTGGCTGTAGACCAGATTGATCGGGGCCTCATAGCCCGGCACCAGGCGCTTGTACGAGTTGATGGTCGGGTTGGTGAAGGCCAGCAGGCTCGGGGCGTGGTGCAGGATGCCGCCGATGTAGTAGCGGGCCAGGTCCGAGAGGCCGGCATAGCCCGACTCGTCGTGGAACAGCGGCTTGCCGTCCTTCCACAGCGACTGGTGCGCGTGCATTCCCGAGCCGTTGTCGCCGAAGAGCGGCTTCGGCATGAAGGTGACCGACTTGCCGTTCTGCCACGCGGTGTTCTTGATGATGTACTTGAACAGCAGCACGTCGTCGGCGGCGTGGAGCAGAGTGTTGAACTTGTAGTTGATCTCGGCCTGACCGCCGGTGCCCACCTCGTGGTGGCCGCGCTCGAGGGTGAAGCCGGCGTTGGTCAGGTTGGTCGACATCTCGTCGCGCAGGTCGACGTAGTGGTCGTACGGGGCGACGGGGAAGTAGCCGCCCTTGGGGCGGACCTTGTAGCCGAGGTTCGGGGTTCCGTCCGGGTTGGTGGCGGCCGAGGTGTTCCAGGCGCCGGAGACCGACTCGACCTCGTAGAAGGTGCCGTTCATCTCCGAGCCGTAGGCGACCGAGTCGAAGATGTAGAACTCGGCCTCGGCGCCGAAGAAGCAGGTGTCGGCGATGCCGGTGGAGGTCAGGTAGTCCTGCGCCTTGCGGGCGACGTTGCGCGGATCGCGGCTGTAGGCCTCGCGGGTGAACGGGTCGTGGACGAAGAAGTTGAGGTTCATCGTCTTGGCCTTGCGGAACGGGTCGATCCGTGCGGTGGCCGGGTCGGGGAGCAGCATCATGTCGGACTCGTCGATCGACTGGAAGCCGCGGACCGACGAACCGTCGAAGGCCAGCCCCTCGGTGAAGACGTCCTCGGTGAAGGCCGAAGCCGGGATCGAGAAATGCTGCATCGTGCCGGGGAGATCGCAGAACCGGATGTCGACGTACTCGACACCTTCGGTCTTGATGCCCTCGAGCAGTTCTTCGTTCGTGTTGTACACGGTCGCCGTTCTCCTAACTCGGGTGGGCCAGAACCTCTCTGGCCGCAACTCACACCCTGATTCTTATCGGAGTGAGGTGTGAATCGTTGCGTTTGACGGTAGGGAGGCGAGGTTGCCCGCCGGTCAACCAAGTGTTTCCCCCGTGTTACACAGCGGCCGCTGTGTGTGGATCTCGTGAATTCCCGGGCCCTCCGGCGTGCGGATTCGGCGGATTCGGGCCCGGGAGGCGGCGACACTAGTGTCCCGTGTCGGAAGTTTCTCGATGGTTGCCGGGAGTCCGATGGGCGGCCGGCAAGGCGGACGAGGGAGGGATACCGGCAGGTATCCTGTCCCGCCCCGGGTTTGATGGAGACATCGAAACCTGGAGGAACAGAGGAAGATGGCAGCACAGCGTAAGTACCCGTTGGAGTTGAGGGAGCGGGCCACTCGGTTGGCGGTGGAGGCTCGGCGGGATCCGGCATCGAAGGTCGGTGCGATTAAGCGGATTGCGGACCAGCTCGGGGTGCATCCCGAGGCGTTGCGGACGTGGGTGAAGCAGGCCGAGATCGACGGCGGTGTCGTGCCGGGTGTCACCTCGGCCGAGGCGGGCCGGATCGCGGAGTTGGAGCGGGAGAACCGTGAGTTGCGGCGGGCGAACACGATCTTGAAGCAGGCATCGGCTTTCTTCGCCGCGGAGCTGGACCGTCCGGCGAGGTAGCTGTTCCCACGGCGTTGAGGGTCGAGTTCGTGGACTCCGTTGCGGAGGAACACGGCGGCGTCCAGCCGGTCTTGGCTGCCTTGGAGGGCACGAGTGCCGAGATCGCGTCGTCGACCTACTACGCCTACAAGGCTCGGCCCGCTTCGCCGCGGTCGATCCGTGATGAGGAGTTGACCAAGATGATCAGGAAGGTGCACGAGGAGAACATGGAGGTCTACGGCGCGAGGAAGGTGTGGCACGAGATCAACCGGCAGATGCCGAGCCAGCCCGGCCAGTCGGCGGGGCCGGGCCGGGAGTCGGTGGCGCGGTGCACGGTCGAGCGGCTGATGCGGACCGCCGGGCTGCGGGGTGTGCTCCGCGACAAGCATCCCCGCACCACCAGGCCCGCGGCGGAGACCGGCCGGCCCGCTGACCTGGTCGACCGTGACTTCACCGCGTCGCGGCCCGACCGGTTGTGGGTAGCGGATCTGACATATGTGAGGACGATGTCGGGGTGGGTGTACGCGGCGTTCGTACTGGACGTCTACTCGCGGATGATCGTGGGCTGGCAGGTCTCGACGGGCCTCTACACCGACCTCGCCCTGGACGCGCTGCAGATGGGGATCTGGCGTCGCCAGCGCGACGGGCGGGACCTGACCGGACTGGTCCACCACTCCGACAGGGGCGCCCAGTACCGAGCGATCCGCTACACCCAGCGGCTCGCTGAGGCCGACGTGGTCGCCTCGGTGGGGTCCAAGGGCGACAGTTACGACTGCGAGGATCATGTATGCGTCACCACCTGGTGTCTGACCCCTGCTACGACCGGCCCTGCGGGTGTCTTCGCGTTGACCTGTCGACCCCGGATGGTGGCGTTCACCCAGGCTGCTGGCCGGGTGGGCAGTGACCTGATAGGAGCCTGACTCGACCAGGGTCTCATCGCAGTCCTGTCCGCCCACTCCGGCCAGCTGAGCCATGGACCCAGAATGCGAGAGAGGAATCCACAGTCCAATGTCCAGCATGCAGCTCCGCCGTGACGATGTCATCATCGGTGTCGATACCCACAAGGACAACCACGTAGCAGTCGCGATCGACGGTCTCGGCGGACGACTCGGTGATGTGGTCACTCCGGCCACGGTCGCCGGATTCGACGAGCTCGTCACCTTCTGCCTGGCGTTGGTCGGCCCGGCCGGAAGTCTGATCGGGTTCGGCGTTGAAGGCACCGGCTCCTACGGCGTCGGCCTGGCCCGCTACCTGCGCAACCACGGCCACCAGGTCCATGAGATCGCCCGTCCCGCGCGGGCCGCCGAACGTCGTCTCGCGGGGAAGAACGACACCCTCGACGCCGAGCACGCCGCTCGGCAGCTGCTGGCCGGCCACGGCTTATCGGCACCGAAGACCGCCGATGGTGCAGTGGAGACGATCAGGCTGGTCAAGATCGCCTACGACGGTGCCGTCCAAGCCCGAACCACCACCATGATCACACTCAAAGCGACCCTCGCGACGGGAAGCGAAGCGCTGCGCGCAAAGTTGGAGAAGCTCACTGACCACAAGCTGATCACCGCGTGCGCGGCACTGGAAGGCCCGACCCCATTGCCACCCGTTCGCCGTGGAGCACCAGCCGTAGTTGTCCCGAACGATCCAGAGGCCGCGATGCGACATGTGTTGTCCTCGATGGCGCAGCGTTGGCTTGCGCTGCATGAAGAGGCCAAGGCTCACGCCGCGTCGTTGAAGATACTCACCGTGGCCGCTGCACCCCGGCTCGTCGAGGCTGTCGGCGTCGGTTACGACACTGCGGCCCAGATGCTGATCACCGCCGGCGACAACGCCAACCGGATCAAGTCCGAGGCGGCGTTCGCCAAAATGTGCGGCGCCTGTCCGATCCCGGCCGGATCAGGCAAGACCAACAACCGCCACCGGCTGTATCGCGGTGGGAACCGCCAGGCCAACGCCGCGCTGTACCGGGTCGTCATCGTGCGGATGCGCTGGCATCAGCCCACCATCGACTACGTCGCACGTCGCACCGCCGAGGGCCTATCGAAACGGGAAATCATCCGCTGCCTCAAGCGCTACCTCGCACGTGAACTCTTCCGACTCCTGCCCACACCGGATACCACCGCCGAACCCCGTTCGTTGACGAACTCGAAATCGCGGCCTGATCGACTTGACAATCTATAGGAGCTTCAACGCGATGGCCGAGGCGCTGAACTCGCTGTACAAGGCCGAGCTGGTCCGCGGCCCCAGGCAGCGACGCAAGGGGATGTGGCACGGCATCGATGACCTCGAGATCGCCACCGCCGAGTGGGTCGACTGGTACAACCAGCGACGGCTCCACGGCGAGCTCGGACACGTCCCGCCCGCCGAGTACGAGGCCGCCTACTGGGCCAGCCTCGATCAAGCAGCCGACGACAAGAACGCCGCCTGACACGGCCACTGCAGGCCGATCACACGTCCAGGCCAACTCGGCTCTGGCAACCAAGGAAACCAACTAAATCAGTCTCCAAGAAACCCGGGGCTTGACATCCTGACCGAGGACAACGCCGCCAGACGTTCATCGGGCCCCGGCATACCGCGAAAGAACTTTCGACACGGGACACTAGGATGGACGGCATGGCTTCGAAGGACAGTTCCCGCCGTGCGAAGAAGACCGCGCCGTCGTCGTCGAGTTCGACGATGCGCGATGCCGCGGGTTCCTGGCTGACCGGCCCGTACATCGCCGCCGAAGACGTCGAGTACCGCGGCGCCGATCTCGGACTGCCGAAGGACGGTCCGGGCTCGATCGCCGGAGGCTGGGTGCGGGTCGTCGCGCTGCTGGTCGACTGGCTGATCGCGGCGGGCGTCGCGTTCGCGATCGTCGGGCCGCGGCAGGAGATCGTCAACGACGACGGCCACGTCTTCAGCGCTTTCGAAGTGACGGTGCAGGCGATGGCGTGGTGGCAGTTCGGCATCTGGTTCGTTCTGGGCATCTTCACGGTGGCGTTCTTCGGCTTCACCCCGGGCCAGTACCTCGCAGGCACGCGCGTGGCCCGCGCCGACCTGGGCGCCGAGCGCGGTGCGGCCGAGGCCGCCGGGACCCAGCCGCGGGCGGCCGTCGGGATCGTGCGCGCCTTCTTCCGCCAGCTGCTCATCCCGTTCGTGGTGCCCGCGCTGATCAACGACTACAACGGCCGCGCCATGCACGACCGGGTCACCGGCACCGCCGTGGTCCGCGCACGCTGACACGCCGGTTCAGCGCAGGGCCGCCAGCAGGCCGAAGAGGCCTTTGAGTCCGGCGATCCCGGGTTCCAGGGACACGTCGGGGTCGAAGGCGCGGCTGATGCCCAGCCCGATTCCGGTGCTCAGCAGCAGATCGGCCAGATCGCCGACGCCGGGCAGTCCGGGCGCCAGTTCGGCGGGATCGCCGAGGACGTCGGTGAGCAGAGCGGCGATGGCGGCGCTGAATTCGCGCCGGGCGTCCGCCGTCAGCGCGTGCACCGTGGGGTCGGTCCGCGCCAGCGCACTGAACTCCAGCTCCAGGGCGGTCCATTCGGCGTCGCCGACGGTCGCGCGGATCCAGTCGCCGAGCTTGTCCGCGATCTGATCGACGTCGTCGCTCGACGAGGTGATCGCGGCGATCTCGGCGAACTTCTCGCGCCGGATGTCGGTGAGGACAGCCTGGCACAGGGCCCGTTTGTCGGCGAAGTTCGAGTACACGGCGCCCTTGGAGTAGCCGGCGAGCTCGGCGACGGTGTCGAGCCTGGTCGCCGCGTATCCCTGCCGCAGGAACTCCGCGCGCGCGATTCGCCGCAGCTCGGATTGCGTCCGTTCGCGCTGTTGGGCGCGACTGAGGCGGATCGTCATGCCGACGATCCTACATTCTGAATACCGCAAGTATTGACATACCCGGGGTATCTGAACCAGACTCCGAGTGAGACCGGCGCCACATGCCCGGGCAGACTGCACCGCCGCAGGCGGCCGACGAAAGAGGACCTGAGACGTGGACTTCCTGGGAGCGTTGTCGCGCGGCATCACGTCGCGCATCGGATACCTGCGCGGCGTGCCGGCGATCGACCTCGACGGCGCTGTGGTGATCGTCACCGGGGGCGGCCGCGGCATCGGCGCCCGGACCGCGGAGGCCTTCGCGGCGGCGGGCGCGACGGTGTGGATCGGCGACCTCGACGCGGACGTCACGGCCGAGACCGCGGCGTCGATTCGCGGGGCGACGGCGCGCCGGCTCGACGTCACCGACCGGGCCTCCTGGACCGCGCTGATCGACGAGGTGATCGGCGCGCACGGTCGCGTGGACGTGCTGGTGAACAACAACGGAGTGATGCCGGTGGGGCCGTTCGCCGACGAGAGTGCGGCCACCACCGACCTGATGCTGGACGTGAACGTGCGCGGGGTGCTCAACGGCATGCACGCCGTGCTGCCGTCGATGGCGGCGGCCGGACGCGGGCACGTCGTCAACGTCTCGTCGATGGCCGGGATGATCCCGTTGCCGGGGATGGTCACCTACAACGCCAGCAAGTACGCGGCGCTCGGCGCTTCGCTCGCCGCGCGTCGCGAGTACGACGGAACCGGTGTCACGGTGTCGGCGATCATGCCGGCCGCCGTGCGGACCGAGCTCTCCTCCGGCGCCGATCTCTCCGTGCTGCCGACCGTCGACCCCGAGGACGTCGCCGAGCAGATCGTGCGCACCGTGACGACACGCGCTGCGAAGACCTCGTCGCCGTCGTGGGTCTTGCCGGCGTGGACGCTGGTGGAGGCCTTTGTGCCGGAGACGGTCGAACGAGCGGTTCGCGCGCTGATCGGTCACGACCAGGCGATGGCGCTCGATCCCGTCGGCCGCCGGAAGTACCTCGAGAGAATCGACCGGCAGGCGGGGGCGAGCGCGGTGTCGGGCACCGTGCCGACGGCCGGCGCCGCGCGCACCCCGGCCGAGAAGGCGGCACGATGACCAGGACCGCACTCGTCATCGGCTGCGGAGGCACACTCGGCGGCGCCTGGTCGGTCGCTGCGCTCCACGCGCTGGCCGAGCATCTCGACTGGGATCCGCGCGAGGCGGACATCCTGCAGGGCACCTCGGCCGGTGCCGAGCTGGCGACGATGCTCGGCGCGGGGTTCTCGGTGACGGAGCTGGTGGACATGCAACTCGGGCGGCCCGTCGACGAACGGCTGGCCGCGCACCTGGCCGCGACACCGGGGCCCCTTCCGCCGTTGCCACGGCTCGCACCGCCGCGGATGTCGGCACTGACCCGGCGCGGCGGCCACCGGGCACTGACCGGCATCGCCCCGCGCGGTCGAGGGGATGCCTCGTGGCTGGGGCAGCTGGCGGATGCGGTGGCCGACCCGACGACCGGCTGGCTGCCGCGATCCGGAGTCCGTCTGGTGGCCTATCGCCCGGAGGACGATCGGCGCATCGCCTTCACCGGGTCGGGCGAGGACGCGCCGTCGAATCCGGCCCTCGACTCGACGGCGTCGCTGAATCAGGCACTCCGGGCGTCGTGGGGCATCCCCGGATGGATGCCTCCGGTGACCGTCGGCGGACTCGACCACGTCGACGGGGGCGCCGCGTCGACCGCGTCGGTCGACCTGATCGGTCCCGGCGAGGCGGAGGTGGTTTACGTGATCGCGTCGATGGCCGGTCTCGACTTCACCCGCGGCCCGGGCCCCGGCGGACTCGCCGAGGCGGTGCTTCTGCGCCGGCCGATGTCGGCGCAGCTGCGCAGAGAGGTCGACCGGGTGCGAGCCCGCGGGACGCGCGTCGTCGTCGTGTCGCCGACCGCCGCCGAACTCGGCGCGCTCGGCCCCAACTTCATGAACCGCCGGAAGCGCGCCGCGGCCTTCGAGGGCTCACTCCGCAGTGCTCGCGCGACGGTGGCCGCAGCGCTGACCCTGGAGGAGGCGCGATGAGCGATCGCGAACCGCGCGTGGTGATCATCGGCGCAGGCGTGGCAGGCATCACCGCCGCGCATGTTCTGACCGAGGCGGGTTTCGCCGACGTCACGGTGCTGGAGAAGGGCGCCGACGTGGGCGGTGTCTGGTTCTGGAACCGCTACCCCGGCCTGACCTGCGACGTCCCGTCGCAGATCTACCAGTTCGGGTTCGCGCCGAAGCCCGACTGGTCCAGGGTGTGGGCCACCGGCGAGGAGATCCAGCGCTACCACCGGGACGTCGTCGAGCAACTCGGGCTGTCCGCACTGATCCGCTGCGGCGTCGAAGTGATCTCCGCCGAGTACGACGATGCGACGGGGGAGTGGACGCTGACCACCGCCGGCGATGAGCGGCTGACCGCCGACTTCGTCCTCTGCGCGACCGGGGTCCTGGAGAACCCCGCCTACCCCGACATCGACGGGCTCGACGAGTTCGCCGGTCGCGTCGTGCACACCGCACGCTGGGACCCCGAGCTGAAGATCGACGGCAAGCGCGTCGCCGTGGTCGGCACCGGATCGACCGGTGTTCAGGTGGTGTCTGCCCTGCAGCCGGTCGCGGCCTCGCTGATCCACTTCGTCCGGTCTCCACAGTGGGTGCTGTGGGCGCCGATGTCGCTGCCGCAGCTTCCGGGCACGGCGTCGGTTCTCGGGGCTCTGCCGAGGCTGCACAAGGACCTCTACCGCGGTCTGCTGTGGGGGTCGGGGATCTTCGCCGACGTCGTGCTGCGGCCGTCCTGGCGACGTTCGCTGGTTCAGCGGTACGCGCGGTTGTCGCTGCGGGCCCAGGTCCGCGATCCCGGGCTCCGAGCGCAGCTGACCCCGGACTACCAGCCGCTGTGCAAGCGTCAGGTGATCTCCGGGACCTACTACCGGGCACTGCAGCGGTCCAACGCGCAGTTGGTCACCGACGGCATCGACCGGGTCACCCCGACCGGGATCGTCACTGCTGACGGCACCGAACACGATGTCGACGTGATCGTGCTGGCGACCGGCTTCCGTGCGCACGACTACATGCGGCCGATGGCGATCAGCGGACGGGACGGGATCACCCTGGAGCAGGCGTGGTCCGACGGTCCGCGTGCCTACCGGATGACCGCGATCCCCGGGTTCCCCAACCTCTTCACGGTGCTCGGCCCGAACTCGCCCACCGGCTCCATCTCGCTGCAGTACTCCGCGGAGCTCACGAGCCGGTACATCGCACGGTGGCTGGGGAGGTGGTCGCGCGGCGAGATCGAGCGCATCGAGGTGACCGAGGAGGCCACGTCGTCGTTCTACGACGACGTCGCCGCCGCGTTGGGGCCGACCGTCTGGAACACCGGCTGCCATTCGTGGTACCTCACCGAGAGCGGACGCATCGACTTGTGGCCGTTCGACCGCGCGAGGATGGAACGCCTGCTCGCCGAGCCCGAGGTCGAGCACTTCCGGGTCGAGGCGCCGGAGCGATCCGTGGTCGTTCCGTGAGCGCCGGACCCGGCGTACCGTCGAAGACATGTGCCGAAACATCCGGGTCCTCCACAACTACGATCCGCCGGCCACCGACGACGAGGTGCGCGCCGCCGCGCTCCAGTACGTCCGGAAGGTCGCCGGGACCAGCAAGCCCTCGCAAGCCAACCGGGAGGTGTTCGACGCAGCGGTCGAGGAGATCGCCGCCGCGACACGGCAGCTGCTCGACCACCTGGTGACCAGCGCGCCGCCGAAAGACCGGGACGTGGAGGCGGCCAAGGCGAAGGCGCGGTCGGCGGCCCGGTTCCCCGCGACCGCGCGCTAGGCAGACCGCCCCGGCGGGGCAATAATGTCCCCATGACCAATCCCCCTGGACCACAGACCCCGCCGATCGACTGGCCCGACTACGACATCGGGTTCATCGACGCGATCAAGCGTGGTTTCACCAAGTACGCCACCTTCAGCGGGCGGGCGAGTCGCGCCGAGTTCTGGTGGTGGTTCCTCGGCATCTATCTGATCAACATCGTCCTGGGCATCATCGTGATGATCGCAGTGATCGGCTCGATCGCGGCTACCACCAACACGACCACCGACTCGTCCGGCAACACCACGGTGACCACCACGGGCGCCGGTGTGCCCTACTTCGCGATCGTGCTCATCATCGTGTTCGTGGTCTGGGCCCTGGCGACCATCGTCCCGAACATCGCCGTCGCCGTGCGCCGGCTGCACGATGCCGGCTACACCGGCTGGCTGTACCTGCTCACCCTGATTCCGTTCGGCGGCATCGTGGTCCTGGTTCTGTGCGCTTCCCAGACTTCGCCCAACGCCGAGCAGTACGGTCCGCCCTACACCCAGGGGGCGCCGATGCCCGGATACGGTGCGCCGCAGGGCTACAGCCAGACTCCTCCGCCGGGCTACGGCCAGCAGCCGCCGCAGGGTTACGGCCAGCGGCCACCGCAGGGTTACGGTCAGCAGCCGCCGCAGGGTTACGGCCAGCGGCCACCGCAGGGTTACGGTCAGCAGCCGCCGCAGGGTTACGGTCAGCAGCCGCCGCAGGGTTACGGCCAGTAGGCCGGCAAGAGAAACTCATCGACGATGCACTGAGCGCCCCGGTCACCGGACCGGGGCGCTCAGCGCATCCTCAGGCGCTCGTGACCGTGCAGGGACGACGGTGACGAGCACTGATTCTCAGGAAGCGCCTCCGCGGCGGCGCGCAGTGCGCGCCACGTTGCGCATCTTGGCGCCTTGCGGCATCGGGCCTTTGGGCATCGCGGGCCCGGCCGCGCCCTTGTTCTTCAGCGCGGCGAGGCGGCCGTCGAGGGCCTCCATGCGCTTGCGGTCGATGTTGCCGGGGAGCTTCTTGATGTGCTTCTCGAGCTTGGCCAGCGGGACCTCGCCGTCGTCGTTGCCGACGACGATCTGGTAGATCGGGGTGTCGCCGACCACGCGGGCCGCCTTCTTCTTCTCCTGCGCCATGAGCGGTCGCACGCGACCGGCCGAACCCTCGCCGACCAGGATGATCCCGGGCTTGCCGATCACCCGGTGCACGGCGTCGAGGTGACTGGTGCCGGTCACGGCCTGCTGTACGCGCCACTGTCCACGCATGTTGCCCAGCGCCCACCCGGCGGCCCCGGGCTGTCCCTCGGCCTTCTTGTAGACGCTCTTGGACACGCGGCGTCCGAAGAAGATGAACGCCAGCAGAATGCCCAGGATGACGCCGAGCACCAGCATGAACCAGCGTCCGCCGAACGCGAACTGGCCGATCAGGAAGAACACCACGCCGGTGCCGATCACGATCGCCAGCATCAGGGGGATCAGCGCCTTGTCTTCCTTGCGCTGCATGTTGAACGCCTGCCAGATCTGCTGGCGCTGCTGCTTGGAAGCGGCCTTCCGGGCGGCTTTCGCGGCCTTCTTGGCCTCTTTGCTCGCGGGGTCTGTGGGCTTTGCCATGGTTTCCAGTCTATCGGGGGATGCGCGGGCGTTTCGACACGGTCTCGGCTAGCGCCTCGCCCGGCTCAACGAGCGAGCGGCGACAGGCTCGACGAGCGAGCGGCGGGCGAGCGGCTGGCGAGCGGTGGGCGAGCGGCGAGCGAGCGGTGGGAGAGCGGTGGGCGAACGGCGGGCGAACGGCGACAGGCTCGACGAGCGAGCGGCGGGTGAGCGGCGACGGGTTCGGCGGGTGAGCGGCGACGGCCTGGAGTGCTCGGTCAGCGGGCGGCGGCGGCCATCCGGGCGATCACCGAGGACGCCTCCTGGGCGGTGCTGCCCTCGTTCGCCAGGTGTGCCATCGCCGGATCGAGTTCGCGGCCGTGCTTGGCCATCGCCTGGGCATACAGGCGGCCTGCGCGGTACGAGGAGCGGACCAGCGGGCCGCCGAGCACCCCGGCGAATCCGAGTTCGGTGGCGTACTCGGAATGCTCGACGAACTCTTCCGGCTTGACCCACCGCTCCACCGGATGGTGCCGCGGGGTCGGGCGCAGGTATTGGGTGATGGTGACGATGTCGCAGCCGGCGTCGTGCAGATCGCGCAGTGCCGATCGCACCTCCTCCGGGGTCTCGCCCATGCCCAGGATCAGGTTCGACTTGGTCACCAGTCCGAAGTCGCGGGCCTGGGTGAGCACGTCGAGCGACCGCTCGTACCGGAACGCCGGGCGGATGCGCTTGAAGATGCGGGGGACGGTCTCCAGGTTGTGTGCGAGCACCTCGGGCCGGGCGTCGAACACCTCGGCCAGCAGCTCCGGATTCGCATGGAAGTCCGGGATCAGGTTCTCCACGCCGGTGCCCGGGTTGTACTCGTGGATCTTGCGGACGGTCTCGGCGTACAGCCACGCGCCCTCGTCGGGCAGGTCGTCCCGCGCCACGCCGGTGATCGTCGAGTAGCGCAGACCCATCGCCCGGACCGATTCGGCGACGCGCCGCGGCTCGTCGGTGTCGAGCGCGGCGGGCTTGCCGGTATCGATCTGGCAGAAGTCACAGCGGCGGGTGCATTGCTCGCCGCCGATCAGGAAGGTGGCCTCACGGTCTTCCCAGCACTCGTAGATGTTGGGGCACCCGGCTTCCTCGCACACGGTGTGCAGGCCCTCGCTGCGAACCAGGCCTTTGAGTTCGGAGTACTCCGGGCCCATCGTCGCCTTGGTCTTGATCCACTTCGGCTTGCGCTCGATCGGGGTCTGCGCGTTGCGCACCTCCAGACGGAGGAGCTTGCGGCCTTCGGGATGCTGGGATGTCACTGTGTCGATCCTACGCTCGGGGGTGCGGATGCTTCCGGATGCATCAACGCTCGATCGGCGTCCAGACATTCCTGAACGTGCGCGGCGACCGGAGCGAGGGTGTCGGCGACGGACAGCGGTCTGCCGAGCTCGGCCGCCAGCGAGGTGACCCCTGCGTCGGCGATCCCGCACGGGACGATCGCGGAGAACACCGCCATGTCCGGGTCGACGTTCAGCGCGAAGCCGTGCAGCGTGACCCCGCGGGACACCCGGATGCCGATCTGACCGAGTTTGCGCTGCCCCGCGTCGTCGTCGACCCAGACACCGGACCGGCCCTCGACCCGGGTGGTCGCGAGCCCTTGATCGGCGCAGAAGGCGATGAGCGCCTCCTCGATGCGGCGGACGTAGTCGACCACGTCGAGCGGCTCGGCGAGCTTGACGATCGGGTAGCCGACGAGCTGACCCGGCCCGTGCCAGGTGATACGACCGCCGCGGTCGACGTCGATCACCCGCGCCCCGTTCACCGGACGGTCCGAGTCCTCAGTGCGCTTGCCGGCGGTGTAGATCGAGGGGTGCTCGAGCAGCAGCAGGACGTCGTGATCGAGTTCGCCGCTCGCACGCTCGGCGGCGAGGCGGTGCTGGAGGTCGTAGGCTTCCTCATAGTCGACGACGCCGAGGGGCCGGACCTCGACGGGACCGGTGGCGGCGCGGGCGGAACCGTTACGCACGGGCGTACTCCAGAGCTGCGGGGAGCGTCGGGTGGGCGAAGGTGAAGCCGCGCGACAGGAGCAGCTTCGGCTCGACGCGCGAGGACGCGAGGATCAGTTCTTCCACGAGCTCACCGCCGACGGCCTTGGCGACGCGGGCGGGAACCTTCACCAGGGATCGGCGATGCAGTGCCCGGGCCAGCTGATCGCTGAACTCGCTGTATCGAACCTGTTGCGGCGCAGAGAGGTTCACCGGGCCGGAGAGGGAATCGTCGTCCAGCACGTGGCGGATGGCCGCGATCTCGTCGGCCAGTGTGATCCACGAGAAGAACTGCCGGCCGTCGCCGATCGGCCCGCCGGCGCCGAGCTTGTACAGCGGACGCAGCCGACCGAGCAGGCCGCCTCGGCGAGACAGCACGGGCGCGGTGCGCAGATGCACCACGCGCGCGCCCACCGCGGGCAGCGCGGCCGCTTCCCAGTCGACGGTCAAATCCGCCAGGAACCCGTCGCCGGGTCCGGTCTCCTCGGTCGCGGCGTCGTCGCCGGTGTCGCCGTAGAAGCCGGTCGCGCTGGCACTGAGGAAGACCGGCACACCGGCCTCGTGGACCGCCTCGGCCAGTACCGCGGTCGGCACGATCCGCGAATCACGCAACTGCTGCTTGACCCAGCCGCTCCACCGGCGGTTGCCCAGACCCAGTCCGCCGAGTCCCACCACCGCGTCGACGCCGTCGAACGTGCCCGGCGGAATCCCGTAGCCCTCGGGATCCCACCGGACCTGATCGGGACCGGTGACGGTGCTGCGCACCAGGCGTACGACGTCGTGCCCGGAACGGGCGAGCGACTCGGCCAGGGCGGAACCGATCAGGCCGTGGCTGCCGGCGACGGCGATACGCATGGGGACGCTGCTACCCGCTCTCTGTGTCGTCGTCGATCAGAGGCCGAGGTCGGCCGCGAACTCGCCGGCCTCCAGGCGCTGACGCACCGTGGTCAGGAAGCGTCCGGCATCGGCGCCGTCGATCAGGCGGTGATCGTAGGTGAGCGGCAGGAAGGCCATCGACCGGGCGGCGATCGATTCGGTGCCGTCGGCCGCGGTCAGCACCACGGGGCGCTTGACGATGGCTCCGGTACCGAGCATGGCGGCCTGCGGCGGCACCAGGATCGGGGTGTCGAACAGGGCGCCCTCGCTGCCGATGTTGGTGATGGTGAACGTGCCGCCGGCCAGCTCGTCGGGCTTGAGGTCGCCGGAGCGGGCGCGGGCGGCGATGTCGGCGATCGCCCGGGCCAGTCCGGCCAGCGACAGATCCTCGGCGTTCTTGATCACCGGGGAGAGCAGGCCCTGCGGGGTGTCCACCGCGATGCCCAGGTGCACGTGCGGGTGATAGGTGATCTCCTTCTTCGCCTCGTCGATCGACGCGTTGACGTTCGGGTGCACCTTGAGCGCCTCGACCACGGCCTTGGCGAAGAACGGCAGGAAAGTCAGGTTGACGCCCTCGGTCGCCCGGAACGAGGCCTTCGCCTGCTGGCGGAGTTGCGCGACCCTGGTCAGGTCGGCCTCGTGCACCTGCGTGAGCTGGGCGCTGGAGGCCAGCGACTCGCGGGTCTTGGCTGCGGTGAGCTGGCGGATCCGGTTGATCTTCTGGGTGGTGCCGATCAGCGCGGTGAGTTCCGGGCTGGCGGCCGGGGCGGCCCGCTTCGCGGGCGCCGCGGACGCGGGAGCGGGGGAGGCCTGCGCAGGCGCAGCGGGCGCCTTCTTGGCCTCGGCCGCGGCCAGGACGTCCTGCTTGCGGATGCGTCCGCCCACCCCGGTGCCGGTGACGGTGGCCAGGTCGATGTCGTGCTCGGCGGCCAGCTTGCGGACCAGCGGAGTCACGTACGGGGTCGACTCCAGGTCAGTCGGCTCCTTGGCGGCCGGAGCAGCGGCGCGCGCGGGGGCCGCTTCCTTCTCCGGCTGGGGTGCCTCGCTCTTCGGTGCTTCGGTCTTCGGTGCTTCGGTCTTCGGAGCTTCGGTCTTCGGGGTCTCGGTCTTCGGGGTCTCGGCGGGCTCGGGCCGCGACGGCGCGGGAGCCGACGGGGCCGCAGCGCCGGGCTCGCCGATCACGGCGAGCTTGCCGCCGACGGCGACGACGTCGTCGGTGTCGGCGACGATCTCCAGCAGCACGCCCGCATACGGGGACGGGATCTCGGTGTCGACCTTGTCGGTGGAGACCTCCACCAGCGGCTCGTCGACGGCGACGGTGTCGCCGACGGCCTTGAGCCAGTTGGTGACGGTGCCCTCGGTGACCGACTCGCCCAGCTCGGGCATGGTCACGGCCTGCCCCTCGGCGGGCGCAGACGAAGAAGCGGCCGGGGCAGACGAGCCGGTTTCGGGAGCGGGCTCGGCCTCGGTTTCGGGTTCCGGCTCGGAAGCGGGTTCGGCCGCGGGTTCGGAAGCGGCGGCCGAGTCGTCGCCGGCGGCCTCACCGGCTTCGCCGATCAGCGCCAGCTGACCGCCGACCTCCACCACGTCGTCCTCCTGCGCGACGATCTTGATCAGCACGCCGCTCGCCGGCGCCGGGATCTCGGTGTCGACCTTGTCGGTGGAGACCTCCAGCAGGGGCTCGTCGGCGGTGACCGTGTCGCCCTCGCTCTTGAGCCACTGAGTGACCGTGCCCTCGGTGACGCTTTCACCCAGTGCGGGCATCTCGACGGAGAAGGCCATGCGTTTTGCTCCCTTGAATCAAGTCGTGAAATCGATCCGCGCCGAGGCCGCGCCTCGACTCGCCTGCGTCAAACCCTACCCCGTTGCGCGATGCTCTTCAGGGCGGTCCGTCGTACCCGCGGGTAGGCTTCAGCCGGCGTCGGCGACGTCCTCCAGCACGGCGATCAGCGTCCGGACCGGAACACCCGTGCCGCCCTTGGCGGTGTACCCCCACGGGCCGCCCGAGTTGAACGCCGGACCGGCGACGTCGATATGCGCCCAGCCGATCCCGTCGGCGACGAACTCACGCAGAAACATTGCGGCCGAGAGCATTCCGCCCCACCGGTGATTGGTGACGTTGGCCAGGTCGGCCACCCGCGAGTTGAGATCTGCCCGCAGTTCGGCGGGCATCGGCATGGCCCACCCGTTCTCGCCGGTCTCCTGCGAGAGGCGGGCGACGCGGTCGCGGAAATCGTCGGTGCCCAGGACACCCGGGGTGCGGGTGCCCAGGGCGACCATCTGCGCACCGGTCAGGGTGGCCGTGTCGATCAGGTAGTCCGGTTCGTCCTCGCAGGCGCGCACGATGGCATCGGCCAGGATCAACCGGCCCTCGGCGTCGGTGTTGAGCACCTCGACGGTGGTGCCGCCGTACTGGGTGAGCACGTCGCCCGGACGTTGCGCGGTGCCCGAGGGCATGTTCTCGGCCATCGGCACCGTCGCGGTGACGCCGACGCCGAGGCCGAGCTTCGCCGCGGCGACGACGGCCGCGATCACCGCGGCCGCGCCGCCCATGTCGGAGGTCATCTGCTCCATGCCGGACGCCGGTTTGATCGAGATCCCGCCGGTGTCGAAGGTGATGCCCTTGCCGACCAGGGCCACCGACTTCTCGGCGTTCGACGGCGAGTAGGCGAT
Organism: Gordonia iterans; assembly: GCF_002993285.1. Taxonomy (NCBI): domain Bacteria; kingdom Bacillati; phylum Actinomycetota; class Actinomycetes; order Mycobacteriales; family Gordoniaceae; genus Gordonia; species Gordonia iterans. The sequence goes on along the minus strand of NZ_CP027433.1, from coordinate 2,844,586 downwards.
CCGAACCAGTCGCGGTGGACGGGAACTGCCTTGTCCGACACCGACGATGCCGCCATAGCCTGCGTCGGCCAGTGCCTGCTCGTCGAGAATCTCGACGGTCAGCCCGGCGGCGGCGGCGACTCGGCGGGCCCGGTCGGCGAACTCGCCGGGGAACAGGTGACTCGGCGGGGTGTTGACGAAGTCGCGGGCCAGCGCCACCGCATCGGCGACGACCAGGGCGTGGTCTAGTTCGGCCTTGGCCTGCTTGGACTTCTGCGGCACCAGCAGTCCGACCTGGGACGGCGGCTGCTTCTCCGGCCGCGATACATCCGAGCGGAACTCGTCGAAGCGGTACGCCCCGAGGTAGAAGCCCTCGGCGGCGGCGCCCAGACCGGCGGCCGACAGCGTCGAGACCACGGTGCCCGCACCGTCGAGGGAGCGGATCGCGTTGCCGGCTGCCTGCCGCACGGTTTCCGGCGACTCCGACTCCTCGGCAGTTCCCAGCCCGACGGCCGCCACCAGGCGGACCGGCAGGCCGTCGGGTGCGGGCACGGTAGCGACCTGTCCCTGCTTGCCGGTGGCCTGCACGGCGCGCAGCGCGGACGTCAGGGCCTCGGCGGCGGCGTCGTCGAGCAGATCCTCGGTCACCAGCAGGGTGGGCTCGTCGGTGTTCGGGTCGTCGCCGGACTCGTCGGACGTCTCCGGGGCGATCAGTCCGACGACGAGGACGTCGTCGTCCTTGGACAGGCCGGTCACCAGGTCGATTCGGGGGCCGCGTTGGCGGCTGATGATGTCGTTGCTGCTCACGCCTACCGACTGTAGAGCAACCGCACGGCCAGCCTGCGGCGGTGCGCGGCGCGATACGGTGAGCGCTATGACCGAACTGTTTGCCGGCCCGATCGCCGACCGTCACCGCGCCCTGGGCGCCACCTTCGCCGAGTTCGGAGGATGGGACATGCCCGTCTCCTACTCCGGCACGTCCGTCGAGCACCAGGCGGTGCGTGAGAAGGTCGGCCTGTTCGACGTGAGCCATCTCGGCAAGGCGCTGGTCGCCGGGCCCGGCGCGGCCGCCCTGGTCAATCGCACGCTCTCCAACGACCTGGCCAAGATCGTTCCGGGCAAGGCGCAGTACACGCTCTGCTGCAACGAGCGCGGCGGCGTGATCGACGACCTGATCGCCTACCTGGTCGGCGACGACGAGGTGTTTCTGGTGCCCAACGCGGCCAACACCGCCGCCGTCGTCGCCGCGCTCTCGGCCGCCGCCCCCGACGGCGTCACGGTGACCGACCAGCACCGCGAGTACGGCGTGTTCGCGGTCCAGGGACCCGAGGCGCCCGCGGTGCTGCATGCGCTCGGCCTGCCGTCCGAGATGGAGTACATGGCGTTCGCCGACGGCACCGTGGACGTGGACGGCGCGTCGTGTCCGGTGCGCGTGTGCCGCACCGGATACACCGGCGAACGCGGCTACGAGGTGCTGCCCCGTTGGGCCGACGCCGGCCCCGTCTGGGACGCGCTGCTGGGGGAGGTCACCGAGCGCGGCGGCCTGCCGGCCGGCCTCGGCGCCCGCGATACGCTGCGCACCGAGATGGGCTACGCGCTGCACGGGCACGAACTGAGCGAGGACATCACCCCGGTCCAGGCCCGGTCGGGCTGGGCCGTCGGCTGGAAGAAGCCGGAGTTCTTCGGGCGCGAGGCCCTGATCGCCGAGCGGGAGCAGGGTCCCGCACGCCGCCTCACCGGTCTCAAGGCCACCGGTCGCGGGGTCCTGCGCGCCGGCTGCACCGTCCACCTGTACCCGGGCGGCGAGGCGATCGGCGAATGCACCTCGGGCACCTTCTCGCCGACGCTCAAGACCGGCATCGCGCTGGCCTTCCTCGACACCCTCGCCGGGCTGAAAGCGGGCGACGAGGTGAGCGTCGACGTCCGCGGGCGGGCGGTGCCGTGCATCGTCGTCGATCCGCCGTTCGTCGAGAGTCACGTCTGAGCCGACCGGCTCGCCTGGCGGGGAGCCGGTCGGTGAACCCGGTCTGAAAACCGGTTGGACAGGCGGCGCTATCCTAGGCTGATGACCCTGGAGTTCGCGCTTACCGATCATCCCCACCCCGTCTCGGACGGGCGCCGCAACGAGATCCTGTCCGCGCCCGGCTTCGGTAACCACTTCACCGACCACATGGTGACGGTCGACTTCGACCGCGATCGCGGCTGGCACCGCGCGATGGTGACCCCGTACGGCCCGATCGCCCTCGATCCGGCGGCGATGGTCCTGCACTACGCGCAGGAGATCTTCGAGGGGCTCAAAGGCTACCGGCAGCCGGACGGTTCGATCGCGGCATTCCGGCCCGAGGCCAACGCCGAGCGCTTCAACAACTCCGCTCGCCGCTTGGCGATGCCGGAGTTCGACGTCGATGACTTCATCGGCGCGCTGCGCGCCCTGGTCGCCGTCGACCACGGCTGGGTGCCTGCGTCCGGCGGCGAGGAGTCGTTGTACCTGCGGCCGTTCATGTTCGCGACCGAGCCGAGTCTGGGGGTGCGTCCGGCGAACGAGTACCGATTCGTCGTCATCGCCTCGCCGGCCGGCGCCTACTTCTCCGGCGGTGTGAAGCCGGTCAGCGTCTACCTGTGCACCGAATACGTCCGCGCCTCGCCGGGCGGCACCGGCGCGGCCAAATTCGGCGGCAACTACGCCGCCTCGCTGCTCGCGCAAGCGCAGGCCGCCGAGCAGGGCTGCGACCAGGTCGTCTGGCTCGACGCGGTCGAGCGCCGCTACATCGAGGAGATGGGCGGCATGAACCTCTTCTTCGTCCTCGGCACGGGGTCGGACGCCGAGATCGTGACGCCGGAACTGTCCGGGTCGCTGCTGCCGGGAATCACCCGCGACTCGCTGCTGACCCTGGCCGCCGACGCCGGGTACCGCGTCAGCGAGCGGAAGATCTCCACCGAGGAACTGCGCAAGGGCGCGGCCTCAGGGGAGATCTCCGAGGTCTTCGCATGCGGCACTGCGGCGGTGATCACTCCGGTCGGCCGGGTCAAGAGCGACACCGACGACTACCTGATCGGCGACGGCGCCACCGGCGAAGTGACCCAGGCCCTGCGGGACACCCTCACCGGGCTGCAGCGCGGCACCTTCGCCGACATCCACGGGTGGATGACCACGCTCTACCCGTGAGCTCCGGCTGTCCGATGAGCTTCGCGGATCGGCCGCCGCTCAGAGGAGCAGGAGCACCAGGGCGAGCGTGGTGCTCAGCTCCAGGGTCGCGCCGAGGACGTCGCCGGACACTCCGCCGATGCGCCGCGCACAGTGGCGGGTGAACACGGTGGCGAACGCCGCGACCGCCGCCACCGCGACGACCGCACGGACGGCGGCGGACCCGGAGAACTCCGCTGCGGGGGGATCGAGCCATCCGGCGCCGCCGGCCGCTGCGGCCGCGAACAGCAGCCAGACGACGACCGACGTGCGCGCAGTGCCGGCGACCAGTGCGCCGAAGCCGTCGGGGTTCGCCGAGGGCAGGCCCCGACGGCAGGCGACCACCACCGCGATCCGTCCGAGGAACACGGCGAACGCGATCGCGAACCAGCGGTGATCGCCGGCGAGCGCGCCGATCGCCGCCGCCTGGAGGAGCAGTGCCAGCGCCAGCGTCGCGGCGCCGAACGGTCCGACGTCGCCCGAACGCATCACGGCGCGCACGCGCTCAGGGGCGCCGTAGCAGCCGAGGCCGTCGGCGGTGTCGGCGAGCCCGTCCAGATGCATGCCCCGGGAGATCAGCGCCAGGAACGCCACGCACAGAGCGCCGGTGACGAGATGCGGCAGCTCGGTGAAGCCGAACCCGAAAGAGATTGCCGCCGTGAGTGTTCCGATGATCAATCCGAGCACCGGTACGACGGCGATCACCCGGGTGCCGTCGCGCGCGTCGGGAGCCGACCGCGGTTGGGGGACGGGTACGACGGTCAGCCAGCTCGCGGCGAGGTGCAGCGCACCGGTGCGCGGACCGTCGCCGGACGTCATCGTTGCTCGTGTGAGACGCCGGCGCCGTCGAACGTCGCCATGTCCAGGAGGATGTCCACCGCATCGCTGACGACGGGCAGCGCCGTCGCCGCGCCGGACCCCTCGCCGAGGCGCATGGACAGTTCCAGGACCGGCTCCAGCCCGAGTTCGGCCAGCGCGAAGCCATGGGCCGGCTCGGTGGACCGATGCCCCGCGCACCACCAGGCGCTGGCGCCGGGGGCGAGCGCGTTGGCGACCAACGCGGCGGAGGTGACGACCATGCCGTCCAGGATCACCGGTGTGCGACGGACCGCCGCCTGGGCCAGGAAACCCGCCATCGCGGCGAAATCCGGGCCGCTGACGGCCGCCAGCAAGGAGAGCGGATCGTTGCGATGGCGGCGCCCGAAGCGCAGGCCGTCGCGGATCGCGGCGGTCTTGCGGATCCAGGCCGCGTCGTCGATCCCGGTGCCGCGACCGACCACCACCACCGGCTCCTTGCCGGTCAGCGCGCCGGTGAGCACCGCCGCCGGAGTGGTGTTGCCGATCCCCATGTCGCCGGCGATCAGCAGGTCGGCGCCGGAGTCGACCAGATCGTCGGCCACCTTGCGACCCGCGGCGAGCGCTCGGCGTGCCTCACCGAGCGTCATCGCTTCACCGCGGCGCAGATCGCCGGTGCCTCGTCGTACCTTGTAGCGCGCGATGTGCGGGTCTGTTTCGTCGGCGTTCACCGACAGGTCGAACACGGAGACGCTCGCTCCCGCACGCCGAGCGAGGACATTGATCGCGGCCCCGCCGTCCGCGATGTTGGCGACCATCTGGGCGGTCACTTCGGGTGGGAACGCCGAGACGCCGTCGGCGGCCACCCCGTGGTCGCCGGCGAACACGGCGATGTGCGGCGCGGTGATCCGGCGCGGCGGGCAGGCGCCCTGGCACGAGGCGATCCAGACGCCGAGGTCCTCCAGCCGGCCCAGCGAGCCCGGCGGCTTGGTCAGATTCAGCAGGCGGGCCCGGGTCTGCTCGGCCACGTCCTCGTCGGGCAGGTCGACGACGGGGAAGACCTCGGCGTCGGTGGGATCGACCGCGGCAGGGGACTCGGCTGGGTCTCGATACGGCTCGGCCAGGTCTCGATACGGCTCGGCTTGCGCCTCGCCTACTCGACCACCGGCTTCTTCGCCTACTCGACCACCGGCTTCTTCGCCTACTCGACCACCGGCTTCTTCGCCTACTCGACCACCGGCTTCTTCGCCTACTCGACCACCGGCTTCTTCGCCTACTCGACCACCGGCTTCCTCGCCTACTCGACCACCGGCTTCCTCGCCTACTCGACCAGCGGCTTCCTCGGTCTGCTGGGTGGGTTCGACGGCTTCCCGGGGGGAGGCCAGGGCGACCACGCGGCCGGCGACGATCAGTTCGGCGTCGTCGCAGGCGGCGGCGACGGCGAGGTTCGCCGCGCCGAGCACGTCGGCGAAACGCCGACCGCTCGCGCTGGTGGGCACCACCGACAGCCCCACCTCGGGGCTGACGATCACCAGTGCGCCGCGGAACTCGCCGACGGCGTCGGCCAGGTCGGCGATCTCGCCGGCCAGGTCGACCGCCGGATCGTCCCAGCCGCCGGCGGCGTCGAGCAGTCCGGTGACCCAGTTGCCCAGATCATCGATCAGCACCGCGGCGTCCGGGTGGGCCCTCAGCTGCGCCGCCAGGTCCAGGGTCTCGACCACGACGTACCGGTCGTCGCGCCGATCGCGGTGGGTCTGCACACGGCGCGCCCAACCGAGGTCGGCGGGGTCCGGCGGGGCGCCGGTCGCCAGGTAGCGCACGGCCGGACGGTCTGCGAGAAGCCGTTCGGCGCGCGCGGACTTGCCCGAACGGGTCCCGCCCAGGACCAGGGTGCGCATCGGCGGTTAGACCTCGTCGCCGACGCTGACGCGCGGCCGCGGAGCACGCATCATCCGCAGCTGCATTGCGCGCGTGAACGCGTACAGGCCCAGTTTGAAGCCGGTGTCGGTGCTCTCCGGGAAGCGCTCGCGGACCCGCTTGTTGACCATGCGGCCGAGGATCACCGAGTCGATCACCATGAAGACGACGAACAGCAGCATCACCAGATTGATGTACACCGCGAAGTTCGGAACCATCATCGCCACGATCAGCAGGACGGCGAACGGCATGAACAGCCCGGCGAAGTTCCGGCGCGAATCGACCAGGTCGCGGACATAGGCGCGAACCGGTCCGCGGTCGCGGGCGATCATGTACCGCTCGTCGCCGGACATCATCTTCTCGCGCTGCTCGGTGCGAGCCCTGGTCCGCTCGGCGCGCAGTTGCTTGCGCTCCTCCTTGGTCAGCGTGGCCTTCTGCGCCTTGCGCCGCGCCCGCGCCTCCGCGCGCGTGGTCGGCGGCGGCGCGACCGGCCCGGTGCGGCGTGCCTGCGCCTCGCGGCGCTTGGGAGTCGGGCGGCCCTTGCCCGGCGTCGTCGCGCCTGCGCCCTTCTTGGCGGGCGCACCGTCGTCGGTGCTCGCAGCGGACGACGCGGAGGTGTCGGCGGTGGTCTCGTCGGCGGTCGCGTCGCCGGCGTCGGCGCCGGATTTCCAGGGCAACTTCACCCCTCCAGGCTAGGACATCCCCGATCGCCGCCGCCCGTCGGCCGGGCGGAATAGAGTGCGACCCCATGACCGACGGGGAACTGGGCGCGGCCGGCACGGGCCGCAGTCGCGGGTGCCGCGTGGTAGTGATGCCGGACTCGTTCGGCGGCACGCTCGACGCGGCCGCTGCCGCCGCGGCCATCGGGGCCGGTTGGCAGACGGGTCGGCCGCACGACACGGTGGTGCTGGCTCCGCAGTCCGACGGGGGTCCCGGCTTCGTCGAGGTGCTGGCCGCGTCACTCGGCGGCGAGCACCGCAACCTGACCGTCGAGGGTCCGCTGGGCGACCCGGTAGGGGCGTCGTGGCTGCGTCGCGACGCCACCGCGTACGTGGAGGCGGCACAGGCCTGCGGGCTGCCCCTGCTGCCGGAACCGCCGGATCCGCACAGCGCCTGGTCGGCGAGCACCGCCGGGGTCGGCGAGCTGATCTCCGCGGCCGTCGCGGCCGGCTGCCGTCGGATCGTGGTCGGACTCGGCGGGTCGGCCACCACGGACGGGGGACGGGGAGCAGCCGCCCGGCTCGGCGGGCTCGCCGCGGCCCGGCGGCTGTTGCGCGACGTCGACCTCGTGGCGGCGACCGACGTCGACAATCCATTGCTCGGTCCCGGCGGGGCCGCGGCGGTGTTCGGGCCGCAGAAGGGTGCCGACGCCGCGACGGTCGCTCGCCTGGAAGAGCGTCTCGCCGGGTGGGCCGACCACCTCGAGGCCACCGCCGGGCACGATCTGCGTGACGAACCCGGGGCCGGCGCGGCCGGCGGCCTGGGCGCATTCTTGCTGGCGTGCGGCGGCCGTCGTACTTCCGGGGCGCAGTTGGTCGCCGCCGAGACCCACCGGCGTGACCAGATCGCCGCGGCCGATCTGGTGATCACCGGGGAGGGGCGACTCGACGCGCAGACGCTCTGCGGGAAGCTGGTCGCGGTGGTCGCGGAAGAGGCCGCTGCGGCGGCCGTGCCGGTCCTGGTGCTGGTCGGCCAGACGCTGCTCACCGCCGCCGATTCGGCTGCCGTCGGCGAGGTGCATTCGCTGGTGCACCACGCGGGCTCGCTCGCCGCGGCGATGACCGACGCGGGGCCGCAGCTGACCGGTCTCGCCGCGAGGCTGGCGGCCCGGTGGGCGGGCCCCGGCGGCGTCGCACTGGGGGAATAGATCCGGGCGAGGTACCGTTGAAGAGTCGACGCACGTAATGCATCGCGCGGCCGGAGATCTCGGTCGTGCGCGTGAATGACACGAGGGAGCACCCATGACCACCGTCCAGAATGAGACCGCACAGTCGGGTGTGGTTCTGACCGACTCGGCCGCCGCCAAGGCCAAGGCACTCCTCGATCAGGAGGGCCGCGACGACATGGCGCTGCGCATCGAGGTGCAGCCGGGTGGCTGCGCCGGCCTGCGCTACCAGCTCTACTTCGACGATCGCACCCTCGACGGCGACATCGTGACCGAGTTCGGCGGCGTCAAGCTGGCCGTCGACCGGATGAGCGCGCCGTACATGAAGGGTGCCACGATCGACTTCGTCGACTCGATCGAGAAGCAGGGCTTCACCATCGACAACCCGAACGCGACCGGCAGCTGCGCCTGCGGCGACTCGTTCAACTGACCTCGCACGACGACGACCGCTTCCCCTCCACAGGGGGAGGCGGTCGTCGTCGTTGTGGGGCGGTTTAGGCTGAGCGAATGTTCATTGCCGTATGCGGGTCGCTGGCGACCGATCATCTGATGAAGTTCCCCGGCAAGTTCTCCGAGCAACTGCTCGGCGACCAGCTGGAGCACCTCTCGCTGAGCTTCCTCACCGAGGACCTGATCGTGCGCCGCGGCGGCGTCGGCGGGAACATCGCGTTCGCGATCGGTGCGCTCGGCGGCGCGCCCCTGCTCATCGGCGCCGCCGGCGAAGACTTCGCTGAGTACCGCGAGTGGCTCACCGACCACGGCGTCGACTGCCGCGGCGTGCGGATCTCCCGGACTCAGCACACTGCCCGCTTCATGTGCACCACCGACACCGCGATGGCCCAGGTGGCGTTCTTTTACCCGGGCGCGATGTCCGAGGCCCGCGAGATCGACGTGACCGAGGTGTTCGACGAGACCGGGCGCCCCGACCTCGTGCTCATCGCGCCGGACGATCCCGACGCGATGGTCCGCCACACCGAACTGTGTCGCGACCACCGGATCCCGTTCGCCGCCGACCCGTCCCAGCAGCTCGCACGCCTGGACGGCGAGACCGCGCGCGGTCTGATCGACGGCGCCAAGTACCTGTTCACCAACGAGTACGAATGGGGTCTGCTGCGCAAGAAGACCGGGCTGTCCGAATCCGACGTCGCGGAGATGGTGGGCGTCCGGATCACCACCCGGGGTTCCGACGGCATCGACATCGTCCCGTCGGACGGCGACGCGATTCACGTGCCGGTGGTCCCGGTCCGGGAGGCGCAGGATCCGACGGGCGTCGGGGACGGCTTCCGAGCCGGCTTCCTCTCCGGACTGGCCCGCGGACTGCGCTTCGAGCGGGCCGCGCAGCTGGGCGCGATGATCGCCACCCTGGTGCTCGAGTGCGACTCGACGCAGGGCTGGACGTGCGACGACCGGGAAGCGATCGCCCGGATCCGGGACGCCTACGGCGAGGCGGCCGCAGCGGACATCCACGCCGTCCTCTGAGGGCTCCTCCGGCAGAAGTGCCTGCACGTCTTACCGGGACGTAGCCTCCGGCCCGCCGTGCTGTCGATGCAGGCGAGAGTGCGCGCCGGGGCCGGTCCGCCGTCACGGCGGGACAGCCGTGAGCGCTGGACCGGGGCCTACACCACCACCGGGTAGTCGCGCTCCTCGATCTTCGGGTCGATGGTGCCGTCGACGAAGATCCCGTACCAGATCATCAAGCACAGCACCGTCCAGATGCGGCGGCTGTTGTCCACCACGCCGGCGCGGTGCTCGTCGAGCATCTGCAGGACGAAGCGCTTGTCGAAGATCTCGTCGGTGTCGGAAGCGGTGATCACCGCGCGCGCCCACTCGTACATCTCGGTGCCGGCCAGCCAGTGCCGAAGGGGCACCGGGAAGCCCAGCTTCTTCCGGTGCAGCACGTGCGCCGGAACGATCTGCTCGAGCGCGCGGCGCAACGCGTACTTGGTGGTGCCGTGCGCCAGCTTCTGGTCGAAGGGGAGTCCCTCGGCGACGGCGAAGACCTCCTTGTCGAGGAACGGCACGCGCAGTTCCAACGAGTTGGCCATCGTCATCTTGTCGGCCTTGACCAGGATGTCGCCACGCAACCAGGTGAACAGGTCCAGGTGCTGCATGCGCGCGACCGGATCCATCCCGCGGCTCTCGGCGTAAATCGGCGCGGTCACGTCGGTGTGCATCCACTCGGGCCGGAACTCGCGCAGGACCCGGCGCAGGCGCTCGTCGTCGAAGCTTCGCGCATTCCCGTAGTAGCGCTCTTCGAGCGTCAGCGAGCCGCGGTGCAGCAGGCTCTTGCCGCGCTTGCCCTCAGGGATCTTCTCCGACACCCGGCCGGCCAAGCGGCGCAGGCCCGGGGTCAGCTTGTCGAAGGGCTTCAGCGAGAGCGGCTCGCGGTAGATCGTGTAGCCGCCGAACAGTTCGTCGGCGCCCTCGCCGGAGAGCACCACCTTCACGTGCTTGCGCGCCTCGGCGGCCACGAAGTACAGCGGGACCAGCGCGGGGTCGGCGACCGGATCGTCGAGGTACCAGATGATCTTCGGCAGTGCCTCGATGAACTCGGCGGGACTCACCACCTTCACGATGTGCCGGGCGCCGATCGCCTCGGCCGACTCGGCGGCCACATCGACCTCCGAGTAACCCTCGCGCTCGAAGCCGGTGGTGAAGGTGATCAGATCCGGGTTGTGCTGAATGGCCAGCGCAGCGATCGCGGTGGAATCGATTCCGCCGGAGAGGAACGAGCCGACGGTCACGTCGGCGCGCATGTGCTTGGCGACCGAGTCCCGCAACGCATCGGCGATCTCGTCGTAGCGCGCCTGGTCGTCGTCGCGCGCGAACGGGCGCACCTGGAAGCGCGGCGTGAAGTAGCGGGTCACCACAGGGTCCGTGCCCGGTGTCAGCCGCGCATAGGTGCCCGATTCGAGACGGCGGATGTTCGCGTGCAGCGACTCCGGCTCCGGCACGTACTGCAGGACGGTGTAATGCTCGATCGCCCGGGCGTCGAGCGTCGCGTCCAGCCCGAGCGCACCCAGCAGTTCCAGCAGGCTCTTCTTCTCGCTGCCGAACGCGGTGCCGCCCGGTCCGGTGGCCAGATACAGCGGTTTGATCCCGAACGGGTCGCGGGCGAGGAACAGCGACTCGGTCACCGTGTCCCAGATCGCGAACGCGAACATGCCGCGGAGCTTGGTGAGGACCGCCGGTCCCCAATGGTGGAATCCCACGACGATCGGCTCGCCGTCGCCGCCGGTGTGGAACTTCGCGCCGAAGGTCTCCTCCAGCTCGGCGCGCAGTTCGAGATAGTTGTAGATCTCACCGTTGAACGCGAGAGCGTAGCGATCGGGCTGCTCCGGCGGCCCCCACAGCAGAGGTTGCGGCGAATGCTCGATGTCGATGATCGACAGCCGGTTGAAGCCGAGCGCGAGGTCGTCGTCGTGCCAGGTAAGGGCATCGTCGGGACCGCGGTGGCGCATACAGTGCGAGGCCTCCGCGATCAGGTCGACGATCGACGACGCCGAGCCGTCCCTCGTGAGCATTCCGAGCAAACCGCACACGTTGGCGCCCTTTCGAGTCGATGGAGCCGGGCGAGAATCACCCCGCGAGACGTCGTTCCGTACGCCCCGCGCGACCACCTACTATGCCGCAGAGCACGGAGCGGGAGCGAACCCGGCGGGGTCGTCGGCACGCCGAACACGAGTCTTTGTCCAGTTCGGCGGACCCCGGGACACGGGGGACGGCCCCAATCGCGACCAGTTCGCCGCGTTGGTCTACGCTGCGTAGTACATGGTGCGAGAATGACCTAGACGCGAGTGCAGCTCGTCGTGGCCGTCTCGCGCAAGAACAGCTCCCTGTCAGCAGGAAGGCGTGAAATTGACTCACGGTGGACGTTCGTCGGCCCGGCGTAACTCGGGTGCGTCGCGCACGGTGAAGCGACTGGGCGCGCTGGGCGCGCTCGCGCTCGCCGCGCTGGTGACCTCCGGTTGCTCTCCGGAAGAGGCGGTGCGCTTCGGTTGGCCCAGCGGCATCACCCCGCCGGCCAAGGAGATGCTGCACCTGTGGCAGTGGGCGTGCATCGCGGCCCTGATCATGGGTGTCTTCGTCTGGGGCCTGATCTTCTGGACCATCACGTTCCACCGGCGCAAGGGCAACAAGGACGCCACGGCGACCGACCCCGCCGAGGAACTGCCGCGTCAGACCGGATACAACGTGCCGCTCGAGCTGGCCTACACGGCGGTGCCGTTCGTCATGATCGCGGTGCTCTTCTACTTCACCGTCATGGTGCAGACCAACGTCGAGCGCAAGGAGCCCAACCCGCCCGTCGTCGTCGACGTCACTGCGTTCCAGTGGAACTGGAAGTTCGGTTACAACACCGTGCGCCTGGCCGACGGCACCGAGCTGGTCACGCCGGCCGACGCCAAGAAGGGCAGCCCCTTCGATCTGCAGGATCCCGAGTACTACGAGCACGACGGCCACGAGGTGGAACTGCCCGGTCCCGCCGGCGGCAAGGACGCCGATGTCCGCGACTACCTGACCTTCGACAAGATTGAGACGCTCGGCACCTCCTCGGAGATCCCGATCCTCGTTCTGCCGACGGACACGCGTATCCAGTTCGACCTGGCGTCAGCCGACGTCGTCCACTCCTTCTGGGTTCCCGAATTCCTGTACAAGCGCGACGTGATGCCGTTCCCGAAGGAGAACCATCAGGATCCGAGCTTCCAAATCGAGAAGATCGAGCGCCCGGGTGCCTTCGTCGGCCGCTGCGCGGAGATGTGCGGCACCTACCACGCGATGATGAACTTCGAGGTCCGGGCAGTGTCGCCGGAGGTCTTCGAGGCCTACATCAAGTACCGGCTCGCGAACCCGGAGAAGAACAACGCCGAGGCGCTGTCCGCGGTCTGCCAGCAGCCGCAGTCGGTGGTCACGGTGCCGTTCGACACCCGTCGGGTCGCCACCACCGACACCCCGGAGTACCTGGGTGACGCGAACGACACGACCATCCCGAACTGCACGCTTCCCCAGTCCCAGGAGAACTGAGCCATGAAGATCGAAGCGCGAATCTTTGAAGCCATCGCGGTGTTCTTCCTCGTGATGGGCGTGATCTACACGGTGTCGACGCACTTCTACTACACCGGGATCGAGTGGGCGGGCGCGATGTGCCTGTACTTCTCCGCCGCACTCTCGATTCTGGCGGGCTCGTACTTCCGGTTCGTCGCTCGTCGCGTGGAGATCCGGCCGGAGGACTACGAGGAGGCCGAGATCGAAGACGGCGCCGGGGAACTCGGGTTCTTCAGCCCGCACAGCTGGTGGCCGATCATGGTCGCCATCGGCGCATCGCTGTTCGCGATCGGCTTCGCGACCGGGAACTTCTGGTTTGCCATCGGGGCCGCGGTGATGATCCTCGCTTCGGCTTCGGGCCTGGTCATGGAGTACTACGTCGGCCCCGAGAAGCACTGACTCCCGACCCACACCGTTCTAGCACAGCCAGCCCGCGTCCGGATTCTCCGGACGCGGGCTGGCTGCGCTTGCGACCGCACCGAAATGTGGGTGTCCGGCACCGTGATCTCGTCGTGGCACCGTCGGTCGGGGGTGCCACAACGAGTGGACGGTGCCGGGCACCCTGGCGTCGACCAGTACCGGCTCGCCCGCGTGACGATCGAGGGGCCGGCTCCTGGGCGTCGTTTGTCGACGGCGCTTGAAATCTGAACGGTATCGGCGCTCGAACTGTGCACACTCTGCCAACGATTGGAGTGTGATCACTGTGGACGACCGGGCGTTGATCCGCAGGCTCGCTGCTGACGGGGTGCCGAAGGCGCGGATCGCCGAGCAACTGCGTATCAGCCGTACGACGGTGGTCGAGGCGGCGGCCTCGTCGGGTCCGCCGAAGTACGAGCGGAAGTTGTCAGCGACGCGTGAATACTGACCCCCGGGCGACGGGGCAGGTTCCAGTCATCCTTGCAACACCGATGTCGATTCCGGGGTGCGCGGCACCCTCCCTTCAGGTGGACACGGTCCTGAGGGCGAAGCTCGCACTGTCAGCGGCCACGGAGGACACTCCGACGGCACCGAAACGTGGGTGCCCGGCACCGTGATTTCGTTGTGCACCCTCAGTCGAGGGTGCCAGAGCGAAACGTGGGTGCCCGGCACTCTCCTTTCTGCCGGCCGGCAGGACGGCGTCGTCGAAAGGTCGTGTCGGTGGATCCGCGGGTGGCGGGTCCTGGGCAGGCAGGGGAGGGGAGGGGCGCTGCCAGAGCACGTCGAAACGACGGAGGCCGCCTCGCGAGTGCGAGGCGGCCTCCATCGTGCCTGATCTGGCGTGGCTCAGTCTTCGTGAGCCTTGCCGCCGCGGGCCTGGAGCTCGAGGAGAGCGTCCTTCTCGACCTCGTGCTGATCGTGAGCGATCTTCACGTTCAGCTCCTGCTGGTCGGCGGGGTCCGGCGTCAATGCCGAACCGGTGCCGTGGTTGCCCGCGAAGCCGAGCTTGTTCATTCGCTTCGGCAGCGCCGCGCCCTCGTAGGGGAGCGGGATCGGGTGACCGTGGCTGTCGACCGGGCCGAGCGGCTGGTGGATCTCGATGTACTCGCCGATCGCTTCGCGCCGGATGATGCCCGACTCGATGCCGTGCGCCAACACGTCTCGGTCGCTGCGCTGAAGCGAGATGGCCCAGCGGTACGCGATGAAGTACACCAGCGGCGGGAGGACGATCAGTCCGATACGGCCCATCCACGTGGTCGCGTTCAGCGAGATGTGGAACTTGTACGCGATGACGTCGTTCATACAGCTGATCGTGAGGATGATGTAGAACGTCAGGGCCATCGCGCCGACCGCGGTGCGGACCGGAGCATCACGCGGGCGCTGCAGCAGGTTGTGCGGCTCCTTGTCGCCGGTCAGCGCCGATTCGATCCACGGATACGCGAACAGCAGGGTGAACACCACGCCGATCACGGCGACGACCCAGAAGATGGCCGGGATCGTGTAGTTGCCCAGGTAGAGCTCCCACGCAGGCATCAGGCGGGCGAAGCCGTCCGTCCACATCATGTAGATGTCCGGCTGGGAACCGGCCGAGACCTGCGCCGGGTTGTACGGGCCGATGTTCCAGACGGCGTTGATCTGGAATATGCCGGACATCAGGGCGATGGCACCGAAGGTGATCGCGAAGAAGGCACCGCCCTTGGCCGCGAAGACCGGGAGGATCCGGACGCCGACGACATTGTTCTCGGTGCGGCCCGGGCCGGGGAACTGCGTGTGCTTCTGGTACCAGACCAGGGCCAGGTGAGCACCGATCAGCGCCAGGATGATGGCCGGGAAGATCAGCACGTGCAGCACATACAGGCGCGGGATGATGATCATGCCGGGGAAGTCGCCGTCGAACAGGGCGAACTGCAGCCAGGTGCCGATCAGCGGAATGCCCAGCACGATACCGCTCATCGCGGCGCGAACGCCGGTGCCCGAGAGCAGGTCGTCCGGAAGCGAGTAGCCGAAGAAGCCCTCGAACATCGCCAGGAGCAGCAGGAAGCAGCCGATGACCCAGTTCGCCTCGCGCGGCTTGCGGAACGCACCGGTGAAGAAGATGCGCATCATGTGCACGATGATCGACGCGGCGAACAGCAGAGCCGCCCAGTGGTGGACCTGCCGGACGAACAGACCGCCGCGGACCTCGAAGGAGATGTCCAGCGTGGTCTCGTACGCGCGGCTCATGGTGACGCCGTTGAGGGGCTGGTAGGCGCCCTCGTAGGTCACGTGGGCCATCGACGGGTCGAAGAACATCGTCAGGTAGACGCCCGACAGCAACAGGATGATGAAGCTGTAGAGGGCGAGCTCACCGAGGAGGAACGACCAGTGGGTCGGGAAGACCTTGTTGATCTGGCGGCGCATGCCGGCTGCCATACGGTACCGGACGTCCGCTTCGTGCGCCTGCGTAGCAAGGCGGTCAGCGACGGTCATGACTTACGCTCCCAGAATGCCGGTCCGACGGGTTCGATGAAATCGCCGTTGGCGACCATGTACCCCTGATTGTTCACCGCGATCGGCAGCTGAGCGAGAGCACGCGCGGCCGGTCCGAAGACCGCCTTGCCGTACTCGAGCGCGTCGAACTGCGACTGGTGGCACGGGCAGAGAATGCGCTGCGTCTGCTGCTCGTACAGAGAGGTCGGGCAACCGAGGTGGCTGCAGACCTTGGTGTAGGCGTAGTAATCGCCGTAGTTGAAGCTCTCCTGACCCTGGCGTTTGATCACCTTGGCCGCGTCGGCCGGACGCAGTCGGATGAGCATGACCGGGTTGCGGACCGCACGCAGGCTCTTGAGGAGCTTGTGGCGCGACTCCTCGGTCTCGCCGTAGCCGTCGGAGACTCGCCACGGGAACACGGTCTCCATCGCGCCGGCGTCGAGATCCTCCGGACGGACCAGGGCGACCTGGTACGGATTGCCGGTGTCGCGCCGCAAGAAGACGGTCTCGTTGGGGGTCACGTCGTGGATCGGCGACCATCCGGTCTGCCACAGATCATCCTTGGGGTTGGCCCACGGGTTCTTGATGAACCCGCCGATCGCGGCGATGCCGCCGGCGAAGGCGAGCGACCCGAGTCCGAAGATCGCCGAACCGATGATCATCTTGCGGCGGGGGAGGGTGCTGGTCTCCAGCGAGTCGGCGAGCTCGGCGCCGATGGTCTTCTGGTCGACCTTCTCCGAGGGGCCGTCGTGCCGCTGCTGCACCGAGATCTCCTGCGGGATGAACCGCTTGGTGATCTGGATGACGCCGAAGCCGAAGAACAGGATCGCCAGACCGAACGTGACGCCCAGTGCCGGGGTGTAGAAGGTGTACGCCCAGTAGCCCGGCTCGTCGGGCATGACGAACTCCCAGTGGTTCCACACGAAGAGCGCGAACCCGGCCAAGGCCAGCAGACCCGAGAGGATGAACCAGACGGCGACGATGCGCTCGGAGCGCTTCTCGGCCTTGGTGCCCTCGACCGGGTAGCGGGGCTCCCGGTAGATGATGTCGACGTCGTCGAGGTTGGTGCCCAGCTTGACGAGCTCGTCGCGTGACATTGCGTCGAGCTGGTCGCCGGTCGGGGCGTCTTTACTCGTTGCGCTCAATTTCGTGATCCAATCCACATCGCACCGGCGATGATCGCCGTCACTCCGACAAACCACATGACAATGCCTTCAGAGACCGGTCCGAAGCCGCCCAGGGCGAGCCCGCCCGACGGGTTGGCCGAGTCGACGTACCGGACGAAGCCGATGATGTCCTTCTTCTCCTCAGCCGACAGCTGCCGATTGGAGAACTTCGGCATGTTCTGCGGTCCGGTGAGCATGGCCGTGTACAGCTGCTGCTCGTTGACACCGGACAGGGTGGGGGCGTACTTGCCGCTCGACAGGGCGCCGCCACGGCCGGTGAAGTTGTGGCACGACGCACAGTTGAGGCGGAAGAGTTCGCCGCCGCGGCCCAGGTTGTCGCCCTGCAGCGATTCCTGAGCGAGAACCGGGAGACCGGTTTCCGGGTTGCGCTTGATCTCGCCGTTGTCGTCGCGCTCGTACATCACGCGCGGCCCGCCGCCCATCGCCTGGATGTAGGCGCCGAGCTGATCGATCTGGACCTGCGTGAACTTCTCGGTCTTGCGGGCGGCCTGAGCCTCACCGCGGGCGGCCGGCATGCGGCCGGTGGAGACCTGGAAGTAGACGGATGCGTCGCCGACGCCCAGCAGGGTCGGGCCGCGATCGGGCACACCCTCGAGGTTCTGGCCGTGGCAGGTGACGCAGGAGGTCTCGTACAGCTGCTTGCCGGCCTCGACGAGCTGCGCGGCGTTGGCATCCGCGGTGGCGACCTGAGGCTTGGGCGTCAGCAGACCGGCCAGCAGCCCGGCGGCGATCAGGCCGAACATCAGGAAGGCGGTGGCTCCGGCACGACGGCGCAGCTTACGGCGCGACTTCGCGCGGCGCGCCTCGGACTTGCCGGAGCTGGGGACGCGCTCGGTCGAGGCGTCGTCGCCCAGCGGCTGTGACGAACTCGGTGGAGATGATCTCATCGGTGACTCTCTACTAAGCGATTGGACTGTTCGGCGTTCGAATGTTTCGGGTTGCCGCGGGCTACTGGACGAAGTAAATGACGACGAACAGGGCGATCCAGACGATGTCGACGAAGTGCCAGTAGTACGACACGACGATCGCGGCCGTCGCCTGGGCGGGCGTGAACTTCGAGAGCCGGGTGCGGATCAGGAGCAGGACGAAGGCGACGAGACCACCGATCACGTGCAGACCGTGGAAGCCGGTCGCCATGAAGAAGACCGAGCCGTACGACGACGAGGACAGGGTGACGCCCTCGCCGTAGAGCACGACGTATTCGTAGGCCTGGCCGCAGACGAAGAAGAGACCCATCAGCAGGGTGATGGTGTACCAACGGCGCAGTCCGAAGACGTCGCCTTTCTCGGCGGCGAAGACGCCGAGCTGGCACGTCACGGAACTGGCGATCAGCACGAGCGTCACCGGAATGGCGAGGGCCAAGTTCAGGTGAGCCGGCGGCTGAGGCCAGTCAGTCACGGTGTTGGCCCGTGCGACGAAGTACATCGCGAACAGGCCGGCGAAGAACATCAACTCGCTCGACAACCACACGATGGTGCCGACGCTGACCATGTTGGGTCGGTTCAGCGAATGCACACGCGAGGTGATGGCGGTTCCAGGGGTACCCACGGCGCTAGTCACATGGAAAGTATGACGGTTCGTAGTAAGTCATGCCCACCCGGGTCCCAAATTGGCTGAAATTTGTTCTGTCCCTGCAGGTGGAGAGTGGTTCTGCTGCCGCGGCACCGGCGTGTCTGCACGCGCGTGCGGGCGATCGGACGGGGGCGGGATCGGTACTCTCACGGTCGGAGCGGCCTGGGGCGGGGCGCGGTCGCGGGTGAGATGCGGTGACAGGCCCGATCGGTGATGCGGAAGAAGGAGCGCTGGCATGGCCCGATGGTGGCGGCGGCGGACGCGGGCGCCGCGGGATGCGGCAGCCGAACTGATCCGTGCGCGAGTGCTGGTGGAATGCCACGACGAGGCGGCCGCGGTCTCGTCGGTGCTGGCGAGCGCAGGGTACGGACGGAACGACGATGTGCTGCTCCGCCACCTCGTGTTCGTGCCCGACCGGCACGCCGCGGCCTTCGCCGCCCGGTTGCGTCCCGACGGCTATGTACCCGCCCCGCTGCTGGCGACGGACCCGTCGCCACCGGCCGGGCTGGTGCCGGTGGCTCTGGGCCGGGTGCAGGCCGTCGACGCCCAGTCGGTGTCGCGCGAGCGTGCGCTGGTCGGTTCGATGACCGCGCGGATGGGCGGCGTGGTGGGCGGCTGGGCCGTGTTGGAGGCTGCGGACGTGGAGCCGACCTCCGGATAGTCTGGCGGGGTGACGAATCCGAATGCCTCCTTTTCGTGGCCCGCGGTGCTGGGCAAGGTGACCGACGGTGTGGACCTGACCACCGACGAGGCCGCATGGGCGATGCGCGAGATCATGTCCGATTCGGCCACTGGCGCGCAGATCGCGGCCTTCGGCGTCGGTGTGAAGATGAAGGGCGCTGCGCCGTCAGAGCTCCGGGGCCTCGCCGATTCCATGCTCGCCTTCGCGAACCGCGTGGACACCGCGGTCGAAGCGGTCGACATCGTGGGCACCGGCGGCGACCGCTCGCACACGGTGAACATCTCCACCATGACGTCGATCGTCGTCGCCGCGGCCGGGGTGCCGGTGATCAAGCACGGGAACCGTGCGGCGTCGTCCAAGAGCGGCGGCGCCGACGTCCTGGAGGCCCTGGGAGTGGCGATCTCACTCGGACCCGAGGCGGTGGCCCGGTGTCTGGACGAGGTCGGCATCGGCTTCTGCTTCGCGCCGGTGTTCCATCCGGCCTTCCGCTTCACCGGCCCGCCCCGCAAGGAGATCGGCATACCGACCGTCTTCAACGTGCTGGGACCGCTGACCAATCCGGCCGCACCGCCGGCCGGCCTCATCGGTTGCGCCTTCGCCGACCTGGCGCCCGTGCTGGCTCAGACGTTCGCCGATCGGGGCAATCGTGCGCTCGTCGTCCGGGGCGACGACGGGCTCGATGAACTGACCACCACGTCGACGTCGACCGTCTGGCAGGTGTACGGCGGTCGGGTCCGGGAGCTCGCCGTGGATCCCGCCGATCTGGGCATCGGCCTGGTGGAGCTCGCTGCCCTGCAGGGCGGCGACGCGCTGGTGAACGCGCAAGTGGCGCGGGACCTCTTCGCCGGGTCGACTGGACCGGTGCGCGATGCGGTGACCCTCAACGCCGCGGCCGCCCTGGTGGCCTTCGAGCAGGACCGCCTGTACTCGCAGGACGAGTTCGTGGCGGCTCTGCGGGCCGCCATGAGACGGGTGGAGGAGGTGCTCGATTCGGGCGCCGCGGCAGCTCGGCTCGCCCAGTGGGCGCGCCTGAGCAGCGAACTGGCCGGCTGACCGGTCACTCTTCGCCGATCGAGAAACCGCCCTCCACCTCGGCGCTGGCGTAGCTCCGGAAGGCGATATGGGTGGCGCTGGTGCGCACGCCCGGAATCCGGTTGATCCGTCCGGTGACCACCTCGGCGATCTCCTCGTGATCGCGCACGCGCACCTTCGCGATCAGATCGACGTCTCCGGCGCACGAGTAGACCTCCGTGACGCCGGGGATGTCGGCTACGGCCTGTGCGGTCTCCGGGATCTGATGGACGTCGGCTCCGATGAGGACGATGGCGGTGATCATGCCCCGAGCCTAAACGAGCCGGTTCGGTTCGGCGCGAGCTCACGGGCCTGCCGCGCGGCGCGGCTGAACTCCCGCCGTCGCTGGGCCGAACCGACCGGGCACGACAACTCGCCGTCGACGGACACCAGGCGTGTGCCCGGCTCGTCGATCCAGCGTGCGATCAGGCCGACTTCCTCCGGCGGGGCACCGGACAGCGGTCCGTCCCCGGTGGCCGGAGCCGGCACGGTGCGGGCTCCGGCGACGACCGCCTCGACCACCGGCATCGGCGCCGCGCCCGGCGGAGCGCAGCCGGCGCCGGCGAGGCGGCCGAAGCGGACCACGGCGAACTCCCAGCCGCCGGCGGTGCCGGGCCGGGCGAGGACCAGCTCGGGGAGCCGGGCGATCGCCGCCAGGCGCTGGCAGCGAGCCAGCGCGTCGATGGTGGCGGCGAGCCGGTCGCGGGCGCGGGCCGCCGATTCGAAGCGACGTGATCGGGCGAGTTGCTCCAATCGGGCGGTGAGGCGGTCGAGCAACTCGTCGTCGAACCCGAGGACGAGGTCGTGTGCCGCCCGCACCCGCGGCAGATAGTCCGGGACCGTCTGCGGCCGGTCGCTGGCGGCCCGGCAGGCGCCCGGCATCGCGGCGACGAGTGGATCGGGGAGCGTGGCCGCACCGGCGGTGCCGATGCAGAAGTGATGGTCGGCGCTGGTGAGACCGGCCGTGCAGGTGCGCAACCCGGCCGCGCCGGCGATGACGTCGGCGATGTCGGCGGCCGCGCCGCGTTGAGCGATCGGGCCGACGGCGACCTCGCCCGGAGACCGGGAGACCTTGAGGCGCGGGAACCGCTCGGCGGTGAGCGTGATCCACCAGCCGCGCTGCGGGTTGCGGGAGCGGCGGTTGAACGACGGCTTGTGGGCGCCGAGCAGCGTGAGTTCGCGGACGCCGGCCTCCAGGCCGTGCGCGCATTCGATGTGATCCACGCGCTGCGTCAGCCCGACCATTTCTGCCATCCGTGGCCGGGGGTCTCCGGAGAAGTAGCTGCCGACGCGCCGCGCCAGGTCCACGGCGGTCCCTATGTAGAGGACCTCCTCTCCGGGGCCCCGGAACAGATACACGCCGGGCCGGTGAGGGAGGCCGGCGGCCAGCGCGCGCTTGGCGCGGATTGCCGGAGACACGCGCGGCAGGTAGCGGGTGAGGTCCCGGTAGGTGTGGACGCCCTGGTTGCCGACGCGTTCGAGGAGCCGGTGGAAGACGTCGACGGTGGCCCGGGCGTCGTCGAGTGCTCGGTGTGTCGGTTTCACCGACACGTCGAACAGGTCGGCCAGCGCGCTGAGTTTGACGGTGGGCGCCTCGTCGCGGCTGAGAATCCGGCGCGCCATCACCACGGTGCACAGTGTGGCGGGGAACGGCCACGGCAGGTGCTGGCGGGCCGCGGCGCGCTTGAGGAAGCCGATGTCGAATCGGGCGTTGTGGGCGACGAGGATCGTGCCGCGGGCGAACTCGAAGAACGCGGGCAGGACCTCCTCGATGGGCGGGGCGTCGTGCACCATCGCGCTCGTGATCCCGGTGAGCGAGACGATCTGCGGCGGGATCGCGCGGCCGGGATCGACGAGCGTGGCGAACTCGCCGACGACCTCGCCGCCGCGGATCTTGACCGCGCCGATCTCGGTGATCGCGTCGCGCTCGGCGCTGCCGCCGGTGGTCTCCAGATCGATGACGACCAGGGTGGTGTGCAGCAGCGAGGCGGTCGCGAACTCCTCGTCGTCGGGGAGGTCGGCGAAGCTCAATTGCGACATGCCGGCACGCTAGCGCGACCCTCGGACACCACGACGAGCATCGCCCGGCGCAGCGGCGGGCCGGTCTGACGACGTGGGTGCGCGGGTGCCCGGAACTGTCGGAGGCGCCGAATACTCTCCAGCCGGGGTCGAGCCTTGGGCCGGCTTCCGGCGTGTCGCGTGCCGGGCGAAATCGCACGTGACACTCGATTCATCAATGAATGAGAGGTAGATCACAGTGCGAATCGACTGCGCCACCTGCCCGGGGCGGGGAAGGGCCTGCGACGGATGTCTGATGCAGGTCTTCTTCGCCCCTGCGACCAGGGGCTTCGACCCCGGGGAAGACCCTGAGGGGGCGGTCCGTGATCTCCACGATGCGGTGGATGTGTTGGCCGCCACAGCGCTGATCTCGCCGACCGTCGCGAACGCGGCGAGACGCGACATCGATGCAGGTGGAGGCCCTGCGCGGAGCGCCGGACGGGGATTCTTGCGCGCGGTCGGCTGAGGCGTGCCGCGGACTCCTGTCGCCGGTTCGGTGGACATCTGCCGTCAAGGTTTCGTAATCTTTTCGAGACCTTCCCACATGGGGCTTCCACCAGGGAGTTCCGGGAGGGCACCGCCTAATCGCCAACCTGCACAAGGGGCGCGAACCGGGGACCCACTTCCTCCGGAGTGCGACAGGTGAGTCACCACTCGCCGTCGCCCGCCGGATCGGGGTGAATCGCGGGAGACCGCGTAGGGCCATCTCTTCCGGCCCGAATCCGACAGCTAACCCGGTCGGCGGTCAAGGGAGAAACTACAAGGAGAACTTTTTCCGTGGGTAAACACCGTATGGAACAGCCCCGTGCTGCCGTGAAGGCCGCCAAGACTGCCGTGATCGCCGGTTCGATCGCCGTCGGTTCCCTCGCGCTCGCCGCCGGCCCCGCCGATGCGGCGCCGATCTCGATCCCCGGTGTGGGCGACTTCGAGGTTCCGGGCGTCAACGAGAACCAGATTCCGCCGCAGTTCAAGCAGGGCAACAACAACGGCGGCCTGATCAACAGCCAGCCGGCCCGCGCCCAGAAGGCGCTGCGCGCCGCTGAGTCCAAGATCGGCTCCCCCTACTCGTACGGTGCCGCGGGCCCCAACGCCTTCGACTGCTCGGGTCTGGTCCACTGGGCCTACAAGCAGGCCGGCAAGACCATCCCGCGCGACAGCTACGGCCAGCTCGGCGGCGGCAAGCGGGTGGCCTCGCTCGCCGATGCCAAGCCCGGTGACGTCCTGATCTTCAACGGCGGAGGCCACGCCGGGATCTACGCCGGCAACGGCATCTTCGTGCACTCCTCGACCTACGGCGTGCCCGTCAAGCGCGACAAGGTCAAGGCTTGGCAGCTCACCGGCATCCGCCGGTACTGAGCCTGGTCAACGTTGTGAATGCTCCCAGAGCGAGCCGTGCGCCTTCGAACGCGCACGGCTCGCTCTGGCTCCGGTAGGGAACTTCTGAAGTGATGCGTACGACTGATTTCCTGCGCCGCGGCACGCGCCGAGCCGTGGCGACCGTCGCGGTGCTGGCCACCGCGGCGACTGTCGCGATCGCGCAGCCGGCGACGTCGAACGCCGACCCCGCGCGGAACCCCGACCAACTCCTG
The DNA here is from genome assembly GCF_002993285.1 of Gordonia iterans. Classification (NCBI taxonomy): domain Bacteria; kingdom Bacillati; phylum Actinomycetota; class Actinomycetes; order Mycobacteriales; family Gordoniaceae; genus Gordonia; species Gordonia iterans. Next base: position 2,820,738 of record NZ_CP027433.1, on the reverse strand, counting down.
AAGCGCTACAAGCAGCTCTCGATTCAGGCCGAGAAGTCGGCCGAGGCGATGAACCATGCGCAGTCCGAGTACGACAAGCAGCGCAAGCTGGTCGTCCTGTCGCGCAAGAAGGCGTCGTCGGCCCAGAAGCAGCTCGACGACGCGACCAAGAAGATGGACGCGGCGCAGGTGAAGATCGATGCCCTCGCGCGCGCGAGCTATCGCGGTGCAAGGGTGAACCGGCTCTACGCCATGCTGGTGAGCGATTCGCCGCAGAACCTGCTCGACAACATGACCGACCTCGAGGTGATCTCCCGGCAGGCCACCGCGGATCTGCGCGCGGTCAAGAAGACGGCGAGCACCGCCGCGACCGCCAAGAAGAACGCGGAGAAGGCCGGCACCGACGCGGCGGCCGCGGTCAAGGACGCCCAGCGCAAGCGAGGCGACCTGCAGGCCAAGCAGGCCGAGCTGCAGCTCGAGGCGATCGGTGTGCGCGCCGTCTACCACTCGATGACCGGCCGTCAGTTGGCCGCCCTGCGCGGCCCGAAGTACGACTTCGATCCCCGGATCGTGCCCAAGGGCACGTCCCCGGCACTGATCGCCGTGCACGCAGCGCTGACGCGCATCGGCGACCCGTACGTGTGGGGCGCCACCGGGCCCGACGAGTTCGACTGCTCCGGCTTGATGGTGTGGGCCTACAAGCAGGCGGGCAAGACGATTCCGCGCACGAGCCAGGCGCAGATGGGCGGCGGCAGACCGGTCGACCGCAAGGATCTGAAGCCGGGCGACCTGATCATCCACTACGACGATGCGCACCACGTCAGCATGTACGTGGGCGACGGCTACGTGATTCACGCGTCCACCTTCGGGGTGCCGGTCGCGGTGGTCCCCGTCGACAAGGCCGGCCCGTTCAATACCGCACGACGGTACTGATTTGTCCGCAGCCTGCCGGTTGGTTCCGGCATCGCGTCTGATTCCGCCGTGTCGATCCGGTGTCGCCCGGGTGGTTTCGGCGGGTCTGGTCGGTCTGCTGGTCTTCGGCCTCGCTGCCTGTGGCGACGACGACGGCGCAGCGCCGTCGTCGTCGAGCACCGCGGTCTCCACGACGCCGATGAACGTCTACGAGCAGCAGCGCGCAGACGGCGTGAACGCGTTGCTCGACGACCTTGTGGCAGCGCTCACCGGCGGCGACAAAGCGCAGCTGGGGGCGTTGATCGATCCGCTCGCCACACCTGAGTTCCGCGACCGCTGGTACCGGACGCAAGCCGATCTGGGACCGACGCCGCCGAAGCGGACCGGTGAGGAGCCGTCCACGACGCACTCCACGGCTCGGTCGGCGCCGCGCTCGGAGCGCCCGCCGCGCAGTGCCCGCCCAGCGGAGCCGCGCGGGGCCAACCTGGTGCTGCGCACTTTCGACTACACGGTGGTCCAGTCGGACGCGCCGGACCGGCTGATCGGCGGAGCGCTGGGGGTGTCGTTGGGGGAGAACGGCAGTTCCGACAGCTGGGTGACTCCCGTGAAACTGAGGTACGCGCTCGGCGGAGTCTCCCGCCCCGGCGTCGACGAACCGGTGATCGAAGTGACCGAGGCGCTCGCCTTCGCTCGCTACGGCGACGAGTGGAAGCTTCTCGGCGACGGCTCGCTGGCGCCTGACCCCAGCATCGATCCGGGAGCACCCGCCCCGCCGCCGGAGTCGCCTCCGTGGGCGTTCGGCGGAGTGCAGGCCGCCGATGTGAAGACCGCAGGCGGGGCGTCGTCGATCCTGTCGTATCCGGGGACCGAAGCCACGGTCGCCGCGGTTCGGCGGGAACTGGGCCCGGCGGTCGCCGCGGTGAGCGACTTCTGGGGCGACGACTGGGCGCAGCGGGCCGTGCTGATGGTGACCGGCGATGCCGCGCAGTTCGCCGCGTTCACGCGGAGCGACCCGGACCGGATCGCCGCCGCGGCCGCCGCCACGGTGTACTCGCGGATCGATCGCGGATCGCGCACCGTCGTGGGGCAGCGGGTGGTGATGGCGCCGACGGCGGCTCAGCTCTCTCCGGCCGGAGTGGCGGTGGTGTTGCGTCACGAACTGACGCACGTGGCGACCCGGGTGGACACGGCCGAGGACGCCCCGATGTGGCTGACCGAAGGAGTGGCCGAGTATGTGGGACGTCGCGGCACCGACGCCGAGTTGACCGACGTGGCCCCAGAACTGGCCGCCGAGGTGGCCGGCGGCGACCTGCCCACCGGACTGCCCACCGACGAGGACTTCGCCGGGAGTGCCGATGCGGCTCGTCTCGCGTATCAGAGCTCCTGGAGTTTCGCCGAGTTCGTCGCCGACCGCTTCGGCGACGACAAGCTGCGCCGGATGTACCTGGCCGCCGCCCAGAGCGGCGCTGCGGCGCAGGTCGACACCGCGGTCGAGTCCGTTCTGGGCGCGGACACCGCCGAGCTTGTCCGCCAGTGGCAGACCTGGCTTCGGCGAGAAGTGCGCTGATGCGCCGCACGCTGCTGCTCACCAACGACTTCCCGCCGCGCCCCGGCGGAATCCAGTCGTATCTGGAGAACCTGATCGGGTACCTCCCCGCGGAGGAAGTGATCGTGTACGCGCCGCGCTGGAAGGGCTGCGAAGCGTACGACGCCGCCGCCCCCTACCGGATCGTGCGCCATCCGACGACACTCATGCTGCCGTCCTTGGCGGTAGCGCGCCGAGCGGCGAAGCTGGTGCGGGAGAACGATATTCACACTGTCTGGTTCGGCGCGGCGGCACCGCTGGCCGTTCTCGGGCCCGTGCTGCGGCAGGCGGGCGCACAACGCATCGTGGCGAGCACACACGGTCACGAGGTCGGTTGGTCCATGCTTCTCGGCGCGCGCCAGGTGCTTCGGGTGATCGGTGAGACCGCCGACGTCGTGACCTTCGTCAGCAAGTACACGCGCGGCAGGTTCGCCTCCGCGTTCGGCCGCTGGGGCGCCCTGGAGTATCTGCCCTGTGGGGTCGACGTCGACCGGTTCGCGCCGAACCCGGTCGCGCGCCAAGTGCTGCGCGACCGTTACGGGCTGGGCGACCGGCCCGTGGTCCTCTGTCTCTCCCGATTGGTCCCGCGCAAGGGCCAGGATGCACTGATTCGGGCATTGCCGCAGCTGATCGACGAGGTGCCCGACGTGCATCTGATGGTCGTCGGCGGCGGTCCGTATGGTGACCGGCTGAAGAGTCTCGCCGCGCGCACCGGCGTCTCCGACCGGGTGACGTTCACCGGATCCGTTCCGGCGGAGGAGCTTCCGGGCCACCACGCGATGGCCGACGTCTTCGCGATGCCCACCCGGACCCGCGGGGGCGGGCTCGACGTCGAGGGGCTCGGCATCGTCTTCCTGGAGGCGTCGGCGTCCGGGGTGCCCGTGGTCGCCGGTGATTCAGGGGGCGCTCCGGAGACGGTCCGCGAAGGTGAGACGGGCCTGGTGGTGGACGGCCGCGATGTCGGCGCGATCGCCGATGCCGTCGTCTCACTGCTGCGTGATCCGCAGCGGGCCAGGGAGATGGGCGAGGCCGGACGCCGGTGGACCGTGGAGAACTGGCAGTGGCGCCACCAGGCCGCGCGCCTGCAACAGCTGCTCTGACCGCTGCGACCCCCCGTTCACCGTGACCTGAGTTGCTACAGGCGGACCCTCTTCTGGGACAAGGGATTCGCGCAGCCCCACGGCAGCCGGAGGCGCTCATGCGCGCTGTCGAGCGTTAGTCGGGCTTCACGCCGGAAGTTCTCGCTCCTTGGGCGAGCTCCGTCAGCGGCTCTTTCCGGAGATCCGACGGGTGTGGCCGGGGATTTCGATTCGCAGCGCCCCCCGCAGCCCTCATCGAGGGGCAGGTGTTCGATCTCGATACGAGGATCGAGGGCGAGGACGAGCAAGAACGAAGATCCCCGGCCACACCCGGCCGAACACACGAAAGAAGAGAACTACTTCCGATAGATCTTCTCGATGGCGTGCGAGAACTTCTCGGCCACCACTTTGCGCTTCACCTTCAGCGTCGGGGTGAGCTCGCCGGTCTCCTCGGTGAAGTCCGTCTTGAGGATCCGGAACTTCTTGATGCCCTCGGCGTGCGACACGGTGGCGTTGGCCTCGTCGATCGCGGACTGGATCTCGGCGTGCAGGTCGGGGTCTTTGACGAGGAGCGGCATCGGCAGGTCGGCTGCCTTGTCGTTGCGGGCCAGCCAGTCGCCGATCGACTCCGGATCGAGGGTGATCAGGGCGCCGATGAACGGCTGCTGGTCGCCGACCACCATGGCCTGGGAGACGAGAGGGTGCGCCCGGATGATGTCTTCCAGGGGCGCGGGGGAGACGTTCTTGCCTCCCGCGGTGACGATGATCTCCTTCTTGCGGCCGGTGATCTTGAGGTAGCCGTCGTCGTCGAGCGTGCCGATGTCGCCGGTGTGGAACCAGCCGTCGGTGATCGCCTCGGCGGTGGCCTCCTCGTTGCGCCAGTAGCCGCCGAACACCACCGCACCGCTGAGCAGGACCTCACCGTCCTCGGCGATACGGACTGCGTTGCCGGGGATCGGCCGCCCGACGGTGCCCATCCGCACCTGTCCGGGGGTGTTGACGGTGATGGCCGCGGTGGTCTCCGTGAGACCGTAACCCTCGTACACCGGGATGCCGACGCCGCGGAAGAAGTGGCCGAGGCGGGCGCCGAGCGGTGCGCCGCCGGAAATGGCGAGCTCGCACTGCCCGCCGAGGGCGGCGGTGAGTTTGGAGTAGACGAGCTTGTCGTACAGCTTGTGACGCAGTTCCAGGAGGGTCCCGACGGAGCCTTGATCGGTGGCTTTGGAGTAGGCGATCGCGGTGGACGCGGCCCGGTCGAAGATCTTGCCCTTCACCGGACTCGCGTCGTAGGCCTTCTGCCTGGCCGAGTTGTACACCTTTTCGAAGACTCGCGGCACCGAGAGGATGAGCGAGGGGCGGAACACCTCGAACGTGGTGAGCAGGTTCTTGATGTCCGACGTGTAGCCGACCTGTACCCCAGCTTCGATGGCCACCAGGTTGATCGCGCGGGCGAGCACGTGGGCCATCGGCAGGAACAGGAGCAGGCGCTTGTCCTCGCCGAGCAGCTCTTGCAGCGAGGTGTCGAGCACTCCGCCGATCTCGCCGAGCAGGTTCCGGTGGTAGCACATGACGCCCTTGGGGCGGCCGGTGGTGCCGGAGGTGTAGATCAGGGTGGCGGGGGAGTCGGCGGTGAGAGAACGACGACGTGCGTCCAGTTCGGCATCGGTGACGCCGGCGCCTGCCGCGGTGAGCTGTTCGACGACGCCGGGCCCCTGCGCCGTGTCGATCACGAACACGCTGGTCGCCGCCGTCACGTGGGCGACCTCGGCGAGGAGGTTCCGCTTCGCGTCGTTCTCGACGATGATCGCGGTGGCGCCGGAGTCCTCCATGATCCAGTCGATCTGGGCGGCCGAGGAGGAGTCGTAGATGGGGACGGGAGTGGCGCCGGCGGACCAGACGGCGAAGTCGAGCAGGGTCCACTCCAGACGGGTCGCCGACAGCAGCCCGACACGGTCGCCGGCGTTGACACCGGACGCGATCAAGCCCTTCGCCAGCGCGCGCACCGTGTCCGCGGCCTCCCGGGCGCTGACCGGCAGCCAGTCGGCGCCGTCCTGCCTCAAGAAGACGGTCCGGCCGGGGTTGGCGGCCGCGACGTCGAACAGGACGTCGCCGGCGTTACGCTCCGGTGGGATCGTGTATGCGGCGGGCACGCGGCATTCGGCCATGGAAGTGAACACCCTTCGGTTGCGGCGTCGATCTACGCACTGATCGGCGATCAGCGAAAGTCTAACGCTCGCACCGGTGCCGCTGATCGGCACGGGTGACTTTCGCCGTCGGCGGACCGTGTGTGATGCTAATGGGGTGACGACCATTCAGGTGGCTGACGAGACCTTTGTGGCCGCGGCCCCGACGACGGCCGGCGCCGTGGTGAACGATCGCGCGCGCTGGAAGCGGTGGTTCGGCGATCTGCGGCTCGAGGTGGTCGAGGATCGCGGTGATCAGGGCGTGCGCTGGCGGGTGAGCGGGCCGCTGGAGGGCACGATGGAGATCTGGTGCGAGGCGGTTCTCGACGGCTTCGTCCTGCACTACTATCTGCACGCCGAGCCGACGCGTCCGTTGCCGAGCGAGCCGGCGGCGGCCATGGCCGAGGTCGCCGAGCTGAACAAGCAGCGCCGAGTGGCGGGCAAGGAGATGTCGTTCGAGGTGAAGGCGCTGCTGGAGGGCGATCGCGAGATCGGCGGGCCGGCGACCCCGGACCCGGCCTGCGCAGACCCGGCGAGCGCTGATCCGGGGAGCGTCCGTGGCTGATCACACCGAGCGGTCCATCGTCGTCGGCGCCGACGTGGACGCGATCATGGACGTGATCGCCGACTTCGACAACTATCCGTCGTGGGTCACCGCTGCGCGCGAGGTGACGGTGCTGGAGACCGGTCCGGACGGCCGCGCGGCGAAGGTCCGCTTCGAGCTCGATGCGGGTGTCCTCACCGACACCTACGTGCTCGACTATCAGTGGGCGGCCGACGGCACGGCGGTGTCCTGGCAACTGGAGTCCAGTGACCTCCAGCGCGACCAGCGCGGGTCGTATCGGCTCAGCCAGCAGGTGCCGGGCTCGACCAAGGTCACCTACACGCTCACCGTCGACCTGAAGATTCCGATGATCAGCCAGCTGAAACGGCGAGCCGAGAAGGCCATCACCGATGCCGCGCTGACCGACCTGAAGAAGAGGGTCGAAGGCTGATCGATCTGGCACCACTCCATCTGGTTCTCGGGCCCGGTGGTTCGGGGGTATCCGTGCTCGCCGCGGCCGGGGCGCTGGACCTGGCCGAGGCGTCCCGGGCGACCCGCCGTGCCGACGGAGCCGGCGCGACGCGGCCGTCGTGGGCTTCGGTCGGCAGCACTCTCCTGGTGACGGTCGACCCGCGGTCGCCGCTCCCGCGCCTGCTCGGTGTGTTCCGGGTTCCGGGCGAGGCGGTCTCGGTGACGGCCGAGTTGGACCTGCTGACGCTGGATCGGCTCGCGGTGACCGAGTCCGCGTGGATCGACTTCACCGCCGCCCTGAATTCGGCGGGAGCGGTCGGCAACCTGTTGCCGGTCGTGGGCACGATCGCCGGCATCGATGCCGGCGAGCTCGCCGGACTGCCCGGCGCCCAGGAGTTTCTGCTGCTGCGGGCGGTCCGCGAGGCGGCGACCTCGGGCCGCTGGCAGCGGATCGTGGTCGACCTGTCCGGTGCCGGCGACCCGTACGAGCTGCTACGCGCGCCGACGGTGCTGGCGACGGCGATCAGCCGGCTCTGGCCCCGTCATCGTCGGCTCGCGGAGGCATCGGAGAAGCCCGCCCTCGCCCCGCTCGCGGGAGCCGTGGAGGGCATCGCCCGCGACTGTGAGGACCTCGGCGAGCTTTTCACCGATCCGCACGCGGTGGCCGCCCACCTGGTGCTCCCCGGCGGCGAGCGTGGGGTCGAGGCACTGGGCGACCATGCGGCGCTCGCGGACCTGATGGGCCTGCCCCTGCGTTCGGTGCTGGTCGACGCCGGCCCGGGCCTGCTGCCGACGGATCCCGTGACCGCGGCGGCGCGGAGGGTGTTCGGCGCGGAAGCGGGTTCGGCCGTCTCCGTCCTCGCGATCGACGGCGCGGACGCCGCCCCGTCACGGTTGTCGCAGCTGCGCCGGCTGGACGTGCGGTTGCCGGCGCCGAACGGCAGGCCACGGGGTGCGGCGGCGGCGAACGTCGTGCACCTCGGGGGCGAAGGCCTGGCTGCGCGCTATCGGCTCAGCTGGCGTCAGCGCCTCGCCGATCCCGAGCGTCTTGCTCTCGGTCGGTCGGGCGACGACCTGCTGGTGACGGTATCCGGATTCCGGCATCCGGTCCGGCTGCCGTCGGTGCTGCGTCGGTGCCGGGTGACCGGGGCCGACTGGGACGGGGAGAGTCTGCAGGTGGACTTCGCCCCGGATCCGGCGGTCTGGCCGCAGCGCTGAACGTCCGGCGCTGAAGCATCCGTCCGGCGCCGAATCGTCCGGCCGGCGAGGAGCGCCGGCGCGGCGGAGAGTATTCTGTCCAGACCGCCGAAGACGATGAGGGGATCGCGCGAGATGACCGACGCCGGACAGGGAAGCGCCGGAGACGCCGCAGGCGATCCGTTCGGTCCTCTGCTGCTCGGATTCGCCGCGCAGATCGATCAGCTCGCCGGCCTGATCGCCGGAAGCAGTGTCGGCGGAACCGGTCCGGCCGCATCGTCGGCCGGGGGAACCGAGCACGGCGTTCCGGTCGGCGAGTTGATGTCCGAGGTCGGCACGCTGGTCGGCGAGCTCGGGGATCTGCTCGCCCGGCTGCTGAGTGCGCTGATCGCGGTCCTCGAGGCCGTCGCGGCGATGCTCAGGTCGGACCAGGGGACGCCCGGGCGCGCGCCCACCTCGTTCCAGACGATTCCGGTGCGGATCACCACCGCACCGGCCCATCCGTGACAGGGTGTTCGCGTGAGCACCATGAATGATCTCACCATCGGCATCGACATCGGGGGCACCAGCGTTCGCGCCTCCGTGGTCGACGGCCGCGGAAGCATGCTGGACACGTTGCGTGCGGCCACCCCGCCCACCGCCGGGGCACTGGAACACTGCCTCGACCGCCTGGTCGCCGAGTTGCGCGACCGGTGGGCGGTGCGCGCGGTGGGGCTCGCCATCGCCGGGTTCCTCTCTCCCGACTGTCAGACGGTCCGCTTCGCGCCCCACCTGGCGTGGCGGGAAGCCGCGGTGCCCGCCGAGATGAGCGCCCGGATCGGCCTGCCGGTGTTCGCCGAGCACGACGCGAACTCCGCCGCACTGGCTGAACTGCACTTCGGCGCCGCGGCCCGCGGGCACAACACGCTGGTGATGGCGCTGGGCACCGGTATCGGCGCCGGCATGCTCATGGGTGGCGAGATCTACCGCGGAAGCTTCGGGGTGGCACCCGAATTCGGCCACATCGTCGTCGTTCCGGACGGACGGCCGTGCGACTGCGGAAAGCGCGGCTGCCTTGAAAGGTATTGCAGCGGAACGGGTCTGGTTGATACCGCAGTGGAGTTGCTGGCACGTGAAGACGCGCGGCATTCGGTTCTCGCGGCCGAGTCGATGGCCGATCCGGGCTCGTTGACGGGCCGCCGGGTCGCGGCGGCGGCCGCCGACGGCGATCCGATCGCGCTCGCGGCGTTCGCGAGTCTCGCGCGATGGCTCGGTCAGGGCATGGCGATGATCGCCGACGTCTTCGATCCCGACCTGATCGTGATCGCGGGCGGCCTCGGCACGGCGTCGGGTCTGTATCTCGATGAGGCGCGCGAACACTACGCCCAGGTGGTCACCGGGGCCGGTCACCGGCAGCTCGCCCGGATCAGGGCGACGCAACTGGGCGAGAGCGCCGGTGTGATCGGGGCCGCGCAGATGGCGCGGCTGCGGCTGGCGAGCCGGTCCGCGCAGGCCGAACCGGCGCTGTCCGCCGCTGAAGTAAAGTGAGGGCCCATACTCAGGTCCCGCGTCGACAGAGCGGGCACAGCGAGGCAGGGAGCGGGTCGGCAGATGTGGTATTACCTCTTCAAGTACGTGCTGATGGGGCCGTGGTTGTGGCTCATGGCGCGGCCGAAGGTCGAGGGCTTGGAGAACATCCCGGACGACGGTCCCGCACTGCTTGCGAGTAATCACCTGGCGGTCGTCGACAGCTTCTATCTGCCGCTGATGGTGCGGCGGCGCATCTTCTTTCTCGCGAAATCCGAGTACTTCACCGAGCCGGGTCCCAAAGGCCGCTTCAAGAAGTGGTTCTTCAGCTCCTCGGGGCAGATTCCGATCGACCGTTCCGGTGCATCGGCGGCGGCCGGGGCGCTGTCCGCGGGCAAGCGGGTGATCGAGTCCGGCGGCCTGCTGTGTCTCTATCCCGAGGGCACTCGTTCACCGGACGGCCGTCTGTACAAGGGCAAGACCGGGCTCGCGCGGATGGCGCTGGAGACCGGAACCCCGGTGATCCCGGTCGCGATGATCGGCACGGACAAGATCAACCCGCCCGGAACCATCCTCCCGCGGCCGACGCGGATCACCTTGAAGTTCGGTAAGCCGCTGGACTTCTCGCGTTACGAGGGGATGGCGGGCAACCGCTTCATCGAGCGGGCGGTGACCGACGAGATCATGTACGCGCTGATGCGCCTGTCCGGTCAGCAGTACGTCGACGTGTACGCGGCGAGCCTGAAGAATGCGACGACCGACGACGCTCCGGCCAAGGGCGACACCGCCGCCTGATCACCGTCCGCGGCGCTCCGCGGCGGGGTCCGCTGCGTCGGTCGGGGTCACCGCGGGGCCGTCGTCGGCGATGCGAAACGGTTTGACGGCCAAGAGCAGCAGAAAGCCGAGCGCCCACAGCAGGTAGGCGTTCCCGGCGATCTGCTGCCACCACGACCACGCGGTCACATCCTCGGGCATCAACTGGAACGGACCGATCGCGAAGATCGGGATGCCGACCACGCCCAGCAGTCCGAAGAGACGTCCGCCGAGCCGATCACGCGTCGCCACCCCGATCGTCAGGCAGGCGAGCACGGCCGGCAGCGACCAGACCCAGTGGTGCGACCAGGTGGTCGGCGCCACCAGCAGCCCCCAGAAGGCGACGATGCAGGCCGCGATCAGGGCGTTGACGTCGTCGCGCGGAGTCGGCGCCGGTCCGAAGGACTCGCTCGGGCGGCTCCGCCACAGCGCCACGGCCGCCAACGCGGTCACGACCAGGGCCGAGATCACCCACGCCGCCGGCGCCGCTGGGTTGTCGACGCCCAGCAAGCGCAGCCACGCGGCGTTGAGGTTCTGATTGATCGGACCCTCCGGCACCCCGATCCGGGTCGTGTGGAAGACGGTGTACGACCAGTACTTCGCCGAATCCGCGGGCAGCCAGGCTGCGGCGATCAGCCCGGCGGAGACGAAGGCGCCGACCCCGACCCAGGCCGCCCGCCAGCGCCCACTCGCCGCGAAGACGCCCAGGAAGACGAGCGGAGTGAGCTTGACCGCTGAGGCCAGCCCGATCAGCGTGCCCCGCAGCGGTCCGTCCGGGCGGACCACGAACAGATCCACCACGATCAGCACCAGCAGGATCACATTCACCTGACCGAAACTGAGCGTCATGCCGAACGGGTTGAACCACACCGTCGCGGCCGAGATCACCAGGGCCAGCAGCACGCGGTTGCCGGGGTGGCCGATGCCGAGCAACCGCAAGAAGACCACGGTCACGTACACCAGACACGCGATGCTGACGACGGACAGGCCGATCCCGGCGATCCCGAGGGGGATCGCGCCGAGCGGCGTGAACAGCAGCGCCGCGAACGGCGGATAGGTGAACGGGAGCCAGATGCCGTCCTGGGTGAACGGCAGCGAACCGTCGGCGTACAGGCTGATGCCCTGCTGCCACAGCGCGCCGCCGAGCCGGTAGACGTCCAGGTCGAACCGCGTCCGGGTGCCGAAGCTGGAGGTGCCCGGCACCCCGACGATCTGCAGCACAGCCGAGACTGCGAAGACCAGTGCGGCGGCGGCCCAGGCGAAGGCCCCGGGCCGCCAGCGTCGCAGGGCGATCGCCGTCGGACGCGCGTGCGGGGACATGGCGTCAAAGGTACTTCGAAGCGGGCGTCGTGGATAATCGGCACTCGTGCGCTACTTCTACGACTGCGAGTTCATCGAAGACGGCCGGACGATCGACCTGATCTCGATCGGCGTGGTCGCCGAAGACGGTCGTGAGTTCTACGCGGTGTCGACGGAGTTCGATCCGGCCAAGGCCGGCCGCTGGGTGCGCGACAACGTCTTGGACAAACTGCCCTCGCCGGCCGACAAAGCGTGGCGGAGCCGACGGCAGATCCGCGACGAGCTGTACGAATTCCTGGTGGCGGGCGAGGGTGAGGTCGAACTGTGGGCCTGGGTCGGGGCGTACGACCACGTCGTCGTCTGCCAGCTGTGGGGTTCGATGGTCGACCTTCCGCGGGAACTGCCGCGCTTCACCCGGGAACTGCGGCAGTACTGGGAGGCAGCCGGTTCGCCGCCGCTGCCCGCGACCAGCCGGGACGCGCACAGCGCCCTGGTCGACGCCCGGCAGAACCTGCTGCGCTGGCGGGCCATCGAGGCGGCCGCGGCGGCGCCTACTCGGTGATCGCCGCGGGTGCGCACACGATACTGTGGAGCCCGTGGTGAACTGGACCGTAGACGTGCCCATCGACGAACTGCCGGAGCTGCCCCCGTTGCCGGGCGCGCTGGCCGACGAGTTCGCGGATGTGATCTCCCGCCCGGCGCTGCAGCAGCCGAGCTGGCCGGCGGAAGAGGCCCGCAAGATGCGGACCGTGCTGGAGTCGGTGCCGCCGATCTGCATGCCGTCGGAAGTCGAGAACCTGTTCGGTCAGCTCGGCGAGGTGGCCCAGGGCCGGGCGTTCCTGCTGCAGGGCGGCGACTGCGCCGAGACCTTCGCGGCCAACACCGAGCCGCACATCAAGGCCAACATCCGCACGCTGCTGCAGATGGCGGTCGTGCTGACCTACGGGGCCAGCCTGCCGGTGGTGAAGGTGGCGCGGATCGCCGGTCAGTACGCCAAGCCGCGGTCCTCGGACACCGATTCCCTGGGCCTGCTCAGCTACCGCGGCGACATGATCAACGGCCTCGAGCCGAACGACGCTGCGCGCGTGCACGATCCGTCGCGCCTGGTGCGCGCGTACGCCAACGCCGCGGCGGCCATGAATCTGGTGCGTGCGCTGACCGGTTCCGAGGCGAGACTGGCGCGCGTGCACGACTGGAACCGGGAGTTCGTGCGGACCTCGCCTGCCGGTGCGCGCTACGAGGCCCTCGCCGCCGAGATCGACCGGGGCCTGCGCTTCATGGATGCGTGCGGAGTCCACGACTCGAGCCTGGAGTCGGCATCGATCTTCGCCTCCCACGAGGCGCTGGTGATGGACTACGAGCGCGCCATGTTGCGGCTCGCCGACGACCCGCAGGGCGGCGACGATCCGGTCCTGTACGACCTGTCGGCGCACTTCCTCTGGATCGGTGAGCGGACCCGCCAGCTCGACGGTGCCCACATCGCGCTGGCCAAGACGATCGCCAACCCGATCGGCGTCAAGATCGGTCCGACGACGACGCCCGAGCAGGCCGTCGAGTACGTGAAGCTGCTCGATCCGCAGAACCGTCCGGGCCGCCTCACCCTGGTCGCCCGCATGGGCAACGACAAGGTGCGCTCGGTGCTGCCGCCGATCATCGCCGCCGTCGAGGCCACCGGACACAAGGTGATCTGGCAGTGCGACCCGATGCACGGCAACACCCATACCGCGTCGAACGGGTTCAAGACCCGGCACTTCGACCGCGTGGTCGACGAGGTGCAGGGCTTCTTCGAAGTGCATCGCGCTCTTGGGTCACATCCGGGCGGCATTCACATCGAACTGACCGGCGAAGACGTCACCGAGTGCCTCGGCGGCGCACAGGATCTGTCGGATCTCGATCTGGAGAGTCGCTACGAGACCGCCTGCGACCCCCGTCTGAACACGCAGCAGTCGCTGGAACTGGCCTTCCTCGTCGCCGAGATGCTGCGCGGCTGACACTCATGACCGCGGGTTCGGCACCCGATGCATGGCCGAAGTGGAATCGGTGGCTCACGATCGCCGGCGGCGTGCTGCTGACTCTGGAGTCGGCGGCGCTGGGGCTGTTGACCGTGATCTACTTCCTCTCCACAACGATCTGCGGGTTGTATTGCGAGCAGGCCTGGGAGTACTTCGGGCGCGGCCTGACGGCGCTCGCGATCGGCGGGCTGGTGACGGTCGGCGCGGTGATCGGGGCGTGCGTGTGGCGACGCTGGTCCAGCGTGTTCCTGCTCGCCGGGATCCTGGTGCTGGCGGTGACCTTCGTCGTGATGATGCTCGTGGGGACCGGGCCGCTCGGCGAGGCGTAGCCGAGCTCCTCAGGACACGAACGTCTTCAGGACACGAGCAGGGCACCGACCATCCAGCCGGCACCGGCCAGGATACCGGCGACGGCCAGGACGACGATCATCCAGACGACGACCGTCACGCCGCTCGCCAGGTGCGGGGACTCGTCGAAGAGCGGTTCGCCGAGGTCGTCGTCGAGAGCGGGCCGCCCGGGTCCGCCGAACCGGCGTCCGGGGCTTGCGCGGTCGGGATCGTCTCGCTCGAAGGGATGGTCGCCGGGGTAGGCGTCAGCCGGATCTCGATCGTGGGGGTCGCCGTATCCGCCGTACTGGTCCCTCCCGTTCTCGTCCCTGTCGTCGTCGTAGTCGTCGTCCTCGCTGTATTCGTCGTGCCCCGGTGCGGGATCGTGCTGCCGGTCGGCTCGTGCGGGGGCGATCGGGCGTGCGATCGCCGAGGTGACCCGAGCCGAGGCCCGGCGGGGTGCCGGCACCGTGAACGGGGGCAGCCCGAGGTCGTCGATGGCGTCGAGCAGTGCGTGCTGCATCGCGAACCCGTCGGCGTAACGGTGTGCCGGGTCGCGCTCGGTGGCGCGCAGCACGATGTCGTCGATCTGGGGCGGCACGCCGGGAATCACGTCGCTGGGCGCGGGGACGTCGTACGACAACCGCTGGTAGGCGAGGGCGAGCGGGGTGGAGCCGCGGAACGGCTGCCGTCCGGTGAGCAGCTCGTAAAACAGCACCCCGGCGGAGTAGACGTCGCTGCGGGCGTCGATCTGAGTGGAGCTGACCTGTTCGGGGGAGAGGTAGGCGGCGGTGCCGAGGATGATGCTGGCGGAGGTGACTCCCGCTTCGGCCACGGCCCGGACGAGACCGAAATCGGCGACCTTGACGTCGCCGGTGTCGGAGATCAGGACGTTTTCCGGTTTCACGTCGCGGTGCACCAGGCCGGCCCGATGCGCGGTGCCCAGACCGCCGAGCGTGGGCAGACCCACCGCGGCCACCGCGTGCGGCGGCATGGGGCCGCGCTCGCGCAGGAGTTCGCGCAGGCTGCCCCCGCGCACCAGCTCCATCACCAGGAAGGCGATGTCGCCGTCGATGCTCTGGTCGTACACGGAGACGAGGCCGGGATGGCTCAGCCCGGCGACCGCGCGCGCCTCGAACTCGAAGCGGCGGAGGAACTGCGGGTCGCCGAGGTAGCGCGCATCCATCACCTTGACGGCGACCCGCCGGCCCAGCCGCAGATCGGTGCCGACGTAGACCGACGACATGCCGCCGCGCGCGATCGGCGCGTCGATCCGGTAGCGCCGCTCGAGCACACGGCCCAGGAGCGGATCGTCGGGGGAGCTCACGAGGGCGAATCTACCCTGATCCGCGCGGCGCGTCGGTGACCCCGGGCCGGTTTCGGGTGTCGCGGGGGCGGTGCCGGGATTGGTAGTGTCAACGACCGTGAGTTCCCTTCCGCTGTCCATCGGCATCCTTCCCGACGACGCCGAGGTGCTGACGCTCGACGAGGCCGCCGACAGCCTCCGCGTCTCGCCGAACCGGATCCGGACGCTGATCCGGGACCATCATCTGCTCGCGGCGTCCCGAGACGGCCAGCCGGTGATCCCGGCCCTCTTCTTCTCCGGCGACGGCCACCTGGCCAAGCATTTCGAGGGTCTGGTGACGATCCTGCTCGACGGCGGGTACACGCGTGACGAGGCGCTCGCCTGGTTCTTCACCGAGTACGACGATCTGGGGATGTGCCCGGCGCAGGCGCTGCACTCGCATTCGGCGCGCGAAGTGATCCGCCGCGCGCAGGCGCAGGCCTTCTAAGACTCCGCAGAATCTCACTCCGCGGATCCGCGCGGCACACGGGCCTGTTTCCGCGGATCCGCGCGCACACCGCGCCGATCCGCGGAACAGTCCCTGGATTGTGCTCCGCGGCTATCGGTGTCCGAGCGTGACCGCCGACTGGAGCGCGTGGCGCAGGCGCCGTCGGCCGGGTACGACGGCCCGCCGCGCGAAGATCTGGTAGTCGGAGCCTTCGATCTCGGCGAGGATGTCGCTGTACGAACGGGCCGCGGCGGCGATGGCCGGGCGAGACCGGCGCGGAAGCGCGGCGATCGCCGGTGTCGTGCGCCGGTACTGATCTCGGTTGAGCGCGATCAGATGCTTGAGGGCGCGTCGCAGTGCGCGGCCTGTGCGCCGCCGGGCCCGGTCCGCACGCAGTCGTTCCTCGTCGACGTCGAACGCGGCCAGTTCGGACAGCGGCAGGTAGATCCGGTCGCGGTCGAGGTCTTCGCCGACGTCGCGCAGGAAGTTGGTCAGCTGGAACGCCTCGCCGAGCAGTTCGGCGCCGGCCGCGATCTCGCCGAAGTCGGCGCGGGCGGCCGGGACGCCGAGGATCGGCAGCATCTGCCGCCCGATCACCGCGGCGGACCCGTACGTGTATTCCGCGAGCTGAGCAAGGGTGGCGTAGCGGTTGCGGAACTCGGCGGTGCCCGGCAGGTCCATGCGCATCGAGTGCAGGAAGGCGCCGAAGGTGGCGGGATCGATCCCGAAGCGGTTCACGGTGTCGGCCAGAGCCGCGAGCAGGCTCTCCTGTTCGGACGAGAGGGCAGGTGCGGGCGGCCGGGCCGGTTCCGCGGGCGCGGGCCGGCCGCTGTTCGTGGCTCGCCGGTGCAGGACCGCGTCGAGCCCGGCGGTCACGGCGTCCAGGGCGCTCACCTGCGCTGCCGGATCGCCTCCGGGCGCGTCGACGATGTCGTCGGTCATCCGGGCGAAGCCGTAGAGGGCGAACACCCCCTGCCGGTGGGCCGCCGGGAGCAGCGCCGAGGCCGAGTAGTAGGTGCGGCCGGCGGATGCTGTCATGCTCCGGGCGAGTGCATAGCCGCGGGCGGCACTCACCTCCGCCGGACGTCGCCGTTCCGCGGTGTCGGGACCCGCGCCGTTCCACACGGTCTTGTCCGGCACGTCAGGAACCGTCGTCGGACGACGCGGACGTCCGCCCCGGCGACGCCTGGGCGTGGGCGCCGCGCGCCCGATCCGGGGCGTCGAGGGCGAACGCCCAGCGCCGGAGGGCGTCCAGGCGAAGCGGATCTCGCCGCCCCAGGGAGACCGCCGCGAGCACGGCCAGGGCCAGGGCGATCACGGTCTCCAACGGCTTGTAGAACAGGATCGAGTCGTCGGGCTGGAACACGATCAGGAAGAACACGCTCACCCCGACGACGATCTGTCGCACCCACAGGGGAAGCGGGAACGCCACGGCCAGCACCAGCGTCCAGACGTAGTACCAGGGCAGGGTGGACGGCTCCAAGAGGAGGACGGCGAGCATCGCCCAGGCCGCGCCCGCGACCGCCGAACGCGTGTCCGCGCGGAACCGCCACCACAGCCAGACCAGCAGGACGGCCAGGACCACCGAACCGATGCCACGAGTCACCGGCAGGACCTCTTGCAGGTTCCACACGCGGAAGGGCGCGGCGACGTAGGTGACCACGTGCCCGGCGAACGTCGGGATGCTGAACGGATTGATGATGCGCGACGCCCAGGAAAGGCCGTTCAGCCAGCCGACGCCGAGCCCGAGGAGCAGAGTGAACGCCCCGAAGACCGCCGCGGGGATCAGCGCGGTGGCGGCGAACACCCCGGCACGGTCGCGCGGGGTCACCGGCCGCCGGGTGCGGAGTTGATCCAGCCACATCCAGAACACGAACGGGATCGCGATGGCCGCGGTGATCTTGATCGACGCCGCGATGCCGAGCAGCAGCAGTCCGACAGCCGGGCGTCCGCGCGCGGCGACGGCCGCTCCGGCCGCGAGGAAGCCCATCATCAGCAGTTCCACGTGGGGGCCGGCGACCAGGTGTGCCAGCAGCATCGGGTTGAGCAGCACCAGCCACAGCGCCATCACGGGTGAGGCGCCGAACCGGGTCGCCAGGGCGGGCAGCGCCCACAGACACAGGGCGAGGCCGACCAGCAGCACCAGTCGCATCAGAAAGACGCCGGCCCAGACGTTCTCGCCGGTGACTCCGACCACGCCGCGGGCGAGGAGCAGGAACGCGGGCGTGTACGGCGCCGTGGTCGGCGCCCAGATCTGGGCCATGCTGTCGACGGCGGGCCCGGGATGATGGGCGGGACCGTCGAGATACGGGTTGAACCCCTCCGCGAGGACGATGGCCTGGCCGAGGTACGCGTAGACGTCTCGGCTGAAGACCGGGATCGCGAAGACCATGGGCGCGGCCCAGGCGCCGACCGTCCAGCGCGCGCGGCGAAGGTCCAGCGGGGCGCGTCCGGATGTCCGGCGACCCGACGGGGTGTCGAGGGCCCGGCCCATCCGCACCCAGGCGATCACCATGAGGAGCGCGCCGCCCCAGAAGACGAGCCACGCCAGGGTCTTGCCGTGACCGTAGGTGAAGGGGGCCAGGCCGAGGTCGGCCAGCGTCGAGTCGTTCCGGGGGATGTCGGCCAGCCCGTACGTGCCGACGCTGAACATCAGTGAGCCCAGGAATCCCAGAACCGCGTCGGGGTGGAGACGACCGCGCAGGGAGTCCGGCCGGGATCGGGTCAGCGCGCGCATGTCGGTCATTCTCGCAGGCCGCCCTGCGGGAGCGCGGAGGGCCTCACCTGGTCGGCCGCAGCAACGCATCGACGCGGTCGGCGGCCAGGCCTCCGGAGACCAGGACGGGTGGAATGCCCACGCCGGGCACGGTGGCACTGCCTGCCAGGAAGAGATTGCCGATCCCGGGCCAGGTGTTCGGGGTCCGGAGCGGACCGGTCTGGCCGACGGTGTGGGCCGCGGAGAACGGTGTTCCGGCGGGCAGTCCGGCGCGCTGCCAGGTGCGTGGATGGTCGACGCGCAGCACCCGCATGCGCTCGACGCCCGGATATCCGCGCCGGGCCAGCTCGGCCAGCACCTCGGCGACGTACGGGCGGGCCACCGCATCCCAGTCGAGTGCCGCGCTCTCCAGGTTCGGCGTCGGTGCGAGCACCGAGATCGACTCCAGCCCGTCAGAGACGAACGTCTCCGGGTCGCTGATCGCGCTGCGGGTCACCAGGAAGGAGCCGTCGCTCATCGGCCGGCCCCGCCGCCCGGTGATCTCGGCGAAGGTCTGCGTCCAGGCCGCGCCGAAGTCCAGGGTGTGATGGCCCGATCGCCAGGCCTCGGTGGTCCCGACCGGCACGACGCCGTGGGCGACCACCGCGCTCGGCGAGTACCGCAGACGGCGGGCGGGCCGCAGGCGCCGGCGAGGCCGTCCGGTGATCAGCGCGGCCACCGCATCCCGTTCGGCGGTGGCGATCACCGCATCGGCGGGGATCGTCTCGCCGTCGACGTCGACTCCGTGCACCGCGTGCGGGGAGCGCAGGGGCAGGCCGCGTGCGAGGGTGCCGTACCGGAACGTGACACCTGCCTTGGCGAGGGCGTCGGCGAGCACCCGGCCGATCCGACCCATGCCCCCGGCCGGAGCGGACAGCCCGCGGCCGATGTCCATGTCGGCGATGATCGCGTAGATGGCGCGGGCCCGGTGCGGCGGCACTCCGGCGTAGAGCGCTTGGAAGGTGAAAGCGCGCTGGACGCGCTCGTCGTCGACGAATCGGGCGACGGCGCCGGTCAGACCGCCGAGGGTGTGCAGGCTCGCGAGGCGCAGCGCGGCGCGGCGCGTCCGGGCGCCGGTGAGATCGCGGACGCCGTCGAAGTTGCGGGCGATGAACACGTCGAACTCGGCGTCGTACACCTGTCGTAACCAGTCGAGAAGCTCCCGGGTGCCGCGGGCGGCCGCCGGACCGAAGGCGTCGGCGACGGCCTCCGGGATCCGCGCCGGATCGTGCGGCACGGCCAGGGACGTGCCGTCGGCGTAGTTCATCACGTAACCGGGATCCACCGGGCGCAGTGCGAGGCGGTCGAGTGCCTGGGCAGGGTCCAGACCCAGTGCGACGAGGGGGTCGACGATCAGGCTCGGCATCGTGAGGATCGTGGCGCCGGTGTCGAACCGGTGACCGTCGACGGTCTCGGTGCGGACCAGGCCGCCGGGGGCGTCGGTCGCCTCGACGACGGTCACCTCGTAGCCGCGTCCGCGGAGGCGGGCGGCCGCGGCCAGGCCGGAGAGGCCGGCGCCGACGACGACGACGTGGGGAGCGGGGGTCATGAAGTCTCTCGGGGTTCGGCGGGGCTGTCAGGTGTGCCGGTGCGCGATGCGGCGGGCCAGCGCGCGCAGGTCGTCGCGCGCGGCCGCGTCGACCGGCAGGGCGTCGATCTCGTCGAGTGCGACGGTCAGGTGCCCGTCGACCTGGGCCTCGACTTCGGCGAGCGCGCCGGAGCCGGTGAGGATCTCGCGTGCCTCGGACAGTTCGTCGTCCGACAGCGACCGGCCCAGGAACCCGCGGAGGTCGGCGGCGACGGCCGGTACCGAGCTCGCCAGCGCCTCGGTGACCAGCACGGTGCGCTTACCCGAGACCAGGTCGTCGCCGGACGGCTTGCCGGTCTGCGCCGGATCGCCGAACGCGCCGAGCACGTCGTCGCGCAATTGGAAGGCGAGGCCGAGACCGGTGCCGATCCGGCGGAGCGACTCCGACAACTCCCGGGGCGCCTCGCCGAGTGCCGCACCGATCTCCAGCGGGCGCGCGACGGTGTAGGCGGCGGTCTTGTACTCCATCACCCGGTAGGCGGCGTCGACCGACTCGTCGCCGGACACCTCGTTCGTGATGTCGAGCAGTTGTCCGCCGAGGACCTCGGTGCGCATGCGGGACCACAGAGTCCCCGCGGCCGCAGGCAACGGCATCCCGGCCGGGCCGGTCGCCGGGCTCGCACCGGCAGGGGCGTAGCCGTGGACCAGATCGTCGGCCCAGGCGAGCGCGAGGTCGCCCAGCAGAATCGCCACCGACACGCCGTGGTGGGCGGCTTCGCCGGACCAGGCGAGATCGTCGTGCAGCCGCTCGAAACGACGATGCACGGTCGGATTGCCGCGCCGGGTGTCGCTGCGGTCCAGTATGTCGTCGTGCACCAGGGCGCACGCCTGAATCAGCTCGATCGCCGCCCCGGTCCGCAGCATCAGCGGCTCGGTGCGCGCCGGATCCGGGCGTTCGTCCGGCGGACCGGCCGAGAGCGCGCAGCGCCAGCCCGCGTGGACGAACAGCGGCCGGATGCGTTTGCCGCCGCCCAAGACGAACTCGGCGAGGGCGTCGCCGACCTGGGTCACGACCGGGGAGATCTCGTCCAGGGCGGTCGCGGTGGCGTCGAAGTAGTCCCGCAGGACGCCTTCGACGGCGCGGGGCACCTGCTGCTGACTCAACACGCGGGCAATCCTACCGAGCGGCAGCGCTAGCGGATCCGGGCCGGGGCAGTCAATACCCTTCGCAGGCTTGCACAAAACTCGTTCGGCGAATCGCTCCCCGCGGCGTTCGGCCCGTAACATCGGGCGCGTGACTGCTCATTCCGCCGAATCCGCCGGGCAGCCGACCGTCGTCGAGCGGCTGGCCGCTCCGCACAGCGGGCCCGTGCCCTTCTCCGTCGAGTTCTTCCCGCCGCGGTCGGCGGACGAGGAGGCTCGCCTGTGGCATGCCGTGCGGGTCTTCGAGCGGATGAACCCGGCGTTCGTCTCGCTCACCTACGGAGCCGGCGGTTCGACGCGGGACCGCACCGTCCGCATCGCGGGCGAGCTGGCGACGTCGACGACGCTGACGACGGTCGCACATCTGACCGCGGTCGATCACAGCGTGGACGAACTGCGTGGGCTGGTCGGCGCCTACGCCGACAAGGGCATCACCAACCTGCTCGCACTGCGCGGCGACCCGCCCGGGGATCCGCTCGGCGAGTGGGTGGCCCACCCGGAGGGCGTCCAGTACGCCAATCAGCTGGTGGAACTGATCAATTCGCTCGGCGAGTTCCACACCGGCGTCGCCTCGTTCCCGGAAGGCCACCACCGCGCCCCGAACCTCGCCGCGGACACCGGCAATCTGGTCCGCAAGCTGCGGGCCGGCGCCGAGTACTCGGTGACGCAGATCTTCTTCGACGTGGAGCACTATCTGCGTCTGCGCGACCGGGTGGTGGCGGCCGACCCGGAGCAGGGTGCCAAGCCGATCATCCCGGGGATCATGCCGATCACCTCGCTGGCGAGCGTGCGCCGGATGGTCGAGCTCTCCGGCAGCGTCCTGCCGGCAGCTGTCGCCGATCGCCTCGCCGCTGCCGCCGGAGACGGGCCCGAGGAGAACCGTGAGGCGGTGCGCGCGGTCGGTATCGACCTGTGCACCGAGATGTCGCAGCGGCTGATCTCCGAAGGGGTGCCGGGCCTGCACTTCTGCAGCCTCAACTTCGCCCGCGCCACCAGCGAGGTGCTCGAACGCATCGGCGTCGACACCCGCGGCGCCCTGACGCCGGCCTGACGCACCCGCCCGGTGAGCGCCCCGCGGCAAGCGCCCCGCGGGGGAACGACCAGCCCGCCCGCTGTCAGTCTGTTCGGTTCTTCGCGGGCTGCCGCCGATCCGCGGAGTCGCCGTCGGCCGACTCGGCGTCGTCTCCGCCCTCAGCCGAACCGCTGCGTCGGAAGAACCTTGTGCCCAGCAGGCCGGGCCCGGGGGAGCCGGAGTCCGGGCGCGGTGCGACGTAGCGCGGTGTGCGATCGCGGAATCGGTAGGCCAGCGCGCCGACGAGCGCGACGACGGCCAGGCAGAGCAGCACCATGAACCAGGTCCAGCTCGGCAGTGCGGCGGTAGCCGGATCCGGATACTCGGCATCGGCGTTGAAGTCGGCGTTCTGGCCGGGTTCGGGGATCCAGCTCACCGAGTTCTCCCCAGCGCGTTCGCCGTTGGTCGCCACGACCGGTCCGCCGAAGTCGACGGTGAGGGCCAGATAGTCGTTCTGCGGCGTGAGGCCGGTGAGCGCCGCCCCGCCGCGCAGCCGAACGATGTCGCCGCTCCGGGTGGCGCTCAAGTCGACCGTCGCGCCGTTGCCGAGCGCGCCGGAGACGATGTCACCCAGCTGGCCGAACTGTCCGGCGGTCAGGTTGGAGAAGGTCATCCGGGAACCGTTCTTCCCGGCGGCAGGGGACTCCGGGTCGTCGCCCCTCCGGGCGGGTCCGTCGCCGGGGAACTCGGTCACCGCGATCGACCCGGACATCGAGGCCGGAATGTCGAAGGTCGGCGGCGACGGTGAACTGGCCGGTGTGGCCGCGACCACGATGGAGCCGGAGAACTGATCGCCGACGTTCTCCGAGCGGGTCAGGCAACCGCTGAGCAGCGGGACGAGCGTCAGCAGCGCGACGGCGGCGAGAACCGGAAGGCGAGCGAGGGAAGACACGCCTGTCATCGTGCCAGAGTCGGCGGACAGTCCGGGGGAGGCTGGTCGGGCAGGGGCAGGGTGCGGCCGAGGAACGCGAACGGCCGTGGATCGCCGGCGAAAGTGAAGTGCCGCAAGACGTCGGTGAAGCCGAGGCGCCGGTACAGGGCCCATGCTCGGTTGTTCTCGCCCTGGACTTCCGGAGTCGAGAGCAGGACCCGGGACTCCGCGCGTCCGGTGAGCAGACCGGTCAGCAGCGCGTGTCCCACACCGCGCCCCTGGGCGAGCGGATGGACGTGGATCTCGGTGAGTTCGAAGTAGTCCGAGGCGATCGCGTCGATCTGCGCACGCGGAACTCCGCGGCCGGCCAGCCCGGCCCGCAGCTGCCGGTTCCACCATTGATCGGGATACCCGGTGTAGCCGTACGCGATGCCCACCAGGATCTCGTGGTCGCCGGTCCACGGGGCCTCGATGCGCAGGCGAGAGTACGTCGTCCGAAGGAGATCCATCGACGAGGCGGTCTGCATCGCCGCCACCGCCCGCCAGCCCGGTCTCCTCAGGTGGTCGCGCCAGAGGCCGATCCGGTTGAACTCGGTACCGCGGGGATACCGCATGGCGGTGACGTAGGTGTGCACGGCGGGCTCGAGCCACCGATGAGCATCGGCGGCGGGAAGCTCGATCAGCCGTGTCGACATCGTCCTGCACCTCGGGTCCGCGCACTCGTCTCCGGCGGGTGACCGGGGCGCCGCGGGCGCAGCGAATCGTGCGTGTGCGCAGAGACTATCTGGACTTGCCCCGGTCCAGGTGTCCGGGCTACTCTGGCCAGTATCGAACAAATGTTCGATGAAAGGCGGCGGTCCGGTGGGGAAGACACCGGACCGCCGCCGCTTTCGTCGCCGACCGGAATTGTCGGTGGGTCGTGAGAGGTTCTCCTTGACGAAAGGAGGTGGCGCGATCATGACGGTCGATCCACATGTCGTGCACCGCAGCCGGGACCTGCTCGAACGGGCCGAGGTGCTGTTCGAGGAGGCTTCCCGGGTCACCGACGACGGGGCCGAGCGTTTCCGGCAGTTCTATCTCGCCGCCATCCGGGCGTCCGGGGCGGTGCTGGCCCTGTACGAACCGCCGGGTCCGGTACGCCGAAGGCGGAACGCCCGGGACGCGTGGAGCCGCATCAAAGCGGTCGCCCCGCAGTACGCCGACCTCGCCGAGTATTTCGGTGGACTGTCGCGGATGCGGTCACGTGTCGAGGCAGGGCTGGTTCGTCAGGTCGACGACACCCTGTGCGCCCGCGTCGAGCGCCGGGCGGCGGAGTTCCTCGACGCCGCCGACGCGAGCCTGCTCGCGTACGAGCAGGGCCGATTGGGCGGGAGTACGCGCTCGGAGCGCAGGTTGGGAGCCTGAGGCGCGGCTCCGGTGGGTCTTCCGGCGGGTAATGGTGGTCGCGCGCCGGTAGAGCTTCTACTATGGACGTATAGGCCGTCGACGAGGATTCGTCGCCGGCACGCACTGACAGTGAGGGAGGAGCGCGGTGCCGCTTTCGGAGCATGAGCAGCGAATGCTCGATGAGATTGAGAGCGCGCTGTACGCCGAAGACCCGAAGTTCGTCTCCAGCGTCAGTAAGCAGCGCGTCGGGCGCCCGGATGCGCGGCGCCGGTGGCAGGCCGCCCTGCTGCTGTTGGTCGGACTCGCCCTCCTGGTCAGCGGGATCATGGTCGACGTGCGGATCGGTGACTTCCCGATTGTGAGTCTGGTCGGCTTCTTTGTGATGTTCGGCGGCGGTCTGCTGCTGATCTTCGCACCGCGCGGCGGTTCGTCGCTGTCGGCCAAGAAGCTCGGTGCCGAGGGCAAGAAGGTGCCGGAGAAGGGCTCGTTCTCCTCACGCATGGAAGACCGCTTCAACAAGCGATTCGATCAGGACGGTCGCTGACCGTCCACTCGGCGGCCTGAAGCCGCTCGCGACACCCGAACGGGGTCGCAGTCTCCACGAGACTGCGGCCCCGTT
Source organism: Gordonia iterans (assembly GCF_002993285.1). Taxonomy (NCBI): domain Bacteria; kingdom Bacillati; phylum Actinomycetota; class Actinomycetes; order Mycobacteriales; family Gordoniaceae; genus Gordonia; species Gordonia iterans. The sequence continues at coordinate 2,795,604 of NZ_CP027433.1, read as the reverse complement.
TTTGCATCCCCCACCGCGCCCCACCCCGGTCACCCACTTTGCCCCACCATGACTCATATCGATGTCCCACCAGTCACTTGAGATGGATTTAGACTCACTGATCTCGATCGTGACGCGCCGGGGACGCGCCTGCCGACGCGCGAATGACTGCTGTGAAAATCGCGTCAACCTGCACTAATAGTGCTGTGTGGTGGATGAGTGGGGCGCAGTGGATGGAAAGTGGAGGAAAGTGGGGTAGTGTGGTGCACATCGGCCGGGGGGATCCGGAAAGTCCCCGCCCGATGCCCGGGCAGGAGGTGACGGCGTGGCTGGCTTCGTCGGTACCTACTCGCCCAAGCTCGACGACAAAGGGCGGCTGACGTTGCCCGCGAAGTTCCGCAACGCATTGTCAGGAGGTGTCGTGGTCACGAAGGGCCTGGATCACAGCCTGTCGGTGTATCCCGCGGAGAAGTTCGACGAGACCGCGGCCAAGGCGAACGAGGCATCGCGCAACGACCCGGCGGCGCGCGCCTACGTTCGGCTGATGATGGCCGGCGCCGACGAGCAGGTGCTCGACGGGCAGGGGCGCGTGCATCTGAACGCCGGGCTGCGTGACTGGGCGCAGTTGCAGAAGGAATGCGTGGTCACCGGACAGTACGACCACCTGGAGATCTGGGACGCGGCGCGCTGGGAAGCCTACGAGGCCGCCCACGAAGAGGCCTTCGCGGCCGGCGGCTCCGCCGCGCTGGACGCGATTCTCTAAGACAAATGAAGAACTGGACCGCTGCGGTGAGGCGAGGCCTCAGCCCGGCCGACCCTGGCGTACTTCCCCAACGTCAGGTGCGACTCGGGCGGGGACCCCGCCTCACCGCAGTGTCAGTTCCCGCGCCGGACGATTGCTCGCGTCCCGGCCAGACCCCCGACCGCACAGCGAACCGCAGGGGAGTAGTGATGACGGAACAGCCTTCCACGCCGTCCGGCGATTACGGGCACGTCCCGGTGATGGCGGACCGGATGTTCGAGCTGCTCGCTCCGGCGCTGACTCGTTCCGCGCCCGACGGTGCCGGGGCGGTGCTGATCGACGGAACCCTGGGTGCGGGCGGTCACTCAGAGATGTTCCTCACCCGGTTGCCGGGCCTCACGGTGCACGGGATCGACCGAGACGACAACGCGCTGGCCACGGCCGGCGAGCGGCTCGCCGGATTCGGTGAGCGAGTGGTGCTCCACCACGCCCGGTACGACGAGATCGGCGAGGTGGCCGCCGACGCCGGCCTCGCCGAGGTAGACGGGGTGCTCCTCGACCTCGGAGTCTCGTCGATGCAGTTGGACCAGGCCGAACGTGGTTTCGCTTACGCCACGGACGCGCCCCTGGACATGCGGATGAACACCGAGGACGACCTCACCGCCGCCGACATCCTCAACACCTACGATCACGGTGCCCTGGCCCGGATCCTCAGCGAGTACGGCGAGGAGAGGTTCGCCGGCAAGATCGCCTCGGCGATTCTCCGGGCGCGCCAGCAGGAGCCGTTCACCACCAGCGGGCGCCTCGTCGAACTGCTGTACGCGACCATTCCCGCAGCCACCCGGCGCACCGGCGGGCATCCCGCTAAGCGGACTTTTCAGGCGCTTCGGATCGAGGTCAACCGGGAGCTCGATTCGCTCCGCGCCACGGTTCCGGCGGCGCTCGCACTACTGGCCGTCGGCGGACGGCTGGCGGTGATGAGCTACCAGTCGCTGGAGGATCGCATCGTCAAACGCGACTTCGCTCAAGCGGTGCGCAACACCACCCCGGCCGGCCTGCCCGTCGACCTGCCCGGCACGGCGGCGAAGTTCGTCCTGGTGACCCGCGGGGCGGAGCAGGCCGATGAACGCCAGCGGGCCGAGAACCCGCGCAGCAATCCGGTCCGGGTACGGGCCATCGAACGAATCGAACCAGACCGAATCGAACCAGACTCTGATGAAGGGAACCGGCGATGACACTGCTCGACGATCGCCGGACCACGGTACGCACTCGCCGGAGCACGATCGGCGTCGACGGCTCGTCGGCCGGCGCCGCGCGTGCGGAGTCCGGGGCCAGCGCCGGCCGCCGGCCGCGGCGCGCCGCGCAGCCGGCGCCGACGCAGCCGGCGGGCGCGCTGTCCGGGCTGTCCGACGTGCCGTTCATCGTGCCGATCGTGCTGCTGGTGATCGGCGCACTCGGGCTCACCCTGTACCTGTCCACCAAAGCGGCGCAGGACTCGTACTCGCTCGAGTCGCTCCGGCAGAGCAATCGCGAGCTCACCGAGAAGCGCGACAGCTTCAAGCACACCGCAGACGCCGGCGACTCGGCGGCCGAACTGGCGCGCAAGGCGAGCGAACTCGGGATGATTCAAGGTTCGCCGGCCCCCCAGCTGGTGGTCGGCGCGGACGGCAAGGCCCGACTCAAGGGTCGGTTGGTTCCGGCCGAGGGCAGTACATTGCCGCCCCTGAACCCGACACCCGACCCGGCCGAGGAGATCGACGCCAGCAAGGTCGACGACTCCGGGGGCCTGGACGGAAACCCGGCGCCGTCGTCGGACCAGCCCACGGATGCCGGGCCTGCCGAGTCCGCCGAGGCCGGCGACACGCCGCCGCCCGCGCTGACCACGCCGCCCGCCGGCCAGGCGCCTGCGCCCAACGTGCTGCCGCCGGGTGCCGCCACGCCGGGCGCCAATCCCCGCCGCAGTCGATGATCGAGGAGAGGATGGAGTCATCATGACCGCTCCCCGTCGTCCCGCTGCTGCTCCCGCCCGCGTCGGCGCCGATCTCCCGGCTCGGCGATTCGTGCTGCGCACCCGGCTGCTGACGGTGTTCGCCGCCGTGATCGCGCTGACGGTGGCCGGACGGCTGGTGTACGTCAACGTCATCGATGCGCCGACGCTGTCCGCGCAGGCGGCCCAGCAGCGCGAAGACACCGTCACGCTGTACGCCAAGCGCGGTGCGATCCTCGACCGCAACGGCAAGCCGCTCGCGTACACCGGTGACGCCCGCTCGCTGACCTTCCTGCCGAAGGCGGTGCGCAAGGCGATCGCCGACGAGCACGAGAAGAAGCCGGAACTGCCCGACGTCGAGACCCGGCTGCGGGAGATCGCCGACGGCGTCTCCGCCGGGCTGGGCGGGTCGATCTCGCCGGACGATCTGCTGGAGAAGCTGCGCTCGGACCAGCAGTTCGTCTACCTGGCGCGCTCGGTCAGCGTGGAGACGGCCAACCGGATCACCCGCGAGTTCCCCGAGGTCGGTGCCGACCCGCAGGCGATCCGCCTGTACCCGGGCGGCTCGCTCGCGGCCAATGTGATCGGCGGGGTGAATTTCGACGGCCTCGGGGCGATCGGCCTGGAGTCGTCCCTCGACCCGATCCTGGCCGGGATGAACGGCACCGAGACCTTTGACCGCGGCTCCGACGGCGCCGTGATCCCGGGCAGCAAGCGCAATGTGCACCCGGCGATCGACGGGAAGACGGTGCGTCTGACGCTCGACTCGGACATCCAGTGGTTCGTGCAGGCACAGGTCAACGAGGCGAAGCGGAAGTCCGGCGCCAACAACGCCTCGGCGGTGGTGCTCGACGCCAGAACCGGCGAGGTGCTGGCGATGGCCAACGACAGCACCTTCAACGCGGCTCGTCCGCTCTCCGAGCAGAAGGATGCCGACCTGGGCAACCGTGCGGTCACCTCGCCGTTCGAACCGGGTTCGGTGAACAAGCTCGTGGTCGCTGCGGCCGCGATCGAGCACGGCCTGACCACGCCGAACACGGTCCACCGGGTGCCCGGTGACATCAGGATGTCGGGCATCACGGTCAAAGATGCGTGGGCGCACGGTGTCGTTCCGTTCACCACCACCGGGATCTTCGGGAAGTCGTCGAACGTCGGCACCTTGATGCTGGCCCAGCAGGTGGGTGAGAAGCGCTTCGCCGACATGCTCACCGCCTTCGGACTCGGGCAGCGGACCGGTATCGGGCTGCCCGCCGAGAGTGCCGGCTCGGTCCCCGCCCTGAGTCAGTGGTCGGGCGGCTCGTTCGCGAACCTGCCGATCGGTCAGGGTCTGTCGATGACGCTGTTGCAGATGACGGCCATGTACCAGGCCGTAGCCAACGACGGCCTGCGCATCGAGCCGCGGATCCTGGTCCCGGTCGACGGTGAGCGCGGCGCGGGTTTCAGCGAGCCGAAGCAGGTGCGCGTCGTCAGCCCGCAGACGGCCAAGACCGTCCGTGAGATGTTCCGCGCGGTGATGCAGGACGATCCGACGGGAGTGCAGAGCGGCACCGGCGCCAAGGGTGCGATCGAGGGTTATCAGACGTCGGGTAAGACCGGCACGGCCCAGCAAGTGGATCCGAAGTGCAACTGCTACTCGCAATCGAGCTACAACATCACCTTCGCCGGGATCGCACCGGCCGATGATCCCCGCTACGTGATCGGCATCATGCTCGACAACCCGACGCGGAGTTCGGACGGCAGCGGCGGACAGTCGGCGGCGCCGCTCTTCGGCACGATCGGCGCCTGGCTGCTTCAGCACGACCAGGTGCCGCGGTCGGCCGCTCCGGCCCCGCGCGTGAAGCTGGAAGCATAGGCCGCGTGCGGGCGGCATAAGCTGGGCGAGCGGACCGGGCCTGCGACGGCCGGCCCGGAGGGTCGTCGAACGCGGCCCGGAGGGACATTCGTAACAGACCCCAGCGACGTGAGGACGCGTGAGACGTGGCGGAGATGGTACGGCCGGAACGGCCGGTGGGAGCAGACCTGACCGAACTCGCCGGTCTGGCGGGGGCCGAGCTGGTCGGCGGTGATCGCGCCGTCCTCGGCGCCACCCTGCGGGCGCAGGACGCCGCCCCCGGCGACCTGTTCGCCGCGCTGCCCGGGAACCGGGTCCACGGTGCGCAGTTTGCGGCGGAGGCGCTCGCCGGCGGTGCCGTCGCGGTGCTGACCGATGCCACCGGACTGGAGCTGCTGCGCGCCGATCCGGCCACCGCCGACGTCCCGGTGCTGGTGCACGACGACCCGCGCGCGGTCCTCGGTCCAGTCGCGGCCCGCGTGTACGGCGACCCCTCGGCCCGCCTGACGCTCATCGGCATCACCGGGACGTCGGGCAAGACGACGACGGCCTATCTCACCGAGGCGGCCCTGCGCGCTGCCGGCCGCGTGGTCGGCCTGGTCGGCACCGTCGAGATCCGGATCGACGGTGAGCGTGTGCCGAGCTTGCTGACGACGCCGGAGGCGCCTGACCTGCAGCGGCTGCTGGCAGTGATGCTGGAGCGGGGCGTGGACACCGTCGTGATGGAGGTGTCCAGCCATGCGCTCTCTCTCGGCCGGGTCGCCGGCAGCCGGTTCGCCGTCGGCGGGTTCACCAACCTCTCGCAGGATCATCTCGACTTCCACCCGACCATGGACGAGTACTTCGCGGCGAAGGCGCAGCTGTTCGACGGCGCCTCGCCGGTGCGTGCGGCGTCCGCGGTGATCTGCATCGATGACGTCTGGGGCGAGCAGATGGCGACGATCGCGCGTTCGAGCGCCGAACAGGTCGTGACGGTGTCGACCGCAGGCGGGACCGACTGGTCCGTCGCCGCGGAGGTGGAGGTCTCCGAAGCCGGTTCGCAGACCGTGGTGGTGCGCTCGCCCGACGGCGCCGAGCACGTCATGGTGGTGCCCCTTCCGGGCGCCTACAACGTCGCGAACGCCCTGCTCGCGGTGGCGCTGGCGGCCGCGGCCGGGGTGCCGACCGACGTCGCGGTCGGCGGACTGCCGTTGGTTGCGGTGCCGGGACGGCTGGAGAAGGTGGATCGGGGACAGGACTTTCTCGCGCTGGTCGACTACGCCCACAAGCCGGCGGCGGTCGAAGCGGTGCTGGCCACGCTGTCGGGCCCGTCCGCCGGGCGGATCGCGGTGGTGCTGGGGGCCGGCGGCGACCGGGACACCGAGAAGCGTCCGCTGATGGGCGCCGCGGCGGCGCGAGGCGCGGATCTGGTGATCGTGACCGACGACAATCCGCGTTCGGAAGACCCGTCGGCCATTCGCGCGGCGGTGCGGTCGGGCGCCGACTCGGTGCCTCCGGAACAGCGGCGGACCGCCGAGATCCTGGAGATCGGAGACCGCGCCGAGGCGATCACCGCCGCGGTCCAGTGGGCCGGGTCGGGCGATGTGGTGCTCGTCGCGGGCAAGGGCCACGAGACCGGGCAGGAAATCGACGGTCGCAAGCTGCCGTTCGACGACCGCGAGGTGCTCGCCGCCGCGCTGGCCGAACGGGTCGCTGCGCCCGAGCCCGGTGCCGAGTCCGGACGGCGCCCCGGCGCGGGCGCGCCCCTGACGATCCTGACAGTGTCGACCGTCGAGGAGCGCGCGTCTGTCGGCCAGGCGCGGCGGCTGCTGCGCGAAGCGGTGGCGCGCGCCGCCGATCTGGGCATCGGCAGCGCCCACCGCACTCCGGGCTCGGATTCGTCGGCGGGACGTCGTACCTGGGCGATCTTCGGAGAGCTCGGATCGGACGAGGCGACCGACGAGAACGCCCGGTGCATCGAGCACGATCTGCTGGGCAGGCAGGCGGTGCGGCTGGCGGTCGACCGTACCCTGGCGGTGGGCGGAACCAGAGTGATCCGGGCGTTGTATCAGGGTGCCATCCAGGAAGGCTCCTGGGGTGACGAAGCGGCGTTCTACACCGATGCAGGAGAGTTGGTCGCGGCGCTGCGGGAGACCGCTGGGACCCCGGACGCACCGCGCTCGGGCGACCTGGTGCTGGCGGCCGGCGGCGCCGGCCTGATCGAGGAGTTGCTGGCGCTCTGGTCCGCCGATCCGGCGCTCGACGTGGTGGTGCAGACCCTGTGAGCGTGCGACGACCGCGCACCCGGCACAATGTCTCTGACCGATACCCGACGGTAGCCCTCGCGCGCGCCCGGGTCACGACTCGGCCGCCGCGGGACGCGGCGGCGAAGGACGAAGGACGCATGCTGTGACTCAGATCCTGATCGCCGGCGGCATCGCGCTGGCCGTGGCGATTCTGCTGACACCCGTCCTGATCCGGGAGTTCTCCCGGCGCCGATGGGGCCAGGAGATCCGGCAGGACGGGCCGGCCAGCCACCAGGCGAAAGCGGGCACGCCCTCGATGGGCGGGGTGGCCATCCTGATCGCGATCTGGGCCGGCTACCTCGGGTCGTACCTCTTCAGCTGGGCGGTCGGCGACGGCGGACCGACGGCGTCGGGCCTGCTGGTGCTCGGGCTGGCGACGGGTCTGGGCCTGGTCGGTTTCCTCGACGACTTCATCAAGCTCGCCAAGCGGCGCAATCTCGGACTGAACAAGACGCAGAAGACGATCGGGCAGGTGCTCGTCGCCGTGGTGTTCGCGATCCTGTTCCTGCAGTTCCCCGATGAGCGCGGTCTGAAGCCCGCGAGCGAACACCTCTCGTTCGTGCGGGACATCGAGGTGATCACCCTCACCGGCGTCGGGTTCGTCTTCTTCTGCTGGCTGGTGGTGTACGCCTGGAGCAACGCCGTCAACTTCACCGACGGGCTCGACGGTCTGGCCGCCGGATCCACCGCGATGGTGATGGGCACGTACGTGCTGATCACCATGTGGCAGGACACGTACTCGTGCGCCAAGGACCCGGTCGCCGGCTGCTACGAGGTGCGCGACGCCCACGATCTCGCGATCGTCGCGATGGTCGCCGCGGCGGCATGTCTCGGCTTCCTGTGGTGGAACGCCGCCCCCGCCAAGATCTTCATGGGCGACACCGGCTCGCTCGCCTTGGGCGGCGTGGTGGCCGGACTCTCGATCGCCAGTCGCACCGAGCTGCTGATGGTCGTCATCGGCGCGCTGTTCGTCGCCGAGATCGTGTCGGTGATGATCCAGGTCGCCTCGTTCCGCACCTCCGGCAAGCGGCCGTTCCGGATGGCTCCGTTCCACCATCACTTCGAGCTCGGCGGGTGGGACCAGACCACCGTCATCATCCGCTTCTGGCTGCTCACCGCGATCGCCTGCGCCCTGGGGCTCGGGTTGTTCTACGGCGAGTGGGTCACCGGCTAGGGCTGCGGACCGACCTGACATGACGTTCTCCACTGATCCGCTGGTGCTCGACGGCGCACACGTTCTGGTGGCCGGCGCGGGCACGACCGGCGCCGCCGTGGTGGCCGCGCTCGACCAGTTCGGTGCGCGCAGTGTCCTCGTCGATCGTCGATTCGGCGACTGCGAGAACGAGCGCGAACGTGACCCGGAAGGCTATCTGGCCGCGCCGGGCGCATTCGTCGGCGTCGATCTGGTGGTCACCTCCCCGGGCTTTCCGCCCGTCGACCGGTTCCTGGTGGCCGCCCGGGCGGCCGGGATCCCGGTGTGGGGCGACGTGGAGCTGGCCTGGCGCCTGGATCGGGCCGGGCTCACCGGACCGACCCGGACGTGGCTGGTGATCACCGGGACCAACGGCAAGACCACGACGACGGCGATGACCGAATCGATCTTGCGTGCGGCGGGTGTTCCGGTGCGGGCTTGCGGCAACATCGGGTTGCCGGTGGTCGCGGCGCTCCTCGAGGAGCCGCGCGCGGCGGTGCTCGCGGTGGAGCTGTCGTCGTTCCAGCTGCACTGGGCGCCGTCGGTACGCCCCCGAGCCGGTGTGGTGCTGAACGTGGCCGCCGACCACCTCGACTGGCACGGCTCGTTCGAGGCGTACCGCGATGCGAAGGCGCAGGTGCTCGGCGGCGAGGTGGGCGTGGTCGGCCTGGACGACGAGGTGGCGGCGAGCCTGCCGGTGGGGCCTGGCACCCGGCGGGTCGGATTCACTCTCGCTGCGCCGGCGCCGGGCGAGCTCGGACTCGACGGCGGGCCGCGCGCCGGGGTGCTGGTCGACGCGGCCTTCGCCGACGACGGCTGCCCGCGTGCCCTCGGGACCGCTCCCGCCGAGTTGTGCGCGGCCGGACGGGTGCGGCCGGCGGGTCCGTCGGGGATCTCGGATGCCCTGGCCGCGGCGGCCCTCACCCGATCGATCGGGGTCGCGGCGGATGCGGTCGAGCGCGGGCTGCGCCAATTCTCGCCCGCGGCCCACCGGGGTCAGACCGTCGCCGAGATCGACGGGATCCGCTTCGTCGACGACTCCAAGGCGACCAACCCACACGCGGCGCAGGCCGCGCTCAACGCGCACGACCGCGTCGTGCTGATCGCCGGCGGACTGCTCAAGGGCGCCCCGGTCGACGAGCTGATCGCCGGTTCGGCCGAGCAACTGGCCGGAGTGGTGGCGATCGGCCGGGACCGGGAAGTGATTGTGGACGCGATTGCGCGACACGCCCCACAGGTCCCAGTAGTCACAGTGTTCACAGGGGACGATGGTGCAGTGATCATTCATCGCGCCTTCAACACCGTGTCGGTGCCCGCTGCACCGGGTCTTCCGGCCGCCGATGCCGTGATGGCACAAGCTGTCGGCGAGGCCTGGTCGCTGTCTCAGGCCGCCTCCGGCACCGAAGCCGTTCTCCTCGCGCCGGCCGCGGCGTCCCTGGACATGTTCGCCTCGTACGGCGCGCGGGGGGACAGTTTCGCGGCCGCGGCGGCGGCGCTGGCCGCGGAGGCCGGCGGCCGTACGGCGGACGCGGAGCGCTGACATGGCGCCCAGCGACCCGGCCGGCGATCAGTTCGCCGTCGCCGGGGCGGAGCCGACCGACGCCGGGGTCCAGTCCGATCCGCCCGGTCCCGACACCCCGGCCGGTGACCCCCCCGAACCCGCTGCCGACGCCCCGGACGAGAGTTCGGTCACGTCGCGCCGCGCCGACGACGCCGGTCGTGACGACGCCGGTCGTGACGACGTCGGTCGTGACGACGACGATCGTGACGACGCCGCCGGCAGTGACGGCGCGGCGGGAGGCGACGCTGCCGACCGGATCGGCGGGGCTCGCCGCCGGCGCCGGGCCGGAGAGGCCGTGCGGCCCGCCCCGCGGAAACGGCGGTCGGCGCAGCACGAGGCGGCTCGGCCCCTGCACGTCGCCGCCCCGCAGCTGAACCTGCGGGCCTGGGTCCACACCGCGGGGGAGGGCATCCGCACGTTGATGGCGCGCCCGCTGACGTCGTTCCATCTGGTGGTCTTCCTGACGGCGATGCTGACCGTGCTCGGCTTGATCATGGTGTGGTCGGCGTCGTCGGTCGAGGGCTATGCCGAGAACCAGTCGTCGTACGGGGCGTTCGTCACTCAGACCGGATTCGCCGTGCTCGGCTGGTTCGGGTTCTATCTGATCCTGCGCCTGCCGATCCGGTTTTTCCGGAGGTTCGCCACCCTCGGGCTGGTGCTCAGCATCGTGCTGCTGGTGCTGGTGCTGGTGCCGCAGTTCGGTGTCGAGGTGGACGGTGCCCGCCGGTGGTTCGTCGTGGCCGGCGTCTCGATCCAGCCGTCCGATCTGGCCAAGGTGGCGCTGTGCGTGTGGGGCGCCCACGTGCTGGCCTCGCGCCGCGCCGGCGTCTGGTGGGGCCGGGAACTGCTGTTTCCGCTGGTGCCGGTCGCGGTGTTCATGTCGGTGCTGATCATCCTCGAGCCGAACCTGTCGACGACCGTGATCCTCCTGATCATCACCGCAGCGCTGTTGTGGTTCGCCGGACTGCCCGGGACGATCTTCGCCGGCTTCACCGGCTTCTTCGCGCTGGCCGGCGTGATCGCGGCGTTCAGCGCGGACTACCGTGCCGCCAGAGTCTTCAGCTTCCTGGGTTCGGCCGATCCGCTCGACGGCGGCTATCAGGCGATGCAGGCCAAGTACGCACTGGCCAACGGCGGTGTGTTCGGGGTCGGCCTCGGCCAGAGCACCGCCAAGTGGAGCTACCTGCCCAACGCGCACAACGACTTCATCTTCGCGATCCTGGTCGAGGAGACCGGGCTGGTCGGCGGCATGACCGTCGTCGGATTGTTCCTGCTGCTGGGCTACGTCGGCATGCGGATCGCGCGCCGGTCGGTGGATCCGTTCCTGCGGCTGCTCACCGCGACCATCACGGTGCTGATCACCGCGCAGATGTTCATCAACGTGGGGTACGTGGTCGGCCTGTTGCCGGTGACCGGAATCCAGTTGCCGCTGCTCTCTCAGGGCGGTACCTCGATGCTGACGATGCTCGTGATGCTGGGCATGCTGGCGAGCGCGGCCCGGCACGAGCCCGACGCCGTCGTCGCGCTCGCCGGGGGGCGTCCCGGCGGGCTGTCGCGGCTGCTGCGGCTGCCGCCGCCGGCCGAGTACCGGCCGCGGGTGGTCGATCAGGCCCGGGACCGGCTGGAACGACGGCGCAGCGCCGGCCGGGTGCCGGACGCACGCCGGGACGCTCACCGCGCGCCCGCGACGGCGGCGCCGGGGTCCGGATCGGCCCGCCGCGGCGCGGCCCGGCCGACGCCGCCGCCGCGGTCGGCCACACCCCGGAACGGGCGCCGGACGATGCCTCCGCTCACCGATCGGGCGCGTGCGCAGCGCAGCGACGAGATCCACTATCCTGCTAGGAGGACGGGCGACCCCAGGGCGGGTGACACAGCGCCCACCGATCCGCGGCGCCCGGCGCCTCGCGGGAACGCGGCGGCCCCTGACATCCGTCGAGCGGCGCCGCCGGGAGTCTCGTACCCGCGAGCCCCCCGTCCCAGATCCCCTCATCTCAGATCGGAGTACAGGCACCGGTGAGCAGCAGCAGTTCCGAGCTCGGTCACGTTCCCGGTCGACTCTCGGTGGTGGTCGCCGGCGGCGGCACTGCCGGGCACATCGAGCCGGCACTGGCCGTCGCCGATGCCGTTCGGCGGCTCGATCCCACCGCGCGGATCACCGCACTCGGTACCCCGAAAGGTCTCGAAGGGACCCTGGTGCCGTCCCGTGGCTTCGACCTGGAACTGATTCCGCCTGCGCCGCTGCCACGCAAACCGGGCCGGGACCTGGCACTGACACCGTTCCGACTCTCCCGTTCGGTGAGCGCGGCTCGCAAGGTGCTGACCGAGGTGGACGCCGACGTGGTGGTCGGCTTCGGCGGGTACGTGGCTCTGCCGGCCTATCTGGCGGCGCGCGGTCGGCCGGGTCGCCGTCGCCGGGTGCCGGTCCTCATCCACGAGGCGAACGCCAGCGCGGGCATCGCCAACAAGATCGGCCGGCGGTTCGCCGACGAGGTGGTGTCGGCGGTGCCGGACTGCGGGCTCCCCGGGGCGCAGGTGGTCGGCATCCCGGTGCGCCGCGAGATCGCCGAACTCGATCGGGGCGCGCTGCGCGCTGAGGCGCGAGCGTTCTTCGGACTGGATCCCGACGCGCCCGTCCTGCTGGTCTTCGGCGGGTCGCAGGGCGCGCAGCAGCTCAACGAGGCGGTCGCCGGCGCTGCGGGCGCCCTGGGGGCCGCGGGCATCGGCGTCTTGCACGCGCACGGCGCCAAGAACACGGTCTCCCCGGCGTCTCCGCCGGGTGCGCCGTCGTATGTGGCGCTGCCCTACATCGACCGGATGGATCTGGCCTACGCGGCCGCGGATCTGGTGATCTGCCGCTCCGGTGCGATGACCGTCGCCGAGGTGACCGCCACCGCACTGCCGGCGATCTACGTGCCGTTGCCGCACGGCAACGGGGAGCAGCGATTGAACGCATCGCCGGTGGTCGAAGCGGGGGCGGCGTGCCTGGTCGACAACGCGGACATGACGTCGGACTATGTCGCCCGCGAGGTGCCCGCGCTGTTGGGGGATCCCACCCGGCTGGCGGCGATGCGCGCCGCCGGGGCTGACAGCGGGCATCGTCGTGCCGCGGAGACAGTGGCGACGCTGGCGCTCGCGCTCGCGACCGGCCATCGACGCGACACCGAGGCCCGGCGATGAGCCCCGCTCGCGCGTCCTCAGCCCGGACCGGCGGTCTGCCCGACCGGCTCGCGCGCGTGCACATGGTCGGTATCGGCGGCGCCGGCATGTCCGGTCTCGCACGGATCCTCCTGGCACGCGGGGGACAGGTGTCGGGCTCGGATGCCCGGGAGAGTCACGGGGTGATCGCTCTGCGTGCGCGGGGCGCGCTGGTGCACGTCGGTCACGACCCGGCGGCGCTCGATCTGATCGAGGGCGGGCCCACCGTCGTGGTCACCACGCACGCCGCGATCCCGGACGACAACCCGGAGCTGGTCGAGGCGCGCCGTCGCGGCATCCCGGTCCTCTACCGGCCGCAGGTGCTGGCGCAGTTGATGGAGGGTTACCGCACGCTGCTGATCAGCGGCACCCACGGGAAGACGTCCACCACCTCGATGGCGGTGGTCGCCCTGCAGCACTGCGGCGCCGACCCGTCCTTCGCGATCGGCGGCGAGCTCAACGAGTCGGGCACCAACGCCCATCACGGGAGCGGCGGGATCTTCGTCGCCGAGGCTGACGAGAGCGACGGCTCGCTTCTGGAGTACCGGCCGGACGTCGTGGTGGTGACCAACATCGAGGCGGACCATCTCGACTTCTTCGGCACCGCGGAGGCTTACACCCGGGTCTTCGACGAGTTCGCCGACCTGATCCGGCCCGGCGGCGCCCTGGTGGTCTGCCTGGACGACCCCGGCGCCGCGGCGCTGGGACAGCGATCGGCGCAGCGGTTGGCCGAGAAGGGCATCGCGGTGCTCGGCTACGGCACCGGCACCGGCGCACCGGGGGCTCCGGCCGTCCCGTGCGTGGGCCGCTTGAGCGAGGTGGTCGCCGGCGGCACTGGAAGCACCACCCAGGTCGTCGTCGCACCACCGCTGGTGCCGGCCGCGACGACGCGCAGCATGCGGGTCACGCTCCCCGGCATCCACATGGCGCGCAACGCGGTCGGGGCTCTGCTCGGCTGTCTCGCGGTGGACCCGGATGCGCAGGTGGCCACCGTGATCGACGGCATCGAGGGCTTCGGCGGCGTGCACCGACGCTTCGAGTTCCGCGGCGAGGTCGCCGGGGTGTCGGTGTACGACGACTACGCGCACCATCCGACGGAGGTGCGCGCGGTGCTGTCGGCGGCGCGCGACTTGGCGCGGGAGAACGGCGGCCGGGTGGTCGCCGTCTTCCAGCCGCACCTGTACTCGCGCACCGAGGAGTTCGCGACCGAGTTCGCCGAAGCCCTGAGCTTGGCGGACGAGGTGATCCTGGCCGACGTGTACGGCGCCCGCGAGGAGCCGCGCCCGGGGGTCACCGGTCGGCTGATCTCCGACGCGGTGTCGGTGCCCGCGGTGTTCGTCCCGGCGATCTCGGATCTGCCTGCGGCCGTCGTGAGCCGCACGGCCGCGCGCGACGTCGTGCTGACGATCGGTGCCGGCGACATCACCATGCAGGGGCCGTACATCCTGGCCGCACTGGGGTCGTGACGGCGCGCCGGGCGGCGGCCTCGCGCGCGAAGCCGCACGATGAGGCGCACGAGGACCTGCGCCGGTCTGGTCGTCGCCGGCTGTGGCGGCTGGTCGGCCTGCTCGCAGTCCTCGGTGTTCTCGGGGGACTCGGCGCCGCGGCGTACTTCTCGCCGCTCATGTCGGTGCGCACCATCGACGTGCAGCAGCCGGACGTGCAGGGCGGACCGATGGTGCCGCGCGAGGAGATCGTGGAGGTCGCCGACGTGCCGCTGGGCACCCCGCTGCTCCAGGTCGACACGGCTGCGGTCGCCGGCCGGGTCGCCCGGATACCGGCGGTCGAGTCGGTGCGCGTCGACCGGAGCTATCCGTCGGCACTGACGATCGAGGTGCTCGAGCGGCGCGCGACCGCCCTGATCGAAGGGCCGGACGGCCGGATCGGCGTCATGGACCGGCTCGGGGTGGTCTACGTCGAGTTCGCGTCGCGTGCGGCGATGGGCGACGCGGCGGCCGGGAAGCGGGTCTACCGGACCCTTCCGGTGCTCGAGGTGCCCAACCCCGGCCCGCAGGACCCGACGACCAGGGCGGTCCTGGACACTCTGCAGAGCCTGCCCGACTGGCTTCGGCCGCAGGTGACGTCGGCGACGGCATCGTCGCCGGCGGACATCAAGCTCCACCTGAGCCGGGAGCGGACGGTCGTCTGGGGCGACAGCGGCCGCCCGGTGGACAAGGCCGAGGCCCTCGCGCATGTCATCACATTGCGGGGAACGACGTTCAACGTCTCCAGCCCGGAGTATCCCGCGGTCAGTTGACCGCGGATTCGTTCGGAGAAAAACGCGCGGCGCACGGCGCGCCTCCTGGCTCCGCGGCGTGCGGTCGATACCGTCGTTCTCAACACCGGTACTTGACATAACTATAACCCTATGGTTGAGCTTTAGGGTTTGAATCGGAGCAGGAAGGCATCATGACGCCACCTCATAACTACCTCGCCGTCATCAAGGTCGTCGGCATCGGCGGCGGCGGCGTCAACGCCGTCAACCGCATGATCGAGCAGGGCCTCAAAGGTGTGGAGTTCATCGCGATCAACACCGACGCACAGGCGCTGCTGATCAGCGACGCCGACGTCAAACTCGACATCGGCCGCGAATCGACCAGGGGTCTGGGCGCCGGCGCGAATCCGGAGGTGGGCCGCAAGGCCGCCGAGGATGCGCGGGACGAGATCGAAGACCTGCTGCAGGGCGCGGACATGGTGTTCGTCACCGCCGGTGAAGGCGGCGGCACCGGCACCGGCGGCGCGCCGGTGGTGGCCGGGATCGCCCGCAAGCTCGGTGCGCTCACCGTCGGCGTCGTGACCCGCCCGTTCTCGTTCGAGGGCAAGCGTCGCGGCAATCAGGCCGAGGAGGGCATCGCGGCGCTGCGCGAGTCCTGCGACACCCTGATCGTCATCCCGAACGACCGCCTGCTGCAGCTCGGCGATTCGCAGGTGAGCCTGATGGACGCGTTCCGCAGCGCCGACGAGGTGCTGCTCAACGGAGTGCAGGGCATCACCGACCTCATCACCACGCCGGGTCTGATCAACGTCGACTTCGCGGACGTCAAGGGCGTCATGAGCGACGCGGGCAGCGCGCTGATGGGCATCGGGGCATCCCGGGGCGAGGACCGCGCCCGCAAGGCCGCAGAAGCGGCTATCAACTCGCCGTTGCTGGAGGCGTCGATGGAGGGCGCGCGGGGCGTGCTGCTCTCGATCGCCGGCGGCAGCGATCTGGGTCTGTTCGAGATCAACAACGCGGCCACCCAGGTCCAGGAGGCGGCCCACGAGGACGCCAACATCATCTTCGGCACGGTGATCGACGACAACCTGGGCGACGAGGTGCGGGTCACCGTGATCGCGGCCGGGTTCGACGGCGGTGCGCCGCGCAAGCGCGTCGAGAATCCCGCAGCGGCCAAGGCCGCGGGCACCGTGGAATCGGCGAAGGCCGGTCAGGTCTCGTCGGCGCCGGCCGACGATCCGCTGTTCGGCCGCGCCGCCCCGGCCGGCGACCCGTTCGCCGGCTCCGCCGCGCCGCGCCGCAACTCGGTGCGGCTCGACGACGACGAGGTCGACGTCCCCGACTTCATGAAGTGATGGCGCCCGCGTGCCGGGTCCGGCGCGTGGTGACCACCCGCGCCGGTGGGGTGTCGCGTGCGCCCTACGACTCCTTCAATCTCGGTGATCACGTCGGCGACGATCCGGCGGCCGTCGCGGCCAACCGGGAGCGGCTGGCCCGCGACCTCGGCCTCGATCCGTCGCACGTGGTCTGGATGGAACAGATCCACAGCCGCAACGTCACGGTGGTCGACGGACCCGTCGACGGAGCCGTACCGGCCACCGACGCCCTGGTGACTACGACACCGGGGCTCGCCCTCGCCGCGCTCAGCGCAGACTGCGTTCCGCTGCTGATGAGCGACGACGAAGCGGGAGTGATCGCCGCAGTGCACGCCGGACGCGTCGGCGCCCGCATCGGCATCGTTCCCGAGGTGCTTCGCGTGATGGTCGGGCTGGGCGCCCGGACGGACCGCATCGGCGTGTTGCTCGGTCCGGCGGCGTCGGGCGAGCGATACGAGGTTCCGGACGAGATGCAACGCGACGTCGAGAAGCATCTCCCGGGCAGCGCCTGCCGGACGGCGAAGGGCACTGCGGGCCTGGACTTGCGCGCCGGCATCGCGCGGCAGCTGACCGACGCGGGAGTCGGCGGCGTCGTCGTGGACCCGCGCTGCACCATCGGTGATCCCGACCTGTTCAGTCACCGACGAGGTGCTCCGACGGGGCGGTTGGCCTCGGTGATCTGGATGGACGTGGCGGAGCAGGGGTGAGGCTGCCGGTGGATACGGACCACGGAGCGCCGGCGCGCGGCGAGGATCTGCGGCGCGCGGAACTGGGCGCGGCACTCGAAGCGGTGCGGGCCCGCGTCGCCCGTGCCGAGGCGACGGCCGGGCGCGCACCGGGCAGTGCGCGCCTGATGGTGGTCACCAAGTTCTTTCCCGCCGGGGATCTGGCACGGCTGATCGACCTGGGAGCCACTGAGTTCGGCGAGTCCCGGGAGCCCGAGGCGGGGCGGAAGGTCGCCGCGGTGCGCTCGGAGCTGCCCGGCGTGGCGTTCGACGTCGACATGATCGGGTCGCTGCAGCGGAAGAAGGCCAAGACGGTGGCGCGCTGGGCGCGTCGTGTCCAGTCGGTGGACTCGCCGGATCTCGTCGATGCGCTGGCCCGGGCGACGGCGGCGGCGTTGGAGGCCGGTGCCCGGGTGCAGCCTCTGGGGATGCTGCTGCAGATGAGTCTCGACGGCGATCCGACGCGCGGGGGAGCGGTCGAATCGGACCTTCCCGCGCTGGCCGATGCGGTCACCGGGCACGACGGCCTGCTGACCCTGGACGGGCTCATGGTGATCGCGCCGTTGCACGGGGAGGCCGAGGCGCACCTGGCGCACGCCGCGCAGATCGCCGAACGCTTCCGGGCGCGTCATCCCGCGGCGACGGAGCTCTCGGCGGGCATGTCCGCGGACGTGGAGTCGGCGATCGCACACGGATCCACATGTGTGCGTGTCGGAACCGCGATCATGGGCCCGCGACCGTTAGCCTCTCAGTAATCACATTGGTCACAACAGAACCATCAAGATCATTTCTCACGAGGAAGGCAAGTCGATGACGACGATGCAGAAGTTCAAGGCATATTTCGGCATGGTGCCTCCCTCCGAGTATGAGGACGACTATCTCGCCGACCCGATGTCCGACTCCATGAACGGCTCGATGGGCGGCCGCTACGAGCCATCCGGTGAACCGCCGCGCCGCGGTGCGCAGGCCGGCCGGCACGACGAGCAGATGAGCGCTCGCGAGCGGCTGTACCTGGAGCGTTACCGGGGCGCCGCAACCCACGCCGACGGCTACTACGACGACGAGCCCTACGAGGCCGATTACGCCGAGGTGGAGTACGGGCATCGCGGCGACGAGCGGGTCTTCAGTGAGCGGGTTATGCACGTCGAGGCCGAGCGTGGTCCGGTCGCCGCTCGCGGACGACTCGAACCCCTCTCGCACAGTGCCAACGTGACCGCTCGCGGGGCGGCGATGGTGGTGCGGGGCGCCAACGCGCTGGCACCCGAGCCCCGGGCTGACGTCGCCGCCGAGACCGCCGGACGGATCACCACCCTGCGGCCGGCCGACTACTCCGAGGCGCGCACCATCGGTGAGCGCTTCCGTAGTGGCAGCCCGGTGATCATGGACCTGGTGGACATGAGCAACGACGACGCCAAGCGTCTCGTGGACTTCGCCGCCGGCCTGGCGTTCGGGCTGCGCGGGCAGTTGGAGAAGGTCGCCACCAAGGTGTTCCTGCTCTCGCCCGCCGGCATGGACGTGAGTCCGGAAGAACGCCGCCGCATCGCCGAGACCGGGTTCCACAACCAGAGCTGAAAGGAACGCCACGACGGCCGCCGGGCGCGCCCGGCGGCCGTCGTGGCACTGTAGACACGTGGGTACCTTTCTCTGGATTCTCTATCTGATCCTGGTCCTGTACTGGCTGCTGCTGCTTGCCCGGTTGGTGATCGAGGTGGTGCAGTCGCTGGCGCGCCACTGGCGGCCCAACGGCGCCGTGGTGATCCTGCTGGAGGTGGTCTACACACTGACCGATCCGCCCTTGAAGGCGCTCCGCCGCGTCCTCAAACCGATCGCGCTGGGAGCCGTGCGCCTGGATCTGTCGCTGTTGGTGGTGTTGCTGGTGGTCACGATCGGAATGCGGATCACCGGCGCGTTCGCAAGCCGCGAGGCGCCGGCCGTGGCCGCCGCTCTGGCGCTGATGTGACGTAGGCGCAGGTCAACAGCTTTCCCATCCCGCGACGGCGAGTGCCGACGGCGGCTGCTCCAGAGCATCGAAAGGCTGAGTTTCGGTTGCGAACAGGACGCGGGCGGGCAACAGAACTTGGTCCTGATGTGACAAGATGACACGCTAGTTACGCAGTGCTACTGGTATTAATAGAACTGCGACCGGCCTGTCGCCGGTCGCCGACCATGAATCAGAGTGTTTCGACGGACACGCTCGAGGACCAAAGGGGAAACCGAAATGCGGCTGACACCAGCTGATGTGCACAACGTCGCGTTCAGCAAACCGCCGATCGGTAAGCGCGGTTACAACGAGGATGAGGTCGATCAGTTCCTCGATTTCGTCGAAGCCGAGCTTGCGCGCCTGATCGAAGAGAACACCGAACTCACCGAGCGGGTCGCCGATCTCGAGACCGAGTTGGCCGCCGCCCGCGCCGGGGCGCCTTCCGGCGGCGACCAGACTCAGGTCTTCGCCGCGGCCGCACCCGCACCCGCACCGGAGCCGGCGCCTGCAGCCCCGCAGGCGCCGCTCGACGAGGAAGCCAGTGTCCGCGCCGCTCGCGTGCTCGCGCTGGCACAGGACACCGCCGACCGCGTCACCGGTACCGCCCGCAGCGAGGCCGAGGCCCTGCTCGCCGATGCGCGCCAGCGCAGCGACGCCATGGTGAACGAGGCGCAGGCCACCGCCGACGCAACCCTCGCGGATTCGCGTCAGCGGGCCGAGGCGCTCCTGGCTGACGCGCAGACTCGCGCCGAGACCCAGGTCCGGCAG
The DNA here is from genome assembly GCF_002993285.1 of Gordonia iterans. Lineage (NCBI taxonomy): Bacteria > Bacillati > Actinomycetota > Actinomycetes > Mycobacteriales > Gordoniaceae > Gordonia > Gordonia iterans. Next base: position 2,775,767 of record NZ_CP027433.1, on the reverse strand, counting down.
GCGCAGGAACGTGCCGACTTCTTGCAGCGCGATGCCGAGCAGAAGCACTCGGAGATCATGTCGACCATCAACCAGCAGCGCACGGTGCTGGAAGGCCGGATCGAGCAGCTCAAGACCTACGAACGCGAGTACCGGACCCGTCTGAAGACCTACCTGGAGTCGCAGCTGGAGGAACTGCAGCAGCGTGGCAGTGCGGCTCCGGTCGATCAGGGTTACAGCGGGGAGAACGGGCACCCCCAGGGCTGATCGGCCCGGGCGTGTTTTTCGTTGAGTGGAAAAGGGGCCGGCAATGCTGACCTTGGCACTTGCTGCGACGCTGATCGGGTTCGGTCTGCTCGTAGTCGCGCTGATCACCGGTAACTTCTGGCTTGCGGTGGCTTGCATCGTCGTCTGCGTGATCGGTCTGTTGGTGCTCCTGGTGGACACCGTCCGGTCGAGCCGCCGCGGTGGAGGGGCCGGGGACGAGCCGTTGTTCACGATTCGGGACCGGGAGCCGGGCGAGCGCGCGGCCCCCCTGCACGACGACGAGCCTTCGGCTCCGTCGGGGCAGCCGGGCACGACGGCGTCGCGCGCCGACTCGACCCGGGCGACGGCCTCGGGCTCGGCGGACAGCAACGGCGACACCGGACATCGCACGGACACCGGGGCCCCGTCGGGCGGGCTCGGTTCGCTCGTCGATCGCGGGACCGCTGTGCCGGGTTCGTCGCCCGAGGACGCGGCCTCCGGCACGCTGCCCGGTGACATCGGCGCGGGCGGCGACGCGGGTGAGGCGGACGTGGTGACCGGCGATGCGAACGACTATGTGAGATCGGTGACCGGATCGTTCCCGATCCCGGTGCAACGTCCGCCGTCCGGTGCCTGGCCAACCTCGTCCAGCCCGATCCCGGGTGCCGGCGAGACCGCCCCCGCCGCGGGACCGGCCGCGCCGCGCTCGGCCGATCGTCCGCACGTGTCGTCCGGCGGACCCGCCACCGGACCCCTGCCCGCCGCATCCCCGTATGTGGGGCGGCGGCGCCGTGCGGCGGACGCCGATGCGCAGGCGACTCCGGACGCGGCCGCTGCCGATGCCGCTGCTGACGGGAACCCCGCTGGCCCGACGCCCGCCGATACGACCCCCGCCGACACGACGGCCGGTGCAAGGCCTGGCGGGCCGTCGACGGACTTCCGTCCGGCCGGTCCGGCGCCGGCTGCGTGGACGCGGCAGCACGAGACGTCGTCGTCGGCCGAGGCGGCCGGTGACGGCCTGGTCGTGCACGACCACACCGGTCCGCTTCCCAAGATGACCTTCAAGAACGAGGAAGAGTAGACTTCTCTCCCGACAGCGTCGATCCGGCTATCACCGGGGAGCTCCTGGAAGAACCGGTCCGACCGCCGCGCGCGGCGGCCTCAGTAGAACCAGGCGGGTACGGCCCGACACAGCCGTGTGAGCGATCCCGGTACTTCGGGATCGGCTCCGTGAGCGGCATCGCCCGTCGGCGATGCAAGCGGGGTGGTACCGCGCGTCCGCCGAGACCGGCATCGCGTCCCCGTGCCCGAGAGGTGAGTCGGCCGACGGCCGGCACCGCAGGCACGAGGAGAGCCCACGCCGATGACCGAGGCCCACGCCCCCGATTCCGCAGTAACCGACGCGGTCGCGTCGCACCCCGGTGAGCCCGGGTCCGGATCCGATTCCGGGGCGACCGGCCGGGTGTACCCGATCGTCGATCTGGCCGACGGCGCCGGACGCGGCGCACCGTCGTTCCCGGCCCTCGAGGAGAAGGTGCTCGCGTACTGGGCCGAGGACGAGACCTTCGCGGCCTCCCTCGCCCAGCGGGCCGACGCCGAAGAGTTCGTCTTCTACGACGGCCCGCCCTTCGCCAACGGTCTGCCGCACTACGGTCATCTGCTCACCGGATACGTCAAGGACATCGTTCCGCGCTACCAGACCATGCGCGGGAAGAAGGTCGACCGTCGCTTCGGCTGGGACACGCACGGGCTGCCCGCTGAACTGGAGGCCGAGCGCCAGCTGGGGATCACCGACAAGTCGGAGATCGAGGTGATGGGCGTCGACAAGTTCAACGAATACTGCCGGGACTCGGTGCTGCGGTACACGGGCGAGTGGCGCAACTACGTCACCCGGCAGGCGCGCTGGGTCGATTTCGACAACGACTACAAGACCCTCGATCTGGACTTCATGGAGTCGGTGATGTGGGCCTTCAAGCGGCTGTACGAGAAGGGCCTGGTGTACCAGGGGTACCGCGTGCTGCCGTACTCCTGGTACGAGCAGACGCCGTTGAGCAACCAGGAGGCCAAGCTCGACGACGCCTATCGGATGCGGCAGGACCCGGCGCTGACCGTCACCATGCCGTTGAGCGTGCCGGACTCGCCGCTGGACGGCGTCAACGCCCTGATCTGGACGACGACCCCGTGGACGCTGCCGTCGAACCTGGCGATCGCCGTCCACCCGGACACCGAGTACTCACACGTGCGCACCGCCGACGGCGCCGAGTACCTGCTCGCCGCGGCACTGGTGGGTGCCTATGTGCGCGAGCTGGGAGAGACCGAGACCGTCGGCACCTACCGTGGCAGCGAACTCGCGGGACTGGAGTACAGCCCGCCGTTCGCCTACTTCCGCGGTCACCCGAACGCGCACCGCATCCTGACCGCCGACTACGTCACCACCGACAGCGGCACCGGGGTGGTGCATCTGGCGCCGGCCTTCGGTGAGGAGGACATGGAAGTCGCGACCGCTCAGGGCATCGAGGTGGTCCAGCCGCTGGATCCGGGCGGCAGGTTCACCGAGATGGTGCCCGACTACGAAGGACAGATGGTCTTCGATGCGAATCCGAACATCATCAGGGACCTCAAGGCGGCCGGGCGCGTGCTGCGGCACGAGACCATCGAGCACTCCTATCCGCACTCGTGGCGGTCCGGCCAGCCGCTGATCTACATGGCAGTGCCGTCCTGGTTCGTGGCGGTCACCAAGATCAAGGACCGCATGCTGGAGTTGAACCAGGAGATCACCTGGTCGCCGTCCCACATCCGGGACGGGCAGTTCGGCAAATGGCTCGAGGGCGCCAAAGACTGGAACATCAGCCGCAACCGGTACTGGGGTGCGCCCATCCCGGTGTGGATCTCCGACGATCCGGCCCATCCGAGGATCGACGTCTACGGAAGCCTCGACGAGCTGGAGGCCGACTTCGGTGTGCGCCCGACTGATCTGCATCGTCCGAACATCGACGAGCTGACCCGCCCGAACCCGGACGATCCATCCGGCCGGTCGACGATGCGCCGGGTCCCGGAGGTGCTGGACTGCTGGTTCGAGTCCGGGTCCATGCCGTACGCGCAGGTGCACTATCCGTTCGAGAACACCGACTGGTTCGACGGCGGGAACGGGGAGGCGGCGCACAATCCGGGCGACTTCATCGTCGAGTACAACGGGCAGACCCGCGGGTGGTTCTACAACCTGCATGTGCTGGCGACGGCGCTGTTCGACCGTCCTGCGTTCAAGACGGTGGCGGCGCACGGCATCGTGCTCGGCGACGACGGCCAGAAGATGAGCAAGTCCAAGCGAAACTACCCCGACGTCAACGAGGTGTTCGACCGCGACGGGTCGGATGCGATGCGCTGGTTCCTGATGGCCAGTCCGATCCTCCGCGGCGGCAATCTGGTGGTCACCGAGCGCGGCATCCGCGAGGGAGTGCGTCAGGCGCTGCTTCCGATGTGGAACGCCTACAGCTTCTTGCAGCTGTACGCCGAGCGTCCGGCGACCTGGCACACCGATTCGGAGAACGTGCTCGATCGGTACATCCTGGCCAAGCTCGCGGTGACCCGGGACGAGATCACCGAGGCGCTCGACGTCTACGACATCGCCGGCGCGTGCGAGAGCTTCCGCTTGTTCTGCGATTCGCTGACCAATTGGTACGTGCGACGGTCCCGCGCGCGCTTCTGGGCGGGCCAGGACGCCGAGCCGGAGGCCTTCGACACGTTGTTCACGGTGCTCGAAGTGGCCGGCCGACTGGCGGCGCCGCTGCTTCCGCTGGCCACCGAGGCGATGTGGCGCGGACTGACCGGGGAGCGGTCGGTGCACCTGACCGACTGGCCCGCCGCGGACGAACTGCCCGCGGATCCGGATCTGGTCGCGGCGATGGACGCGGTGCAGTCGGTCTGTTCGGTGGCGTCGAGTGTGCGCAAGGCGAACAAGCTGCGGGTGCGGCTGCCGCTGCGGAAACTGACCGTGGCCTCGCCCGCCGCCGATGCGCTCACGCCGTTCACCGGGCTGATCGCTGACGAGATGAACGTCAAGGGCGTCGAGCTCAGCACCGACGTCGACGCGTACGGCCGAGTGGAGGTGGCGGTGAACGCCCGGGCGGCCGGCCCGCGGATCGGCAAGGACGTCCAGCGGGCGATCAAGGCGGTCAAGGCCGGCGCCTGGGAGCTGGGCGTCGACGCCGCGACCGGCGAGCCGGTGGTGATCGTCGACGGCATCGAACTGCGCGGCGACGAGTTCACCCGGAAGCTGGTCGCGGTGGAGCCGGACTCGACGGGCGAGCTGCCCAGCGGCGGGGGCCTGGTGGTGCTGGACACGACCGTCACCCCCGAGCTCGAGGCCGAGGGCTGGGCCAAGGACCGGATCCGCGAACTGCAGGACGCGCGCCGCAACCTCGGGCTCGACATCTCCGATCGGATCGTCGTGCGCCTCGTGGTGCCTGCCGAGAACACCGGCATCGCGCAGACCCATGCCGGACTGATCGCCCAGGAGATCCTGGCCACCGATTTCAGTGTCGCGACCGGTCCGGCGGGCGCCGTCGAACTGGGCGACGGCGTGACGGTCGACATCGCGAAGGCCTGAGTGACCGCGCCGCAGCATCACCGGAGCGAGAGCTCATGGACCGGCCGGGCGGCACCCGGCGCGGCGACGCGTTGGGGCCTGGTGGCGTGCGGGGCGCTGGTGGTGCTGATCGCCGTCTACTGGGCGGCGGTGCGGACCTACACGGGGCAGCGGGTGGAGAACGCGGCCCTGCGCGGGTCGTACCAGGTGAACGCGGACGAGCTGAGCACCGCCGACACGGCTCTGGCCTCTCTCACGGTCACCAGCCTGGCGGTGGCGGTCGCGGTGCTGGCGGTGATCGGCTGGGTGCGCGGCGGGATGAGGCTGGCCGCGGTCGCGGTGGGAGTGGTCGGCGGCGCAGCCCTGCTCACCGAGGGGCTCAAGAACTACGTGCTGACCCGTCCGCATCTGGTCGATTCACCGCAGCAGTGGCTGCACAACAGCTTTCCGAGCGGGCACACCACCGTCGCGACGGCCGTCGCGTGCGCGACGCTGATCGTCGTGCCGTGGCGGTGGCGGACCGTGGCGATGCTGGTCGTCACAGCCTGGACGGTCGGCGTCGGCGCCTACACGGTGATCGCCCGGTGGCATCGGCTCTCGGACACCCTGGGCGCCGACGCCGTCGCGTTGCTGGCCGCCTCTCTCGGTGCGCTGTACCTGGCGCGGCGGGGACTGGTGCGCGAGGTCGCCGCCGACCGGAGCGCGCCCGTCCGCACGCTCCTGGTGGTGCTCGCGGTGCTCTACGTGCTCGGTGTCGGGGTGCTCGGCGTCTACGTCGGTCTCGCCGGGATCGTCGGTCGCCGACTACAACATCTACCTCGCCGCGCAGTCTCTCGCCTCGGTCGGGTCCGTGCTCACGATCCTGGTGGCATGGGCGTCGTGGCACCGTCTCGAATCGGCGGGGAGTCCGGCCCGCGGCTGACCGGGCGCCGCGGTGCACACACCGCGCCCGGACGCGAGCCGGAGCTTCTTTTGTCGGTGGTGGATGAAACCCTGCACGTATGACTGTGAACGACTCGCATGCGAGCGACGGAGCCGAGCCGTCGGGTCGCCTCCCCGACTACGTGATGCACGGCTGCCGGCGGTGCTGGCTTTCACCGTCGCGGTGACGGCCGCGTCGTGGTTGTTTTCCGTTCTGACGGGTGCGGCGACTGCGGCGCTATTCGTCTTGGTGGTGTTGCAGTTCGTCGACACCCGGCATCGTCGGTCGGGCCTGTGCTTGCGGTGCTTCGCGACCGCGCCGCTCGACGGCTCCGGGGAAGCGGAACGTCGTCGCGGGCTGCTGAGGGTGTTCCACAGCGTCGCCACTCCTTTCGGCCTTGCGTTGTTCTTAGCCGGCATGATGACACCGACGCTCCTGCGCGTGGTTCTCGACGGTGCTGACAGGTGGCGGATTCCTAGCCAGGTGCTGGTCTTCAGCGTAATGGGTCTCACTTGGGTGCACCGTCGCTACCGACCCTGGTGCCCCTACTGCCGGAATTGGGACAATGACGGAGACCGGGAACCGTCGCCGCCGCCGACGAATGAGCACCGACTCGACGCCTGACCTGGTGCGCTCGGAGCTCCTGATCCGTCCGGAGCTTCGCCGTCGCCCCGAGTGGGGCGCCGGCGAAGGATTCCGTGCGAACGGCGGTGTGTACGGCTCAGGCGTCGCGGCGCTGGACCGCGTAGACGCCGAGGGCCAGCATCACCACCACCTGGCTGGCGAGCACGCCGAGTCCGGTCCACGGACCGAGAACGTCCGGGTTGAACGGCACCACGCTGGTGATCGCCTGGGTGGAGTTGCCGGGCAGCACCTTGGCCACCCACGTGCCCCAGTCGCCGGGCAGCGCCCACGCGAGGCTCGCGAGTACCGCGACGATGCCGAGCACGATCGAGATCGCCGCGGCCGTGTGCCGCACCAGCAGGCCGACGGCGAAGGTCAGCAGTCCGAGCAGTGCGAGCACCACACCGTTGCCGATGAGCGCGCGGAGGAGGCCCTCGGAGCCCCAGGGGACGCCGCTGCCAGCCTCGGTGAGGAACCAGTTGCCTGCGAAGTACCCGCCGAATGCCGTGACGAGACCGCCGATCAGCAGGACTCCGGTGAGCACGGCGGCTTTGGCGGCGATGACCCGCCCGCGCCGAGGTGTGGCGGCGAAGGTCGCCCGGATCATGCCGGTCCCGTATTCGGACGTGATCACCAGGGCGCCGAGCACGATCGCCGGGATCTGCGCGACCATGGTTCCCCACGTCACGAAGGAGCCCGGCACCTCGTCGGCCTCGCCGCTGGCCAGCCAGTCCGCGCTGGCCCAGCAGACCGCCGTCGTGAGGCCGACGCCCAGCAGGATCATCACGATGAGCGACCAGCGCGTCCCGCGGACGGTCCAGAACTTGATCCATTCGGCACGCAGGGTGTCAGCGAACCGGGCGGTGGGGGCGACGGTCGGCGCGGTGCGCTCGATCGCCGCGGCGGACAGGGTCGCGGTCATGCTGCTGCTCCTTCGGTGGCTGCGGCACCGGCGGCCGCGGTGGCGTGGTAGTCGACGCTGTCAGCGGTGAGCGACATGAAGGCGTCTTCCAGTGAGGACTGGATCAGGGTGAGTTCGTGCAGGATCAGGCCCGCGGAACCGACGAGCTCACCGACCCGGGCGGCGTCGGCGTCGTGCACGCGCAGTTCTCCGCCGTCGTCGTGCACCGTGAGCCCGGCCTCGCTGAGCACCCTCCGGACGTCCCGGTCCTGCGGGGTGCGGACCCGGACGTAGGACGCGGCGTGCCGGTCGATGAACTCGGCCATCGTGCAGTCGGCGAGGATCGAACCGCGCCCGATCACCAGAAGATGGTCGGCGGTCAGCGCCATCTCCGACATGAGGTGACTGGAGATCATCACCGTGCGGCCCTCGCCTGCCAGATCGCGCGCGAGTCCACGGATCCACCGGATGCCCTCGGGATCGAGCCCGTTCACGGGTTCGTCGAGCACGACTACCGCCGGGTCGCCGAGAAGGGCGGAGGCGATCCCGAGACGCTGGCGCATACCGAGTGAGAATCGCCCGACGCGCTGGCCCGCGACGTCGTCGAGTCCGACCTGCCCCAAGACCGCGTTCACCCGGGAGGAAGGCAGCCCGTTGCTTGCGGCGAGCCAGCGCAGATGATCGCGCGCCGAGCGGCCGGGGTGGACGGCATGGGCTTCCAGGAGCGCTCCGACCTCCCTGAGCGGCGCCGGTGAGCCGAGGTAGCGGCGGCCGTCGATCACCGCTGAACCGGACGTCGGCCGGTCCAGACCGAGGATCATCCGCATGGTGGTCGACTTCCCCGCGCCGTTGGGGCCGAGGAAACCCGTCACGACGCCGGACCGGACGGTGAAGTCGACATGGTCGACGGCCGTGAAGTCGCCGAAGGTCTTGGTGAGTTCTCGTGCTTCGATCATGGTTCTCACGCTCTCCCGGATGCGCTGCGCACACATCCGGGAAGGCCCCCGAATCGCGGCTGAACAAACCCTGAGATGCACCCTGAGTCGCCGGTGTCCGCAGACGACGAGGCGAGCGCGCGGCCGGGCGGGGGATGACCACACCGGGCCGACCCGCGCGACGCAGGGGGAGACGTCGCGCGAGCCGAGCCCGCCCGGCCTGTCGTTCGGGCGAGATCCGATGCGGCCATCCGCCGGTGTCGCAGGAGTATGGAGTTCTCAAACAACACACCGCGTCGGAAAGCGCTCCGGCACGGAACGGAAGGTGTTCTCCGGTGCGGCCACCGGGATCTCCTCCGTGGAATCAAAGATATAACTCACCTCTGACAAGAACAAACATTCGAATCCCCTTCGGCGTCTGAGTCTCCGCTACCGACAGAAGTCTGACGTGCAACCCATGCCGCGAAGGCGAGGTCCGAGTCTTGATCATCACCAATGTCGTACCCCTGTCGTAGAGTGACGTCAGAAGGTAGAGAAGAGCCGGAGGTTCCGGTTCTACCAGCGGGAACAGCACTTCGGGGGAGGTGAGCGTCATGAGCGTCAACGGTGTTTCGTGCAACGACGACGCTGCGGCCGCGGGTGCGCGCGATGGCTCGGGTTCTGCTCCGGCCGGTGCCGATCCGGCTGGCACCGGTTCTGCCGGTTTCGATTCTGCTGGTTTCGATCCCGACGCAGCCGTCGCCTGTTTCTCGCCGACACAGTTGTTGGCGGTCCAGACCGCCGCCGAAAAGCGCCTCACCACGGAGGCGACGGCGTTGTTGGCTGCCGAGTCCGAGAACGGTCTGTTGGGGCTGCTGGATGCGCGTGAGCAGTGCCGCCGCCGCGCCGAGGTGTTCGATGCCGCCCTGTACGTGGAGGTCTCCGATCGGGGCGTGTACCGCACCGCCGGACACATCTCGGTCCATCAGCTGTACGCCTACGGGGTGCGACTGGGCGCCGGGGAGGCCCGCCGCCGCCGGATCACCGCCGAAGGCATCGCCGCCATGGGCACGTTGACCGGTGAACGCCTCGAACCGCACCTGACCGCCACCGCGACGGCGGTGGCTGATGGGGAGGCCGGCGCCGCCCACGCGGCCGCGGTCGCGGAGATCATGGACAAGCTGCCGTCGGCGGTCACCCACGATGACGGGGTGAAGGCCGAGGCCATGCTCGCTGATGCGGCGCGGCGGCTGGATCCTGCCGCGGTGACGGTGGTGGGTAACCGGATCCTGGCGTGGCTCGACCCCGACGGCACCCTGGCCGACGACCACGACCGGGCCCGGCGGCGTACGTTCAATCTGCAGCCGCAGAATCGGCAGTTGATGAGCAAAGTGCGGGCCCTGCTGACTCCGGTGTTGCGGGCGAAGCTGGAGGTGGTCTTGCATCAGTGGGCTGCGGCGGGGATGAACAATCCCGGCGACCCGGACTCCCTGCGCGGGGCCGCCGACCAGCCCGGCCTCGACCCCGCCCTGCTCGCCGCCGCGGCCGAGCGGGACACCCGCACTTTGGGGCAGCGTCAGCACGACGCCCTCGAAGCCCTGTGCGACTGGGCGTCGGCGCTGGCCGGGCAACCCGCCCCCACCCGGATCCCCTCGCAGACCGTGGTCACCGTCACCGATGAAGATCTGGCGCGGCAGGCCGGGATCGCCTGGACCGCGACCGGCACCCGCATCCCGGTCACGGATCTGGTGCAGTTCGCCGCCGACCCCATCCCGTATCTGGCGGTGTTCTCCAAGGCCACCGGCAGGCGTAGTCCTGAGCATGCGTGGCGGAGCTTGCGACGACACGCGGTCGAAGGGTGCTGTACCTGGGGCGGGCGAGCCGGTTCGCGACGGCGGCGCAAAGGTTGGCGTTGTTCGCCCGCGACCGGGGCTGCACCGCGCCGGGCTGCACCGTCCCGTTCATCCGCACATCCAAGCCCACCACATGCCCGACTTGACCGACAACGGGCAGACCGACCCTTCGACTCCGCTCAGGACAGGTATCGACCGCTTGGGTGGGGCGTGTGGCCGGCACAACCGGATGAACGGTAAGACGCCTGGGCATTGGGAGTCGACGGTCCTCGCCTTCGGTCCCGACGCCGGACGCGTCGGCTGGAGGCCCGCCGGGCGTGGCGCGCGGTGGCAGAGCAACATTCTGTTCCACCCCGAACGCCTGGCACCCGACTCCGGCCACGGCCACCGGGCCACAGCAGCCGGGCCGGACGACCTCGCACCACCCGGCGACCTCGGAACACCCGAAAACCTCGGGCCATATGGCGACACCGGGCCACCCGAGGATCTCGGGCCACCCGAAGAGAAGGACCCGGACTTGGACCTCGACGACGATCGATCGAATCCGACGATCATCGTCCACCACCGGCCGTCCCCGATCCGGGCGATCACCCCGATCGCCCCGATCGACCCACTCTCGGGAGCCGAACAGATCCTCGCCCGGCTCCTGGCATAGGCGGCCTGACCGCACCACCGCGGCCAGGCCGCCGGTGCTGCCAGCGAATCGCCACCCGCCGACGTCGTCCGCCACCGCCGCCGGATCAGCAGTCCGCCGTCAGGCCGGGAATGATCGCACCGGTGCCGACAGAATCGCGCCCGCAGCCGGTGGCCAGCGCGTTCGCGACCGCGCCGACGACATGCGCTGGAACACCCCCCCGGCGCCACCGGTATCCTCACCCTCCGCGCCGAACACGCCGGCAATCGCCTCGACGACGACTGAAAAGACCCGCACATCCTGACAACGACCACCCTGATCAGTACTTGAGTCGCCACCACCTGCAGGAATCTGACGCACACCCGGCCGCGGTGCTCGCACTGTCCGAGGGCCCTCGTACTCTGTCCGCGTGGAGTATCAGGCGATCGACGCATTGCGAGAGCACCACGCAGGCTGGCGTCTCCTGCGTGCAGGCAACGCTGCGCTGATCCTGTCGTTCCTCGGCGAGTACTTCGTGGACGGGAATCGGGGTGCGTGTGCGGCGAGCGAACTGGCCGGGCAGCTCGACGACCACCTCTACTGGCTGAACCAGGAGTTGTCCCCGAGCGGGCAGACGCCGAGGTTTCCGCGCAGTCCGCGCGAGTATCTCGAGGACTGGGCATCGGCCGAGTCGGGTTACCTGCGGCGGTTCTATCCGCCGGGCGACGACGAGGTGTACTACGAGGTCACACCCGCTTTCGAGAAGGCTTACGCCTGGATCGAGTCGCTGCGGTCGCGGGAATTCGTCGGGACCGAATCCAGGTTGCACACCGCGGTGGAGCTGCTGCGACAGATCGTGCACGGCACCGACGCCGACCCCGAGCGGCGCCTGGCCGAGCTCCGCCGCCGGCGTGCGGCGATCGACGAAGAGATCGCCGAGGTGGTCGCCGGCGAACTGACGATGCTCGCGCCGACGGGTGTCCGGGACCGGTTTCAGCAGTTCACCGCGACGGCGCGCGAACTGCTGTCCGACTTCCGCGAGGTCGAGGAGAATTTTCGGCGCCTGGACCGGGCCGCACGGGAACGGATCGCCACGTGGGACGGCGCCAAGGGTGAGCTGCTCGCCGATCTCGTCGGCGGACGCTCGGAGATCGCCGATTCCGATCAGGGCGCCAGCTTCGCCGCGTTCTACGAGTTTCTGCTCTCGTCGTCGCGGCAGCAGGAGCTGGCGGACCTGCTCGAGCAGGCGACGGCGCTCGACGCGGTGCAAGTGGATCCCCGAATCAAGGGTGTCCACCACGATTGGTCGGAGGCCGCCGAACGTGCACAGCGCACGGTGCGCCAGATCTCCGAACAGCTGCGCCGGTTCCTCGACGATCAGGTGTGGCTGGAGAATCGGCGGGTCCTCGATCTGGTCCGCGACGTCGAGGCGGCGGCGCTCGCGGTGCGCGATGCGCCGCCCTCGTTCGGGCTCGAGGTCGACGAGCCCGGCATCGCCATCGCGCTGCCCTTCGAGCGACCGTTGTATTCCCGGCCGCCGACGGCCGAGGTGGAGAGCCTGATACCGCCGACGACGGCCGAGGCCGATCCAGATGCGCTGTTCACCCAGACCTTCGTTGACCAGGCACAGCTCATGCGCAACATCTTCAGCTTGCTGCCCGAGCATTCGAGTGCCCTGCTGTCGGACATCGTCGAGATGTATCCGGTTGAACAGGGCGCCGCCGAGATCGTCGGCTACCTGGCGCTCGGCGACGACGACCTGGCGGTCGAGATGGATGACGACGACCGTACGGAGATCGACTACCCGGATCCGGAGAACCCGGAGGTCACCAAACGTGCGCGCCTGCCGAAGGTGACGGTGAGGAGACGATGAACGACGAACAGGCGGTACCCGCCGCGATCATCAGACTGATGCAGGGCGTGGTGTACCGGGAGAACGACGAGGACACCTGGCGCACGGTGGAGCGCTCCGGCGCGAGCGTGCGGGACCATTTCGCCACCATCGGCGTCGACGTGGTGATCGACGAGGACGAGGGCTACGCGTTTCTCCGGACCCGGCCCGACGTCGAGGGCGAGGAGCCGCTCCCGCGCCTGGTCCGCCGACGGACGCTGACCTACAAGGTCAGTCTCCTGCTGGTGCTGTTGCGCAAGCGGCTCGTGGAGTTCGAGACGAGCGGGGGCGAGGGAAAGCTGGTTCTGACCACTGAGCAGATCGTCGAGATGATGCGGCTCTTCCAGGCCGAGTCGACCAACGAGGCCCGCGTGGTGGACGGCGTCGAGGCGACGGTGAAGAAGGCGGCCGAACTCGGGTTCCTGCGTCAGCTGCGCGGTCAGTCCGATCACTGGGAGGTGCGCCGCATCCTCAAGGCATACGTCGATGCGCAGACACTGTCGGACTTCGCCGGGAAGCTCCGCGAGTACGCAGGCGCGGAGGTCGGAACGTGAGCAGCGGACTGTTCTCGGCCGTGGAACTGGGGTCCGGCGAGCGCGCCGGTTATCGGCTCCAGCGACTGGAGGTGTTCAACTGGGGCACCTTCGACGGTCAGATCTGGGGCTTCGCACCGGACGGCGACACCGCGCTGCTGACCGGTGACATCGGATCGGGGAAGTCGACCCTGGTCGACGCGCTGACCACGCTGTTGATGCCGGCGCACCGGATCGCCTACAACCGGGCGGCCGGCGCCGACACGCGCGAGCGTACCCTGCGGTCGTACGTCGAGGGACACTACAAGTCGGAGCGGAACGAGGCGACCGGGAAGTCGCGCCCCATCGGACTCCGTTCGGGCGGGCGAACCTACTCGGTGATCCTGGGCCGATTCCGCAACGACGGATACGACGAGGACGTGAGTATCGCCCTGGTGCTGCAGCAGCGCGACTCGTCGGGGCAGCCGTACCGGTTCTACGTGACAGCGCCGCGGGCGCTCTCCATCGCGGACGACTTCGCCGATTTCGGTTCGGACTTGCGAGAACTGCGCAAGCGGCTGCGCGGCGCGGGCGCCGAGATCTTCGACGAGTATCCCAAGTACGGGACCTCGCTGAAGCGAATGCTGGGCATTCGCTCCGAGCAGGCGCTGGAGCTCTTCCACCAGACGGTCTCGATGAAGTCGGTCGGGAATCTGAACGACTTCGTCCGTGATCACATGCTCGAGCCCAGTGACTCGTCCGAGCGGGTCCGCGGGGTCATCAGCCACTTCGAGGACCTGTCGAAGTCGCACGACGCGGTCACGCGCGCGAGGGAACAGCTCGAAGCGCTGGATCCGGTCGTGTCGACCGCGGCGAAGTACGACGCGGCGCTCGCCTCGCGTGAAACCGCCGAGGCCGAGCGCGCGGCGGTTCGGTTGTACATCGCGGAGACACGGTCGACGCTGCTGGCAGGCGAGATCGCCGAACTCGAGGTTGCGGGGAGGCAGCTATGGGCGGAACAGGACCAGGCCAAGGCCCGTCAGAGCAGACTCACCGCCGACCGTGAGGCGCTGATCGAGGAGCGGGCCCGGGCCGGCGGCGACCGGATCGGAGAGCTGGAACGACTCGCTGCCGATGCGCGACGGGACGCCGCACAGCGCCGCGATCAGCGCGCGCGGTTCGACGCCGCCGTTGCGGAGGCGGGCTTCAAAGCCATCGCCGATCCGGACGGGTTCGCCGCGCTGGCGTCCCAGGTGACCGGTGAACGCGACCGGATCGCGGGGCAGAAGAAGCACCTGGACGCGGCCGTGGCCGAAGCGATCGCACGGGAGAAGGACGCCGAGCGGGAGCGGGATCGGATCGCCGACGAGCTGGCGAGCCTGGAGAATCGGACGAGCAACCTGCCCGCCGAGCAGATCGACCTCAGGGATCAGCTCTGCCGGGATCTCGGCGTGACCCCGGAGGATCTGCCGTACGCCGGTGAGTTGCTCGACGTCGCCGACGAGCACGCGCAGTGGCGCGGCGCGGCCGAGCGTGTGCTGCGCGGGTTCGCGCTCTCCCTGCTGGTGCCGCAGCGCCACTACGATGCGGTGACGTCCTGGGTGGACGGCCGCCGGCTGACGGTGCGGGGTCGCGGCGGCCGGGAAACGGGTGCGCGACTGACATACGAGCGCGTTCCGGATCGGCAGCTCCCGGTCCGGTCGACCACGCCGGGTCTGCTGCTGGCCGACTGCCTGGAGACCAAGGACGGCCCGTTCCAGGGCTATCTGGAGGTGGAGCTCGCGAAACGGGCGGACCACCGGTGCGCATCCACGCTCGCGGAGTTCCGGGCTGAGCGACGTGCCGTCACCGTCGCCGGACAGGTGCGTTCGGGTGAGCGGCACGACAAGGACGACAGGCATCGGGTCGACGATGCGCGACGCTGGGTACTCGGCTGGGTGAACGAGCGCAAGATCGCCGCGCTCCGCGCGGAGTACGACGACCTCGAGGGCAAGCGCGTTGCCGCGGCCGCGGAGTACGTGGACATCGCCCGACAGCGTGACCACAACCAGGCTCGGGGGGAGGCACTCGCCAGACTGGAGGGATTCCGATCGTGGATCGAGGTCGACGTCGACGAGGCGGTGGCGCGGGCCGAGGCGCACGACGCCGAGCGGGCACGCATCGAAGCCGGATCCTCGCGGCTGGCCGAGCTCACCGACGCGCTCGAGCGCAACGCCGCCCAAGCGCGGACGGTCAACGCCAGGATCGAAGAGCTAGTCGGCGAGTTGGCCACGTCCGCAGCCGCGGCAGAGGACGCCCGGCGAGCCAAGAGCCGCGACGACGGGCTCGTCGCCGCGACCGACTCCGCCGCGCTGGAGCGAGGGCGAGAGGCCTACGCTGCGCTGGCCGAGAGACTCGGCGGCGTCCCGCAGCGGTCGGACGCCTGCGCTGCGGCCGAGTCGTCGCTGACTGATGCACTGTCGCAACGGATCGAGAGCCTCGGTAAGGAGCTGGCACGCTACGGGAACGGGTTGGTCCAGCATATGGGCGAGGTGTTGCGGCGGTGGCCGGAGCTGCGGTCCGACATGGACGCCTCGGTCGAGTCACGGGCCGACTTCGTGGACTATGCACGGCAGGTCGCCGACGACGACCTGCCGCGCTTCGAGAGCGAGTTCAAGGACCAGCTGAACAAAGGGGCCATTCAAGAGCTGGCCGGCTTCAACAACTGGCTGGCCCGTCAGGCGGCTGCGATCGACGAGCGCATCGACCGGATCAACGAGGCGCTCGGCGCGGTTCCGTTCAACCCCGGCCGGTACATCAAGCTGGAGAAGGAGTCGACGACCAACCGCGAGGTCTCCGAGTTCCGCGCTGAGTTGCGCACACTGACCGACGACGCCCTGGTCGAGAACGGCGATCAGTACTCCGAGCAGCGGTTCGGCGACGTCAAGCGGATCATCGAGCGTTTCCGCGGCCGCGACGGGCACACGGATGCGGACAAGCTCTGGACGCGTCGGGTGACCGACGTGCGGAACTGGTTCGTCTTCTCGGCGTCGGAACGGGATTTGGACACCGACGAGGAGTGGGAGCACTACAGCGACTCCGACGGAAAATCCGGCGGGCAGAAGGAGAAGCTCGCCTACACGATCCTGGCGGCTTCTCTCGCGTACCAGTTCGGGCTGGAGTGGGGCGCCGAGAGATCCAAGGATTTCCGGTTCGCCGTGATCGACGAGGCGTTCGGCCGCGGATCGGAGGATTCGGCCCGCTACGCGCTCGACCTCTTCGCCAAGCTCGGTCTCCAGGTGCTGGTGGTGACGCCACTGCAGAAGATCCATGTGATCGAGCCCTACGTGAAGGCCATCGGCTTCGTGCAGAACCCGGCGGGCAGGGCGTCGTATCTGGCGACGATGACAATCGAGGAGTACCGGGCCCAGCGGGACGGCCGCCGGTCGTGAACAGCTGGTCCACGCCCGTCGACGTCGCAGATCGGGTCCGGCGGCGCTGGGACGACGGCACCCTGCTGCGCGGGTATGCTCGCCGGGCGACGTTTCCGGTGATCGAGGTTCCGCTGCGGGGGCCGAGACCGTCGGAGATCGGCGACGATCTCTCCGCTGTCCGGACCTGGGTCGACGACCTCGACGCCGGCAGCCGGGGCGGACGCCGATACACCCTCGTCCGCAAGAGCGTGGGCGGACGGGTCATCGGGCGCAACGAACTCCCGGTGCGCGCGGTCGTGTCCGACTACGGGCAAGCGTGGTCGCTGCTCGGCACGACGTCGACCGTCGCGGCGTACGACCGGCTGCTCTCCGTGGCCGAAGGGATCCCGGTGGTCCTGGACTGGGTCGTCGAGCATCCGCACCGAGCCCTTGCTCTCGGCGACGATCTGGGTGCGCTCATCGGGGCGTACCGATGGCTCGACGCGCACCGTGGTTCGGGACGCTATCTGCGGGAGATCAGTGCGCCCGGCGTGGACACCAAGTTCGCCGAGCGCCACCGCGCAGTGCTGGCCGCGATGCTCGACGTCCCGTCCTCGGCCACGGGTTTCCTTCGCGGCCTGGGTCTGCGGGCCAAACCTGATCTCGTTCGGCTGCGCCCGGCCGGCGATCTCGGGTTGCCCGCGCCGGTCACCGAACTGGGGCTGCGGGCCGGGGAGCTGGCCCGGCTCCCGGTGCAGCCGCATACCGCGGTCGTCGTCGAGAACGAGATCACGTACCTGAGCGTCGACGTGCCGGCTGGCGGAATGGTGGTCTGGGGCAAGGGTTTCGACGTCGACCGCATCGGGCGGCTGCCGTGGCTCGCGGAGACCGACGTCGTCTATTGGGGCGATCTCGACACTCACGGATTCGCGATCCTGGATCGGTTGCGGGCCTGGCTGCCGCAGACGCGATCGGTGCTGATGGATCGGGAGGCGCTGCTCGCGCATCGCACGCGGTGGGGCCGGGAGGACAGGCCGGCGCGGTCGGTGCTGTCCCGGCTCACCGAAGACGAGCAGCAGTTGTATTCCGAACTGGTCGCCGATGTCTGGGGTGATCGGGTACGTCTGGAGCAGGAGCGGATCGACTGGACCTGGGCGCAGGAGCGACTTCCGACCGCCTGATGCCGCTGACCGACGGCGACTGGTCGAGATCCGGTCTCCGCGTCGACGAGGAGGAACCATGTGCGACGACCTCGAGCGCCTGCGTCGCTGGGCCGGCTCCGGCGGGATGGTGCGGATCCTCGGCGATGCGGGAGGCCGGCTCTCGGTCGGCCTGCTGACCTGCGACGGCGGCGAGGAGATGGAGCGTATCGTCACTGCCGACCCGGAGGTGCGTCGCTGGTGCACCGAGCACGCGGAGACGTGATCCGGCGCGGGGTGATCCGACGCGGCCGGCCGCGGAACCCGGGGAGAGGCGTGACCGGCCCTGAGCGAGTCGCTACAGTCCCGCGGCCGAGAGTTGCCAGTGCAACTGGGCGTCGAACACACCGGCGGGATCGGCGAAGGTGTCCGGGCCGTAGCCCTCGAAGACCTCCTGGCCGACGGCGCCGATCAGCCAAGTCCACAGCGCCACAGTCACCACCAGGGCGCCCGGCGGCAGATCGACGTCGGCCTCGGCGGCCACGGCGGCGAGTTCGGCCTTCAGCGGGGCGGGCACGACGAGCCCGGCCGGCGCAGTCAGCCCGGCCTCGGTGCACAGCCGCAGCAGCACGGCGATCACCCTGGTGCCCGGCCCGGTCGTCTGCTCTGCGGGTGCGGAGTAGCCGGGGACGGGACTGCCGTAGAGCAGGGCGAATTCTGAGGGGTGGGTGACGGCCCACGCCCGGAAGGCACGCATCGCGGTGCGCAGGCGCTCGCCGGGCGTATCGGCCGCGGCGGCGACTGCGGCGTCGACGTGGTCGCCGAGATCGTCGTACGACGCGACCACCAGTCTGGTCAGCAGCTCGTCGCGGCTGGCCACGTACCGATACACCGCCGACGAGACCATGCCGAGTTCCCGCGCGATCGCGCGGACCGAGAGCGCCGCTGCCCCGACCTGGGCGAGTTGGGTGCGGCCGGCTTCCAGGATCTGGCGGTCGAGCTGCTGTCGACGTCGTGCACGGGCACCGGTCATGCCGCCATCCTCGCACATCGAGAGCGGCGCTCCGGGGCGCCGGACCACGATCGCGCAACCAGTTCGCTCCGTGCGGAAGGGCGGGGTCGGTCGGCGCGTGCCCGGAGCTACGATCAGGCGCGTGGAATTCGACCCGGCCGAGACGAGCTCGCGCTGGGTGATGCACATCGACATGGACGCCTTCTTCGCGTCGGTCGAACAGCTGACCCGGCCGACACTGGCGGGCCGCCCGGTCCTGGTCGGCGGGGCCGGCGGTCGCGGAGTGGTGGCCGGAGCGTCGTACACGGCCCGGGCCTACGGCGCACGCTCGGCGATGCCGATGCATCAGGCGCGGCGGCTGATCGGCCCGTCCGCGGTGGTACTGCCGCCCCGCGGCGGGGTATACCGGGCGGTGAGCGGCCGGGTCTTCGAGATCATCCGGCGCCGGATTCCGGTGATCGAGACGCTGTCCTTCGACGAGGCCTTCGGTGAACCCGACGAACTGGCGGGCGGCACCGCAGGCGATGCGCGGGAGTTCGCCGAACGGCTCCGCGCGGAGATCCGGCAGGAGGTCGGTCTGCCGGCGTCAGTCGGGTTCGGCTCGGGCAAGCAGATCGCCAAGATCGCCTCGGGTCAGGCGAAACCGGACGGCGTCGCGGTGATCGGCCCGAGTGGGCAGCTGGGATTCCTGCAGGCGTTGCCCGTGCGGAAGCTCTGGGGGATCGGACCGGTGTCGGGGGACCGGCTGGCCCGGCTGGGCATCGAGACGATCGGCGACTTCGCGGCGATGGCGCCGACCGAGGTGGTCTCGGTCCTCGGCGCGACCGTCGGACCGTCGCTGCATCGGCTGGCGCACGGGATCGACGACCGCCCGGTCGCCGAACGCGCCGAGGCCAAACAGATCAGCGCCGAGTCGACGTTCGCGGTGGACATCGTCGACCTGCCGAGCCTGCGTAACGCAGTGGCCGAGGCCGCCGCGGGCGCCCACCGACGACTCCTCGACGACGGGCGCGGCGCTCGCACCATAGTGGTCAAGCTCCGGCGCGCCGACATGTCGATCCTCACTCGCTCGACCACCATGCCGGCGGCGAGCACCGACCTCCAGGTGCTGACTGCTGCGGCGCAGCGCATCGTCCTCGATCCGCTCGAAGTCGGTCCGATCCGGCTGGTCGGCGTCGGCTACTCCGGACTCACCGGCGCAGAGCAGTTCACGCTGTTCCCGGATCTGGACGAGCCGGCTCCGGCGGCCGCAGGGCCTGCACCGGAACGACCGGGGTCGACGAGCGCGTCCGCCGCGCGACCGGACAGCCCGGCCGAGCCGTGGCCGACCGGATCGGACGTGCACCATCCCGACTACGGGCACGGCTGGGTGCAGGGCGGCGGTCACGGCTTCGTGACTGTGCGCTTCGAGACGCGCGCCACCGGCCCGGGCCGGGCGCACACCTTCCGGTGGCCGGACGAGCGTTTGCGGCGTGCCGACCCGATCGACAGTCTCGCCTGGGACTGATCGTCCCTCAGGTCGGGCCGGATGCGGCGAAGAAGTCCGCGATCTCCGAGCGGGAGGCTCCGGTCGTGAGGAGCGCGATCATGGCCATGCGGGCCTGCGGACCGCGCAGCCACGGCGAGATGACCGCGCCCGCGCGGGCCAAGTCGACTCCGCCGCCGCCACCGCCGTAGGTCGCCTCCACGGCGCCGTACGGAACCCGGGAGGTGACGACGACGGGGACGTTCCGCTGCTGCGCGAGGGCCACTTCCGCAGTGATGTCCGGGTGGGTGTTGCCCGAGCCGGTCGCCGAGAGCACGATTCCCGCGGCGCGCTGGGCCACCGCCGCGGCGATGAGCCCGGGAGAGACGCCCGGGTACAGGGCCAGGAGATCCACCCGGGCGGGCATTCCGGACGGGATCGACACCGGGATCAACGGGCGCGGCAGGTCCGGATGCACCGTGTCGAAGGCCTCGATCGAGGTGGTCGACACCTTGAACAGCCCGCGGGCGCCGAGCACACGCCCGCCCAGCGCGACGAGCACGCCCCTGCCGCGCGCATCGGGGTCGCCGGCCAGGGCGACGGCGGCGGCGATGTTGGCGGGACCGTCGGACCGCGGATGGTCGACCGGATACTGGGCGCCGGTGAAGACCACCGGCCGAGGGTCTGCGGCGAAGACGTCGGCCAGGAAGGCGGTCTCCTCCAGCGTGTCGGTGCCGTGAGTCACCACCACGCCCGCCACCTCTGGATCGTCCAGTGCGTCGGCGATCGCGCGGATCACCGCGAACTGCTCGCGAACGGTCATCGCCGAGGAGTCCACGCTCATCAGGTCCACCGGACGAACCAGGACGTCGTCGACGGAGTCGGGGAGCAGGTCGGCGGCGTGCAGGACCGGGACGGCGCCGTCGTCGGTGGTGCGCGAGGCGGCGGTGCCGCCGGTGGTGATCATCACAACCTGCTGTGGGCTCATGCACCGATTCTCGCACTAAAGAGCGGCGCGTGTGCGCAGGTCACCTCGCCGGGCCGTGACGATTGGGGGCAGTGGTGCGAGCGGGAGTCTGTGAGAGAACTCAGGATTGTTTGGCATAGTGGTTCCGAGCTCGGGGCATGTCAGCGAGAGACCGGGCGTGATCGCATGGAGGTTTGATTCGGTGAAGTACCGGAAGTTTGTGATGGCAGGCGCCATCGCCGCCCTGGCCCTCGTGCCGGTGGCGTGCGGCAGCGACGACAATCTGCCGCCCGTTCCGCAGGCGGCATCGGCCACGGAGAGCGACTCGGCCGTGGCGCAGGAGCAGGGCCTGGAGGCCGAGCTGTCCAACGGCACGAAGCGGCCCAGCATCGAGGCGCTGAACGAGATGCTGCAGATGGCGCTGGATCCGAAGATTCCGTCGAAGGACAAGACCGAACTGGTCGAGGGTTCCGAGGTGGACCCGAAGCTCTTCGATCAGCTGGTCGAGGTGGCCGAGGACAACCCCGACGTCACCTACACGATCATGAAGCCGGTGATCAGCAACGGTCCGAACCGGGCCAGCGTGAAGTTCGAGATCCGGATCCCGGACAACCCTCCGACCAAGATCGATGCGTCGATCGTCTACGACCAGGGTCGCTGGAAGCTCTCGAAGCAGACCGTGTGCCCGCTGCTGTCGGCGCAGAAGGTGAAGACCCCGCTGTGCGAGGACGAGGCCTCCTCGTCGTCGGCCAAGAAGTCGACCACCGCCAAGCGCTCGGCCTCCCGGACCACGACCCCGTCGAACTGATTCTCCGGCCCCGAGACAGAGCACCGGTCTGAGCAGACCGAACGGCGCGCCGCCTGTGCATCCGCACGGGCGGCGCGTCGTTTCGTCGTCCGGTGCCGTGGACGCGTGCCGGTGCTCTGCCGGCCGCCTCGGTCAGGCGTGCCGGTCCGGCGGACCCGGGTCGGGCGGGCTCAGTCGGTCGGCGTCCAGGCGAGGTCGAGGGTGGTGTGCTGCAGGATCGGGCGGTTCGGGTCCGTGCCGACCAGTTCCCGTGCTCCCTGGAGCTTCAGCGACGCCGATGCCGGCAGCAGGGTCGTCAAGTCGATCGTCACGCTGCCCGTGCCGGCATTGCGGTAGCGGGTCAGATCCAGCGTCGCGTTGCTGCCGGGGATGCGGAAGATCGGGTCGACGGGTGTCTCGTCCACGCTCACGGACACCGTCAGGCGGTCACCCTCCCACGCGGTGACGGTCACGTCCATCGTCTGAGTGAGGGTCGTTGCCGACGAGACAGTCCGGGTGACCCGCCACTTCGCGCCCGGCCCGATCGCGGTGGTGGGCACCGGCACGGCCAGTGTGAACGCCGTCACGAGGGACTGCTCGACGGCCCGGGTCGCCGGGTCCTCGGCGTCGGCGGGAGGCAGGATGCGCAGTTCGGTCGGCGCCAGGCCGTCGGCGTACGTCACGCCGCCGTCGGCGCCGTCGAACGCCGCCAGCGCGGGTTCCAGGGCTCCGTCGGGTGAGGTGGGGGTGCCGAGCGTGAACTCCAGGTTCTTCGGATCGGTGCAACCGGCGCGGGCGGTGAGCGGGAGCGTGACCGACTCGACTGTGGACGACGGCTCCTGCCCCGACACCACACTGGTCTCGCGGGACTCGGTGGTCACGGTCACCCGCTGCGGCGCATCGGTGCGCGGCGCCGAGGCCGGGACCCGCAGCTCGCCGGTGCCCGGCTCGGTGACCGTCAGGTGCGCGGGCGGCAGTTCGATCGGCCGGACGCCGTCGGCATCCCGGCTGGAGGCCTCGTCGCAGCCGCGATCGGGATCGGTCGCCACCCCGTCGTCGGAGGAACACGCGGTCAGCGTCAGCGCGACCGCCGCCGAGAGTGATACCAGTCCGGTCGCGGCGCGAGGGAATCGGGGAGCGGACACGCGTCCACCCTAGTGGAGGCTTCGCAGGGCGCCGAGGCGGCCCGGACCGGGGCGGGTGGCCGCCGAACCGCCCGATTGTGGACAATCGACGGTATGAACGACGCCGCACCGCACGGTGCTTCCGGCTCGGACACCGATCCCGCACCGCGGTCGCGGTCGCGCGGCCTGCTGATCACGCTCGCGCTGATCGCCGTGGTGATCTATCTGGCCGACCTGCTCACCAAGACGCTCGCCGTCCGCTACCTGGACCCGGCGGCTCCCACCGAGATCATCGGCGACGTCGTGACGCTGCGCCTGATCCGCAACAGCGGCGCGGCGTTCTCGATGGCGACCGGTTACACGTGGGTCCTGACGATCATCGCGCTGGCGGTGGTCGTCGCAATCGTCAAGTTCAGCGGCCGGCTGGGCTCGACGGCCTGGGCGATCGGTCTGGGCCTGGTGCTCGGCGGTGCGCTGGGGAACCTCACCGACCGGTTCTTCCGGGAGCCCGGCCCGATGCGCGGGCACGTGGTCGACTTCGTCTCGGTGGGCTGGTGGCCGGTGTTCAACGTGGCCGACTCGGCCGTCGTGTGCGGCGCGGTCCTGCTGGTGGTCCTGACCCTCCTCGGCTTCGACTACGACGGTTCGCGATCAGGCTGGGCCGCTCGGCACGACGAGGCGGCCGCCGACGACGATGCAGCGACCGACGACGCAGTGACCGACGACGCAGTGACCGACGACGCCGACGCCGACCGTTCCCGGGCCGGCGACGAAGGCTCCGGGCCCGACGGCGGCGCCGGGGCCGCCGACGCACAGGAGCGCCGGGATGCGTGAGTCGCGGGCGATGCCGGTACCCGACGGGCTCGACGGCATGCGGGTCGACGCCGGTCTCGCGCGACTGCTGGGTCTGTCCCGGACCGTCGCCGCGAGCCTGGCCGACGACGGAGACGTGACGGTGGACGGCGCGGCGGTGGGCAAGTCGCACAAGCTGCGGGCCGGGACCTGGCTGGACGTCACCCTGCCCGAACCCGAGCAGCCGCTGCGGGTGGAGCCGACGCCGGTGGAGGACCTCCAGGTGCTCTATCACGACTCGGACATCATCGTCGTCGACAAGCCTCCGGGGGTGGCTGCACATCCGTCGCAGGGCTGGACCGGCCCGACCGTGGTGGGCGCGCTGGCCGCCGCGGGTTTCCGGATCTCCACGTCGGGCGCCGCCGAACGCCAAGGAATCGTCTCGCGACTGGACGTCGGGACCTCGGGCGTCATGGTGCTGGCCGCCTCCGAGCACGCGTACACGATGCTCAAGCGGGCCTTCAAGGAGCGCAACGTCGACAAGGTCTATCACGCGGTGGTGCAGGGCCACCTGGATCCGCCGGTGGGCACCGTCGACGCGCCGATCGGCCGCCACCCGGGTTCGGACTGGCGGTTCGCGGTCACCTCCAGGGGCAAGGAGTCGGTGACCCACTACGAGACGATCGAGATGTTCGCGGCGGCGAGCCTGCTCGACATCGACCTGGAGACCGGACGCACCCACCAGATCCGCGTGCACTTCTCGGCGCTGCACCATCCGTGTGTCGGGGACCCGACCTACGGCGCCGATCCGAAGCTCGCGGCCCGGCTGGGTCTGGACCGGCAGTGGCTGCACGCCCGATCGCTCTCGTTCGCGCATCCCGCCGACGGCCGCCGGGTCGAGTTCACCGCGCCCTACCCGGCAGATCTCCAACACGCACTGGACGTCCTCCGCGAGTCCTGAAGGCGGCCCTCGAGCGGATTCCCTTCGTTGGTCGAGCGGAGTCGAGACCACACCAGTCACACCCGGGCGAGCCTGAGAGATCCTGTCGGAGGGGCGGCCTAGAGTGGGGTGGTTCCCTCGTTCGCGGGGCCGTCCCACAACCCGACAGGAGCGCTGAGTGACCGGTTCGTTCGTTCACCTGCACAACCACACCGAGTACTCGATGCTCGACGGTGCGGCGAAGGTGTCACCGCTGTTCGCCGAGGCGCAGCGGCTGGGAATGACCGCGATCGGGATGACCGACCACGGCAACATGTTCGGCGCCAGCGAGTTCTACAACACCGCGATCAAGCACGACATCAAGCCGATCATCGGCATCGAGGCCTACATCGCGCCGGAGTCGCGGTTCAACACCAAGCGTGTGCTGTGGGGTACCCGCGAGCAGAAGGGCGACGACGTCTCCGGCTCGGGTGCCTACACCCACATGACGATGGTCGCCGAGAACGCGACCGGACTGCGCAATCTGTTCCGCTTGTCGTCGCTCGCCTCGATCGAAGGCCAATTGGGCAAGTGGTCGCGCATGGACGCCGAGATCATCGCCCAGCACGCCGAGGGCATCATCGCGACCACCGGCTGTCCCTCGGGAGAGGTGCAGACCCGCCTGCGCCTCGGGCACGACGCCGAAGCGCTCGAAGCGGCGGCGAAGTGGCAGGACATCTTCGGGAAGGACAACTTCTACCTGGAGGTGATGGAGCACGGCCTGGAGATCGAATCGCGGGTGCGCGACGGTCTGCTCGACATCGGCCGCAAGCTCGGCATCACGCCGCTGGCCACCAACGACTGCCACTACGTGACGCGTGATCACGCCGCGGCGCACGAGGCGCTGTTGTGCGTGCAGACCGGCAAGACGCTGTCGGATCCGACGCGCTTCAAGTTCGACGGCGACGGCTATTACCTCAAGTCCGCCGCTGAGATGCGGCAGCTGTGGGACGACGTGGTGCCCGGCGCGTGCGATGCGACCGTGGAGATCGGCGAGCGCGTCGAGTCGTACCAGGACGTGTTCACCCACCGGGACCGGATGCCGGTCTTCCCGGTGCCCGACGGATACACGCAGGAGACCTGGCTCGAACATGAGGTGATCGAGGGCCTCAAGAGGCGCTTCGAAGGCGACGCGGTGCCCGACGAATATCGGAGCCGCGCCGACTACGAGCTCCAGGTGATCAACCAGATGGGTTTCCCGGCCTACTTCCTGGTGGTCGGAGACCTGATCGCGCACGCCCTCGAGGTCGGCATCCGCGTCGGCCCCGGCCGTGGTTCGGCAGCCGGTTCGCTGGTCGCGTGGGCGTTGGGCATCACCAACATCGACCCGATCCCGCACGGCCTGCTGTTCGAGCGGTTCCTGAACCCCGAACGCGTGTCGATGCCCGATATCGACATCGACTTCGACGACCGCCGACGCGGCGAGATGGTCCGCTACGCCAGCGAGAAGTGGGGCAACGACAAGGTCGCCCAGGTCATCACCTTCGGCACCATCAAGACCAAGGCGGCGCTCAAGGACTCGGCGCGGGTTCAGTTCGGACAGCCCGGTTTCGCCATCGCCGATCGGATCGCCAAGGCGCTGCCGCCGCCCGTGGCGGCCAAGGACATCACGGTGGCGGGCATCACTGATCCGTCCAACGAGCGCTATGCCGAGGCCGCCGAGGTCCGCACTCTGATCGAGACCGACCCGGACGTCAAGAAGATCTACGACACCGCGCTGGGACTGGAAGGCCTGATCCGGAACGCGGGCGTGCACGCGTGCGCGGTGATCATGTCGTGCGAGCCGCTGACCGATGCGATCCCGGTCTGGAAGCGCGCGCAGGACGGCGCGATCATCACCGGGTGGGACTACCCGTCGTGCGAGGCCATCGGCCTGCTGAAGATGGACTTCCTCGGTCTGCGCAACCTGACCGTCATCGGTGACGCGCTGGACAACATCAAGAACAACCGCGGCATCGACCTCAATCTGGACAAGCTGCCGCTGGAGGATCCGAAGACCTACGAGCTGCTGGCCCGGGGCGACACCCTCGGCGTGTTCCAGCTCGACGGCGCGGGCATGCGCGAACTCCTCAAGATGATGCAGCCGACGGGGTTCGAAGACATCGTCGCCGTGCTCGCCCTGTACCGACCGGGCCCGATGGACGTCGGCGCGCACCACTCGTATGCGCGCCGGAAGAACGGGCTCGAGGAGATCAAGCCGATCCATCCCGAGTTGGAGGAGCCTCTCAAGGAGATCCTCGCCGAGACCTACGGCCTGATCGTCTATCAAGAGCAGATCATGGCCATCGCCCGGAAGGTCGCCGGGTACTCGCTCGGCGAAGCAGACCTGCTCCGTCGAGCCATGGGCAAGAAGAAAAAGGAGATCCTCGACGAGGCCTACGGAGGCTTCGCCGAAGGCATGACCAAGAACGGCTTCTCGCAGGCGGCGATCACCGCGCTCTGGGACACGGTTCTGCCGTTCGCCGGCTACGCATTCAACAAGTCGCACGCCGCCGGGTACGGGCTGGTCTCGTTCTGGACCGCCTACCTCAAGGCCAACTATCCGGCCGAGTACATGGCCGGTCTGCTCACCTCGGTCGGCGACGACAAGGACAAGTCGGCGATCTACCTGGCCGACTGCCGGAAGATGGGCATCACGGTGCTGCCGCCGGACGTCAACGAATCGCGCGCGGACTTCGCGGCGGTCGGCGACGACATCCGATTCGGCCTCGCGGCGATCCGCAACGTCGGCTCCGGTGTGGTGTCGTCGATCATCGCCTCCCGCGAGGAGAAGGGCGCCTTCAACGGCTTCTCGGACTATCTCGGCAAGATCGACGTGACGGCCTGCAACAAGAAGGTCACTGAATCCCTGATCAAGGCCGGTGCGTTCGACTCGCTCGACCATCCCCGCAAGGGCCTGTTCCTGGTGCACGCCGACGCCGTCGACTCGGTGCTCGGCACCAAGAAGGCCGAGGCGATCGGGCAGTTCGACCTCTTCGGTGACATGGGCGGTGGGGACGAGGCGATCAGCGAGGTCTTCGCCGTCAAGGTGCCCGACGAGGAGTGGGAGTCCAAGCACAAGCTCGCCCTCGAGCGCGACATGCTGGGCCTCTACGTCTCCGGGCATCCGCTGGCCGGGGTGGAGCACGCACTGGCCGCGCAGACCGACACCTCGATCACCCAGCTCCTGGAAGATCAGGTGAAGGACGGCGCCCAGATCACCATCGGCGGCATAATCTCCTCGGTCACCCGGCGGGTGAACAAGAAGGGCGAACCGTGGGCGGCGGTGACCGTCGAGGACATGGTCGGCGGCGTGGAGGTCTACTTCTTCCCGCGCGCCTACGTGGCGTTCGGCATGGACCTGACGGTGGACAACATCGTGTTGGTCAAGGCGCGGGTCAACAAGCGCGACGACTCGATGATGATCAGCGCCAACGACCTCGCCGTGCCCGACCTCTCGGCCGTCGGAACCACCAAGCCGCTCAATCTGACATTGCAGGCTCGCGCGTGCACGCCGTCGAAGGTGGCCTCGCTCAAGCAGGTGCTCCAGCGGCACGCCGGGACGTCGGACGTCCACGTGACGCTGGTCAGCGACCAGAAGCAGACGCGACTGCTGCTGACCGACGCCCTGCGGGTCACACCGTCCTCGGCCCTGATGGGCGACCTCAAAGCCCTCCTCGGCCCCAGCTGCTTGTCCTGAGCTCGTGGCGGAGCGTGCGACGACGCGAAGTCGAAGGGCCTGTCCTGAGCTCGTGGCGGAGCGTGCGACGACGCGAAGTCGAAGGGCCTGTCCTGAGCTGGTGGCGGAGCTGACTGGACGGGGCGACTAGTGCTGGTGCTCGACGGTGCGGACGAGGTGGTCGAGTCGACCACGATCCGCAAGTCGCGGTTCGTCGCGACCGTGGCACCCGTGTCCTCCGAGGACGAACTGAGTGCGCTGGTGGACCGCAAGCGCGATCCGTCGGCGAACCACACGTGCTGGGGTGCGGTGATCGGCAGCGGCCCGCAGCGGATCGCGCGCTGCAGCGACGACGGCGAGCCCGCCGGAACGGCTGGTCCGCCCATTCTGGCGGCGCTGACATCGCGCGAGGTGGTCGACGCCGCGATTGTGGTGGTGCGCTGGTTCGGCGGCGTGAAACTCGGTGCCGGCGGGCTGGTGCGCGCCTACGGCGGCAGCGCGACGGCGGTGCTCGACAAGGCCTCGCTGCGCGAGGCGCGGCCGGTCACCCGGATGCGTCTGGACGTCCCGGTTCACGATGCGGGACGGGCCGAGCGCCTCCTCTATTCCCTCGGCGATGTGCACGGGGCCGTTTACGGCGCTGCGTGCGTCACGTACACCGTGGAGGTGGGCGCCGAACACGAAGGCAGTCTGCGTGATCGGCTGATGTCCCTCACCTCCGGCGGAGCGCAGGTCGTCGAGGTCGCGCGTCGTCTGGCCTGATCACGGGCACGCCGGGTGCCAGGTTTCGGTAGCCCGAAGTTTTCCTGTCGGCGCATGCTACAGTCGAGTTGTGACGACACTGAACAACGCTTACCGCCGACCCGCAATGCGGGCGCGTGATCGACGGAACACCGCCGCCGCGCCGACGGCTGACGTCTTCGGTGTCGCATGGCCCCTCTACAAGCTGCACGCTGTCGTCGCAGCCGTCCTCGCCGTGGCCGTCGTGCTGGTCGCCGGCGGGTCCGGCGTCGTGGCGATGTGGGTCAGCGCAATCGCGATGCTTGCCGTCTGGTGGGGCGAGCGTGTCGTGATCGGCGCGCGGTGGGACGATGGTGGACGTGACCACCACGCCCGCGACTGATACACCCGCCGTCACCGGACTCACTCCGGCCAGCATCGATGCGGCCGCCGCCACGCTCGACGGCGTCGTCTCCCGAACCCCGCTGGAGGCCTGCCCGCGTCTGAGCGAGGCGACCGGCGCGAACGTGCACCTGAAGCGCGAAGACCTGCAGGCGGTCCGTTCCTACAAGATTCGCGGTGCGTACAACGTGATGGCGCAGTTGACTCCCGAGGAGCTCGCCGCGGGAGTCGTCGCCGCCAGCGCCGGCAACCATGCGCAGGGCGTCGCGTTCGCGTGTCGCACCATGAAGGTGCGGGGACGCATCTACGTCCCGACCACCACGCCCAAGCAGAAGCGTGACCGCATCTCCTGGCACGGCAAGGAGTACGTGGAGCTGCTCGCGGTGGGCGACACGTACGACGCGGCCGCCTCCGCGGCGCAGACCGACGTGCTGCGGACCGGAGCCACCTGGATCCACGCGTTCGACGACCCCCGGACCGCCTCGGGTCAGGGGACCATCGGCAAGGAGATCGTCGAGCAACTCGGGGCGAAGCCCGACGTGGTGGTGCTGCCGGTCGGCGGCGGCGGCTGCCTGGCCGGCATCGTGACGTACCTGCGCGACGCGTACCCCGACACTGCGATCGTCGGCGTCGAGCCCGCCGGAGCGGTCTCGATGGCCGCGGCGTTGGTGGCGGGCGAGCCCCACACGCTGGCGGAGATCGACCCGTTCGTCGACGGCGCCGCGGTCAAGCGCATCGGCAGTCTGGGGCACCGGGTCCTGGCGCAGGCGGGCGCGCGCGTCGTCGAGCACCCGGTGCTCGCCGAGATCACCGGTGACCCGAAAGCGCCGGTGATCTCTCGCGACGCGGTCGACCTGGCGCCTGGAAGCGTCACCGTCACGCACGTCGACGAGGGCGCGATCTGCTCGACGATGCTGGAGCTCTATCAGAACGAGGGCATCATCGCCGAGCCCGCCGGGGCACTGGCCGCGACCGCCCTCGCCGAGCTGGATCTGCCCGAGGGCGCCGAGGTCGTGGCTCTGGTGTCGGGCGGCAACAACGACGTCTCCCGGTACGGCGAGATCATCGAGCGCTCGCTGGTGCACCGCGGTCTCAAGCACTACTTCCTGGTGAACTTCCCGCAGGAGCCCGGGGCGCTGCGCCGCTTCCTCGACGAGGTGCTCGGCCCCGACGACGACATCACCCTGTTCGAGTACGTGAAGCGGAACAACCGAGAGACCGGCGCCGCGCTGGTCGGTGTCGAGCTGGGCAGCAGGGACTCCTTCGATGCGCTGCTGGACCGGATGAAGCACTCGCGCCTGGACGTCGAACTCCTCGAGCCGGGCACCCCTGCCTACGACTACCTCACCTGACGACGCAGTGTGTGTCGGCGCACCTGCACACTGCGCCTCGGCGGGTTCGCCGACATTCTGTGACGAGCGCCCGTAGCGGCGCCGAGCCGCGGAGGCCCGACCTCAGGTCGGACTTGAGACTTTCGGCGCGGCGCCCGTTCCGGCCGCAGCGGACTCGTCCGGATATCTGATAAGCGGATGTAACCAGACTTATTACTGTTCAGTAAGGTTTCCGGCTCCGGATGTGTCGGCAATCACAGGTACCGGACCGAGGGCCGGTTGAGACACGACCCCGATCAAACGTGAGGGCGAACACATAAGGGCTTCTCAGGTATGTATATTCCTACCCACGGGTCAGGTCCGATCGGCCCGAAACAGGGTCTTGGTCCTCTTGCGGACCGCGCGACCGCCAAGACGGATGTGAAGGCAGGGGAGTGAGCACAGACACTGTCGATGCCGGCGCGCCGCTTGCTCGGAGTCGCCGAAGGTTCTCGGACACCGGCTTCGGAAAGTGGTGGCGCGAACACATCACCAAGTCCTTCGAGACCTTCGGCCGTCAGCTGGCCATGTTCGTCGAGGTCTTCAGGGTGCTCGTCACGGATCTGGTCAAGGGTCGCTTCCCGTTCGGCGAGTTCGTCCGGCAGTGCGGGTTCATGGCCTCGACGTCGGTCTTCCCGACGCTGTTGGTCGCCATCCCGATCGGCGTCATCGTCTCGATCCAGGTGTCGAACATCGCCGGGCAGATCGGTGCGACGTCGTTCGCCGGCGCCGCGACCGGTCTCGGTGTGATCCGGCAGGGCGCGCCGCTGGTCACGGCGCTCATCATGGCCGGTGCCATCGGCTCGGCCATCGCCGCCGATCTCGGCTCGCGGACCATCCGCGACGAGATCGACGCGATGAAGGTGATGGGTGTCAACCCGGTCGAGCGCCTGATCTCGCCGCGACTGCTCGCCACCATGGTCGTCAGCTTCCTGCTCTGCGGCTTCGTCTGCTTCGTCGGCTTCATCACCGGTTACGTGTTCAACGTGTACATGCAGGGCGGCACCCCGGGCAGTTACACCGGCACGTTCGCGTCGTTCGCCGGACCGCCGGACCTGATATTCGCCTTGGTCAAGGCGGTGATCTTCGGCGCCATCGTCGCCGTGGTCGCCTGCGACCGCGGGCTGACCACGAGCGGCGGTCCGGCCGGCGTCGCGAACTCGGTGAACGCGGCCGTCGTGAACTCGGTGATCATGCTGTTCACCGTCAACGTGGTGCTGACCCAGCTGTTCGCGCTCGTCGTTCCGACGAAGGTGGTGTGACGTGACCGCGTCCCGGTATGTAGCACCGGTCCTCCGGCCGCTCGAGTGGCTCAAGCAGCTGTGGATCGTCCCGCGCGATGCGCTGGTCTCGATGGGCCACTTCGTGACGTTCCTGGTGAAGTCCATCGGTCTGGCACCGATCACCTTCCGGCATTACCAGAAGGAAGTCTGGCGCCTGCTGTCCGACGTCGCATGGGGCAACGGCGCGATCGTCGTGGGCGGCGGCACCGTCGGCGTCATGGTCATCCTGGGCATCATGGGTGGTGCGACCGTCGGCATCGAGGGCTATACGGCGCTGAACCTGCTCGGCATGGAACCGTTGACCGGTGCGCTCTCGGCCTTCGCCACCACCCGCGAGATCGCCCCGCTGCTCGCGGCGACGGCCTTCGCCGCACAGTCGGGCTGCCGATTCACCGCGCAGCTGGGCTCCATGCGGATCAGCGAGGAGATCGACGCCCTCGAGGCCATCGCGATCCGGCCGCTGCCGTACCTGGTCACCACCCGCATGGCGGCCGCGGTGCTCTCGATCGTGCCGTTGTACGCGATCTCGCTGGCCGCGAACTACATCGCGGCCCAGGTCGTCTTCCAGCTCCAGAGCGGGCAGGGTGCCGGCACCTACCTCCACTACTTCCAGCAGTTCATGCTCTCCTCGGACGTGATCTTCTCGTTCCTCAAGGTCGTGGTCTTTGTGCTGTTGACTACCTTCATCCAGTGCTACTACGGGTACTTCGCCTCGGGCGGG
Source organism: Gordonia iterans (assembly GCF_002993285.1). NCBI lineage: Bacteria > Bacillati > Actinomycetota > Actinomycetes > Mycobacteriales > Gordoniaceae > Gordonia > Gordonia iterans. Next base: position 2,742,916 of record NZ_CP027433.1, on the reverse strand, counting down.
CCGGAGGGCGTCGGCATCGCAGCCGGTCACGCCATCCGATTGGCGATCATCGCGATCGTCTTCGCCAGCCTGATCATGACGCTGGTGTTCTGGGGCACCACGTCGGGAATCAAGATTTCGGGGTAACAGGACATGGTTCGTGTAGATACAGGTGGCCGCGACCCGTCGGTGGGCGCGTACTTCTGGCGCGGTGTCGCCGCCATGGCGGTCGTCCTCGTCGTCGCCGTGCTCCTGTTCATGCGGTACGACGGCAAGTTCGACTCGGTGGTCGAGGTCCAGGCGCAGATGACCGACGTCGGCGACGGCCTGATTCCCGGATCGGACGTCCGCTACAACGGTCTCATCGTCGGGGTGGTCGACAGCGTCGAGACCACGGGTAACACGGCCAACGGGCCGAACAAGAGGGTCAACATCCTCCTCGAGCCCGATCAGGCGCGCGGGATCCCGAGCAACACCAGGGCGCGCACCGTGCCCGCCAACCTGTTCGGCGTCAACTCCGTCGAGTTCACCACGCCGGAGAACCCGGTCGCGGGCCGCCTGACCGACAACTCGGTGATCGAAGCCGACACCAGTGCCAAGACGATTCGCCTGCAGGATGCGCAGAACGAACTGCGCGACCTGCTTGCCGCGGTGCCTGCCGAGGACCTCGGCATGGTCCTGGGCACCCTCTCCGAGGCACTCAAAGGCGGCGGTGCGGCCTTCAAGACCTTCCTGCCGGTGCTCGACACCTACTTCAAGGAACTCAACGCGCAGTTCCCGCCGGGTGCGCCGTCCGGCTTCGACAACTTCAACGCGGCGGTCTCCGGAATCTCCGAGTCGACGCCGGAACTGCTCGACGCACTCGGCCGCAGCGTCGTCCCGGCCATGACCATCGCCGAGAACCAGCGCAACCTCACCGCGCTGCTGTCGTCCGGGCAGGGCCTTCTGGATCAGACGCAGTCGCTGTTCGCCAAGAACGGGGACGGCGGCATCGAGATCGTCGGCGACCTGAACACGATGATCGGCGCCGTCGTCTACGACCCCGATGCCATGCCGCAGGCGGTCCGTGAGCTGTACGTGCTGGCCGGCCGGGTCCTCGGCGTCTTCACCGGGACCAACGGCAAGGTGCAGCTGAACCTGGGCATCAGCTTCAGCCCGTTCCTCCAGTACACGCGGCAGAACTGTCCGGTGTACGACGGCGGCAAGTACGGTCAGCTGCGCGGCCCGGGGTGTGTCGGTCCGGGTACCGGCACCGGTCCGACGATGTCCGGCCCGTTGAAGATCTATCCGGAGAACGGCATCCAGCGCCGTGCCGTCGCCCGCGGCGTGACCACCAAGCAGGATTCGAAGACCCTCGGCGAAGCGCTGGGCCGCAAGCCGTCGGCGGCCGAGCAGCTGATGCTCGGCCCGCTGGTCTCGGGAGTGCGTCCGGTGCCCGACGCGAAGGGAGGAGACAAGTGAGTCAGCCAGCCGCGAGTATCCGCACACCACTGCTCGGCTTCACCGCCTTCGCCGTGGTCGCGCTGTTCATGACGTACCTGATCTGGTCGACCCTCGAACGCACCCTCGACGGACCGACCAGCGACTACCGGGCGACCTTCAACGACGCCTCCGGACTGGCCGTCGGCGACGACGTCCGCATGGCCGGTGTGCGGGTCGGCCGCGTCGAATCGATCGAGCTCGTCGACGGCAAGGCGCAGGTCGGATTCGACGTCCTCAACTCGCAGAAGATGTACCAGAACACCCAGGCGTCGATCCGCTACCAGAACCTGATCGGCCAGCGCTATCTGGCGCTGAACCTGTACGGCGAGGAGGGGGCGGGCGTCGAGCTGCCGAAGGGGAGCGCGCTCAAGCTCCCGGGCGTCGACTCGTTCGACGTCTCGGTGCTGCTGGCCGGGTTTCAGCCCGTCTTCGAGACCATGACCCCCGAGCAGGTGAACGATCTGACGATCAGTCTGATCAACACCTTCCAGGTCGGCGACGCGGTCTCGCTGACCAACACGATCGCCCAGATCGGCCAGGTCGCCGAGGACATGGCGAACCGCGACGAGGTGCTGGGCACGATCATCAACAACCTGTCCGTGGTGATGCGCGAGCTGGCCTCGCAGGGTGACCAGGTCAAGGACCTGATCGACAACACGGCCAGGCTCGTCGAGGGCCTCAACAGCAACTCCGCGGCCTTCGGCAAGTCGGTTCAGTTGATCGGCCGCACCGCACAGGGCTTCGGCAACGTGCTCGCCAAGAGCGAGGAGTCGCTGCAGACCGCGGGGCTGGCCGCCCGCAGCTCCACCACCAAGCTGATCAACATCGGCGGCACGCTCGACCGGGCCGCGGTGGTGCTGCCCAGTTTCCTCGTGCATTTCCCGATGGTGATTAGCCAGGGCACCTACCTGAACATCTACGTCTGTGAACTCGACATCTCCTTCGGAGGCGTCTTCCTTCCGCCCGGTCTGCTGACCCAGATCGGCGGCAAACAACACTCGGTGGTGTGCCGATGAAGAAGCGTCTGTCCGCGTCGTGGGGTGAACGCCGCCTGCTCTGGTACGGGCTGATCGGATCGGTCGTGATCATCGCGATCATGGTCGGGGTGGTCGGCTGGAGTTCGCTGGGTATCGGCAAGACCAACTACACGGCGTACTTCACCAATGCCGGCGGCATCCGATCGGGAGACAAGGTCCGAGTGGCGGGCATCGACGTCGGCGAGGTGTCCGGCACCGAGCTCGACGGTTCCCGGGTCAAGGTGACCATGCGCGTCGACGACGACGTGAAGGTCACCGACGACGGCACCGCGACCATCAAGCTGTCCACCCTGCTGGGCCAGCGCTTCGTCGAGATCGACATGGGTTCGGGCGGTGCTCCCGCCCGGGACGGCGTGATCCCGAACACCGAGGTCCCCTACGACCTGCAGAAGACGCTCGAGGCCGGTGTGCCGATCATCGCCGGAATCGACAACGAGCAGCTCGCCACCAGCCTCACCAGTCTCAACAAGCAGCTCGCCGGCGTTCCGGACATCGCCAAGCCGACACTCGACGCGCTGACCCAGATGTCGGACGTCATCAACAACCGCCACGACCAGATCAATCAGCTGATCAAGGACACCGACTTCGTGAGCTCGCAGATGGCGGACAGCCAGAAGCAGCTGTCCATCATCGTCGGACAGGGGGCGCAGCTCGCCGGCAAGATCCAGGCGCGCGAGGCGATGGTCACCCGGCTGCTCAACGGTCTGGCCGAACTCATGGCGCAGTCGGAGAAGGTCGCCGAGCAGAACCAGGACCAGTTCGCCCCGTTCATGGCGAATCTGAACACCATCAGCCAGGGCCTGGAGAAGAACCGTGACAATCTGCGCAACCTGCTGGACATCCTGCCGGTGACGGCGCGTTCGATCGCCAACCTGACCGGCGACGGACCCTACGCGAACAGCTACCTGCCGTGGGGTCTGTTCCCGGACAACTGGCTCTGCAAAGCAAGGGTGGTGGACGGATGCTGACGCGGAAGACCCGGTGGCGCCGGGTATGGGCCGCGACCGTGATGACCACGGTGGTCGCGCTGGGCCTCACCAGCTGCGCACTGGTGCCGACGAGTTGGAAGACGGCGGTCGGCAGCTGGCAGACGTACATCGCCTACTTCGACAGCGCGGCCGGTCTGTACGAGGGCAACGACGTCGCAGTGCTGGGCATGCCGGTCGGCCGGGTCGTCTCGATCACGCCGACGGGGACTCGGGTGAAGGTGGAACTCGCGGTCGACGACGACATCGCGATCCCGGCGGACGCGACGGCCGCGATCGTGAACACCTCGATCGTCACCACCCGGCACATCGAGTTGACGCCGGTCTACACCGAGGGCGAGAAACTGCAGCCCGGTGCCACGCTGGCGCACACCGCTTCCCCGGTGGAGATCGGCACACTCCTGGACTCGATCGACTCGCTGGTGGCCAACCTGGCCGGCGAGGAGAACGGCGATCGTCCGATGGCCGAGCTGATCGACATCGCCTCCGGCATCGCCGACGGCAACGGTGAGCGGCTCCGTTCGGCGCTCAGCGCGCTGGAGAAGGCCGCGCGCCTGGGTGCGACCAACGCCGACGGCATCGGTGAGATCATCGAGAACATCAGCGAGCTGTCGAGCACGCTGGTGGCCAACTACCCGAAGATGCTCGCGTTCTCCGACTCGGTCACCAAGGTGGCCGACATGCTGGGCGAGCAGAGCGTCGGTCTGGAGGCCACGCTGGCGAGCGTGAACGAGACCCTCCAGAACACCGCGGAGTTCCTGGAAGGGAACTCGGGGAACATCTCGTCGTCGTTCAGCCGACTCGCTGCTCTCGCCTCGAACTTGTCGGACTACTCGCGCGAAGTGGTCGACGCGGTCGACATGGCGCCGCTGCTGTTCCAGAACCTGGCCAACTCGGTCTCCGCCGAGCAGGGGGCCTGGCGTGCCCGAGTACTGCTGGACAAGTCGCTGATCGACAACGAGATGTTGTCCCGGTTCTGCGAGGCGATCAACCTCCGCAAGAACGGCTGCCGCACGGCGCAGTTGAAGGACTTCGGTCCGGACCTGGGCATCTTCTCCGGACTGTTGGAGTTGAGCAGGCGATGAACCGGATCAAGAAGCTGGCCCTCGGCGCGGTCACCGTGGTGACCACGGCGAGTCTCACCGCGTGCGGCGCCCTGCCGGGCATCACCGTCGAGCAGATCCCGCTGCCGTCGCCGGGCGGACTGGGCGAGACCATTGAGCTCAAGGCGAGGTTCGACAACGCGCTGAATCTCCCGAATCAGGCCAAGGTGCGTCTGAACGGCACCGACGTCGGCGAGGTCGCCGACATCACCGCCGACAACTACCAGGCGGTCGTCACCATGAACATCTCGGAGTCGGCCAAGATCCCGGTGGGGACCGGGGCCGAGCTGCGGCAGGCCACCCCACTGGGCGACGTCTTCGTGGCGCTCGACCTTCCGCCGACCGCCGACCAGGGCTTCATGACCGAAGGCCAGACGCTGTCCGGCGAGACCTCGGCCGCGGCGACCGTCGAAGACCTGCTGATCTCGATGACCGCCCAGGTCGACTCCGGTTCCATCGCCTCCCTGCAGACCATCTTCACCGAGTTGAGCACCGCGATCTCGGGCGAGAACAAGTATCAGGAGCTGCAGGGCGCCATCAACGGCTTCACGACGGCGATCAGCAAGTTCAACGCCAACGCCGCCGAAGTGGACAAGGCGATGGCGAACACGGCCAAGCTGACCGGTCAGCTCGCCGCCGGCCGCAACCAGATCGCGGCGGCCGTGAACAAGCTGCCGCCGGCCATCAACGTCGTCAACGACGAACTCGGGCTCATCCTGGACACACTCGCCAAGTCGAACCAGGTCACCCAGGCGACAGCCGACTTCCTGAACAAGCGGGAGGGCGCGCTCATCGAGTTGACCGGGCACCTCGCGACGACGATGGTTGCGCTGGACAAGACCGCTCCGCAGCTGGAACCGCTGATGAAGCGCCTGTTCGAGCTGAATCCGAAGTGGCAGAACAGCACGCCGGGCTCGGCCGCGACGGTCGCGACCAGACTGTGGTGGCTCACGCCGGGTGTCGGCTTCGACTCCGGATCGCGCTGGCCGGAACTGCAGGACATCCCGAATACCGTGGAGAGCCTGCAGCAGACGCTGACGCTGATCCTCGCGCGGCTGACCGGGACGAGGGGGGCGAACTAGCATGGCGTTCCTGCGCAAGCATGCGATTCTGCTCGGCAACATCGCGCTCCTGCTGGTGATGGTGGTCGGACTGGCCTACCTGGCGTTCGTCTCCTTGAACCTGCGGCCGTGGCAGAGCCGGTACGACGTCCTGGTGAAGTTCCCCGTCTCCGGCGGTCTGCAGGAGACCTCCAAGGTCGCACTGCGCGGCGTGGAGATCGGCTCGGTCAAGAGCATCCAGGTGACTCCGAAGACCGTCGACGTCACGGTGGAACTGCAATCGAAGTACAAGATCAACCGCGATTCGACGTTCTATGCGTTGGGTCTGTCGGCCGGGGGCGAGCAGTACGTCGACATCGTGCCGAAAACGGACGACGGTCCCTATCTGAGCGACGGCGCGGTGATCGAGCCGGCCCAGACGGACGTCACCGTGCCGTTCCCACAACTGCTGGAATCCACGCTGGAGCTGATCGACCAGGTCGACACCGACAAGCTGTCGGCCGCCCTCGGCGAGCTGACGATCGCCCTCAACGACGACCAGCCGAATCAGCTCAAGTCGATCTTCCAGTCGGCGGGCACGATCTTCGCGCAGCTGTACAACGTGATGCCGCAGACCACGGAGATGATCCAGAACCTCGGCACCATCCTGAAGACCACCGCCGACGTCCAGCCCGATCTGGGCAGGCTGATCAGCGGCGGCGCCGATCTGATCAACGCCGCAGCCGCCTCCGATGCCGAGCTGCGCACCCTGCTGGGCACCGGCCCGGGACGGCTCACCAGCCTGACCGGTTCGCTGGACACGATCACCGATCCGGTGACCGACGTGCTGGGTCAGTTCCTCGACGTCGCGCAGCAGGGCGCCCTGCGCGCTCCGACGCTCGCGGTGCTGATGCCGTCGATCCGCGACGGCGCCGTCCAATCGCAGAAGATGTTCCACGACGGCGCGTGGTGGACGATGGCCTCACTGTTCATCCGGCCGTACTGCGACTACCAGGTGACGCCGACACGGCCCACGCAGATCCTGGAGTCGTCGGTGCCGAAGAACCTCTACTGCGTGACCAGCGACCCGAACCAGCAGATCCGGGGCTCGGTCAACGCCCCGCGGCCGAAGGGCGACGACACCGCCAATCCGCCCCCGGGCTTCGACCCGAACGCCCGCACGGTCCCGCTGAAGTAGCGTCGGCGCACTCCGATCACAGCCTGTGGTCGGTAGCGCCGACCGGGGCACGGGACCGGTCGGCAGTACGCTGAGGACCATCCGAGAACGACGAGATGATGAAGGATCTATGAGTTCCGACCCGACTCCGCAAGACCCCGACGAGCAGCCCGTGGACGACCAGACGACGGAGGTCGTCGAGACCGAGGCGCCGGCCGACGACGCGGTGGCCGCCGAGGACGAGGCCGAGGAGACCTCCGCCGAGGACACGGTCGAGGTAGAGCGTCCGGCTGATCGGGCAGCGGCGAAGAAGACTGCCGCGAAGAAGTCCGCCGGGAACAACGAGAATCCGGGCGCGGCGAAGGCCAAGAAGCCGGCGAGCGCGGCCGCGGCGAAGAAGGCCGCAGATGCCGACGACGCACCGGCGCGCCGGTCTGGCGAGTTCACCGTCACCACCGCCGGCCTGGTGCGCGCCGGACTGGCTCTGCTGGCGATCGTGGCCGTCGTCGCGATCGGTCTGCTCAGCTGGCAGGTCGTGGCCAAGTCCCGGACCCTGGCCGCCTTCGACGACTCCAAGGCCGCCTCGGAGCACTTCGTGAAGACCTACTTCCCGACGATGATGGCGCAGGGCGCCACCGAGGAGCAGATCAAGAGCGAGATCTTGCCGCTGACCGCAGGGGAGGCCAAGGAACGGATCGAGCTCGACGCCAAGACCACGGTCCAGTGGGCGCGGGACGCCGGGCTGGCCAACATCGAGATCGCGGTCGGAGTGGTGACCGTCGAGTCGTTCAGCGCCGACCGCGCGACCACCCTGGTGACCGCGGAGATGTCCGGTACCAGCGCGGCTGCGCCGGGCGGCGGCAAGCAACCCTTCCTGCTCGAGCTCGACCTGGTCAAGGACGGGGGATCGTGGCTCGTCTCGCGGATGACCACCGTGCAGGGTGTCTCGGCCGACCCGGCAACCGGGCAGACGCCGCCGGGGCAGCCGCAGAATCCGGTGCCGCAGAATCCGGTGCCGCAGCCCACGCAGCAGGCACCCGCAGAGCAGCCCGGGGGCTGATCCCCGGGGCGCGGCTCATTCGGCGACGTCGTCGACCCGCTCGAGAATCGCCACGGATCGATCGCCGAGCAACTCGTCGGTGCGGGTGCGCCCCGCGTGTACGTCGCCGGTGCGCACGTCGTACCATCGGCCGTCCGGGAGATTCACCTGGGCTTCTTCCCGCTCGGGCCCGGTACGGAAGGTCTGCGACATGCGCACCGCCACCACCACGACGTCGGGTTCCCGTCCGCACCGGCCGCGCGCGAACGCGATGATGTGGCGTGCGCGGGTGCCGCGGGCGGTCACCTCGTGATAGGCGCCGGCGCGGCCGAACGCCGCGGGGTGCCGGCGCCGTACTGCGAGCGCCTCGCTGATCAGCTGGAACTTGGGCTGGTCCCGAGGCCGTCGGTAATCGACGGGGCGCCGGTTGTCCGGGTCGGTGAGCGAATCGTCCCACCACTGGGTGCCCTGGTAGATGTCGGGGACACCCGGTCCGAGTAGCGCGATCGCCTCTCTGGCCAGGCCCTCGTCCCGGCCTGCCGGTCCGATCAACCGAACGAACTCGGAGATCATCGCGGCCGGCGCTCCGGTGAGCAAGGAGGCGAGCCATTCCAAGGTCTCCTGCTCGGCATCCTCGTTGCGGTCCGACCACGACGTGATCAGCGCGGCCTCGCGCATCGCCTTGGCCGTGTACGCGGAGAGTCGACTGTGCAGCGTCGGCCCGGGCAGACCCTCCTCCGGCCAGACGCCGACCACGTTCTGCAGGAGCAGGTAGGCGGTGCGCGGGTGCGGGGGCGGGCACAGCTCCCAGATCCGGTGCACCAGCACGTTCCAGCGCTGGGGGACCTGCGCGATGATCGAGATGCGGGCCCGCACGTCCCCGCTGCGCTTGGTGTCGTGGGTGGAGGTCGACGTGAGCGCCAGCGGCCAGCTGCGTGCGCGTTCGCGATTGCGCTCGTGGAAGACGGGCCGGCTCACCGAGGGCTGGCGCGGGTTGCACCCGATCTCCTGCACCGACACCAGGCGGGCGGTGCGGTGGAAGCCGATCGACTCGATCGCGGTGGCGGTGACCACCGCGGCCAGTTCGCTCACCCGGAACACGGCCTCGGGATATTCGTCGGGGGCGAAGAACACCGCGGCCAGCGCATCGAATCCGGCCGTGGCCGTGGGTACGCCGGCGCGGGCGTCCTCAATGATGTCCAGGACCGCCGGCAACAGCGGCGGATAGTCCGGCCGGCTGATCCGGAGGCAGACCACGAACGCCGCGACGGCCTGCTCCACCACGTACAACGGCACCGACGGCGCCGCCCCGCCGACGGCGGCACTGGCCCAGCGCAGCCGGTTGGAGTAGCTGGTGCGGAGGGTCTCCTCGCGGATGCGCCGCGCCTGGGCGAGCAGCTCGTCGCCGTCGCCGTGCATGCCGGTGACCCATCGATAGATCTCGTCGAGCTCGATCACCCCGGGTGCGGCGGTGAAGATGGCCTCGATCAGCTGGAGCTGGTCGTAGCCGGTGGTGCCGTCGACGGGTAGGCCCGGGTCGAGCCGCTCGTCCACCGCCAGCCCCTTCTCGACGTAGATGAGCCGGTCGGGACCGACCAGGTCGCGGAGCCGCCGCAGGTAGCCGGGAGGGTCGCGCAGACCGTCGAGGTGGTCGACCCGAACGCCGTCGAGCAGGTCGTCGTCGAGCATGTCGCGGAGCCAGCGGTGGGTGGCGGCGAAGACGGCCGGCTCCTCGACGCGCAGGCAGGCCAGCTCGGTGATGTTCAGGAATCGCCGATACCCGAGCGGGCCGCCGACGCTGGGCACCAGGCGGTAGTGCTGTCGTGCCAGCACCGTGCGAGGGTCGTCGCCGGGGGCGGCGGTGCCCGGCGCGGTGGGGAGCGTCCATTCGTGCAGGCAGAGGTTGGCGTCGTCGTCGAGGCGCAACAGGTTCAGGTCGTCGAGCGAGCCGAGGACGGGCAGACCGATCAGTCCGTCGACGCCCTCGATCGTCATCGGGTGCAGGTCGAAGTAGTCGGCGTACGACGACGCCATCCCGTGCCGCAGCACGTCTGCCCACCACGGATTGGCGGCGGCGTCGCCGATCCCGACGTGATTGGGGACGATGTCGACGATGATGCCGATGCCCACGGCGCGCGCGTGCGCGCGGAGCAGTCGGTACCCGTCCAGGCCGCCGAGTGCGGGAGCGACGCGCGGCGGCGGACTCCAGTCGTACCCGTGTTCAGAGCCGGGCATCGCGGCCAGGATCGGGGAGAGGTACAGGTGCGAAACCCCCAGCTCGACGAGGTGGTCGAGGATCCCGACGACCTCGGCGAAGGCGAATTCCGGGGTCAGTTGCACCCGGTAGGTCGCGATCGGCTCGATCGGGATGGTGGTCACCGCCGAATCCTATCGCCCGGACGTGTTCGACCAGGGTCAGGCGGCGCTACGGGCCGCCCTGGCGCCGTCGAGGATCACCTCTAGTGCGTCGGTGAACTCGGCCGCGAAATCGCGGCCCGACGGACCGGTGACGCCCAGTCGTTCCATCTGCTTCCGGGTCTGCTCTTCGATGGTCAGCCCGATGGTGAGCTGACAGATCCCGGTGGCGACGGCTCGAGCGGCGCCCTGCGAGAGGCCGCCGGTCGCCGCCTGGGCGGCGATCCGCCCGGCGAGGTCGTCCTGGGCCAGGCCGGAGGCCCACGCGGACGAGACCACTTCGGCGCTGTCCGGCACGGCGAGCAGTGCGCCGCGCATGGCGGTCGCCATCTCGCGCAGGCCCTGGTCCCAGGCCGCTGTCGCGGGTGCGGAGACGCCGGCGAGCAGATCGTCGGCCAGCGCGGCGAGCATGGACTGCTTGTTGGGGAAGTGCCAGTACAGCGCGTTCGGGCGGACTCCGACCTCGGTGGCCAGCCGTCGCATCGTCAGTTCGGCGAGGCTGTGCTCGGCCAGGATGCCGCGCGCCGCCTGGAGGATGTCCGCTCGGGTGTTCGTCACGCCGCCACCCTATACCGCCTGCGTGCGGTCCTGTACATCGTTCAGGTGTCTGGGCTACTCTGTCTCGACACCAGCCCTGTACGTTGTCCAGGTCGCTCACCGGAAGGAGGTCGCAGTGGACGCTGCGCAGATCGCCGATCTCGACGCCGAGCACGTCTGGCATCCGTACGGGGGCTTTCCCGCGTCGACGCCGCCGCGCGTGGTCGCCTCGTGCGCCGGCACACGTATCGTGCTGGCCGACGGCTCCGAGCTCCTCGACGGGATGAGTTCGTGGTGGGCCGCGATCCACGGATACGCGCACCCGGTGCTCGATGCGGCCGCGACGCGGCAGCTCGGCGCGATGTCGCACGTGATGTTCGGCGGTCTCACGCACCAACCGGCCGTCGCGCTGGCTGCCAGACTCGTGGAACTGACGCCGGAACCGCTGACCAAGGTGTTCTTCGCCGATTCCGGGTCGGTGTCGGTGGAGGTCGCGGTCAAGACGGCGATCCAGTTCCAGCGCAGTCTGGGTCGCCCCGAGAAGCGGCGGCTGCTCACCTGGCGCGGCGGCTACCACGGCGACACCTTCGCACCGATGAGCGTCTGCGACCCCGAGGGCGGCATGCATGCGATGTGGCGCGGCGTGCTGACCGAGCAGGTCTTCGTCGGCGCCCCGCCCCGCGATTTCGATCCGGCGTACGTCGCGGAGCTGGAGGCGGCGCTGGCGGCGCACGCGCACGAGCTCGCCGCCGTGATCGTGGAACCGATCGTCCAGGGTGCGGGCGGCATGCGATTCCACGATCCGCGACTGCTGGTCGAGCTGCGCCGGCTGTGCGACGAGTACGACGTATTGCTGATCTGCGACGAGATCGCCACCGGTTTCGGGCGCACCGGGGAACTGTTCGCGGTGGATCACGCCGGCATCAGCCCGGACGTGATGTGCGTCGGGAAGGCGCTGACCGGCGGATACCTGACGCTGGCCGCCACCCTCACCACCGGGCGGGTGGCGGAGGTGATCAGCGCGGGCGAGGCCGGCGGCCTCGCGCACGGCCCCACCTTCATGGCCAACCCGCTCGCCTGTGCGGTCGCCGGCGCCTCGCTGAGTCTGCTCGACGACGGAGCCTGGCGCGAACGGGTCGCGATGATCGGCGACCGACTTGCCGCCGGCCTCGCCGAGGTGTCCGGCCTCCCCGGGGTAGCCGACGTCAGGACCCTCGGCGCGATCGGCGTCGTCGAGCTCGATCGCGCCGTCGACATGGTCGCCGCGACCGACGCCGCCGTGGCATGTGGCGTCTGGCTGCGTCCGTTCGGCAAGCTGATCTACGCGATGCCGCCCTACATCTGCACCGAGGCCGAGGTCGATGCGGTCGCCGCCGGAATGGCGGCGGCGGCGCGGGCCAGCCTCGCGGCGACGGCCGACGCGGTGGCGGGAGTGGCATGACCATCGACACCGGAACCGCCGCCGCGATGCGGTCCTCCTCGGCGCCGGTCGACCCGCTCGGGTGGCTCGCCGAGGAAGCCGCGGCCGTCGAGGCGGCGGGCCTGCACCGTTCGCCGATCGCGCGGCAGGCGCACGCGAGCGAGGTGAATCTCGCCTCCAACGACTACCTCGGGCTCTCTCGGCATCCCCGGGTGATCGCGGCCGCGGCGCGTGCGGCGGCCGTATGGGGTGCGGGTTCGACGTCGTCGCGACTGGTGGTCGGCACCACTGCGGCCCACGTCGACTTCGAGGACGACGTCGCCGACTTCCTCGGCTTCGATGCGGCACTGCTCTTCTCCTCCGGCTACCTCGCGAACATCGGGGCGATCACCGCGCTCGCCGGTCGCGGGGACCTGATCGTCAGCGACACGGGCACCCACGCGTCGCTGATCGACGGTTGCCGCCTGTCGAGGGCCCGCGTGGTCGTCGTCGAACGCGGTGACGTCGACGCGGTGCGCCGCGCACTGGCGGCCCGCTCCGAACGACGTGCGTTGGTGGTGACCGATTCCATCTACAGCATCGACGGCGAGTGTGCGCCGATCGCCGACTTGTACGGCGCCGCTTATGAATCCGGCGCGACCTTGCTGGTCGACGAGGCGCACGCGCTCGGGGTGCGGGGCCCCGGAGGCCGCGGCGTCGTCGCCGAGTGCGGGCTCTCCGGTGCGGACGGGTTGGTGGTGACCGCCGTGGCGTCGAAGTCGCTCGGCGCGCAGGGCGGGATCGTCGCCGGCCCCACGCTGCTGCGTGCGCACCTGATCGACCGGGCACGCACGTTCATCTTCGACACCGGCCTCAACCCGGCAGCCGTCGGTGCAGCGCACGCAGCACTGGGTGTGCTGCGGGACGATCCGGAACTGCCTGTGCGACTCGGTGAATCGGCGTCGGCATTCGCTGCGGCCGTCGGCGCGCCGGTGCCCGGTTCCGCGGTGGTCTCGCTGATCGTCGGCGATCCGGTCGCCGCGGTCGCCGCCGCCGCGTACTGCCGTGACCGCGGCATCCTGGTGGGCTGCTTCCGTCCGCCGTCGGTGCCCGCCGGGACGTCGCGGCTGCGCGTGACCGTGCGCGCCGACCTGAACCGGCCCACCTTGGAGACGGTCGCCGGCGTCGTCGACGATGCCCTCCGTCACGTGGGGGCGCGATGACACCCGGGCAGGTACTGGTGGTCACCGGCACGTCCACCGACGTCGGCAAGACGGTGACAGTCGCCGCGCTGGCGGCCGCGGCGCAGGCCGACGGTCTGCGCGTCGCCGTCTGCAAACCCGCGCAGACCGGCGTCGGCCCGGACGAAGCCGGTGATCTCGACACCGTCGTCGCGCTGGCGGGCGAGCTCCGCACGGCCGAGGTGGTGCGCTATCGCGAGCCGCTCGCACCGGAGACGGCGGCGCGTCGCAGTGGGCAACGGTTCGTGCGGATCGACGAGGTCTGCCAGACCGTGGAGCAACTGCGCTCGGAAGCGGATCTGGTCCTGGTCGAAGGAGCCGGGGGAGTACTCGTGCGGCTCGCGCCGGATCTCACGCTGATCGACGTCGCTGCTGCCCTCGACGCCCCCGTCGTCGTGGTGACCGATCCGGGTCTGGGGACGTTGAACCACACCGAACTCACCGTCGACGCGCTCCGAGCGGGCGGGTGCGAGGTGGCCGGTCTGGTTCTCGGCTCGTGGCCGCAGCGGCCCGACCTCGCCATGACCTGCAACGCCGACGACCTGCCTCGCCTGACCGGCGCACCGGTGCTCGCCGCCGTTCCGGCCGGCGCCGGCCGGCGCTCGTCGCGCGACTTCCGGGCCGCCGCACCGTCGTGGTTCCGCGGCTCCCACCTCTGGGAACGCTCCGCCGATCCAGCCATCCCTCTCTCCGATCGAGCGGTTCCGTTCGCTGATCGAGCGGTTCCTGTTTCTGATCGAGCGGTTCCGTTCGCTGATCGAGCGGTTCCGTTCGCTGATCGAGCGGAGTCGAGATCACCCGTCACCCATTCAGCCCCCGTACAGAAGGAGACCCTGTGACCACCGTCGACGAGGCCCCCGCGGCCGCCACCGACCAGACCGAGAGCGACATCCTCGTCGTCGCACGCGAACAGGTCCTCGAGTGCGGCGAAGCGCTGCGCTACGAGCAGATCCTCGACGTGCTCCGGCTGCCTGAGGATCGCCTGACCGAGCTCCTCGAACTGGCGCACGACGTGCGCATGCGCTGGTGCGGGCCGGAGGTGGAGGTGGAGGGCATCATCTCGCTGAAGACCGGCGGGTGCCCCGAGGACTGCCACTTCTGCAGCCAGTCCGGGCTGTTCGCCTCCCCGGTGCGCAGCGCCTGGATCGACATCCCGTCGCTCGTGGAAGCCGCGAAGCAGACCGCCAAGACCGGCGCCACGGAGTTCTGCATCGTCGCCGCCGTCCGCGGTCCGGACAAGCGGCTGATGAGCCAGGTCGCCGCCGGCATCGAGGCGATCCGCAACGAGGTCGACATCCAGATCGCCTGCAGCCTCGGCATGTTGACCCAGGAACAGGTCGACGAACTCGCCGCGATGGGCGTGCACCGCTACAACCACAATCTGGAGACGGCGCGCAGTCACTTCCCGAAGGTGGTGACCACCCACACCTACGACGAGCGCTGGGACACGCTGCGGATGGTGCGCGAGGCGGGCATGGAGGTCTGCTGCGGAGGCATCCTCGGCATGGGCGAGACCGTCGAGCAGCGTGCCGAGTTCGCCGCGGAGCTGGCGACCCTCGACCCCGACGAGGTGCCGCTGAACTTCCTCAATCCGCGTCCGGGCACACCGTTCGGCGATCTCGACGTCCTCCCGGCAGCCGAGGCGCTCAAGTCTGTCGCCGCCTTCCGCCTTGCGTTGCCGCGAACGATTCTCCGTTTCGCCGGCGGCCGCGAGATCACCCTCGGCGATCTGGGTGCCAAGCAGGGCATCCTGGGCGGCATCAACGCCGTGATCGTGGGCAACTACCTGACCACGCTCGGTCGACCCGCTGAGGACGACCTCGACCTGCTCGACGACTTGAGCATGCCGATCAAGGTCCTCAACGACACCCTCTGATCGCTGGTCGCCGCGCTCGTCGCTTCGCTCCTCTCCGGCTCAACCATCGGTAGGCGAGGCCGACCACCCTGTCGCATCTCGGTGGGCGAGCCCCCTCGCCGCGTGTGCCGGGTGATTGTCGTTTCGATGGTGCGCTTGCCGCGAGTGCGGGCGGCTGTCCTTTCGATGGTTGAGCCGGGCCGAGGCGCTAGCCGAGGTCCGTGTCGAAACCACGCTCGGTAGCCTGGGGAGCGATGAAGGAGAATCCATGACCACCGTGCCCGGACCACTGGAGTCCCCGCTCAAGTACGGCGTCTACACGGGCATCGAGTTGGAGTTGCAGTCCCCGGATGCGATTCCCGAGGCCGCGCGTCTCGGGTTGGAGCCACCGCGCTATTGCGGACAGTGCGGCCGCCGGATGGTGGTCCAGGTGCGCCCGGACGGCTGGGACGCGCGATGCTCCCGGCACGGCGTCGTCGATTCGGTCGAGCTGGGACGACGATGACGACACCGGCCCCGCCCGTCTCCGTGGAGGGTCCCGTCCGTCCCGCGCGGCGCTTCGACCCGGCGGCCTCGATCGTCGGCGGGGTGCTGTTGCTCCTCGGTGTCGGCTCGGGGGTGCTGTGGGCGTTCGTGACGCCGTACGCGACGGTGGAAGTGACCGCCGAGGGCGGCGGGTTCTCGGCGCCGGAACTGGCGCATCTGTTCGGGGGCGTCGCGGTGTTCGCACTGATCGCCTTCGCGCTCGGCCTGGTGTGCGGCGGCGTCGCCTGGGGCGCGCTGCGGGCCGTCCGCGGGCCGGCCGGTCTGGTGTACGCAATGGTGGTCGCGGCGGGTGCTTCTGCGGTCGGAATGCAGGTCGCGGATTTCGTCGTGCGTCGTCGTTTCCCGCCGATCGACCCGCACGAGCCGGGGATCTACCATGCCGCCGGGAGTCTGTGGCTCACCGATGCGAGCCTGGGATTTCTGCCCGCACCGTGGCTGCTGCTGGTCTGTGCGCCCGGCATGGCGGCACTGAGCTACTTCGTGTGCGTCGCCGGTACCGGCGATGCGGCGCTGCCGGGAGACCCCGCCGAGGCCGGTGGAGTTCGCGCGCCCGGGGATGCGGCTCCGCAGCCGCCGGCGGGTTGGACCTATCCGGGCGACCCGGCAATGGGGTGGGCACCGGCGGACACCGGGAATCCCGGGCGAGGCAACCCGGGGACGCCTGCATCGGATCGCGGCGAACCGCTCACGGGGGCGGACGCAGAGTCGCGAACTCGTCCGTGACCACCAGGCGGTCATCGGCGAAGCTGTAGAGGGCGGGCGGCCGGCCGCCGCTGCGGCCGGTTCGTCCGACGGTGCCGGTCGCGACCACCACGCCGCGGCGGGAGAGGACGCGGAGCAGATTGGTCGCGTCCACCGGATAGCCGAGCGCCGCGCCGTAGATCTCGGAGAGCTCGGACATCGCGAACCTGGTGGGCGCCAGGGCGAACGCGAGATTGGTGTACGAGAGCTTCGCGGCCACGCGGGCTCGGGCGAGCGCGACGATCTGATCGTGGTCGTAGGTCAGCGGCGGCAACTCATCGACGTCGAACCACGCGGCCGCGTTCGGTTCGCCGGGCGCGGGATCGGCGGGAACGTCCGTCGGCACCAGTCCTAGATAGGTGGCCGCGATCGTGCGGATCCCGGGAACCCGGTCGGGGTCGGACAGTACTGACAGCTGCTCAAGATGGGCGATTCGGGTCAGTCCGGACTGCGTGCCGAGATGGCGCCGGGCCGCGGCGGCCGCCGTCTCGCGGTCGCCGATCTCTCCGCCGGGGAGCGCCCAGCACTCGTCGTCGTGCTTCTGCAGCAGTGTGTGGAGCGCGACCGCGCCGGCGTCGTCGTCACGCACCTGAAAGACAGCGCTCCGCACTTCGACCGCGGTGGAAGAGGGCGCGGTGGAAGAGGGCATGGAGCGAGTCTATGCGGCGGCCGGACCGGTACGGCGGCGACCGCACCGGTACAGGGCGGTCACCAGCACGAAGCTCGAGCTCACCAGGAGCAGCCACGAGCCGAACTTGCCCAGGTGGACCAGGCTAGGGCGGTGAGGATTCCGACCACGCCGAAGCAGCATTGCAGCTGGATCACGCCGAAGCGCCAGAGCTGGGCGAAGAAGTGGGCCGGTGCGCTCGACGATCGTGGTGCGCTGGGCGGTCGCCGTCGGACTGGTCACCACTTCTTCGTCGTCCGGCTCGGCCGGCGCGGGGAGCGTGCATCTACTCATCCGGCTCGCCGGGCCCAGGTGCGACGGTGCGCGGGAATCGTCTCGTCCGGCCCGGTGTTACGATGGCAGGACGGTTTTCGATCTAGGGTCGAAAACCCCTCCCGGCACCAGCCCGTCCCGGGGGAGCAGTGAGTGAGAGGGCGAAAGCCATGACCTCGAGTGTGATCACCCGTACCGAGACCGATCTGGGCATGCCCGATCCGCGCACCGGGATTCCGGCGGCCTACGGAGGCGTCGAGGCGACGCCGGAGTGGGCCGATGAGATCAAGCGGCTGGCCAAGGCCCGCAACGCGGTGATCCTGGCGCACAACTACCAGCTGCCGCCGATCCAGGACATCGCCGACCACTGCGGCGATTCGCTGGCGCTGTCCCGGATCGCTGCCGAGGTCGACGCCGACGAGATCATCTTCTGCGGCGTGCACTTCATGGCCGAGACCGCCAAGATCCTCAGCCCGGACAAGCGGGTGCTGATCCCCGACGAGCGCGCCGGGTGCTCGCTCGCCGACTCGATCACCGCCGACGACCTGCGCGACTGGAAGGCCGAGTTCCCGGACGCACTCGTGGTCTCATACGTGAACACCACGGCCGAGGTGAAGGGTCTGACCGACATCTGCTGCACGTCGTCGAACGCCGTCGACGTCGTCGCGTCGATCGATCCCGACCGCGAGGTGCTGTTCCTGCCGGACCAGTTCCTCGGCGCGCATGTGAAGCGCGAACTCGGTCGCGACAACATCCACATCTGGGCAGGCGAGTGCCACGTCCACGCAGGCATCAACGGTGACGAGCTGACCGCGCAGTCCGACAGTCACCCGGACGCCGATCTGTTCATCCACCCCGAGTGCGGGTGCGCCACGTCGGCGTTGTACCTCGCCGGCGAGGGCTTCGTTCCCGAGGAGAAGGTGAAGATCCTCTCGACCGGCGGCATGATCGACGCCGCGCGCGAGACCAAGGCCTCGCAGGTGCTGGTGGCGACGGAGGTCGGCATGCTGCACCAGCTGCGCAAGGCCGCTCCGGAGATCGATTTCCAGCCGGTCAACTCGCGGGCCGCCTGCCCGTACATGAAGATGATCACCCCGGCCGCGCTGCTGCGCTGCCTCACCGAGGGCAAGGACGAGGTGCATGTGGCGCCGGACGTCGCCGAGCGGGCACGGCTGAGCGTCGAGCGAATGATCGCGATCGGCAACCCGGGCAGCGGTGAGTGAGCCGGTGGGGCCGGGCTTCGTCGGACAGGCCGAGGCGCGCGAGGGCCTGGACTTCGCCGTCACCGAAGAACTGCTCGCGTTGATCTCGACGGCGCTCGACGAGGATCTGCGTTACGGGCCGGACGTGACGACGCTGGCCACCGTGCCGGCCGACGCGGTGGCCGACGCGCGAATCGTCAGCCGTGCCGACGGTGTGCTCGCCGGGGTGCCGGTGGTGCGGGCGGTGTTCGATCTGGTGATCGGCTCGGCCAACTACGTGGTGACCGAGGAACTGACCGACGGCAGCCGGGTGAAACCGGGCCAGACGGTCCTGGCGCTGCGGGCGCCCGCGGCGTCGTTGCTGACCGCTGAGCGGACGGCGCTGAATCTGCTGTGTCACCTGTCCGGCGTCGCGACGGCGACGGCACAGTGGGTGGACGCGGTCGAGGGCACGGGCGCCAAGATCCGGGATTCACGGAAGACTCTGCCGGGCCTGCGCTTTCTGCAGAAGTACGCGGTCCGCGCCGGGGGAGGAGCGAATCACCGAATGGGGCTGGGGGACGCCGCGCTGATCAAGGACAATCATGTCGTCGCCGCCGGGGGAGTCGGCGCCGCGCTCGAGGCCGTCCGCGCTGTCGCGCCGGACGTCCCGGTCGAGGTGGAAGTGGACTCGCTGACTCAGCTCGACGAGGTTCTCGCGCTGGAGCCCCAGCTGGTGCTGCTCGACAACTTCGAGCCCTGGGAGACGCAGATGGCCGTCCAGCGGCGGGACGCCCGCTCGCCGTCGACCAAGCTGGAATCGTCCGGCGGACTGACGCTGGACGTCGCGAGGGACTACGCGCGCACCGGTGTCGACTACCTCGCGGTGGGTGCGCTGACGCACTCGGTCAGCGTCCTCGATCTAGGGCTGGACTGGTGATCCAGCGCCGCTGAGGCGCTCGGATTCTCCGCTACGACCGCGACGAACGCAATACCTGCTCCGGCGTGTTGTGGACGGTGCCGGTTGTCCACAGTCCCTGACGATCAGGGGTCGACGGCGACGGACTCCGGCGCGAGGCTGAGCGCATGGGAATCCGCTATTACGCCTATCCGCTGCACGCCGCCGACGTTCCGCTCGCGGAGGGTGATCCTCGACAGTTCGTGTCCGCTGATCCGCTGGCCGACGCCTGGGGGCTGGACCCCGGTCGGCCGAAGCCCAGGATGCTGTACCTCGACAAGGCATGGCGACCGCTTCAGCTGCTGTTCGCCGAGGCGGCAACGGGTGAGGATCCGCCGATCTCCGCACAGTTGGTGGCCGGTCGGGTGTGGCAGTCGGGCCAAGGATGGTGGGAGCCGCATATCAGCGTGCTGCCGCCTGAACAGGTAGCCGCGATCGCCCGGGACATCGTCCGGTTCGGGCCGGTCGATCAGGCGACCGCCGAACGGATCGATCGCCTCGGGCCCTCGGCGGACTACGTGAACGACTACCTGGTCCGCGCCCAGGAGTTCACCGCGGAGATCGCCCGCGACGGTCTCGGACTGGTGTACATGATCGGGTGACGGCGATCAGTCCAGTCCGGCTTGGTGGAGGATCTGCGCGCGCAACTGCTCGAACTGTTCTTGTGTGACGATCCCCGCCTCGCGGAGCTGCGCCAGCTTTTCCAGGCGAACCACCGGGTCGCCACTGGACTGGCTCGCGACGACGGAGATCTGCGGAGACGGAGGTGGTGCCGAGTCTGCGGGTGGCGCAGGTGTGGAACCTCCGACGTGGACCTGTGCGCCGGGGAACAGCTGCTGGATCCGGGACACCACGTCGTCGGTCGGCGACTGGTCAGCGGCGTCGTGTCCGGGAGCGTTGAGGTGATCGACCATGGCGGCGGCCTGTTGTCTGCCGAGTTCGTCACCGGTGGGTACCTCGTCCCAGAGCACTTCGACGTCGTGCAGATTCCGGGGATCGACCGAGACGGGCAGGCTACGCCCCGGCGACGGCCACTTGGAGACCCGGCACACCAGCTTGCTGTAGGCGGTCTGGTACGCAGGCATCCCGGGCAGTTCGACGACCAGCGTGGCCGAGACGTTGCCGTGCGTGGCGGCGTGCGGGGGTCTGGTGGCCGCGATCACCTGAGCCGTTCCGCGTACCCGGCCGGGGCCGTGCTGCTCGCGGCCGAAGAATATGTCGAGGACGCCCATTCGCGCACCACCAGTTCGGTCGGGACCGATCATCCCGCGACCGGTCCGCAGGTCTTCGGTAGCTCGAGGATATTCCGCCGATGCCCGATCGTGCGCGGATGCTGGGTCGTCCGACACACGGGCGCCCCGGGTTGGTCCGTCCTGACGGTTGCTCATCGGAGCGTCGGGGAGCAGGGGGCCAAGCGAGATGTGACGAGCTCTTGGAGAACAGTGCGTCGGGTGCGCTGAGTTCGGTGCCTCGTCACCGGAGTGCGCATCAGTTCGAGGCGGTCGGACCCGGCGGTCGACAGTCGAATAATCGTACTTGCGTTCGATTTGAATATGAGTTAACCTGGAGTAGGACAACACCCGCCAGCGACCCCTATCTGAGACGACAGAGCACTACCCGCCGTTCGTGCATCGCTTCAGAAGGAGACTCGCGTCATGGATGCCACCACCCTCGCCGACTTCACCGACCTGCTGATCGACGACCTCACCGTCGGCCGGCTCGGTACGCTCCTCGATCAGCTGCGCCCCGCGCTCGACGACGACGCGGTCGTCGCCCTCATGGTCGGCGCGGTACGGCTGCGCAACGTCGCCGACTACCTCATCGCCCAGACTGTCGTGGCCGCCGAACGCCTCGCCATCCCGGCCCGCAGACACCTCAAGAAGAGCTCCGATCTGCTGGCAGCGCTCGGCGTCGCACCCGCGGCTGCCTACCGTGCGGCTCGCGTCGGCCATGCGAGCGCGGCGCTGCCGACCGTTGCTCGCGACCTGCGCGAGGGTGCCCTGAGCATCGAGCACGCCGATGCGATCGTCAAGGGCGTCGGCCACATCGGCAAGCGCATCGACCTCGACGACGATCAGCGCGCGGCCGTCGTCACCAAGCTGACAGTTCAGACCACGCCGGCCGCCATCGATACCAGAGCCCGCGCCATCGCGATCGAACTCGCTCCCGCACCCGAGGGCGCCGCCGCCGACTACATCCCACCGGCGGAGAACCATGCCCTCAACGACATGACCCTCCACCAGAACGACGAGGGACGCGTCGTCGGCGAGTTCGACCTCGACGTGCTGTCCGGAGAGGAACTCCACGCCGCTCTCGACCCGCTCTGCAAGCCCGTCCCCCTGCCCGACGGCTCACCTGATCCGCGTTCGGCCAGCCGCCGCCGCGGCGAGGCCCTCGGGCAGATCGTCCGCACCTACCTGGCGGGCGCCCAGCGCCCGTCCTCCGGCGGCGTGCTCCCACACGTCACCCTGTTGCGCCCCGCCGGCGTGTGGCTTTCCGCCTCTGTTCACACCGGGAGCCCAGTCTCCGCAGACCCTGTCGCCGACGTCACCGGCAACGACGTCGACGTGCTTGGCTTCACCGGACCAGTCACCGCCGCCACTGCCGACCTCGTCGGATGCGACGCCGTCCTCACCGACATCCACATCGACCAGAACGGAGCACCGCTCGACGTCGGGCGCACCGCCCGGCTCTTCCCGCCGAAGCTGCGTCATGCCCTCAACGCCCGCGACCACGGGTGTGCCTTCCCCGGATGCGGCCGACCCGCCCAATGGTGCGACGCGCACCACATCGTCCACTGGAGCAAAGGCGGCACCACCTGCGTCGACAACGGCGTCCTTCTGTGCCGCATGCACCACACCGTCGTTCACCACGAAGGCTGGGAAGTGTTCCTCGGCCGCGACCGCCACCCCTGGTTCCTGCCACCGATCGACCCCGAACACCCCAACCGTCACCGCGAACCCATCTGCTCTCACGCCCGTCGCACCTTGACCAATCTCCCGCGCGCCTGCTGATCCACTCCCACCTGGCAGGTTGATCGGGTACGGCGGAACCACCGCCATTTGACCGGGTGTGGCGGCTCCTTCGACGGTTGAGCGGGTGTGGCGGCTCCTTCGACGGTTGAGCGAGCGCAGCGAGTCGAAACCAGAACACCGACCATCGGCAGTACCCCGCCTTCCGCCACCGGCCTGGAACAGGCTGAGACAGCGGGTCGAGCTCTCCCCGTCAGCCGGAGAGGGCGCACGTTCTTTGAGAACTTCATATCGAAATCCGGGGCAGCCGCGGGAGGCCGGACCCACACAGAGGGTCCGCGCCTCTTCAGGCCGCGCGGCATCGGTGTACCGCAGGTCGTCGGGTTGTCGCGGTGCGGCTCAGCGATACCGCGTCGTGGTGCCGGAGCGGATTGCGGCGGGACCGTGGAGCACGGCGCGGGCGAAGTCGGCCAGGTTCGGATCCTGCCGAGGGAATGGCGGCCACCCGACGGCGCCCTGCGTCGAACCGAGCGAGTCGACGACGTCCCGGGCCGGCCGGATGACGTCGTCGACCCGGCGGGCGTCGAAGCGCGCCGACCGGTCGCCGGGAGCCCAGCCGCACGCCTCGAGGGCGAAGGCCACGTCGCGCCAGCGGTCGTCGCGACCGAACGGCGCCGGCTCGCGACCGTCCGCGTAGGTGAGCAACAGTGCGGTCGCGGCTACCTGGGCGCCGGGGGAGAGCTTGTGGAGAAACCGTGCGGTGAGGGCGTCCCACAGATCGTCGACGCTGTTCGCGGCGCGGTGCCCGTACGCGGTGCGGACCAGCCGTCCGTGCAGCGTGCGGACGACGCCGAGCCGGGTGGCGGCTTCGCGCAGCCTCAGGATGGGAAACGTCAGGTCCTCCCGGTTGCCTTTGCCCATGCGGTCGTCCTGCCAGTCCAGGGTGGTCATACCGTCGTGCACGACGGCGGGCGGGAGCCATCCGGCCTTCGACAGCTGCACTCCTTCTGGGCCGACTGCGTCGAGAAGCCAGGCGAAGGGCGCGACGAGTTGCGCGCGCACCTGCGGGCCGACCTCGACGGGCTTTAGGAGGCCGGTGCGGCGGGCGTACTGGCGGAACTCCGAGCGGACTCCGGCCGGCAGGCACGAGGCGAAGTCGGCGAGGAGCGCGTCCGGCCTCAGGTCGCCGGGACCGCGCACGTCGTCGGCCAGCACCAGACCGGAGAGATCGTGCGGATCGCGTTCGTCGGCGCGGTAGCCGAACCGGGTGTCCAACTCGGCCTGGATCGAGTCGACGTCGAATGTGTCCGGGGTCGGCGGGAACCAGGGGCCGGCGACGGTCCTCGTCCACCCGACGACCGAAGCGTGGTCCGGATGTCCGGGATCGGCCAGTGCTGCCACCTGCTCCCTGTACCCGGGCGGGCCGCCGGAGTCCTCGACCGGACCGCGGCCGGATCCGCCGAGCAGCGTGACCGGGCGCGGTCCGCCGATCGCCGTCGCCGGTGCGGACGCATCGATCCGGTGCGTCCAGCCGTCGCCGAAGTCGTATTCGTACCAGATCGGACCGTCCGTCACGGCCTCGGCGACCGTCACCGCGGATTCGGACCCGAAGCCGTCGAGCCGCAGGTCGCTCAGCTGGCACTCGTCGCCCCAGCAGCGCGTTCCCGGGCCCGGGCGTTCGGTGTTGCGGAACAGGTGCGCATGCACGTCGCGCCAGCCGAACGCGATCTGCAGCGCCGCGTGCAGATCGGCGAGGGAGAGCGAGCCGTCCACGTGCAGGGTGCGCGTGATGGAAGGTTCGATCCCTTCGATTCGAACCCGCAGGCAGATCAGTCGCGTGGCCACCGACCCGACTTTACGTCGGTGCGCAACTCCGGCACCGGGACGAGGTCGGCGCCCGGGTCCGACTGAGATGCGAGCCTCGTCGGCGACGGCGCGCGTCAAGCACTAGCGGCGACCGCATATCCTGGAAGGACATTCGAAGCCACACACACCCGAGGATTCACTCCATGCTCGCCAGAACCGATCTGCGCGGCGCCGACGTCACGCTGAGCCAGCTGCGTCGCGCCCTGCCGCGCGGAGGCACCGACATCAACTCCGTCCTCCCGGTGGTCGCGCCGGTGGTGGAGGCGATCGCCGAGCACGGAGCCTCCGCCGCCCTGGACTACACCGAGCAGTTCGACAAGGTCCGCCCCGACTCGGTGCGGGTCCCTGCCGAGGTGATCGCGCAGGCGCGCGAGGACCTCGACCCCGCCGTCGCCGACGCGCTCGACGAGGCGATCCGTCGTGCGCGCCTGGTGCACGCCGACCAGCGCCGTCAGACCACGGTCACCACCGTGGTCGACGGCGGCACGGTCGCGGAGAAGTGGATCCCGGTCGGTCGCGTCGGGCTCTACGTGCCCGGCGGCAACGCCGTGTACCCGTCGTCGGTCGTGATGAACGTCGTCCCCGCGCAGGAGGCCGGAGTCGGCTCATTGGTGGTGGCCTCGCCCGCGCAGGCCGACTTCGGCGGCTGGCCGCACCCGACGATCCTGGCCGCGTGCGCTCTGCTCGGCGTTGACGAGGTGTGGGCCGTCGGCGGCGCCCAGGGCGTCGCGCTGCTCGCCTACGGCGGGACCGACACCGACGGACGCGAGCTGGACCCGGTGGACCTGATCACCGGGCCGGGCAACATCTACGTCACCGCCGCCAAGCGGCTGGTGCGCGGGGTGGTCGGCATCGACTCCGAGGCCGGTCCCACCGAGATCGCCGTCCTGGCCGACGAGACCGCCGATCCGGCGGTGATCGCCGCCGACCTGATCAGCCAGGCCGAGCACGACGTGCTGGCCGCCTCGGTCCTGGTCACCGACAGCGAGGAACTGGCCGACGCCGTCGATGCCGAGGTGGCTCGCCAGGCTGCGGCGACCAAGCACACCGAGCGGGTGCAGACGGCCCTGGGCGGCCCGCAGTCGGGCATCGTGCTGGTCTCCGACGTCGACGAGGGGCTGCGCGTGGTGGACGCGTACGCTGCCGAGCACCTGGAGATCCAGACCTGTGACGCGCAAGCGGTGGCCGACCGGGTCACCAGCGCCGGCGCGATCTTCGTCGGCACCTACTCACCGGTGAGCCTCGGCGACTACTGCGCCGGCTCCAACCACGTGCTGCCCACGTCGGGTTCGGCGCGGTACTCCTCGGGGCTGTCGGTGCAGACCTTCCTGCGTGGGGTACACGTCGTCGACTACAGCCGCGACGCCCTCGCCGGGGTCGCCGCCCAGGTGGTGACCCTGGCCCAGGCCGAGGATCTTCCGGCGCACGGTGACGCGGTCCAGGTCCGGTTTCGGCAGGACCGGCCAGCGGGAAACGACCAGTGACGGCGCCGGGAAGCAAGGCCTCGCTCGACGATCTGCCGCTGCGTGAGAGCCTGCGCGGAAAGAGCCCGTACGGGGCGCCGCAGCTGCAGGTGTCAGTGGTGCTCAACACCAACGAGAACCCGCACCCGCCGAGCCGGGCCCTGGTCGACGACATCGCCGAGGCCGTCGCGGATTGCGCCGGCGCGCTGCACCGGTACCCGGACCGGGACGCGATCGCGTTGCGCACGGATCTCGCGGACTACCTCTCCGAGGCGACCGGCGTCGCCCTGACCCGGGACAACATCTGGGCGGCGAACGGCTCCAACGAGATCCTCCAACAGATCCTGCAGGCCTTCGGGGGCCCCGAGCGCACCGCACTGGGTTTCACCCCGTCGTACTCGATGCACCCGATCATCTCCGACGGCACGCAGACCACCTGGCTCGAAGCCAAGCGGACTGCCGACTTCGGTCTGGACGTGGACTACGCGGTGGGCGAGATCGCCGCCCGGCGTCCTGACGTCGTGTTCGTGACCTCGCCGAATAACCCGACCGGCGGGTCGATCGGCCTCGACGACCTGCGCCGCATCCTCGAGGCGGCACCGGGCATCGTGATCGTCGACGAGGCGTACGGCGAGTTCTCCGACCAGCCGAGCGCGGTCGCCCTGATCGACGAGTACCCGGCGAAGATCATCGTCAGCCGCACCATGAGCAAGGCCTTCGCCTTCGCCGGCGGGCGGCTCGGCTACCTGGCCGCCGCGCCGGCGATGATCGACGCGCTGCTGCTGGTCCGGCTGCCGTACCACCTGTCGGTCCTCACCCAAGCCGCCGCCCGGGTGGCACTGCGACACAGCGCCGAAACGCTCGCCGGCGTGGCGGCCATCGTCGCCGAACGCCAGCGAGTGGCCGCCGAGCTCACCGCAATGGGTTTCGACGTGGTCGAGTCGGACGCGAACTTCCTGCTCTTCGGCGAGTTCGACGACGCGCCCGCGGCCTGGCAGCGCTACCTGGACCACGGCGTGCTGATCCGCGACGTGGGCATCCCCGGCCGCCTTCGTGCGACGATCGGATTACCCGACGAGAACGACGTGTTCCTGGATGTGAGCCGACGGCTCCGTGCCGGAACCGTCGGCGCCCCGGCCGCCACCGAACGAAAGGCCCGACCATGAGCCGCAGAGCACGTATCGAGCGCACCACGCGCGAGTCGTCGATCATCGTCGAGATCGACCTCGACGGCACCGGGACGACCGACGTGTCCACCCGGGTGCCGTTCTTCGACCACATGCTGACCGCATTCGGCGCCCACGGGGGCTTCGACCTGACCGTGCAGGCCGTCGGCGACATCGAGATCGAGGCGCACCACACCGTCGAGGACACGATGATCGTGCTCGGCCAGGCCATCGCCGAGGCGCTCGGCGACAAGCGCGGCATCCGCCGCTTCGGCGACGCGTGGATCCCGATGGACGAGACCCTCGCGCAAGCGATCGTCGACGTCTCCGGGCGTCCGTACTGTGTCTTCACCGGCGAGCCCGACCACCTGCTGACCTCCGTCATCGGCGGCTACGGCGGCAGCGACAAGGGCCCGGTCACCTCGTATGCGACGGTGATCAATCAGCACGTGTGGGAGTCGCTGGCGCTCAACGCCCGGATCGCCCTGCACGTGCGCGTTCTGTACGGCCGCGACCCGCACCACATCACCGAGGCCGAGTTCAAGGCGGTGGCCCGCGCACTGCGCTCCGCCGTCGAACCTGACCCCCGGGTGACCGGCATCCCGTCGACCAAGGGGACTCTGTGACCCCGGGCGAGGTGAGCGCAAGCAAGGTGGCGCTGCTCGACTACGGCTCGGGCAACGTCCGCTCGGCGCAGCGGGCTCTGGAGCGGGCCGGCGCGCAGGTCGAAGTGACGTCCGACTTCGCCACGGCCCTGGACGCCGACGGCCTCCTGGTGCCGGGCGTCGGCGCGTACGCGGCCTGTATGGAGGGTCTGCGCGCCGTCGGCGGCGATCGGATCATCGGTCGGCGACTCGCCGGCGGTCGTCCGGTCCTGGGCATCTGCGTCGGCATGCAGATCCTGTTCGACGAGGGCGTCGAGTTCGGCACGGCGACCCGCGGCTGCGGCGAGTGGCCCGGCGCGGTGACCCGGCTGCCCGCGGACGTGCTCCCGCACATGGGCTGGAACACCGTCGATGCGCCGGACGACTCGGTGATGTTCGCCGGGATCGACCCCGCGGCGCGCTTCTACTTCGTCCACTCCTACGCCGCGCAGGCGTGGGAGATGGACAACGACGGTTCACCGCTGACCGCACCCAGGCTGACCTGGACCGATTATGGTGCTCCGTTCCTGGCCGCGGTGGAGAACGGCCCCCTGTGGGCCACCCAGTTCCACCCGGAGAAGTCCGGCGACGTCGGCGCGGCGCTGTTGCGCAACTGGGTGGCGACGCTGTGACAGCGGGCCGGGCCCCCGGCGGCCGCACCCGCGCCGACGAATTCTCGTTCGGCCGCATGGTGGCGCGCTCGCTCGGCGCCGCGGTGCTGGTGCTGATCGTCGCGGTCCCGATCATCTGGTGGCTCGCCAAGACCATGGCGACCCTCGCGCTGGTGATCGCCGTCGGCGCCGTCGTCGTCATGCTGATCGTCATGGCGCTCGTCGCCCGGCACGAACTGCGGCACGTGCAGCGCGAGATCGACGAACTGAAGAACTCCGCAGAGAACAACCGACACTCGAGAGAAAGCCGATCCGACTGATGGCCCAGATTCTGGAACTCCTGCCCGCCGTCGACATCGTCGACGGTCAGGCCGTGCGGCTCGTGCAGGGCGCGGCGGGATCGGAGACCTCGTACGGCACGCCGCGCGACGCGGCCCTGGCGTGGGAGCGTGACGGCGCCGAGTGGATCCACATGGTCGATCTCGACGCGGCGTTCGGGCGCGGCGAGAATCGCGCGGTGATCAGCGAGGTCGCCGCCGAACTGACGGTCAAGCTGGAACTCTCCGGCGGCATCCGCGACGACGCCTCGCTGGCCGCCGCGCTGGAGACCGGATGCACCCGCGTCAACCTGGGCACCGCGGCGATCGAGAACCCGCAGTGGTGCGCGCAGGCCATCGCCGAGTACGGGGACAAGATCGCCGTCGGCCTGGATGTACTGCGCGACGACGACGGCGCCTACCGGGTTCGCGGCCGGGGCTGGGTCACCGACGGCGGCGATCTCTGGGACATCCTGGACCGGCTGAACCGGGACGGCTGCGCGCGCTACGTGGTGACCGACGTGAGCAAGGACGGCACGCTGTCCGGACCGAACCTGGAACTGCTCGAGCAGGTGGCCCGGCGGACGGACTCCCCGGTGGTGGCGTCGGGCGGCATCTCGGCGCTCGACGACCTGGTCGCGATCGCCGGCCTGACGCCGCTGGGCGTCGAAGGCGCCATTATCGGCAAGGCCCTGTACGCGGGCCGCTTCACCCTTCCCGAGGCGCTGAGCGCCGTGGCCGCCACGGCGCAGTAGCCCGATGACCGCGGTGGACTCGTCGGCGTTGCCGGGCCTGCTGGCCGTGGCGGGCGAGGTCCTGGACGAGGCCGTCCCGGACTTCCTCGCCGGGCTCGGTGCGCCCAGTGCGGTCGCCAAGGGCGGCACGGACTTCGCCACCGAGATCGACTTCGCCCTGGAGCGCCGTATCGGCGGCGAACTACAGCGCCGCACCGGGATCGACGTGCACGGCGAGGAGTACGGCGGACCGGACCCGAGCATCGGCGCGGTGTGGCTGCTCGACCCCATCGACGGCACCTTCAACTACTCAACGGGTCTGCCGCTGACCGCGATGCTGGCGGCGCTGGTGGTCGACGGCGAACCGGTCGTCGGCCTGACCTGGATCCCCGGACGCGACCAGCGTTTCGCCGCGCACAAAGGCGGCCCGCTGCTGGTCGACGGCCGGCCTGCGCCCGCGCTGAGTGCGGCGACCCTGCATTCGAGCGCGATCGGGTACGTCTCCTACTACTTCGACCAGGCCGGACTGTTCCCGGGCGCCGGGCGCAACCGAGTGCAGGGCGAGATCACGCGGCGGCACGCGAGGATCCGCATGCACGGATCCACCGGCGCGGACATGGCGTACGTCGCGGCCGGGCGCCTGGCGGGCGCGATTTCTTACGGCCGGCATCCGTGGGACCACGCGGCCGGGGTCGCGCTGGTGCGTGCGGCCGGGGGAGTGGCGACCGACGTCTACGGCCGGCCGTGGACGGTCTCGACACCGTCACTCGTCGCGGCGGCCCCGGGGGTCCACGGAGAACTGCTGGACATCCTGGCCGACGGCGACTGGCCGGAACCGACCACGCTGACCTTCTGACCGCGCCGGCGCGCGGTGCAGACACCGAACAACGAGAAGCGAACTCGCCGAAACGAGAGGGACGAGCATGAGCCTGGCAGTACGGGTGATCCCGTGTCTGGACGTCGACGACGGCCGCGTGGTCAAGGGCGTGAACTTCCAGAACCTCCGCGACGCGGGCGACCCGGTCGAACTGGCCGCGCGGTACGACGCGGAGGGCGCCGACGAGCTGACCTTCCTCGACGTCACCGCCTCCAGTTCCGGCCGCGCGACGATGATCGACGTGGTCAGCCGGACCGCGGACCAGATCTTCATCCCGCTGACCGTCGGGGGCGGGATCCGCACCGTCGACGACGTCGACGCGATGCTGCGTGCGGGTGCGGACAAGGTCAGCGTGAACACCGCGGCCATCGCCCGGCCCGAGGTGCTCAGCGAAATGAGCCGCCGCTTCGGTGCGCAGTGCATCGTCTTGTCGGTCGACGCTCGCGGTGTCCCGGAAGGGGGCGAGCCCACCCCGTCGGGCTGGGAGGTCACCACGCACGGCGGGCGCCGGGGAACGGGCATCGATGCCGTCGAGTGGGCCCGCCGCGGCGAGGAACTCGGGGTCGGCGAGATCCTGCTGAACTCGATGGATGCCGACGGCACCAAGGACGGCTTCGATCTGCCGATGATCGAGGTGGTCCGGGCCGCAGTGAGCGTTCCGGTGATCGCCAGCGGCGGCGCGGGCCGGGCCGAGCATTTCCCGCCCGCCGTCGAGGCGGGTGCCGATGCGGTGCTGGCGGCCTCGGTCTTCCATTTCGGCGAGCTCACGATCGGCGATGTGAAGGCCGCGATGGCCGCCGACGGCATCGTCGTCCGCCTCGACCACGACTGATCTGATCAACCTGACTGGAGTCCCCATGGCACTGCCCCCCGACCTCGCCGCCCGCCTCAAGCGCACCGACGACGGCCTCTTCGCCGTCATCGCCCAGGAGGCCGGCACCGGCGAGGTGCTGATGATGGCCTGGATGGACGACGAGGCGCTCGAGCGCACGCTCGCCACCCGCCGCGCCACCTACTACTCGCGGTCCCGACAGCAGTACTGGGTCAAAGGCGAGACCAGCGGTCACGTGCAGTACGTGCGCGATGCCCGTCTCGACTGCGACGGCGATACCCTGCTGTTGACGGTCGACCAGACCGGTGCGGCCTGCCACACAGGCAATCACAGCTGCTTCGACACGACCCCGTTGGAGTTCGGCGCCCCCGCCCGCTGAGCACCACCGACCCCGACCCAGGAAGGATCGACGCCATGCCGCTCATCCAGATCTCCCAGACACCCGGCCTGAGTGACCGGGTGAAGAACGAGACCATCGCCGCGGTCACCGAGGCGTACGCGCGCGCGACCGGGAAGGACCCGGATTCGGTGTGGGTGACGATCAACGAGATCCCGCGCACCCAGTGGGGCGTCGGCGGGGTGCCCCTCGGATGACGGTTAAGCACACCACCACCCGGGAGCAGTTCCTGGACCTGGCCGCCGATCACCGCGTGGTGCCGGTCACCCGGAAGCTCCTCGCCGACTCGGAGACTCCGCTGTCGGCGTACCGCAAGCTCGCCGGCGACAAGGAGGGGACCTTCTTGCTGGAGTCCGCCCAGAACGGCCAGTCGTGGTCGCGCTGGTCGTTCATCGGGGCCGGCTCACCGTCCGCGTTGACCAGCATCGACGGGGAGACGCATTGGTGGGGCACCATCCCAGCGGGCGCGCCCACGCACGGTGATCCGCTGCAGGCGCTGGCGGCGTCGCTGAGCCTCTTGCAGACCGACCGGCTGCCCGGCTTGCCGCCGCTGACCGGCGGCTTCGTCGGATTCATGGCCTACGACTTCGCGCGGCGGCTGGAACGCCTGCCCGAGCGGACCGTCGACGATCTCGGGCTGCCCGACATGTTCTGGCTGCTCGTCGCGGATCTGGCCGCCTTCGATCATCACGAGGGCACCATCACGCTGATCGCCAACGCCATCAACTTCGACGGGAGCAGCGATCGCGTCGAGCAGGCGTACGACGACGCCGTCGCCCGTCTCGACGCGATGACGGCGGCGCTCGCCGCACCGGCGCCGTCGACGGTCTCCACCTTCTCGCGGGTGGAGCCGGACTTCACCGCCCAGCGCACCCTGGCCGAGTTCACCCCGGTGGTCGAGGGCCTGGTCGAGGCGATCGAGTCGGGGGAGGCCTTCCAGGTGGTGCCGTCGATCCGCTTCGAGATGGCGACACAGGCCGATCCCATCGACGTCTACCGGGTGCTGCGTGCCTCCAACCCGAGCCCGTACATGTACCTGCTCCGGTTGCCTGCCCTGGGCGCCTCGGGTGCGGCGGCGCAGCCTTTCAGCATCGTCGGCTCCTCCCCGGAAGCACTGGTGACGGTCGCCGACGGCACCGCTACCACGCATCCGATCGCGGGCACCCGGTGGCGCGGGTCCACCGAGGAGGAGGACCTGCTGCTCGCGAAGGGGCTGTTGGAAGACGAGAAGGAGAACGCCGAGCATCTGATGCTGGTCGATCTGGGCCGCAACGATCTGGGCCGCGTCTGCGAACCCGGCACCGTACGGGTCACCGACTACCGACGGGTGGAACGGTACAGCCATGTGATGCATCTGGTGTCGACGGTGTCGGGCCGGCTGCGCGCCGGCAAGCAGGCGCTCGACGCGGTCACCGCCTGCTTCCCGGCAGGCACGTTGAGCGGGGCGCCGAAGGTGCGTGCGATGGAGCTGATCGAGGAGAACGAGCTGACCCGGCGCGGTCTGTACGGCGGCATCGTCGGCTATCTGGACTTCGCGGGAGACGCGGACACCGCGATCGCGATCCGCACAGCGCTGATGGCCCAGGGCCGCGCCTACGTGCAGGCCGGCGCCGGTGTGGTGGCCGACAGCGACCCCGAGTACGAATTCAACGAGGCGCGGAACAAGGCGAACGCGGTGCTGGGCGCGATCGCTGCGGCAGCGACGATGCGGCCGGTCGCCGACGCCGGAAAGGTCCCGTCATGACCACACCCGACCAGGATCCGGTTCACCAGGGTCCGGCCGAGCCCCAACCGGCGCAGCCCCAACCGGCCCAGCCTGCCCACCCCGATAGGGCGGCGGCTCCCGCGCCGAGCCGGCGACCGCAGATGGTCGCGGTGGTCGCCCTGCTCGTCGCCGCCGCGGCGCTGTGGGGGGCATCGCGCATGCAGTGGGCGCAGGTCTACACCGAGGACGGACTCACTCAGGCGCGCACCTTCAGCGTGATCGGCGCGGACTGGAGTCCCTGGCTGGTGGCCGTGGCGATCTTTTTCCTGGCGGCGCTGGCGGTGCAGTTCGTCTTGCACGGGGTGATTCTGCGTGCCGCGGCGGTGCTGGTCGCGCTCGGTGGGGTGGCGGCGGCGTTCCCCGCGATCTCACTGCTGAACAGCACCGACGACCTCTACGCCACCCGGGTGGTCGAGATCCCGGCGCGCTCGACGGTGGTGGCGGTGACCACCGACTGGGAGCCGGGCGTGGTGGTGCTGTTCGGGGCGGTGTGCGCGGTGGTCGGCGCGGTCGCGATGATGCGGTCGGCGTCGACCGGGCGGCGGATGTCGTCCAAGTACACCTCGCCCGCGGCGCGGCGGGAGGATCTGGAGCGGCGCGCCTTCGCCGATTACGAGCGCCGACAGGCCTCCGGAGACGCCCGCCCGGCACCGACCGAACGAGAGTTCTGGGACTCGCTGGACTCGGGCGTCGACCCCACCGAGGAGCCCGGCGATCGCCCATAGGAGCGGTTACCGGGACCCGGAGGCGGCGGTGTGCGGGACGGTCTCTAATCTGGACTCCACTGGTCGGACAGAGCGGCGCAGCGCCGCAGCACGAAAGGGGACGGCTCGGTGACTGGCGGCACGGTACTCGACTCGATCATCGAGGGGGTCAGGGCTGACGTCGCCGCCCGCGAGGCGGTTCTCGATCTGGCCGCGGTGAAAGTCGCCGCCGCCCGAGCCCCCGAACCCCGGGACGCGACCGCCGCGCTGCGGCAACCCGGTATCGGCGTCATCGCCGAGGTGAAGCGGGCCAGTCCGTCCAAGGGCGAGCTGGCCAACATCGCCGACCCGGCCGATCTGGCCCGCGCCTACGAGGCCGGCGGTGCCCGCATCATCAGCGTCCTCACCGAGGAACGACGATTCCGCGGCAGCCTCGCCGACCTCGACGCGGTGCGTGCGGCCGTCGACATCCCGATCCTCCGCAAGGATTTCATCGTCGGGCCCTATCAGATCCACGAGGCACGCGCTCACGGCGCGGACGTCATTCTGCTGATTGTGGCGGCCCTGGAGCAGCAGGCGCTGGCCTCGCTCCTCGACCGCACCGAATCGCTCGGCATGACCGCTCTGGTGGAGGTGCACACCGAGGAGGAGGCGGACCGTGCGCTCGAGGCCGGTGCCACCGTCGTCGGCGTCAACGCCCGTAACCTCAAGACGCTGGAGGTCGATCGCGACTGCTTCGGCCGGATCGCGCCCGGCCTGCCGTCGAAGGTCATCAAGATCGCCGAGTCCGGTGTCCGCGGCACCGCCGACCTGCTGGCTTACGCCGGTGCGGGCGCGGACGCGGTGCTCGTCGGCGAGGGGTTGGTCACCAGTGGCGACCCCCGGCAGGCGGTCTCCGACCTGGTGACGGCGGGCACGCATCCGTCGTGCCCCAAGCCATCACACTGAGTTCGGCGCGCACCACAAGTAAGGGGATCTGGCAGCCATGACCGAGGATCGTTTCCCGCGCGCCAGCGACGGTGTCGCTCAGCGCTCTCCGATCGGCCCCGACGAGCTCGGGCACTGGGGCGTCTTCGGTGGGCGGCATGTCCCGGAGGCCCTGATGGCGGTGATCGAGGAGGCCACCGCCACCTACGAGAAGCTTCGCACCGACGACGGCTTCTTCGCCGAGCTCGACGGTCTGCAGCGCGACTACACCGGCCGCCCGTCCCCGCTGTACGAGGCCAAGCGGCTGTCCGACGAGGCCGGTGGCGCCCGGATCTTCCTCAAGCGCGAAGACCTGAACCACACCGGCTCGCACAAGATCAACAACGTCCTGGGCCAGGCGCTGCTCGCCAAGCGCATGGGCAAGACGCGCGTCATCGCCGAGACCGGCGCCGGCCAGCACGGGGTGGCCACGGCGACCGCGTGCGCACTGCTCGGGCTGGACTGCGTGATCTACATGGGCCGCGTCGACACTGAGCGGCAGGCGCTGAACGTCGCCCGCATGCGGTTGCTCGGCGCCGACGTCGTCGCCGTGGAGACGGGCTCGGCGACCCTCAAGGATGCGATCAACGAGGCCCTGCGCGACTGGGTGAGCAACGCCGACGACACCTACTACTGCTTCGGCACAGCGGCGGGACCGCATCCGTTCCCGATGATGGTGCGCGACCTCCAGCGCATCGTCGGCATGGAGGCCCGGGTGCAGATCCTCGACCAGGCCGGGCGGCTTCCCGACGCGGTCGTGGCCTGCGTCGGCGGCGGATCCAACGCGATCGGCATCTTCCATCCGTTCATCGACGACGACGGGGTGCGCCTGGTCGGCTTCGAGGCGGCCGGCGACGGCGTGGAGACCGGTCGGCACGCGGCCACGTTCACCGGCGGCAGCCCCGGCGCCTTCCAGGGCGCGTACTCGTACCTGTTGCAGGACGACGACGGGCAGACCATCGAGTCACACTCCATCTCGGCGGGTCTGGACTACCCCGGCGTCGGACCCGAGCACGCCTACCTGCGGGAGATCGGTCGCGCCGAGTACCGCCCGGTCACCGATGTCGAGGCGATGGACGCGCTGGCGCTGCTCTCGCGCCGGGAGGGGATCATCCCGGCGATCGAGTCGGCGCACGCCGTCGCCGGCGCCCTCGAGCTGGGTCGCGAGCTCGGTGCGGGCGCGGTGGTCGTCGTCAGTCTTTCCGGCCGAGGCGACAAGGACGTCGACACCGCGGCCGAATGGTTCGGCCTGTTCGGCAAGCCGCCGTCGGAGTTCGAGTATGCCGAGCAGATCAAGCAGCGGCAGCGCGGCGCCGACGACGCACCGGGGCTCGACGCAGAGGGGAACGCCCGATGATCACTGACCGCAACGCGGTCGGCACAAGCCGACTCGAGGGGACTTTTGCGGCCTGCCGCGCCGACGACCGTGCCGCCCTGATCGGCTACCTGCCGGTCGGCTACCCGACTGTGGCCGACTCGCTGACCACTCTGCGCACCATGGTCGCCGCCGGGTGCGATGTCGTCGAGGTCGGCATCCCGTACTCCGACCCCGTGATGGACGGCCCGACGATCGCGAAGGCGACGCAGGTGGCTCTCGCCAACGGCAGCCGGGTGCGCGACGTGTTCGCTGCGGTGGAGACGGTCGCCGACGCGGGGGCCGCGCCGGTGGTGATGGTCTACTGGAACCTCGTGCTCAAGTACGGTGTCGACGCGTTCGCACGGGACCTCGCCGCCGCGGGCGGGCTCGGGCTGATCACCCCGAATCTCATTCCGGATGAGGGCGCCGAGTGGGAGGCGGCCTCGGACGCCCACCGACTGGACCGCATCTACCTGGTCGCGCCGTCGTCGACGCCTGAACGGCTGGCGATGACGCTCGATCACTGTCGCGGCTTCGTGTACGCGTCGTCGACCATGGGGGTCACGGGCGCGCGCGACGCCGTCTCGAATCTGGCTCCGGAACTGTGCGCCCGGATCCGCGAGCACTCCGACATCCCGATCGGCGTCGGTCTCGGTGTGCGCAGCGGCGCGCAGGCCGCCGAGATCGCCGAATACGCCGACGGGGTGATCGTCGGGTCGGCGATCGTCTCCGCGAGCGAGCAGGGTCAGGAGGCCGTCGCCGCCCTAGTGAGCGAACTCGCCGACGGGGTGCGCGGCAACGCCTGAGCACGCCGACGGAGCTGTCCGTTAGGGTGGCACGCGTGAGTTCCACGAGCATTCTCGCCTATCTGCCCAGCCCGCCCCAGGGGGTCTGGCACCTCGGGCCGGTGCCGTTGCGTGCCTATGCGCTCTGCATCATCGTCGGCATCGTCGTCGCCGTCTGGTGGGGCGACCGGCGCTGGCGGGCGCGCGGCGGACAGCCGGCCGATGTGCTCGACATCGCCCTGTGGGCGGTGCCCTTCGGACTCATCGGCGGTCGGATCTACCACGTCGCCACGGACTGGCACCGCTACTTCGGCGCCGACGGCAAAGGCGTCGGCGGAGCGCTGGCCATCTGGGACGGCGGACTCGGCATCTGGGGTGCGGTGTTCTTCGGCGCACTCGGCGCGTGGATCGGCTGCCGCGCCAAGGGCATCAAGCTGCCGCCCTTCGGCGACGCGATCGCCCCGGCGATTCTGCTGGCACAGGCGATCGGCCGACTGGGCAACTACTTCAATCAGGAACTGTACGGTGGTCCGACGACCCTGCCGTGGGGCCTGGAGCTGTACGTCCGGCAGGACGGCATGCGCGAGGGGATCGCGCTGCCCGAGGGGGTGTCGACCGGGACGGTGGCCAGCGTGGTTCACCCGACCTTCCTGTACGAGATCGTGTGGAACGTCCTGATCGTGGTGCTCCTGGTGGTGGTGGACCGGCAGTTCCGGATCGGGCACGGCCGGTTGTTCGCGCTGTACGTCGCCGGATACTGCGCCGGCCGGTTCTGGATCGAGTTGATGCGCACCGACGAGGCCACACAGGTGCTGGGCCTCCGCATCAACCTGTTCACGTCGGCGATCGTCTTCCTGTGCGCCGCGCTCTACTTCGTCCTCGCTCCGCGCGGCCGGGAGACGGGGCTGTCGATGTACTGGCCCGACCGAGCCGAGGAGCTGGCCGCCGAGGGTCACCTCGGATATGTGCCGCCGGCGATCGACGATGAGGATGCGTCGGACGGGGATGCGTCGGACGGGGAGGACGGCGCAGCGGTGCGGCAGGAGTCGGCCGTCCAGGGCGACGGCCCGGAACCCGACGAAGTAGAAGCGCCGGACGAGGCCTACGAGCAGGGCGGGTCAGACAAGCTGGGCGGCGAAGCGCGCGCCTGGGCCGCTGACCCGGACGAGGAGGAGGTCCGGGAGGCGGCCGATACCGAGGAACCCAGCGGTGTCGAGCCGGACGACGCTGAAGAGCCGGACGACGCTGAGGAGCCGGACGACGCTGAGGAGTCGGAGAAGCCCGCCGCCGAGTCCTCCGGCGCGACCGAGGCAGGCGTCGCCTCCTCTTCCGACGACGACCCCGCCGTGACGACCGCCGCAGGGACGACCGCCGCAGGGACGACCGCCACAGGGACGACCGCCGCGGTGCCGGTCGACTCGGACGAGTTCGATGACGCCGAGGTGCCGCCTGCGGCGGCGGTCTACACCGTGCAGTCGGATCCGGTCGCCGGCGGGGGCATCGAAATCCGCGAAGTGGTGGCCAGTGAGGACGTGTCGATGGTGATCGTCAACGCCGCCCCGTCCGGTGCCGATGATCAGGAGTCGGACGAAGAGCCGGGTGAGCCGGCATCCGGAGAGGTTCCGTCTGACGGTTCGCGGGAGTAGGACTAGCCTTAGCCGGGTGACTCGTCGAACCAAGATCGTCTGTACCCTCGGCCCTGCAACCAACACCCAAGAGCGCATCACCGAGCTCGTCGAAAGCGGGATGAACGTCGCCCGCATGAACTTCAGCCACGGCACTCACGAGGACCATCGCGCCGTTTATCACGCGGTGCGCGAGGCCGCGAAGACCACCGGCAAGCCGGTGGGCATTCTCGCCGATCTCCAGGGCCCCAAGATCCGTCTCGGCTGGTTCGAGGACAACGGCCGCCCGAACGGCGCCGTCGACTGGAACACCGGCGAGACCGTCCGCATCACCGTCGACGACGTCGTGGGCGACCACGACCGGGTGTCGACCACCTACAAGCAGCTGGCCCAGGACGCGACGCCCGGCGACCGGCTGCTCGTGGACGACGGCAAGGTCGGCCTCGTCGTCGAAGGGGTGGACGGCAACGACGTGGTCTGCAAGGTCACCGAGGGCGGCACCGTCAGCAACCACAAGGGGCTGTCGCTGCCGGGCATGAACATCTCGGTGCCCGCGCTGAGCGAGAAGGACATCGCCGATCTGGAGTTCGCTCTAGAGCTGGGCGTGGACCTGATCGCGCTCTCGTTCGTCCGGAGCCCCGGCGACGTCGAGCTGGTGCACGAGATCATGGATCGTGTCGGTCACCGCGTGATGGTGGTGGCCAAGTTGGAGAAGCCGGAGGCCATCGACAACCTCGAGGCGATCGTGCTGGCCTTCGACGCCATCATGGTGGCGCGCGGGGATCTGGGCGTGGAGATGCCGCTCGAGCAGGTGCCGTTGGTGCAGAAGCGTGCCATCCAGATCGCCCGCGAGAACGCCAAGCCGGTGATCGTGGCCACCCAGATGCTGGACTCGATGATCGATAACTCGCGGCCGACGCGGGCGGAGACCTCCGACGTCGCCAACGCCGTGCTCGACGGCGCCGATGCGGTGATGCTGTCCGGGGAGACCTCGGTGGGCAAGTTCCCGTTCGAGACCGTCCGCACGATGAGTTCGATCGTCGTCGCCGCCGAGGAGAGCCGTCGAACCGTGCCCGACCTCAAGCACGTTCCGCGCACCCAGCGCGGGGTGCTGACGTTCGCCGCCCGCGACATCGGCGAACGGCTGAACGTCGCCGCGATCGCGGTCTTCACCGAGACCGGCGACAGCGCCCGGCGCATCGCACGCCTGCATTCGCGGCTCAAGCTGATGGCGTTCACCACGAGTGAACTGATCCGCAACCAGCTCGCGTTGAGCTGGGGCGTGGAGCCTTTCCTGGTGGGCCGGGCGTCCAGCACGGACGCGATGATCGACCAGCTCGATGCCTTCTGCGACGAGCACGGCGCAGTCAAGCGCGGCGGCGTCGTGGTGGTGGTCGCGGGCGCGCCGCCGCAGGTCCCCGGTTCCACCAACCTGCTGCACCTGCACCGGATCGGCGAACAGGACCACTGAGCGGCGACGGTACCTCCGCGGTGGCGTGAGCGCCGTCGCATAGGGTTGTGGGATGACGCGCAACCTGGACGAGCAGAACTCTCAGAACGCCGGTGATGTCCAAGGCGGTGACCTGGAGAAGCTGATCGCCCTCCTCGACATCGACCAGGTGGAGGACGATCTCTTCGTCGGTCAGCACCCGACCCAGAAGACTGCGCGCACGTTCGGCGGGCAGTTGCTCGGGCAGGGCGTGGTGGCCGCCGGGCGGACGCTGACCCGCGGCGCTCCGCCGGTTCACGCGCTGCATGCGCACTTCATCCGCGGCGGCGACGTGAGCCGCCCGATGGAGTACCGCGTCCAGCGTTTCCGCGACGGCAAGGCTTTCGCCAACCGGCAGGTCACCGCGATGCAGGGCGGCGAGGAGGTCTTCACCATGCTCGTGGCGTTCCAGGACAACAGCGCGGGACTGGAGCACGCGGTGGAGAGTCCGCTGGTGCCGTACCCGGAGGAACTGCCGCCGCTCGGCGAGCACTTCAAGGGCTATGAAGATCAGATCGCGCTCTTCGTCAACGCGCTGCATCCGATCGACATCCGTTTCGCGAACGACCCGACGTGGAAGGTCAAGAGCGCCGGCGAGACGCTCGAGCACAACCGCGTCTGGATGAAGGCCGACGGCGCGCTGCCGGACGATCCGCTGCTGCACGTCGCGGCCATGGCGTACGCGTCGGACACCACGGTGCTCGATTCGATCATCACCACCCACGGGCTGTCGTGGGGCATGGACCGGCTGTTCGCGGCCACGGTCAACCATTCGATGTGGTTCCACCGCGAGTTCCGGTTCGACGAGTGGATGCTCTACGCCACGGAGTCGCCGGTGGCCGCGGGCTCGCGCGGCATCGGCTCGGGACGGTTCTTCCTGCGCGACGGGCTGCTGGCGACGTCCGTCGTGCAGGAGGCGCTGATCAAGTACTTCCCGCCGCGCGGCTGACGACCGGACGAGAGGGGACACCACGGTGAGCGAGCCGCAGGATTCGGACACGGCGGCGGGCGGAACGGCTCCGGGGGCGCACCAGACCGAGCGGGCAACTCCGGTGGAGACCCGCCCGGACATGGCGTTCCCGCCGTCGACGCCCGACGCCGGGCGCGGGGTGCCGTTTCCGGCCGCCGCCGATCCGTACTCGGCGCTGCCGCCGGAGCCGCGAGTCCAGTACTTCCAGCCGCCTGGGCCGCCTCTGCCGCCGAGGGCGTGGCGACGGCATCTGCGCGCGTGGGTGTGGCCGGTCAGTGTGCTCGGCGGGATGCTGATGCTGGTGCTGGCCGTCGGAGCGCTGGTGCTCGGCATCTACGGCCAGCTGTACTTCACCGCGTCCGGATCGGTGCGAGCCGACTGTGCCACCGGCACGGCGGTCGCCGACAGCGAGGTCCGGGCCGGTTCCCCGGTGCGGCTCTACGACACGGCCACCGGCGACCTGGCCGCGGTCGGGGTCCTGCGCGGGATCGTCGAGTCCGCCGACGACCGCTGCGTGTTGCCTTTCACGATCGACGACGTCCGTTCGGCGGATGCCTTCCTCGTCGAAGTCGGTGGTCTGCCGCCGCAGCGGGTGACGCAGGACGAACTATCGAGCGGCGTGGTGATCGGATAGCGGTTCGACGGTGAGCCAGCGCGTCGTCGCGGCAGGTACGCGACGATGATCGTGACGCACGGGAACACCAGGGTGGCCAGATCCAGCGCCACCAGGTGGGGACCGTCGGCGAGGAAGCTCAGGCCCGGCGCGTCGTCGAGGTCGAGCATCGTCTCGAACGTCTTCGCTTCCAGCACGGTGACGAACGCCAGCACGGCCCCGATCGCGATCAGCACCCGGGCGCTCTTCCGACGCCGGATCAGGAGCACCGTCCCGACGGTGAGCACGACGGCGACGAGCGCCGATGCGATGCTCACCGCGGACAGCAGGGTGGCGTGGCGACCCCAACTCCGAGTCACCTCGGCGAAGGCCGGCGTGACCGAGTCCGGCGCCTGAACGTACGGCTGATAGACGACGATCTCCGGGAGGCTCACGAACAC
Organism: Gordonia iterans; assembly: GCF_002993285.1. Taxonomy (NCBI): domain Bacteria; kingdom Bacillati; phylum Actinomycetota; class Actinomycetes; order Mycobacteriales; family Gordoniaceae; genus Gordonia; species Gordonia iterans. Next base: position 2,700,667 of record NZ_CP027433.1, on the reverse strand, counting down.
CCGGAAGAGGGCGGCGAGCGCACCGAGTGCCGCCAGGACCGCGGTGCAGATCGCGGTCCCGGCCGACTGCGGAACCACCACGACGGCCCCGGAACCACTCTGTGAGGCCCGGTCACGGTTCTGAGCGTGTCACGTGCGGAGCCGGTTCAGCGCAGCGGCCGGTCGACCGGGACGTTCACCCAGCTCGGGTTCTTCGGGTCGATCTCGATGAACTGCGGACCGAACCGGCTTGCCCACATGGTCGGGCCGAGCGGCACGGACTTGGGAGCGTTGAGCGAGTAGACGTCGATCCGGAGCCGGTCGCCGGGCTGCAGTGCGGCCTGGGTGGGTGTCATCGGGATGTCGATCGCGAGCGTCTGGCCCGGGCGGACCGGCTTGTACTTGTCCAGCGACAAGAATAGGAACGGATCGACGACGTCGCCGTTGGCGGCGAACTGGCTGCGCGCGGGATCGTACGCGCGCAGCGAGACCGCCAGTTGGCCCATGGAGACCACCGTCGAGCGGCCGTCCGGCTTCACCACGTTCACCGTCGCGTGCCAGTACCCGTCGGTCGCGGCGAGCCGCTGCACGAGGTGGATGCCGGGCCAGCCGGAGATCCGGGTGAGCTTCTTGACCGGCGCGGTGGTGAACGTCTGCGCCGCGACCTCGGCGATCCGGTTGTCCCGCCCGCAGAAGTCGAAGAAGGCGGTCACCCCGGCCGCGCCCTGGGCGCCGTCGCGGCCGCACAGGTTGCTCAGGCCCGGCTGGACCAGACGGGTGGCCCGCGCCGAGGGCTTGGCCGACGAGAGCGAACCGTCGCCGGCGACCGGGGTGTGCACCGAGCCCGACGGCCGGCCGCTCAGATACTGGCGCTGATGGGTGTATCCGGGCAACGGGAATCCGGGGCCCTGCAGAAAGTTGTCGACCGGCATGGAGGCCAGAGTCGCCGGCGAATACCGGTCGATCCCGTTGTCGATGCCCTTGAGCCACTTGTCGTACCAGGCACGTGCCAGCACGTTCATCTTCGGCGGAGCCCCGCGCGTGCCGAACTCGGCGCCGACGGTGACGTGATAGCCGTCGTCCATGATCAGCTTCTTCTTACTGTCCGGAAGCTGCTTCAGGCCGGTCAGCATCCGGGCCTCGCTGTTGGTGAACAGGTCGTTCCAGCCGCCGATCGTGAAGGTGGGCGTGGTGATCTTGCCGAGGTCTGTGTAGAGCGCCTTGCGGCGGTCGGTGCCCTCGGTGAGGAGCGCGCGGGCGTCGCCGCTGGTCTGCCCGGGGCGCTGCACCGTCAGGGCCTGAAGCATCACGTCGAAGAAGGTGAGCGGGTCCTTGGCTCGATCGCCCAGCCACTTCCAGTCGAAGGTGCCGTTGAGCATGGAGGCGACGTTCGGGATCATCTTCGCCGTGTTCACCGCGGCCAGCCAGAACGAGAGGAAGCCGGCGCCGACGCCGCCTCCGGGGGCGACGACGTCGCGGACGATGTCCGCTCCGGGCACCACCGGGAACACCGCGTCCAGCGCGCCGGGCCGGTCGGCAGCCGCCTGGAGCTGGTTGATGGCCGAGTACGACGCACCCGCCATGCCGATCTTGCCATTCGACCACCGCTGCTTGGATGCCCAGTCGATCACCTCCAGGGTGTCCTTGCGCTCGCGCGGCCCGAACACCTGCCAGGTGCCCTGGGAGAATCCGGTGCCGCGGACGTCGACCACCAGCATGTTGTAGCCGGAGCGGATCAGCTTCGGATCGTAGGAGAAGGTGTCGGTGAAGCCGCTGCGCAGTGAGCCGACGAGCTCGTTGTAGCCGGAGATCACGGTGCCCTGCAGGTTGATCGCGTTGAGCAACTGGATGAGCTGGGGGATCAGCACCGGGAAGTTGAGCACTTCGGCCGCCAGTGCACTGACCATTTTGGTGTACGGGGTCATGTTGACGATCGTCGGCAGTTCCTTGCCGACCGGGCGTCCGGACTTGTCAGTCGGCCGGATCAGGTTGCCGCGCAACACTGTTCCGTCGCTCATTCTGATCGGCACGTCCGGGGTCACCGAGTAGCCGGGGTACCGCTGCGGCCCTTCTGCCGTCCGCGTCCACTTGGCCCCGAGGGCGCCGAAGACCGCGGCTTCGGCGGGGGCCGCTGCCATCGGTGCGAGGCAGACGCCCGCGGCGACGAGCAGCGGTGTGAGGAACAGGGCGAGCGTCCGGCGAAGCCGGACGCGGACGGTGTGGATCATGTGACGAACAACTCCCCGAAGTCGTGATGTGATCGAGCTGTGAAATTACTGAGAAGTAACCTAGCGCACATGTGACACGGTGTCGACAGGGTTGTGTCATCGGGTCGAGCCGTCGAGCGCGGCGCGCGCTTCGCGGACGAGGGCGGGGTCGGTCACCTCCAGGCCGGCGTCGCCGCCGCCTCCGGGCCCGGCTCGTCCGGGATCGGCGACGACGGCCCTGGCCGACAGGTGCACCGCGTCGACCCCGATCTCGACCAGGCCGGGGATATCGCCGACGCGCACGCCGCCACCGGCCATCACCTGCACCCCGGTGTTCGCGTCGATCAGACGACGGAGGGTGTCCAGGCCCGCCGCTGTGCTCGCGGCGCCGCCGGAGGTCAGGACTCGATCGACCCCCAGCTCGGCGAGGACGTGCAGTGCGGCGACCGGGTCGGCGACGACGTCGAGGGCACGGTGGAAGGTCACCTCGAGGCCGCTGTCGCGTGCGGCGGCCAGCAGGCGGCGGCATGCCGGCACGTCGACGCGGCCGTCGGCATCGAGTGCGCCGATCACGACTCCGCTCGCACCGGCCGCGGCCGCCGCGACGACGTCCCCGGTGAGCGCGGTCAGTTCGGTCCGGCTGTAGACGAAGCCGCCCGGGCGGTTGCGCAGCAGAACGTGCACGTCGATGCCGGCCGCGGAGGCGCTCTTGACGGTCCCGGGCGAGGGCGTCAGGCCGCCGGTGACGCCCAGAGCGGTGCACAACTCGACGCGGTCCGCGCCGGCGGCCCGCGCGACCGCGGCGCCGGCCGCGTCCTGAACCGCGATCTCCAGCAGTGGTCGACGGTCGGTTCTCACGGTGCCATTCTGTCGGCGGATCGCCTCGCGTGGGAGAGATTCGGTGGGCGGTGTGCGCCCCGCGTGGAGGAATCCGTACACTCATCACCGCACCGACCACCAGCCCCGGTGGCGAAATTGGCAGACGCGCCGCACTCAAAATGCGGTCTCGAAAGGGGTGCCGGTTCGAGTCCGGCCCGGGGCACACGACAAGTTCGGGGCGCGCAGGTAGCCTGCGCGCCGCGACGGCAAACGACGGAAGTGGCAAGCGATGAGCGAATCCGGGTCCGGGACGGACCGGCCGCAGGCGCACCGGGTCGTCGTCGCCGAGGACGATTCGCTGATTCGCATGGATCTGTGCGAGATGCTGCGCGACGAGGGCTACGACGTGGTGGGTGAGGCGCCCAACGGTCAGGTCGCCGTCGACCTCACCGAGTCGGTGCGGCCGGACCTGGTGATCATGGACATCAAGATGCCGGTCCGCGACGGCATCGACGCCGCCAGCGAGATCGCGCGCAAGCGTCTCGCACCGGTCGTGATGCTCACCGCGTTCAGCCAGCGCGAGTTCGTCGAACGTGCCCGGGATGCCGGCGCGATGGCGTACCTGGTGAAGCCCTTCAACCAGTCCGATCTGGTACCCGCGATCGAGGTCGCCCTCAGTCGCTTCCGCGAGCTCAAGGCGCTCGAGGACGAGATCTCCGGCATGAACGAACGGTTCGAGGCGCGCAAATTGATCGAACGCGCCAAGGGCCTGCTGATGGAGAAGCAGGCGCTGACCGAACCCGAGGCGTTCCGCTGGATCCAGACCAACGCCATGGACCGTCGCGTCACCATGAAGGCGGTCGCGCAGGTCGTCGTCGAGACCCTGGGCGCCGAGGACGACGACGCTCGCAAACCCGACTGAGGGCGCGCGCACCCGACCGGACGATCTGCCTTCCGCCCGGTGCAGCCCTCGAAGCGGCGGGGGAGACCGTCGCCACCGGGCCGTGGTCACAGTCGTGTCGGTGCCCGTCACTAGACTGCTGACCGTGAGCCCCGCGAAGACATCGTCCAGCACTTCCACCCGCAGCAAGCCGGCCGCCAGACCGACGCTGATGCTGCTCGACGGCCATTCGCTGGCCTACCGGGCGTTCTTCGCGCTGCCGGCCGAGAACTTCCAGACCAACACCGGGCAGGCGACCAACGCCGTCTACGGATTCACCTCGATGCTGATCAACTTGCTGCGCGACGAGGACCCGACGCACATCGCGGCGGCGTTCGACGTCTCCCGCCAGACCTTCCGCTCGGAGATGTTCCCCGAGTACAAGGCGCAGCGGTCCAAGTCACCGGACGAGTTCCGCGGCCAGGTCGATCTGACCAAGGACGTGCTCGACGCGATGGGCATCCCGGTGATCGCCATCGAAGGCTACGAGGCCGACGACGTGATCGCCACCCTCGCCACGCGCGCGGACGCCGAGGGCTATCGGGTCCTCGTAGTCACCGGCGACCGCGACTCGCTGCAGCTGGTCAACGAGAACATCACCGTGCTGTACCCCAAGCGCGGCGTCTCCGAGCTCACCCGGTTCACGCCGGAGGAGGTCGAGAAGAAGTACGGCCTCACCCCGGCCCAGTATCCGGACTACGCGGCTTTGCGCGGCGATCCCAGTGACAACCTCCCCGGCATCCCGGGCGTGGGGGAGAAGACCGCGGCCAAGTGGATCCGCGAGTACGGCTCGTTCGAGGAACTGGTCGACCGCGCTGACGAGGTGCGCGGGAAGGTCGGTGATTCGCTGCGCGAGAACCTCGCCGCCGTCATCATGAACCGTCGCCTGACCGAGTTGGTCCGGGACATGGACCTGCCGACCGGACCGGACGACCTCGCCCTGCACGGCTGGGACCGCGACCGCATCCACCGATTGTTCGACGATCTCGAATTCAAGGTGCTGCGCGACCGTTTGTTCTCCACGCTCACCTCCGTGGAGCCCGAAGCGGACTCCGGATTCGAGGTCAGCGGCACCCGGCTCGGAACCGGCGAGGTCCGCGCCTGGCTCGACGACCACGCTCGCTCGGGCCGCAGCGGCCTGGCGGTGACCGGGCCCCAGCGCGTCTTCGGTTCGGAGGCCGTCGGGATCGCCGTCGCGGCCGCCGACGGGGAGGCCGCCTTCGTCGATCCGGTCACCCTGAGCCCCGACGACGACGCCGCGCTGGGCGAGTGGCTCGCCGCCGAGGACCGGCCCAAGGCGGTCCACGAGGTCAAGTGGGCGATCCACGCGCTGCGCGGCCGGGGGTGGACGCTGGCCGGTGTCACCTCGGACACCGCGCTGGCGGCGTATCTGGTCCGTCCTGGACAGCGCACGTTCAACCTCGACGACCTCGCCCTGCGTTACCTGCGCCGGGAGCTGAAGGCCGACACCGCAGGCGACGACGGCCAGCTGTCGCTGCTCGACGGCGAGGAGGACGAAAGCGCGGTGAGCAACCAGCTGATGCTGTCCGCGCAGGCTGTGGCCGAACTCGCCGACACCCTCGACGTCGAGTTGGAGCGGATCGACTCGGTGGCGCTGCTGCGGGACATGGAGCTTCCGCTGGCGTTCGTCCTGGCGGGCCTCGAGGCGGCGGGCATCGCCGTGGACCTCGATCACCTGGAGGGACTCGAGCGCGAGTTCGCGCAGCGGGTGCGCGATGCCGCGGAGTCGGCGTACGAGGTGATCGGCGAGCAGGTGAACCTCGGCTCGCCGAAGCAGCTGCAGGTGGTGCTGTTCGACAAGCTCGGCATGCCGAAGACCAAGAAGACAAAAACCGGGTACACCACGGACGCGGACGCGCTCGCGTCGCTGTACGAGAAGACCGAGCACCCCTTCCTGAAGTTCCTGCTGGAACACCGGGACGCGACCCGCCTGAAGGTCACCGTCGACGGTCTGCTCAAGTCGGTCGCCGACGATCAGCGCATCCACACCACCTTCAACCAGACGGTGGCGGCGACCGGACGGCTCTCGTCCACCGAACCGAATCTGCAGAACATCCCGGTCCGGACCGACGCAGGTCGGCAGATCCGCGGCGGCTTCGTCGTCGGCTCCGCCTCGTCGCCGGGTGGGACTGCCTCGTCGCTGGTTGAGCCTGTCGAAACCGCCACTTCGCCGGGCGGGACTGCCCCTTCGCCGGGTGGGACTGCCCCTTCGCTGGTTGAGCCTGTCGAAACCTACGAGTGCCTGATGACCGCGGACTACTCACAGATCGAGATGCGGATCATGGCGCACCTGTCGGGTGACGAGGGGCTGATCGAGGCCTTCAACTCGGGCGAAGACCTGCACAACTTCGTCGGCTCCCGGGCGTTCGGCGTGCCGATCGATCAGGTCGACGCGCAGCTGCGGCACCGGGTCAAGGCGATGTCGTACGGTCTCGCGTACGGGTTGAGCGCCTTCGGTCTGGCGGCCCAGCTCGGCATCAGCCGTGACGAGGCCCGCGATCAGATGGACCAGTACTTCGCACGCTTCGGCGGCGTCCGGGACTACCTTCACGAGGTGGTGGTGGAGGCTCGCCGCAAGGAGTACACCGAGACCATGTTCGGCCGGCGCCGATATCTGCCCGACCTGAACTCCGACAATTTCCAGCGCCGCCAGGCCGCCGAACGGATGGCGCTCAACGCGCCGATTCAGGGCACCGCCGCCGACATCATCAAGGTCGCCATGATCAAGGTGGCCGAGCGCATCGAGCGCGAAGAGCTCGCGTCGCGGATGCTGCTCCAGGTGCACGACGAGCTCGTCGTCGAGGTGGCGTCCGGCGAGCGCGAGCGGATCGAGGCGGTGGTCCGCGAAGAGATGGGTTCGGCGATCGAGTTGTCCGTGCCGCTGGACGTGTCGGTGGGCTTCGGCCGTTCCTGGGACGATGCGGCGCACTGAGCGGGTCTTCAGCCCCTTGAGCTTGTCGAAAGGAGCCAATCGATTGGTGTCGAGTTCTCCCAGCCCCTTGAGCTTGTCGAAAGGAGCCAATCGATTGGTGTCGAGTTCTCCCAGCCCCTTGAGCTTGTCGAAAGGAACCAACCGATTGGTGTCGAGTTCTCCCAGCCCCTTGAGCTTGTCGAAAGGAACCAACCGATTGGTGTCGAGTTCTCCCAGCCCCTTGAGCTTGTCGAAAGGAACCAACCGATTGGCGTCGAGTTCTCCCAGCCCCTTGAGCTTGTCGAAAGGAACCAAGATGCACCGTGACGAGCTGCGGATCGCCGTCCTCGAGGGCGACGGCATCGGGCCCGAAGTGGTGCCGGTCGCGGTGCGCGCGGCCGACCGTGCGCTCGCCGCACGCGGGATCACCGCGTCGTGGGACACACTGCCATACGGCGGCGCCGCGATCGTCTCGCACGGTTCACCCGTCCCGGACGAGACGCTCACCGCGCTCGCCGGTCACGACTTCCTGGTGGTCGGTCCCCACGACTCGTCGTCGTATCCGGCCGAGCACCGCACGCCCGCGCCCGGCGCGGTGATCCGCAAACACTTCGATCTGTATGCCAATCTTCGTCCGGCACGGGCGATTCCGCACGTGCCGGCGACGGCCCCGGACATCGACCTGCTGATCGTGCGGGAGAACAGCGAGGGTCTGTACGCCGACCGGAACATGGTGGTCGGCAGCGGTGAGTTCATGCCCACCCCCGACGTCGCGCTCGCCGTCGGGCTGGTGACCCGCGGGGCGTGCGAGCGGATCGCCGAGCGGGCGTTCGAGGCGGCCCGGTCCCGGCGCGGCCAGGTCACGGTGGTGCACAAGGCGAACGTCCTGAAACTGACGACGGGCCTCTTTCGGGACGTGTGTCTCGAAGTGGCGGAACGTTTTCCGGACGTTACCGTCGATCAGCAGCACGTCGACGCGATGGCGGCCCTGCTGGTGCGGCGTCCCGCCGACTTCGATGTGCTCGTGACCGAGAATCTCTTCGGCGACATCCTGTCCGACCTCGCCGCCGAACTGTCAGGATCGCTGGGGCTGGCGTCGTCGATCAACTGCTCGGACTCCCGCGTGATGGCGCAGGCGGTGCACGGTGCGGCGCCGGACATCGCCGGCCGCGACCTCGCCGATCCGATTGCCATGATCGACTCGGTGGCCGCGGCGCTGCAATGGTACGGTCGCCGCCACGACGATTCCCGGCTGACCGAGGCCGGTGCAGCCCTGCACGAATCGGTCGTCGCCACGGTCGCCGCCGGGATCCGCACCGCGGACCTCGGCGGTACGGCGACGACGGCCGAGTTCGGCAGACACCTCTGTTCAGTGCTGTAATTTCGTCTTCGCCGGTGGGGCCGATGTCACCGGCCGGGAAGAGGGTGGTTCGATTGCGGCGCCGACGGCTGCGAGCGCTCGGGGCGGTGCTGACCGTCCTCGCACTCCTGGGCATCACCGCGTGCACCAACGACGAGTCCTGGCTCGACGTGCAGCCCATCTCGGTGGACGTCGCGAAGCAGCCGGAGATCGCGGCGCTGGTGCCGCCGAAGATCGCCCAGAGCGGGGTGCTGCGGGTCGGCACCAATCCGCCCTACCAGCCCAATGAGTTCAAGGACAAGGACGGCCGGATCATCGGCTTCGACATCGATCTGATGAACGCGATCGGCCAGGTCCTGGGACTTCGGGTGGTGTACTTCGAGTCCGACTTCGACAAGATCATCCCGGCGATTCAGGCCGGAACCTACGACGCCGGGATCTCCTCGTTCACCGACACGCTCGACCGCGAGGAGCAGGTCGACTTCGTCACCTATTACCGCGCGGGCGTGCAGTGGGTGCAGCGGGCCGGCGACGACATCGACCCGGACGACGCGTGTGGGCGCCGCGTCGGCGTGCAGTCGACGACGGTCGAGGACACCGACGAGGTCCCCGCCAAGAGCGCGGCCTGCGTGGCCGCCGGGAAACCACCGATCGACAAGCAGAAGTTCGACGCCCAGGATCAAGCTGTCACCGCACTGTTGCTGGGCAAGATCGACGCCTTTTCGGCCGATTCGCCGGTGAGTGCGTACGCGGTGACGAAGACGGCCAAGATCGGTGAGCACCTGGAACTGGTCGGCCCGATCTATGACGCCGCACCTTACGGCATCCCGGTGCGCAAGGGGTCGGAGCTGGCCACGGCGATCAACCGGGCGGTGCAGTACCTGATCGACAACGGCTACTACCAGACCATCGCCGAGCACTGGGGCGTCGAAGCAGGCATGATCGACCTCTCGCAGATCAACGGAGCGACCGGATGACCGAACCGAAATCCCCAGACCACTCGTCGGCAGGTACGACGGCCCCGGATCGCCCCTCGCCGGATCCGATCAAGGCGGTGCCGTTGCGGCATCCCGGGCAGTGGATCGCCGCGGTCGTGATCCTGGTGCTCGCCGGGCTCTTCGTCTACGGCGCCGCCACCAACGAGGCCTACCGCTGGAACACCTACTTCGATTACCTCTTCGACACGCGGATCATCGAAGCCGCCGGGTGGACGCTGGCCCTGACCGCCTGCGCGATGGTCCTCGGTGTGGTGCTGGGTGTGCTGCTGGCCGTGATGCGGCTCTCGCCGAACCCTGTCCTGCGGTCGGTGGCGTGGGTGTACCTGTGGATCTTCCGGGGCACACCGGTGTATGTGCAGCTGGTGCTGTGGGGCCTGTTCGGGTCGATCTACAAGCAGATCGACCTCGGAATCCCCTTCGGCCCGCAGTTCTTCCACATCGACGTTCAATCGATGAACGCCGCGTTCCTGTTCGCGATCATCGGTCTCGGCCTCAACGAGGCGGCGTACATGGCCGAGATCGTGCGCGCCGGCATCACGTCGGTCAACGAAGGACAGACGGAGGCGTCGGTCGCTCTGGGCATGACGTGGGCGCAGACCATGCGCCGCGTGGTGCTTCCGCAGGCGATGCGGGTGATCATCCCGCCGACCGGCAACGAACTGATCAGCATGCTGAAGACGACGTCGCTGGTCACCGCCATACCCTTCTCGCTGGAGCTGTACGGACGCTCGCGGGACATCGCGAGTCTGAACTTCCAGCCGATCCCGATGCTGCTGGTCGCGTCGACGTGGTATCTGGCGATCACCAGCGTTCTGATGGTCGGCCAGCACTATCTGGAGAAGTACTACTCGAAGGGTGCCAGCCGGATGCTCAGCGATCGACAGCTCGAGGACCTGGCGCAGGCCGAGACGCTGGAGGGCGGCCGATGAGCGCGCCGGGTTCCGGACGAGCGTCGATGGTCGTCGCCGAGGACGTCTGCAAGAGCTTCGGCGCGCTGCAGGTGCTGCGCGGCATTTCGCTGGAGGTCGGACACGGCGAGGTGGCGTGCTTGATCGGACCGTCGGGCTCGGGCAAATCGACCTTCTTGCGCTGCGTCAACCACCTGGAGAAGGTCAACGCCGGCCGGCTGCGGGTCGACGGCGAACTGATCGGCTACCGCGAGCGCGGCAACAAGCTCTACGAGATGAGTCCGCGCGATGCGGCCAAGCAGCGCCGCGACATCGGCATGGTCTTCCAGCACTTCAACCTGTTCCCGCACCGCACCGTGCTGGCGAACGTCATCGAGGCGCCGATGCTCGTGAAGGGTCAGTCGCGCGACGAGGCGGTGGCGCGTGCGGAGGACCTCCTCGATAAAGTCGGTCTGGCCAGCAAGGCCGATGCCTATCCGGCCCAGCTCTCCGGGGGCCAGCAGCAGCGAGTCGCGATCGCCCGGGCGCTGGCCATGGACCCGAAGCTGATGCTCTTCGACGAGCCGACCTCGGCCCTGGACCCGGAGCTGGTGGGCGACGTCCTGGCCGTCATGCGCGACCTCGCGCAAGCCGGCATGACGATGCTCGTGGTGACCCACGAGATGGGCTTCGCGCGGGAGGTCGCCGACCAGCTGGTCTTCATGGCCGACGGCGTCGTCGTCGAACGCGGGAATCCGCGCGAGATGCTGGAGAACCCCCGGCACGAGCGCACCCAGACCTTTCTGTCCAAGCTGCTTTGACCGCGCTCTGGGCGATTGGTATTTTCCCAACGCCCGCGTAGCCTGGAGTCATGGACGCCACCACTCTCGAAATCGGACAGCGGATTCGTGGTCTCACGCCAGCAGGCATGAGCCAAGCTGTGCTTGCCAAGAAGGTGGCTATGACGCCGGATGCGTTGTCCCGCGCTCTCAACGGTCATCGCGGTTTCTCCCCCCTGGAGCTGGTCAGGTTCGCGGAGCTGTTCGGCGTCGACATGCACTGGCTCGCTACAGGTCGGCGCGACCCACATCGGCTGCAGGTTGCTGCGCGTCATGATTGGGATCATGACACGCAAAAACGGGTGAATCCCGGACGTGCGAGTGACGAGGGGCTGGTGAACCGAGTGGTTGAGGCCTATCGCGCTGCGTACCCGAAGAACCATACGAGCGCAGGGTCCGAGGGAATGGGCGCCAGTGCCCGGATCGCGACCGATGCGGCGGGTGTCGCCACAGCTCTCGGTGAGGATTTCGTTCGTCCGTTCGCCGATAGGATCGAGGCGGTCTTCGGTGTTGACGTTGTGCGCATCCCCGGCCTGTCCACCGCGTATTCGCTGACCATCGGCGAGCGGGGAGTGATCATCCTGCCGACGGAGGCGTACTGGTATCGGAGCAATTGGTCTCTCGCCCACGAACTCGGGCACCTCGCGCTGAAACACCACGATGCTGATCAGTCGGAGGATACGTATCAGGAGAATGAGCGTCAGGCAGACCTCTTCGCGGCAGATCTGCTTCTGCCTCGCTCGCTGATGAGGGGGCTGGACTGGTCGGCAGCGGACGAACCTGATGTGGCCCAGTTCGTCTGGGAGCACGGCGTATCGACAGCTGCACTCAAACGACGTCTCGCGTACCTGAGAATCGACCAGTCGCCGGCTGTCGTGGCTGCAGTCGGCATGTCTACGCCGTCCTTGGTCCGCCGGTACTTCTCTGCGCAGGAGAAGGCCGAACGGGAACGTGACGCCGCGTCTCGACGCTTCCCGGTACGGCTCATCGCTGAACTGGGTGAACGGGTTGAGGACGGTCGGGCCGGTCCCGCTGCGTTGGCCTGGGTTCTGGATGTGGCGGTCGAGGAAGTCGTCGTGGACGAGAGTGCGGTCGAAGCGCGACTGGACAGGCTCACACGTCCGGATTTCGGTGACGGCGAGGAACTGGACTGGCCGACAGCCGTGGTGTCGTGATCGAAGAGTTCGAGACGATTGAATGGGCACGCCTGGATACGAAGCGACAGGCGAAGTGTCTTGCCGGCTTCTCCTGCACTATGCCGGAGACCCGAGATCTCCGACCGCAGGAGGTGGAGGCCGAGAAGATCATCAGGCGTTGCGCGACCACGCTCCCCCAATCGGCATTCGTGGTCGTAGGGTACTGCAACGCCGAGCTGGTCGCGGCTGCGGTGCTTGAGGTGATGTTGCGTACGGAGGTTCTGGAGGTGTTCGTCCAGAGTGTTGGTGTGGCGCCGGCGTATCGGCGTCGCGGTGGCCGCATGGCGGATCGGCTGATCGAGGAGCTCTACGGACGAGTCCGCGACGAAGCGAACGCCCATGGCTGTGCACAGGCTCAGGTCTGGGGCAAGATCCATGTCGACAACATCGGGAGTCTCGGATTGGCAGATCGTCTCGATGGCGTCGCACCGCTCCGGGGTCCGAGTGCCGAGGGATATCAGCCCTTCGGAGTGAGGCTCCTCGTCTGACTACCGTCGGGCTTGCGGCACACGAAGATCGCGGTGCCGGGGAAGAAGGCTCCGCGCAGGGGAGACCACTGGCCCCACTCGGCGTCGAGATCGTCGGGCCACTCCGGTTCGACGACGTCGTCGACGATCAGTCCGGCCGCGACGATCTCCCGGATCCGGTCGCCCATGGTGCGATGGTGCTCGACATAGGTGACGCTTCCGTCGTCGTCGGTCTCCGAATACGGAGTGCGGTCGAAATAGGAGAGCTGCACGCGCAGTCCCTCCGGTCCCGGATCGTCGAGGAACATCCAGCGCATCGGGTGATTGGTGGCGAACACCCAACGCCCGCCGGGGCGCAGCACGCGGGCCGCTTCGCGCATCGCGCGGGCGGAGTCGGCGACGAACGGGATCGCGCCGAACGCGGAACAGGCGATGTCGAAGGACTCGTCGGCGAAGGGCAGGTGTTCGGCCCCGGCGAGCACCAGGGGAACGCGCCGGTCGTCGTTCGTCATCGCTCGCAGCGCGTGAGCGAGCATTCCCGCCGAGACGTCCAATCCGACGACGCGCGCGCCTCGCGCGGCCAGCCAGCGTGCACAAGGGGCAGAGCCGCAACCGATTTCGAGGACGTCCAGACCGTCGACGTCCCCGAGTAGACCGACTTCCTCCTCCCGGAGCCGCTCCGGCCCCCACACGAAGTCACCGCCCGGGACGTGGTTCCCGAGGAACGTCCCGTGCTCGGCCTGATAGTCGTCGGCCTCGCCGTCCCACCACGAGCGGTTCGCGGCCTCGCTGGTAGCGGAGTCGATGGGGCCGAGGACGCGCGGGGGCCGAGGGGAGTGAGCCGTCATGGTCTGTAGAGCGTACTGTCGCCGGCGGGACCCGGGTCCGACGACCGCGGCCCGTTTGTGCAGCGCAGACGCGGTGGAGTAGCCTGGACACGCGTGTGCGCGATGCACGCGTTCCCGGCGTCGCACGCCACCCCTCGGGGAGCGGTCGCGAAGCCGGACCAGAAAACCGGCAGAACCCCGCTCGACCAGCACGAATGTGTTCCGGGAAGGGCGTCAGGCGAAGCCGTCCACTACTACCTACCTGTCCGGAGCAACTCAACACATGTCGTCCCCCACGATCACCTCGCCGCAAGTAGCCGTCAATGACATCGGCTCGGCTGAGGACTTCCTCGCCGCCATCGACTCCACGATCAAGTACTTCAACGATGGCGACATCGTCGAAGGCACCATCGTGAAGGTCGATCGCGACGAGGTTCTGCTTGACATCGGCTACAAGACCGAGGGCGTCATCCCCTCGCGTGAGCTGTCGATCAAGCACGATGTCGACCCGAGCGAAGTCGTCGAGGTCGGCGACGAGGTCGAAGCCCTTGTTCTCACCAAGGAGGACAAGGAAGGCCGCCTCATTCTGTCGAAGAAGCGCGCTCAGTACGAGCGGGCCTGGGGCACCATCGAGGAGCTCAAGGAGCGCGACGAGGCCGTCAAGGGCACCGTCATCGAGGTCGTCAAGGGCGGCCTGATCCTGGACATCGGCCTGCGCGGCTTCCTCCCGGCTTCGCTGGTGGAGATGCGTCGCGTCCGCGACCTGCAGCCGTACATCGGCAAGGAGGTCGAGGCCAAGATCATCGAGCTCGACAAGAACCGCAACAACGTGGTCCTGTCGCGCCGTGCGTGGCTCGAGCAGACGCAGTCCGAGGTCCGCAGCGAGTTCCTCAACAAGCTGGCCAAGGGTCAGGTCCGCAAGGGCGTCGTCAGCTCGATCGTCAACTTCGGCGCATTCGTCGACCTCGGCGGCGTCGACGGCCTGGTGCACGTCTCGGAGCTGTCCTGGAAGCACATCGACCACCCCTCCGAGGTCGTGGCCGTGGGCGACGAGGTCACCGTCGAGGTGCTCGACGTCGACATGGACCGCGAGCGCGTCTCGCTCTCGCTCAAGGCGACTCAGGAAGACCCGTGGCGCCAGTTCGCCCGCACCCACGCGATCGGCCAGATCGTGCCGGGCAAGGTCACCAAGCTCGTGCCGTTCGGCGCCTTCGTGCGCGTCGAGGAGGGCATCGAGGGCCTGGTGCACATCTCGGAGCTGGCCGAGCGTCACGTCGAGGTGCCGGACCAGGTCGTGGCCGTGGGCGACGACGCGATGGTCAAGGTCATCGACATCGACCTGGAGCGCCGCCGGATCTCGCTGTCGCTGAAGCAGGCCAACGAGGACTACACCGAGGAGTTCGACCCGTCGAAGTACGGCATGGCCGACAGCTACGACGAGCAGGGCAACTACATCTTCCCCGAGGGCTTCGACGCCGAGACCAACGAGTGGCTCGAGGGCTACGACACTCAGCGTGAGGAGTGGGAGGGCCGCTACGCCGAGGCGGAGCGCCGTCACAAGATGCACACCGCTCAGATGGAGAAGTTCGCCGCCGCGGCCGCCGAGGCCGAGAACGCCGGCGACTACTCCAGCTCGACCGGTTCGGCCGCGTCCTCGTCGTCGAGCAGCAGCTCATCGTCGAGCGGCGCCGCTTCGACCGGTGGCTCGCTGGCCAGCGACGAGCAGCTCGCCGCGCTGCGGGAGAAGCTGACCGGCAACTCCTGACCGGCGTTCTTGCTCCCTGAGTGACGTTCTCGCTCCCTGAGTGACGTTCTCGCTCCCTGAGTGACGTTCTCGCTCCCTGAGTGACGTTCTTGCTCCCTGAGCTAGTCGAAGGGCAACGACGAACCCCCGTTCTCACCGAACGGGGGTTCGTCGCATCGTTCCGGGTCTCGATACGCCGACTCACTCCGGGTCTCGATACGCCGACTCACTCCGTTCGTCGGCTACTCGACCACCATCGAGGAAGCTGGTGGTCGAGTAGGCGAGACCTAGCCGAGGCGTACGAGCTTCCCAGCCCGCAGACCTACGCGCCGGACTTCTTGTCCCGTAACGGGATCAGCTCCTCGTTCCAGACGCGGAGCGCCTCTGCGGCGAGTTCCTCCGGCGAGCCGTGATTGACGAGCCAGATGTCGGCGACCTCGCGGCGCTGCTCGTCGGTGGCCTGCTTGTCGATCCGCTGGCGGGCATCCTCGCGGTCCATGCCCCGGTGCTGCACCAGGCGGTCCAGGCGCACATCGGCGTCGGTGTGCACGACGACGACGGCGTCGTACAGCGGTGCCATGCCGTTCTCGACCAGGAGCGGTACGTCGTGCAGGATGATCGCGTCGTCGGGCGCCGCCGCGAAGAGTTCGGCCGTGCGGGCGCCGATCAGTGGATGCGTGACGGCATTGAGCTTCTGAGTGCTCTGCGCATCGGTGAACGCGCGCGCCGCGAGGGCGGCGCGGTCCAGCGCGCCGTGGTCGTCGAGGATCTCCGGCCCGAACGCCTCGACCAGGGCGGCCAGCCCCGCGCTGCCGGGCGCGACCACCTCGCGCGCAATGGCGTCGGAGTCGACCAGGTAGGCGCCCTGCTCGACGAAAGTTCGGGCAACGGTCGATTTGCCGGCGCCGATACCGCCGGTCAGTCCTACTTTGATCACGCTCTCCAGTCTGGCAGAGGTTCGCTCACCCCTGGCGGTCGCGCCGCCGTTGCAGCGTCACCGCGACACCACTGGCGGCGGCGCGCACCGCGTCCGCGTGCTGCTCGGGCCGGAATCGATGCACGGGTCCGGTGGCGCTGATCGCCGCGATCACCGCGCGGTCGTCGTCGAAAACGGGCGCAGCGACGCACGCGATGCCGGGCGCGGATTCCTCGTACTCGTAGGCCACGCTGTACTCGCGGATCGCCTGCAAATGCTTCTCCAGCAGCCCGGGGGCGACGATGGTGCGCGGGGTGCGGCGCACCAGGGCGCCGGTCAGCACTTCGTGACGCAACTCCATCGGGGCGTGTGCGAGCAGAGCCTTGCCGATTCCGGTGCAGTGCAAAGGCATCCGGCCGCCGACCCGGGAGGGCGCGCTCGCCTGACGATGTCCGCCGATCTTCGCCACGTACATCACCTCGTGGTCTTCCAGCACTCCGAGATGAACGGTTTCGCGCGTCCGGTCGTAGACGTCTTGCAGAAAGGGCATGGCGATCTCGGTGAGACTGCGTTCGGCGGAGGCACGCATGCCGAGTTCGAACAGGCCGCCGGAGAGGCGATAGCCGTTGCTGGTGCGCTCCAGCAGCCGGGCGGCGGTGAGCTCACCGGCCAATCGGTGGACGGTGGCCTTGTGCAGGCCGGTGCGACGGACGAGTTCGGCCAGGGGCAGGTACGGATCGTCGGTGCCGAAGGCGTGCAGGATCGCCGTCACCTTGCCCACGACGGTGTCGAGGCCGGGTGGTTGCTGGGATCGGGTGGTGCTCACCCACCGAGCGTATCGCTGAGCGAGACGGAATGCTTGGGCTCGACGAAGCCCTCGAGGACGATCGTGCCATGACAGCAACTGAGTCCCGAGCTCCCGGCGCGAGCGGCGCCGATGCCGAAACCGAAGCCGCCGCACGACTGCTCGCGGCCCTGACCTCGCATCGCGCATGCCGCCCGGTCCGAGAGCTGATCGGCCCGACCGATCTCGCCGCCGCTTATCGCGTGCAGGAGCAGATCACCGCGGGCCGGGTCGCCGGAGGCGCGGCGATCGTCGGCCGCAAGATCGGCCTGACCAGCAAGGCGGTGCAAGACCAGATGGGCGTCGATCAGCCCGACTTCGGTGTGCTGTTCGACGACATGGCCTACCAGGACGGGGCCGTCGTACCGATCGGTCGCCTTCTGCAGCCCAAGGCCGAGGCGGAAGTGGCATTCGTGCTGGGCGCCGATCTCGCCGACGGCCCGCTGGACGTGCACCAGGTCCGGGCCGCGATCGACTACGGCGTGGCGGCGATCGAGGTCTGCGACAGCCGGATCGACGGCTGGGACATCGCCTTCGCCGACACCGTCGCCGACAACGCCTCCTCGGGGGTGTATGTGCTGGGCCGGGATCGGCTGACTCTCGACGAGTTCAGCCCTGTCGACGTCGGTATGAGGATGCTGATCAACGGCGACGAGGTGTCGACGGGCGAGGGCGCCGCATGTCTGGGGGATCCGCTCAACGCGGTGGCCTGGCTGGCGCGAGCCGCGCGTGACTTCGGCGAGCCGCTGCGGGCCGGTCAGGTGATCCTCTCCGGAGCACTCGGCCCGATGCGCCCGCTGTCGGCCGGCGACGAGGTGAGCGTCGAGATCAGCGGACTCGGCTCGGTCCGCGCCCGATTCGAATAGAGGAAGAACAGATGAGAACCAAGACCAAAGTCGCGATCATCGGGTCGGGCAACATCGGCACCGATCTGATGATCAAGGTGATGGAGAACGCCAAGCACCTCGAGATGGGTGCGATGGTGGGCATCGACCCCGACTCCGACGGACTGGCCCGCGCTGCCGCGCTCGGCGTCCCGACGACGTCCGACGGCGTCGAGGGCCTGGTGGCACTGCCGGACTTCGAGGAGATCGACATCGTCTTTGACGCCACGTCGGCGAAGGCGCACAAGCATCACGTCGAGGTGCTCCGCCCGCACGGCAAGCGTCTGATCGACCTGACGCCCGCGGCGGTCGGGCCGTACGTGGTGCCCTCGGTGAACCTGGACGATCACCTGGACGCGCCCGTCGTCAACATGGTGACCTGCGGGGGCCAGGCGACCATACCGGTGGTCGCGGCGGTGTCCCGCGTCGTGCCGGTCGCCTATGCCGAGATCGTGGCGTCGATTGCCTCGAAGTCGGCCGGTCCGGGCACCCGCGCGAACATCGACGAGTTCACCGAGACCACCGCGGGCGCCATCGAGCAGGTCGGCGGCGCGCGGCGCGGCAAGGCGGTGATCATCCTGAACCCGGCCGAGCCGCCGCTGATGATGCGCGACACGGTGTACACGCTGGTCCAGGCGCCCGACCTGGACACCCAGGAGCAGATCCGGTTGTCGGTGGAGAAGATGGTCGACGACGTGTCCGCCTACGTGCCCGGTTACCGCCTCAAGCAGAAGGTGCAGATCACCGAGATCCCCGAGTCCACGCCGGTGGAGACGCTGCTGGCCGACCGGGAGGACCCTTCGGCCGAGCCCGCGGACTCGCGTCCGACCCACCAGGTCTCGGTCTTCCTGGAGGTGGAGGGTGCGGCGGACTATCTGCCTGCCTACGCCGGGAACCTCGACATCATGACCTCGGCCGGACTGCAGGTGGCCGAGCGTATCGCCGCCGGTAAGGAGAACTGACGATGTCCTTTCGACAAGCTCAAGGAGCGGCGGAATCGGCTCGAGGAGCGGCGGAATCGGCTCGAGGAGCGGCGGAATCGGCTCAAGGAGCGGCGGAATCGGCTCGAGGAGCGGCGGAATCAGCTCGCGGACCGGCCATCTATGTTCAGGACGTCACCCTTCGTGACGGCATGCACGCGGTCCGGCATCGGATCTCCCCGGAGGACGTGCAGCGGATCGTCGCCGCGCTCGACGCGGCCGGCGTGGACGCGATCGAGGTGGCGCACGGCGACGGCATCTCCGGCGGCACGGTGAACTACGGTCCCGGGTCCCACACCGACTGGGAATGGATCGAGGCCGCCGCCGACGCCGTCGACGGCGCCGTCCTCACGACCCTGATGCTGCCCGGAGTCGGGACCGTCAAGGAACTCGAGCGCGCCTATCGCCTCGGGGTCCGCTCGGTCCGCGTCGCCACCCACTGCACCGAGGCCGACGTCTCGGCGCAGCACATCGGTGCGGCCAAGGAGATCGGCATGGACGTCTCCGGGTTCCTCATGCTGTCGCACATGAGCGACCCGGCGTCGCTCGCGCAGCAGGCGAAGCTCATGGAGTCCTACGGCGCGGACTGCGTCTACGTCACCGACTCCGGCGGCCGACTGACGATGGGCGACGTCGAGGCCCGGGTGAAGGCTTACCGCGACGTGCTCGATCCGAAGACCCAGATCGGTATCCACGCCCACGAGAATCTCTCGCTCTCCGTCGCGAATTCCGTTGTGGCGGTGCAGAACGGTGTCTACCGAGTGGACGCATCGCTGGCCGGCCACGGCGCCGGCGCGGGTAACTGCCCCATCGAGCCGTTCGTCGCGGTGGCGAACCTGCTGGGATTCGACCACCGTTGCGATCTGAATGCCCTTGAGGACGCCGCCGACGACATCGTGCGCCCGCTGCAGGACCGCCCGGTGCGGGTGGACCGGGAGACTCTGACGCTCGGATATGTGGGCGCGTACTCGTCGTTCCTCCGGCACGCGGAAGCCGCGGCGGCGCGCTACGACCTCGACGTCCGCGACATTCTGACGGTGTGCGGCGAGCGCCGCCTCGTCGGCGGTCAGGAGGACATGATCGTCGACATCGCGCTGACCCTCGTGGAGGAGCGAGAGGCCGTGGGGGCTCACTCCCAGACGTAGTCGCCGAGGATCTCCGCGCAGAAGGCGATCCGGCTGGCCGGGCTGCTCCGGACGTCGAAGGCGAAGACCTTCAGCTTGTCCGAGCCGGTGCAGTTCGGCACGCGCGCCGAGTCGGCCCGTTCGGTCACCCTGAGCCGGGTCGTGGTGGGCGTCGAGCTCAGCGAACAGGCGACGGTCTTCAGTTCGACGTCGAAGGAGGACTGCTCGTAGCAGGTGCCCACCTGCCAGTTCGGGATCAGGCAGAGATAGTCCGAGCTCGCGCCGATCCCGTACTCGTAGACGTAGCTGTAGTAACCGGCCGATTCACAGGCGTCCTTCGACGGGAGTTTGGCGCCGACGATGTACGACGGTGGGCTCGCGTCGTCGCACGAGATGCCCTCGGTGTCGACGTCCGACGTCGTGCCGGTCACGGTGATGCACGATCCCACCTCGGTGGACCTCACGGTGTCGCCGCCGGGCCTCGACGAGGTGACCGGAGTGTCGGCGGTGCTGCGGGACGACGACGGCGCCGCGGCGTCATCGCCGTCCGAACGACTGATCGTGATCAGCGCGACTGCCCCCACGGCGATGAGCACCACCAAGACGATCCCCGTGATGATGATCGGCGCCGACGACTTCGGCTTCGGCGGAGGCGGCCCGGACGGGGCGGCGTAGTACGGGCCGGCGTTGGGCGCCGGTCCGCGGGGAGGATGCCCGTACGGGGCTTGTCCGTACTGCGGCTGTCCGTACTGAGGCTGCCCGTACGGGGCTGGTCCGTAGGGTGACGGCCCGACCGACGGGCCCTGGCGCGGCCCCGGACGTCGGTACTGCTGCGTGGGGTCGTAGCCGGGGTGCGATTCGGGAGGGCCGTTCGGCGGAGGGGTCGTCATAGCGTGGTCTCGACTCTGAAGCTTCTCGAAGGGGCGGTCTCGCGACGAGGCCCGGCCCGCTGGATGTTCCGCGGGCCGGGCCGGTCGAACGCGGACGGTGGTGCCGCCCGGATGGCGCTGCTATTGCCAGGTGTAGTCGCCGAGGATCTCGGCGCAGAAGCCGACCTGGCGAGCCGGGTCACTCTGGATGTCGAACGCGAACACCTTCAGGCTCTCCGAGCCGGTGCAGTTCGGCACGTTCTTGGAGTCGGCGCGCTCGGTGATCTTGAACCGAGTGGTGACCACGGACGACGTCTCCGAGCAGGCGACGGTCTTGAGCTCGACTCCGATCGTCGACTGCTCGTAGCACGTGTCCACCTGCCAGTTCGGCACCAGGCACAAGTACTCGCTGCTCGAGGCGCGACCGTACTCATAGACGTAGCTGTAGTAGCCGGCGGACTCGCAGGCTGCCGACGACTCGAGCTTGGCGCCGACGATGTACGACGGAGTGCTCGCGTCGTCGCACGAGATGCCCTTGGTCTCGACGTTCGCCGTCGAACCGGTCACCGTGATGCACGATCCCACCGACGTGGTGCGGACGGTCTCGCCGTCGTCGCCGCCGCGGAACAAGCTGAAACCGACGATCGCGCCGACGATGACGGCAGCCACCACGACGGCACCGATGATCTTGCCGGTCGCGGACTTCTTGGGGGCGGGCGGCGGGAATCCGGGAGCCCCGGGCGCCGCCGGCGGAAAGCCCGGCGGAGGAGGATAGGCGCCGGGCGCGCCGGGTGCCGCGTGGCCGGGTGCACCGGTCTGTCCCGCAGCAGGCTGCGGCTGGCCGGGCTGGAGCGGCTGCTGCGGCTCGCCGGGCTGCTGGGGCTGTCCGGGCGGGGGAGGTGTCGTCATGATGTCCCGACTCTCGAAGTGGCATATGAGGGAATTGATCCGGGCTGATTCTGGCACAGGCGGACTCCGCCGTCGACGGCGCGTCGACGTGAGTCACCGCGCGAAGTCCGCGGGGTCGAGTGCGGTCAGCGGCGTCCACTGGACGATGCCGCTCTCACCGGCGTGACGGTCACCCAGTGCGTCCTGAAATCCCCGGAGCGAGAGCGCCAGCCGTGGATCCTCGTCGACGTGTCGCACGGTCCGATACATCAGTGCCAGCGCGTGGACGCAACGCGGCGTGCGGGCCCGGCACGAGCAGTCGATCGCGGCGAGCTCCACCGGGTCGTCGCCGGTCATCGCGTGGACGTCTCCGGTCAGCCGGCTCGACGTCGGCGCGGCCCCCACTGCCGCAGCGACCGCCTGCGCGGTCTCCCGGCGCATCGGGCGGAACTCGAGCGTGGCGACCGACGCCTGGCCGCCGCGGACCACAGTGCCGCGGATCGCCCGGCCGTCGATCTGCACGTCGGTGATCGCGGTACGCGCGAGGGTCCGTGCGCGGGGCAGCAGCGGCTCGGGCCTGGTGACCCGGAGCGGCTCTGCCAGACGCAAATAGTCGCGGCCCCACGGCGTGTAGCCGAACTCGGCGGCAGGATCGGTCATGACGACTCCTCCCGGCGGCGACGCAGTACCTCGATCAGGCGCTCGTCGGAGAGTTCGGTGAGCAAGGCCAGCGCACCGGTGTCGGAGTCGAGGTCGAGGGCGGTCTTGCGGTGGTGCATGGCCGCGATGTGCTCCTCCAGTGTGCCCGCGGTGGTGAGCGTCGTGACGGTGACGATTCGCTCCTGCCCGATCCGATGCACTCGATCGGTGGCCTGGGCCTCGACGGCGGGATTCCACCATCGGTCGAAGTGCACCACGTCGGCGGCCCGGGTCAAGGTGAGTCCGGTGCCCGCCGCCTTCAGGCTCGCGACGAGGATGCCGCAACCCGCGCCCGATTGGTACTCGTCGACGATCCTGTCACGTTCGGCAAGGGAGAGGCCGCCGTGCAAGAACGGAGCTTCCGCGTTCAACGCAGTGCCGAGGTGCCGGGCCAACAGCTCTCCGGTCTGCCGATACTGCGTGAAGACCACGGTCGGGCAGCGGTTCTCGACGTTGGTCAGCACGATGTCGGTGCAGACGTCCAGTTTGCCCGAGCGGCCCTCGAGTCGGCCTGCGAACGGCGCGGGGCTCACCAGTGCAGGATGATTGCACACCTGCTTGAGGTGCGTCAGGGCGGTCAGGATCGCGCCGCGTCGTGCCATTCCGGTGCCGAAGCCCTCGGATTCGGCGCGATCGAGGATCGCGTCGTACAGGCGTTCCTGCTCGTCGGTGAGATCGCACTCGACGTCGTTGTGCAGTTTGGGTCCGAGGTCTGCGGCGACGCCGGCCTTGGTCCGGCGCAGCACGTGCGAGGAGACGGCGTCCAGCATGCGGGCCTTGGCCTCCGCCGAACCGGACTGGATCGGCAGTGTGTATCGCCGCCGGAACAGCGCGCGGTTGCCGAAATCGGCGGGGGCCACCAGGTTGAGCAGTGCCCACAGTTCGTCCAAGTGATTCTCCACCGGTGTTCCGGTCAGCGCGATCCGGGATCGGGCGTCGAGGGCGCGGGCGGCCCGCGCCACCTGGGTGCGGGGGTTCTTCAGGGCCTGCGCCTCGTCGAATACCACTGTTGCCCAGGGGATCTCGGCAAGAGTCGCGCCGTGCCGCCGCAGGGTCGGGTACCCCGTCACGACGACGAGCGGCGGCTCGGACTCGTGGGCCGGACGCACCGAGTTGTTCACTGGTCGAGCGGGGCTGTTCGCTGGTCGAGCGGCGTCGAGACCACCGCCGCGGTAGTCTGTTGCGCGCAGCGCGTCCGGGGCCCACCGGCTGATCTCCCGGAGCCAGTTCGACACCAGGCCGGTAGGGCAGACGATCAAGACCGGACCGGTGCCGGCGTCCACGAGGTGTGCGACGGTCTGGAGCGTCTTGCCCAGGCCCATCTCGTCGGCCAGGATCACGCCTGTCCTGAGCTCTGTCGAAGGGCCTGTCTTGAGCTCCGTCGAAAGACCTGTCGCCTCGGCCAGCCAGGAGACCCCGCGCAGCTGGTAGTCGCGGAGTTCTGCGTGTACGCGGCCGGCGAGGCGCTCTGCGACGCGGCGCGTCTCGGTGAACGCTCGGCGGGCGTAGGCCTCTGAGACCACCGCGTCCCCGGCGTTGTTGCACAGCGCATGGGCGACAGGCGGCAGACGGATATCGGCGTCCGGGTCGTGGAGCAGGGCACGCCAGGCGGCGACGGTGGGCGAGTCCGACGCGGGCAGCCGGTCGACGGGCACCACGGTGCCGGCGACCGCCGTGGGTTCGAGCGTCTTCTCCCGCCCGTAGCCGACCGGTTGCGGCACCACGAAGGTCTCGGTGGGCCCAGAAGAATCGGACGCGGGGGACGCCGGGGGCGGGGACCAGAGCGCGAAGGCGTGACGATCGGGTAGGTAGGTCGCGTGCAGCGCGGCCGGGCGTGACCGGGTGATCGGGCGGCTCCTCTGTGGCTGTGCAGTTACTCGTACAGTGTACGAGTAACTGGCGCAGTGTGCCAGCGGCCGGATTCAGGGGCGGTCGAGCCAGGTCAGAGGTTCGCCGGCCTGTGAATCGAGCCAGGTCTGTATCCCCCCGGTGATCGCCGCGCCGGTCAGAGCCCGGACTGCGATCGCCACGGCGTCGGTGGCTTCGGCGGTGCTGACCAGTCCGGCGGCGTGGGCGTCGAAGAGCTCGTCGACGTCGATCAGTTCCAGGGGCGTGCCCGGCACGTCGATCAGGTCCAGGTACCAGTCGAGGGCGTGCCAGCGGCCGTGGTCGTCGGGGCCGTGGAACCGGCCGACGTCCAGGTACAGCCGCTGGCGCACGCGATGGCCCGCGGTGAAATGGAAGATGTTGGCCCGCAGTCCGAGTGACGGCAGCAACCAGGTCTCCAGGTGGCTGAACCGGGGGTGGTCGGCGGTGCGCGACATGTACAGCCCGTACTCGGTGGCGCGATACTCCAGGACCGGCCGGACGAAGCCCTTGTTGTCGGTGTTGGTCATCGCGGGGACGTCGAACACCTCGCGCTTGGGCGGATGCGGCTCGGTGAGGTGTGCCGGCTCAGACACTGGTCACTGCTCCGTCCGCGGCGACGGTGAATGCCGGGTTGTAGACGAAGTCCCAGCGGAACCCGTCCGGATCGGCGATGCACGCGCTGACTCCGCCCCAGTCTTGTCTGCGGGGTTCGCCGATCGGCGACGCGCCCGCGGCGACGGCCCGGCGGTAGAGCGCTTCGACGAGCGCCTCGTCGGACACGTTGTGGCCCAGCGACATCGGCGGCGCGAGTGGGCTGTGGCCCACGCTGCCGTACTCGCCGGGCATGGACGCGACGTTCCACAGGGCCAGGAGCAGGCCGGGCCCGGCCTGCACAAACGCGATCTCGTCGCCCATCCGGCTGATCGGCGCGAAGCCGAGGCCTTCGGTGTAGAAACGGTGCGCGGTCTCGACGTCTCGGACGCCCAGGGTGATCGCGGTGACATGGGGAATCGGTGTGCCGGCCATGTTCGCAAGATTAGGCGCGGTGTCGGACATCTGCTGAGGCTTCGCCCGGCGGATGCATGCGCGCATTCATTCTTGACAATAATTTTCATCAAGCTGTTCACTGGCCCGCATGCGAAACACCACCAAACTCCTGGCCCTGTCCTCCGTGGCGGTGCTCGGCCTGGTCGGCTGCTCTTCCGGCAGCGACGACGCGTCGACCGCCTCCAGCGCGCCTGCACAGCAGGCCGCCGAGCACCAGACCGCACAACCGCGTCTGGTCCTGACCTATGACGGCGGGCTCGCCGTGATCGATGCGCGAACGCTGGAGAACGTGTCGGACATTCCGGTCGAGGGATTCACGCGCGTGAACGACGCCGGCGACGGGCGCTATGTCTTCGTCTCGACCGACAGCGGCTTCCGACTGCTCGATGTCGGCACCTGGACCGAGGCGCACGGCGATCACGGACACTCGTACACGGCCGAGCCGGTGTTCACCGACACCGTCTACCGCGGCGAGAAGCCCGGACACGTCGTCGTGCACGACGGCAAGACCGCTCTGTTCACCGACGGCACCGGTGAGGTCCGAATCCTCGACTCGGCGAAGATCGGGTCGGACGGCGCGGTGATCGAGGACTTCACGGTGGAGCCCCACCACGGGGTGGCGGTCGCCCGCACGGACGGGAGCGTCGTCGTCTCGGTGGGCGACACCGACAGCCGCACCGGGGCGATCATCCGTGGCGCGGACGGGGCGACACTCGCCGCCAACGATCAGTGCCCCGGTCTCCACGGTGAGGCGGCCGCACAGGGCGGCGCCGTGACCTTCGGCTGTGAGGACGGCGTTCTCATGGTGAAGGGTGACGAGTTCACCAAGATCAAGGCCGCCGCTCCGTATGCGCGGATCGGCAACCAGGCCGGCAGCGAGGCCTCTCCGATCATTCTCGGCGACTACAAGACTGACAAAGACGCCGAGCACGAGCGTCCGCGCCAGTTCTCGCTCACCGACACCCGCACCGGAACCATCCGCGTGGTCGACATCGACACCACCTACAGCTTCCGTTCGCTGGGGCGCGGCCCGAACGGCGAGGCGCTCATCCTCGGCGCCGACGGCAAACTGCACGTCTTCGATCCGGAGACCGGCCGGGAGACGGCCGCCTACTCGGTGATCGACCCATGGACCGAGCCCGACGACTGGAAGGACGCGATGCCCGACCTGCACGTCCTGGGCGCCACCGCGTACATCACCGACCCGGCCAAGCAGCGGATTCTCGCGGTGAACCTGACCGACGGCACGGTGATCGCCGAGAAGTCCACCGGCAAGACCAATCTGGAGATGACCGGCGTCACGGGCTGAGCGTCGTCGGCCAGCATGCCCGAGGGACCAGGCGGTCTCGGACGAATCGTCCGAGGCCGCCTGTTCTCGTGTGCACGGCAGTCTGACCTCGAAGGTTGCCTGTGGAGGCGGCAGATGCGATCGTCGCAGGGCAGTCGACCGGGGGCCACCGGGATCCGTTCGACCGGATGATCGGCGCCCAGGCGGCCAGGCGCGGATTGACGATCGCCACCAGCGATCGCACATCCAGGAAGCCTTGCCGACCCCGGTCCTCGACACGCGCCGCTGAGTGTCGGACCTCCGCATTATCCTGGCCCCATGGCATTCGCAGCAGAGCAGCCGATCGTCGCGCACTCGGAGTACCGGCCCATCGGCGAGGTGGAGCGCTCGAGCGCCGCGTTCGAGGTGATCAGCGATCTGGAGCCGGCGGGGGACCAGCCCACCGCCATCGCCGACCTGGAGCGGCGTCTCAACGGCGGTGAGAAGGACATCGTCCTGATGGGCGCGACGGGTACCGGAAAATCGGCCACCACGGCCTGGCTCATCGAGAAGATGCAGCGCCCGACGCTGGTGATGGCGCCGAACAAGACCCTTGCGGCCCAGCTCGCCAACGAACTCCGTGAGATGCTTCCGAACAACGCTGTGGAGTACTTCGTCTCCTACTACGACTACTACCAGCCCGAGGCCTATATCGCGCAGACAGACACCTACATCGAGAAGGACAGCTCGATCAACGACGACGTCGAGCGGCTGCGGCATTCGGCGACGTCGAGCCTGCTGTCCCGCCGTGACGTGGTAGTGGTGGCGTCCGTCTCGTGCATCTACGGTCTCGGCACGCCGCAGAGCTACCTCGACCGGTCGGTGGAACTCTCCGTCGGGGAGCAGATCGACCGCGATGCGCTGTTGCGCCTGCTCGTCGACATCCAGTACGACCGCAACGACGTCTCCTTCACCCGCGGCGGCTTCCGGGTGCGCGGCGACACCGTCGAGATCATCCCGTCGTACGAGGAACTCGCGATCCGTATCGAGTTCTTCGGCGACGAGGTGGAAGCGCTCTACTACCTCCACCCGCTGACCGGCGACGTGATCCGCCAGGTCGACTCCCTCCGGATTTTCCCCGCCACCCACTACGTCGCGGGTCCCGAGCGCATGGCGAGGGCGATCGAGGGGATCGAGAAAGAGCTGGAACAGCGTCTGGAAGAGTTCGAACGGCAGGGCAAACACCTAGAGGCGCAACGTCTTCGCATGCGAACCAATTACGACGTCGAGATGATGCGCCAGGTCGGCTTCTGCTCGGGCATCGAGAACTACTCGAGGCACATCGACGGCCGCGGCCCCGGAACGGCGCCGGCCACCCTGATCGACTACTTCCCGGACGACTTCCTCCTGGTGATCGACGAGTCGCATGTGACGGTCCCGCAGATCGGTGCCATGTACGAGGGCGACATGTCGCGCAAGAGGAACCTGGTGGAGTTCGGCTTCCGGCTGCCGTCTGCCGTCGACAACCGCCCGCTCACCTGGGACGAGTTCGTCGACCGCATCGGCCAGACCGTCTACCTCTCGGCGACCCCGGGCCCCTACGAGCTGGGCCAGTCCGGCGGCGAGTTCGTGGAACAGGTGATCCGGCCCACCGGCCTCCTCGACCCCAAGATCGTCGTCAAGTCCACCAAGGGCCAGATCGACGACCTGGTCCACGAGATCCGGGAGCGGACCGAGAAGGACGAGCGCGTCCTGGTCACCACCCTCACCAAGAAGATGGCCGAGGACCTCACCGACTACCTGCTGGAACTCGGGATCCGTGTGCGCTACTTGCACTCCGAGGTCGACACGCTGCGGCGCGTCGAACTGCTCCGGCAGCTCCGCAGCGGAGAGTACGACGTGCTGGTCGGCATCAACCTGCTCCGCGAGGGCCTCGACCTCCCGGAGGTGTCGCTGGTCGCGATCCTCGACGCGGACAAAGAGGGATTCCTGCGCAGTACCACGTCGCTCATTCAGACCATCGGGCGCGCGGCACGCAACGTGTCGGGTGAGGTGCACATGTACGCCGACAGGATCACCGACTCGATGCAGAACGCCATCGACGAGACCGACCGCCGTCGTGCCAAGCAGATCGCCTACAACGAAGAGAAGGGCGTCGATCCGCAGCCGCTGCGCAAGAAGATCAACGACATTCTCGACCAGGTGTACGCCGAGGCCGAGGACACCGTCGAGGTGGGCGGATCGGGACGCAACGCGAGCCGCGGGCGCCGCGCTCAGGGAGAAGTGAGCAAGTCGGTGAGTGCCGGGGTGATCGAACAGCGGGACACTTCGTCCATGCCGAGGGCGGAACTGGCCGATCTGGTCCAGGAACTCACTGACCAAATGATGAACGCGGCCCGGGACCTCCAATTCGAGCTGGCCGCCCGGCTGCGCGACGAGATCGCTGACTTGAAGAAGGAACTGCGAGGGATGGACGCCGCTGGGATCAAGTAGCGGCGCTTTCTCGTCCCTACCGTTCAGTAAGCAAGGTATGTTCTAAAGCACCGTTCCGGTACGGAGACGCCGTACCGGGCACCCTGACGGAGGTAGAAGCAAGAATGAGCGATTACAAGACCGTCGTCGTCGGCACCGACGGATCGGAGTCCTCGCTGCACGCCGTGGCGCGTGCGGGCGGCATCTCCGGGGACAAGTCCAATCTGGTCATCGCCTGCGCCTACTTCCCGAACGACGGCAAGCTCGCCAGCGCGGCCACCGACACGCTCGGCGCCGATGCGTACCAGGTGATGGGCAGCTCGCCCACCGAGGAGATCCTCCGCAAGGCCAAGGAGCGGGCCAAGGCCGCCGGCGCCGCCGTGGTCGACACCCGCGCCGTCAAGGGCGCGCCGGTCGACGCTCTCCTGCAGCTCGTCACCGATGTCCAGGCCGATCTGCTGGTGGTGGGCAACAAGGGACTCAACTCCATCGCCGGGCGCCTGCTCGGTTCGGTCCCCGCGGACGTCGCCCGCAAGGCCGCCTGCGACGTCCTGATCGTCCACACCACCTAGCAGGCGACTCACTCGCCGGTCGAGCGAGCGTTCCTTTCGACCGCCGGGCCA